>JAXDQS010000001.1:0-367845 GCA_034667725.1 Thermoplasmata archaeon
AGGGCCCCTAGTACGAGAGGAACAGGGCCTTGCAGCCACTAGTTTACCAGTTGTCCGACAGGGCACCGCTGGGCAGCCACGCTGTAAGGGATAAACGCTGAAAGCATCTAAGCGTGAAACCCGCGTCAAGACGAGGCGACTTAGGACTCCCGTAGAAGACGGGTTTGATCGGAGGGGGGTGTACGCACCGAGGCAACGAGGTGTTCAGCCCGCCCTTACGAAACGTCCATTCTGACACAACTGAATGTCGATCCGGCTTCACCGCCGGCACTTCTGTGACTTCGACTTTCTGCTTCCAAAAGGCTGCGTATGCATCGTGCATACTGTCGAGGAACCTCCCTGGAGGTTCCGAGACGGTGTGCCTTCACACTTGTGGTTGGACGGCCATAGCGAGCTGGATCACCCGTTCCCATTCCGAACACGGAAGTTAAGCAGCTCCACGTTGCGCCTTGTACTGTTGTGTGCGAACCAACGGGAAAGCGCATCGCTGTCCACCACTCCTCTCATTGCCGGGCTGCGTCTGCGTCTGGCTTCTTCCACGACGGATGGGGCTTCGGCCCCTCGTCCATTCGCTCCCCTCCAGATTGGAGCCTTCCATGGCGGTTTCCCGCTACTGCCCCCACGGCAACCTTCGCGCGTCCTGCAGCCTGTGCCGCGTGGACGCTGTCGCCGAGGCGCAGGCGCGGGCCGCCGCCAACCGGGCCCGCGGCGAGTCCGGCCAGATGTCGCCGGTCGTCGGCGCCGAGCTGCCGTATCCTTGGCAGCGCTCGGCCTTCGAGGCGTGGCAGGCCGGCGGCCGCGCCGGGCTGGTGGCGCTTTCCCTCGGGTTGCCGACGGGGGACCTGCCGTTCGCCATCATTGGCGAGGTCGTGAACGCCAACGCGTCGGCCAACGTCCTGGTGGCGTGCGCCCGCGGCGAGGGCGACGACCTGCGCCAGATCCTGGCCGAGCGGTTCGGCCAGAAGCCGGGCACGCTCTTGGAGCACCACTTCCTCGAGCCGCGCAACGACGGCACCCTGGTCGTGGCCGACCTGCAGGAGCTCGAGACCATCGACCTGGCGTCCTGGGGCCGGTTCGCCTCCAACGGGCTTTTGGTCCTGTTGGACGCCGACGGCATCACCCAGGCCTTGGGCGAGCAGCTGCTGAACACGCCGTTCCGGCACCGCTTCAGCCTGAGCCGCCAGCCGTCCGCCATCGACCTGCTGTCGACGCGCCCCTGGAGCCGCGCCTTCGGCCCCGTGCTGTTCCGCTCCACCGAGGAGGAGGCCCGCGACCTGGGCGTGCTGCCTCGCATCCAGTACCGGCTGCACGTCGAGATGCTCAAGCCCGAGGTCCAGCGCGGCTTCGCGTTCGGCCCCGAGGGCCCGTGGGAGCCGACCGACATCCCGACCCGCCTGCCCGCCGTCGAGGCCGGCCCGTTCTTCCGCAGCCGCGCCCGCGACGTCGCGACCCGCCGCACGCAGGAGCAACCGGGACTCGTCGTCATCCACGAGGGCGTCCCGTTCCCCGGCGCCGCCGCCACGCTGCGCCTCCCTGACCTTCCCGACCGCCACGCCGAGGCCCCCTCCGGCTGGCTCCTGGCCCAGCCCAACGCCGACGCCAAGGCCATCCTGCGCCTGGCCACGGTCGCGTTCAAGACGACCCAGAAGCCGGGCGCCGTCGAGGACGCCGTCGTCCTTCCCGTCCCCGCCGACCTGTGCCGCGTTCCCCCGTGGAACGACAAGTGGCGCCTGGCCGCCACCCAGATCGACCGCGTCGTCGCCGGCCTCCTGTTGGCCGAGGACCCCGGGAAGGCGATGATGCCCGAGGACCTTGAGGCCCTCGTCGGCGTCGCCCTCGCCTTGCGCGGCCTGCCCGCGGACGAGCTCTACCGCCTCACGCCCGTCGTCGCCCAGGCTGCCCATGCCGCCCACGCCGACGAGCCCATCCCGCCCGAGAAGGTCCGCCAGGCCGCCCGCGCCGTCGGCGGCCTCGCGGCCTCGCTTCTGGTCGCGGCCGAGTCCGGCCCCCTCCATCTCCTCCGGCTCGCGCACCCCCGCTTCACGCCGGTGGCGCCCGACCTGCCGCACCCGTCGCTCTACGACGCCCGCCGCCACGCCTGGCGCGGGCGGGCGTTCGCCGCCCTCGCCGCCGCCGCGCGCGGCGCCGACCTGGTGACGGCGTGGGGCCGCTTCCCCGAGCTGCGCTTCGTGTTCCCCAGCAGCGCCCTGCTGGAGGCGGCGACCGCCTACTGCGCCAAGCACAAGCTGCGCGGCCCGCTCGACGACGCCAAGCTCACCCGCATCCCCGACAAGACCCGCATCGCGGCCGGCGACCGCGGCGCCGCCGCCGGCGTCCTTGCCGAGTGGAACCAGGCGCTGGGCCTGGCCGAGGAGCACGAGCGCGAGTTCCTGGCGGACATGCACGCCCGCCAGCCCGAGCGCGAGCGCCGCCGCGAAGGCGTCGCCCTGCCCAACCTGTTCGTGGCCGAGCGCGGCGCCGACTCGCTCACCCTGGAGGCCAAGGAGGGCCGGCTGCCGCTCACCAACATCGCGCCCGGCTCCGAGGTCGCCATCGTCGAGCACGGCGAGCGCTCCGAGCTGTGCCGCGGCCTGGTGTCGCGCATCACCAGCCGCCGGGTCGCCATCGAGTTCCCCGGCGGCGCGCCCCGCCACAACCTGCCCCGCGCCCTCACCGTCAACCTGGTGTTCGACGCCAAGGTGTTCGAGGCCTACCACGCCGCCGCCGCGGGCGCCGTGCGCGCGCTGTCCGCCACGACGCCGGTCGACGACGGCCCTGACGGCCTGCTGCGCGCCGCCCTCCTGGGAGAAACCGACCCGCCCGGCGAGATCCGCCAAGGGCTGTCGGGCGACGAGCCGCTCACCACGAGCCAGCGCGACGCCATCAACGGCGTCCTGTCCGGCGGCCGCGTCCGCCTGGTGCATGGCCCGCCCGGCACCGGCAAGACCCACACCCTCGTCCACCTCGCGATGGCGCTGGCGCGCGCCGGCCACTCCGTCCTGGTCACGGCCGACTCCAACGCCGCCGTCGACAACCTGGTGGTCGGGCTGCGCCGCAACGGCGGCCTGGTGGTGCGCGTCGGCCACGCCCCCAACATCCGCGACGAGGCTGCGTTGCCCGCCCGCATCGACCCGCTCGACGCCCCGCTGTTCGTGCGCTGGGCCGCCGAGCAGGGCATCGTGGTCGCGACCACCAACTACGGCGCCTTCCGCTACATCGACCCCAAGGGCGGCATGACGCCGTTCATCTTCGACTACGTCATCCACGACGAGGCCGGGCAGGCGACCGCGCCGTCCTCGCTGTGCGCCGTGCTGCGCGGCCGCCGCCTGGTCCTGGCCGGCGACCCCAAGCAGCTGCCGCCCACCGTGGTGTCGATCGACGCCAAGGAAGCCGGCCTCGACGTCACGCTGTTCGAGCGCATCGAGCAGCTCACCGGCCGCGACCGCACCCGCCTGCTGGACACCCAGTTCCGCATGCGCGAGCCCATCGTCGCGTTCAGCAACAAGCGCTACTACGAGTCCAGGCTGCAGACCGACCCCGGCGCCGCCGCCCAGGACGGCCTCCCCGACGTCCCCGCCGCCGCGTTCCAGCACGTCACCGGCCGCGAGAACGAGCGCGCCCGCAACGGCTCCATCTCCAACGACTTCGAGGTCGAGGCCATCGCCGTCCTGGTGGACAAGTTCCGCCCCGAGTGCCGCGACCGCTCCTGGACCATCGCCGTCCTCACGCCCTACCAGGCGCAGCGCGAGGCCATCCGGCGCCGCCTCCCCGACATCGAGGTCAACACCGTCGACGGCGCCCAGGGCCGCGAATGGGATGTCGTGCTCTACTCGACCGTCCGCAGCAACCCGCAGCACCGCCTCGGCTTCCTCGAGGACGAGCGCCGCCTCAACGTCGCCGTCACCCGCGCCAAGCGCAACTTCGTCCTCGTCGGCGACGAACGCACCCTCAAGGACAACGCGGCGTTCTCCGACCTGCTCGACAGCCTGGAGAAGGTCCGGTTCCACTACCCCGACCCGCGCCCACAGGGCCGCGGCGGCGGGGAGTGGCAGGACCGCTTCGGCCGCCGCGGCCACGACCGCCGCGACCGGCGCGACGGCCCCCGCGAGGTGCGCGAGCCGCAGGAGACCCGGCCGCGCGCCCCGCCGCCCCAGCAGGCGCCCCGGCCGCAGCCGGTGGCGCCGCCGCCGCGCCCGCCTGCGCCCGAGCCGCCGCAGCGGATCCCCGACATCTTCCTCGACGGCGGCGGCCGGCGCCGCCGGCGCGGCCGCAAGCGCCCCACGGTGGAGGAGTTCGAGCTGCGCGAGCTGCCGCTGGTCGACCCGTTCGCCGTGCCGCGCCCGGAGCGCCGCAGCTTCGTGCTCGGCGCCGACGGGATGCCGACGGAGCCCGCCGCCAAGCCGAAGCGGGCCCGCAAGGCGGCCGAGCCGGCCGTCGCGACGAAGAAACCGCGCAAGGCCGTCGCCCAAACGACGCTCACCGTCGAGAAGCCGGCCAAGAAGGCCGCCGCGAAGAAGGCGGCGCCAAAGCCCGCGACCTGCCAAGCCACGACCAAGGCCGGGACGCCGTGCAAGCTCAAGCCGGTGGAAGGCACGAGCTACTGCGCTCGTCACCAGTCTTGAGGGCGCACCGGGGGTCGCAGCGCGCGTGAGTGCGGCGCGCCGGCGCGAGGAGCGGCCCCCTCGTCGCGGGGGTCCAGGGGGCGGAGCCCCCTGGCCTGAGGAAGGCGGACAAACCGCCCGGAGGCGGTTTGTCCGCTCACCAGGGCACTTTCTTCAACCCCAGCCAGAACCCGATCCGGTTCACCAACAAATGCAGCGCCGGCGTCAGGACCAGGATGGTCGTCAGCACCAGCCAGTCGTCCAGGAGCGCGTGCCAGACCCAGCCTTCGGCCAAGAGGGGCGACCCAAGGACGAACGCCACCAGGGCGAACACCACGAAGTCGAGCTGGTCGAACGGGAACCAGGGGCCGCCGGACGCGATGCGCCGCCGCCGCTTGAAGTAGGACTTGACGGCGTCGCCGACCAGGGCCATCGCGCCCACGATGCCGCCAAAGAGGGCGATGCTCCACCACGGCGTCCCGAGGCTTGCGCCGTAGTCCCAGCCGTGCATGAAGGCCCAGTGCTGGGCGATCGCCGCTACGGCGACGGCCGTGAGGGCGCCGAATAGGGCGCCGCCGGCCAGCCCGCGCCAGGTCTTGCCGGCGCCGAGGACGCGGTGGCCGTCGGCGTGGACCCGGCCGCCGTCGATGGGCGCCGTCCATTGGGGGACGAGCTTGGCGACGAACACGGGCGCCATGTTGGCGAGGTAGGCGGGCAGGAACAGCCACAAGGCGTGGAGGATGCCTGCCCCTTCCATGGGCGGGTCCGACCTTGGCTGCGACGTAAGTCTTGCTACAGCCGCACGACGCCGTCGCACAGGGGCCGGACGGCGTCCAGCAGGGAGTCGCCGGCTTGCTTCTCCACCAGGACCAAGGCGGCGGGGATCTGCTGCATCCGGAGGCGGTTGACGAGGTTGTGCGTCAGCTCGGCCACGGCGGCGACACCGTTGTAGACCGTGAGCGTCGAGAGCGAGTCCACCACCAGGAAGCGTTCGCCCTGCGGCTGGCGGCGCAGCAGTTGTTCGGTGCGCATGGCGGTCTTCTCCAGCATGGTCGGGCTCTCGATGTAGAGCACGCCGGGCTCGGGCGGCGGCATGATGCCGGTCAGGCCGGAGACGCAGTCGACGTACTGGAGCGCGTCGCGGGGCACGCCGTCCTCGGCGAAGGCGTCGCGCAGGAAGTGGTGCGGCCGGTTGGCCGTCAGGTAGACGCCTTTGGGGAAGCGCTGCGTCAGCAGGCGCACGATGCGGTGGACCGCCTGCCGGTAGTCGGTGCTCGAGGTCACGACCAGCAGGATGCCGTCGTCGGGCCACTCCTGCAGCACCGGGCGCTGGGCCTGCATCGTGGTCAAGCTCGCACCCCCGGGACCACGGGGACGATGCGGAAGCGGCAGTCAGCGTCCCCCACGGTCAGGCATGAGGCGCGCTCGACCCCCATAAGTCCTTGCGTGGCCACAGCCCCACGCAGCACGCCATGGCACAGCCGGCAGGCGTTGAGGCGGCGTTCGCGCACCGCGGCCTCGTCGCCATGCTTCGCGATGGCGCGGATCGGGCCGGCGAACGGGCACGCCGTCACGCGCAGCACTGGCAACGGGGACGCCTCGACCGTGCGGCCGCCCGCCTCCAGGATGGAGCGGGCCAGCTTGTACGGGCTGTCGGCGGGGAACATGGGGGCGAGCTTGACGCCCACCTTGCTGGCGCAGTCGTCGAGCAGCCTGTGCGCGGCCTCGGGCGGCATCACCTCGGTGAGGTAGTCGACGAACGCCACCAGGATCGCCATGTAGAAGTGGAGCGAGTCGGCCTCGCGCTGCTCGGGCGTCGGGGTCGCGAGCACTTGGCCGCCAGGGTCGGTGGCTTGGTCGCGCGGGGCGTCGCTGGTGACCAGGAAGTCGCACGAGCGGTCGCCGAACAGGATGCGGGAGCGCAGCTGGACTTGGTAGCCGGGCTGGCCGGGCTGCAGCAGGCCGTTGACCGAGCCTTGGTAGACGGCGCGGTGGAGCTGGCAGATCATGGCCCGCCCGAACGGGGTCTTGTGCTGGAACGCGGCCGCGAACTCGCAGGCGTGCAGCCGCTTGGTGGCCTGCTCCGGGCCGGCCTCGGCCATGGTGAACGGCGTGCTGGTGAGGGCGGAGACGAAGTTGAGCGGGGCCAAGGCGGACACGGCGCCGCGGGTGGCGTCGGTCTCGACGTAGTGGCGGCGGATGTGGCGGGCGTTCTTGGCACCGAACCGCTCCAGGTAGGCGGGCATGGTGCCGAGCATGACGCCTTCGCCCAGCGCCTCGAAGCTGGCGTCCATGACGGTCGCGATCAGCTCCAGCACCGTGCGGGCGATGGCGGGCGGGGTGCCGGCGACGGTTGCCGCGGCCGAAGCTGCCGGAGTGGCTTCGGTCCCCTGTTGCCCCTCCATATGGCCGCCACTCCCACCCGCTATAAAAGGGACCTGCGACTTTTATATATCTAAGTCTCAGGCTCGACGCGCGTCGGCAGGTCTTGGAGTGAAGCGGATTCGGGTGTTGGTCCCTCCCCACGAGGGGCACGTCGAGGCGGTGGCCGCCCACGTGCGCCAGCTCCAGTCCGACGGGCATGCCGTGCTCTACCTCGCCGCCGACCGGCCCTATCCCACGCTCGAGAAGGCGTTCCAGCGCGCCAACGTGGACTCCTCCCAGGTGTTCTTCCTCGACGTCGTGAGCTGCCTCGACGGCCGCGTGCCCGCCAACCCGCCGCGCAACGCCCTGTTCCTGCAATCCCCGACGATGCTGGAGATGATGGCCATGCGCATCGAGCAGGTCGCCGGCCGCCTCGGCGCCAAGGCCTGCGTCGTCATCGACTCCCTCAACACGCTGGCGCTCTACAACGGCATCCCGCCGGTGCAGGAGTTCAGCCACTACCTCGCCAACCGCCTCCGCACGCAAGGCATCCCCGGGGACTTCGTGATCCGCGACACCCAGGAAGGCCGCCTGCTGCACGAGCGCGTGTCCGGCTTCACCGACGAACGCATCGAGATCGAACGAGGCCTTGCATGAACCGAACGACCCTCCTCGCGACCGTGGCCCTGCTGCTTGTGCCCGTGCCCGGCGCCGCCCAAGAGCCCGAAGTCCGCTTCGTGGTCCTCGACCAGTTCGCCGACATCCAGGTCGCCGGCCTCGGCCTCCAGGCTTGCACCGGCGCCTCGCTGGAGCGCGACCTGGAGCGCCAGGCCGTCCATTTCCGCGAGGAGGACCCCGCGCCGCAGCAGGTCCCCGTGTTCACCCCAGGCTACGCCACGCGCGGCTGCGGCAACGTCACGCTGGAGATGCCCATCCCCGCCGGCACCGACCACCTGCACGTCCGCTTCCTGCAAGACCGCGTCATCAGCCTGTTCAGCGTCTTCCAGGAGGAGGTCAGCGCCGGCATCGACTTCGAGCAGACCGTCCAGGTCGCCCTCGACGGCGCCGAGCAGCCGCCCCTCACGCTGTTCCCCACCAACTCCACCGGCGCCCAGTCGACCATCTTCGAGGTCCCCGCCGTCCGGCCCGAAGGTGCCGGCACGCTGCGCGTCCGTTGGTCGATGGCCGATGCCGGCCAGGTGTTCGCGCCCGGGTTCCCGACCGGCAGTTCCTACGCCTCGACCCTCGAGGGCATCATCGTCGAGTTCTCCGGCATCCCGCTTGCGGCCAACACCGCGCTGCGCGACGGCTCGGGCGGCGACCTCCAGGTGGACGAGCTGCGCGTCGCCGCCACCGTCACGGCCCGCTCCGAGGAGGGCTACCGCAACGACCTGCGCTTCCGCCTCGCCCCCGGCTGGGAGTTCATCCATGTGGAGGCGCCGGGCGGCGCGGTCCTCGACCAGGCGGGCACCCGGGTCGCCGCCGGCGAGGTCGGCTACGACCGCTTCAAGCCGCTGCGCGAGCAGGGCCAGGACTACGTCCAGGTCACGGTCGCGGAGCCCATCCTGACCCGCCACGGCGACGGCCAGTACACGCTCGTGGTGCGGCGCGTGAGCGACCTCGACATCAACGAGGCGATGCTGCCCGTGGCCGTCGCGCTGCTGCTGTCGCCGCTGCCGTTCGCCCTGGTCGCCTACCTGCGCACCCGCGCCTACGAGCGCGAGGCGTTCGGCAGCTTCCGCCGCAGCGCCCGCTACCTCCGCCTCGCCCTGGTCGGCGCCCTCGTGTACTACCTCGTCGTGGTCGGCAGCGCGTTCGCCGGCAGCCGCCTGGCCCTCATGGCCGTCCTGCCGCTCTCGACCGAGGCCATCCTGCTCTACGTCCAGGTGCTGGTCGCCATCGCCGCGTTCATGGCCCTGGCGCTCGTGGCCCGCGAGCTCTACCGCATCACCCAGCCCAAGCCCGTGGAGCCCTGAGCCGTGCCAGAGGACGACGCGGCGCGCTACCGCAGCCTGTTCGAGCGCGTGCCGGTCGGCCTGTTCCGCACCCGCCCGGACGGCACCATCGAGGACGCCAACCCGGCCCTGGTGCGGATGCTCGGGCACGCCAACGAGGACGCGCTGCGCGCCGTCAACCTGCGCGACCTCTACGTCGACCCCGACGACCGCCGCGTCCTGCTGGAGCGGCTGGAGCGCGAGGGGGCCGCCAGCTACGAGCTGCGGATGCGCCGCGCCGACGGCGCCATCGTGTGGGTGCGCGGCAGCAGCCGCCTGGTGCGCGACGCCGACGGCAACCGCGTGCACTACGAGGGCCACCTTGAGGACATCACCGCGGAGCGCATCGCCGAGCAGGGCCTGCGTCTCGTGCAGGAGATGGCGTTGGAGCTCGAAGGCGCCGGCGACTTCCCCGCCGTCCTCGGCGCCAGCCTCCGCAAGATCTGCCGCGCCGCCGGCTGGAGCTACGGCGAGGCCTGGGTCCCGAACCCCGAGGCCACCACGCTGGTCGCCAGCGAGTCGTGGTTCACCACCTCGGAGAAGGCGAAGAAGTTCCGCCACCTCAGCGCCAAGCTGGAGTTCCCCCCCGGCGTCGGCGCGGCCGGCCTCGCCTGGCAGACCCGCAAGACGGTGTGGTGGCCCGACGCCGTCCACGAGCCGCAGTTCCAGCGCGCCGCCGCCGCCAAGGCCGCCGGCTTCCGCGCGCTGTGCGCCGTCCCGGTGCTCAACGACGGCCGCCTGGTCGCCGTGCTGGTGTTCCTCACCGACGTGGCCCGCGACGCCGAGCGCTGGGTGCGCGTCGTCGAGTCCGTCGCCCGCCAGCTCGGCACCGTCATGGGCCGCCGCGTGGCGGAGGACGTGCTGCGCCGCCAGACCCGCGTGCTGGAGGCGCACCTGGAAGCGTCGCCCGACGGCGTGCTGGTGGTCTCGGACGCCGGCGAGGTGGTCGCCTGCAACCGCCGCCTGCTGGAGATGTGCGAGGTCGCGATGCTCGACGGCGCCACCTCGCCCTCGCGCTGGACCGGCCAGGCGCTGCTTGCCCTCGTGGACGACCCGGCCCGCTTCCAGGCCCGCGTCCGCTTCCTGTACGAGGACCCCGGCGAGGAGGACGAGCTGGTGGTGTCCGGGCGGCGGTTCCGGCGCACCGCGGTGCCCGTGCGCGACCTCGACGACTTCAGCTGGGGCCGCATCTGGACGTTCCGCGAGCTGCCGCCACGGAAGCCCCGTCCGGGACGCTAGACGATCCGCTCCAGCGTCTCCAGGTGGAACCCTTGCGGCGTGATGTCGTACGTCGAGACGCCGATGCCGTAGCTGCGGTTCTTGACTTTCTTCACCATCAAGAAGCGCTCGAACGTGGTGCCCTTGCGGGTGACCTCCAGCTCGATCAGGCAGTCCGCCAGCAGCTCCAGCCGCCGCTCCACCGTCGGCCCGTGGGCACCCTTGGACAGCACCAGCAGCAGAAGGCCGGCTTGCCGCGAGTTGGCGGCCTTGAGCGCCGTCAGCACCGACACGACGCGCTCGACGGGGTAGAGGTTGAGGAAGAAGTCGATGGAGTGGACGATGACCCGGTTGGGCGGGCGCAGCCGCGAGTACGGGTCCAGCAGCCGGCCGAGGTAGTCGGTGCCGGCGTCCGGGTCGTCGCCCGTGTGCTGGCGCGAGGGGCGCAGCAGGTCGAAGCTGGAGGTGCCCTCGACCAATTCGCGCGGGTCGAAGGTGCGCCGCGGCCCGCCTGCGGCCGAGCCGTCGCGGGCCTTCTGCTGCGCCTCCAGCATCGCGTCGGCGAACTGGGTCTGCAGGTCGACGACCTGGACGCGGCTGAAGTCCCAGCGGGCCTCGGCGACCATGGCCTCGACCTCGCCGACCGACTCGTCGGTGGTGACGTAGATGACCTGCTCGTCGTGGCCGGCGGCGAACTGCTTGGCGAAGATCTCGGCGCCGGAGCCGGCGGGGGCCAAGAGCAGGGTGGTGAAGCCCCTGGGGAGCCCGCCCTTGAGGAACGCGTCCAGGGGCTCGATGCCGGTGCTGACCTTGTCGGCGGCCATCTGGTCACGCGCTCGTGTCGCCGAACTTCTTCAGGAGCGGGGCCAGGCTGATGCCGAACTCGGAGATGTCCATCATGAACTTGGCCCGGCTGTGGTCGGTGCCGCGCATCTTCATCACCTGGAGGGTGCGCACCAGGTCGTTGTGGCGCTCCATCTCGGACAGCAGGATGATGCCGTCGGCGATGAACTCCTCGACGCCGAACATGCTGTAGCGCAGCTCGCGCGGCGGGGTCTCGGAGGTCAGGAAGGTGGTGCACTCCAGCTGCGACAGGGCGAGGCCGAGGCGGAACACGAAGTCGCGGATGCGGCCTTGGTCCTCCAGGCGCTGGCAGATGGCCGTGATCGAGTCGATGACCAGCCGCTTGACCTTGTACTGCTTGACGATGCCCGCGATGGCCTCCACCAGCGCCTCGCCGTTCTGGAGGCGGTACTCGTTGACCGTCACCATCCCCATCTTGAGGAGCATGGCGCGCACGTCCACGAACCGGATGAGGCCCTGCGTCAGGAACTTGGGGTCGAGGAACTGGTACTCCTTGGCGTTGCGCTCCAGGACGTTGACCGGCTCGGTCACGGACAAGAACAGGCCCTGCTCGCCGCGCTCGGCGCCGTGGGCGAGGAACTCCAGGGTCAGGGTGGTCTTGCCCATGCCCGGGCCGCCCGCCAGCAGCACCACGTTCCCCAGCGGCAGCCCGCCGCGCAGGATCTGGTCCAGCTCGGTGATGCCGGTCTCGCAGCGTGCGATGGCCATGGCCAGGTTCGCCAGTCCGCCCCCCTTATAAGAAGCGAATCAGGAGACCTGGACCGTTCCCTCGATGAGCCGCAGGTGCAGCGACCACAGGCTGACGCCGCCGGACGAGGCCAGCGTCAGCGTGGCCATGTCCCCGCTGCCGCCGACGGTCGCCGCCGCGCTTGCCCCCGCGACCAGCACCTGCTCCGCCAGGAACGACCGCCAGGCGGCGGCGTTCGGTGTCGTGAGCGTGAAGGTGGCGCCGGTGGCGGTGAGCACGACGTCCGAGCTTTCGGTGTGGCCGACCGTGATGGTCGCCGAGCGCGCGCCGGCAAGGGCGCCGCTGCCGTCGAGCTGCACCAGCGTCCATTGCAGGAAGCCGTCGCTGCCGTCGACGTCGAGCGCGAACGCCGGCTCGGCCACGACCGCCTGCCGCTCGCCCTGGGAGGCGACCACGGCGCCGCCCTCGAACGACAGCGACTCGTCCACGAAGCTTTGGTACGACGGGTCGTACTCCAGCCGGCCGCCGGACTGGGTGAAGCTGTAGCTGCCCGACTGGCCGGTGCCGGTGCTCTGCATCCAGCCGTCCGTGTTCTCCCACACCGCGGAGTAGGTGCCGACGACCACCGCGCCGACGCCGCCGTCGGTGAACGTCAGGGTCAGGGGCGGCTCCAGCCGGGCCACCGCCGCCGCGAAGGTGTAGGCGGCCCCCGTCACGTCGATGCGGTAGAGCGGCAGGTCGTTGTTGATGTCGCACAGCAGCGGCTGGTAGGTCGTGCCCGAGGAGGTCGTGGTCTCCAGCCGCAACTCCGCCGTGTTGTCGCACGTGGTCGAGCCCGACTGGCCGGAGTGCAGCAGCCGCGCCGTCACCGTGCTGGCGCCGTCGGTGGCCGCCACCTGCACGAAGGCGTGGTCATTGTTGCCGACCACGGAGCTGGTGAGGCCGAGGACGATGCCGTGGACGCTCGCGACCTCGGCGTGGACGTTGCCGGCCACGTCCATGTCGGGCGCGCCCTGCACGACGTTGTCCACCAGCCGCAGCACCGGGGAGGTGAAGCTCGCCGCCGCCCCGAAGCCGTCGTCGTCCTTGAGGTACGCGACCTCGGCGCTGGCGGGCGTCTGCTGGAGCATCGGCACGGTCGGCACGTCCATCGAGACGGACGCCGTGACCGGGCCGGCGTCGTCGCGCGACGACAGCGCCTCCAGGCTGGCGCGCACGCCCTGGAGCTGCCGGGCGACCTCGCGGTGGTGGTTGTGCTCGTTGTCCGCCTCCCACTCGGGCAGGGTCTGGATGGCGTAGAGCGCGAACACGGTGGTGAACAGGCCGAACAGCAGCACGGCGGCCACGACGCTGGAGACCCCCTCGTCGCCGGCGCGGCGGGTCATGTCGTCACCACGCGGGCATATTCGAGCGACAAGACGCCTTGCGTCGTGCCGGTGGGGGTCGCGTCCACGAACCGGATGCGCGGGGTGCCGCCGTTCTGCTCGGCGGCCGTGAGGACGTAGCTCCACTGGGCGAGGCTGGCGGCGCTCAGGGTCGAGCCGCGCGTCGTCCACGCCGCGCCGTCCCAGACCTGGACGCTGAAGGTGTCGCCCGTGGTCTTGTAGCGCAGCCCAAGCGTCTGCGTGGTGCCCGACGGCAGCGTGCCGAAGTCGAGCTGGATGCTCATGCTCTGGGTCGCCGCGTAGGTGACCTCGGCCCAGGCGCGGTCGATGCGCCAGGTGCCGTCGGTGCCGGAGTTGCGGTCGGAGGCGACCTGCAAGACCAAGGCGTTGACGTCGGTCCAGCTCCACGAGCCGCCGCCAGGCCGCAGCGCGGTCACGGTGTAGCTGAGGGTCGTGTCCGAGGCGGCGCCCGTCAGGCGCGCGGACGCGGTGCTGCAAGTGGCCGCGATGCAGGCGCGCAGGGTGAAGCCGTCGTTGCTGAAGCCCACGATCGAGACCTCGGCCTTCAGGACGACGGCCGTGATCGAGCCGGGGCTGCCGGACTGGTCCGCGAGGGTGTAGGCGACGGTGGCGCCATTGGTCGTCGTGGTCGCGTAGGCGTTGTCCGAGGCGAAGCCGTTGCTGGCGCTCGACCACGAGCCCGCGGAGCTGACGCCGCTGGCCGCCAGGGTCGCCGTCCCGCCGGCGCCGGAGGCCCCCTCGGCCAGGGTCGCGACGGCGTCGCTGTCGCTGGCGGACTGGAGGTTGGCGAAGCTGCCCACCGTGCCGGTCGTCGCCGTGCTGGACGAAGGGTAGGTCGGCGGGATGGTCTGGATGACGTCGGACTGGACGTCGGCCACGCCCGTCTGGGTCTGGCCGGAGGCGTCCTTCTGGCCGGTGAGGTAGTGCTCCAGCGTCTTGCCGGAGTTGCTGCCCCAGGATTGGCTCGGGATGGTGCCCCGCCACGTCGAGGTCCCGGTGCGCGTCATGGCGCCGGTGCTCGTGTACGCCGGGTTGGTGCCGCCGTTGATGCGGAAGTGGAGGGTCGGGTTGGTGGCCTGGTCCACGCCGTAGCAGTCGTCGGTGAGGACCGCGGTGACCGTGACCGCGCCGGTGGTGGTGATGGCGACGTCCGCCGGGTCCTTCGTCCAGGCCTGCACCGTCGGCGGCGCCGCGTCGGAGGGGCAGACGTCGTCGATCAAGTCCGACCGCACGCCGGCCACGCTGGCCTGCACGTTGGAGCCGAGGTCGCGCTGGCCGACGACGTAGTATTGCAGGGTCTTGCCTTTGGCGCTCAGGCCAGGGCTCGGGATGGTGCCTTCCCAGGTGTCGCCCGAGAGCTGGGCCATCGCGCCCGCGTCGGTGTAGGCGGGCGCGGAGCCGCCGTTGAGGCGCCACCAGAGGTGCGGCGCGACCGACGCGTCGACGCCGTAGCAGCCGTCCGCGAAGGTGGCCGTCACCGTCACTGCGCCCGAGGAGGGCGCCGCCAGGTCGGTGGGCGACTGGACCCAGGTGCTGACGGTCGGCGGGTCGAGGTCGCCCGGGCACGGGTCGGCGCCGCCGCGGGCGCCTTGCGCGACCAGCAGGAAGCCGTCGTTGACGAGCACCGCGCCGCGCACGTCCTGCGCCGACGAGTACTTGCAGCTGGCGTCGTCGCCTTGGATGCAGAGAATCTCGCCCAGCTCCCAGAAGGCGCCGACCGCCGCGGCGCCGGGCAGCGACGACAGCAGCACTTCTTTCTCGATGCCGCCGACGTTGACCAGCACGCGGCTGTTGCCGAGGGCCACGTCCTCGCCGCCCTTGTGCACCAGGAGCAGGGAGCCGTCGCCTTGCAGGGCGCCCACGTCGGCCCGCGGCTGGGTGGGCTGCGACTCGAAGTAGGACAGGACGCCGATGCTGACCGCCGTGAAGACCGCCACGGTGATGCCGAGCATCAGCACGGTGCCGACGACGCTCGAGACGGCCTCCTCGTCCATGGTCCTGCGTTTTTGACCCCCCTCCGGGGGAAAAGGGTTGCCGGTGGGGCCGTAGGCCATCCCCAAACGTCAAGACAGACCCGGTCTTGGAACGCTCAATGGAGGAGCCGGAGGAGCGCACCACCGAGGAACTGGTGGCCGCGTTCCGGGCCCGCAAGAAGGCGCAGGTGCAGGCCGCGCGCGGGACGGCCCCCGAGCCCGAGCCTGCCCCCGCGCCCACGCCGGAGCCGGTCCCGGCGGCGCTTGCCCCCATCCCGCCGCCTCCGCCCGCCCGCGCCTTGGGCGAAATCCGCCCCGGCACGCCGCCGGGCAGCCCGCTCACCGTCCAGTCGCTCCGCCTGTCCGAGCGGCTGCTGGCCGACCGCCGCATCGCGGTGCGCGGCCTGCGCCAAGGCCGGATCGCAGGCGCCGCCCTGCTCCTCACGGGCCTCGCGCTCCTTCTGGTCGAGCGCTACTACGCATCGCGCGGCCCCGGCGTCGTCGTGCTCGCCGGCGTCCCGCTGCTGCCGACCGCCACGGCCCTTGCGCTGCTCGGCGCCGCGCTCATGGTCCTGTTCACCTTTGTCCCGACGCGGCCGTCGCTGCCCGTCCGCCTGGCCGCCAGCCAAGGCGAGGAGTGGGACCGCGTCCAAGGCGAGCTGAAGGCCGTCGGCCTGCGCGTCCCCATCGGCTGGGCCGTCGTCGTCCTCGGCGTCCTGCTCGCGGCCGCCGCCCTCACCGTGTGGGCCGGCAAGCCTGCCAGCCGCTACGGCGCCGGCCTCGGGCTGCTGGTGGCTGCCGCCGGCCTCGGGCTGCTGCTGCACGCCTTGGCCAAGCGGGCCGCGCTGCACCGCCTCTACGTCCAGACGCTCGTGCTGTCCAGCCTGGAGCGCACCGGCCTCGGCCCGCAGCAGGCCCGCGACGGCCGGGTCGCGCCGGTGCTGCAAGCCCTCGACCAGCTCCTGGGCGCGCTGCCCGAGTCCACCGTCCGCCGGTTCCTCGCCACGCCCGAGGCCGAGCGCTACCTGGAGCTGATGGACGAGCTGGCGCAGGACGGCAAGGATGGCTGACGAGGACGGCGAGCCCCAGCCCCACTCCCTGGCCGAGCGGCTGCGGCAGCTCAAGATGCGCGAGGCCAGCGAAGGCGACGAGGACGCCGTCCGCCGCGCCCTCCAGCACAAGGCCACCCTGTCCGAGCGCATGAAGGGGATGCTCGAGGAGCCTGCCGCCGTCGAGCCCGAGGAGGCGCGCTCGCTGGAGGCGCTGGCCGCGCGCACGCCGGCCGCGCCCACGGTCGCGCAGCCAGGGCCCGTGGCGATGCCGGACGACGCCGGCGCCCTGCCGGCGGCCGACGAGGACGAGGCCGCGCGCTTCTCGCAGCGCCTGCGGGGGCTGCGCGCCGAGGAGCAGGCCGCCCAGCCGCCGACCCTGGCGGCGGAGGAGCGCAAGCGGCTGCTGCAATGGTTCCTCGGGCGCGAGACCCAGCAGGAGGGCAGCGGCTCGATCACGGCCATCCCGCCCTACGACGAGGCGCAGTGGGAGGAGGCCGAGTTCTACCCCATCGAGCCGCCGTTCAGCTTCGTCCGCATCCTCCGGAACCGCATCACGGGCGAGTTCCTCTACCAGGCCATCGAGCCGGAGCTGTCCGCGACCGAGCGGCAGGTGCTGGAGTTCGTGCAGGACGCCTTGGTGCGCGGCCTCAACGTGGACCCGGTGACCCTCAAGCAGGCGGCGCGCGAGCAGTACCTCCTGGAGGCGGTGCGGCAGATCCTGCGCGACTACCGCATCCGCATCGACGGGGTGGGGCAGGCCCGCATCGAGTACTATGTCCGCCGCGACTTCATCGGCCTCGGCCCGATCCACCCGGTCATGGTGGACCCGCGCATCGAGGACATCTCGTGCGACGGCCCCGGCGAGGGCCTGTTCATCTTCCACCGCAACTACGAGTCGATCCCCTCCAACATCCGCTTCCCCTCCGACGGCGCCCTCGACGCCTTCGTCATCCGGCTGGCGCAGCGCTCGGGCAAGGCCATCTCGATCTCCGACCCCATCCTGGACGCGGCGCTTCCGGACGGCTCCCGCCTGCAAGCCACGCTGGGCCGCGAGGTCACCCAGAACGGCAGCACCTTCACCATCCGGCGCTTCAAGCCCGACCCGTTCACCCCCATCGACCTGCTGCGGTTCGGCACCATGTCGGTCGAGATGCTGGCGTGGTTCTGGATGACCGTGCAGAAGGGCCACTCGATGATCTTCTCGGGCGGCACCGCCTCCGGCAAGACCACGGCCCTGAACGCCATCGCGCAGTTCATCCCGCCCGCGGCCAAGGTGGTCTCGATCGAGGACACCCGCGAGGTCAACCTCCCCCACAAGAACTGGATCAAGGCGGTCACGCGCGCGGGCGCCACCGGCGAGGGCGTCGGCGAGATCGGGATGTTCGAGCTCTTGAAGGCGAGCCTGCGCCAACGCCCCGAGTTCATCCTGGTGGGCGAGGTGCGCGGCATCGAGGCCACCGTCGCGTTCCAGGCCATGGCCACCGGCCACACCGTGTTCTCGACGATGCACGCCGACTCCGCCCGCAGCGTCGTCTACCGCCTGGAGAACGAGCCCATCAACATCCCGCGCCTGGTGCTGCAGGCCCTCGACATCATCGCCATCCAGGCCCAGGCCCGCGTCCACGGCAAGCGCGTCCGCCGCATCAAGGAGGTCGTCGAGCTGGTCGGCATGGACCCCGCCACCAAGGAGCTCCTGACCAACACCGTGTTCAAGTGGGACCAGGCCGCCGACCGGTTCGAGTTCAGCGGCCGCAGCTACCTCCTCGACCGCATGGCCAACGACCGCAACTGGACGCGCGAGCAGATGCAGGCCGAGTTCCGCCGCCGCCAGCGCGTCCTGCAGCGCCTGATGGAGCGCACCGGCGTCAGCGTCGAGCAGCTGACGGAGCTCATCAAGGCCTACTACCGCGACCCCGACGGGCTGGAGGCCCTCCTCATGGCCGAGGGGGCGCCGGCCGCGTGAAGGCGAAGCCGAAGCCGGAGCCGCGCGACGGCACGCCGCCGCCCACCGAGGCGACCCGCGTCTTCCTGCGCTGGTTCGGCGGCCTCGCGGGCAAGCACCTCGCCAAGCACCCGCAGCTCGGCGTCAAGCTGCTGAAGGCCCGCAACCCGCTGGTGCCGCGCGCCTACCTCGCCGCCACCTACGGCCACATGGCCACCGCGTTCGCCGGCGGCCTGGTGCCGCTGCTGCTCTATGCCCTCGTGTCCGGCGGCCGGATGGACGTCCGCCTCGCCGTCCCGTTCGCGGCCCTCCCGTTCCTGCTGGCCATCATGGTGTACAGCTTCGACCTGCTGCGCCCCGACCTGGAGATCACGAGCCGCAAGCGCAACCTGGAGCAGAGCCTGCCGTACGCGCTCAACTTCATGGCGAGCATGGCCGCGGCCGGCGTCGTGGCGGTGGAGATCTTCGGCTCGCTGGCCCAGCAGAAAGTGTACGGCGAGGTCGCGAAGGAGGCCGCGTGGATCTACCGCGACGTCCGCCTGTTCAGCAAGGACCTGGTCACCGTCCTCCAGGAGGCCGCGCGCCGCAGCCCGAGCCAGCAGTTCGAGGAGTTCCTGCAAGGCAGCGTCAACACCATCACCTCCGGCGGCGACCTCAAGCTCTACCTGCTTGCCAAGTCGGAGCAGTTCACCCAGGAGAACCGCCGCAAGCAGAAGGCGTTCCTGGAGTCGCTCGGCGTCATGGCCGAGTCCTACGTCGTCGTCGCCGCCGCGGCCCCGCTGTTCTTGATCGTCATCCTCAGCGTCATGGGCCTCTTGTCCAAAGGCGTCGACCCGACCCTGATGCTCAACGTCCTCATCCTGGTGGCGCTGCCGACCATCCACGCCTCGTTCTCGTTCGTCCTGCGCAGCCTGAGGCCCGACTGATGGAGCGCTTCCGCCGCGTGCTGTGGACCCTGGTCGCCGCCGCGGCCGCCGCCGGCGTGGCCGCCGCCGCCAGCCCCGGCCTGCCGCGCCGCCTCGGCCTCCTGCTGCTGCTCGCCATCGGCCTCGGCCTGGCCTGGCTGGCGGCCAGCCGCAAGGCCGTGCCCGACGCCAAGCATGTGCTGGGCGGCGCCGGCTATGGCGCCCCGAGGTCGCGCCGCGTCGGCCTGCTGCACGCCGCCATCACGGTCCTCTACAACGCCGGCATCGTGGTCGTCGTCCTAGCCACCCTCGCCCGCCTCGGCGCCGTCGAGGCCGCGTTCCCGCCCGGCGTGCTGGCCGCGTTCCCGCTCGCCCTGGCCGGCTTCGTCGTCCTCCTGGCCCTCGCCGCCAAGTGGCGGGTCGAGGAGCGCGGCGGCGCGGTGCACGCCTGGTTCACGCGGCTGCACGCCTGGGTCCTCGGCGCCCTCGCAGCCCCCGTCGCCCTCCTGGGCCTCGCGCTGCTGGCGCGGCCCGCCGTGCGGCTCCCGGTGGTGGGCGAGCTGGGCGAGGCCGACCTCAGCGTCCTGGTGCTGGTGGCGCTCCTCGGGGTCGCGACCCACCTGTTCCTCACCGTGCAGCTGCCCACGGTGATGGACCTCTACCTCGGCGCCCGCCGCAGCCTGCGCCGCCGCCGCGAGGGCGCGCCCACGGGCACGCCGCCGGTCGTGTACGCGGCGCTCTTGGCCCTCGGCGCCACGGCGGCCCTCGGGTTCCTGCTCTGGCAGCTCAACGTCCCCGCCCAGCTGGGCAACTTCCGCGACCAGCGCGTGGCGCTGCTCCTGATCCTGTTCCCGATCGGCGTCGCGGCGTTCCTCGGCGTGTCCGCGCTCCAGATCATGCGCGAGTCGCGCCGCGGCCTCTACAAGAAGAAGGTCCCGCTCCAGGTCCGCAACGCCATCGTCGTCTACGGCCTCGCCGCCGTCGCCGGCCTCGCCTGCGCCGTGCTCCTGGGCATGGTGCTCACCGGCAGCATCGACAGCGTCGGCCCGCTGCCCGCCGACCTCGACACCGCCAAGGACCTCATCATGCTCGCAGTGCTCCTGACCGCGGCGCCCATCGGCCTGTTCCTCCAGCGCCAGAACCGCCGCGTCGACGACATCGAGAGCCGCCTGCCCGACTTCCTCAACGACCTCGCCGAGTCGCGCCGCGCCGGCCTCACCCTCGCCGCCTCCCTCCAGAGCACCGCCTTGGCCGACTACGGCGGCCTCACGCCCGAGATCCGCAAGATGGCCAACCAGGTGTCGTGGGGGCTCGCGTTCAACGACGCCTTGGAGCAGTTCGCCGCCCGCGTCAAGACCAACCTGGTGGCGCGCAGCACCAGCCTCGTCATCGAGGCCTCGCGCACCGGCGGCTCGGTGGCGGAGATCCTCAAGGCCGCCGCCAAGGACGCCTACGAGATCCGGGCCCTCACCCAGGAGCGCCGCGTCTCGATGCTCAACTACCTCCTGGTCATCTACGTCGTGTTCTTCGTCTTCATGGGCGTCATCGCCGTGCTCGACAGCCAGTTCATCCCGCACGTGCTGGCCGCCAACAAGGCCGTCGGCGAGACCGCGGCCGCCGGCAGCAGCCCCGTCGGCGGCGGGCCCACCATCGACGAGGGGGCGCTCCGCTTCACCTACTACATGGCCGCCGTCGTGCAGGCCATCGGCAACGGCATCGTGGCCGGCATCCTGTCCGAGGGCCGCGTCACCGCCGGGCTGCGGCACGTGGCCATCATGACGGTGGTGGCCTGGCTGGTGTTCCGGTTCCTGCTGGCGTTCTGACCTCGGGACGGGCGGTGAACCTTATGGCCCCCGCCCGGAGTGGGATGGCGTGGCCATGGACCCCAAGGAGGGCAGGAAGGCGGTCCTGCTTGCCAGCGGCCTGGCCGCCCTCCTGGCGGGCGCCGGCCTGCTGCTGTACGGCCTGGCCCCCGCCGAGGCCATGCTCGACCTGTTCGGGGACTTCAAGAACGTCCAGCCCGACAGCATCCAGAACATGATGGACGAGCTGGGCGCCCGCGTCTGGTTGGACGCCCTCGGCGCCGCCCTCCTGGTCGCCGGCATCGTCGTGGCCAAGGTCGCCCTCAAGCCGCCCAAGCCCAAGTCCATCGAGGAGCAGGTCAACGAGGCGGTCGAGGCGCGCCTGGCCGCCATGCCCAAGCCCACCCCGGTGGACGTTCCCCCGCCCGCCCCAAAAGCGCCGCCCTTGCCCCCTGCCGGCCCCCGTTGCCCGAAGTGCGGCCGCCTCAAGATCGCCGGCGGCAAGCTGTGCCGCCAGTGCGACATGGCCTGACAAGCAAGCCTATGGCCTAGGGCGGCGGTTCCAGCCCCCGTGCCGGAGCCCGAGCGCAAGGTCCGCGACGAGCGCGAGGAGCGCGCCTGGCAGAAGGCCGCCGAGCTGCGCGCCAAGCTCGAGCGCAAGCGCCAGGAGGACGCCGACAAGGAGCGGCAGCGCCTCGCCGAGGCCGACGCCGCGCGGCTGGAGCGCGAGCGCCAAGCCCGCGCCGAGGACGAGGCCCGCCAGGCCGCCGAGCGCGCCGGGCAGGAGCGCCTGCGCAAGGAGCGCGACGCCGCGCAAGCCGAGGCCGAGCGCGTCGAGCGCGAGCGCCGGGCCGCGGAGGCGCGGGAGGCCGAACGGCTCGCCCAGGAGGCCCAGCGCGCCGAGGCCGCGCGCCTGGCCGCCGAGGAGGTCCGCCGCAAGGCCGAGCTGGAGAAGCAGAAGGCCGCGCGCGACGCCGCCGCCCGCGCCGCCGCCGAGGCGCGCGAGGCGGAGCGGCTCGACCGCGAACGGCGCCGCGCAGAGGAGCTCGCCCGCCAGGAGGTTGCCAAGCAGGAGGCCGCCCGCCGCAAGGAGGAGCTGCGGCTTGCCCAGGAGGCCGAGAAGGAGGCCGCCAAGGCCGCCCTCGCCAAGGCCCGCGCCGACGCCGAGGCCGCCCGCCAGGCCGAGGTGGCCCGCCGCGCCGCCGAGGCGGAGCGCAAGGCCGCCGAGCAGCGCGAGCGCGAGGAGCGGCAGCGCCTGGCCGCTATTGCCGCCGCCCAGGAAACGCAGGCCGAGAAGGCCAAGGTCGACCGGTCCGCCGAGGCGGCCCGCCTAGACGCCGCCCAGCAGCAGGAGAAGGAGCGCCAGGCCCGCGCCGCCGCCCGCCAGGACCAGGAGCGCCGCCGCGAGGCCGAACGCGCCGCGGAGCGCGAGCGCCGGGTCGTCGAGGCGCGCGAGCGCGAGGCCGCCAAGGCCAAGGCCGAGCAGGCCGCGCAAGGGGAGCGGCTACGCCACGAGGCCGAGCGCAAGCAGGCCGAGGAGGCGTCGGCCGCCGCCCGCAAGAAGCAGGAGGCCGCGGCGCGCAAGCAGTGGGAGTCGGAGCGCAAGTCCGCGGAGGCGGCGGCCGAGAAGACGCGGCAGGAGGCCCGCGAGCGCGAGGCCCGGCTGCGCGAGATGGCCGCGGCGCTGCAGCCGGCCGAGGTGCTGGACCCGCAGCCGCCCAAGGCGCCGGGCGCCAGGACGACGGCGAAGCCCGGCGAGGTCCGGGCCCGGTGCAAGGCGTGCGGGCATCTCGAGGAACGCAAGGCCGCGTTCTGCTCGGTGTGCTCGGCGCCGCTTTGACGGCGGCGGGCGTTGAGTGCAGGAGATCGGATTCGAACCGATGAACCACGAAGGACTAGCCCCTCAAGCTAGCGCCGTTGGCCAAGCTTGGCAACTCCTGCGGTTGGCGGATGGGGAAAAGGGCGACCGGGGGTCCGGCCTGAGCGCGGGGGGTGAGATTCGAACTCACGCGGGAAATCCCACCGCCTTAGCAGGGCGGCGCGCTACCGGGCTATGCGACCCCCGCAGGGTTCGGCGGGGTCTAGCCCGCCTGTCGTCGCGACTTGGGCGTCCCTTTTGAACGGTTCGGTGGGGCGGGAGCGGACGGGGGCGGCCGTTTTTGACCGGGCAATCGGCAGCCATAGGATACGCTGGACGGTGAAGACGCGCGGCACCATGCCTTGGACCTTGTCGGGTGGTCCAAGGCCTCCGCAAGCACGCCGTCCACCTCGTGGGCGACGGCAACCTGGTCCGTGACCCCATCGCCTGGGCCGCTGGCGGATGAGGTTCCCAGCAGGCTTACGGCGACCTGCCCGGTGGCCGGCTTGGTGGACCCCCCGAACCGCCCGGAGCCTGGCACTGCGCCGCCCGAGGCCGAAGGGGAGGTCCGCCTGGCCCGCGAGATCACGCTCGTGGACGCCACCATGATGGGGGTTGGCGCGCTGATGGGCGGCGGCGTGTTCGTGCTCTTGGGCCTCGCCACGGCCCAGGCCGGGCCGGCGGTGCTGCTGGCGCTGTTCCTCAACGGCTTCATCACGATTCCGACGCTCCTGGTGTACGCGGAGCTGGGGTCGGCGTCCGACGACGCCGGCGGCGGCTACCTCTGGGTCAAGCAGGGCCTGGGGCAGCCGTTCGGGTTCCTGGGCGGCTGGCTGTCCTGGTTCAGCCACGTCATCGCGTGCGCCCTCTACTCGATCGCGTCGGCGGCGTTCATCGTGGTGCTGCTGGGCTTCGCGGGCTGGCTGCCGGAAGGGGGCATCGAGGAGCTGCGCCCCCTGGCCTTGACCATCGCGGCGCTGTTCATCTTCCTCAACTTCATCGGGGTCAAGATCGGCATCAAGGCCGAGAACGTCATCAACACCGTCGTCCTGGTGGCGGTGCTGGCGTTCATCGGCGTCGGCCTGTGGAAGGTGTCGCAGGCCCCCGACCTTGCCCAGTTCAACCTCTCGCCCTTCTGGCCGGCGGGCTCGTCCGCGGTCGTCAACCTCTCCAACGTGTTCCTGGCGATGGGCATCACGTTCATCGCGTTCGAGGGCTACGAGATCATCTCGCAGACGTCGGAGGAAATCCAGGACCCGCGCCGCAACATCCCGCGCGCCATCTGGTTCTCGTTCCTGATCGCCTGGGGCATCATGCTCCTGGTGACCTTCATCGCGCTGGCGGCGACCTACAACCCGGACCCGACCCTCCAGAGCTGGCACTACCTCGGCGACCTGCACGAGCGCGCCCTCATCACCGCCGCCGGGGGCATCCTGCCCTACGGTGCCGTCCTCATCGCCGGCTGCGCCCTGCTGCTGCAGCTCACCGCGCTCAACGCCACCATCTACTCCTCCAGCCGGGTCAGCTTCGCCATGGGCCGCGACGGCCAGCTGCCCCGCTTCTTCGGGCGGGTCCACCGCAAGCGCCGCACCCCGCACACCGCCGTCCTCGGCTCCGGCGTGCTGGTGCTGCTGATGGCGCTGTTGCCGATCCACCATGTCGCGGTGTCCGCCGACGTCATGTTCCTGCTGCTGTTCCTGCTGGTCAACCTGAGCTACATCAAGCTCCGCAAGGTCATCCCGCAGGAGAAGTTCGGCTTCAAGGCGCCGTTCTTCCCGTACATCCCGATCATCGGGATCTTCACCAAGTTCTTCCTGGCCATCTACCTCTGGAAATACTCGCAGGTGGCCTGGTACGTCACCGGGCTGTGGATCGCGCTCGGGCTGGTGTTCTACTACCTGTGGGTGCGGCGCCGCGAGGCCGCCGTCCCGGTCCCCATCGTGCCGCTGGCGGCACCGCTGCCGATGGCGCCCGGCCGCACCCGCAAGGCGTTCCGCGTCGTCGTCCTCTTGTCCAGCCCCGCCCCGAGCACGGCGCGCGCGCTGGCCCGCACCGCGGCCACCGTCGCCGAGGCGCTCGACGGCGAGGTCGTCCTCCTCCAGCCGGTGGTGGTGCCCGAGTTGACGCCGCTCACGGAGGGCCAGCGGTTCTACAAGGACCGGAGCCTCCTCCAGCAGGCGCGGGCCGCCGTCGGGTCCACGGTGCCCGCGACGACGGTGGTGCGCATCGGCCACAACCTCGACGCCCTGGTGCGCGAGACGGTGCGCGAGGAGGGCGCCAGCCTGCTCCTGATGAGCGGCCAGGCGCGCGCCACCGTCGGCCAGCCCACCAGCCCGCTGCTGGCGTACCCACCGTGCGACGTGGCGGTGCTGCGGCTGAAGAAGCCCGACGTGACGGCCGAGAACGTCCTGGTCACGGCCTACTCCGGCCCGCACGCCCCGCTCGGCATCCGGCTGGGCACCGCGCTGGCCCGCGCCTCCAAGGGCAAGCTGCTGCTGTACCACGCCACCGGGCCGGAGGAGAACGTCGAGGCCGCCGAGGCCCGCGGGCAGGCGCTCCTGGCCCAGAACGCGGTGCCGGGTTCCATGACGGGGCTGCGCACCGAGCCAGGCCCCGCCGTCCGCAAGGTGCTCGACCAGTCGCGCGGCCATGACCTCGTGGTCGTCGGCGCCAGCGCCATGCCCAAGTGGTGGCGCAAGGGTGTCCTGGGCCCCCGGACGCAGGAGATCACCGACCGGGTGGCCGGCAACGTGCTCATCGTCCGCAGCGGCCAAGGCATGGGCGGGCCGGGCGGCAACTGGCTGGGGCGGCGGCTGATGCAGGTCCGGCGGTATTTCCAGGCCGACTAGCCCGTTTTCCAGTGGAAGCCAAGGTCAGGCCATGGCGATGCTTGCAGGTCGGCTTTTGATCACATGCGGCACAAATGCTTGCCCCTCCCGTTTGCGTGGGTTAAGCAAGGCCTGTTCCAGGCCCCCTTGGCGGCCGGTTTTTCGGGAATTTGTCCAGCCGCTTTTGGGCTCGCTTGGACCCTGTTCATTCAACCCATTGTCGCGTAGCAACTCGAAGGCGCAATTCCTTCGAGCTTTTTTGACGTCAAGATATATATCGAACGGTTTCGTTCCGACCCATGGGATGCACAAAGACGAGCTGCTGCAGCTTCACAGCTTGCTCTGCCAGATGAAGCGATACTTCGAGGAGTGTGGGATGCCGTTGGTGGGGGAGTTCAAGGAATACGATTCCTTGTCGGTCTCCCCCCAGCACATCCACAAGTCCAAGACCGACCACAAGCGCGCCGTCTTCCTCTTGGGGAAGGGGCTCTCCGAGGTCGTGATGCAGGGGAACCCGGACCACCAGGCCCGCCTGCGCGAGCGCTTCATCCGGCTGGCCACCGCCGCCACCGCGGACGACGACGAGGAGGAGGCGACCCTGCGCGACCCGCGGGACCGCAACCTCCCGGCGTTCGCGCTGGCTGCGTTGAGCCACTGAGCAGACGCTGGGAACACTGCGGCCGACCACGCCAAAGGGGGCCTTGCCGCCCTACGCACCGACGGACGCCTACAAGGAGCGCTGCATCCGGATGGCGTCGCCGCCGTCCGAGTACACGTGCGTCTCGAGGCCGTCCGGGTAGAAGCCGTGCCGTCGGTAGAACGCCAGCGCGGCGCCGTCGTCCGCGCGCACTTCCAGGCGCAGCTTGAACGCCCCGGCGCGCGCCAGCTCCTGGCGCACGTTCGACAGCAAGGCGGATCCGATGCCCTCGCCGCGGCGCTCGCGGTCCACCGCCAACGCCAGCAGGTGGCCCTCGCACTCCTTCTGGTCGGCCACGGCGAAGCCCACGACCGCGTTGGTCGGGATGTCGCGGGCGATCAGGAAGGGGCCGCCCTTGCCCATCTGATGCTCGAGCCATGCGGGGTCGTAGCGTTCCCGCAGCGAGCGGAGCGCCAGGTTGGCCACCTGCCCCGCATCCGCCATCCGAATGGGTTCGACGACGAGCATCCCTTTCGAATCCTCCTTCAACCTAGATAGGCCTTGGGGGCCCCTGTTCTTAACAGGTCAAGAGGCCATCTGAACATGTTCGATGAGCTTGCCGGCCTTGATGGCCTCCTGGGCGCGGCGCCGGTTGTCCTCCAGCGCGGGGGCGCCGACGTGGCGCGGGCTCACGAAGAAGTAGCAGGTGCGGCAGTCCTTGAGGCTGCAACGGGCGTCGATGAGGCCCTCGTCCTTGAGGCGCTTGACCGCGAAGCGGATGGTGCGCGCCGGCATGCCCGTGGACTGGCGCAGGTCGGTGTGGGTCAGGGGGCCGCGCTCGCGCACGACGCCGAAGACCCGCTGGGCCGAGTCCGGCAATTTTCCAAGGGTGATGGGATCGACCTGCACCTGTTCTGCCGGGAAGCGCAGGAACTCGTACTCGGGCATGAGGACCCGAACACCGCGGGTGGGGAAAAGCGCGTCGCAGCGTATCTCAAACGACGGTGGCCAACCGCACGATTTCCTCGCCGCCATCCCTGATGCGCAGCAGCCAGGTCCCCGCCGGAAGCTCCGAACGGAGGCCCAAAACCTGCCCAACGACCACGGTCCCCGCGGGCCGCTCCAAATAGAAGCCCGCGTGGTCCGCGCCCGAGGGGTCGAGCAATTCGACCGTCAAATCCTCCCAAGCGAGGTCGCCGCGCACCTGCGTCACCTGGAACGCCCGGCCGCCGTCGCGCTCCACCTGCTGCAACGCGAGCTCGGGGCCCGCGACATCCACGGCGGCGAAGAAGACGAAGGCCGTGGCTCCCGCGGCCACCAGCGCGATGACGACGATGACCGCCAACGGGGACGCCGCCAGCTCCCGGTCTCCCTGCACGGCCGCCGCACCGGCCCGCGACGCTTAGATGTGGCGCCGCCTCGCCCGCCCATGCAGGGGGGCGTGGCCATCGTGGGCGCGGGCGCGGTCGGCGCCAGCGCGGCGCTCCACCTGGCGCGGGCAGGCGTCCCGGTCACGGTGCTGGAAAAGGAGCCGGGCCCCGCCCGCCACCAGAGCGGCCGCAACTCCGGCGTCGTCCACGCCGGCTACAACGCCAAGCCGGGCACCGACAAGGCCCGCTACTGTGTCGCCGGCAACCGCGAGCTGCGCCGCTACCTCCAGGAGAAGGGGCTCCCGATCCTGGAGGGCGGCATCCTGGTGGTGGCCCGCACCGAGGCCGAGCGCGCGACCCTCGCGGAGCTCCAGCACCGGGCCCGCGCCAACGGGGTCGCCAACCGGATGCTCGACGCGGCCGGCATCCACGAGCGCGAGCCGCACGCCCAGGGCATCGAGGCCCTGTGGGCGCTGGAGGCCGCCAGCCTGGACGCGCCCGCCTACGTCGCGGCCCTGGTGGACGACGCCAAGGCGGCGGGGGCGGAGTTCCGCTTCGGCGTCCGGGTCCGCTCCTGGAGCGAGGACCCCGCCGCCGGGGTGCGCGTGGCCACCGACCAGGGGACGGTCGAGGCCGACGTGATGGTCAACGCCGCCGGCCTGCACGCCGACCGGGTCGCGGCGGCGCTGTGCAAGGACTTGCGGGTGGTGCCGTTCCGCGGCTTCTACGCCGAGCTGCGGCCGGAGCGCACGGGCCTGGTGCGCAGCCACATCTACGCGGCCCCCGACCTGCAGTTCCCCTTCTTGGGCGTCCACCTCAGCCGCCGCACCGACGGCCGCGTGATGGTGGGCCCCGGCGCGATGCTCGCCCTGGGCAGGGAGGCCTACCGCACCTTCGGCATGTCCGCCCGCGACCTCGGCTCCCTCCTGTCGTGGCCCGGGTTCTGGCGCATGATGGCCGACCGCCAGATGCTGCGCCTGGCCCGCACCGAGCTTGCCAAGTCGCTCCGGCTCAAGGCCATCTGGAAGGAGGCCCGCCTCCTGGTGCCCGAGGTCCAGCCGCAGGACCTGGTGCGGGCCCACGCCGGCAACCGCGCCCAACTGGTGGACCGGCGCGGCAAGCTGGTGGACGACATCGTGGTGCGCGAGACCGGGCGGACGGTCCACGTCCTGAACGCGGTGTCGCCGGGCCTCACCTGCAGCCTCCCGTTCGGGGCGGAGCTGGCGCGGCGGGCCGAGGAAAAACTGTCGCAAGGCCGATAACCCGCTCCCTGCTGGGCCGCCTGTGAAGGTCCTGGTGACCGGCGGCGCCGGTTTCATTGGAAGCAACCTGGTGCACCGGCTGCACGCGCGCGGCCACCAGCCGACCGCGGTGGACAGCCTGTTCCTCGGCAAGCAGGAGAACCTGCCGTCCCAGGCGCCGTTCGTGAAGCTCGACTGCGCCGACCCCGCCTTCCTGGAGACGTTCAAGGGCACCAAGTGGGACGCCGTCGTCCACCTCGCGGGGGCCTCGAGCGCGCCGATGTTCGAGGACGACCCGCTCTTGGCCGGGCAGGCCGTCGCCGCCTTCCAGAACTCGCTCGAGGTCGCCCGCGGCTGCGGCGCCAAGGTCGCCTTCGCCAGCACCTCCAGCCTCTACGCCCGCAGCCCCAAGCCGTTCCGCGAGGACATGCACGTGACCCCGGGCACCCTCTACGAGTTCAGCAAGCTCGCCATGGAGGAGCTGGGCGCCGCCTACAACGCCCGCTACGGCCTCGACGTGTCCGCGTTCCGGTTCTTCTCGGTCTACGGCCCCCGCGAGCGCCACAAGGGCCGGTTCGCCAACATCGTCAGCCAGTTCATGTGGGACCTCCAGGCCGGCAAGTCCCCCGTCCTGTACGGCGACGGCCGCCAGACCCGCGACTTCACCCACGTCGAGGACCTCCTGGACGGCATCGAGCTGTGCCTCGCCCGCACCAAGGGCTTCCAGGTCTACAACATCGGCACCGGCATCGAGCACGACTTCAACCAGGTGGTGGCGATGCTCAACGACGCCCTCGGCACCAGCGTCCAGCCGAGCTACGTCCCCAACCCGGTGCGCAACTACGTCGCCGAGACCCTGGCCGACAACACCAAGCTCACCAAGCTCGGCTGGAAGCCGAAGATCGCCCTCAAGGAAGGCATCGCCCGCCTGGCCGCGCCCGCGGCGGCGGTGAAGCGCGCGTGAAGGGCATCCTGCTTGCAGGCGGGACCGGCACCCGCCTCTACCCGAGCACCCGCGTCGTCTCGAAGCAGCTCCTGCCCATCTACGACAAGCCGATGGTGTTCTACCCGTTGAGCACCCTGATGCTGGCGGGCGTCCGCGACATCTTGGTCATCAGCACCCCGCGCGACCTGCCAATGTACCAGGAGCTTCTAGGCGACGGCGCCGACCTCGGCGTCCGCCTCACCTACCGCGTGCAGGAGAAGCCCGGCGGCCTCGCCCAGGCGTTCCTGGTCGGCGCCGACTTCGTGGGCGAGGAGCCCGTCGCCCTCGTGCTCGGGGACAACATCTTCCACGGCGCTGGACTGAGCGGGCTCTTGCAGGACGCCGTGCGCTCCAACCACGGCGCCACCATCTTCGGCTACCACGTCGCCGACCCGCAGCGCTATGGCGTGGCCGAGACCGACGCCCAAGGCAAGGTCGTGTCGCTGGAGGAGAAGCCGGCCAAGCCCAAGAGCGACCTCGCCGTCGTCGGCCTCTACCTCTACGACGGCACCGTCGTCGCCAAGGCCAAGGCCCTCAAGCCCAGCGCCCGCGGCGAGCTGGAGATCACCGACCTCAACCGGGCGTACCTGGAGGAGGGCCGCCTCAAGCTGGTCCCGTTCGCGCGCGGCACGGCCTGGCTGGACACGGGGACGCACCAGTCCCTGCTGGAGGCCTCGCAGTACATCGCCACCATCGAGCACCGGCAAGGCTGGAAGGTGGCGTGCCTGGAGGAGGTGGCGTGGCGCATGGGTTATATCGCGCGCGCCGACCTCGAACGCCTCGCGCAGCGCTACACCGGCGAGTACCGCGCCTACCTGGACGGGCTCGCCAAGCGCTGAGGGACCTCCATGCCGTTCACGTTCACGCCGGATCCGGACCTGAAGCCCGTCGTCCTCGTCGAGCCCCGCGCCTTCGGCGACAACCGCGGCTGGTTCATGGAGACCTACAAGCGCAGCGACTTCGAGCGCGCCGGCATCCTCGGCGACTTCCGCCAGGACAACCACTCCTTGAGCAAGGGCAAGGGCATCCTGCGCGGCCTCCATTTCCAGAACGACCCGAAGGCGCAGGGCAAGCTGGTGCGCGTCGGCCGCGGCGCCATCTGGGACGTGGTCGTGGACCTCCGCAAGGGCTCCCCCACCTACCGCCGCTGGAAGGCGTTCGAGCTGACCGCGGACAACCGCCGCATCCTCTGGGTGCCGCCCGGCTTCGGCCACGGCTTCTGCACCTTGAGCGACGAGGCCGAGGTCATCTACAAGACCACCAACGAGTACGACGCCGCCCTCGACCGCTCGGTGCGCTGGGACGACCCCGACCTCGGCGTCCAATGGCCCGTCAAGGATCCCATCCTCTCCGAGAAGGACCTGAAGGCCCCGCCGCTTGCCAAGTCGGACGTGAACTTCCAGGCGGGCGCCTGATGCACGTCCTCGTCACCGGCGGCGCCGGCTACATCGGGACCGTCATGACGGACCTCCTCTTGGCGCAAGGCCACGAGGTCACGGTGCTGGACCGCTTCTTCTTCGGCGACACCTTGGCCGACCTCCAGGCCCACCCGCGCCTCCGCCTGGTGCGCGCCGACGTCCGCAAGGTCGAGCCCAGCCACTTCGCCGGCGTCCACGCTGTGCTGGACCTCGCCGCCCTCAGCAACGACCCCGCCGGCGAGCTGGACCCCCAGAAGACCCTCCAGATCAACCACGAAGGCCGCGCCCGCGTCGCCCGCAAGGCCAAGGAGGCCGGCGTCGGCCGCTACGTCGTCGCCACCTCCTGCTCGATCTACGGCTTCCAGGACGACGTGGTGGACGAGACCTCCAAGTCGAACCCGCTCACCACCTACGCCGAAGCCAACGGACTGGTCGAGCAGAGCAACCTCCCCCTGGCCTCCGGCGACTTCTGCGTCACCGCCCTCCGCCAAGCCACGGTGTATGGCGCCAGCCGCCGCATGCGCTTCGACCTCGCCGTCAACGCCATGGCGCTCGCCATCCACAAGACCGGCGGGCTCAAGCTGATGCGCGACGGCACCCAATGGCGCCCGTTCGTCCACGTCCGCGACACCTGCCGCGCCTTCATCCAAGTCCTCGGCACTCCGGAGAAGAAGGTCAACGGCGAAATCTTCAACGTCGGCTCCGCCGCCCAGAACGTCCAGCTCCAGCAGCTTGCCGAGCAGGTCGCCAAGGGCTGCGGCGTCCCCCTCAAGTTCGACTGGTACGGCGACGGCGACCACCGCAGCTACCGCGTCAGCTTCGACAAGATCGAGCGCGTCCTCGGCTACCGCACCGAGTGGACCCCCGAGACCGGCGCCCGCGAGATCGCCCTCCAGTTGCGCTCCGGCCGCCTCGCCGACGCCCCGCCGACCCGCACCGTCGAATGGTACAAGCACCTCATCGCGACGCAACCGCAGGAGCTCGCCGCCGATGGCCCCATCCTCTGAGCGCATCGTCGTCCTCGGCGCCACCGGCCAGCTCGGCACCGACGTCGTCCAGGCCGCCCGCGGGCGCGGCCTGACGGTCGTTGGGCTCGCCACCGCGGGCGCCGACGTGACCCGGCCGGAGAGCCTCGCCGCGGCGTTCGCGGCGCACAAGCCGACCCTGGTCGTCAACTGCGCCGCGTTCCACCAGGTGGACAAGTGCGAGGACGACCCGGCGCAGGCGTTCGCGGTGAACGCCGTCGGCGCGCTCCACGCCGCCCGCGCCGCCAAGGCGGCGGGCGCGCGGACGGTGTACGTCAGCACCGACTACGTGTTCGACGGCCGCAAGCCCGTGGGCAGCGCATACGCCCCCGAGGACGCGCCCGGCCCGCTCAACGTCTACGGCGCCAGCAAGCTCGCCGGCGAGCAGCTGACCCGGCAAGCCGACCCGGCGGCCCTCGTGGTCCGGGTCGCCAGCCTGTTCGGCAAGGCCGGCAGCCGCGGCAAGGGCGGCAACTTCGTCGAGAACATCTTGCGGAAAGCCAAGGCAGGCGAGCCCGTCAGCGTCGTGGCCGACCAATGGATGAGCCCCACCTGGACCGTGGACGCCGCCGCCCAGATCCTGGACGCAGCGCTTGCCGGCAGGACGGGCACCATGCACGCCACCAGCGGCGGCTCCTGCTCCTGGTGGGCCTTCGCCCAGGAAGCGGTTCGCGCCGCCGGCCTGGAGGTCGTCGTCAAGCAGGGCTCGGTCAAGGACTGGCCCAGCAAGGCGCAACGGCCCGCGAACTCGGCGCTGGCCGGCGGGGACGACCAAGGCTGGGTCCGCGCGGTCAAGGCCTACGTGCGGTCCGGGTGACCACCGTGCTTGGAATCCCGCGGCAGCTCCTGTGGAACCTCGTGCTGCGCGAGGTCCGCCTGAGCCACCGCCGGATGGGGCTCGGCATCCTCTGGACGTTCATCAATCCCCTCGCGCTCATCCTGATCTATTTCCTGGCGTTCCGCTATGTCCTCGGCGTCCAGCCGACCCCGGAGTACGGCCTGTTCCTGACCTTGGGCATCCTGCACTGGGACCTGTTCAACCGCATCGTCACGCGAGCGCCGGAGTCCATTGTCGCCAACGGGAGCCTCATCGACAAGGTGGCGTTCCCGCGCATCGTCCTGCCGGCTTCGGTGGCCGTCTCCGAGCTGGTCCAGCACGGGTTCGTGCTGGCCGCGTTCGTGTTTTTCTACTACCCCTTGGGAGGCAAGCTGTGGGCGGGGGTCGCGCTGTACCCCGTCATCCTGCTGCTCGGCTGGATGTTCTGCCTGGGCCTGGCGATGCTGCTGGCGGCCCTCACGGTGTTCGCCCGCGACCTCATCCATGTCGTGGCCATCATGATGCGGGTCGGCTTCTTCCTGACGCCGGTCATCTACGACTTCACCCGGGTCGCGGAGCCTTGGCAGACCATCCTGGCCCTCAACCCGTTCGCGGGCTATCTGGAGGGCATCCGCAGCGTCCTCTACCGCCAGTCCTACCCGAGCCTTGCCACATGGGCCCTCATGGTCTTTGCCGCGGCCGCCACCCTCGCGCTCGGCAAGTGGGTCTTCGAACGCACCCAGCGCCGCTTCACGGAGTTCCTGTGATGGAGCCGGTCATCGAGCTGGCGCACGTGAGCAAGCGCTTCGTCCGCCGCACCGAAGGCAGCCGGCCGTTCCGGGACTTGCTGCGACTGGGCCAGCCCGCCGAGGCCGACCGCTACCTCTGGGCCCTGCGGGACGTCAGCCTCCGCATCCACCAAGGCGAGGCCGTCGGCATCCTGGGCCGCAACGGCGCCGGCAAGAGCACCATGCTGAAGATCATCGCCGGCACCATGCAGCCGACCTCGGGCAAGGTCACGGTCCGTGGCACCATCGCGCCCCTCTTGCAGTTGGGCGCGGGCTTCACGCCGCAGCTTTCCGGCCGCGAGAACCTGTTCCTCAATGCCTCGTTCTACGGCCTGACCCGCCGCCAAGTGGTCGCGCTGTACGACGACATCGTGGAGTTCGCCGAGCTGCGCGACTTCATGGAGATGCCTCTGGGCCACTATTCAAGCGGGATGCAGATGCGCCTGGGCTTCGCCATCGCGATCCACCTCAAGGCCGACATTCTGCTGGTGGACGAGGCCTTGGCGGTCGGCGACCAGGCATTCCAGCGCAAATGCCTGGAGAAGGTGCGCGAGCGCCGGCAGGACGGCTGCACTTTGGTGCTGGTGTCCCATTCGCCCGAGACCATCGCGCAGTTCTGCGAGCGCAGCGTCGTCGTCGAGGGCGGCCTGGTCGTGCCGGGCAAGGCGGGCGGGCCCCTTGGCGACTGAAGCCCGCGCCGAGCCCCGCAATTTTGGCTTGGACGTGCTGCGCTGCTTCGCGATCGGCGCAGTCCTCGTCTCTCACCTCGGCACCCACTTTTTTCAGCCCTTCCACCCCGGCTTGCATCCGTTTCTGGTCGGCGCCTCCGTCGTCGGGGTCGAGGCGTTCTTTGTCCTGAGCGGCTTCTTGATCGGCGGCATCCTGCTGCGGCAGTTCGCGCCCGGCCGCCCCGCGTCGTTGCCGCAGGCCCGCGACTTCTGGGTCCGACGCTGGTTCCGGACCCTGCCGAACTACTATCTGTTCGTCGCGGTCAACGCCATCGTCTTCTGGACGGGCCTGACCCCCTACCCCATGCGGCCAGAATATCTGCTGTTCCTGCAGAACCTTTGGACGTTCCCGCCGGGGCCGTTCGGCGAGTCCTGGTCCCTGTCCGTGGAGGAGTTCTTCTACCTCCTGTTGCCGCTGTTGATCCTGCTGGCCTGCTGGCTCGTGCGGGCCCGCCAGGCCGCGCTGCTCGCTGCCGCCTTCGCCCTCATGGCGGTCCCGACCGTCGCACGGCTTGCGCTTGCAGCGGCCGGGACGGAGCCGCAGCCTTGGAACGAGGGCACGCGCTCGGTCGTCCTGCTGCGCCTGGACGCCCTCGGCTACGGCGTGCTGGGCGCCATGGCCGCCGCCTGGCGGCCCGCCCTATGGAACGCCCACTGCGGTGCGAGAGCCGTCGTCGGCGTGGCGCTGGCGGCGGTCGGGGTCTGGCTCTGCGTGCGACTGTTCTTCGGCCTGGACGCCCCGCTTGCCTACCTCCTGAGCCTTCCGCTCGTCTCGGCCGGCATCCTGCTCACGCTTCCCTGGCTGGAGGCGATCCGCCCCTGGGGCCGGACGTCACGGGCGGCGGTGACGGCGACGAGCAAGTATGCCTACTCGCTGTATCTCTGCCATACGCCTCTGGCCTACTTGGTGCTGGCGACCATGGGCGCGGGTCCGCTGCAAAGCCTGGTCTGGTTGGGGGCCGCCTACGCGGTGGCCGCGCTGGTGTTCCACGGCTTCGAGCGACCGACGACGGCGCTGCGCGAGCGGTTTGCCAAGCGTGCCTAACGGCGCCACCGCGGCAACCGGAGCGCCGCCTCCAGGTCGCCGAGCAGGCTGCCGTCGCCATAGCCCGGCGACGACTGGGCGGCCCGCAGGTGGCGCAAGGCCTTGCGGCGCTTGCCGAGCGCCAGCCACGCCTGGCCGAGGGCGTGGTGGGTCCGCGCCAAGGTCACCGGCTCCACCGCCATCGCCTGCGGCGGCGCCAGCACTTGCTGGAGCGCCTGGATGGCCTGCTGGGGCCGGCCAAGCCGGAGGTCCAGCCAGCCGGCGTGGAACAGCGCCCAAGGGAGAAGCTGCTGGGCCTCCGCGGTGAAGAACACGTCGTGGCCCACAAGGGCAGACTGGACGGCGGCCGCGGCATGGAAGCCGCGGCAGGCGCGCTCTTGGTCGCCGTCGGCGTTCAGGGCCAGCATGGCGTCGTGGTACAGCAGGTTCCCGATGCAGTAAGGCAAGTGGCGCCCCCAATCGGAGAACGACGTGGCCAGGCGTGCCCGGCGTTGCGCCTCCGCCGGCTCGCAGGCGCCCGGCCCGTGGACCGCCTCTGCGGCGGCCTTGGCCTCGCGCAGGGCGGCGCGGGTGGCGTCGTGGCGGCCGGCGTGGCCGTGCTCGCCGGCCAGGCGGGTGGCGACGCCCAGGCGCAGGCGGTCAGGAGTCTTGTCCTCGGCCAGGAAGCGTTCCAGGTACGACAGGTATTCCGGCCCGTGCCCGCCGAGCCGGGGCGTCGCGAACGGCTTGCGGCTGGCGAACGCGATGAGACGGTCGTTGCGAGGCAAGACCACGACGTGCGCGAAGCCGGCGCGCCGCAACAGGCCGGCGAGGCTGTCGGCCCCGAACAGCAGGACATGGTAACCGGGCGAGAGGTTCGGCACCAGGGTGGCCAGGTCCGAGCCAGAATCGGCCACTTGGGCGTTGGGCGTCGTGAGCACCAGCAGCCCGTCGGGCGCCAGGTAGTCTCCGAGCAGCCGGGCCAGGTCGACCGGGGTGGAAACGTGCTCGATGACCTCGGAGCAGAACACGAAGTCGAACGTGCGGCCATGGAGCGCGGGCACGTCCTGGACGTAGGCGTGGTGGATGTCGAGCCCAAGCCGCGCACGCCCTTCGCGGCCGAAGTAGCCTGGCTCGCAGCCGACGACCGCCGTGCCCCAGAGCCGGCGGGCCGCGTCCAAGGCCAAGCCGTAGCCGCAACCGACCTCCAGCATGGAGCGGAACGGCCGGGCCGCACGGGCCGTGGCGACCAGGTCCACCATGAAGCTGATCCCGGCGCCCCATTCGACGTAATGCTGCAGGCCGCTCTCCTGCGCGAAGTAGTCCGAGGCCGCTTCGGCGCCTTGGTCGTAGGCGGGCAGCCGGAACGGATGGAAGTAGACGCTGCCGCACGGGCAGGCGTAGAGGTCGAGGCGGCCTTGGTCGAGCACGGAGGCGACCGACAGGACCTGGGGCTTTGGCGTGGCGTCGCCGCACGCCGGGCAGCCTCCGGCAGGCTTCGGGGCCTTGCTTCGAGCCCAGCGCAGCCCGAGCGTCTCGGGCCGCATCCCCACGGAGGACTGCTCCGCCTGCACGCCGTCCGGACCCCAGGCCAGCATAAGGCTGCTCACTTCAGGCGGGGCAGCATCGGCTCCGACAGGAACCATGCGAGGGCGGGGTTCGCGTACGGGTCCGCCGCCGGCACCAACGAGCGGTCTGCGCGTGCAGCCTCGTGGAACAGGCCGCCATCGAAGGGGCGCGGCTGGCCCGGGCGGACCGCCTTTGCGCACGGCGTGAACATGGCGTGCTGGCCAGCTTGGCGGGCCCGCAGGCAGAAGACCGCAAGCATCTCGTCCAGGTCGGCGCTGGCAGGGGTGCCTTGCGCAGCCAGCGCCGTCGCGGGAATGGCCACAAGGTCGGGCGCGACCACGAGGTGGCGGCGATACCACGTCGTCGAGCCGAACAGGCTGAAGTGGTCCTGCATCCCCTCGAACAGCGGCACCGCGGAGCCGGTCGGCCCGAGCACGCGGCCGGTCGCCACGATGTTGCCGTCCGGGTAGTGCACGGCGCCGGCCACGGCCGCGGCGCCTGGCCGGCGGGTCCAGCGCTCCAGCTCCTCCAGCCAGTCCGCATCCTGGACCAAGAGGTCGTCGGCAAGCAGGGCCACCATGCCGTCGGCCTGGGTGCGGGCTGCGTCCCACGGGACGGCCGAGGTCGGCTGGACGCGCGGGTCGCCCACGGCCAGCGCGGCCTGCCAGCGGGGGTCGCCGGGCGTGGCGGGGACCAACGCGCGCCACCGAGGGTGCCGGGTGGTCTTGCACAACGCACGCAGGCAGGCGGCCAGCCGGGCGGGCGGCGACGAACCCCAGACGACGACCAGGACGTTCGCGGGCGGAGTCGTCCAGGTGGAGCGGATGAGGCCGGGATGGTGGGCGTCCACCTTGGGCTCAGGAACCCCGAGGCGCTCCAAGTGGCGCCGGATGGCGGCCTCTTGGCTGAGGTAGACCTTTGGCTTGGCCGCGCCGGAGCTTGCCGTCGAGGCGGGCACCATGCGCCAATGGTACAGGACGCGGGGGACATGCGCGACCGCGTCGGTCCGCTCGGTGAGCCGGAACGCCAGGTCCCAGTCCTGCGACCCGTCGGTGGCGGGGTCGAAGCCGCCCAGGTCCCGCACCAGCCGCGCCCGGAAGACGGAGTGCATGAGATAGTTGGCGCACAGCAGCGTCTCGGGCGACCAGCCGGGCTTGAACCAGGGCTCCAGATGGCGGGTGCCGTCGGCAGAGACCTTGTCCTCGTCGACGTACACGATGTCCAGGCTGCGGTCCGCCACGATGCGTTCGGCGACCAGGAAAACGAAGTCGGGCGCGATGACGTCGTCGTGGTCGAGGATGGCCACGTAGTCGCCCGTCGCGAGGGCCAAGGCGGCGTTGGAGTTGCCCGAGATGCCGAGGTTCTCGGGCAGGAACACGGTCTTGATCCGCCGGTCTTCGGCGGCATGGCGGGCCATGATGTCGCGCAGGCGCTGGTCCTTGGAGCAGCCGTCGGCCAGGCAGAGTTCCCAATGCGGCGCGCTCTGGGCGCGGACGCTCTGGATGGTCGCCTCGAGCACGCTCGGCGCGACGTTCCAGACTGGCGTGAGGAAGCTGATGCGGGGCGGGTCGTCCCAGGACGCGGCCACGCTGGCCTGACGGGCGAGCTCCGCGGCCGTGGGCTGCTTCTTGGCCAGCCACTCCTCGTAGCGGCGCCACGAAATCAAGAAACGGCGTTGGATCTCCAAGCCGATCCATCGTCTGGTCTTGCGCGCAAGAGGCCTCGGGCCCTCAGCGCGCAGGACACGCCAGGCTTGGCCTGCCAGGACGGGGAGGTCTCGGAGCCTCAAACGTCGCGGTCGAGCCGGCGCAAGGCCTTGGACGTTTGCCGCGCGGCCTGCAGGACGCCGCGGCCGGAGAGCAGCAGCCCGCGCCGCCGCAGCTCCTTGTCGGACACCGTTCGCCTTGCCTGGATCGCGGCCCGTTGCTGCAGCGCCGCCGGCATGGCCCCCAAGCCAGCCAGCGTGCCCCGCAGGCACGCAGCGGCGTGGCGGGGGCGGCCGCGCGCAAGCAGCGCGGCGGCCCGCGCGAGGTTGAGGCCAACCGACGCGGCCGCGGGCAGCACGGGGCGGGCGCGGTTCTTCAGCAAGGAGGCGAACCGGGTGCGGGTGCCCCAGTACAAGGTCGTCGCGGACTGCCTGCGGGTGGAGGCGCCGTAGCGGTGCCAGACGACGCTGCCAGGGGCGTGGAGGCAGCGGCCGCCTGCAAGCCAGACGCGGTGGCAGAAGTCGGCGTCCTCGGTGTAGAGGAAGAACGCAGGGTCGAAGCCGCCGTGGGCAAGGAAGGCGTCGCGCCGGAACAAGGCGGCCCCGCCGCAGACGGCGCCCGTCTCGCCCACGGATTCCCCTGCATGGGACGAGGCCGGCTCTCCAAGGCCGAGGTCGAGGCCGCCGCCCAAGGGCGACAGGACGGCGCCGGCGTGGTGCAGCAACGGCATCGCAGCGGGCCGGTCACGCCACAGCAGGAGCCGAGAGCCCACGGCCGCCGCGTCGGGATGGAGGTCCGCCGCCTCCACCAACGTTCTCAGCCAGTCCCGCTCGGCCCGCGTGTCGTTGTTCAGCAGCACGACGCAAGGGGTCTGCACCATAGCGATGGCTTGGTTCATCGCCTTGGCGAAGCCGAGGTTCTCGCCGCAGTCGTGCAGGCGGACCTTGGGGAACCGCGTGCGGACGAACGCCTGCGAGCCGTCGGTGGAGCCGTTGTCCCACACCAATACGTCGAACGGTTCGTGGATGTCCTGGGCAAGGACCGCGTCGAGGCACTCCTGCAGGTGGTGGCGGCCGTTCCAGTTCAGGACGATGACCGTGATGCGCGGCCCGGCCATGTCGTCGCTTGGGGACGGATGGCGGGCACTTAAGAGTGGGATGGTTGGCCATGCCCGTGGCAGGGCCCGCGCCGAAGGTCTCCATCCTCATCGCCACCTACGACGGCGCCCGCTTCATCCCCGACCTGGCCGCTTCGCTGGCGCGGCAGGAGGGTCCGGCGTTCGAGGTCGTCGTGGTGGACAACGCCTCGCGCGACGGCACCGCCGACGAGGTCGCGCGCCTCATGCCGACGGCCCGCGTCATCCGGTCCGACCGCAACCTCGGCTTCTGCGGCGGCAACAACCTCGCGGCCCGCAACGCGGCGGGCGAGCTCCTGGTGCTGCTGAACCAGGACACCGAGGTCCGGCCGGGGTGGCTTGCGCATCTGGTGGCGGCGGTCGAGGCCGACCTGACCGTCGGCGTGGCCCAGTCGAAGGTGCTGCTGCACCGCGACCCGACCATCCTCAACTCCGTCGGCTGCGGCTTCAACTACCTGTTCTTCGGCTGGGCCGACCGCAACGGCCAGAAGGACGACGTCGAGGGGCCGCCGTTCGAGGTGCCGTACTGCCAAGGCGCGTCGCTCATCATCCGGCGGGCGCTGTACGAGGAGCTGGGCGGCTTCGACGAGCCGTTCTTCATGTACCACGACGACCTTGAGCTGGGCCTGAAGGCGCGGCTGGCGGGGAAGCGCTGCGTCTGCGTGCCCGACTCCGTGGTGCTGCACAAATACAACGAGGCGTCGCCGCCCCAGAAGCTGTACCTGCTGGAGCGCAACCGGCACCTCATGATGTGGAAATACTATGGTCGCTGGACCCGGTTCCTGCTGTGGCCGCTCAACGCCCTGATGGACGGCGGCATCTTCCTGCTTGCCATCCCGCAGCAGTGGTGGCGGGAGAAGCTGCGGGCCCACCGCGACGCCCGCCGGATGCTCAAGGCCGCCCGCGGCCCCAGCCCGCACCATCCCTACACCGACGCCCAGCTGGTGCGGCTCTTGGGCTGCCGGTTCGAGGCGGGCGCCGTGGCCCCAAGCTTCAACCAGAAGGTCGCGCGGTTCCTGATGCGGGCCTACTATCCCATCGTCAAAGCCCTCGCTTAATCAGGCTGGACGGTGAAGCCGCCGAAGGTGAACAGCGCCTTCCACACCAAGCGATGCAGGGCTTCGAACGGCGCCGCGACGCCGGGCAACGTCACGACGGGCTCGTGGTAGCGCGCCGTGGTGAGCTGGAGGAGCAGTTGCAAGCCGAACGCCAGCGCGACGCCGGCCACCACCAAGTTCCGCGACCAGTCCCGCGCCCACGCCAGCGACGCCAGGATCGCCAACGCCACCGCCAGCCCGCCGTACCGGAACAGCACCACGTGCTCGCTGGCATGGTTGTAGTCCGACCAGTAGCCGAGCAGCGCCTGGTGCAGCGCCCAGGTCGGGACGATGGCCAAGGGCAGCAGCGCCGCCACGCCGCCGGCCACCGCCCGCGCCGCCGGCCGCAGCGGCACGCCGGCGAACAGGGCTTGGGCGGCGGGCGCGGCCAGCAGCGTCAGCAGCGGCCACAGGGTCGAGGCGTAGCGGATGTCGTAGCCGCCGCCGGGCTCCAGCAGGAACCGTCCCATGAACAGCACGAGGACGGCGGCGTAGGCCGCCGCGAGCAGCCGCCAGTCGCTGGGCAGCACGCGCCGCCAGGGGCGGTGGGCAAGCGCCGCGAACGCCAGCACCACGAACGGCGCCACCGACAGGAACGAGAACGCCGGGTCCACGTCGGACAAGCGGGTCCACACCAGGCTCTGCGCGATGGCCGACAAGCCGCCGGCCGGATCCGCCACCAAGGAATGCGAGAAGTAGCCGCCCTCCTCCAACGCCGCGAGGGACTGGACCGCGTACGCGCCGGCAGGAGGCGCTGTCGCGAACACCGGGAACTGCGGGCCCACCCCTTCCGCCCGCAACAGGTGCTGCTGCGCGACGAACGCGAGGAACCCGAGGCCGAAGCCGGCGAGGGCGGCGGCAGCGCGCGGCATCCAATGGCGGGGGGCTTGGCGCAGGCCGCGCAGGCCGACGACGCCGAGGCCGAAGGCCAGGAACAGGCCGAGCACCAGCTCGTTCCAGCAGGCCAAGCCCGCCACCCCGAAGGCCGCGAAGGTGCGCGCGACCGGGGTGCGGTGGCCGTCGCGGTAGAGCCAGGCCGCAAGGGTCAGCAGGAAGGTGGCGAGGGCGTGGTACTTGGCCGACAGCGCCCAGAACGCCATCGGGGTCGCGAACGCGTACGCCAGGACGAGGCCGAGCCGGACGTTGGCGGACACCCGGCCTTCCAGGAGGCGCCACAGCAGGGCGGCCGTCGCGGCGTGCGCGGCCAGCGACACCAGCTGGAGGGCCGCGAACTCCAGGAACGGCGAGCCCGGTGCGGGCTGCGGCCAAAGCATGGGCGTGGCCACGAACAGCAGCGGCACCGCGGGCAGCAGCCGGCCGGCCCGGCCGAGCAGGGACTGCTTTCGCTCCCACGCGGCCGCCACCACCCACGGCACGATGCAGGCGAGCGCGATGGCGCCCTGGGTCCCAAGGGCTGCCGCCGCCAGGCGCAGGAGCAGAAGGGCGGGCACGGCGGCCACGCTCAACATCGTCGAGGCGATGGGCGCCGCCGGCGGGTCGCCGGGATGCGGCACGACCCATTGGCCCACCACGGGGTCCGCCAGCACAGGCCCGTAGCCGGCCGGCAGGTCGTCGCGCAGCGCCAAGTGCCCTTCCATGACGCTGGTCAGGCTGGCGGCCTGGACGACCTCGTCGTCCATGAGGATGCCCGGCCGCCACAGCAGCAGCAGGGCGCACAGGACCAGGAGCCCGAGCCGGCGCGCCTGCACGCCCGGGCCAGCCGGCGGGCCCAGATAAGGCGCGTCAGCGGAACTCGCCGAAGTAGAGCACCGACTCGTCGGGGTCGTGCACCAAGGTCACGGTGCCCGGGCTGCTGCACACCACTTCGTCGCCGGCCTCGATCGGGCCAGCCGGGAGCACGCACGCCGCCGAGCCGCCCAGCCGGACCTCGGACCAGTCGAGCGGCCCGCCGGGGACCGAGACCACCTGGAGCCGGCCGCCGGGACCGTCCGGGTCCGGGAACGCCTGGAAGGTCGCCTTCTGCTCGGGGGCGTCCTGCTGGTCAGTGAACTCGTTGGTGAAGAACACCACGGCCACGCCGACGACGACCACGATGCCCACCATGAGGACGACGGCCACGTTGGCCGAGACCGCCTCCTGGTCGCCGCGGAACCGAGGGGACGCCACGGCCCGCCGAGGCTGGCGGCTCGTGATAGGCGTTGCTGGAGGGTTCCGCGTTGCCGCGACACAAAACAGGGTTGGGAAAGGGAAGAGGGAGGGGGAGAAGGAAACCTTCACGCCGCGCGCTTAGAACTGCGCGGTGTAGATGAGGGTGTTCGTCGGGATGTAGCGGACGTAGAACGGGCCGTCGCCATCGGTGGCGCTGCAGACGATGACGTCGCCGGCATCCAGGGCGCCGGTCGGCTTGGTGCAGGCCGCGGTGCCGGAGGTGTTCTTGATCTCGACGTCGCCCCAGACGAGGCCGTTGTCAGGGGCGCCCTGGACGGCGATGACCGTCAAGGTGCCGCCAGCCAGGCTGGAGTCCGACTGCTTGTTGAACGTGATCGAGGGGCTCTGGTCCTCCTGGTTGCCCGCGAGGCGGGTGACGAGGACGAAGACGACCGCCGCGAGGACGACCGTGATGGCGACCATCAGGATGACGCCGATGACGGGCGACACGGCCTCGTCGTTGTTGCTGAACGCTTGGTTTGCCTTCATTGTGATTCCTCCCTGGCTTACAGGGCATTCGCGCTGAGTTTCACCCGCTATATAGCGCTTGCTGGATGATTTCGCGTGGAACTCTAGTTCTTCCAGAGGAATCCTCGGCTTTCGCTTCTCCAGGCGGCGTGCCCTCCTGTTACCCTCTTGCCGAAGCGCCGATGGAAAGCCTTCAAGCCCTGGCACGGAGGAGGGGGGCCTGTGACCAGCGCCGGCGAGGTGGAGCAGTTCGCCTACTGCGCCCACAACTGGCTCCTGGCCCGGCACGGCGTCGAGGGGAACCTGCCCGGCACCCAGCGCGGCATCGAGGAGCACCGGGCCGCCGGCGCCGCGTTGGCCTCCTCCCAGCGCGAGGAGCGCGACTTCCGCGCCGGCCTTGCCTGGTCGCTGCGCATCAGCCTGGTCGGCTTGTCCATCCTGCTGGTGGTCCTCGCCGTCGCCCTGTTGGAGAACTCCCTGGTGAGCCTTCTGGCCTTGGCGGTCGCCCTGCTGGTGCTGCTGGCCTCCAGCGCCTTGCTGACGGTCGCCCTTGCCAGCCAGGTCCGGGCCCGCCGCATCCAGCGCGCCGCCCACCTCGTGCCCGGCCAAGTGCTCCAGGACGACCTCGGCGCCCAAGCCCCCCTGCTCGAAGACCCGACGTGGGGCATCTCCGGCCGCCCCGACTACCTGCTGCAGACCCGCAGCGGCACCGTGCCCGTCGAGGTCAAGACCGGCCGCACGCCGGACGCGCCCTACCGCAGCCACGCCCTGCAGCTCGCCTGCTACCTCCGCCTGGTGGAGGCCACCTCCGGCCGCGCGCCGGAGTACGGGTTCCTGAGCTACCCGGGCGGGACGTTCCGGGTCGAATGGGACGACGCCTTGCGCGAGGACCTGCGCCAGACGGTCGAGCGGCTCGCCGTCGCCCGCGCCAGCGGGGTCGCCGACCGCGACCACGACCAGCCCGGCCGGTGCCGCGGCTGCGCGCGCCGGGCCGCCTGCGACCAGCGGCTGGCTTGAAGCCCGGCGGACGCGCCAACGCCTGCCCGACTTCGCGCCGCCCTGCCGCAGGACCATGCCGGACCCACGGCTGCCTGGGCCCATGCGGTTCCTCACTGTCCAGGAAGTCTTGTGGATGCACGCGTTCCTGCTGCACCGGGACGGCGGCGAGCCTGGGATGCTCAACCTGGGCCTTCTGGACGCCGCCCTCGACCGCTGCCGGTTCGGCCCGTTCGCGCAGCCGCCCGACCTGGCCGCCCGCGCCGCCTTCCTGATGCGCGGCATCTGCCAGGACCACCCGTTCGTGGACGGCAACAAGCGCACCTCGGTGGAAGCCCTGGACACGTTCCTGCGCGAGAACGGGATGCCGCTGGTTTGGTCGCGCCCCGAGGCGGTCGCGTTCGCGCTCTCCGTCGCGTTGGGCATGGACATCGACGGCACCACCGCCTGGATTCGCCGCCGGATACCAAACCTCCAAACGGTCGAACGAGGTGATGCCCCATGATGACGGGCGCGTTCCAATGCTCTCCCCAGGAGGAGGCCATCCTGGCCGGGATGGACCCCATCACCCGCCGGCACTTCCTCGAGTCCTACGAGCAGAACAAGGACGCGCTGCGCGACCTGGCGCGCCTCTGATTTCCATCCCGCGCCCCCATCGCTTTCACCGCGCCCTGCCGGACCTTCATCGCCTTTCCGGCGCGATGGGGGTCCCATGCCCGCGGACTACCGCAACGACGCCGTGCACCCCATGCTGTCGCGGGCCCGGCCGCTGTCCCAGACCACGCTCGGCAGCGACGGGCCCGGCAGGTCCTCCTACGGCGACTGCGCCATCCAGGAGTCCACCGGCGCGGGCGGCCTCACCGACTTCACCTTCGGGGGCAGCCAGGCCGGGGTCGCCTGGTCGGTCAACCCCTACGCCGGCTGCCTGCACGCCTGCAGCTACTGCTACGTGCCCGACACGCTCCATGCCGAGCGCCGCAACTGGGGCACCCGCGTCATCGTCAAGCGCGACCTTCCGACCCGCCTCGCGTTGGCGGTCGCGCGCAGCGCCAAGCTCACCTGCTACTTCTCCACCGCCACCGACCCGTACCAGAGCGTCGAGGCGGAGCACCAGATCACCCGCCGCTGCCTGGAGGTCCTCGTCCGCAAGGACTGGCCGGTCGAAATCCTGACCCGCAGCCCATTGGTGCTCCGGGACCTCGACCTCCTCCAGCAGTTGAGCATGGTGCGGGTCGGGTTCAGCATCCCCACGATGGACGACGGCCTGCGCCGCGTCCTGGAGCCCGCCGCCCCCGCCATCCCGGCCCGGCTGCGCGCGCTGCGGAAGCTGTCGGACCAAGGCATCCCGACGTTCGCCAACTACACGCCGGCCTGCCCGCCGACGACCCATGACGCGCCCGCGGTCGCCCGGACGTTCCTGGACGCCGGCGCCCAATGGGTCAACTCGACGCGCTGGAAGCGGCGCGCCACCACCATCGGCCCGCTGTGGGAGCGGCTGCGCGGCACGGAATGGGAGCACCTGCCCGCGTTCTTCGCCAGCAAGCCCCGCCAGAACGCCTGGCACGACGAGCTGGGCAAGGCGTTCCGCAAGCTCGGCCTGCCGCTCGGCACCTCGTTCTACAACCCGCCGTTCGAGTTCCTGCAAGCCCAGGACGTCGGCCCAAAGCAGGCGACCCTCCAGGAAATCCGCGTCCCGGTCCACGCCCACCCCCAGCCCCGCCGCCCGCGGCAGGCGGCCTGAAGAAGGAGCGCCGGCTGGCCGCCGCGTGGCCCCGCGCCGCGGCCTCCTGTTGGGAGCCTTCGCCGTCATCTACCTCGTATGGGGCAGCACCTACCTCGGCATCCTGTGGGCCATCGAGACGATGCCTCCGATGCTGATGGCGGGCGCGCGGTTCCTGACTGCCGGCGGCATCCTGTGGCTGCTCGCGCGCCCCAAGCCCGGCGAGCCGACGCGCCCGACTCGGCGCGACTGGGCCTGGGCCGTCGTCCTCGGCTTCCTGATGCTGCTCTTGGGCAACGGCCTGCTGTCGATCGCGGAGAGCGAGATGCCGACCGGGGTCGCGGCCCTCCTCATCGCCACCGTGCCGCTGTGGATGGTCGTGCTGGAGGCCCTGCACTTGCGCAAGGTCCCGCGCCCGCTGGTCGCCGTCGGCCTGGCGCTCGGCTTCGCGGGCGTCGCCCTGTTGGCCACCTCGAAGGACGGCTGGGCCAGCGGCGCGGTCAACTTCGCCTTCGTCGCCGGCGTCCTGGTCGGCTCGCTGGCGTGGGCCATGGGCTCGCTCGTGTCGCGCCGCAGCCCGATCCGCCTGCCGCTGCTGCGGAGCGTCGCGCTCCAGATGCTGTGCGGCGGCGCCCTGATGCTGGCGCTGGGGCTTGCGCTCGGCGAGCACCGCGGCTTCGACCTTGCGGCCATCACCCTGCGCTCCGCCGCCGCCTGGCTCTACCTCGTCACCTTCGGCAGCGTCCTCGCCTTCACCGCCTATTCTTGGGTGCTGCGCCAGGTCCCGGCGGCCGTCGCCGGCACCTACGCCTTCGTGAACCCGATCGTCGCGGTCGCCATCGGCGCCCTCGTGCTGCAGGAGCCGTTCGGGCTGCGCACGGCCCTCGCGGGCGTGCTGGTCGTGGCGGCCGTGATGGCGATCACCTACAGCAAGGCGAAGGCCGCCCCCGCCTGACGGCAAACACCACCGTTATCCCCCCGTCTTCGTTGCTTGGGCCGTGCCTGAGACCCTCGTGCCCGACACCTCCGTCCTCGTGGACGGCCGCATCACGGAGCTGGTGCTGTCGGGGGAGTTCCCGCGCGCGGACATCCGCGTGCCGCGCGCCGCGCTGGCGGAGCTGGAGGCGCAGGCCAACCGCGGCCTGGAGTCCGGGGTCGCCGGCCTCGACGAGCTGGCCGCCCTCCAGGAGATGGCCAAGGCCGGCCAATGCACCATCGAGTTCGCGGGCGACCGCCCCCACGTCCGGGAGGTGATGGAGGCCCGCTCGGGCGCCATCGACGCCCGCATCCGCGAGCTGGCCGTCGAGGTGGACGCCATCTTCGTCACCTCCGACCGCATCCAGGCGCACGCCGCCGCCGCGCAGGGCCTCCGCCACCACTACCTGCGGCCCCGCCACCGCCAGACCGACCTCACCACGCTCAAGCTCTGGGAGTTCTTCGACCCGGAGACCATGAGCGTCCACCTCAAGTCGGAGTGCGTCCCGATGGTCAAGCGGGGCCAGCCGGGCGCCGTCCGCTACGAGCCGCACCGCCGCGGCGCCACCGCGATGCCGCACAAGGACCTGCGCGCCATCCAGAAGGAGTGCCTCGAGTTCGCGCGCCGCGACGACGACTCGTTCATCGAGATGGAGAAGCACGGCTGCACCGTCATCCAGCTCGGCCCGATGCGCATCACCATGGCCCAGCCGCCGTTCGCCGACGGCCTGGAGCTCACCGCCGTCCGCCCCATCACCAAGAAGTCGATCGAGCACTACAAGCTCGACCGCGAGCTGTTCGAGCGCATCGAAGGCCACAGCCGCGGCGTGTTCATCGCCGGCCCGCCCGGCTCCGGCAAGTCGACCTTCGCCGCCGCCGTCGCCGAGCACCTGCACGGCCTCGCCCGCGTCGTCAAGACCATGGAGCAGCCCCGCGACCTGCAAGTGCCGCGCGAGGTCACCCAGTACGGCGCCTTGGACCGCGACATGAAGTGGACCGGCGACGTCATCCTCCTGGTCCGCCCCGACCACGTCCTCTACGACGAGGTGCGCACCACCGAGGACTTCCGCGTCTTTGCCGACATGCGCCTTGCCGGCGTCGGCCTCATCGGCGTCACCCACGCCAACCGCGCCATCGACGCCGTGCAGCGCCTCATCGGCCGCGTCGAGCTTGGCATGATCCCCCAGATCGTGGACACCGTGCTGTTCGTCGAGGCCGGCAAGATCGCGCAGGTGCTGGAGCTGACCTTCACCGTCAAGGTGCCGTCCGGCATGACCGACGCCGACCTCGCCCGCCCCGTCGTCCTCGTCACCGACGTCCGCACCGCCCGCCCCGTGTTCGAGCTGTACACCTACGGCGAGCAGGTCGTCGTCATGCCGCTGGACCAGGAGATGCGCAAGGACCCGGCCAGCCAGCTCGCCGAACGGCAACTCAGCACCATGCTCCGCAAGTACGTCCAAGGCCGCATGGAGGTCCAGGTGCGCGGCAACCGCGCCACCGTCATGGTGCCCGAGTCCGAGGTGCCCGGCCTCATCGGCAAGGGCGGCCGCAACGTCCAGATGCTGGAGAACAAGCTCGGCATCGGCCTCCAGATCCAGGCGCTGCCCGACCGCCCCACCGGACGCTGGGAGCGCAAGGACGCCAAGGACGACTACCAAGAGGAGATGGAGGCCGCCCGCGCGGCCGCCAAGGAGGACGACCAGCGGGGCGGCGTGCGCATCAAGCGCACCGGCACCAATGTGTTCGTCCTCGTGGGCACGCCCGGCCTGTGGCGCATCGAGGTCGAGGGCGCCGTCGTCGGCGAGGGCATCGCCTCGAAGGACGGCAAGGTCCGCTTCAAGGCCAAGTCCGCCGAGGGCGAGGCCCTGGTCGAGGCCACCAAGCGCGGCTTCATCGTGTCGGCCGAGCGTCTGGAAGACTAGGCGCTACGCGGCGCGCACGCGGCCGCCGAACAACGACGGCCCCTCCGCCAGGTAGGCCACCGACAGCGTCTGGTCGCGGCTGGTCTGGGCGTCGAGCTGGTCCGGGATGCGGCACGCCGCCGAGGTGCAGCCGTCGGTGAACGCGACCCACACCCGGCCGTCGGGCGCCCGCACCATGTCGATGAAGTCCAGCAGGTTGCGGTTGCCGTCCTTCTCGCCGCGGGCGAGCGCGATGCTGCCACGCTGCACCGGGTCGTTGGACGGCGTCGCCTGCTGCGTCACGAAGGTCGGGTCGGGGCCGTCGGCGTCCAGGCTGAGGCCGACGAACAGGTGCCACTCGGTCGCGGCGCCCGCGTCGTCCGGCCCCTTGTTGGTCTCGCGGTTGCCCAGGAAGGCGTAGGCGATGCGGCCGTCGGCGCCGGCCACCAGGCCCGCGAACGCGGCGCCCTTGACGTCCGGCGGCGACACCACGAACGGCCCCTCGACGGTGGCGAAGCCGTCGTGGCTGCGCAGCAGCTGCATCCGTTGGTCCTCGCCGCGGAACAGGTAGTAGGCCGTGCCGTCCGGCGTCGTAGCCACTTCCGGGTCGAGCTCGCGCTGCACCACCCCGAGGTCGCGGCGGGCCCAGGTCAGGCCGCCGTCGGTGCTGACCGCGACACGCGCCTCCTGGCACGCGAAGCCATAGGGCAGGTAGATGGTGCCGTCGCCGGCGTGGTGCTGGACGCCGTTGAGGCCGCCGCAGTCGCCGAGCGGGGCGATGGCCAGCGGCAGCGGCAGGCCGCCGGAGGGGACGTCGTCCACCAGCACGTCCTGGAGGAAGGTGAGGCCGCCGTCGCGGCTCATGGCGCAGCGGGTCGAGGAGAGGTGGTTGTAACAGAGGCTGACCAGGCGGGGATACGCGCCCGGCAGCGGGCCCGCCATCGGCCCCGACGCCAGCTTCTGGTGGTCGACGTCGGTCGTCGGGCACACCATCGGCGTCTCGCTCCAGGTCTCGCCGTCGTCGTCGCTCACCGCCAGCGTGCGGCAGTGGCGCGCGGGGTGGATGTGGACCGCGAACGCGCGGCCGGCCTCCGGGTCCACCCACAGGTAGGGGTCGCGGTTGTCGCCTTGGTCGCGGATCACGTGGACCGGCTGCCAGCTGTGCCCGAGGTCCTGCGAGCGCACGATGGTCTCGAACGCGAGGGCCAGCACGGTGCCGTCGGAGGTCACTCCGAGGGTCGGCTCGGCGCCGTCGAACGGGGTCGCGACCAAGGCCAGTCGGAAGCCGTCGCCGAAGGCGGCCGGCAAGTCGGTCGCCACGGCGCGGCCGTCGCGCGAGCGGTGCACCGTGAGGCGCGCGTCGCTCACCACCGGCGGCGTCTCGACGACGTCGGTGCCGCAGCCCGCCAACAGGAGGGCCAGCACGGCGACGAGGGCGGGCGCGGCGCGCACACCGACAGAAGCCGGCGGCGCCGCTACAATGCTTGCGGTGCCGGACGGCGCAGCAGCGCCACGACCACCGCGGCGATGCAGGTCGCCGCCAACAGCGCCACGCCGTACACCAGGTTGCCGGCCACCCCGGTCGGCACCGGCGGCGGCGCCACCAGGTCGCAGCGCGCGTCCGCGCCGAGAGCGCCAGAGGCGCCGCACGCCGGGCCGGCGGGGTCGGGCCCCTGGCCGTCCGCAACACCGTCGCCGTCGGTGTCCACCGTGCGCGGGTCGAGGTTGCGGCCCAGCTCGTCGCCGTCGGCAAGGCCGTCGCCGTCGGAGTCGGCGCGGTCGGGGTGGAGGCCGCGGTCGGCCTCCCAGCCGTCGGCGAGGCCGTCGCCGTCCGAGTCCCCCGCGAACGGGCTGGCGTGCGCCTGGACCTCGCGCCACGCCGCCATGCCGTCATGGTCGAGGTCGAGGAAGCTCCAGGCGACGACGCCGGCCACGAGCACCAGGCTGGCCCACAGCAGGCCCTCCACGACGCGCGTCGGGTCGCGGGCCGGCAGCGCCGCGCCCTCGAACCCGCGGCCCGCGTGGCGCGGGTCCGCGGTCGGGCGCAGCAGCTCGGCCGGGGTGGTGGTCTCGACCGCCTTCTCCGACTGCCACGCGACCTGGCTGGACACTTGGGGCAGGTCGCCGTTGCACCGGAGGCACCGCGTCCGCTGGGCCAGCGCGTCGACGCGCGCGCCGCAGTGGGGGCAGTCGTACTCGCGGAGCAACGGGGCTAGGACCGCGGCCGCCGGTTCAAGACTTCGCTTTCCGGCGCCGCCACCCCGCGGCCGCCGCGGCCCCGATCGGGGCTGCCACCAGGGCGGCGCCAGCCCAGCCGAGCGTGCCGGTGGCCACCGAGGCGGGCGGCGGGGCGGGCACGGCAAGCGGGGCGGTCGGCGTGAAGGCCCGGGTCGCCGACACGATGGGCTGGAGGTCCGGGGCGATGGTGGCAAACTCGCCGCAGGCGCGGGTGCCGTTCTCGGGCTCGAACTTGGCGGTCCACACCTCGGCGGCGGAGGCGCCCTCGGCCAGGCGGGTAAGCGGCGCGGCGGGCGGGCAGGCGAGATAGTCGGACACCGTGCGCCACTCGCTGGGCAGAAGGTAGAGAGAGGCGCCGGACTCGTAGCTCATCATCGACGCGGCGGCGTTGCCCTGGTCATCCGGCGGCAATCCGGCAAGGCACTCGGGCTCGTGCGGGTGGCAGAGGCCAAGGTTGTGGCCCAGCTCATGGCCGATGACATGGGTCAGCCACGGCAGGTCGAACTCGGCGGCCGGCGTCATCGGGCGCACCTTGCCGTCGGGCAGCACGAGGACGGGGATGCTGTGCGTCCACCAGCCGTCCCAGGCGGCGTAGGCGCCACCCCAGTTGGAGCCGCTGACCCGGATTTGCGGCGGGTCGCCCGAGCCCGCGGCCCAGTTGCCCGGCTCGGCCTCCTGGCTGTAGCGCATCGTGAAGGTGTCGCCGGCGGTGCTGGTGGCCCGCAGCACGAAGGCGTCCGAGTAGTCCGCCGCCGCCAGCATCCCGCGCAACTGGCCGACGCCGGCGTGGCGCACCTGCGACTGGTCGATGTGCGGGTTGAGGACCATGATGTTGACGTAGGGATGCGCACCGAAGCGGGCCTTCGCGAGCACCGCCTGGTAGTAGGGGTCGGCCACGTCGAGGCCGAGCGGCGCCAACCGGTCGGAGGGGAGGCTCACGACGGTCTCGGTCCACGACATCGTGATGCCGCCGTCGCGCGCGAACAGCTCCACGACGCGCTGGTAGGCCGGCGCGAAGCCCTGGCCGCCCGCCATCCGCGCCGAGTCGGGGCCCTGCACGCGCACGAACTCCACCAGGAGGTCGGGGCGGCCGGGCTCCGGGTCGAAACCGTCCCACGGCACCGGCGGTGCGCCGGTCTCCCATGCGTCCGGGATGCCGTCGCCGTCGTCGTCGCGCGACGCGGGCGCCTGCTGGTCCGCGAACAGCTTGGTGACCGCGTCCGGCAGCCCCGCGTCCAGCGAGTCGCCCCGAAGCGGGCTGAACGGGGCGGACTCCTGTGCGTCGGACAGGCCGTCGCCGTCGCAGTCGCTCCGGTGGACGCACGCCGCCGCGCCCTCGGCGCCGTCGAGCACGCCGTCGCCGTCCGCGTCCGGCTTGCAGCGGTCGGCCAGCGCCTCGTCGGCGTCCGGGCGGCCGTCGGCGTCGTCGTCGGCCTGCACGGCGGCCAGCACGCCGTCGCCGTCGCAATCGACCAGCTCCTGGGCGTCGGACAGGCCGTCGCCGTCGGAGTCGCCGGCGAGCGGGTCGGTGCCCTCGCCGAGCTCGACGCGGTCCGGCACGCCGTCCGCGTCCGAGTCCGGCCGGCCGACGTCGGTGCCGGCGGCCCGCTCGTCGCGGTCGCCCACGCCGTCGTCGTCCGAGTCGGCGCGCGCCGGGTTGGACTGGTGGGCAGCTTCGTCGCCGTCGCCAAGCCCGTCGCCGTCGGAGTCGGGGTAGCGCCAACTGGTGCCGCGGCCCAGCTCCTCGCGGGTGGCGAGGCCGTCGCCGTCCACGTCCGCGAGGTAGAGGGTCCCGCCCACGACGAGGCTGGCCAAGGCGAGGGCGGCCACGGCGGCGACGGCGGGGTGCAGGCGCAAGCGGGGCCCGCTGGGGGCCGGCAGGCTAGAGCTTGGCGGTCTGAGGCAGGTTGCCTGCCGCCCGCGCCTTCAAGACCCCTCCCTGTGTCCCGAAGGTCGCCATGCCCCACCTGTCCGCCTCCTACAGCATCACGGCGCGGCTGCAGATTGACAACAAGCCCGGGATGCTGGGCAAGGTCGCCACCCGCATCGGCGAGCTCGGCGGCTCCATCGGCGCCATCGACATGGTGCGCGTCGAGAACGGCGGCAAGGTGCTGGTGCGCGACATCAGCATCGACTGCTCCTCCGACGAGCACGTCGAGTCGATGCGGGCCGGCCTCCAGAGCATGGACGGCGTCAACGTGGTGGCCGTGTCCGACCGCGTCTTTTTGGCCCACCTGGGCGGCAAGATCACGACGCACAGCAAGATCCCGCTCAAGACCCGCGACGACCTCTCGATCGCCTACACGCCGGGTGTTGCCCGCGTCTGCTGGGCCATCGCCAAGGACAAGTCCGCGAGCCACAACCTCACCATCCGCAAGAACACGGTCGCCGTCGTCTCCGACGGGTCGGCCATCCTGGGCATCGGCAACCTGGGCCCCGAGGCCGCCATGCCGGTGATGGAGGGCAAGGCGCAGCTGTTCAAGGAGTTCGGCGGCGTGGATGCGTTCCCGCTCTGCATCGACGTCCACGACGTGGAGGGCATCGTCGCCTTCGTCAAGGCCGTGGCGCCCACCTTCGGCGGCATCAACCTGGAGGACAACGCGGCCCCGAAGTGCTTCGAGATCGAGCGCCGCCTCAAGCGCGAGCTCGACATCCCGGTGTTCCACGACGACCAGCACGGCACCGCCATCGTCATGCTGGCCGCCCTCACCAACGCCCTCAAGATCGTCAAGAAGGACCTGGCCAACGTCCGCATCGTGGTCTCCGGCGTCGGCGCGTCCGGCACCGCCTGCACCAAGATCATGCTGGCCGCGGGCGCCAAGGACATCGTCGGCTGCGACTCCAAGGGCGCCGTCCACAAGGGCCGCACCGACCTCAACGACGAGAAGAAGGAGTACGCCAGCATCACCAACCCGCGCGGCGTCTCGGGCAGCCTCCAGGAGGTCCTGCGCGGCGCCGACGTCTTCGTGGGCCTCTCGACCAAGGGCCTCCTCAAGCGCGCCGACATCGAGACCATGGCGAAGTCGCCCGTGGTGTTCGCGATGGCCAACCCCGACCCCGAGATCACCCCCGAGGAGGCCGGCGAGAGCGTCGCCGTCATGGCCACCGGCCGCAGCGACTACCCGAACCAGATCAACAACGTGCTGGCGTTCCCCGGCGTGTTCCGCGGCGCCCTCGACGCCGGCGCCACCGACATCAACGAGGCGATGAAGGTCGCCGCCGCGCAAGCGCTCGCGAGCCTCATCTCGGACGCCGAGCGCAGCCCGGACTACATCATCCCGAGCACCTTCGACCCGCGCGTCGGCAAGACGGTGGCGGCGGCGGTCAAGGAGGCGGCCATCCGCTCCGGCTGCATCCGCAAGAAGTCGGCGGCGGCGCCGGTGTTCGAGGAGCATCTCAACGTGGCTCACAGGTAGCGGCGTCCAAGCCAACGCCTGCACGGGTTCACCCACCTCCACGCAGACTTAATCCGGGTTCGCCCTCGCCCTCCTGTGCCCCAGGAGGACGTCGGCCGCATCACCGGCGACTCGGTGACCGAGCTGCGGTTCCGCGTCGGCCCCGACGAGCCGGTCCACCTGGGCGAGATTCTGGTGGCCGCCGGCGAGGGCGCCGCGCCGTTCTACCTTCGCGTCGTGGACTTGGAGTATGGCGCCGAGGCCCGCGACGCCGCCTGGGGCGAGCGCGTGGCCGGCGCCCTCATGGCGGCGCCCGGCACGGAGCCCCTGGTGCTGTTCGACCGCGCCGAGCGGCTGTTCAAGGTCGCGGTGGCCGCCCCGCTCGGCTACCTCCAGGCCGACGGGCGGTTCCGCAAGCCGAAGACCATCCCGCCGCACTTTGCCGCGGTGCGGCGCCCCGTGGCGGGCGACTTCGCGTTCCTGGCGCCGCGGCCCGGCGACCTGGAGCTTGGGTTCCTCCGCAGCGGCGACGAGGCCCTGCCCGACCGCCTCGGGCTCGACCCGAAGGCGCTCGCGCAGCACTTGGGCATCTTCGCGACCACCGGGATGGGCAAGTCGAACCTCCTCAAGGTGCTGGCCGCAAGCTGCCTCGACTCCGGCCGCGTGGGGCTCCTGATCCTCGACCCGCACGGCGAGTACGCCGACGGCGGCGCGAACGTCCACCCCGACGGCCGGCCGCACAAAGGGCTGCTGCACCACCCGCGCCAAGACCGGCTGCACGTCTACTCCAGCCGCGCGGTGCTCGGGTTTGCGGGCCGCGTCCATGACTTGGCGGTGAGCGCCGGCGAGATCAAGGCGGCCGACTTCGCCAACGTCTACGACCTCACGGGCCCGCAGGAAGAGGCCATCTGGGCCGTGTCGAACAAGTTCCGCGACCAGTGGCTGCTGCAACTGGCGAACCTGGACCTCGACCAACTCATGGCATCACTCGGCAACCGCTTCATGGAGGGCACCCTCAACGTCCTCCAGCGCCGCGCCCAGCAGGTGCTCCGCCAGCCGTCGATCCACACCGACACGGGCCTCTCGACGACCAAGCAGATCCTGAACCACCTCGGCGCCGGCCACGTCGTCCTCGTGGACACCTCGGGCCTGTTCCCGCAAGAAGAACTGCTGGTGTCCGCGGTGCTGGCCCGCAGCCTGCTGGAACGCCACCGCGACGCCGCCCGCCGCCCCGAGGAGTTCCGCGCCCTGCCGCCCGTCTGCGTCACCTTGGAGGAGGCCCAGCGCGTCCTCAACGCCCGCGGCGGATCGAGCAACATCTTCGCCCAGATCGCCCGCGAAGGCCGCAAGTTCAAGGTCGGCCTCGGCGCCGTCACCCAGCAGCCCCGCCTCCTGTCCGACGAGCTCCTGAGCCAGCTCAACACGCTGTTCATCCTGGGCCTCGCGGACCCGACCGACCGCGAGCGCGTCAAGGCCGGCGCCCGCCAAGACCTCAGCCAAGTCCACAAGGAGCTGCAGATGATGGAGCCCGGCGAGGCCTTGGTCACGACCCCCGGCGCCCCGTTCGCGCTGCCCCTGAAGGCGCACCTGTTCGAGGACCGCATCCTGGAGGCCAAGCCCGTCGCGCAGCTTGCCGCGCCCAAGGTGGACGCCGGCTTCTTCTGAGGTCCCATGCGCGCCGTCCGCCTCTTCCACACCAGCGACACCCACCTCGGGCACTCGCAGTACGCGCGCACCGACGCCCACGGCCTCAACCAGCGCGCCCAGGACATCGCCACCGCGTTCCTCGCTGTCATCGACCACGCCGTTGCCGAGAAGCCGGACCTGTTCGTCCATGCGGGCGACCTGTTCGATGGTGTTCGCCCCGGCAACCGCGCCCTCGCCACCGCCATGGATGGCTTCGCCCGCCTCGCGCGCGCCGGCGTCCCCACCGTCGTCATCGCGGGCAACCACGAGCACCCGAAGCTCCGGGAGACCGGCTCGCCGTTCCGCATCTTCGACGGCCACCTGCCCGGCGTCCGGTTCGTCTACAAGGGCGCCCGCGAGACCCTGGAGCTTCCCGGCGGCGTCCGGGTCCACGCCGTCCCGCAATGCCAGGACAACGACACCCTTGGCCGCGAGATTCGCGAGGCCCCCGTCGCCGCGGACGGCATCGACATCCTGGTCGCGCACGGCGGTGTCGCCAGCCTGCCCGCGTTCTCGCACGCCGAGGCCAACGAACTGACCCTGGAGCCCGCCTGGTTCCGGCCGTTCCACTACGTCGCCCTCGGCCACTACCACGGCGCCCAGGAGGTCGCGCCCAACGCCTGGTACTGCGGCGCCCTCGAGCGCGTCAGCATCGCCGAGGCCGGCCAGGAGAAGGGCTTCCTCGACGTGCTGGTCACGCGCGCGTCGGCCAAGCCCGCGTTCCGTCCGCTGCGCACCCGCCCGTACGTCGACCTGCCCGGCCTCGACTGCAAGGGCCAGCCCGCCGACGCCATCCAGCACCAAGCGCTCGGCGCCATCGCGCGCGTCCCCGACGGCGCCGTCGCCCGCCTCCGCCTCAAGGAGCTGGACCCGTCGCTCCGCGGCGGCCTCGACCTGCGCGCCCTCCGGCAAGCCGGCGACCGTCTCGTCCACCTGGAGGTCCGCCCCGAGTGGGCCGACGGCGGCCTCGACGTGCGCGGCGGCACCGAACTGGGTGGCTTGGCGGCCGAGTTCGACGCCTTCGCCGCCCACCAGCCGGTCGAAGGCGTGGACCGCGCCCGCCTGCTGGAGCTGGCCCACGCCGCACTCCGGGGGGACCCGCTGTGAGGCTGCGCCGCCTTGTCCTCCAGAACTACCGCCGCTACCGCGACGCCGACCTGGCGTTCCCCGACGGCGTCCTCGCCATCGTCGGCCGCAACGGCAGCGGCAAGTCCACCCTGCTGGAGGCCATCGGCTTCGCGCTGTTCGGCGCCGACGCGATGCGCACCGCCAAGGAGCACCTGCGCAGCGACCAGGCCGGCCCCGGCGACGCCGTGCGCGTCGAGCTGGAGGCCGAGGTCGGCGGCCAACGGCTGCGCGTCGTGCGCGAGCTGCGCGGCAAGGGCCTGACCCCGACCTGCACCCTCGAGGTCGACGGCCAGGTCCTCGTGCCGGGCGGCGGCGGCTCGAACGCGGCCGCCACCCAGGAGGTCGAGCGCCGCCTCGGCGTCGACTGGGAAGGCTTCTGCAGCACCGTCGTTGCCCGCCAAGGCGAGCTTGCCCGGCTTGCCGCCAAGAAGCCCGCCGAGCGCAAGCAGCTCCTGCTGCGGATGCTCGGCGTCGACCAGGTCCAAGACGCCATCGCGCGCGCCCGCGAGGCCCGCGGCAAGGCCGAGGCGGCGCTCCTGGCCCTGCGCGCCACCGCCCTCGACCCGCATCACCTCGCCGCCGAGCTCGCCGCTGCGCGCGGCGAGGCCCAGGCGGCGGCGCTGGCAAGCGACACGGCCGCGCAGCGCGCCGTCGCGGCGCACGCCGCGCGCGAGGCTGCCGAGGCGGCGCGGCGGGCCGCCGACCAGCTGGCGCAGGCCCGCAAGCAGCGCGACGACCTCGCCGCCTGGGTCGCGGAGGCCACCACGGCGGCCGCCGAGCTCGGCCGGCTCGCTCCGCTCGCCGAGGCGTTGCCGGCGGCCGAGGCGGCGCTGCAAGCCGCGGTGGCGCAGGATGCGGCGCACAAGGCATGGGCGCAGCAGGCGCGGTTGGTGGAGCGCCAGCGGCGCATCGTGGCGCAGGCCCAGCCCGCCACCGCGTCGGGCGAGGATCCGGCGCTGCTGCGGCACCGCATCGCGGAGGCGCAGGAGCGACTCACGCACTTGGCGCACTTGGGCGGCGACGCGCCCTGCCCAACCTGCGACCGGCCGCTTGCGGGCACGGTCGAGGCGCTGCGGGCGCGGCTGGAGGCCAGCGTGGCCCAGTGGACGGCGGGCTTGCAGGCGGCCGAGGCGCGCCAGCGGCACGAGCGCGAGGCGCGCAAGCTCGCCGACCTGGAGGAGCACCTTGGATCCGCGGTCCCGGCGGTGGACCTTGCGCCGCTCCAGTCCGCGGTGCAGCAGGCCCGCGCCGCCCGCGAGGCGCTGGCGCACGCGCAGGCCGGCGCTGCGCGCGCGGCCCCGCTTGCGGCGCAGCTGCGCGAGGCGGACGAACGCCTCGCCCTTCTGCAGGCGCCGGCCGTGGTGCCGGACCTGGCCGCCGCCCGCGCCGAGGAGGAGGCGGCGCGCCGGGCCGCCGCGCAGGCGACCGCCCGCGCCCACGCGGCCGGCCTTGCGGTCGCGCGGCTGGAGGAGCGGGTCGCGGTCGCGCACCAGCAGCAGGCGCAGGCGCGGGAGGCGGAGGCGGCGCTGCGGCTGTGGACGGCGCTCGCGGACGGGAGGCAAGGCGGGCTGCTGGAGCGGTTCCGCGACCATCTGGTGTCCCGGGTCGGGCCGGCGGTCAGCCACGAGGCCAGCCGCCTGATGGGGACGTTCACGGGCGGCCGCTACTCCGAGGTGCTGCTGGACGAATCGTTCGAGGTTTACTTGGCGGACGGCGGCACGCACTACACGCTCGACCGGTTCAGCGGCGGCGAGGCAGACCTGGTGCACCTTGCCTTGCGGCTTGCGGTGAGCCGGCTGCTGGCGGAGCGCTCGGGTGGCGCGGAGCTGCGGATGCTGGCGCTGGACGAGGTGTTCGGCAGCCTGGACCGCGAGCGGCGCGACCTCGTCGTGCAGGCGCTGCACCAGTTGGGCGGCTTGTATGCCCAAGTGCTCGTCATCTCCCACCTGGAAGGGCTGGAGGAGATGCTGGACGACGCCATCCTCGTGGAGGAGGCCGCCGGCGCGGCCCGCCTCATGCACAACGCCTAACCTCAAGGCATGGTTGCGCGCGCGTGGACGAAGGGGACGCGGTCCAGTTGGCCCGCCGGATGGGGGCAAGCCACGCCGAGGTGCGCGTCGAGTCGGTGCGCGAGCAACGGATGCAGTTGCAGGACGGCGACCTCAACGGGCTCACCGCCGGCACCGAGACCGGCTTCGCGGTCCGCGTCCTCGTGCATGGCGCCTGGGGCTTCGCGTCGTCCAACGACCTGTCGCGCGAGTCCTGGAAGGCCACCGTCGAGCAGGCCGTCGCGCTTGCCAAGGCCACGCCGAAGGAGCAGCCGGTCGTCCTGGCCGACGCGCCGTCGCTGCGCGGCTCGGTCCATTGGAAGCCCAAGAAGGACCCGGCCAGCGTCCCGGTCGAGGAGAAGCTCGCGCTGCTGCGCGACATGGAGCGCCAGGTGCGGGGGTTGCCGGAAATCCGCAACGTCACCACCGCCTACTCCGACGCCACCATCGAGAAGCGCTTCGTCGACTCCGGCGGCGCCGACCTGCGCTGGAGCCTGGTGCGCAGCGTCGCGCAAGCGCACTTCACCGCCAAGCGCGACGGCGTCCTGGCAGGCCGCAGCAGCCGGGTGGGCGGCACCAAGGGCTGGGAGCTGTTCGCCGACGAGGACCCGGTGTCGAAGGCCGTGGCCGCCGCTGCCAGCACGGTCGCGGCGCTCGGGGCCCCCGCCGCCAAGGGCGGCCGCCGCACCGTCGTCATCGACCCCGAGCTGGCCGGCGTGTTCGCGCACGAGGCCGTCGGGCACGCCAGCGAAGCCGACCTCGTGACCGCCGGCGAATCGTGCTTCAAGGGCCGCATCGGCGCCAAGCTCGGCATCGACGGCCTCTCGATCCGCGACGACTCCACCGTCCCCGGCGCCTTCGGGTCGTTCCCCTACGACGACAACGGGGTCGCGGGCAGCCGCAAGACCATCCTGGAGGACGGCGTCCTGGTCGGCTACCTGTGCGACCGCGAGCACGCCGCCGCCTTGGGGATCGCGCCCAACGGGGCCGCCCGCGCCCAGGACTTCCACAGCCGCCCCCTCGTCCGCATGAGCAACACGCTGATCGACGCCGGCGACATGCCCGAGGACGAAGTCTTCGCGGGCATCAAGGACGGCGTCTTCTGCAAGGGCTCGCGCGGCGGCCAGGTGGACTGCGCCCGCGGCACCTTCCTGTTCAACGCCCAGGAGGCCTACCGCATCGAGGACGGCGCCGTCACGACCCCGCTGCGGGACGTCAGCCTCACCGGCGACATCCTGAGCACGTTGCTGAACATCGACGGCCTCGGCGATACCGCCCGGATGGGGGACCCCGGCTACTGCGGCAAGGGCCAGTGGGTCCCCGTGTGCGACGGCGGCCCCTTGGTGCGCATCCAGAAGTGCCTCCTTGGCGGTGCCGCATGAGCGAGGACGCCAGCCTGCTCTTGAGCCGCGCCGAGCGCCTGGTCGAGCGCCTCCGCCGCCACGCCGACCAGGTCGAGGTCTACCTGGAGTCCGGCGCCAGCCTCGACGTCGAGCTGGAGAAGGGCGCCATCGCCAGCACTGGCTTCAGCCGCAGCGCCGGCGGCGCTGTCCGCGTCGTGCAAGGCGGCCGTCTCGGCTTCGCCTACTTCACCCAGGACACGCAGGCCCCCGCCGCGCTGGAGCAGGCGCTGCGCCAGTCGCGCCACGCCACCGTGCTCGGCTACAGCCTCCCGTCCCCGGGCAAGGCGCCTGCCCTCGTCGGCCGCTGGGACCCCGCCGTCGCGGCGCTCCAGGTGCCCGACGTGCTGGGGCTCGCGCGCGACCTGCTGCAAGGCGCCGCCGAGGCCGCGCCGCAGGCGACGGTCAGCGGCGGTGGCGCCAGCCTGTCGGCGGCCGCCTGCGCCATCGTCAGCTCGCTCGGCGTCGCGGTCGCGGACCAGGCGACGTCCGCCTCCGGCGGCGCGTCGCTGGTGCTGGAGGAGGGCGAGCGCAGCCTGTCCGCCAGCGAGTCGCTGGGCTCGCACCGCCTCGACCTCGACGGCCGCGCCATCGCCGCCAAGGCGGCCGAGACCGTGCTGTCGCTCCGCAAGCCCAAAGCCGTTGACGCCGGCGGGCGCTTCGGGTTGCTGCTGCACCCGGAGGCCGCCAGCGAGCTGGTGGCCGGCCTGGTGGTGTCCGCGGCCGGCGGCGACGACGCGATGCGCGGCAAGACCGTCTGGAGCGGCAAGCTCGGCACGGAGGTCGCGCACCCGTCGCTTTCGGTCCGCGACGATCCGCACGCGCCCGGCGCCATCGGCGCGGTGCCGTTCGATGACGAGGGTGTCCCGTGCGCGCCGCTTGCGATCCTGGACGGCGGCGTGCTGCGGCACTACCTGTTCGACTCGTGGGACGGCCACCGCCACAAGCAGCCGACGACGGCGAGCGCGGTGCGCGACGACTTCAAGGTCCGCCCCGGCACCGACACGCACCACCTCGTGGTCAGCGCCGCCGGCGCCCGCCCGTGGGACGCCTTGGTGGCCGGCATGGACGACGGCTTCGTGGTCGAGTCGGTGCTGGGCGCCCACACCGCCAACGTCACCACCGGCGACTTCTCGGTCACGGCCCCGAACGTATGGCGGGTCCGCAAGGGCGCCATTGAGGGCCCCGTCTCGGAGATCGCGTTCGCCGGCAACCTGCCCAAGCTGCTGCAGCAACTGGCGGGCTGCGGCTCGGAGCCCAAGCGGATGTCCGGGATGCAGATGCCGCCGCTGCTGTTCGCGGACGTCGACGTTTCGGTCTGAGCCCACGTTCGATTTCCCCCTAACAAAACGCAAACCGTTATCTCCGCCCAGGAAGGCATGGGGTCCGTGGCCAAGATCACGCTGGACGCCGAGACCTTCCGGGCCCTGGCGAGCAGCACCCGCCTCACCGTCCTGCGCGCGCTCGACGTCCGCCGCAAGACCCTGACCGAGCTGGCCAAGGACTTGGCGCTCAACAAGGCCACCGTCCACGAGCACCTGCAGATCCTCACGCAGAGCGGGCTCGTGGCCAAGAAAGACGAAGGCCGCAAGTGGATTTACTACGAACTCACCTGGCGCGGCCAGAAAATCCTGCACCCGCAGGAGACCACCACCTTCAGCGTCCTCCTGGGCCTCGGCGTCATCGCGGCCGGCGGCGGCGTCGCCATGCTGGGCCGCGCCCTCGACTTCTGGCTCCAGGAGCACCCGTTGCTGGACCCCACCACAGACCCGGCCTCCGACCCCACCCAAGACGGGAACGAGCGCGTCGGGCTCGCGATGGACCAGTCGACCAGCGGCACCTCCACGGCGGCAGCCCCCGCCGCCGGCAGCGGCACCGCCAGCAGCAGCGCGCCCCCGCAGACCTCGACGGGCGCCCAATCGGCCACCGGCACGTACTCCGACCACGACGCGAGCTCGAGCGCGGCGCAAGGGTTCGCCGCCGAGACCACGACCTCGCCTCCGGAAAGCCCGCCCGACACGGACGCAGGCTTCTTCGATGAAGGCGGCTGGCTGGCCATCGCCCTGCTGGCGTTCTCCGCCTTGGCCGTGACCCTGGCGGCCCTGCTGCGCCGCCGCCTGCGGCCGGCGCCGTTCGTGCCCCCGGCCGGACCGGAAACGGAAACGCCATGAACGGCCCCGGGCTGGGTCGCGCATGGCCTTCGAGATGCAGGTCGTGAGCCACGCCCCGCTCACCGGCGAGACCGACCCGCAGCGCCTCGCCAAGGTGCTGTTCTCGATGATCGGCTACACGGCCCGCAAGGGCCCCGACCACGGCATCTCGTTCAAGCTGTTCTACGACTGCTTCCTGCTGCACCCCACGAAGGAATGGACCGTCGAGGAGCTGGCGGCGGCGTGCGGCACCACGATGCCGAGCATCTACCGCCACCTGAACAAACTGAAGGACTACGACTTGGTCGAGGACCTGATGGTCGGCGGCGACGAGGAGGAGGGCGGCGGCGACCGCAAGCGCGCCTTCCGGCTGCGCTACGGCGACCTGGGCAAGGCGTGGAACTTCGCCGAGGCGCACTTCCAGCTCGCGATCGAGAACTACCGCAAGTCGGTGGACCACCTGGAGGCGCTGCTGCGGGACGCGCGCAACCGGGTGAGCGTGCCGGCGCAGTAGCCAAAAAAAGGAAAGAGGGAAGGAGGACCGGGGTCGCCTGCCTAGCAGGTCGGGGCCTGGGCGTAGGCCGAGGGCGCGATCGAGACCGTGCCGCCGAGGCCGCTGAAGGCGCGGGTGATGACCTGGACGTTCAGGTTGCTCGGGCACTTCGGGCCGTCGCCGTCGCCCATGATGTCGAAGCTGGGCTTGTACTCGACGCCGCTGGTGAAGACGTGCGACTGGCCGAGGCAGTGGCCGAACTCGTGGGTGGTGACGCGCAGGAACGAGCCGTAGGCGACCAGCATCGGCGCGGTGGCGTAGCAGGTCGGGGTCAGGGCGCTGCCGTTGCCGCCGTTGGTGACGGACATGAAGCCCTGCGGGACGAAGACGATGTCCGGCGTGAAGTCGGAGGGGGGCACGGTGCCGGAGTCCGCCCAGTAGATGCGGAAGCTCAACTGGCTGCCCAGGGTCGGGTTCCAGTACGAGATGCCGTTCTGCCAAATCTGGATGGCGCGCTGGATGGAGTAGGAGATGAGCGGGTCGTGGATGTCGAGGATCAGGATGTCGAGGTTCTTCTTCGACCAGTTGAACCAGACCGGCTCGTCATAGTTCGCGACCGCCGTGGCGGCAGGGGCCATGGTCGGCAGCAGCAGGACGGCGACGACCGGAATCAAGAGCGAGCGTTGGAGTTTCAAAACGAACACACCCGGCCGTCGGATTCAGGTGTCATCCTTAACGTTGCTAGCCATACTGGGTACACGCAGCGGCTTCCCGCACCAGGTCCAAAAACAGGGCGTGCATCCTGCCATCCCCCGTCAATTCGGGATGGAACGCCGTCCCCAGCACGAGGCCCTTCCGCACCGCCACGATCCCCCGTTCGTTGCGCGCCAAGGTCTCGGTGGGGGCCCAAGCCTGCGTCACCACCGGCGCCCGGATGAACACGGCCGGAATCCGCCCGACCCCCGCCACCTCCAATTCGGCCTCGAACGAGTCGCGCTGCCGCCCGAAGGCGTTGCGGTCCACTTCCGTGTCCAGGAGGCCCAAGAGCTGGATGTCCTTGTCCGCCACATCCTTGGTGGCGCGGCTCGACAGCAGGATGAGGCCGGCGCAGGTGCCGAACAGCGCCAGGTCGCCGCGCCGGCCGCGCTCGACCACGGGCGCCTGCAGGCCGCTGGAGCGCAGCAGCCGGCTGATGGTGGTCGACTCGCCGCCTGGCAGGACCAGGCCGTGCACGCCGGCGAGGTCGGCGGGCGTCCGCACCGCGACCACCTCGACGGCGATGCCGCGGGCGCGCCCGGCGGCCAGGAGGGCGGCGACGTGCTCGTGGACGGCGCCCTGCACGGCCAGCACGCCGACGCGCAGCGGCTCCGTCATGGGGCAGCCACGTCGATGGCCTCGAGCGCGATCTCGAGCAGGCCGCTGTACTGGACGCCGGAGTAGCTGTCGACGCGGATGGTGTAGTCCCCCAGCGGCATGAAGGCGGCCAGGTTGTCGGGCCAGAGGACCAGCAGCTCGTCGGTGTACGGTGTGCTCGGGTCCACGAGGACGTTGCCGGCGGCGTCCAGGAGGCGCAGGTCGAGGTCGTCCTTGGGCTCGCTGTCGGCGAACGCGCCGCGCAGGAACACCCGCAGCCGCTGGGTGCCGTTCTCCAGCGTGAACGGGACGGTCAGGAGGTTGACGCCCTCGATCGCGGGGATCGCGCCGGTGGGGCCGCCTTGGTTGGCCGGCAGGTTGACCGGGAAGCGCAGGTAGCGCAGCAGCACCCAGGCGTGGTCGGGCTCGCACGCGACCTGGAACGTGAGGCGGCTGGGCGTGTCGCCGCCGAACAGGATGTCCTCGCCGTCGGGCGACAAGCCGGCCAGCAGCAGGCTTGCGGTGTCGTTGCGCTCCAGCACGATGCCGCCCTTGGGCAGCACGAAAGTCTGGTTGGCGACCCAGGCCGTCCCCTCGGGCTCGACCAAGGCGGTGTAGTAGGCCGCCGTCGCCGCCCCGGGGAAGCGGCTGCTGCCGAACTGGTTGAAGAACCGAAACGCCTCGCCGGGCGCCGCCGGCGTCGGGTAGCCGGCCGACCCGGTGCTGCGCGCGAACAGCTCCAGCCGCACGTCGCCGACGACGCGCACCGCCATCTCGACCGGCTCCGACCGCCACGGCACCGCGCCGTTGTTGGCGAAGCCTTCCTCGAAGCCGTCGCTGCGCTCGACGCCGCTTTCGGCCGGCAGCTCCGGCACCAGCGTCCGGCCGGGTCCGAGGTAGAGCGTCAGGTCGCGCGGCGGCTGGTCCTCGCAGGCCACCTCGGGCGCGGGCGGCTGCGGCGGGTCCGGGCTCGCGCAGCCGGCCACGACGATCAGGATGGCAAGGAGCGCCAGGCGCTGCATGGGCGCGGCGACAGAGGGCCCGGGCAAGAGCGTTGCGCCCGCGCTTTCAAGTGGGGCGCCAGGGTCGGCCGCCCCGTGGCTCCCCGCCCCCGCGACGCCTACGGCATGCTGCTCGCGGTGCAGCTGCTGTTCGGGCTGTTCCCGGTGGCCAGCAAGAAGGTGCTGCCGTTCCTGGACCCGTTCAGCATCTTGGCCATTCGGGTCGGCGGCGCGGCGTTCTGCCTCCTCGTCCTCCACCTCCTGCTGGTGCGCAACCCGGTGCCCATCCGGAAGGAGTGGCGGCTGGTGGGCGTGCTCGCCCTGCTCGGCGTGGTGGTGAACATGGGGATGTTCATGGTCGGCCTGCAATACACGACCTCGACGGAAGCCGTCCTGGTCATCACCACCATCCCGGTCTTCACCTACGCCATCGCCGTGGTCCTCGGCCGCGAGCCCATGGGCCCCCGCCGCGCCCTGGGCATCGTCCTTGCCATCGTCGGCATCGCCTATCTCACGCTGGAAGGCGCCCAGCTCGACGGCGCCCACGTCCTCGGCGACCTCCTCATCCTCGGCAACGCCCTGAGCTACGCCGCCTTCCTGGTGTTCGCCAAGCCCCTCATCGAACGCCACGACCCGCTCTCGCTCACCACCTGGGTGTTCCTGATCGGCGCCGTGGTGTTCATCCCGATCGGCCTGCTCGGCGGCCTGCGCGGCGACCTGGCGGCCCTGCCCACCGAGGGCATGTGGTGGATGGGGTTCATCATCCTCGGCCCTAGCGTCACGACCTACGTCCTCAACACTTTCGCGCTGCGGCACGTCCCCGCCTCGACGGTGGCGTTCTTCACCTACATCCAGCCCATCTTCACGGCCGTGGCGGCCTGGCTGCTGCTCGGGGACCCGCTGAACCCCCGCCTCCTGCCCGCCGCGTTGCTGGTGTTCGCCGGCGTCTGGCTGGTCGCGCGCCGCAAGCCCAAGGTCCTCGAAGGCCAGCTCATCGGCGAATGAGCCAAGAACCCGGCCAGGGATGGCGGCCGATGCGCGCCCTCGTCGTCGCAGCCCTCCTTCTCGCCCCCGTCCTGCCCGCCTTGGCCTCCGGCGGCGGCTGCCAGGAGTCGTTCCACCCCGCCATCGGCCGGATGTGCGCGCGCCCCGACGGCCTGTTCGACGTGCTGGGCCCCGACGGCGCCCGCATCGGCGTCGTCCACGGCCTCGACCCGGTCCCCGCCGGCGCGCAGCCCAGCCTGCCGCCGCCGGCCGGCCCGTACATGGCCGACAACGTCCGCCAGCCGTCCTGCGTGGACATGACGCGCGGCGTGCCCGGCCACGTCGTCATCATGGCCTACGTCGGCCAGCTCCCGAACGCAAAGTCCCAGATCGACGTCGCCAACTCGATGCGGATGCTCATCACCGCCATCGACAAGGTCGTGGACGACTCGGGGCTGCAGCGCGGCGACCACGCCGACCTGCGGGTGGCGTGCAGCCAAGGCCAGATCGCAATCTTCCAGGAGTCCATCGGCGCCGTCGGCGGCGGCTACTCCGGCATGTTCTCGCACGTCAAGTCGTCGCTGATGGCGCGCGGCTACAACGACCCCGCCAAGAAATACTGGGTCTACTACGACGCCCTGGACCCCACCTACTCGGCGGCCGGCGTCGGCGACCTCTACTACGACGACTCGCCGCTCGCGTCGAACCTCAACAACGGCAACTCCGGCACGCCGACCTACGCCGTCAGCCTCGCCTACTGGGACGTCCGCGTCCTGCTGCACGAGGCCGGCCACAACCAAGGCGCCGTGCAAGCGAGCGCGCCCCACCACAACTACGGCGGCCACTGCGACGACGGCTACGACATCATGTGCTACACCGCGAGCGCCGCCGGCTGCCCCTATTCCTACCCGGACCCGGACCCGTTCGACTGCCACAACGACGACTACTTCGACACCCAGCCGGCCCCCGCCTCCTACCTGGCGACCCACTGGAACCTCGCCAACCCTGTCAACCGCTACATGCACGTCGGCGCCAGCACCATGGACCAGGTCCTGTGCAACCCGGCCGGCCTCCACGCGGCGGCGTGCGTCTTCTACGGTGGCAACCCGGGCGTCGCGGCGGTCGAGTACCGCGTCGACTGGGGCGACGGCACCATCCAGACGACCACGGGCCCCGCGCCCGGCGTCCCGTGGGCGCCGAAGCAGGAGGCCGCCACCGCGCACGCCTACCTGGCAGGCGGCACCTACACCGTCCACGTCTCGGCCCGGGACGCGGACGGCGGCTGGAGCGGCGGCATGCCGTACACCGTCACGGTGGTCTAGCGCACCGCGTTCGGGTTGCGCCCGTCCGCGTACGCCTGCTCCATCGCACCCGGCCGCCGGTCCTCCAACGCCGCCCACTCGTTGCCCGACGGATCCGTGAACAGCAGGCACGGCCCGTTCGGCGTCTCGAACCCAGGATCCTGGCCCACCCAGCCCAGCTTCTCCAGCTCCGCCCGCGTCGCCTCCAGGTCGGCCACCTCCCAGATCGGCAGCATGGTGCCGGGCTTGCGGTGGTCCGCGAGCAGCACCAGCGGCCCCTCGCCCAAGTCGACCGCGGCGACCTCGGCCCCGAACGCCCGGAAATGCCACGCCTTGCGGGCACCCATGCGCTGGTAGAACGCAGCGTCGCGCGCCGTGTCCGCCGAGCCCACGTAGAGGAAGCGCAGCCGGCCGAAAGGCGTCATCGCGGCCGACCCCTTCCTGGCCTTAAGAAGCCGCGCCCACGGCAACACCGTGATAGCCCTTGGACGCCAAACATCCCTCATGAACGTAACCAGACTCGCCATGCTCCTGGTCGGCATGGCCTTGGTGCTCATCGCCGGCGCCGTGGCCTACTTCCAGACCGACCTGCGCAACTACGTCCCGCTGGGCGTCGCGATTGCCGTCCTCCTGTTGATGGGCGGCATCTTCGTGTTCGCCCTGTCCAGCCAGTTCCGCAGCAGCCGCATCGTGGAGGAACGGTACGCGGACTCGACCCTCCGGCCCGCCACCACCAACACCACCATCGTGCGCGACCGCGACCGCCCCAGCCGCCGCTACGACGACCAGGACGTCACCGAGATTGAGACGGTCAGGGCGCACTGAGCAGCCAACCGCCTTCATTCGAGCTACTGCCCGCTGAGGCCAGCCTGCCAGTCAGTGCGCCTTCGGCGCAACGACGGCCTGCGGCGCGCCGTGCTTCTTGCGCTTCGGGTGGCGCTGCTGCCGCTGAGGCGGGCAGCAGCTATCCTCGGCGCTTCGCGCGCCTCGGTACCCAAAGCACGAAGCCGTGGAGGCTCGGTCTAGTGCGCCTTCGGCGCACTGACCATCGGCGCTCCAGCCTTCTTGTGCTTCGGGTGGCGCTGCTGCCCGCTGAGGCGGGCAGCAGCTAACCTCGGCGCTGCGCGCCCGAAGCCCCCAAGGACCGTTTTCAGCGCTGGTCAGTGGGCCTTCGGCGCCACCATCTGCTGCGCGCTGGCCGACTTCTTGTGCTTGGGGTGGAACTGCTCGATCGTCTTCTTGTCAATCCTGGTCAGGATGGACTCGTCGACGGTCGCCAGGAGCTTCCAGCCCAAATCGAGGGTGTCCTCGATGCTGCGGTCGTCGTCGCGGCCTTGGCGGACGTACTGGTCCTCGAACTTGTCCGCGAACTCCAAGACCTGCAGGTCGCGCTTGCTGAGGGCGTCCTTGCCGACGATGGCCACCAGGCCACGCAGGTCGCGGCCTTCGGCGTAGAGGGCGTAGCACTGGTCGCTGACCTTCTTGTGGTCGTCGCGGGTCTTGTGGCCGCCGATGCCGGCGTTCATCAGGCGCGACAGCGAGGGCAGCACGTTGATGGGCGGGTAGATGCCCTTGCGGTGCAGCTCGCGCGAGATGACGATCTGGCCCTCCGTGATGTAGCCGGATAGGTCCGGGATGGGGTGGGTGATGTCGTCGCCGGGCATCGTCAGGATGGGGAACTGGGTGACGGAGCCCTTCTTGCCCTTGATGTTGCCCGCGCGCTCGTAGAGCGACGCCAGGTCGGTGTACATGTAGCCGGGGTAGCCGCGGCGGCCTGGCACTTCCTCACGGGCGGCGCCGATCTGGCGCAGCGCCTCGCAGTAGTTGGTGACGTCCGTGAAGATGACCAGCACGTGCATGCCGAGGTCGAAGGCGAGGTACTCGGCGGCCGTGAGGGCCAGGCGGGGCGTCAGCAGGCGCTCGACGGCGGGGTCGTCGGCCAGGTTCTGGAAGATGACCGCGCGCTTCAGGGCACCCGTGCGCTCGAACTCGCCCATGAACTTCTTGGCCTCCTCGTTGGTGATGCCCATCGCGGCGAACACCACGGCGAAGCTCTCGTCCGTGCCGCGCACCTTGGCTTGGCGCGCGATCTGCAGGGCGATGTCGTTGTGCGGCAGGCCCGAGCCGGAGAAGATGGGGAGCTTCTGGCCACGGACCAGCGAGTTGTTGCCGTCGATGGTCGAGATGCCGGTCTGGATGAAGTCGTGCGGGCTGGCGCGCGAGTACGGGTTGATGGCGGCGCCGATGATGTCGAGCGACTTGTCCGGAATGATCTCCGGCCCGCCGTCGATGGGGGCGCCGGCGCCCGAGAACACGCGGCCCAGGATGTCCTTCGAGACGCCGAACTTGATGGTCTCGCCGAGGAACTTGACCGACGTCTTGTCCGTGTCGATGCCGGTGGTGCCCTCGAAGACCTGGACGACAACCTGCTTGCCGGAGGTGTCGAGCACTTGGCCGCGGCGGATGGAGCCGTTGGGCAGGCGCAGCTGGACGAGCTCGCCATAGCCGACCTCGTGGGTCTTCGTGACGAAGACGAGCGGGCCCTTGACCTGCTGGATCGTGCGGTATTCCTTCTGCACCATTACGCCACCACCTTCTTCTGCGCCTGCTGGATCTGCTCGAAGCTGCTCTCCAGCCGCTTCATCGCCGCGTCGTAGACGGCGTCGAAGTTGGCCTCGAAGCGGGCGCGGGCCAGGTCGGTGACGACGGGCAGGCCCGTGATCTCCTTCGTGGTGGCGCCGGCGCCGAGGGCCTTCTGGGCGAGCGTCTGGTAGCGCAGGATGGCCTTCCAGAGCTTGTAGTCCTTCTGGAGGCTGGAGTAGGCGTCGACCTTGTCGTACGCGTTCTGCTGGAGGTAGATCTCGCGGATGAGGCGGGCGGTCTCGAGGACGACCTGCTGCTCCGGGGGCAGCGCGTCGGAGCCGACGAGCTGGACGATCTCCTGCAGTTCGGCCTCCTTCTGGAGGATCTCCATGATCTGGGACTTGGTCTCGTTCCAGTCGGGGGCGGCCTTCTCGGTGTAGTAGCTGGCGAGGTACTCGGGGTAGAGCGAGTAGGACTGGAGCCAGTTGATGGCCGGGAAGTGGCGGCGCTGGGCGAGCTTGGCGTCGAGCGCCCAGAACACCTTCACGATGCGGAGGGTCGCCTGGGTGACGGGCTCGGAGAAGTCGCCGCCGGCGGGGGACACGGCGCCGATGACGGAGATGGAGCCTTCGCCGCCGGCCAGGATGGTGCAGCGGCCGGCGCGCTCGTAGAACTCGCTCAACCGGGCCGACAGGTAGGCGGGGTAGCCTTCCTCGCCGGGCATCTCTTCGAGGCGGGAGCCGATCTCGCGCATGGCTTCGGCCCACCGGGAGGTGGAGTCGGCCATGAGGGCGACGTCGTAGCCCATGTCGCGGTAGTATTCCGCGATGGTGATGCCGGTGTAGCACGACGCCTCACGGGCCGCCACGGGCATGTTGGAGGTGTTGGCGATGAGGCAGGTGCGCGCCATCAGCGGGTTGCCGGTCTGCGGGTCCTCCAGCACGGGGAACTCGGTCAGCACCTCGGTCATCTCGTTGCCGCGCTCGCCGCAGCCGATGTAGACGACGACCTTGGCGTCCGAGTACTTGGCGAGGCTCTGCTGGGTGACGGTCTTGCCGGAGCCGAAGGGGCCCGGGATGGCCGCGGTGCCGCCCTTGGCGATCGGGAACAGGCCGTCCAGGATGCGCATGCCGGTGTTGAGCGGGATGGTGGGGAGCTGCTTCTCGGCGAAGGGGCGGGGCTTGCGGACCGGCCACTTGTGCATGAGCTGGAGCTTGGCGCCGTTGTCCAGGGTCGCGATGACATCCTCGACGGTGAACGAGCCGGCCTTGATGTCGGTCAGCTTGCCGCCCTCGACGTTCGGGGGCACCATGACCTTGTGCAGGATGGACGGGGACTCCTGGACCGTGCCGATGATCTGGCCGGGCTTGACGGCGTCGCCCTTCTTGGCGGTGGGCTTGAACTCCCACTTCTTCTTGTGGTCGAGGCCGGGGACGTCGACGCCGCGCAGGATGAAGTGGCCCATCTGCTCCTGGAGCACTTCGAGGGGGCGCTGGATGCCGTCGTAGATGGAGGTCAAGAGGCCGGGGCCAAGCTCGACGACCAACGGGAGGCCGGTGTTCTCGACGGGCTCGCCGGGCTTGACGCCGGAGGTGTCCTCGTAGACCTGGATGATGCTGTGCTCGCCCTCGATCTGGATGACCTCGCCCATCAGGCGCTCGTCGCCGACGCGCACGATGTCGTACATGGCGGGCTTGATGCCGATGGCGGTCACGACGGGTCCGGAGACACGGTACACGGTTCCTTTCTGTTGGGTTACCATAGGTCTACACCGACTGCTTGCTTGATCTTCTCACGGAGGGTGTTGTCCTCCTCCAGGCCCACCGCGACCAGGGTGGGCTTCGTCGCGGACACGATCTCGGAGCGCGTGCGCGGGCTCAGGCGGGAGAGGTCCCCCGTCTGCATGACCAGGATGCTCACGAGCTCGTCGCGGCGGGCGGCGGCCACGGCCCGCTCCAGCTCGTCCTCGTTGGCCGCGTCCCAGATGCGGCGGATGCCGGCCAGGCGGAAGCCCAGCGTGAACTGCTGCGAGCCGACGACGCCGATCTCGCTCAAACGACCAGCTCCTGCAACCGTTCTTCGGACAACCCGGCCGCCTTGCCGCGCGCCACGGCCCGCAGGGTCGTGACCTCGCGGTGCTTGCGCACCAAAAAGAGAAGGATGGGGATGATGGAGAGCGGGTTGCCGTGGGCCAGCAGGTCCAGCTGGGCCAGGTGGGCGCGCCACACGGCCGCCTGGAAGGGGCCGAGGCGGCGGGTCTCGCCGGCCTTCGCCAGCTCCTCGCGGACGGTCGCATAGGCGCGGCTGTCGGCCAGCATCTCGGCCATGGCCGCCAGGTCCTTGGCGCGGGCCAGGCCCATGACGTCCGCGACCTTGAGGCTGCGGCCGCCGGGGACGACGTAGGGCGAGAAGTCGCCCGCTTCGCCGGCCGCGACCCAGCGCGCCGCGTTCAGCAGGTTGCGGGTGTCGATCTCGCGCCGGACGAACTCCTGCATCTCCTTGCTGCCCTTCTCGGTGGACTGCTCGAGGGCGGCCACCAGGCGGCTGTAGTAGGCCTTGTCGAGCGCGTCCTCGTAGCGGGGCAGCGGCGAGCCGGCGGGGACCTTGGCCAGGATGGCGGCCCACTCGCGGCTGGCGTGCGGGCCCTTCTCGAAGGCGGCGACCACGTCGGGGATGCCCTTGACGTCGTCGCTCAACGCGGGCGCGAACAGGCCGTAGGCGTGCTCGTTCTCCAGCACCATCTCGCGCAGGAGCTCGTCGCGGGTGGCGCCGGCGTTCTTGCCGCGCAGCAGCGTCTTGACGTCCTCGAAGTGGTAGCGGTCGAGGAACAGGTTGATCAGCGCGCCGCCCTCGCCCGAGAGCATCTGGCGGACCTGCTCGTAGGTGCGCTCCTCGTTGACCGTGAGCGCCGCCTCCAAAAGGTCCAGGCCAACGAACTTGCTGGCGAGCTCGTCGACCTCGGACTTGTAGGCGGAGTCCTGGATGAACCGGGTGATCTCGGCCACGTCCATCTTGAGGATCTTGGCGTACTCCGAGCGCGGGATGAGCTTGGCCCGCTTGGCCTGCACGCGCGCGACGGCGTAAGGGTAGTTGGTGAAGCCCTTGCGGCTCAGGAGTCCCATTTGGGTCCCTCAGTGGAACAGGCCGGCCTCGGCCTTCAGGACGTCGCGCCAGGACTCGTCGAGCAGCGTCTCGTAGCTGAGGTCGAGGCGGGCGTCGCCGGCCTCGGACTCCACGATGATGCCGCCGGCGATGGCGTGGCTGCCGCCGTGCTTGTAGGTCTTCTGGGCGTGCAGGGCCGCGGTGTCCTGCGCGGCGCCCCAGACGGTCCCCTTCGGGACGATGGCGTGGGCGCGGGCCAGGAGCTTCTTGAGGTGGGCCTCGCGGGTCTTGGCCGGCAGGTCGGCCAGCCCTTGCAGGATGGTCCGCTTCAGCTCGGCGCGCAGCGTGGCCTCGGCGCCGAGGACCGCCTTGCGGCTCTCGGACTCGGCGCGGCTGGCGGCCTGCGCGGACACGGCCGCGGCCTCCTTGTCGGCGGCGGCGAGGCGCGCGGCCTCGTGCTGCTTGGCCTGGGCGCGCGCGGCGTCGAGGATGGCGGCCGCCTCCTTGCGGGCTTCCGCAAGGATGTGCTGGGCGCGCGCCTCGCCGTCGCGGCGGACCTCGCCGATGACCTGGTCGAGTCCCATCGGGTCGCCCCTGGGAGCCTCAGCCCATCCGGCCCATCAGCAGGAAGGCGATGACGAAGCCGAACAGGACGATCGTCTCGGGGATGACGGTCAGGGTGAGGCCCTTGCCGAAGTTCTTCTCGTCCTCGGCGGTGGCCCCGATGGCCGCGGCGCCGATGGCCGATTGCGCCCAGCCCGTGCCGAGGCCCGCCAGTCCAACAGCCAGTCCGGCGCCAACGCCGATCAGTCCAGCTCCAACGTCAACCATGTGTGGTGTCTCCTTGTGTGTGGTGGGGAAAGAGGGGTGGGAAAGAGGTTCGGAAAGAGGGGTTTCTCCCAGGATAAGGGCTTCAGGCCGCGCGACGGCCGAACGGTAGATAAGCGCGACCGCCGCCCGCGAAGAACTTCGAGAAGAACTCCACGAACTGCAGACGCAGGGACTGGAGGGTGCCCGCGATGATGGAGAGCACGAGGATGAGGCTGAAGCTCAGCAGGTACACGACCCAGCCCACGACGCTTGCCGTGTTGGGCGCCTCCGTCGTGCCGCCGCCCACGACCCCGAAGGCGATGTTGGCGAACGCGATGGCCATGCCGGCCTTCGAGGCGCCGATGGCGGCCAGACGCGTGTAGGACAGGATGTTGCCGGCCAGGCCGGGAATCTCCAGAAGCGCGATGAAGCCGACGCCGATGACGTGGGCCGCGCCCATGTAGAGCAGGACGACGCTGGCCACCGCGACCCCGAGGCCGAGGTAGCCAAGGATGCCGCCCCAGGCCAGGACCGCGGCGCCGCCGCCGGCCATCAGGGTGAGCCAGGCCACCTTCTCTTGGACGGCGAGCTTGGCGCCGTGCTGGACGTAGACGTTGCGCACGCCGATGAGAAGGCCCAGGATGACGTGGACGAGGCCGATGAGCATGGCCCAGACGAGGAGGGCCATCGTGTCGTGCACCTTGGAGTAGTAGCCGAGGTTCACGATGCCGGCCAGCGACAGGTGGGTGTCGGTGTGGGGCGTGAGGATGCCCGCCAGCCCGGTCGCCTCGCCGGCGTGGGTGGTGAGGTTGCCTTCCAGGGCCGTCTCGAGGGCCTCGTGGCCGCCGCCGGTCTTGAACAGGAAGCCATGGTCCGGCAGGTGCAGGCCCAGGATGTTCTCCCAGGACAGCTCGCCCTGGGAGGCGGCGTGGGCGTCGACGACGAAGTGGATGCCGAGGGCCTCGCCGAAGACGAACAGGCCGACGAGGGCCGACATGAAGCCGCCCGCCATGATGGACTTGCCAATGGCGGGGCCGCCAATCCCGAACACCTTGTTCTTGATGAGGAAGGCGCCGACCAGCATGATGAGGATGCCCACCGCCAGGTCGCCGACCATGAGGCCGAAGAACAGCGGGAAGAACACCAGCATCAGCTTGGTCGGGTCCACTTCCTTGTAGCGCGGGCGGCCCAGCAGCCCGAGCAGGTATTGGTAGGGGCGCGCCGGCTTGGGGTTCTCCAAGTGGACCGGCGGCTCGCTGGCGGGGTCGCTGTGGTGCTCGCCCTCCTCGTGGTGCGCGGCGGCGTCGTCGTGGCCGGCCGGGCCCATGGTGGAGGTGGCGGTGGCCTCGTGGCCGTGGCCGCCGTGGGCCGGCACGTCGCCCAGATCCTCGAAGTAGAGGCTGTCGCCGAAGCGCGCCGCGAGCGCCTGCCGGACGCGGCCGAGCTCGGCGCGCGGCACCCAGCCCTCGATATGGAAGGTGTGGTCGGTGACCCCGAACCGGAGCGGCGCCTGGGTGCGCTCGACCTCGGCGGCCAGCTCGGCCTCCAGGCGGGCGAGGCGGGGGCCCCAGCTTGCGCGCAGGCCGGCGACCTCGGCCTCGGCGGCCTCGAGCTCGCGGCGCAGCTCGGCGCGCTCGGCGGCCAGGCCCGCCAGGCGCTGGGCGGGCGTGCCGGCGCCGGTGGCGAGGGTGGCGGTGAAGCCGGCGTCGGCCAGCAGGCGGTCGGCGATGGGGCCGTCCTTGGCGGCCACGACGGCGGCGACCGCGAAGCTGGTGCCCAAGGGGACCGCGTGGATGTCGTGGACGACCCCCGACTTGCGGAACGCCTCCGTGGGGTCGGCGCGGGCGGTGCCGACGGCGACGCGGACGGAGGTGAGGCTGCGGGCCAGGCCGAGGTCCACGGGCAGGCCGCGGATGGCCTCCAGCGCCTGCTCCTCGGCGTCGAGGGCGACCAGGCGGGCGCGGACCTGGCCGGCGCGCTGGAGGGCGGGGCCGGTGTGGGCCTCGGCCGACTGCAAGGTGGAGCGGGGCTCGCCGGCGGTCTCGGAGGAGGGGATGGCGTGCTCGGTGCCCAGGGCCTTCAGAAGGCCGCGGACGGCGACGAGGGCCTCGCTGGCCCTGTCGCCGGCCTCGAGGGGGGTGCCGATGCGGGTGGTGCCGGTCGGGTCGTGGTAGTCCTCGAGGTGGAGGACCCCCTGCTGGTGCAGGGTCTCGATGACGCCCTCCTGGTGCTGGGCGTGGCCGCCGACCAGGATGCGGTTCATGCGCGACGGCAGCATTCCCATGTGCGGGGCTCCTAGAGCTTCCCTTCGAGGACCTTCAGCGCGCGCTCGGTGGCGCCGGCGACCCCGGCCTGGTAGCGGGCGCGCAGGTTGGCGGCGTCCTTCTGGCCCTTGGCGTGGGTGGCCTTGGCCTTCGCGTCGCCGTCCTTGCGCGCGTTCTCGACGCGGCTGGAGTAGGCGAAGTCGGCCTGGGCGCGGCCTTCGCCCAGGATGGCGTCGGCTTGGCGGCGGGCTTCGGCCACGATGGCCTTCGCCTCGGCCTCGGCCTGGGCGACGCGCGTCTTGGCGGCAGTCTCCGCGTCCTTGATGCGCAACAGGAGCTCGCTCTGCAAAACCGGGCCCTCGGGCTGCGCGAAAGTGGGGTGTTATTTCAGGCCTGGGGTGGGGTTCCGGTGGAGCAGCAGGTGGCGCACCCAGTAGACCAGGGCGCCGATGCCGATGAGGATCGCCGCCATCATGGTGGTGCTGCCGAAGAAGCGCGGCACGTCGCCGGTGGCGGCCAGGGCGCCCAGGTCTTTGTCGAGGTAGGACCAGAGCACGCCGACCGAGGCCAGGCCGAACAGGATGGCGGGCAGCGGCCGCAGCGGCGACTTGAAGCCGTCGAAGGCCGAGGGGTCGCTGCGCCGCAGCAGGAAGTAGCCCACCATCGTGACGAGGTAGAACACGTAGAGGCCGAAGACCACCAGGTCCGCGAGCGCCAGGTAGCTGCCGGTGAGGGTGAGGAAGCCGGCCCAGATGGCGCCGTACACCAGGCCGTAGCTCGGGGTGCCGTGGCGGCTCAGAAGCCCGAAGGGGCGCGGGAACTCGCGGTCGCGGGCCACCGACCAGTAGATGCGCGGGCTGGCCAGGACGTAGGCGTTGACGGTGCCGAAGGTGGAGACCACGATCATGCTCGCCACCAGCCCGCCCGCGATGCCGCCCAGCACCTGGGTCGTCGACTCCGTGGCGATGGGGACGTCCCCGGTGAGGGCCGCCTGGGACACCTCGCCCACGGGCAGGACGTGGAAGTAGGCGTACGTCGCCAGCAGGTAGACGCCCGCCACCAGGCAGGTCGCGATCAGGATGGCCTTTGGCAGCACCCGGCGCGCGTCCTTGACCTCGGCGGCCACGAAGGTGGCCTGCGCGAAGCCGTCGTAGGCGAACAGCGAGCTGGAGGTCGCGACCGCGAACGCGCCCAGGCCGAAGCCGGTGAACGACGCGCCCACGCCGCCGAAGTTGCCGGCGCTGCGCCCCAGCACGAACGCCGACAGCACGATGAAGCCGATGGCCGCGAGCTTGGCGATGGTGGCCACGTTGTTGACGTCGGCGGCGCGCCGCACGCCCAGGTAGTTGATGCCGGTCAGGAGCCAGACGATGGCGATGGCGAGGGCGGCGGTGCCGTACTTCGGGACCACGACGAACCCGAGGTTCACCGGGGACCCCGGCAGGCCGCCGCTGCCCATGGCCGCAAGCAGGGTGTCGAAGGCGGTCGCAAGCGCCACGGCCACGGCGGCGATGGTGCCGGTCTGCACGACGGCGAACGCGGTCCACGAGAACAGGAAGCCCCAGGCCCGGCCCACCGAGTCCCGCAGGAAGGCGTACTGGCCGCCGGCCTTGGGGAACGCGGCGCCCAGCTCGGCGAACACCAGGCCGCCGCACAGCGCGATGACGGCGCCCAGCACCCACGCCAGCATGATGGCCCAGGCGCCGCCGCCCAGCACCACGTTCCCGGCCGCGTCGTGCGAGCCCAGGCTCGCCAGCATCCCGCCCGGCAGGAAGAAGATGCCCGAGCCCACCATCGAGCCCACGATGATGGCGGTCAGGTCGAACGTGCCCAACCCCTTCTTCGGGGCCTCGGTGGCCATGCGGGCACGAGCCGGGGGCGCGACTTCAGCGTGCCGTTCGCGCAGGCCCCGCGGGAATCCCCGACCGCCCCAGGAGTTTCCTGCGCTATCGCCTCGGCTTAAATGCCCACGTGGACCGAGGAGTGGTCAAGGTGACCTGATATGTCCCCAACAACCCCCACCATCGTCCGCACGACCGTCCTCGGCTTGGCCATCTGCGCCCTGCTGTTCGCGGCCGCCCCCGTCTCGGCCATGGGCCTTGACTCCGCAGCCAGCGCCGTCGCCGACGCCACCGCCAACGCGACCGCCAACGCCGGCATGGACGCGGCCGCCAACGCGGCCGCCGACGTGACCGGCGACGTGTCCGCCAACGCCGCGGCCGACGCCTCCGCCAGCGCGGACGTCGCCGCCGACCTCGCGGCCTCCGCCACCGCCACCGCCGACGCGACCCTCCAGGGCGCCGCCGGCCTCGACGCCTCGGGCGCCCTCGACGCGGCCGCCAACGTGGCCGCCGACGCGACCGCCACCGTCGACGTCAACGCCGACGCCAACGTCGGCCTGGACGGCGGCGTCCACGCGAACGCCAACGCCGACGCCAGCGTCGACGCGGACACCAGCGTCATGGGCCAGGTCTCGGCCTTCTTCTCGGGCATGGCCTCGGCCTTCCTGAGCCTCTTCTGAACCTGAAGACGGCCCTTTTCCTCTCCTTCTCCCCTTCCTTTGTGCCTTCTGTTTTTTTGCGCCTACGCCAGCTTGGTGACCTTGCCGCACTTCGGGCAGCGCAGGTGGATCGGCCGCTCCTGGGGCGCCAGCAGGATGGTCTCGCAGCCGCCGCACTTGCCGCGCGCCATGCCGTCCGGCGTGAAGTCCGGGTCGCCGCCCGGCGGCGCGACCTTGGCCAGCACCGCGGCCGGCTCCTTGCGCACCACCATGGCCGCCGCGCGCGGGCTCGACGCCGGCGCCGGCGACGGCACCATCACGACGCCGCCGTCGTCGGTGCGCGCCAGCGGCACGATGGTCTCGCCGCGCCGCTGCGCCAGCTGCTCGCCGCGCGTGACGCCGCTCGGGCCCTTGCGCTGCGGCCAGCCCTTGGCGTCCACCTGCATGTTGCGGTTGGGCGGCAGCACCGGCGGCAGGCGCTGGATGGCCGGCCGCGGATCGCCGCGGGCGGGCGCCTCCTCCACGTCCTCCTCGACCGCGATGGCGTGCTCCTCGTCCCCGCCCGCCTTGGGCTCGAACTCGAACGACAGGGGCCGCCCCACGGGCAGCGGCGGCGCGCCCGCCGGCTGCGGCGGCTCCGCCGCGCGCACGGCGGCGGCAGCACCGTCGCGGCGGGCCAGGACCACGAGAAGGAGGCCGTAGACCGCGACCAGGCCGACGAAGCTGAGGCCGAAGCCGAGCCAGTCGAACAGCGTGCGCGGGTTGCCGTCGGTGCTGGCCTTGCCGAAGGCGTAGAGCGTCACGACGAGGCCGAGCACGCCGATGGCGGCGAAGACGGTCGCGAGCAATCGGTAGCCGCCACGGCCAATGCCTTCCTGCATCTGCATCCCAGGAGGGCCAGGGGCGGTCCGGGGATATCTCCGCTTCGGATGGGCAGGCGCGTCCAAAGAATGGGGCGGAATCTGCAAAAGACCGACGTTCTGGCCCAATTGATATTTTAAAAGGGATGATTGTGGCAAGCTGAGATTGCTGCCGATGGCCCAAGCCTCCACTGGACAATACCCTGCAGACCTGACCAACCAGCTCGGAAGCAGCGAGCAGGTCCATTTCTTCTCCTGGCTGGCCACCAAGGGCGGCTGCTTCGGGCTGGCGACCAAGCGGGACGAGTACTGGATTGCGCTCACGAACCAGCGTGTCCTCTACCGCGCCATGGTGCGCGACGAAGCCAACAAGCGCACCATCGAGCGCGAGGGCATGGTTCCTTTCAGCAAGGTCTCCGGCATCGAGGTCACGAACGTCAAGGCCGACGGGTGCGCCGGCGGCAAGTCCTCGGCGCTGAAGATCGGGTCTTCCGGCGGCGAGGTCATGATTCCGGTCGTGAACCGGGAGAAAGGGCTGGAAGTGCGCAATGCCTATTCCCGCCTCGCCCACGGCGCTTAGGCTCCGTCCTGCCAACCGGGCCGCCGTCTGGGCCATCGGACGCTACCGGCGCGCGACCGCGAGCCGGGCCCATCGGTGCCTGCATTGGCCCACTTGCTCCAACTATGGGCTGATCGCCTACGAGAAGTACGGGTTCTGGAAGGCTACGGGAAAGACCTGGCGGCGCGTCCGCCAATGCCACCCCTTCTCCACCCTGCCCTACGAGGACTTCCCGTGACCTACTCGTCCGCGACGTCCAGCACCGGGGTCGGGACCGCCGGCTTCTGGAGGTTGCCCGTCTTGGTGGTCTTGACGTAGACGCTGGGCTTCTTGAGGACGAACTCGTCCAGGAAGGCGCTCCAGAAGGTCAGGGTCTGGAACATCATGTAGGGGCCCAAGAGCGGGAGGGCGAGCCATTCCCGGAGGTCGTGGCGGACGCCGTCGCGGCGGTCCTGGAGCCACATGCACAGCCAGGCCACGAACGGGGCGGCGGAGAAGACGGTCCAGCCCCACATGTCGCCCGGGATGAAGGTCGAGGTGTCGACGCCCATCTGGCCGAGCAGGAACAGCGCGGGGCTGAGGAGGAACACGATGGGCACGAGGACGTAGGCCAGCGTGTGGTACAGGTCGAGCTTGGCGCCGAGGTGGACGTGCTCCATGCCGTGGACGCGGCCGATGTAGCGCTTGGTGACCTGCATCCAGCCGCGGCCCCAGCGGCGGCGCTGCGCCCACCAGGCGGACAGCTGGGCGGGGTTCTCCTCCAGGGTGCGGATCTCGGGGTCGACCAGGATCTGGCCGCCGGCCTCGTGGATCTTGATGCTGAAGTCGATGTCCTCGACCAGGATCTCCTCGTCGAAGGCGCCGAGGCGCTGGAACACCTCGCGGCGGAAGAACGCCTGGCCGCCGCCGAAGAAGGTGAAGCCGCCGACGACGTCGCGCATGTAGATGTCGCCGCGCTCGATGACGTCGCGCTCGAGCTTGGTGAGGGCGGCGAGGACGGACTCGTGCTGGTTGATGCCGACGGCGCGGCCCTTGACGCACACCACGCCCGGGTTGGCCAGGAAGTGCTGCACGGCGCGCTTGACGGCGCCGGGCTCCAGCTCGTGGTCGGCGTCCAGCGACACCAGGATCTCGCCGGTGCACTGCGACAGGCCGAAGTTGCACGCCGCCGCCTTGCCGCCGCGCTTGTCGTCGCGCTCGACGGCGACGAAGCGGGCGTCCTTGCGGGCGGCGGCCTGGATGAGCGGGCCGGTGAGGTCGGTGGAGCGCTTCTCGTAGACGTAGACGAAGCGGATGCGGTCGTGGGGGTAGTCCACCCGTTCCATCGAGGCGATGGTGCGCGGCAGCACGGCGCCCTCGTTGTAGGCGACGACCAGGACGGAGACGGTGGGCCACGCGACGCCGTCGGGCTTGGGCGGCGGGGCGGGGCGGCGGCGGAAGGTCGCGAACGCGGCGAGGTAGACGCGGGCGACGACCAGCACGAGGCCGACGAAGATGATGGTGCTGACCACGCGCAGGTAGTCGTGGACGTAGAGCGCGGGCACGAGCGCGAACGCGGTGAGCAGGAGGCCGAGCACGACCTTCACGAGCGCGTCGCGCAGCTTGCCACCGGTGCCTGAGAGGCTGACTTCCACGGCGTTCCGACCCGATTTGCACGAAAGGACTGGATATATGAACCCCTCCGTCGCGATTGCCGCGGCCGAAACCGGGCGGCGCGACGGAAGGCGCGGCGGCGGTTCCTTCAAGCAGGCTTTTGGGCATGAGCCCCCTTGCGCATCGCCATGGCGCGGCCCGTCATCCTGGTGGTCGATGACGAGAAGGACATCCTCGATTCGCTGTCCGCCTACCTCACCTCGGTGCTGCCGGTGGACGTCAAGACCGCGCCGTCCGCCCGCGCCGGCCTCGACATCCTCGTCCAGGGCAACGTGGCGCTGATCGTCACCGACTACTACATGCCCGGCATGGACGGCCTGGAGTTCCTGCTGCGCGCCGGCTTCATCGCGCCCAAGGTCCCGCGCATCGTCATGACGGCCTACCCGGACCTGAACCTGGCCATGCGCGCCCTCAACGAGCAGCGGGTGTCCGCGTTCCTCACCAAGCCGCTGGAGCCCGAGACGCTGGTGCGCCAAATCCGGTTCGCGCTGGGGCTGCCGGGCGGGGCGGCGGCCAAGCCGGGGACGACGGTCGCGCCGACGCCTGCGAAGCACTGAGGCACGCTCAGTAGACGTCGAGCGTCCGTTGGCGCCGCAGCATCCCCAACAGCCCCGCGTGCAGCCGCCACGTCTTGAGGAGGGCGTGCCGGTCGATGTGCCGCAGCGCCGCGTCCAGGTCCTCGAACACCAACGGCCGGGCCTCCATCGCGACGCGGCTGGCCTCGCGCACCACCCACACCCCGAGCGGCGTCGTGTAGGCGTCCGTGACCTCGCGCAGCACGATGGCCGTCGCCTGCCGCCGAATGGCCACGAGGTGCTCCAGCACCGACAGCCGGGTCGCGTAGTAGCCGCCCGCCGTCGCCGCCGCGTACGCCGTGCGCTTGCCCGTCGGGTTGAGGGCGGTGTCCTCCCAGTCGTTGGCGGCGATGGCGTCGGCGCCGCGGCTCCAGAACGCGCCCTTGAGCCAGGCCTCGGTGTTGTCGAAGCCCCAGGAGCGCGGCACCAGCAGCACGAAGAACCGGTTGCCGAACTTCTCGCCGAAGTGGACGAGCGGCTTGTCGATGGTGGGGTATCCACGCACCTGCTCGATGAGCCGCTGCCCCACCTGGTCGTCGGTCGCCGTGATGGCCCACCGCGTCGGCACCAGGCGCCGCTTCTGCCCGAGGCCCACCATGCCCGCCGACAGGATGCGCTCCAACTGGTAGACCGGCGTCCCCGTCGCGTACATGTTCTGCAGCGCCTCGCCAGCGCGGAGGTCCGTGTCCTGCACCGCCCGCTCGACCGGCGCCTCGACACGCACGTTGTCGGCCAGCCGCGCCCGCTCGACCTCGACCGTCGGCCCGTGCGGCGGCGTGAACTCGCCGACGGCCGGGTCGCCGAAGCGGGGCGCTCGCCGCAGCCGGACCTCGGCATCGACGGGCCGTGCCGCGATGGCGAGCTCCTGGCTCAGTTGGGTGATGCGGTCGCTGGAGAACGGCAGGCCGCGCGCCGCGGCGTCCGCGACCTTGACCTTGTGCGTCGTGCGGACCAGGCTGGCGCGCAGGCCGACGATGTCCGGAATGCCCAGCGTGAGCCAGTCGCGCGGCGAGTCGAGCAGGCGGGCGGCGTCGGCGTCGCGGTGCTCGGGCGGCAGCATGGGGCCGATGCTGACGTTGGGGTAGCCGTGCCGGCCGACGAACAGGCTGGGCGGGCTGCTGCCGAACAGGTCGCGGCCGAACTTGCCGCCGGCCTGCACCGTCTTGGGCATCTGGTGGCGGATTTTCTGAAGGAGCGGGCAGGGGTCGATCCCGCACAGGCCCCGGGCCCCCTTGCACGGCACGCACAGCCGGGGGTCGATGGACGCGATGGTGGCGTCGAGGGCAGCCTCGTCGATGGAGGGCATGGCCACCACACGCTTCAAATAGCCAACGGATGAGGACGGAGCTTGTGCGCGCGTGGGCCGCGGCCGTCATCGTCCTGCTGGCAGGATGCACGGCGCCACCGCCTCCGGACTCCTCCGTCCTGCCGGCCATCCCTGGCGGACTGCTCCCCGGCGAGGCGGGCGAGGGCTTCTTCCTGCTGCCCCACGCCGGCGGCGAGCTGGCCTTCGGGGTCGCGGGCACCGCCCACATCGAGCTCTACGGCCCCGACGATGTCCGGCTCGGCAGCCTGACCCTCGGCGGCCTGCTCGGCGCCGAGCCGGTGCGCCTCCAGCGGCCCCCCGGCGCCCACGTGCTGCACGTCGCGAGCCTGGAGGGCAAGCTGCGGGTCGAGTCCGGCGGCGCGGAGGCCCGGCTGCACCCGCTCATCCTCCAGGCCGAGCGCGTCGTGCTGGCCGAGGGGCAAGGCAGCCTGGTCCCGCCGCTGCCGTTCGCGTTCGGGGCGCCGGTGGCCACCTCCCTGAACGTCAGCTTCAGCCGCGCCCCCGTCGGCCTCCAGGCCCTCGTGCTGGGCAGCTTCAGCGAGGTGCGCGTCGAGGTGGACGGCGTGGGCCGCGCCTACGAGGCCGCCGCCAGCAGCACCAACCCCTTCGTCTTCACCGGCGACCGCCAGGACCTCACGGGCAGCTTCGACCCGGAAGGCGTCCGCGACGGCAACCTCACCGCCCACGTGAGCGTCGTGGACCTGCAAGGCACGGTGCTGCTGGAGGCCACCACCTACGTCCGCAGCCTGCCGCCGGCCGCCCTGCCCAGCGCCCCCGCCACCCAGCCGCCCACGTTCCCCTACGGCTTCCTGCCGCGCGACAAGCCCGTGCTGTTCCAGGTCGCGCCCGACGCCCGCGCGCTCACCCTCGACGGCGGCCCCGACGGCGCCTTGGTGGCCCTGTTCGGCCCCGCCGACCAGCGGCTCGGCGCCTACGGCGTCGCGGCCAACGGGCGGCTGGCCATCGCGGTGCCGGAAGGGGGCGACTACGTGGCCGCCCTCCTGACCGGCAACGCCACCCTCGGCGCCGACGCGGCGCCGGCCGCCTTCGACTTCCGCCCGCTTGCGGTGACGGTCGTGACGGCCCCGGACAATCCCGCGGGCGAGTCGGACAGCTACGCCGCCGCCGAGCAGCCGCTGCAACCCGCCGGCGTGGTGTATTACGTCGAGGCCACCCCGCTCGCCGGCCGCGACCTGCTGCCGGTGCAATGCAGCGACTCCACCGGCGTGCGGCTGCGGCAAGGCGGCGAAGGCATCCTGGCGTGGTTCGCGGAGGCCCCGATGGCGCCAGCGGCGGCGTCGAGCGCGCTCCTGGACGGCAGCCCGCTCATGGTCTGGCACGACGGCCAGGGCGACGACGGCTGCGGCCGGGCCGGGGTCGCGGCCCACGGCTACACGCGGTGAGCCTAAGTCCCCGCCCGCCTGAGGGCCGGCCGTGGACCTGGTCTGCCCCCTCGACTTCCGCTACGGCCGCGCCGAGATGAAGGCCCTCTGGACGGAGGAGGCCCGGCTGCGCTACTTGCTCCAGGTCGAGGCCGCCCTCGCCCACGCCCACGCCGAGACCGGCACCATCCCGAAGGAGGCCGCCAAGCGGCTGCAGAAGGTGGCGGACTCGGGCAAGGTCAAGCCCGACCGCGTCAAGGCGATCGAGGCCGAGATCAAGCACGACCTGATGGCCGTCGTCAAGGCGATGACCGAGGTGGCGGGCCCCGAGGACGGGAAGTTCATCCACCTGGGCGCCACCTCCTATGACATCATCGACACCGCCAACGCGCTCCAGTTCCGCGACGCGCTGGAGCACCTGCGCGCCGGCCTGCGCAAGCTGCGCGACGCACTCCTGCGGCAGGCGGACGCGCACCGCCACACCACCATGCTGGGCCGCACCCACGGCCAGTCCGCCGTGCCCATCACCTTCGGCCTCAAGATGGCCGTGTACGCCTCCGAGGTCGGCCGGCACCTGGAGCGGCTGGCCGAGGTCGAGGCCCGCGTCGCCGTCGGCATGATGAGCGGCGCCACCGGCAGCATGGCGGCGTTCCGTGGCAAGGGCATCGAGGTCCAGGCCGCCGTGTGCAAGAAGCTCGGGCTCAAGCCGGTGACGGCCAGCACCCAGATCATCCAGCGCGACCGCTACATCGAGCTGTTCTCGTTGCTCGCCAACATCGCGACGTCGCTGGAGAAGTTCGCCACCGAGGTCCGCACGCTGCAACGCACCGAGATCGGCGAGGTCGCCGAGGGCTTCGACGCCAAGAAGCAGGTCGGGTCGTCCACGATGCCGCACAAGCAGAACCCCATCACCTCGGAGCAGATCTCCGGCCTCGCCCGGCTGGTGCGCAGCTTCGTCCTCCCGGTGTGGGAGAACGCCATCCAATGGAACGAGCGCGACCTGGCCAACTCCGCCCCCGAGCGCTTCCTCCACCCGCACGCCTTCATCCTGCTCGACCACATCCTGCACCAGGCGGCCAAGGTGTTCACCGAGCTGCGCGTCTTCCCCGACCGGATGCTGGAGAACATGGAACGCGCCCAGGGCCTCATGATGGCGGAGTCCGTCATGATCGCCTTGACCGAGAAGGGCGTCGGCCGCCAGGAGGCCCACGAGATGGCCCGCGAAGCCGCGATGCACGCCATCCAAGGCCGGACGCACTACCGCGACGCGCTCCTGGCGCACAAGCCCATCGCGAAGGCCCTGGGAAAGAAGGGCATCGCCGACGCCGTGGACCCCGCCAAGTACGTCGGCCCAGTGGACCGGATCATCGACCAGGTGGCCCAGGAGACCCGCGGCCTGTGAACGGCGCGCGGCCGCTTGCCGTCGTCCTCGCGCTGCTTGCCGCCGGCTGCCTCGGCCCGGCCGAGCCGGAGCTGCGCGCCGTCGCGATCGTGGCGGACGGCAGCCTCGCCCCGGGTGAGCATCGCGTCGAGGCCGGCGCCAGGCTGGTCGCCGAGGGCACCGTCCCTTTGACCCTGGCGATCCCGGATGGCGCCGTCCTTGAGCTGCGCGACGGCCGCGCCGAGGGCGGGCACGGCCTGGTGCTGCGCGTCGAGGCCGGCGGCACGTTGCTGATGCACGGCGTGCAAGCCTCGGCCGTCCGCGTCCTCCTGGAGCCCGGCGCGTCGGCCCGCATCGTGGACTCGACCCTCGGACTGGGCGCCGGCGGCATCCACGCCCGCAACGCCAGCCTCGCCTTGGTCGGCGGCCTGCTGCACGGCTCCACCGAGGAGTGGCTGCGCGTCGAGGGCGGGACCGCCACCGTGGCGGGCACCTCCTTTGTGGACTCCGGCGGCGGCCGGCCCGGCATCGCCGCGACCGGCGCCGACCTGCGCATCGCCGACGCCCGCCTGGACGGCGCCAAGGGCTACGGCATCCAGGCCCAAGGCGGCCTGCTGCGGGTCGAGCGGACCACGGTCGCCTCCGCCAACGACTACGGCCTCCAGGCGTCCGGCGGCCGCGTCGAGCTCGCCGACAACCGCTGGGAGGCGTTCTGCGGCGTGTTCTTGGGCCCCGGCGCGACCGGGCGCGTCGAGCGCGACCTCTTTGTCTCGGCCCACCGCGGCCTGACCCTCGCCCAGGCCGGCAACGTCACGGTCGAGGGCGCGCGCTTCGAGGGCGTCCAGCACGGCGCCCAGATCCACGGCGGCACGGCCCGGGTCGCCAACAGCACCTTCGCGCGCAACGACGTGGCCCTGTCGCTGGACGCCGACGGCAACGCCACCGTCGTCGGCAACCGCTTCACGGCCAACGGCGGCGCCTTGGAAGTCCATGCCCCGTCTGGCGTCCATGTGCGGGGCAACGGATTCGAGGGCTCCGTGCGCTTCGCGGTCGCGAACCGAGGCGCGACTCCCCTGGACGCCCGCGGAAACTGGTGGGGCCGCGCCTCCGGCCCGGTGCTCGGCCCGGCCGCCGAGGTCCAAGGCGACGTCAATGCGGACCCGTGGCTGGAGCAGCCCGAAACGGGTGGCTAGGCGGCGTCGGCTACAAAACAACGTCGCGTCGCCCTGGCCGTTCGGGCGGCATCGGAGCCCGTGTCAGGACAACCTATTCAAGGGGTCCTTGGCTTGGCGCCGGCATGCGGTCCTCTCGCCTGGCTGCGACCTTTGTCTCGCTCGCCCTTGCGCTGTTCCTGATGTCCGGCTCGCTGGGCGCCACCCTGCGGCTCCCTGGCCAGGTCGCCCAGGCGATGCAGGCCGAATCCGATGCCCAGCCCCTCCTTGGCCACGCCCAGCAACAACTGGAGCTGGTGCGCGCCGCCGCCGACCGGCTTGATGGCCCCGGCCCGCTGTCGGACGCCCTCGCGGCGACCGCCGGCATCGCCGTGCCTGCGCCGCTGCCGCCCTCCGCCAGCCTGGCCGAGGCGCTGTCGCGGCTCGCGGCCGTCGCCGGCCTGCCGGCGGACGTGCCGCAGCCGGCCGGCTTCGCCGCCCTGCCCGCCGAGGCGCAGGACGCCGTGCGCCGGATGGTCGACGGCATCCTGGAGGCCGACCGCCTCCTCACGCTCGCCTACGCCGGCCTCACCCCTGAGGAGGCTGCTTTCCTGCGCGCCAACATCCTGCTGCTCGACCAGCCCGGCGCCCTGGACCACGACGCCCAGCAGGAAGAGCTGCGCGCCGAGATGCTGGCCGCCCGCGTCGACGCCTCGATGGTGCGCGCCGCCGGCCTCGCCCTCGTCGCCGCCGTCGAGGCCATCCCGCCCTTGCCGGCCGCGGCGCCCCTCCCGACCCTCGGCGGCCCCTCCACCACGGGCGTCGGCGGCCTGCCGCCCCTGCTGCCCGGCCCCACGCCGATCACGCCGAACGCCTGCAGCGCCTCCACCGGCTCCAGCATCGTGGACCCCACCGGCATGATCGAGGTCGGCCTGGCCACTGACAACTCCTACCACACCGAGCGCGTCGGCATCCTGGACCTCGGCGGCAACGACTGCTACGAGAACCACCCCGCCTCCTTCGGCCCCGGCACGCCCCTGCTGCTCCCGGTGAGCGTCATCGTCGAGCCCGCCGGCAACGACAACTACGTCAGCGCGGACCCTCACCCGGGAAGCCCGCCCGGCACCACTTGGGCAAGCGGCGTCGGCATCGGCGGCATCGGCTTGGTGATGGACCGCTGGGGCGACGACCGGCACACGGTCTCCCTGAACAACGATGCGTCCAACTGCGCCTCCTACGCCGGCAGCAGCAACACCTGGCAGCGCATCTACGGCCAAGGCGTCGGCATCCTCGGCGTCGGCGGCCTGGTCGACGCCGACGGCAACGACGGCTACGTCGCCGTCAACACCAACGCCCTGAACGACGCCTTCTGCCACTGGGGCCGCGTGTACACCTTCGCGCAGGGCCTCGGCGCCCGCGCGGGCATCGGCTTCCTGGTGGACGAGGCCGGCGACGACCGCCTCACCGCCAACGCCTTCGCGCAGGGCAAGAACGACAACAACGCCCACGTCCACGCCCAAGGCGTCGCCGCGGCGCGCGGCCTCGGCCTGCTGTTCAACGCCGAAGGGCACGACTCCTACGACGCCAGCTCCCAGGCCTACATCGGCCCGCTGGCCGGCACGGAGAAGGGCACCTTCGCGTACACCTTCGCGCAAGCCTCCCTCTACGGCGCCAACGAGCCCCGGCTGGAGCAGCTCGGGGCCATCGCCACCAACGCCGTGACGACCGGCCCGGCAGCACTCTGCACGGCCGTCGTGCGCGTCCCGACCGCGACCGGCGGCGTCGTCGACGCCGGCCTTCCCTGCGACTTCCAAGCCGTGGCGCTCCTGGTCGACGTGATGGGCCAAGACCGCTACAACGCCTGGTCCGACTCCTCCGACCTGGGCCGCGGCTGCAGCTGGGCCGCATGGGCCGGCGTCTCCGCGCAAGGCTCCGCGCCCACCAAGGGCCTGGCGTCCCTGCTCGACGGCTCGGCGGACGAGGACAACGCCTTCGACATCCACGCCAACGCCAACGGCATCGACTGTTCCACCCTCGGCGTGCGCTCCGCAGTGTACGGCCAAGGCTTCGGCGGCGCCATCCTGTGGGACCACTGGGATGCCCCGCCCTTCGACCCGCTCATCCTGACCGACGCCGCCGTCGGCCTGCTGCTGCGCGCCGGCGCCTGCGACGGCCCGCGCCTGCTCATCCCGCCGGTGGGCACCACCATCAACCTCGCCGCGATCATGAAGACCGTGGACGTGGCGCGCAGGGACCCGTGCGACTCCAGCTGGTCCGATGACACCTACGTCGCCACCAGCACGGCGACCAACGGCGGCGCCCGGCTCGCCTGGGCGCAGGCGTTCGTCCAGGGCGCCGGCAACGCGCACACGGGCTACACCTTCTTCGGCAACCCCGTGGACTACGACGCGCTCGGCATCGGCCTCACCGCCGACGCGGCCGGCAACGACGGGTACTTCGCGCAGACCGCCACCAACAGCGGCGGCGGCACCGAGGACTCCTTCACGGTCGCGCAAGGCGCCTCCGTCGGAGGCATCGGCGTGCTCGCGAACGTCTTCGACGACGACAGCTATATCGCCGAGGCCCTCGAAGGCGGCGGGCTCCAGCCAGGCGACACGGTCGCGCAGGCGGACACGCGGGCGACCCCCATCGTGGTCACCGTGTGCGTGCCCCCGGGCGGTGGCCTGTTCTGCAGCGTCAACACCCTGAACCTCGCCGTGGGCATCCTCGTGGACGTGTTCGGCGACGACTACTACTCGACGGAGTTCTTCTACGTCGTCGGGCCCTGCCCCACCAACGGGCTGCCGCTCCCCGCCGTGCCGCACTTCTGGGGCAACACGGTGCCGCTCGGGTCGGTCAACTGCCCGAACCCGCCAGGCCTCGTCCTGGGCATGGACACCACCTGAGCCAGCCGGGCAAGCCTTCAAGCCAGCGCGCCCTGCCGCGCCCGTGGACCTCCAGCGCCCGATCGGCACCCGCGACTTCGGCCCGGCCGACATGGCCGTCCGCAACCACGTCGCGAGCCTGCTGCGGGAGGTGTTCCGCCGCTACGGCTACGCCGAGGTGGGCACGCCGACCTTCGAGGCGCTGGAGCTGTTCACGGCCAAGTCCGGCGACGGCGTCATTGGCGAGCTCTACAACTTCAAGGACAAGGGCGACCGCGACCTGACGCTGCGGCCCGAGCTGACCGCGCCGGTCATGCGGATGTACTTCGCCGACCACTTCAACGACCCCAAGCCGCTCAAGTGGAGCTACTTCGGCAACTGCTTCCGCTACGACCGGCCGCAGGCGGGCCGCTACCGCGAGTTCTGGCAGTTCGGCTGCGAGCAGATCGGGGCCGGCACGCCGCTGGCCTACGCCGAGCTCATCGCGCTGGCGGACGCCTGCCTGCGCGCCGTCGGGCTGCGGCACAAGGAGCTGCGGATCGGCCATGTCAAGATCCTGGCGCACTGCGTGGACACCTTCGGCTTCGACGCCGCCACCCGCGGCGCCATGATGCGCGCCATCGACAAACGCAACGACGTCGAGGTGCGCCGCCTCGCCAGCCAGAAGGAAGGCTGCGCGGCGGCACTCGACCGGCTGTTCCTGGTGATGGACGCGCCCACGGTCGCGGCCGCGCGCGAGGCGCTCTTGGGCGAGGCGGCGGAGGCGCTCGCGGACCTGGAGGCGTGCCTCGCGCACCTGCACGCGCTCGGCGTGCGCGACGCCAGGCTCGACCTCGGCATCGCCCGCGGCCTCGACTACTACACCGGCATCGTGTTCGAGGTCCACTGCCCGCTCTTGGGCGCGCAGAAGCAGCTCCTGGGCGGCGGCGGCTACGACCTGAGCGGCGTGTTCGGCGGCACGCCGACGCCCACCATGGGCTTCGGCCTCGGCTTCGACCGCACCATCGTCGCGCTGGAGGCGCAGGCGGCCAAGGAGGGCCAGCCGGCGGCGTTCCCGAAGGCGCCGGGCCCGGCGCTCTACGTCGGCCTGCTGGGCGAGGCCGCGGCGGCGCGCGTGCTGCCGATCGTGGCGCGGCTCCGGGACGCCGGCGTGGCGGTCGAGGTGGACCTGCTTGGCCGCAAGCCGGGCGCTGTTGCCAAGCACGCCGACGCCGTCGGGGCGCGCCACCTTGCCATCGTGGGCGACCGCGACCTGGAGTCTGGCGCGGTGCAGCTCAAGGACCTCGCCACCGGCCAGTCGGAGTCGGTCCTCCTGGAGGACCTGGCGTCCCGGGCCTTCTAGGCAGGACCGAAACCTCGCGCACGCCTTTTCCCCACGGCCGCCGTTCTCCCGCCATGCGCTGGCTTGCCTTCCTCGCCCTCGCCCTGCTGCTGGCGGGCTGCATGCAGTCGGGCAGCAACGGCTCGTCGACGCCGCCGCACACCTTCTCCACCACGACGCCGCCGACCTCCAGCTCGACCACCACGACGGGGCCGGCCACGACGGGGCCGCCCAAGCTCGCGGTCCTGGAGATCGGCGGCTGGGTCAACAGCACCGGCCCCTACACCGACGCGAGCGTCAGTTGCGACCCCGTCGCCGGCGCCCGCGTCGACCTGGCCGGCAAGAGCCTGCACCTGCCCGCCGAGGCCGACCCCGGCCAGCAGTTGCGCCTCGTGGTGTTCGACCGCAGCAAGTCGAGCGACAACGGCACCGACGGCGCCCCCGAGTGCCGGCCCAGCGTGCTCGCCGGGTTCGCCGCCGGGGTCCAGAACTACACTTGGAAGATCGAGACCGGCTCCGGGTGGGTCCCGGGCGACCGCACCTTCAAGCTGCAGCCGGGCACGAGCACGCTCGCCGTCGACAACACCCTGCTGCCCGTCGGCAAGCCCCGCGCCGTGACCATCGAGTTCAACTGGACCCGCTACGACAGCGCGCAGTACCACTACCAAGGCACGCTCTGGCTGACCTACCACGGCGAGTGGCCGCATTCCACCATCCACCGCGACTTCCTGGAGCACCGCCTCGGCCTGGCCGACGACGAGGCCGTCTGGGTGCCCAAGCCCCCGATTCAGTAGCTACCAGCCGTGCGCGCCGCCGGTGCCCAACAGGGTCCGCACCACCTCGGGCTGCGGGCTGCGCGTGGCCGCGAACGCCGCGTTGGCGCGCGCGTGCGCCGGCGTCCCCATGCCGACGAGCGCCACCGACACGCCGGGGACGCTGCGGGTGAACTGCAGCGCGGTCTCGGCGTCGCTGGCGGTGCCGAACGCGGCGGCGTACTCCGGCGGGATGCGGCCCGCGATGCGCATCTGCATCAGGCTCGCCGACGCCAGCACCACCATGTCCAGGTCGCGGGCGCAGTCGAGGATGGTCTGCGCGCCGAAGCGGAACGGCTGCGTCGGCACCATGGCGGCCTCCGGCATCGCGAGGTTGACGGGCAGCTCGAGGACGCGGAAGTGGTGCTCCGACGCGCGGCCGCCGGCCTTCATGCGGGCCTGGCCGGCGTGGTGGACCAGCTTGACCAGGCTGAGGTGGCCGTTGTGCTCCGGGCCGACGCGGAAGCCGTCCCAGGTCGCGACCCCGTACATGGCGAGGTGGCCGGCGTCGCAGGCGCGCTCCAACGCCTCGAACGCGGCCTCGACGCTGGGGTAGAACAGGTCGGGCGCGACGCCCCACTCCAACTGGTGCTCCGGGTTGTGCAGCAGCATCGCGTCCAAGGTCGCGACCCCGAGGTTGCGGCGGCTGCGCTCCAGCTCGTGCAGCAGGTAGGCCGGCGCCAGCGTGTGGCCTGACAGCAGCTCGCCCGGCTTGAGAATCCCCGCGTGCAGGTACTCCGCCTCGAACCAGGCGTCGTCGTCCGGCTGGTCGCAGTCGCCGTGGACGTAGCCCGCCTTCGACACCACGACGACGCCGGCGCGGTCGCCGCCGCCCGCCACGAACCGCCGCAGCGCCCGCCCCAGGTCGCGCTCGGAAGCCTGGTCGCGGTAGTTGGACGAGGTGTCCAGCACGTTGACGCCGCCCGCCAGCGCCGCCAGCGCGGCCTCCTCGTAGCCCTCGCCCGCCAAGTAGGAGCCGAGGCCCAGGCTCGACAACGACAGGCCTTGCGCGACCCTCGCGTGGCCGCTGGGCTTCAGGAACGCCGCCGTCCCGGCCGCCGTCGCCCGGCCTGGGATCATCAGCCACCGCTGAACGCCGACAGCAGCACGATGGTCTCGCCCGGCACCAATGGCGCGTCCTCGGGGATCGGCGTCGGCCCGCGCAACGCAAGGGTCGAGTCCGCGCCCTGGCCGACCGCGCGCAGCAGGTCGCCCACCGTCGCGCCGGCCGCGAGCGCCACCGTCCGGTCCTCCTGCCGGCGCGGCCGGAACGACACGGTCACCTGGAGGACGGGCACGAAACCGGCAAATACCCCCGCCATTTGGCCGCTTCGCCAGGAGACGGGCTCCTGGCGTCTTCTGCCGAAGTCGCATAACCCGGTATTGCGCTGGTCTCGAAAACCAGTGTCCTCTGGATTTGCAGGTTCAAATCCTGCCTTCGGCGCTCCATTTCGGACAAGACGCCGAAGGCAGGGCGGCCTCGATGGGCCTACGCGCAGAGGGGTTCGGCCCAGCAGTAGTTGGGGTCGTGGGTGGCGTTGCCCTCCCAGATGACCGTCTCGCCGGGGTTGTGGATCTCGTAGCGGACCTTCTTCTCGCATTGCTCGGTGTCCGGGTTCCAGGTGTAGCCCTCTTGGCAGTGGGCGCACATCACCGTGATGCCCGCCTGGTCGCACGGGGGCGTCTCAGGGCACGGGAGCGGGGGGATGCACCACGGCGGCGCGGCCGTGGCGGAGCCGGCCCCCAGGGTCGCAACGATCAGCAGTCCGATGGTCAGGCTCATGGTCTTCATGTTGGGGTGTCCTGCCCCGAAGGGCATCGCGACGACCTTGGGCGTCTGGCAAAAGGAGCTTGGACGCTTTCCCGCCCGGGCAAAAAAAGACCGTGGACCGTCGCTTGCGCCGTTCCTGAAAGCTCATCTTCGCCCCCCCGGTCGCCCTCGCGTGCGCGCCGCGTGGGCCCTTGCCGTCCTCCTGCTTGTCCTGCCCGCCGTCGCCGCGGCACCTGGGGAGGGCGAGGGCGTGCGCATCGCCGTGCTCGACACCGGCATCGACGCCGGCCACGACGAGTTCGGGTCGCGCGTGACCCGACGCACCTTCGTGGATCCCGTCCCGGTGGTGCCGCCGAACCCGCTGCCGCTGCCGCCCATCGACCCGACCGGCCAGCTGCCCGACCCCGATGGGCAAGGGACCGCGGTCGCAAGCGTTGCCGCCGGCGCCACCATGGGCCAGGCCCGCGCCGCGCTGCTGCTGGACCTCCAAGTGTCCGCGCAGTACACCGGCACCGCCGCGGACCCGGCGCGCGAGGAGGCCGCCGTCGCCGCGATGGACTACCTGCTGCGGGAGGCGGGCGGCAACGGCACCGCCGGCCCGCGCATCGCGCTCCTGACCTTCGCGGTCCAGCCGCTCTCCGAGAACGGCGCCGCCACGCTGGCCCAGCAGGCCCGCGGCCTGTGGGACGCCGGCGTGCTGCCCATCGTCCCCGCCGGCGCCGGCGGCCCGCTTGCCTCCAGCCCGTTCGTCTTCGTGGTGGGCGACCAGGCCGCCTCGTGCGGCGCGCCCGCGACCTCGCCGGCCGCCCTGCTGAAGCCCGACGCGGCCGGGCCGGCCCGCAACCGCACGGTCGCGACACCCGGCGACGCGCTTGGCCAAGGCCGTGGCCAGTCGGTGCGCGACGGCGCGGAGCTGGCCGCCGCCACGGTGGCCGGGGTCGCGGCGCAGATGTGGGAGGCCCGGCCGGACCTGCCGCTGCCGGCGCTGGCTGCCATCCTGCGTTCGACCGCGGCCGACGCCGGCCCCGCCGGCCCGGACGGCTGCACCGGCTTCGGCGCGGTGCAGGCCGGCGCGGCGGTGGCCGCGGCCAAGGCGTGGACCGATCCGGTGCCGCCGGGGACGCCGCTGGGCAAGACCAGTCCGGCCGCCGGCGTGCTGGTGGCGCTGGCGCTGCTGGCCGTCGCGGGGCGGCGGCGCTGATGGAGTGCCAGTCCTGCGCCGCCCCTATTGGCTGGGTCGAGAAGTCCTACGGCTGCGAGCTGGACTGCACCTTTTGCCTGGAGTGCGCCGAAGCCATGGCATTCACCTGCCCCAACTGCTCGGGCACCCTGTCGCCGCAGGCCGCCCAGGCCCGTCCGCCTCCGAGAAAACAAGACGCATGAAAGAAAGTTCATGGGTTTCCTCCAATCCATAGCCTTTAGAGTCAACGAAGGGGATGGCCGGTGGCAGGACCCCCCTTAGGGGGGTCCGGGGGCCACGTGAAACCACGGCGAGTGCCCACTTCGCCCGCGGAAGCAACGGCCGCGGGTCGGTCGCCCCGGCGGAAGCCAGGGCCCGCCCTCGTCGCCGGCATCCTCGTGGTCGCCCTCTTGGCCGGCCTGCCGCTGGCCGCGCCGCCCGCCGAAGCCCACGTGGCCCGGGTCGGCCAGACCACCGCCGGCGGCACCACGGACGCGACCTCGTTCCTGATGGCGCACGCCACGCCCGCCGGCAGCCACCGCGTCCTGGTCGCGGTCATCCACCACCTCGACCAGACCGGCCCCGCCATCGGCGCCCAGGCCAGCGCCCGCTACGGCACGCTCGACCTCACCTGCCCGCCCGAGGCACGCTCCGAAGGCGCCTTCGTGGACGGCCGCCGCCTCCTGGTGGCGACCCAGGTGTGCTACCTCGTGAACCCGCCCGTCGGCACCGCGAACCTGCTCGCGATGTGGGACCAGCCCGTCGCGTCCTACGTCGTCACCGCCGCCTCGTTCGAGAACGCCGAGCCCGGCCCGCCCGGCATGCCCTCGGTCGGCGCCATGGGCCAGGCCAACGCGGTCTCCGCCGACCCCGAGCTGCCCCTCGTCACCGACCAGGACGACTCGCTCATCGTCGGCGGCGCCAACGCCAAGTCGGTCGAGCCCGTCAAGTTCGTGGCCCTCGCCGGCACCACCACCATCCCCGGCTCCGCCGCCAGCGCCAGCCCGACCCCCGGCGCCCTGGACGACCTGCGCGTCGTCTCCGGCCAGCGGCAAACCGCCGCCGCCGGCTCCTACCTCCTGGGGTGGGACCTCCAGCTCGACCCCTCCGGCGCCCCCTCGACGCCGCGCGACATCGCGATTGCGGCCATCGAGCTGCACACCCACCCGGACGCGCTTTGGGACGGCACCAGCGCCACCCAAGGCACCGAGGCGGTCGCGGCGCCGCGCGTGAGCGTCGCCCTTGAGCACCGCTTCGGCGCGCCGCTCAAGGTGGGCTTCGCGGCCACCGGCGGCACCGCCATCCAAGGCGCGGACTACAGCTTCACGGGCGGCCCGTGCACGGCGGCGGCGCCTTGCGAACTGAGCGTCCCGGCCGGCTCCTTGTCGGCCGACATCCCGCTTGCCATCGTGGACGACCGATTGTTCGAGGCGGACGAGACCATCGAAATCACGCTCTCCAGCGTCGCCGGCTCGCACGTGGTGGCGCCCACCACCTGGACCTACACCATCCTGGACGACGACGTCGACGTCGCGTTCCGGGTCGCCGCCGGCAACGGCACCGAGACCCTGCGCTTCCCCACGGTGGCGGTGGACCTGTCGCGCTCGTGGACAGTGCCCATCCTGGTGACGTACTCGGTGAAGGACGGCCGCGCCTCCAAGCCCTCCGACTACCTGCTCGCCAACGGCGTGCTGACGTTCCCCGCCGGCAACAGGACGCAGACCATCCCGCTCGAGATCGTCAACGACCTGCGCGACGAGGACCCCGAGAACTTCACCATCAAGCTCGAAGGCGCGACGCCCGCCAACGCCAACGTCGCCTCGCCATCGGTGTTCGACTACACCATCCTCGACGACGACCCCGAGCCGGCCCTCACCATTACTGCGGTGTCCCCCGTGGGCGAGAACGCCGGGCCCGCCATCGCCACCGTCACCCTGTCGCAGGACTCCGGCAAGAACGTCACGGTGCGCTACACCGCCACCGACGGCACGGCCACCGGCGGCGGCGTGGACTACACCCTGGCCAGCGGAACCTTGCGGTTCGTCCCGGGCGAGATCAGCAAGGCCATCGCGGTGGCGCTCACCAACGACGCCATCGACGAAGACGACGAGAACCTCACGGTCAGCCTGTCCAGCCCGGCCAACGCGACCCTCGCCGGTTCCGCGGCGACCATCGTCATCGACAGCGAGGACCAGGCCGGCATCGTGCTGTCGCGCACCAGCCTCGCCGTCGCCGAGCCCGAGCCCGGCGTGCCCGCGGCGCCGGACGGCTACACCGTCCGCCTCGCGACCCAGCCGACCGAGCCCGTGCGCATCACCCTCACGACCCTCGGCAACGACGCCACGCCGACGGTCGTCACCCTCGACTTCACGCCCGCCAACTGGAACGTGCCGCAAACGGTGCAAGTGGTTGCGGTCGACGACTTCATCGACGAGGCGGATCCGCACAACGACACGCTGCGCCACGCCGCCACCGGCGACCCGCGCTACGCCATCCTGGCGCCCGTCGACCTGCCCGTCGTGGTGGACGACAACGACAACGCGTCGGTGCGCCTGTCGCGCAGCGCGCTGGAGGTCAGCGAGGACGGCCTCGACGACGCCTTCACCGTCGTGCTGACCTCGCAGCCCGAAGGCCCGGTCACGGTCACGGTGCGCGTGTTCGACGGCCAGGTCACCGCCGACAACGGCAGCGGGCCCGGCGGCACCGTCGTGCTGGGCTTCACGCCCGCCGACTGGATGCTGGCGCAGACCGTCCTGGTGCGCGCCGTGGACGACGCCCGCAACGAGACCGACGTCCACCTGTCCAGCCTCAACTTCACGGCCGCCAGCAGTGACCCGCTCTACCATGCCTGGCCTATCGCCGACCTGCCGGTCCAGGTCCATGACGACGACGAGGTCGGCGTCGACTACTCCGCGACCCTGCTGGCGCTGGCCGAGGACGGCACCCCGACGGCCACGTACTCGGTGGCGCTGCGCTCCGAGCCGGCCGCCCCCGTCACCATCTGGATCGACGTCGAAGGCGGCCAGGCTGAGGCGAACCGGACCTCGCTCGTCTTCACGCCCACCGACTGGAACGTCCCGCAGGTCGTCGCCGTCCAGGCGCTCGACGACGCGGTGGACGAGGACGACCCCCACGCCGACCGCGTGCTGCACGTCGCCACCAGCCTCGACCCCGACTACGACATCCCCGCGGCGCGCGCCGTGGACCTCCGCATCGCCGACAACGACCAGGCCGGCATCCTCCTGGACCCCATCACGCTCGCCATGGCCGAGGACGCGGCCCCCGCCACCCACACGGTTCGGCTCGCGACCCAGCCGACGGCTCCCGTCACGGTCACGGTGACGGCCGAGCCCGGGCTCACGGCCGCCGCCGTCCTCACCTTCACGCCCGCCGACTGGGACCAGCCGCAGCCGGTCGACGTCCAGCCGGTCGACGACGACCGCGCCACCGGCGACCGCACCCTCGTCGTCACGCACGCCGCCACCAGCGACGACCCGTTCTACGCCGGCCGCCTCGCGCTGCTGCCCGTCGACGTCGCGGAGGACGACGCCGTCGGCGTCGTCGTGCTCGCCCCGGCGCTTGGGGTCACGGAAGGCGGCGCCGCCACCAGCTACGGCGTCCGCCTCGCCTCCGAGCCCGCCGCGTCGGTCACCGTCACCGTGGTCCCCGACGACGACCCGGCCACCTACCTGCGCGCCGAGCGCGCCGGCTCCCCCACCCTCACGTTCACGCCCGCCGACTGGGCCGTGCCGCAGTTCGTCACCGTCTGGGCCCCCGACGACGATGTCGCCAACGGCGCGCCCACCACCCACGCCGACCTGCTGCGCCACCTCGTCGCTTCGTCCGATTTGGCCTACGACGGCCTCCCCGCCGCCGACGTCAACGTCACCATCGAGGACCTCGACCAGCCCGGCGTCGTGCTGGCGCCCGCCGGCCTGGTCGCCGGCGAGGACGGCACCACCGCCACCCTCCAGGTCCGCCTGCTCTCCGAGCCGAAGGCCGCCGTCACGGTCCGCCTGTCCGCCCTCGGCCGCGCGCTCCTCGGCGACGATGCGGTCACCTTCACGCCGGCCACGTGGCGCGACGCCATCGAGGTCCAGCTCACGGTCGCCGACGACGCCATCGACCAGGCGCCGCGCGGCCCCAGCGACGAGGCCGACGTCATCTCGGCCACCGTCGAGAGCACCGATCTCGCCTACGCCGGCTTCCTGCCGGACGACCTGGCCATCACGCTGCGCGACGACGACACCAGCGGCCTCGTGGTCTCGCGCGTCGTCATCCCGCTCGCGGAAGGCGGCGCCGCGGACACGTTCTCCATCCGCCTTGCGACCGAGCCGACCTCGGACGTGGCCGTGAGCCTCGACGTGCCCGGCGACGCCACCGCCAGCCCGCTCACGCTCGCGTTCACGCCGGCGGACTGGAGCGACCCGCGCACCGTCACCGTCGCCGCGGTCGACGACGCCGTCGACGAGGACGCCGAGGCGGTGCCGCTCACCGCCACCGCGGCCGCCGCCGACCCGCTCTACGACGGCCTGGCGGCAGGGGTCACGCTCAACATCGCCGACGACGACACCGCCGGCTTGCGGGTCGCGCCCGCCAGCGTCGCCGTGACCGAAGGCGAGGCCGGCGTCCTGGTGCGGTACACGCTTGGCAGCGAGCCCGAGTCCACCGTCACCGTCACGCTGGCGCCGGGCGCGCGCGTCGGGGTCGCGCCCGCGGTGCTGACGTTCGACGCCAGCAACTGGCAGACGGGCCTCGAGGCCTTGGTCACGGCGCCCGACGACGACCGCATCCGGTCCTCGCCGTTCGACTCGCTCGTGACCGCCACCGTGGCCGCCGCCGACCCGCGCTACGCGGCCTTGGCGCCCTTGGAGCTGCCGGTCACCGTCACGGAAGACGACACCGCCGCGCTGCTCTTGACCCAGACCGGCGGCCGCACCACGGCCACCGAGAACAGCACCGCTTACGACATGTACACGCTGGCGCTGCAGACCATCCCCGACGCCGACGTGGCGGTCGACATCCTTGCCGACGCCGAGGTCGAGGTGTCGCTCGACGGCACCGCCTGGGCAAGCAGCCTCGCGCTCACGTTCGACAGCATGGCGCCGCAGACGGTCTACGTCCGTGCCGTGGACGACGCCGACGCCGAAGGCTCGCACACCGGCGCCTTGCTGCACACCTTGTCCACGACGGACCCGAACTATGCGCTGGCGCCGCGCGGCCTCGCCGTGGTCATCACGGACGACGACGCGCCCGGCATCGACATCCAGGAGATCGATGGCGCGACCGAGGTCGCCGAGGCCGGCACCACCACCGACGCCTACACCGTCGCGCTCACCACGCGGCCCACCGACGACGTCACCATTGCCATCACGCCCGCCCTCGCCGGCCAGCTCGACATCTGGCCGCCGTTCCTTACCTTCACGCCCGCCGACTGGCGCACGCCCCAGACGGTCGCGGTCACGGCGCTGCAAGACCTCGTCGACGAGGCCGAGGCTCCGCTCGCGCTGCATCACGGGGCCAGCAGCAACGACGCCGGCTACGACGGCCTCGCCGGCAACGACGTCGACGTCACCATCCTGGACGACGACGAGGCCGGCATCGAGATGGCGGCGGCCCTGAGCGTCGTCGAAGGCGGCACAGTCCTCCATCGCGTCCGCCTCGCCAGCGAGCCGACGGCCTCGGTCAGCGTCACGTTCACGAGCGGGCCCGAGGCCGCGGTGCCGCCGACGGCGCTGGTCTTCACCGCCGGCGACTGGTCGATCTGGCAGGAGGTCGCGGTGGCCGGCCGCCCCGACGACATCGACGACGGCGACGCCACCGCCACCCTCACCGCCACCGCCTCGTCCGCCGACGCCGCCTACGAAGGCTTGCAGGCCACCACGACGGTCACCGTGCTCGACGACGACGAGGCCGGCGTCCAAGTCTCCCCCTCCGGCACAGCGCTGGTCGCGGAAGGCGGCGCGGGCACCACCCTCTCCATCGTCCTCGGCACCCGCCCCTCGTCCGCCGTCCGCATCACCATCGCGACCAACGGCCAGGCGACCGCGACCGCCTCGATCACCTTCGGCGTCGGCACCTGGAACGTCCCCCAGACCATCACCATCAACGCCGCGGCCGACAACGTCGCCGAAGGCCTGCACGCCGACGCGCTCCGGTTCACCGTCGCCTCCAACGACGGCCTCTACGACGGCTTCACCCTCGCGGACGTGCCCATCGCCATCACGGACGACGACGTCGCAGCCCTCCTGCTGGAGCCGGTGGCCGGCGGCGCCACGGTCGCGGAAGGCGGCGCCACCGACACCTACCGCGTCCGGCTCGGCTCGCAGCCGGCGGCGGCGGTGACGGTGTCGTTCTCGCCCGACGCCCAGCTGGCCGGCCTCCCCGCGTCCGTCATCATCCCGCCGGCCTCCTGGAGCACCGGCGCGCTCGTGACGGTCGGCGCGGCCCAGGACCTGCGCGTCGAAGGCAACCACACCGGCATCGTCGGGCACGCCACGGCCAGCGGCGACCCGAACTACGCGGGCCTCGCCGCCAGCCTGACGGTGGCGGTGCAGGACGACGACGCCGCCGGCCTGCTGGTGGCCGAGACCGGCGCCGACACGCGCGCCGTCGAGGGCGGCGCCAGCGACACCATCGAGCTGCGCCTCGCCAGCGAGCATGACGCCGCCGTCACCGTCACCATCGCGGGCGGGCCGCAAGTCGCGCTGGTCCCTGGTACGGTCACCTTTGCGGCCGGCGACCTGGGGCCCAAGACCATCCAGGTGGCCGCGGTCGACGACCCCGACCGCGAAGGCCCGCACGGCGCAAGCCTCTCCTTCACGCTCACGGGCGACGCGCTCTACGCCGGCCTAGCGGCGCCGGAGCTTGCGGTCGTCCTCCAGGACAACGACGTCCCCGGCGTCCAGGTCGCGCCCACCGCGCTCGCGCTCGCGGAGGCCGGCGCCACCGCCGGCAGCTACACCGTCGTCCTCGACACCCGCCCCAGCGGCACGGTCCAGGTCGACGTGCTGCCGGACGTCGCCGGCCAGGTCGTCGTCAGCCCCGGCGTGCTGGTCTTCACCGTCAGCGACTGGAACGTGCCGCGCACCGTCACGGTCACCGCCGTGGACGACCCCGACGCTGAAGGCCCGCACGGCCTCGCCATCGACCACGCGCCGCGCACCACCGACGCCGACTACCGCCTGTTCCCGATTCCCCAGGTCGGCGTCGCCCTTGCCGACAACGACGAGCCCGCCCTGCTGCTGGGCCCGGCCCCAAGCCTGGTCGAGGGCGGCGCGACGGGCAGCTTCACCGTCCGCCTCGCCACCCGGCCCGCCAGCGACACGCTCTTGGGCATCACGCTGGGCGGCGTCACCGCGGTGCCCGGCGACCTTGTGTTCACGCGAGCGAATTGGGACACGCCGCGCACCGTGACCCTCACCGCCATCGACGACCCGGACTTCGAAGGCCCGCACGCCGGCCTGGTCCGCTACACCGCCGTCGGCGACGCCCGCTACGCCGGCCTTGTTGCGGAGCTGGCCCCTGCCATCACGGACAACGACGTGCCCGCGCTCGTCGGCACGCCCGTCCCGCTCGTCGTCGGCGAGGCCGGCGGCAACGACACCATCCAGTTCCGGCTCGGCAGCCGCCCGCGCGCCGCCGTCGACGTCGCGCTCACCGGCAGCCAAGTCGTGTCCGGCACCGCCGCCCTGCGCTTCTTGCCGACGAACTGGGACCAGCCGCAGGCGGTCGCGGTCGCGGCCGTCGACGACGGCGACGTCGAGGGCACGCCGCACGCCGGCCTGCTCACGGCCGCCTTGTCCAGCACGGATCCGGCCTACGGCTTCACGGCGACCTTCGCGGCCCAGGTCACGGACAACGACGCGCCGGGCCTTGAGTTCCTGGAGACCGACCGCGCCACCGAGGTCGCCGAGGACGGCGCCACCGACACCTACGGCGTCCGCCTCGCCGCGGCACCCACCGCCGAGGTCGTGGTCGTGGTCGCTGGCGATGCGCAGGCCACCGCCGCGCCCGCCACGCTGCGCTTCACCCCCAGCGACTGGCAGGTCGCGCAGGACGTCACGGTCAGCGCCGTGGACGACGCCGTCCAGGAGGCCCCCTCGCACCTCGCGTTCCTCACGCACACGGTCACCGCGGGCGACGCCGGCTACCTCGCGCTGGCCGCCCGCGTCCTGCCCGCGACCGTGCGCGACGACGACGTGGCCGCCGTCCGCGTGGTGGAGCCCGGCGGCTCGACCAACGTCCTGGAGGACGGCGCCACCGACAGCTACACCATCGCGCTGGCCAGCCAGCCCACCGCCGCGGTGACCGTCCGGGTCTTCGGCGACGCGCAAGCCGGCGCAAGCCCGGCGGTCCTCACCTTCACGGCCGCCGACTGGTCCGTCCCCCAGACGGTCACCGTCAGCGCACGCCACGACGACATCGTCGAAGGCGACCACGCCGGCCGCCTGTTCCACACGGTCGCAAGCGCCGACGGCTTCTACGACGGCCTGCCGGCCGCCGACGTGCTGGCGGGCATCACCGACGACGACGCGCCCGGCGTCTTCCTCGCCGAGACCGGTTCGGCCACCGCGGTCGCGGAGGACGGCGCCACCACCGACAGCTACACCGTGGTGCTCACCAAGGCGCCCGTCGCGGACGTCGTGGCCACCATGGCGCTCGACGCCGCGCAGGCCACCGTCGCGCCGGCCACGCTCCGCTTCACGGCGGCCAACTGGGACCAGCCGCAGGCCGTGACGGTCACCGCGGTGGACGACGACCGCGCCGACGGCGACGGGCCGTTCCCGCTCACGCACGCCCTCACGGGCGACGCCGCGTACGCCGGCCTGCCCGTGCGCGCCCTCGCCGTGGCCGTGGCGGACGACGACACCGTCGGCCTGGTGGTCGTCGAAGGCCCGCTCGGCACCATCGCCGACGAGGGCGGCGCGGGCGGCCGCTACCACCTCCGCCTCACCTCGCGGCCGGCCGCCGACGTCGTGGTCACCATCACGGGCGACGCGCAGGCCACCGCCACGGCGACGGTGCGCATCCGCGCCGCCGACTGGGACCTGCTGCACCCGGTGGACGTCGCGGCGGTGAACGACGCCCTCGACGAGGAGGACCTCCACCCGGCCCTACTCATGCAGCGCATCACGAGCGCCGACCCGGCCTACGGCCTCCCCGACCTGCCCGTCCCCGTCCTGGTGCGCGACGACGACGCCATGCCAACGATCGGGTTCGTCCGGGCCGCGACCGAGAGCCTGGAGGACCAAGGCGAGGCCCGCGTCGAGGTCCGCCTGTCCGCCGTCAGCGGCCGCAACGTCACCGTCCAAGTGGCCCGCGTCGGCGGCACCGCGCTGGCCGGCACCGACCACGGCTTCGCCGGCGCCACCCTCACCATCCCCGCCGGGCAGCGCAACGCGACCTTCGCGATCCCCATCACCGCGGACACCGAGCCGGAGCCCGACGAATCCATCCTGATCGCCCTGGAATCTCCCGTCCACGCGACCCTCGGCGCCGCGGCGGCCACGCACTGGATCGACACCGACGACCTGCCCGGCATCACCGTCACCGGCCTGGCCTCGGTGCGCGAGGGCGGCAACGCCACCACCCTCATGGTCCGCCTCCCCGCCGCCCCCGCCGGCACGGTCACCATCCGCGTCCAGCTGGCCGAGCACTGGCAGCTCTCCGCCGGCCCGGTCCTGCTCACCTTCACGCCGGCGGACTGGAGCACGCCCCAACCCGTCACCCTGGTCGCGGTCGAGGACCTCAGCCCCGACGGCGACACCACCGTCGTGGTCGTGTTCGAGGTCGTGCCCGGCCTCACCAGCCCCGAGTACCGCCGCGCCGGCAGCACCGCCGTCCCCGTCGCCGTCCTCGACCGCCTCAACTCGCCCGGCCTCGGCGCCGGCCCGCCGGTGGCCAGCATCTTCTCCGGCGGCGGCAGCGACACCCCGACCGTGATCCGCAAGCCCGCGCCGCCGCCGGTGCGGCCGCCGCCGCGCGGCACCGTCGTGCTGGAGCGCGAGGCCGTCGCCGACCACGACATCACCGACCGCCTCGAGTTCCGCGCCGACGGCGGCCCGGTGCTGGAGTGGTCCGCCTACCAAGGCGCCGTCGGCTACCAGGTCTGGCGCGACACCGGCCGCGGCTGGGAGCTCTTGGCCACGACCTCGGGCAACCGCATCGACGCGGGCGACCTGGTGCGCCCCGGCGACCGCGTCAAGCTCACCTTCCACGTCGGGTTCGGCGCCGCGGACGGCCTCGTGGCGGACGGCGTCGCCGCGGCGGAATTGCGGGGCTGGGACGACGGCGAGGCGCTCACGGTCCCGGACTACATGCCGGGCGAGCGCGGCCACGACGCCGCCCGCCACTTGGGCGAGGACGCCTTCCAGTGGGGCCTGCTGCTGCTCCTGCTCCTGGCCATCCTGGTGGTGGCGGGGCTGGAGTGGCGCCGCCGCAGCCGCAAGGGCTCCAGGAAAGCGGCGTAAACCCGAAGAACCCGGCGGCTCGTGCCGGCGCCATGGACCGCTCCTTCGTCACCGTGCGGTTCATGGGGGCCGGCATGGCGTTCGCCGAGCACACCCGCCGCCATCCAGGCTCGTGCGTGGACGGCATCGTCGAGTCGTACGCCGACGGGCCGGACGGGCTGCGCATCGCCTCCCTCGTGCATGTCCGCGGCATGCCGCCGGCCGGCTTCGAGGCGCTGCGCGCCGACCTCGCCGCCCGCTACGGCGACGCCAAGGTCGTGACGGCGGACCCCCAGCACTGCAGCTGGCTGGTCCGCTGCACCATCCACGGCAACGACTTGCCGCCGCTGGCGCGCTTCCTCGCCAAGTTCCAGCAGTCGTTCTGCGTCCCGTGGACCCACGTCGAGGGCGGCCGGGTGCTGATGCGCGCCGAGGCGCGCGGCGAGGACGGCGGCCAAGAGGAGGCCGGCCGCATCCGGGCGTTCTTCGAGGACCAAGGCATCGAGGGCTCGGTCGAGTGCGGCCAGGTCGGCGGCGAGGAGATGGGGAGCTGGCTGCTGCTGCGCGCCTTGGTCGAGGCGTCCGGGCGCGGCGACCAGGACGCCCAGCCCGCCTGGCAACGGCTTGGACGGGTGCGCGAGCTCCCCTGAACCGACCCCAAGCGCCAAATCCGGGGTCCTCGTCGGCACCGTCGTGTACATGGACGTGGACTGCCCGAAGTGCAACGTCGTGACCACCCACGACGTGCCGGCGCGCCAAGCGGGCAGGACCGACTACCCGGTCTCGTGCCCCGCCTGCGACGCCCGCTTCGAGCTCTGGCTAGACCCGCAGTGGTTCATGCAGTAGCCCGCTTCGGCCAGAACGGCCAAGCCGGGTTTCCGGGTTGGGGGCCCATGCGCGTCGCCTCCGCCGCCCTCCTCCTGGCCGCCTGCGCCCTCCTGCCCGCCACCGACGGCACGGTCTGCACCAGCCCCGCCGACTGCAGGTTCTGGGACGGCGACTACCACCAGGAAATCATGTACGAGGTCGACACCGCCCAAGTGGACGTCCTGGTGGCGGGAGTCCAGGACCTGGCCACCATCCGGCTTGCCCTCGACTCGTGGGAGGCCGGCATCCGGTCCTTCGCGAGCCCCCTCCTCAACGCCGGCTTCGACCTGCGCCCCCGCCTGGCCACCGACCCGCCGGCGGCGTCCGACCCGGAGATCCTGGTGCTGGAAGGCGCCGTCAACCCCGTGCTGCTGTTCGGCATCGGGCTCCAGACGCCGCTCGGGCCCTGCCTTGCCCAAGATGGCGCCCACTCCCACGACGGCTCCTCCTGGATGGCGGTCCAAGCCACCTGCGACTTTGGCGGCAAGGTGTGCCTCGTCGTGTCCACCAACTTCCTGCTCGGGGGCGCCATCGTCACCCACGACCTGTTCAGCCATGAGCTGGGCCACTGCCTCGGCCTTGGCGAGGTCGGCGGCGAGTCCGGCTTCCACGCCCGCACGGTCCCGCTCAACGACATCATGGCGGGCCCCCGCTCCAGCCCGGCCCACGTGGCCTGCGTCAGCAACCTCAACGTCCTCGGCCTGGAGGCCATCTACGCCAAGGAGGTCGGCAACCCCGGCGCGTGGCTGCCCGCCGGGAGCTTCGTCAGCATGCCGCCGTCGGCCTACCGGCAATACGCCTGCCCGAACCCGTAGCCTACCAGCCGCGCTCGGCCAGCCGGACCTGGAGCTCGCCGACGCTGCGGCCCACCATGGGCTCGCCGAGCTGCTTCGAGATTTCCCCGACGCGGGCCGCGTCCTCGAAGTGGGTGGTCGCCTCGACGATGGCGCGGGCGCGCCGGGCCGGGTCGCCAGACTTGAAGATGCCCGAGCCGACGAACACGCCGTCCGAGCCCATCTGCATCATGAGCGCCGCGTCGGCGGGGGTCGCGATGCCGCCCGCCGTGAAGTCCACGACCGGGAGGCGGCCGTCGCGCCGGATGTCCTCCAAGACGCCGCGGACGCTGGTGGCCAGGCTGACGAACTCGCGGCCGGCGAACGCCGCGTCCAGGTCGGCCTCCGCGATGTCCATGTCGGCCAGCACGTGCTGGTTGAGCTGCTCGTAGCGCGCCACGAACGCCCCGGCCAAGGAGTCGAGGTCGTCGTCCTCCATCTCCTGCACCACCTGGATGCCGCGCGCCATCATGCGGCGGTGGCGGACGGCCTCCTGGACATCGCCGGTGCCCGCCTCGCCCTTGGTGCGGATCATGGCGGCCCCCTCCGCGACGCGTCGCACCGCCTCGCCGAGCTTGGTGGCGCCGCACACGAACGGCACCGTGAACTGGGACTTGTCGACGTGGAAGTACGGGTCGGCCGGGGTCAGCACCTCGGACTCGTCGATCATGTCGACGCCGAGCGCCTCCAGGACGCGCGCCTCGGCGGAGTGCCCGATGCGGCACTTGGCCATGACGGGGATGGAGACCTCGTCGATGATGGCCACGATCATCGAGGGGTCGCTCATGCGCGACACGCCGCCCTCGGCGCGGATGTCCGCGGGCACGCGCTCGAGCGCCATGACGGCCACGGCGCCCGCCTCCTCCGCGATGCGCGCCTGCGCGGGCGTGGTGACGTCCATGACGACCCCGCCCTTCTGCATCTTGGCGAAGCCGCGCTTGACGAGCTCCGTGCCCCAGCGCAGCGACCCAAGGTCGACCTCGCGGCTCATTGGGCGGGCCAGGGGCTCCGCGACTTGAACGTATGGCCGCGGCCCCGACAGGAGGACTCCGAGAACAGGGGAAGAAGGGAGAGAAAGATGGAGGAGGTGAGAATGCGTCCGAAGACTGCGAAGCCTTACTTCTTCGCGGTCTTCTTGGACGTCTTCTTCGCCGCCTTCTTCGTGGTCTTCTTCGTCGTAGACTTCTTGGCGGTCTTCTTCGCAGCCTTCTTGGTCACCATGAGTGCAGTCACCCCCTGTCCACTAACTCGTGGTGCTTCGAATAAGCCTTCCTAAACGCATCTTGCAACAGCCGCGCGACGGGCGCCGCGTTCGTTTGTGCGCGTGACAGGGATCAAAATCGGGCGGCTCCGACTGCCATCCTCAAGTCCTGCGCGGCCTTGCAAGGCGTGCCCGCGATGACGATGTTATCCCAGGGAGAGGGCTTGATATCCCCAGAGTGATCGGAAGCTCAACGCGGAGCGGGCAACGGGAGGGCAAGGGCGCGCGCATGGCCGCCGCAATCGCGGTTTTCAACCCGGCCTTGCTGGCGCGCGCATGGGCAAGCTGGTGCTGGACCCGGTCGTGCGGGGCGAGGACGGCAAGGCTGCGAAGGCCATCGCGGAGCGCATCAACCGCTTCCAGAACAAGAACACCTGGTGGCGCCACGGCCAGAACGGCACGATGGCGGAGTTCGACGCCGCGTTCGAGGCCGCGATGGCGCGCGTGCGGGGCCAGCTCGGCCGCACCTACCCGCTCGTGATCGACGGGCGCGAGGTCGCCACCGCGACGACGTTCGAGACCACGAGCCCCGCCGACGGCAGCCTGGTCGTCGGCCGTTGGGCGGCGGGCACGAAGGCGCACGCGCAGGAGGCGATCCGCGCCGCGAAGAAGGGCTGGCGGGCCTGGGCCGAGCTGCCGTGGCAGGAGCGCGCCGCCATCCTGGAGAAGGCCGCCGACCTGTTCACCACGCACTTCTACGACCTGTGCGCCGTCATGTGCATCGAGGCCGGCAAGACCCGCTTCGAGGCCTCCATCGACGTCGACGAGGCCGTGGACTTCCTGCGCTACTACGCGCTCACGATGCGGGAGATGGACGGCTTCGACGTCGCGATGGGCAAGCCGTTCCCGAACGAGGAGTGCCGCAGCGCCCGCAAGCCCTGGGGCGTGTTCGCGGTCGTCTGCCCGTTCAACTTCCCGGTCGCGATCACCGCCGGCATGGCGTCGGCGGCGCTGGTCACGGGCAACACCATCGTCCTCAAGCCGAGCGGCAAGGGCTGCCTGTCGGGCTGGTGGGTGTTCGACCTGCTGCGCCGCGCCGGCGTCCCCACCGGGGCCATGCACTTCCTGACCGCGGGCGACCACGGCGTCAGCTCCGAGCTCTTGGAGTCCCCCGAGGTCGATGGCCTCGTGTTCACGGGCTCGAAGCGGGTAGGCATGGGCGCCTGGCAGAAGGCGGCCGCGCACGGCAGGCCTAAGCCCCTCATCGCCGAGATGGGCGGCAAGAACGCCATCGTGGTCTCCGCCAAGGCCGACCTCGACAAGGCCGTACAGGGCGTGTTCCGCAGCGCCTTCGGGTTCTCGGGCCAAAAGTGCTCGGCGTGCAGCCGGGTCTACGTGGACCGCAAGGTCGCGCCCGAGTTCCTGGAGCGCCTCGCCAAGCTCACCCAGGCCGCCCGCGTCGGGTTGCCGTGGGACAAGGAGACCTTCATGGGCCCCGTCATCGAGCCCGCCAAGCTGAAGCTGGTGGCGGAGCTGGCGGCGGAGACGCAGCGCCACGGCGGCAAGGTCGTGGCCGGCGGCAAGCCCGTCGCGAAGGACGCTGACGGCAAGCCGCTGGCGGGCAACTACATGGCGCCCACCATCGTCGCCGGCCTCAGCCCCGACCACCGCGTGTTCTCCGAGGAGTTCTTCATGCCGTTCGTCGCGGTCGCCGAAGTGGACTCGTTCGAGGAGGGCATCCGCCACGCCAACAACGTCGAGTACGGGCTCACGGCCGGCTGCTTCACCGAGGACAAGGCCGAGGCGGAGCTGTTCTTCCGCCGCATCGAGGCGGGCGTCACCTACCTCAACCGCGCCGCGGGCGGCTCGACGGCCGCCGTCGTCAACGGCCAGGCCTTCGGCGGCTGGAAGAACTCGGGCACCACCGGCACCGGCGCCGGCGGCCGCTACTACCTCCTGCAGTTCACCCGCGAGCAGGCCCAGACGCGGGTCCAGTAGGCGCCTGGATGGACTGGCGTGCGGTCGTGCTGGTGGCGGCGGGCGGGGCGGCCGGGGCCGTGGCGCGCTTCGGCGTCTCGACCCTGCTTGCGACCAAGGGCTTCCCGTGGGCGACCCTCGCGGTCAACCTCGCCGGCTGCCTTGCCATCGGAGTGCTGATGCAGCCGGGCCAGCCCGGGCACGCCACCCGGCTCTGGGCCGTCGTCGGCTTCCTCGGCGCCTTCACGACCCTGAGCACCTACGGCTTCGAGACGTTCGACCTGTGGCGCGCCGGCCACCGCGGGCTCGCCGTCGGCAACATGCTCGCCAACGGCCTCGGCGGCCCGCTGCTGGCGGCCGTGGGTTGGCGGCTCGCCCGCTAGAACCCGAACAGCCCCTTCTGGCCGACGCCCGGCTTGGGGCGCGCCGGCTTCTCCTCGGCCGGCGCCTCGCCGTCCTCCGCCGGCCGCGGCTTCGCGCGCGGCTTCGGCTTGGCGGCCTCGTCGTCCGGCTTGGGCGGGTTGAGCCGTGCCTCGACGTCGGCGCGGATGCGCTTGATCGCGGCACCGGTGGCGTCCGGCCCCAGCAGGACGGCGACCTCGTCGTCGCTCATCTCCAGCTCCATCGTGGTCTGCACGGCGAAGGCGTGGTCGAGGCGGAACAGCTGCGCCACCGTCTCCACCATCTCCATGCGGGCCTTGCGGCGGCTGGTGTGGGTGTGGCGCCCGAGGTGCTCCGCAAGCTGGTCCTTGATCTGCCGACTGCCCTTGGTGCGGCTCATCTTGCTGAGCCACTGGGGGAACCCGAACGGCACGAACTCCTTGTACTCGTGGCGGCGCGCAGTCATGACGCCCAAGGTCGAAAGCTCCCCCGCGTAGGCCCACAAGCCGTAGTCCTGCGTCGACTTGGTGCGGCCAAGGAACACGTCGGCGCGGGCCAGCATCTCGTAGCCGGCCACCAGGTCGCGCGGGTCGCGGTACTCCTTCGGCAGGTTCTCGTCCACCCACAGCACGAGGTCCTCCGGCGTTGCGTCCACCGAGTAGATCTCCGACTTGACGTCCGCGACGGCGCGGCCCTTCAGCACGTGGCGCATCAGGTCAAACAGCGAGGTCTCGGTGTCGCGGCGGCCTAGGCTCTGCGCCTCCAGCATCGTGACCCGGGTGCGCCCCAGCGAGATCGACTCCAGGTCGCGCACGGCGGCGCGCAGGTCGCCCTCGGCCCGCACCGCGATGTGCTCCAACACCTCGCGGTCCACCTGAAGGCCCTCCAGCGTCGCGATGCGGGCCAGCGCCGTCGGGATGCTGCGGACGTTGACCTTCGCGAACTTCAGCACCTCGGTGAGCCCGCGCAGCGCCGACCCCGACCCCTTCTCCAACGCGTACAGGTCGTTGACGATGAGGATGATGGGCTGCCGGGTCTGGCGGATGGTCTCGATGATGGCCGACTTGCCGCCGCGGTCGGAGAAGCTGCTGCCGTCCTCGCCCGAGTCGCTGCCCGCGCGCTCGTAGAGGTTGTCCGCCTCGTCCAACACGATGAGCTTGCGGCCGCCCGTGCTGAACGAGCCGTCGGAGCCGAACGTCTGGTGGACCGCGCCCGCCGTCGCGATGCGCTGGATCGTGCCCGCGTTGCGCGCGTCCGAGGCGTTGAGCTCGATGACGCTCCAGCCCATGTCGTTGGCGAGCGCCAGCGCCGTGCTGGTCTTGCCCGTCCCCGGGCTGCCGGCGAGCACGATGGCGCGCTTGTCCGGGATGCCCGTGGCCCACGCCTCGGCCCACGCGCGCAGGCGGGCCACCGTGGGGCCGTTGCCGACCACCTCCTTCAGGGAGCGCGGCCGGTGCTTCTCCGTCCAGTCCAACAGGACGCGGGAGGCCGGCCCCGCTCAAAGAGGCTACCCGACCAAGGCGTCCAGGCAGGACTCGCTGCGCGGCGACCCCTCGAGGAACTGCTCGCGGATGACCTGGAGGCTGCGGCGCTGCCCCGGCCACGGGAACCGGCGCGCCGCCTCGTCGTGGCCCACCCACTCGAAGTCGGTGTGCTCGTCCGACAGCAGCACCTCGGCCTCCGGATGGACCTCGGCGGCGAACACCGGCGTCAGCATGATCTGGTCGGTGGCGGCCAGGTAGAACCGGTTGACGTAGCTCGCCTGGTAGAAGTGGAGCGGATGCAGGCCCGTCTCCTCCTTGAGCTCCCGCAACGCCGCCGCGTACGCCTTCTCGCCCGGCTCGATGCAGCCCGACACCATCTGCCAGGTCCCGCCCAGCCGGATGTTCGGCGCCCGCTTGAGCATCAGCCACTCCTCCCGCCCCGCCCGCCGCCGGAAGATGTGGCAGTCGACGAAGTGGGAGACGATGTCGGGCAACGCGAGCCGATGCCGCTCCTGGGCTTGGCTATTTCGCCCGCAGCATCTTCCCCAACCTGGCCACCGCCTCCTCGCAATCCGCCCGCGTCACGTCGCGGTGGGTCACGAAGCGCACTGTCGGCCCTGCGTCGCGGAAGTTGCCGAGGACGCCGAGCTTCTTGGCGGCGGCCATGAACGCGGCGGAGCCCATGCCGGTGGCGGACACGTCGGCCATGACCATGTTGGTCTCGACGGCGTCCAGGTCCACCTTCAGCCCGGGCAGCCCAGCCAATCCCTCGGCAAGCAGGCGGGCGTTGGCGTGGTCCTCCTGGAGCCGTTCGATGCCGGTGTCGAGGGCGACGAGGCCGGCGGCGGCGAGGTGGCCGGCCTGGCGCATGCCGCCGCCGAGCACTTTGCGCACGAAGCGGGCCTCGTCGATGAACGCCTTGTTGCCGCACACTAGGCTGCCGACGGGGGCGCTGAGCCCCTTGCTGAGGCAGAACATGACGGAGTCGGCGCCTTTGCAGAGCGCCGCGGCAGTGGTGTTGCTTGCGGCGGCGGCGTTGAACACGCGGGCGCCGTCGACGTGCAGCTTGGCACCATGGGCGTGGGCTGCGTCCGCGATGGCCTTGGTCTGCTTGGAGGTCCAAGTGCGGCCGCCGGAGTAGTTGTGGGTGTTCTCGACGGCGACCAGGCGGACTTGGGAGAAGTGGGGGTCGCGGGGCAGGAAGAAGCGCTCGATGTCCTCGGGCGCGAACGTGCCGCGCTCGCCGCGCACGGTCTTGACGGCGACGTTGGAGAGCAGGCTGGCGGCGCCGCCTTCGTAGAGGCTGATGTGGCTGTTCTCCTCGCACACGATGGCGCCTTGGCGTTGGGAGTGGACCCAGACGGCGACCTGGTTGCCCATCGTGCCGGTGGGGACGAACAGGGCGGCCTCCATGCCGACGAGCTTGGCGGCCTTGGCCTCCAGCTTCTTGACGGTGGGGTCTTCGCCGTAGACGTCGTCGCCGACCTCGGCGGCCGCCATCGCCTTGCGCATGGCGTCGGTGGGCTGGGTGATGGTGTCGCTGCGGAAGTCCAGGGGTCGCGCCATGGGTTCACTCCTGGTCCGGTTGGTCGGGGCGGTTCCAGTCGGGCTCGCGCGGCTTGCGCGGGTCGGGGCCGTCGAGCTCCGGGTCGTAGGCCCACGGGTCGCCTCGGGCCTTGCGCAGCCGTGCGCTCCAGAACAGCGCCAGCGGCGCGCCGGCCAGGACCATGGCGACGCCGCCGAAGGCCAGGCTGGTGTTCCAGGAGCCCAGGAAGATCATGCCCAGCCCGCCGGCGACGGCCCCGAGGGCGGCGTCGCGGCGGCGCTGGAGGCGTGCGGTCTCGTCCACGCCGTGGGGACGCCGCCGCGCCTTTTTCGCCTTTCAGACGTCGCTCAGACTTCGGACAGCACCGGCTCGGGGTCGGCGTGGTGGTTGCCGTCCGCGAGGCGGCCGACCCAACGGTCGAGGTCCTCGTCGACGTGCAGGCGCATCCAGTCTTCCTTGTTGTGGGCGTGCAGGTTGGGCTGCATCGGCCCAGGGTTGCGCTGGGCGCCTTGACCCCCCTTTCGGCCAAAGCTTAACATCAGGGCGGAAGCGGCTGGGAGGGGTCGAGGCCCTCCAGGATGACGAGGCGGCTGCGGGCGGAGCGCATCCGGATGGGCAGCACGGCCTGGTAGGCGGGGGAGCCGTACCATGCTTGGCGGCGGCGACGGACGGGAACTCCAGGAGGACGGTGCGGTGCAGGCCCCAGTCGCCCTCCAGGGTCTCGGCGCGGCCGCCGCGCACGACGTAGCGGCCGCCGGCGGCCATCACGGTGGGGGCGGCGCGGGCGCGGTACTCCTTGTACTCGTCCGGGTCGGTCACGTCCACGTCGACGAGCACGTAGGCGGGCACGCGAGGCGACTGGCGGGGAGGAAAAAAGCCCAGGGGGCCGCGGGCGGAAGACGCAGCGGGAGAAAGCCCGCCCGCGGCCGATCATTGGGAGGTTGGGGTCAGAGGTCCCAGACGAGGGCGGCGGGGCTGTCCAGGTCGGGGGTGATGACGTCGATGCCAGAGGGGCCTGCGTCCATGCCTCTAGGTCAGCCTTGGCGGCATGAACCCCTTCTGGAACAGAGGTCGAACGGTTGCCGCGACCGAAACCTTAGCGCGGCCGGCCCAGCCACAGCAGCGCCAGCGTCCCGGCGCTGCCGCCGACCCCGACCGGTCCTGCGACGTGGACGAGGATGGAGGTCCAGACCAACGTGAAGCCCGCCAGCGCCAGGGCGAGCCGGTGGTGCGTGGCGCGCGTGCCGTCCTGCCGGAGGCGCCAGCCGCACCAGGCCAGCGCCGCGCCGACCGTGAGCATCACCCACCCGAGCGCCAACATGACGGCCCAGCGGTGGTCGAGCCCGCCGCGCTCCCGGAACGCGGTGGCGGTGGCAGCACCCGTGTGCAGCACGGCCACGACGACGCCGGCCGCGCCCCAGACGAGCGCGGCGTAGGCGGCGGCGCGCCTCATGCGAAGCGGCGGCGGATGGACACGACCGCGACCGTGAGGACCGCGGCGACCACGACGACGCCGACGCCGCCCAGGATCCAGCCGTAGGTCCAGTCGGTCGCCTTGTGCTCGACCTTGAGGTCGCCGGCGGGCCCGGCCGAAGGCGCCAGCGCGTAGCTGCTGGTGTGGCTGACCTTGACCCAGGCGATGCCGCGGCCCAGGTCGCGGCCGGCCTCCAGCACGCGCAGCTCGCCCTCGGGCGTCGTGGCGGGCACGATGCCGTCCTCGTCGGCCGCGAGGTCCACCCAGGCCTCGCCGTCCCAGAAGTGGATGCCCATGGTGGCCGCGGCGTCGGCGGGCAGGCCCTCCAGGCCCATCTCGATGGTGACGGCCTCCGGCACGGCGCTGGTGGCGTCGGGCTCGACGTGCAGGTACTTGGTGGCGTCCTCGAGCGGCAGGACCGGCACGGGCAACGCGGACGGGTCGAGGGCGACGGTGGCCTCGGCGACGATGGTGGCCGCGGCCTCGACGTGGTAGCGCAGCACGACCTTCTCGGGCAGGCTGACCCGGAGCGGCCGCAGCGGGGTGGCGCGGCCGTCGATCGGGGTCGGCAAGGGCAACGCTTCGACCGCGCACGGCAGGTCGAGGGTGACGGGATGGGTGCGGGCGTGGGTGTGGTTCCAGTCGGCGTCGGCCACGGCCTCCTCCGCCAAGCCGCAGGGGCCGGGAACGGCCGCGACGGGCGCGATGGAGCAGGCGGGCGGCGTGGAGGCCCCCGTGGTCGTCGTCATGGTCCGGGTCGTCGTCCACCCGCTCGTGGTCGGCGTGGAGGCCATGGTGGGGGACGGCCCCGGCGCGTCGCACGTCGTGGGCATGCGCGCGTCCAGGTCCCAGATGTAGATGGGCAGCCGCTCGTCGGAGGTCGCGCCGGCCGCCACCAGCGTGCCGCTGCCGCGCGCGACCTGGAACGACAGCAAGCCGTTGGCAGGGTCCAGGATCGAGAGGTCCCACTTGCGGAACCCCTCCGGCGGCGACTCCACGTGCAGCCAGCCGGGAGCGACGGCCACGGCCAAGCTGGACCCGTCGGCGTCGGCGGCGACCGACGTGATGGCGCCGGCCTCGGCGCGCGCCACGGTGCCCTCCAGCGTCCAGGCGCCCTTGCCGTCCAGGACGTAGTGGTAGGTCATGGGCGACTCGTCCTCGCCGCTGCCGCCCACGACGAGATGGCGGCTGGAGGCGTCCAACGGCCAGGCGAACGACCGGGCGCCGGGGGGCGGCAGGAAGTGCTGCAGCGGCTCGCCGGCGCGCGGGTCGAAGGCCTGGATGCCGGTCGCCACGCTCACGTGCGCGAACAGCGTGTCCTCGTTCGCGGCCAGCGCGGTGCCGAAGGCGGGCGCGTCGGCCGGGGCCATGAAGCTGCGGGCCCAGGCCCAGCCGGCCGGGCCCTCCTCGAAGACGTGGACGGCGCCTTCCATCGCCTCGGGCTCCGCGACCGCGGCCCAGCCGTCGCCCAGCGCCACGGCCCAGCCGTAGCTGGACGAGTGGCTGGGCACCGCCAGGCTGGCCACGTGGTCGAGGGTGCCGGCGCGCAGGTCGTAGAGGTCGGCGCGGCCGGGGGTGCCGGGGCCCGAGAACCCCACCAGGAGCCGGCCATCGCGCAGGTCCACGGCGGCCATGTCGCCCACGTAGGTCGCGTTGTGGGGGATGTCCACGGCGTCCGCCAGCCGCCAGGCGGAGGTGCGGACGTAGAGCTCCACCCGCAGCGGCGCCGAGCTGTTGGTGGCGTAGGCCACGACGACGATGGCGCCGTCGGCGGCCACTTGGGCCACGCGGCCGCCTGCCTTGGACAGCGCAGGGCTCAGGAAAGCGGCAGCCGGCTCCGGCGGGGCGTAGGGGTCGGCCGTGAAAGGCGGCGCCCGCGTGGTGGTAGTGGGGGTGGGAGTGGCCGTGGAGGTGTGCGAGGGCGAGCTGCTGGTGGTCGCCAGCACCGAGCCGGCGAAGGCAAGCAGGAGGGCGGCGGCGAGGACCGCGACCGGGCGGAGGGCAACCATGCGCCGGGCACCACGCCCCCGGCTACATCACGCTTTGCAGGCTGTCGGGTGGCCACCGAACCTTAATCCACGCCGGCGATGGCTTGGCCGTGGCGCGCGAGCTTGCGACCTTGGCCGGCGGCTGCTTCTGGTGCATCGAGGCGGCGTTCCACCAGATGGAGGGCGTCGAGTCGGCCATCTCGGGCTACATGGGCGGCCACGTCGCCAAGCCAACCTACGAGCAGGTGTGCGGCGGGGACACAGGCCACGCCGAGGTGGTGCAGGTCGCCTTCGACAACGAGGCGCTCGACTACCGCACCGTGCTGGAGGCGTTCTTCTCGCTGCACGACCCCACGACCCTGAACCGGCAGGGCGCCGACGTGGGCACGCAGTACCGCAGCGCCGTGTTCACGCACAGCCCCGAGCAGGAGCGGACGGCGCGCGCCCTCGTGGCCGAGCTGGAGAAGGAGAAGGTGTGGGACGACCCCATCGTGACCGAGGTCGTGCCGGCCGCCACGTTCTGGCCCGCCGAGGCGTACCACCAGCGCTACTACGAGCGCAACCCCCATGCCGGCTACTGCATGGCCGTCGTGCGCCCCAAGCTGGCCAAGTTCCAGAAGGCCTGGAAGGCCCGGCTCAAAGCCTGACGCGGCCCGGCCGGGACCCCCCGGGGAACAAAGCGACACCCTCACCCTATAAGCCGGGGCGGGAATGGACGCGCATGCGCCGATCCGCCTTCTGGGCGTCGCTGGTTGCGCTTGCCCTCACCGCAACCAACGCCGCGGCCGCCCCGCCGCAGGAGCCGCCGAACCACGTCGCCGCCTACCCGCACGACAAGGGCGTCCTGGTCGACTGGTCCGGCTCCACCGTCCCCGTCATGCCTTGGACGACGATGTACGAGGTCATGCGGCACGACATCTTCCCCTTGGCCAGCACCGGCTTCCGCGCCGTCGGCAGGGTCACGCCCACGGTCACGAACTTCGTCGACACCACCGTCCCCGACCAGAGCGTGGTGGAGTACTGCGTGCGCGCCGTGACCGTCGACGGCCCCCAGGCGTGCAGCGAGTCCGCCTACTACGTGGACCCCGCCGACTGCGTCCTGCTCTACGGCGCCTACACGCTCGACCTCGACACGCACTGCCTCTACACCACGGACCCGCCCCTGCCCATCTTCTACCCGACGTGCGCGCCGGTGGCCGCCCAGGTCACCTCGCAAGGCACGTTCAACGTCCAGCCGCGGATGACCTGCATCCAGTTCTGGCCATGAGCCCGTGCCCGCGGGCCGTGCCGTTCGCGCTGGCCGCCGCGTTCCTCGCCCTCCCCGTGCTGGTGCCGCCCGCCAACGCCTTGGGCGGCGAGGCGCAGCGCGCCATGGTCACCGACGCCGACCTGCGGGGCCCGCTCGTGGCCGCCGACCTGCCGCCTGAGCACGCCGACGCCAAGCTGACGCTGCGGCTTGAGGCGGCGGCCGCCACCTTCCTGGTGCAAGAGTATCGCTGGACGGCCGGCGCCACCAGCGTCCAGTCGCTCGCCACCCATCCCGACGACCGCGTCGGCCACGTCGAAGGCGTCGTGGCCACGGGCGCGAGCCGCGACGACGTCGCCTTCACCCTGCTGCCCCTCGCCGAGGGCGCCGCCACCCTCCAGGTCGTGGCGCCCTGCCTCGGCCTGGCGGCCGCCACCAGCGGCACCGCCACGTTCGTGGACCGCACCGGCGGCGGCCCCAGCCCGCCGCCCGCGCGCCCCGCGCCATTGGCCGGCAGCCTGGCCGCAGGGGCGTGCCAAGGCACCGCCACCGTGCGCGCCACCGGCTCGTTCCAGTTCTCGCTGTGGAGCCTCGACGTCGAAGCCAGCGGCGCCGGCGACGCCGGCACCTACCCCTCCGGCCGGGAGCAGGACGCCCGGGCCCCCGGCGCCCCCTGCGTGGCCGGCTGCGACCTCGTCAAGCGCCAATCCTACGTCACCGTCGAGAACGGCACCCTGGAGATCACGGGCGTCCCGCTCGCCTCCGCGTTGCTGCACGCCACCGCGCTGCGCGGCCCCGCCACCAAGCTCGTCCTCGACGAGGGCGAGCCCATCGTGCACGCCGGCGGCCTCACGCTCGACCTGCGCGCCGACAGCGGCCGCGTCCGCGCCGTGGCCGCCCCCGTCCAGCCGCCCGCCAACCCCGACGCCGTCGTCGCCCAAGGCCCGCTCGCCTGGGGCTGGGGCTACGGCCTGCTTGCCGCCCTCGCCCTCCCGGCCGTCGCCGTCGGCCTCATCGCCGTCCGCGGCCGCCGCGCCGCGCGCCGGCTCGACGACGCCGAGGCGCTGCTGGAGCAAGGCCTGCCCCACGAGGCCGCGCGGCTGGCCCGCCCACTATTGCGGCGCGCCCGCCAGCGCGACGAGGCCGCCTTCGTCCTCGTGCAGGCGCTGTGCGACGCCGGCGTGCCCGCCGAGGCGCGCGCGACCGTCGCGCAAGTGTGGCCGGCCGACCGCCCGGTCGCCGCCTACCTGCGCGCCTACATCGAGGCCGCGCAAGGCCGGCAGGACGCCGCCGTCCGCGAGCTGGCCGACTGCCTCGCCGCCGCGCCCGACTTCCTGCCGGAGGTCCAGGCCCAGCCCTTGTTCCGCCGCGCCCTGCGATCGCCCGCCCTGGCCCGCTGGCTGGGGCCGCACAGCCCGGGGTACTCGTGATGGAGCCGGACGCCCGCGCCCGCATCGTCGTCCTGGTCGCCGCCACCCCTGGCCTTTCGCTGCAGGACCTGGCGCTCGCGATGGGCCTCAGCCGCACCGCCGTCGCCCGCCACACCCGCCGCCTCGCCAAGGACGGCCGCATCCGCCGCATCCGCTCCGGCCGCCGCGTGCTGCACGTCCCCAACGGCCACGAGGGCAACCCGACCATCCTCGCCGCGATGCGCCAACGCACCGCCCGCATCGTGCTGGAGTCGTTCCGCGCCGACCCCCGCCTGCCCGTGCGCGAGCTGGCGCGGCGGCTCGACGTCACGCCGAAGGCCGTCCGCTGGCACGTCAAGCGCTTCCGCGCCGACGGCCTGCTGGAGGGCGCCGGCATGGAGCGCGACGGCCGCCGCGGCCGCCCCGACGCCGGGCTCGGCGAAGGACTGGAGGCGATGCCGGTGTGGGACCCGGCGGAGCATCCGGAGCACGGCTGACGCCGGCCGCCGGCTACAGGCTCGCCCGCACCTTCGCCTTGGCGGCTTCCAGGCACTCGCGCGAGGGCGCTCCGCCCCGCGACCCCCTGAAGGCTCGCGCTGCGGCGCTCGCTACGACAGGGACTGGGCGACGTTGCGCTTCGCTTGCTCGAGGAACGCCGGGACCATCGCCGTGTTGGTCGTCGCGCCCTGCACCATGTCCGGCTTGCCTCCGCCACGGGCTCCGGCCAAGTCCTTGACTTCCTGGAACTTGGCTCGCAGGTCCAACTGGACGTCAGCGGAACGCGCGAAGATGAACGGGCCTTCCGTCGAAGCCAGCAAGGCCACGACGCCTTCGGGTTGGGTCAATTCGGCAGCGACTTTCTGCAAGGCCGCCGCGGGCAGAATCTGCACCACGATGCGGAACCGTCCAACCGGGTGGGCGTTCGCGACCGCGGCCTTGCTCTCCAGCTCGGCGAGGCGGGCGTTCAGGGTCTCGAGCTGCTTGCGCTGCTCCTTCCATTCGCCGAAGAACCGCTTGGCCGCGTTGGGGACCTCGGCGGGCGCCACCTCCATCGCCTCGCCGGCGGAGCGCAGCAGGTCGTCGGTGGCCTGCCAGCGCTGCACGGCGTAGGGGCCGGCGGCGTACTCGAAGCGCTCGACGCCGTCCTGGACGCGCTCGGTGCGGTACAGCTTGATGGGGCCGACCTCGTGGGTGGTGTTGCAGTGGGTGCCGCCGCAGTATTCGACGTCGAAGTCCGCGATCTCCACGACGCGCACGTCGCGGCCCTTGGGGATGCCGCCTTGCAGCAGCGTGAGGCCGTACTTGTTCTCGGCCTCCTCGCGCTTCCACCAGGTCTTGGTGACGGCGCGGCCTTCCAGGACGACCTGGTTGGCAAGCTGCTCGATGCGCTCCAGCTCCTCCTTGGTGGGGCGCCGGAAGTGGGTCATGTCGACGCGGGCGCAGTCGTGGTACTTCTGGGTGCCCGCCTGCCACGAGTGCATGCCGAGGACGCGGCGGACGGCCTGGTTCATGATGTGGGTCGCGGTGTGGCTGCGGGTGCAGTCGAGGCGGAACGCCCAATCGACCTCGCCGTGGACGGTGGCGCCGACGGGGACCGGCTCGCTGACGTGGTGGACCGCGTGGCCGCCGTCCTTGGCGGTCGTGAGGACCTTCACCTTCTTGCCGCCCACCAGGAGCGTACCTTGGTCGCCGGGCTGGCCGCCGGTCTCCGCGAAGAAGCAGGTCTTGTCCAGGACGACGGCGTGGGCCTTGCCGTCCATGCCGGACCACAGCACCTTGGCGTCGAACGCGCGCTGGTCCTGGTGCTTGTAGTACACGAGCTCGGTGGGCGGGACCTGGAGCCGCAGCCCCTTCTCCTTGCCCTTGGCGGCCTTGCTGTGCCGGGCCGCGACCACCATGTCGAAGTCGTCGGGCACCTCGACCTTGATGCCCATCTGGGCGGCGGCCTCCGCCACCGTGTTCGGGCCGAGGCCGTGGGTGTCGTAGAGGTCCACCAAATCGTCGGTGGTGAGCGCCTTCTTCTTCTGCAAGGTGCGCTCCACCAGGCGGAGGCCCTTGTCGCGGGAGTCGATGTAGCGCTCGGTCTCCAGCGCCATGATCTCCATCGCGCGCGGCACGGCGGCCTTGAACTCGGGGAACTCGCCGAGCATCCGCTCCATGTTCCAGGCCACGAGGTCGCCCAAGGGCTCGCGGATCCCGAGCTGCTCCATGAAGCGGAGCGCGCGGCGGGTCACGAGGCGCATGAGGTAGCCGGCCTTGACGTTGGAGGGCACGATGCCGTCGCCCACCATGATGGAGAGGCAGCGCAGGTGGTCGCAGAGCGCGTACATGCTCTCGACCGGGCCCATGATGTCGTTGAGCTCGGCGACGTCGGTCTGGATGCCGTGCGCGGCGAGCCGCTTGACGACCTCGGCCCGCAGGCCGTCGAGCTTCTGGCCGATGTCCAGGTTGAGGATGCCTTGGACGCGGGCGTGCTCGGTGATGATGCGGTTGGCCTTGGCGTCGTCGCGGATGCGGGCGGTGGCGAGGCCCTTGATGCGGCCAATGGTGTCGGGGAACACGGTGTCGTAGGCCGTCGGCGTCCCGGTCGAGGCCCAGGCCAGGCGCTCCAGGCCCCAGCCGGTGTCGATGATGCGCATGGGCATCCGGCGGTAGCTCTCGCCCTTGATGCTGAACTCGCCGCCCTCGGCCTCCTCCAGGCACATGAACACCAGGGTCGCGACCTCGAGGCCGCCGGCGAACACCTCGACCGCGGGGCCCGCGTTGCCGCCGCCGTTCCAGGTGCCTTCCTTGAACGTGATGCGCTTGCCGTCCAGCCCGAGGACCTTGGTCAGGAACTCGACGCCGTAGGCGACGCACTCCTCGGTCCAATACTTCTCGTCGCCGGGATAGTTGAAGGCGTGGTGGCCCATCATCTCGAAGCACGAGAAGTGGCGCCCGGAGCGGCCGATGTTGGACAGGTCGTTGAGGCGGATGCAGGGCTGCGACACCACCAGCGGGTTGGCGGGCGGCGGCACCTCGCCGGAGGTCACGTGGGGCTGGTAGTTCGCGATCGACGCGATGTTGAGGTAGATGTCGTCCCGCCAGCGGGCGACCACCGGGTTGCGGGGCACGCGCTTGTGGCCCTTGGACTCGAAGAACCGCAGGAACGCCTCGCGCATCTGCGCCACCGACAGCGGCTTGGTGGTGAGCGGGTTGCCCAGGAAGTCGTACTCGACGCAGTTGGAGTCGCCGCACAAGGTCCGCGCCGCGTCCGTCGTCCAGAACGGGTCGTGGCACGTCGGGCAGATGCGGCGCTGGTAGCCGTTCTCGTGGAAGAACCGCAGGTCCAGCATCTTGGCGAGTTCCGGGTTCATCCCGGAGGTCGCCTTAGGCGCAGCGGGAGCGGAGCCGTCGCGCGGCTCGGGCGACATCACCATGCGGCGCGGCACGGAGGTCCGACGGATAAGCGGCCCGGCGCAGGAGGGAACCGCCGGCTTCGGCGCGCACATTGGCCTACGTTCGTCGGCCTCCGAGGGGCAACGCCTAAGCGGAGGGTCAGGACTCGCTGGCGCATGGACCCCAAGACCGCGAGCCTCGCCGCCCTGGCGCTGCTGCTCATGGCCGGCTGCACCGGCGAGACCGGCCCGGCCACCGACACGCCGCTCGATTCCCACGGCAACCCTGTCCCGCCGCCCGTCCAGATTCCGGCGCCCGTGTGGAAGGTCGGCCAGTCGTGGACCTACAGTTGGCTGATCGAGGGCGACCCCAACCCGTTCGACGTCCAGTCCGTCGTCGCCGAAGCCACCCCCGCCGGCTACCTGCTGGCGACCCCCAGCCTCGCCAGCGCCGCCATCCACGGCGCCTTCACCCTCCCCACCCTCGGCCTGTTCTCCCCCACCGACCTCACCGCCAGCGCCGACGGCGGCACCTGGCCCTGGTACCGCTTCCCCCTCTCCGAGAACCTCACCTGGCAAGCCAGCCTGTCGAGCAAGGACGGCGAGGGCGGCACGTACCAGCAGACCTGGGCCATGGCCGCCAGCAACGTCACCAGCCGCGGCGCCGACATCGTGGCCCGCGTCGACGGCGTCGTCATCGCCCAGTACGACTTCGACAACGCCACCGGCTGGTTCACCGAGGCCCGCTTCTACAGCGAGGAAGGCGACCTGCAGTTCCACATCACCCTCAAGGAGAAGGCCGCCACGTTCCAGGGCACCCTGTACGACGCCACCGGCGACTTCCTGTTCCAGGCCGACTTCGCCGCCGAGCCCGGCACCTTCGGCGGCCAGCCCACGGCGCAGTTCAGCCCCGACGCCGACCACACCCACATCCTCGCGTTCCCGTACGCCTACGCCGCCGGCGGCGCCTCGGCCAGCACCCTGGTCGCCCCCAACGGCACCGCCTACCCGCTGCACACCGACCCCGCCCAAGCCGTGGACGGCACCGGCACCGGGGCGTTCCTGGTCGTGCCGGCGGCCCCGGGCAACTGGGAGTTCGCGACCGTCGGCGCCGGCGCGTTCGCCTGGGGCGGCGGCGTGCAGGCGTTCGGGATCAGCGCGCGGGTGCTGACGGTATAAGGGCTCAGTAGAACCAACCGACGGCCGAAACGGAACGGCGGGGAATCTCGAAAAGCGGGCCCGCCCGAGGATCCATCGTCCCGTTCCGGACCAGGAAGCTGTCGGATGTGGTCGCAAGGACGAACACGGGAACGGTGTACCCGAAACCCGAGGTCTCGTTCACGTTCTCCAGCAGGTTGCGGCGGACCACGGGAGTCAAGCCATCGGGCTCGATTTCCAAGATGGCGACCTCTGGGAAGGTCCCACCAAACTCGGGTGCAAGGTCTTCCATGAAAATGAGCGGAAACGAAATCATGGCCACCATTACGAAAGTCCCGACGACCAAGACCGTGACGTCCTCCTCGTCCTTATGGAGGTGTTTGTCTTTTGCGAAGAGCCGGTTGAGCAGGGCCGCGAGAGCCGGCACCGCCACACCCAACAGAACGCCCTGCATCGCGTACAGCCAAGGGGAGTAGGTGTTCTCTTCCAGCATGTCGAACCCTTGTCCAATGAAGTAGCATGCCAACACGCCCAATGCTCCGGCAACGGGGTAGACAAGGAGCACCCAGGTCGACCTCCATCCCCGACGGCAGGCTTTCCTGTAGGCCTGATGCGCCATCACGAGGGCAAACGCGACCATGAGTCCAAGCACAAGGGCTGCAAACCCAAGCGCCAGCAGCCGCTCCGGTGGTGCGGAAACCCATCCTAGACGGTAATCGTACAGATGCCGGCCCCAGGCCATGAAGCCAATGACATAGGCGGCCGGCAAGATACCCAATGCGATGTTCCTGACGGTCAGCATCCAACCGTAGCGGAAAGTCAACTCCGGATCAGAGATGTCCGCTTCCTGGACGGTCTCGTCTGCCATTGCACGCCTATCGAAAAATTCGCAGAAAGAGGTATCGATTTCTTGCTCCCTGTTGGGTGTCCTAAAAAGCATGGAGAATCTAGACCCCTCGTGGACGCCCTCCCCCCCGCCCTCGACCCCCGCCTGCGGGCGCGGGCGCTGGCGGGCGCGGCGTGGGTGCGCGAGCAGCACCAGGCGGGCCGCCGCATCCTGGTCGTCCACCACTTGGACGCCGACGGCGTGACGGCCGGCGCCATCGCCGCCGAGGCGCTGGCGCGCGCCAACGTCCTGCACGCCACCCAGGTGGTGCGCTCGCTCGACGACGTCCACGTCCGGCTGGTCCACGACGCGGCGCCGACCGCGCTCTGGTTCTGCGACCTTGGCAGCACGGCGTACATGCACTTCCCGCAGCCGAAGCTGGTGTGCGACCACCACCAACTGGTGCGCGACGGCCACGAGGAGTCGTTCCCGCACGTGAACCCGCTCCTGGACGGCATCCCGGGCGAGACCATCTCCGGCGCGGGCTGCGCGTTCCTGGTCGCCGCCGCCATGGACGCGGCCAACGCGGACCTGGTCGTCCCGGCCCTCGTGGGCGCCGCGGGCGACCGGCAGGACCGGCCGTTCGAGGGCACCAACCAGCTCCTGGTCCGCCTTGCCGTCGGGCGCGGCCTCGCCGACGCCGCCATGGACCTGTCGTTCTTCGGCCCCGAGACCCGGCCGCTGCGGCAGTTCCTCGCCCGCGGCGACGTCCGCGTGCCCGGCGTCGCCGGCGACCCCCGCGGCGCCGAGGCCCTGCTCCTGGAGCTGGGCCTGCCGGCCGACACCACCTGGAGCGCGTTGTCGCCCGACGAGCGGCTGCGCGTCCGCTCCGCCCTGGCGACGCGGCTCCTCGACTGCGGCCTGGCCGCCGAGGTCCCCGGCCTGTGGCGCGAGGTCGTGCGGCTGGCGCGCGAGCCGCCGGGCCCGACGCGCGAGCTGCAGGAGTTCGCCACCCTCCTCAACAGCACCGCCCGCTACGGCCGCCCCGAGGTCGGCCTGGCCGTGGCCCGCGGCGACCGCGCCGCCGCCTACCAGGAGGCGCTGGCGCTGCTGGTGGACCACCGCAAGCACCTCGTCGGCAGCCTCGGCCACCTCGCGGCCGCCGGCGTGCGCGACGGCGTGGCGCTGCAGTGGGTCGACGTCGAGGACCGCGTCCGCGACACGGTGCTCGGCATCGTGTGCGGCATGGCGCTCGGCGGCGACATGGGCCTGCGGCAGGACCGCCCCATCGTCGGCTTCGCCTGGACGCCCGACGGCCGCACCAAGGTCTCGACCCGCCTGCCCGCCTTGGCGGAGGCGCGGTTCGACCTGGCGCCCGCCGTGCGGGCGGCCGCGGAGGCGGTGGGCGGCCAAGGCGGCGGCCACCGCGGGGCCGCCGGGGCGACCATCGGGCGCGGCGACCGCGACCGCTTCCTGGCGGAGCTGGACCGCCTGCTGGCCGCGCAGGTGGGGCTCGCCCTGCCGGCGCCGGCGCCGACGCCGGCGGCGCCCGCGCAGATGCTGGTGCGCTCAAGCGGCGCGCAGACCCGGTTTGCCCTGTAGCGCTGCGAGGCTACCTCCAATGAATTTGTATAGCCGTCATGCAGCGTCCCCTGTCATGCGCAACCTTGTCCTTGCCCTCCTGACCCTCGCCTTGGTGCTGCCCACCCCGTCGTTCGCCCAGGAGGCGGGGCAAGGCGTCCGGGTGCTGGAGGACCCCGCCGGCGACGTCGACTTCGCGGACACCGGCCAACCCCTGCCCGCCGGCGGCAACCCCTACCTCGACATCCGCACCCTGGACGTCGAGGAGCGCGACGAGGTGTTCGTGTTCCGCTACAAGACCGAGGGCTTCCCCTCTGAGCCCGAGGCCCCCATCGTCGGCTCGGCGTCGCACCAGATCTCGTTCCGCCACAACGACGCCACCTTCTGGGTCTTCATCTGGCGCCAGGTCCTGGTCCAGACCCCGACCTACTACGCCAGCTTCGCGGCCAGCTACGGCGGCCAAGCGGGCGGCTCGTTCGCCAACCTCGACATCGTCGTGGGCGACGCCGGCCTCCTGACCTTCGAGATCCCGCGCATCCTCCTGGCCGACGCCCAGGGCGCGCCGCCCTTCCCCGGCCGCGTCCTCGAGGACTTCCAGGCCGAGTCCGACAGCGGCGGCAGCTCGATCTGCATCCTCGAATGCCGCGAGCTGGTCAAGCAGAAGGACGTCGCGTCCTCCACCAGCTCCTTCGAGGTCAAGCTCGGCGTCCAGCAGAGCGGCAACGCCCGCCTCAGCTCGGCGACGCCCTACCGCGCCACCAACGGCCAGGCCGGCACCACCATCTTCGAGGTCCAGGCCGCCAACATCGGCATCGTCGCCGAGACCTTCGACCTCGCCGCCGTCAAGGTCCCCGCCAACTGGAAGGTCAGCCTGCCCCAGACCCAGGTCCGCCTGGAGCCCGGCGCCACCGCCACCTTCCCCGTCCTCCTGGAGATCCCGTTCCAGCACGTCCACGGCCGCCTCCAGACCTTCGTGGTCGAGATGCGCAGCCCGCTGGACGCCGGCACCGTCGGCCGCGTCGAGCTGGGCCTCCAGTTCGTGGACCCGCCCCAGCCCGCCGGGCACCACCCCGCCCTGTTCCTGCACAGCCACGCCGCCCGCGACGAGCTCAACACCGCCTTCGGCGCGCTGGTGGCCGGCAACGGCGCCTGGGCCTCGATGAACACCCTCGACAAGGACGACCTCGACGCCGGCGTCCCGGTGTCCGCCCAGTACAGGGGCGCGGAGGGCGACCTCGCCGAGCGCAGCAAGTTCCAATGGACCGTCCCGCTGGCCCCCGGCCTCCGCATGGGCATCGACGGCGACATGGCCGGCCTCGGCGCCATCCGCCTCCCGGTCAGCACCGTCCTGCCCATGGACAACGCCATCGTCGACGGCGCCCTCATCGTCGTCGTCCCCGAGTACTCCTTCGACGGCTACACCTACTGGGAGGAGGGCACCGAGACCACGATCGCCACCATCCCGCCCACGGCCGCCGTCTCGATCGGCGCCAACGGCCAAGCCATGCTGGAGGGCGAGGTGCGCCCCCACCCGGCCGGCGACCTGGTGCCGTTCCAGGCCGGCCAGCAGATGCTGCTGGTGCTCAACGTCACCTTCGACCGGCCCGCGACCGTCACGGCCCCGGAGGCGCCCGCGCTCCTGCCCGGCGGCACCCTCACCGTCCCGCTGCTGGACTACTCCGACCCCGTCGACCAGGTGCTCTCGACCCTGTCGGGCCTGAGCCTCACCGCCAAGGACGGCCAGGAGCGCCGCGCCCCGCCCGACTCCACCGCCGTCTACACGATGGAGCTCACCGGCCCCGCCGGCGAGTACCGCCTGGCCGCCTACGGCGCGAACCAGGAATGGGTCCGGTTCGCCGAGGGCGAGTCGGCCACCGTCGTCGACGGCGTCGCCACCCTGCACGTCCTCATCGACGTCCCGGCCGACACGCCGAGCAGCACGGTGACCGACTTCGTCGTCGAGGCCGCCCACCGCGAGATGCTCGACGCCCGCGCCGTGGCCCGCCTGCGCCTGGTCGCCGACCCCACGGCGCCCGCCGCCGAGAACGTCCCCGACGAGGTCGCGCTCGAGTCGCCGTCGGCGGCCGTCGCCCTCTTGGGCGTGGCCCTGCTGGCGGCCGCCGGCTCGCGGCGCCGGGTCTATCCGTAGGCGCGCCAATCGCGCCGCATGGATTTCGGAGCCTGGTGGAACGACAACGGCGGCGCCCTGGAGTCGCTCGGCATCTACGCCGTCGGCATCGCCGCCTACACCCTCGTCGTGACGGCGCTCTACGTCCCGCTCGGCCACCGCGTCATGCTGGGCCGGCTCCGGGGCACCGAGCGGGTCGCCACCAGGGGCCGCACCGCGCTCTACTTCCTCCTGTTCCCCCTCATCTCGTTCAGCTTCTTCCTCGTCGTCGTCAGCTCGCTGCTGTTCCTGTCGAGCACCTCGTCGTCCACGTTGCTGCCGAAGGACATCCTCACCATCGGCATGGGCACGGTCATCGCCATCCGCCTGGTGGCCTACTTCCACGAGAACGCGGCGCAGGAACTGGGCAAGATCATGCCCCTTGGCCTCTTGGGCGTCGTGCTGGTCACCAACCGCGTCGACTCCTTGGGCGACTCCCTGGCGCAGCTCAAGCTGCTGATCGAGCACCTCGACGTCGTCGGCCTCTACTTCACCGTCATGGTGCTGGTCGAGTTCACCTGCCGCGGCATCCACGCCGTCTGGGCCCGCTCCACGGGGCACAAGGCCAAGGCGCCCGCCAAGCCGGCCACCCCGGCCCGTCCTGCCTTCGTGCAACGCAAGTAAGCCGGCTTCTGCCCACGGCCGTCGTCATTTATAGAAGCGCCAACCATGCCGGGACGATGACGACCACGGTCGGGATCAAGACTCCGGAGGGCATCGTCTTGGCGACGGACCGCCGGGCGACGATGGGCTACTACGTCGCGGACAAGGACGTCGTGAAGATCGAGCCGCTGGACGCCGACTCGGCCATCACCATCGCGGGCTCCGTGGCGCAAGCCCAGTCCTACGCCCACATGCTTCGCCTGAACCTGGAGTACACCCGCGGCCGCCGCGGCTGGTCGCTCTCGCCCCAGGAGCTCGCCAAGCTCGCCGCGCACACCATCCAGCGCGCCGGCGGCATCTACGGCCAGTTCATCCTCGCCACCCGCGGCACCGACGGCACCCACCTCTGGGACGTCGGCGGCGACGGCTCGCTCATCGCCAAGCGCGACTACACCTGCACCGGCTCCGGCACCGGCCCCGCCGTGGGCGTCCTGGAGTCCGCCGACTGGTCCAAGGTCAAGGGCATGAAGGACGCCGTCGAGCTCGCCAAGAAGGCCGTGCGCGCCAGCACCCAGCGCGACGTCGCCTCCGGCAACGGCTTCGTGGTCTACACCCTGCCCAACGCCGGCGACGCCGGGCTGCGCATCTACACTTTCAGCACCGAAGTGACCGAGGAGGTGCTGCCCGCATGAACAGCCGGCACGCTTGCGGGCAGGCTGCCGAGGCCCGCAGGGCCGAGGATGAATGCGCGAGCCCGGAGGCGAGCGCATGAAGCCCACCGTCGACACCGCCTACCTCCACTTCGACGAGACCGGCAGCATCCCGGCCATCAAGTACGCCCGCATCACCCTCGGGATGGGCCTGCCCATCATCGCCGCCCGCGACGACAAGCAGGTCGTGGTGGCCACCGTCAACCGCGACGGCAACCCGCTCTACACCGGCGCCGACAAGACCATCCGCGTCAGCCGCGACTGCGTCGTCCTGGTCACCGGCCACGGCGGCGACACCAACCAGGTCCGCCAACTGCTGCGGGACCTCGCGGTCAACCACAAGTTCGTCCTCGGCAGCGAGGTCTCCCCCAAGGAGGTCAGCCTCGCGCTCTCCGACTACCTGCACCAGCTCGGCATGAGCTACCGCCGCCCCCTCGGCGTCGGCATCATCGTCGCCGGCTTCGACGTCCACGGCACCGAGCCCGCGCTCTACCACTGCGACGTCGACGGCAACGCCACCGACCGTGTCGGCATCGCCCTCGGCAAGGAGGCCAGCCAGGCCGAGCACATCCTCCAGGACGGCATGCGCTCCAAGGGCCCCAAGAAGCTCGAGGACATCGTCCGCGCCGCCGCCGACGCCGCCATCAAGGGCTTGAAGGAGTCCAACGTCGACATGGCCGGGCAGAGCTTCCGCGTCGACCTGGAGGCGCTGCGGCCGAGCCGCGAGGTCACGGCCCCCGCCACCGAGCGCAAGCCCGCGAAGGAACCCAAGGGCAGCGCCTAGCCGCCCACCGCCCCGGACGAAACACAGATTCCACAGAGTTCTGTGGAATCTGTGTCTAGTGGGTCGAGGGGAGTCGGGAAAGGCGTCAGGGCGCCCCGTACCCCTCGCGCAACTCGAACTCCAGCGCCGGCTCCGGCCCGAAGCGCGCCGGGTCCAGGTCCGCGTGCGGCCGCCCGCGCACCACGTCGGCCAGCCGCTGCCCCAACGCCAGCGACCGCATCAGCCCGAAGCCGTTGTCGCCCGTCAGCACGAACAGCCCCGGCCGCCCCGGCACCGCGCCGCACAGCGGCCGGCGGTCGGGCGTGCCGACGCACAGCCCAGCCCAGCCGGACCGCACCGTCGCCTCGCCGCCATGCGTGAAGCGGCGCACGACCCGCTCGGCCGTGTGCACGATGAACTCCGGGTCCGCGACCTCGTTGTAGGCCTCCGGGTCGAACGGGCGCAACTGGGTCCCATTGCCCGCCAGCATGGAGCCCGCCGACTCCGGCCGGGTGTAGAAGTGCTGCACCAGGTCGTGGACGATGGGCAGCTCCTCCGCGTCCGGGATGGCCAGGCTGGCCAACTGGGTGCGGTAGGCCAGCAACGGCAGGCGGACGCCGTCCTTGGCCAGCAAGTCGCGGGTCCAGGCGCCGCCGCACACCGCCACCACGCCGCCGCCGTTGCGGAGGTCGGCGAGGCTTGCCGCCGAGCGCTCGCGCACCGTGACGCCCTCCTGCTCCAGCCGCGCCCGCAGCGCCGCCAAGAAGTCGCCCGCCTCGATGACGCCGTCCTCCTGCGCCACCAAGACCTCCTCGCTGGGCGCGAACTCGACGCCCGGGAACTCGCGGCCCGCCTCGCGCGCCGACATGCGGTCGCACTCCTCAGTATGCCGCTCGACCCGGGATTGCAGCTCGTCCAGCATCGGCGACCCCTGCGGCCCCACGATGATGGACTCCGTCGGCCGCCACGCCGCCTTCGCGTTGCGCTCGCCGGCCGCCATCGCAAGCGCGATCAGCTCGCCCAAGGCGCCGCGCGTCTCCGCGATGAGCCGGTAGTCGGCGTCGTTCCACGCAAACGACGACAGGATGCCGGCCGCCTTGGCCGACGCGCCCGCGCCCAGGTTGGCGCGCTCGACGAGGGTCACGGCGTGCCCGGCCTCCGCCAAGGCGAGCGCCGAGGCGCAGCCGAGGGCGCCGCCACCGACGACGGTGATGTCCACGCCCGCCGGACGGCGGCACGCCTTATGGCCGGAGCGCCCTGGCGGGCCGCATGGACGGGGTCATCTGCGAGAAGGGTCGCCACGTCAACTGCCTGCACGCCAAGCGCAAGGCGAAGGCGGCCAGCCCCGTGCAGGACTACCTGGCCGGCCTAGCCCCCGAGCCGCGGGCGGCCTTGGAGAAGCTCCAGAAGGCCATCCTGGCGGCGGCGCCGACGGCGGTCGAGGGCATGAGCTACGGGATGCCCGCCTTCAAGCTGGACGGCCACGGCATCGCGGCGTTCGCGGCCTTCAAGGACCACTTGAGCTTCTTCCCGATGAGCGGCACCCTGGTGGCGACGATGCAGGCCGACCTTGGGGGGTTCAAGACCTCCAAGGGCACCGTGCAGTTCACCCTGGACAAGCCCCTTCCGGCAGCGCTCGTCAAGAAGATGGTCAAAGCCCGCATCGCAGAGTTGCGGACGACGGGGCGCTGACGCAGGCTCATATATGGGGTGGGTGTCGGCCCGACTTGCAGCAGGCTTGCCCGCTGCCCTGGAATGTGCCCCCGCCGCCTCGTGCGGCACGCCCGGCCGGACCTCGTGTCTGGCCACCAACGGCGCGGGGTGAACCTGGAAACCCGCGACCTCAAAGGTGCATCATGCCCAACGCGTACCACCACATCGGAGAAGCCTGGAAGAGGCACGAGAAGACCCACGGCAGCGCCCAGTGGAACCGCCTCGTCGAATGGCGCGAGAGCGAGTCGTTCGCCCGCGTCGAGAAGCCGCTGCGCCTCGACCGCGCCCGCGCCCTCGGCTACAAGGCAAAGCAGGGCATCATCGTGGTGCGCGCCCGCGTCCGCCGCGGCGGCCTGCACAAGAAGCGCTTCGTCCAGGGCCGCGTCCCCTCCAAGATGGGTGTCGCCAAGATCACGATGCGCCAGAACACCCAGGCCATCGCCGAGGTCCGCACCTCGAAGCACTACCCGAACCTCGAGGTCCTGAACTCGTACTGGGTCGGCGAGGACGGCAAGCACCACTACTACGAGGTCATCCTCGTGGACCCCTTCCACCCCGCCATCCAGTCCGACAAGCACCTGGCCTGGATCTGCACCAAGCCCGCCACCAACCGTGTGCTGCGTGGCAAGACCGCGGCCGGCCAGCGCCACCGCGGCCTGCGCTGGAAGGGCACGGGCTCGGAGCACACCCGCCCGTCGGTCAGCAAGTCCGGCGTCCGCCGCAAGGACAAGCTGCTGTGGAAGCGCCAGGACCAGGCGCGCCGCACCAAGCTGTGAGCCTGCAGCGATTCCTTTTCCCCTCCTTCTCCCCTTCTTTTCTTCGTGTCCGCTGACGCCAACCGTGCCACGGCCTTGGCCTTCCTTCGTCAGGCCGCGGCCGGCGACGTCGAGCCGTTGAAGGCCCTCGTCGCCCCTGGGGCCCGCCACCACAACCAGTATTTTCCGGCCGGCTTCGACGCGCTGCTGGCGGCGATGGCCGAGAACGCCCGGCAGCAGCCTCGCAAGGCGTTCACGGTCCATCATGCCGTCGCGGAAGGGGACCTGGTCGCGGTCCACTCGCACCTGGTCCCCGAGCCGGGCCAGCCTGGGATGATGGTGCTGCACCTGTTCCGGTTCGCGAAAGGCAAGGTCATCGAGCTGTGGGACATGGGGCAGCCCATCCAGCCTGATGGCCCGAACCGCGACGGGCCGTTCTGAGTCGTCGAATCACGCGATGGGCGCGTCGGTGTCCACGAGGTTGCCGCCGTAGCCGCCGCCGAGGCCGCCGTGGCCCCACTTCAGCAGCAGGCCTTGGTGGCGCGCCCAGTCGGCGTTGTAGTCGGCGCAGGGGCAGGGCTCGTAGTCCGCCTGCCAGGTGCGCACCGTCGTGGGTTGGCCGATGACCTTGGTGGCGTAGCTGCCTTCCCCGATGACCTGGGTGTCCATCGACTGCAAGGCGCAGCGGACGATCACGTTGCCGGTGACGTTCTGGCCGACGGCGACGGCGGCGGGCCAGGAGGGCGGGGCATAGCTGACGGGCTCGTCGATGGCCGCGTAGGTGTCCTGCGGCGTGTTGTATTGGCTGTAGGTGTGCTCGGTGCCCCGGCAGGTGCCGCGCCAGCCGTCGCGGGTGTAGCGGAGCTCGACCATCACGTCGTAGCTGACCCAGTAGTCGCCGCCGGGGGAGCCGGAGCCGCCGGTGGCGTGGTAGGTGGCGGAGCTCTCGACGGGCGTCGGCCACGTGGTGGGCTGGGCCGACGGCCAGCGGTAGGGCGAGGATTGGCTGCACACGGCTTGGCTGTTGCAGGCGCGGAACTGGACGAAGGAGCCGTCCGGCGCCGCGATGGCGGCGGCGAAGTCGCCGTAGGATTGGCGGGCAAGGTTGCGCCAGGCGCCGCCGTCGACGCGGGCCTCGACCTTGGCCGCGGGCTGGCTGGCGGGGGTGTAGACGTTGGCCTGCACCCAGCCGGTGTTGCCCTTGACGTTCAGGAACAGCGCCTCGAACACGCCACGCTCGGCGGGGAACGGCGCCGCGTTCGGCCAGGTCCAGCCGTTGGAGGGGAAGTAGAGGGCGCCGTCGGTGGCGCGGACCCGGAACTGCACTTCGGCGCCAGAGACGACATGGGTCGAGACGGCCCAGCCGCCCCAGCTCTGCAGCTTGAGCGGGACCCAGGTGCCGCCGTCGACGCGGGCATCGACGCCCGCGAGGGCGCGGTCGCTCTTGACGGAGACTTGGATCCACCATTCGTTGCCCTGGATGCCGGACAGCGTGGGGTTGTAGCCGGTCGGCGCGGGCGGGGGCGGAGGCGGCGGAGGGGGCGGCGTGGTGGAGCACTTCTCGGCGCCGGCAGGGTGGCTGAACCAGCAGCTCAACTGCTGCGCGCCGCCGCTCCAGGAGGCCCGGAACCGGACGTCGTGGCCGGGCTCGATGTGGAACGAGGCCGCGTAGGCGCCCCAGGACTTCTTCTCCATCTTGACCCACGGCCCGCCGGTGTCCTGGCCTTCCAGGGTCATGACGGTGCCGGAGCCTTGGCCCGACAGCACCACCTCGACCCACCACTCGTTGCCGGTCCTGTGGTCGAACACGATGGCCTTGCCCGTGTCGTTCTGAAGATGGTTGCCGCCAGCGGGCACGCCCAAGAAGGCGGCTGCGACGAGCAGCGCGACCAGCAGGGCGGCGCGGGGCATGCTCTCTTCTTGTCGCCCAGGAAGGGAAAGGCTGTCGTCTGGCGCAACCGGGCCCTTCGGCAAGGGGATTCCCCGGCCGGCCGCAAGAAAAGGGAAGAAAGAGGAGGAAAAAGGCGGCCTTGGCCGCGCTAGCAGGCGATGGTCGCCGCGAACCCGCCGCTTGGCGGGATCCAGCGGTAGCAGCCCGAGACGTCGGCCGCGCCGGCGCCGCTGGTGGCCCGGAACTGGACCTTGGTGCCCTCCACGATGTGGTAGGACGCCGCGTAGTCCGTCGGGCCCCACGACTGCTTCGCGAGGGGCTGCCAGGCGCCGCCGTTGAGGCGCACCTCCACCTTGGCGATGGTGTGGCCGCTGTTCGGCGACACCTTGGCCTGCACCCACCACTCGTTGCCCGTCACGAACCCGAAGGTGGCGTCGAAGCCGGTCGGGGGCGGGGGCGGCGGAGGCGGCGGCGTGCCGCCGGGGCAGGCCACCTTGGTGGCGTCCGCGTTGCTCGGCGGGATCCAGCGGTAGCAGTCGCTCAGGTCGGTGGCGCCGGTGTTGGCGGTGGCGCGGAACTGCACGATGGTGCCGTCCACGGCGCGCAGGCCGGCGGACCAGCCCCACGACTGCTGCGTCATCGGCTTCCAGTCGCCGCCGTTGAGGCGAAGCTCCACCTTGGCGAGGATGGAGGTGCCGGTGGCGACGTGCACCTGCTCCCACCACTCGTTGCCGCGCACCTGCGAGAAGGTCGCGTCGAACGCGGGCGGCGGGGGAGGCGGCGGCGGGGCGCTGCCCGCGTACTCCACGATGTAGGCGTTCACGGGCGGGCAGCACGCCCCGGTGCGGCTGGAGCCGGCCACGATGGCGTCGAGGGTGCCGTCGCCGTCGTTGTCGCCGGTGGCGATGGACCGCAGCTCGTCGCCGGAGCCCACCTGCGCCACCGTGGTGACGAACCAGGCGGACGGGATCCAGCGGACCTGCAGGACGCGGCCGTCCTCGTCCACGGCGTAGAGCTCGAACTTGTCGTCGCGGTCCAGGTCGTGCAGCATGAGGTCGTAGGCGGCGCGCGGGCCCAAGGGAATCGAGGTGCCGAACCAGTCGCTGTCATGGAACGAGTAGCGGTCGATGCGCGTGGAGGCGCTCGCGACGTTGCGCAGCACGTAGAGCTCCTGCTGGCCGTCGTTGTCGCCGTCGGTGGCCAGGATGTCCACGACCTCCTGGTCGGTCGAGGAGACGAACTGGAGCTGGGTGTTGTAGCCGCCCGTCGCGTCCCGCTCGATGCGGTAGACGGCCTGCCGGTCGCCGTTGTAGCCGGCGGCCCACAGCTCGGGGATGCCGTCGCGGGTGGCGTCGCCGAAGGCCAGGTAGGGCGCGGCGTCGGCCGACACGAGCTGCACGCCGTCGGGCAGCTGCCAGTCGAAGTCCACGCGGTACAGGGGCTGCTCGCCGAAGCCGTTGGAGGTGCCGACGTAGAGCGAGACGTCGCCGTCGCCCCAGTTGCCGACCGTCATGCTGCGCACCGGGTAGGGCAGGTCGGCGGCGACGGTGGTCTGCCAGCCGGGGAAGACCCATTCGTGGCGCAGCACGAGGTCATGGGTGCCGACGCCGCTGCGGCCCGAGGAATACACCTCGGGGCGGCGGTCGCCGTCGAGGTCGGCGACGAGGACGCGGGTGCGCTCGCGGTCGGTGACCAGGGTGCTGGTCCAAGCGCCGGCGTCGTTGCGCTCCATCGCGACCAGGCCCTCGCGGGTCGGGACGTAGACCTCGGTGTGAGTGTCCCGGTCGAGGTCGCCGGTGGCGATGCCCAGGTCGTCCGGCATCGAGCCGGTCGTGAACGCCTTGGCCGTCGCCCAGCCGGCGGGCGGCGGCGGGTTGTCGCACATCTCGGTGCCCGCGGGGTGCGTGAACCAGCAGGACACGGCCTGCACGCCGTCGCCGAAGGTCGCGCGGAACCGGACCTCCTCGCCCGGCGGGAAGGCGTAGCTGCCGGCCCAGGAGCCCCAGGACTTCTTCTCCAAGGGATGCCAGACGCGGTTCGTCTCGTCCTGCACGTCCACGCGCACGACCGAGGAGGCCGCGGCGCCGCCCAGCACGACCTCGACCCAGTAGTCGTTGCCCGTCTTGTGGTCGAACACGATGGACTTGCCCGAGTCGTTCTGGGTGTGGTTGGCCTGGACGGGGACGAGCCCGCCAAGCAGCAGGGCGACCCCGAAGGCCGCCAGCACCCGCCTCATGGGCACCCCGCCGTCGGGGTGGCTTGGGGCCAGATGTATCCGGCGGAGTAGTCGACGGCGCCGGTGGTGCTGGTGGCGCGGAAGTCCACCTTGGAGCCGCTGGGGACGTTGAAGCTCTTGGCGTAGGAGCCCCAGCTTTGCAGCGTCAAGGTTTGCCAAGCGGTGCCGCAGTTGACGCGGGCCTCGACCTTGGCGATGGCCTGGTTGGCCGTCACCTTGGCCTCGACCCACCAGTCGTTGCCCTTGACGCTCGAGAACGTCGCATCAAAGCCCGGAGGCGGCGGGGGCGGCGGGGGCGGGGGCGGCGTGCTGCCGCACGCGACCTTGGTTGCGTCGGTGTTGCTGGGAGGAATCCACTGGTAGCAGTCGCTCAGGTCGGTGGCGCCCGTGGTGCTGGTGGCCCGGAACTGCACGACGGTGCCCTGCACCGCATGGTACGAGGCCGCCCAGCCGCCCCATGACTGCTTTGTGAGGGGTTGCCAGGCGCCGCCGTTGAGGCGCACATCCACCTTGGAGAGCGTGCCGCCAGCGGCCGCAACATTCGCCTGGATCCACCACTCGTTGCCACGCACACCCGTGAACGTGGCGTCGAAGCTGGTGCTGGCGCGCGGCACCCCGACCTGGTACACCTCGGTGTGCCCCTCGTCGTACGGGATGCCCGTGCTGTAGCTGATGCTCAGGTAAGCCTCGCGCCGGCCGTCGCCATCGCCGTCGCCGACCACGGTCAAGGCCGCGTTGCCGTTCTCGCCGCTGCCATCGGTGGGCCGGGCGACCTCGGTGACCTGCCAGAACGCGCCGTCCCAGCGGACCTGGATCAGTTGGCCATACCACGTGGTCACGTAGAGCTCGTCGCTGCCGTCGCCGTCGCCGTCCCCGAGGAACAGGCCCGAGGGCGCGATGGCGGGGGCGGAGCCCGAGGGAAGCGAGGAGTAAGGCGTCTGGATGTTCCAGCCGGTGGCCGGGCTGAACGAGGCGCGCCGGAACTCGCCTTGGTCGGTGATGCTGTAGATCTCGGGCTTGCCGTCGCGGTCGCCGTCGCCCGCCACCACGTGCTTCTCGCCGTAGTTGGAGCCGCCCTGGTCGATGGTGGTGAACTCCCAGCCGCTGCTGGTGTGGCGCAGCCGGCTTGCCTTGGCGGCGTGGGCCGTGCCGTGCCCGATGTAGAGCTCGAAGCTGCCGTCGCGGTCGCCGTCGCCGATCCACAGCGACTCCAGGTGGCCCTGCTGCAGCAGGATGAGCTGCGACTCCACGAGCCCGCCGGCGGCGTCGAGCCGGACCTTGTGCACGGCCGAGGAGGTGCCGTCGGCCATGCCGACGTAGAGCTCGGGGCCGGGGATGCCGTCGATGTCGCCGATCGTCATGTCGTCCGGGAACGGCTCGGCGAAGCTCGTGACCAGCGTCTCCACCCAGGCGCCACCGACGAAGTCGTAGCGCACCAGGTCGGAGTTGCTCATGGCGTAGATCTCGGAGCGGCCGTCGCCGTTGCCGTCGCCCACCGCCACCGCGTAGGTGGCCGAGCGGGAGCCAATCTGCTGGCGAACCCAGGCGGTGCCGGTCCACTCGAAGTTGAAGATGCCGTTGCGGGTGGCCTGCGTCACGTCGCGCCGGCCGTCGTTGTCGGCGTCGCCCACCGCCATGTCGCCGCTGCCGGACGAGACGCCGGCGTTGCCCATCAGGCGGACCTGCCAATCCTGGGGCGGCAACGGGCTGCCGCACTCCTCGACGCCGACGGGGTGCGTGAACGGGCACGACTCGACGAAGCCCACTTGGCCCGTCGCGCCGTCGGTCATGTAGGCGCGGAAGATGACGCGGTCGCCGGGCGGGATGCGGAACGCCTGGTTCGGCGCCCACTTCGTCCAGCCGTTGCTGGTGCCGACCGCGTGCATGGTGTTGGTGGTCGTGCCGTGCTCGGCCCGCGCCTCCACGACGTTGACGGAGTCGCCTGCGGCGGGCTTGGTCAGGACCTCGACCCACCATTCGTTGTCGCCGTCGTGGTCGAACTGCACCCCGATGGAGCCGCTGCCGGCGGAGCCGGTCTGGACGTGGTTGGAAAGGACAGGGGACGGAACGAGAAGGAGCGCTGCGAACGCGACGGCGGCGAGCCACCAACGTTTCGGTCGGGGAGGGTCGGAGGGAACCTGCGGGCCAATCATGCTTGAGGTTCTCGCTCCCGACCAAGTTAAGCCTGAGCGTCGGTGGTCAGAAGCCCGCGACGAACGCCGGGCACGCGCAACCCTTCACTTTGCACGGCCCCTCGCCCCAGCGGCCGCGCCGCCCGGGGCCCACGAAATGGCCTTCCCGTCCGTTGCCCATCTTCGGGTGCCTGCACTCGGGCCGTCGGCACAGGTCGGACATGGCCCCAACATAAGGTCGAGCGGGCCTAAGAGTTGCCCGAGCGTTCCTGCGTTGGCGAAACGTCGGGGCGGATTTCGCGCACGAGGATAGAAATCACCGCGGCTTTCGGCGCGGGTCCCCCAGGCAGGCTGTTGAAGCGAAGGGTTCCCGTTCCCGTCCCGCCATCCTCATCAACGCGCCGCCGGTCCCGTGCGCATGCCGGCCAAAGCGAAACCCATGCCGCGAAAGAAGGCCGCGGCCCCATCCTCCAGCACGGGGGCCGCCAAGCGCATCGACCAGGAGATCGCCGACCTGGGCGACTGGAGGGGCGAACGGCTGGCCGAGATTCGCAAGCTCATCCACGAGGTGGACCCCGACGTGGTCGAGGAGTGGAAGTGGAAGGGCACGCCGGTCTGGTCGAACGAGGGGATGTACGCCCTCGCCAACGCCCACAAGGCGCACGTCAAACTGACCTTCTTCCACGGCGCCGAGCTTCCCGACCCCAAGAAGATGTTCAACGCGATGCTCGAAGGGAACAAGTGGCGCGCCATCGACTTTGAGCAAGAGGACAAGATCGACAAGGCCGCGCTGAAGGCGCTGCTGCGGGCCGCCATCGCCTACAACCAGACGCACTCGGTCCCCAAGAGCAAAGGGTCGCGGGTGTAGGAGGGAGCCTCGTGCCCAGCAAGCCCAAGCCGACTCTCCTGAGCGGGGGGAACCCCCAGATCGCCAAGGCCGACGGCGACGCCCCCGTGCAGGCGTACATCGCCGCCATGCCCGACTGGAAGCGCGACATCGGCCGGCGCCTCGACGCCCTCGTCGTGCGCAACGTGCCCGGCGTGCGCAAGGCCGTGAAATGGAACTCACCGTTCTACGGCATCGAGGGCCAAGGCTGGTTCCTGTCGTTCCACGTCTACGCCCGCTACGTCAAGGTGACCTTCTTCCAAGGCACCTCGCTGCGGCCGGTCCCCCCTGGAGGCACGGCCAAGGACGCGCGCTGGATCGACGTCCACGAGGACGACCTCGACGAGGCGCAGATTGCGAAGTGGGTCAAGCAGGCGGCGGCGGTGCCGGGCTGGATTCCGTAGGGCAGTGTTGGGCTCGACGTACTCGACCTCCCACACCCTCAAATACCACCCCCGTGTCGCGGAACCGTCCAAAGCCGTCTTCCGCCTAGATGCGGAGGTCGGTCCCGGCGGAGTCGATCAGGCTTCCGCAGGGTACTCGCAGGCCCCCTGGCCCACGCGGTACGCTGCCGGTCGCAGGGTCGGCCTCACTGGGGAGACATAGGGTGATTCCCCATGGCATCCAACAAGCCCCACATGAACCTCGTCGTGATCGGCCACGTCGACCACGGCAAGTCGACCCTCGTCGGTCGCCTGATGCTCGACACGGGCCAGTTCCCGGCCCATGAGATTGAACGCTTCAAGAAGGAGTCCGCCGAGAAGGGCAAGGGCTCGTTCTTCCTCGCCTGGGTCATGGACAACCTGAAGGAGGAGCGCGAACGCGGCGTCACCATCGACGTCTCGCACAAGAAGTTCGACACCCCGAAGTATTACTTCACGATCATCGACGCCCCGGGCCACCGCGACTTCGTCAAGAACATGATCACGGGCGCCTCCCAGGCCGACGCGGCCATCCTGACCTGCTCGGCCATCGAGGGCCCCCAGGCGCAGACCAAGGAGCACATCTTCCTCGCGAAGACCCTCGGCATCGACCAGCTCGTGGTCGCCGTCAACAAGATGGACGCCGTCAGCTTCTCCGAGGACAAGTTCAAGGAGACCGTCGAGGCCGTCAAGAAGCTCACCAAGCTCATCGGCTTCAAGGAGGAGAAGGTCCAGTTCGTCCCCGTCGCCGCCTTCTCGGGCGTCAACACCATCAACCCGTCCCCCGAGATGCCCTGGTACAAGGGCCCGACGCTGGTCGCGGCGCTCGACAACTTCGTCATGCCCAACAAGCCGACGGACAAGCCCCTGCGCATCCCTATCCAGGACGTCTACACCATCACCGGCATCGGCACCGTCCCGGTCGGCAAGGTCGAGACGGGCATCCTGAAGCCCGGCATGTCGATCCACTTCAACCCCAGCAACAAGACCGCTGAGGTCAAGTCGGTCGAGATGCACCACGAGCAGCTCCCCCAGGCCATCCCTGGCGACAACGTGGGCTTCAACTGCCGTGGCCTCGCCAAGAACGACATCCGCCGCGGCGACGTCGGCGCTCCCGTCGACAAGCCCGCCACCGTGGCCAAGACGTTCACCGCGCAGGTCATCGTCCTGAACCACCCGTCGGTCATCACCGCCGGCTACACCCCCGTCTTCCACGCCTACACCGCGCAGAACGCGTGCACCTTCGTCGAGATCAAGAAGGTCGTCCGCGGCGGCAAGGAGCAGGAGGACAAGTCGTTCATGAAGACCGGCGACTCTGGCATCGTCAAGATCCAGCCGACCCGCCCCATGGTCGTCGAGAAGGCCACCGAGTTCCCCCCGCTCGGCCGCTTCGCCATCCGCGACATGGGCCAGACCGTGGCCGTCGGCGTCGCCATCGACGTGGAGCCCCGCTAGGCGGGACTCCCTCCCATCTGGGAGGCACTACATGGCCAACGCAAAGGCACGCATCAGCCTCACCGGCACGGACCCGACCAAGGTCGACTCGGTGTGCGCGCAGATCAAGATGATCAGCGAGCGCACCGGCGTCAGCATGGCCGGCCCGATCCCGCTGCCGACCAAGAAGCTCAACGTCCCGACCCGCAAGGCGCCCGACGGCGAGGGCTCGGAGACGTACGACCGGTGGCAGATGCGCGTGCACAAGCGCCTCATCGACCTGGACGCGGACGACCGCGCCCTGCGCCAGCTCATGCGCATCCAGGTCCCTGACGGCGTGAACATTGAGATTATGCTCCGCTCGTGAGCCCGCCGGGTTCACAGTCGGGGTCGAGGACGACGCGAGTCGGCCTTGGCCTCCGCTCGTAAGCGGCGCCTGGTCCCGCCTTTTCCCCTTCCTCTCCCTTTCCCTTCCGGTTTTTTCTCGCGGATTTCGGCAATCCGGACCCCTTGTTTGCCGCGACTGCGGCCTGTTATGCTGGCGCCGGGTTTCCCTCTGGCCATGCCTGCCGCACAAACCGTGTCCCAGGATGCCAAGACCAAGGCCCAGATCCAGTTCAAGGGCGAGCCGAACGAGGAGAGCATCCGCCTCCGCGCCTACGAGATCTACCTGTCCCGCGGCGGCCAGCCGGGCCGCGCGGCCGAGGACTGGGAGCAGGCGCGCCGCGAGCTCATGGCCCGCGCCCGCTAGGCCTTCGCCTTTTACGAAGCAGCGCCGTCGCCGCCCGCGTGGCCTGGAACGGACCCCTGCACGACCTCGGACGGGGCGTCCACGAGATTCCGGCCGACTACAAGGGCGCCAACGGGAACCTCACGATGCGCGTGCCCGGCCGCATCATCGCCCAGCCGGACCTGCTGGAGCACATCCAGGACGACATGGCGCCGGAGCAGGTCGCCAACGTCGCGGCCCTTCCCGGCATCGTCGGCTACTCCTTGGCCATGCCCGACATCCATTGGGGCTACGGCTTCCCGATCGGCGGGGTCGCGGCGTTCGACCCGGACGCGGGCGGCGTCGTGTCGCCCGGCGGCGTCGGCTTCGACATCAACTGCGGCGTGCGGCTGCTCCGGACCGGCCTCACCGAGCGCGACGTGCGCGCCCGCCTTCCCGAGGTCGTCGACGCGCTGTTCGACGCGGTGCCGTGCGGCATGGGCAGCAAGGGCGGCCTGGAGCTGGGCGAGCGCGAGCTAGAAGGCATCCTGGACGGCGGCGCCCAATGGGCCGTCGAGCGCGGCTGGGCCACGGCGCGCGACCGCGAGCACATGGAGGAGCGCGGCGTCATCCCGGGCGCCGACTCCTCGAAGGTCCACGAGCGCGCCCGCGTCCGGGGGCGACGGAGCCTCGGGTCGCTGGGCTCGGGCAACCATTTCCTCGAGCTGCAGGTCGTGGACCAGTTGTGGGACGAGGCCGCGTGCAAGGCCTACGACGTGGGTGTTGGCGACGTGCTGGTGATGATCCACACCGGCAGCCGCGGCCTCGGCCACCAGATCTGCGAGGACCACGTCAAGGAGCTGCAATCCGTGTCCGCCCGGCACGGCATCGAGCTGCCCGACCGCCAGCTGGCCGCGGCGCCGTTGGGGACGCCGGAGGCCGACCGCTACCTGGGCGCCATGGCCGCCGCCGCGAACTTCGCCTTCGTCAACCGCAGCGTCCTCACCAGCCACACCCGCAAGACGTTGGGCCGGCTGTTCGGCGGCGGCGACATGGGCCCCGACGTCGAGGTGGTCTACGACGTGTGCCACAACATCGCCAAGTTCGAGGAGCACGTCGTCCCCCACGGCCCCGACAAGGGCAAGCGCAAGCGGCTGTGCGTCCACCGCAAGGGCGCGACGCGGGCATACGGCCCCGGCCACCCCGGCGTCCCGGCCGGCTACCGCGACGTCGGCCAGCCCGTCATCGTCCCCGGCGACATGGGCCGCATGAGCTTCCTCCTGGCCGCGAGCCCCGGCGCCTTGGCCACCACCTTCGGGTCGAGCTGCCACGGCGCCGGCCGCCGCCTGAGCCGGAGTGCCGCCAAGCGGACCTGGGACGGCCCCGAGCTGATTCGCAAGCTGTGGGAAGTGGACGGCATCCGGGTGCGCGCGGCGACGCCGGACGTGGCCGCCGAGGAGGCGCCGGAGTCCTACAAGGACGTCAGCCGGGTCGTCGATTCGGTCGAGGTGGCGGGGCTGGCCCGGAAGGCGGCGCGGATGCGGCCCATCGGCGTGGTCAAAGGCTGACGCCTTGACCAACCACGGATGCCACGGATTGCACGGACCATGGGTTCCGTGGCATCCGTGCAATCCGTGGTCCGTCAAGCGGAGGCCGGCGCAGCCGCCTTCTGCTTGCGGTTGACGATCCAGGCGAACAGGAACGCCCACGCCACGAAGAACACCCAGCCCGCCTGGGCGTGGGCCTCCATCAAGGCGTCGACGCCCCAGTGGTAGCCCACCACCATCAGCATCACCAGCCGCAGCAGGTTCGCGACGTACACGCCGCCGAGGCCGATCAGCGTGAGGAGCGCCGCGCGAGGGCCGGACGGGCGCTCGACCAGAAGATAGAGGGCCAGCAGGACCGCGAACAGCGCCATCGCCTGGATGCCGGAGCACGCCGCCCCGACCTCGACCGTGATCGGGCCGGCCGCCGTGGTGTAGCCCAGGATCTGGCCGTCCAGGTGCGGCTGCCAGCCCAGCACCGTGAGGATGCCCGTCAAGGGCCAGAGCAGGCCGACCTGGAGGAACGCTTCGACCGGGGTGCTGCCGACCGCCGCCTCGAAGCCCGCCTGCACCGCGTGGACCGCGAGCGGCGCGCCGAGGACGGCGGCGAGGCTCACGGCCAGCGTGGACACCGTTGCTTCGGGCCGCCCGCGCAACGGCAGGCGGACGCGCTCTTGGAGGTGCTGCGCGCACGCGGCGAGCACGAGGCCGGTGCCGACCATGGCGGCCTTGGGCAGGTCGAACGCGGTGCGGGCGAGCGCGACGTAGGCGATGGGGCCGAGGGCGAGGAGGGCGGCCAGCACCCAGGCGAGCCAGGCCGGCATCGTAGGCAGCCGGGGGACTTGGCGGACGGAGGCGACCAAGGCGGCGCCGAAGGCGGCCAGGCCGAGGCCGACCAGGAGGTCCTCATGCGGCACGACGCCGAGCAGGATGGCGAGACCCCAGCCCAGCAGGGCGAGGCCGAGGAACCAGGGGCCGGTGCCGTGGGCGGGAGCGGGGGACATGGGGGGACCTCAGGGGACGGAAGGAAGGGAAGGAAGGAGGGGAAGAGGATCGAGGGCGGGCCTACTTGCGCAGGCGGCCGCGGACCATCACGCCCGCGGCACCCAAGGCACCGAGGGCGCCGAGGGCCAGGGCGGGCGCGGACGGGAAGAACGGCACCTGGCCGTCCGGCGGGGAGCTGTCGTCGCTCCCGCCAGTGGTCGTGCCGGTCGTCGTGCCGGTGTCCGTGTCGGTGTCGTCGTCCTCCTCGCCCTCGTCGCCTGGCGGGGTGTCGTCGCCACCGTCGTCGACCGGGGGCGTGTCGTCGCCCGTGCACTCGGCGAGCGCGTCGAGGTCGATGCCGATGCCCTCCTCGACCAGCATGGTGAGGCCGGCGGCGGCCTCGAACTCGCCCATCGCCTCGAGCTGGGCCGCGAGGTCCAGGACGATGGCGGCGGCCAAGGCGGCGGCGACCTCGTCCTGCAGGCTGGCGGGGATGTTGCCGGCCGCGTCCATGCGGGCCTCGATCTCGGCGTCGACCTCCTCGAAGAAGTCGGCCTCGCCGGCCATGACGGCCTCGAGGTCCACCGTGTCGACGTCGGCGGCCAAGCCCGCGGTGACGGCGGCGGCGACCTTGGCCTGGAGGTTGGCGTTCAGGTCGGCGCCGACCTGGGCCGCGACGCAGCCGCCAAGCGAGGCGTCCACCTCGACGTCGGCGGCCGTGTTGGCGGAGGCCGTGAGGCTAGGAAGGGCGGCGGCCGTCCCCGCCAGCACGAGGAGGCTGGCGAGGGCGGCTAGGCCGAGCAGGCGTTTGCGTCGGGGTCGGGTCGGGAGCATTGCGCACCTTGGTGGTTCTGCCTCGTGAAGCCGTCTTAAGCGGAGGCGATAGAACGGGAAACGCCAGGGCGCTGACTTGTCCACGTCCGGGGTCCACAACCTATTAGACCGAGAATTTCGGCTCGCCGAAATGTGAAGCTGCTGGCGCTCGTGGCCCTTGCCCTGCTGCCGGCCGTCGCGGCCCAGGCGCCCGGCATTTACAACCCGACCGAGGCGGCGCCCGTCGAGCTCTACTTCCATCTCGACGGCTTCCAGGAGTTCCCCATCAACACCCAGGCGCCCCCGGACAGCGCCTCCGGCGACATCGGCCCCGGCATCCTGGGCACCAGCTCCTCCTGCCTTCCCGGCACCGGCGCCACCGGCCAGTCGCTGCACACCATGCGCGGCTTCTCCAGCCCCTCCTACGTCGAGTACGGCTTCATCGAGCAGGGCATGGTCCGCCTGCACCCCGAGCGCGGCCTGAGCTACGACGTGGACATCGAGGGCTCCCCCGTGCTGCACTGGTTCCTCTCCACCGACCCCGGCCTGGCCCCCGAAGGCGGCGTGGACCCCGCCACCCTGCCGCTCCTGGTGCCCCAGGCCATCGTCGAGGCGACGTTGCGCACCGGCGGCGGCGCCGGCCCCGAGGACCTCCGCAACGACACCGGCACGCTGCTGGGGTCGGGCCGCAGCGCGCCCGCCTTCCTTGCCGGCCCCTTGACGCCCCAGGCGAGCCCCGAGGTCGAGTACGCCACCGTCGACGGCCGGCCCGTGTACCACTTCCAGGTCCCGCTCACCCTGGCGGCCCCCGTCATCCCGGCGGCGGGCGGCTTCACCCTGCGCGTCGACACCCGCATCGACCTGCCCGCGTGCAGCGACGGCGCCGCCTACCTCGCGCCCTCGTCCATCAAGGCGCACACGAGCCCCGCCCACCGCCCCCGCCTGTCGATGCAGGTCCACGAGGCCGTGCGCATCGAGTACCTGCACCCGCAGCGCGTCGGCGACCAGGTGTTCATCCACACCGCCCTCAACTCGCCGTTCGGCAACTACGACGTCAACGAGACCGCCCTCCGCCTCCGCCTCGACGGCCCCACGCCGGCAACAAGCCTGCGCCCCGGCGACCTGGTGCAGCGCACCCACGAGCACGGCCACCACACCGAGGCCGTCGACCAGCCCTGGATCTGGGACTACCGCGCCGACCACGCCGAGGGCGCCTACACCATCGTGCTGGAGGCCGCCAACGACCAAGGCAGCGCCACGGCGCGGGCCGTCGGCCGCATCGAGGTCGGCGACGAGGTCAAGGTCACGGGCTGCGGCTCGCTGGCAGGCCCCGGCGGCTGCGCCGAGGAGACCCAGGACATCTCCGGCAACCCCGTGGCCGGCGAGGCCGCGTCCGCCTGGCCTGCCGCCGGCCTCGCGCTGGCCATGCTCGGGGCCGCCTCCTGGCGGCGCCGGCGCCGCTGAAGCTTGCCGCGGCCGACGCACGCATCAACCCCACGCGCCCAATCCGAGGGTCCGGTGACCTTGATGAGCCAAGAACTCGCGGCCAACGTCCTCACGGTCCAATGCGCGGCCTGCCGCCAGGCGTTCGCGCTGGACGGCGACGCGGCCGAGATCGTCGCGGCCCGGCTGGCCGCCGGCGGCGCGGTGCGCTGCCTTGGCGACGGCTGCGGCGGCCTCTGCCTCCAGGCGTGATCTAGCCGAAGCGGCCGAGGCTGGCCTGGCCGGCGTGGCGCATCCGCTCCACCTTGGGAAGGATGTCGGCCCAGTCCAGTTCCTTCCACTCCAGGCCCTGCTCCGCCAGCAGGCCGCGGGCCTTGTCCGCGACCCGGGGCGCGATCAGGATGCCACGGATCGCCGGGCTGGTGCCCCGGAGCCGCTCGACGTAGCGCCAGAGCTGCTGCGCCTCGGAGACGCCGGCGGTGGTGCGCTTGACCTCGACGACGATGCGGCGGCCGGTGGCGTCGTGGCCGTCGAGGTCGTGGTAGCCGCGGGCGGTGTTGCGCTCGCGCCGGGCCGGCACGAAGCCCGGCTCGACCAGCTCGGGGCGGGCGAACAGGAGCGCTTGCAGGTCGTCCTCGGTCCCGACCAAGGCCAGGTCGGCGCCGTCGGCGAGCGGGGCCGCCAGCAGGAGCGTGATGTTGCTGAAGGTCACGTGCACCACTTCCTCCGGCTTGGTGCGCAAGGCGGTCAGGCGCACTTGGCCGTCGATGAGCCCGACGCTGAAGCTGGCGCCGGGCGGCTGCCAGTTGACCGGCTTGGCGCGGGTGGCCGTGTGGACGAGGAGGGTGCCGTCCGGCTTGAGCAGGATGAGGCGCTCGCCGCGGTGCAGCGTGCTGGTGGCGCGGCCCTGGTAGGCGACCTCGCAGTCCCCGATGGCCTGGAGCAGGTGGCCCTGGCGGGAGGCGAGGCCGGCGAGCTCGGCCTGGAGGAACCGCAGGGCAGCCTCAGGGTCCGGGTCGCGCAGCAGCCGCACCGGTTCAGCCCTTGAGCGCGTCCTGGATCTCGCGGCGCATGTCGGTGTCCGAGATGCCGCCGTCGCGCTCGCGCTCCTGCTCGATCTCCGACAACAGGTCGGCGAACTGGGCGCGGTACTCGGGGTCGTCGCGCACCTCGGTGGCCAGCTTGGTGGGCAGCAGGTGGTCGAAGATGTCGCGGAACGCCGGCCGGGGGTTCACGGCGTTGAACTGCTTCTGGCGGACGGTGGCGATGACGGCCGCCTCGACGTTCTTGGTGCCGAAGCCGGGGGTCGCGAACGAGCGCACGATGGCGTCCTCCTCGACGTCGGGGCATTCCGACTTGAGCTGGGCAAAGAGCGCGCGGCTCTGGGCGTCGTTGGCGATGACCTTGCGGCCGGCCGCGAGCTGCTTCTCCATGTGCTCGGCCACTGGGATTTCGCGCGCCATCGGGGCGGCGACCCTGGCGGCCCGGATAAGCCTTGGGCGGACCTGGAAGAAACGGGTCCTTCCGGGAACCTTGAAGGGGCCAAGGTGGATGCGCCGCGCATGGGCCTGGGACGGCTGGTCGAGCCCCACCCGTCGTTGCAGGGAGCCGCGGCCCGCCAGGCCCGGATGGCGGCGGCCCTGTGCGGCGTCCTGCTGCTGCTCTGCCCATTCTGGATCGCGGCCAACGTCGCCTCCGACGGCTGGGGGGCGTTGACGGTCCTTGGCAGCTCCACCAGCACCCTGCTGATGGTGGGGGCCTACTTCTTGGCCCGGTCGCGCCGGCCGACCCTTGGCGGGCTGCTGCTGTGCGCCATCCTCGTCGCGGTGGTCTGCTTCCTGCGGGTGGTCGAGCCGGACCCGGACGCCTCGAGCCACAGCTACACCTTCTTCCTGCTCCCCATCCTGATCGCCAGCCTGGTGCTGGGGCCCTGGCACGCGCTGGGCGTGTTCGCAGCCTCCTACTTTGCCGGCATCGTCGTGGACACCTCGTTCCACCTGCCCCAGGAGTCCCCGAAGGCTGTTCTCCTGTCGGTGCTGCTCGGCCTGGCCATCACGGGCCTGGCCGTCGTGTTCGCGTTCGTGAACCACGCCGCGCAAGAGGCCCTCCACCAGCGCGACGCCCAGTTGGCCGCCGCCAACGCCGACCTGGAGCGCCGTGTCCAGGCGCGCACCCGCGAGCTGGAGGCCGCCAAGGAGACCGCCGAGCGCGCCTCCCGCGCCAAGAGCGTGTTCCTCGCCAGCATGAGCCACGAGATCCGCACGCCGCTGCACGCCATGGTCAACGGCGCCGAGGCGCTGGCGCGCGACGGCAAGGACGCCGACGCCGCCACCACCGTGCGCGCCAGCGCCGACGACATCCTCTGGGTCCTGGGCAGCGTGCTCGACTTCGCCGCCCTCGAGGACGGCGAAGTCGCCACCCTGCGCCGCCCGTTCGAGCCGCGCGCCGTGGTGCGCGACGCCATGGCCGCCGTCGCGCCCGCCGCCGCGGCCAAAGGCCTGCGGCTGGAGGCGGCGTCCGACGCGCTGCCGGAGCGCGCCGTCGGCGACGGCCTGCGGCTCGGCCAGGTGCTGCGCCACCTGCTGCACAACGCCGTCAAGTTCACGCCCACCGGCTCGGTGCGCATCGAGGCGGCGGTGCGCGCCGCCGACGACCGGCTGGAGCTGCGCTTCGTCGTCGTGGACACCGGGCCGGGCATCCCGGCCGAGGCCCAGGCCACCCTGTTCACGCCGTTCACGCAGGCCGAGCAAGGCACGCGGCGGCGCCACGACGGCGCCGGCCTCGGCCTGGCGCTCTGCAAGCGGCTGCTGGAGACCATGGGCGGCGGCATCCGGGTCGAGAGCACGCCCGGCGCCGGCACCCGCGTCGAGGCGTGGGTGGCCGCCTGGCCGGCGCCGCCCGCCAGCCTCGCGCCCGCCGTCCGGCTGGAGGGCCTGCGGGTGCTGGTGGTCGAGGACAACCCGACCAACCGCAAGGTGGCCGCCAAGCTGCTGGAGCGGCTCGGCATGGTGGCGGACACCGCCGAGGACGGCGTCCAAGGGGTCGCCAAGGCGAAGGCGACGCGCTACGACGCCATCCTCATGGACCTGCACATGCCGAACATGGACGGCTTCGAGGCGACCGCCGCGCTGCGCGGGCTGGGTCCGGACGCGATGCCGCCCATCCTTGCCATGACGGCCGACGTGCTGCCTGAGACGCGGCGGCGCTGCGAGGAGCTGGGGATGCGCGGGTTCCTGCCCAAGCCGACGCGGCTGGAGGAGCTCCGGGACGGGCTCGCCAAGGCGCTGGCTCAGTCGATGACCACGTAGCCCCGCTCCTCGCGCGGGAACGTCACGGCGGACTGCAGCTCCAAGGTGGCAAGGTCGTGCGCGGTGGCGCCGGCCTGGCCAAGGGTGTAAACGCTGACGACGTTTTTCTCGGGGATGCCGAGGAACCAGCTGCGCTCGATGCTGTTCCAGCCGTTCTCCTGCTCGACGGCGGCCTGGCTCAGCACGCCGCCCGGGTAGAGCGCCATGTGGCCGAGGTCCACGTCCACCAGGTGCAAGGTGGCGCGGCCGTCGACCTGGACGGGCAGGGCCAGCTTGCCGATGGCCGCCCAGTAGGTGAACGCCTTGTGCTCGTGCGCCGCGGTCGACCAGGCGTAGCCGCCCTCGGGGGCGATGTCCATCACGTCGGCCCGCTTGGGGTCGGTGGGGTCCGACACGTCGAACAGGCTGACCTGGATGCGGCCCCAGTCGAGGCCCTCGTCGCCGCGCGGCCCGATGCCCACGGCCAACAGCTTGTCGTCGGCCAGCGGGTGCAGGTAGGTGCTGACGCCGGGGATCTTCAGCTCGCCCAGCACCGTCGGCACCGTGCCGGACAGGTCGATGACCCAGAGCGGGTCGGTCTGGCGGAAGGTCACGATGTAGGCGCGGGTGTCGGTGAAGCGTGCGCTCCAGATCTTCTCGCCGGGGGCGAGGCCGCCCACCATGCCGGCAAGCACCAGCTGGCCGCCCACGGCGTCGAACACCGCGAGGTGGCTCATCATCGGCTCGGGGTCGTCCAGCCAGTTGCGGGCCCACTGCCCGGTGGTGGTGGCCACGCGCAGCCGGCCGTCGTGGACGTCGAGGCTGAACGAGTCCAGCACTTGGCCAGGGACGCGGCCGGAGGCGAGGTGGCGGACCTCCAGGCCGTCGAGGGTGAACCAGTGCAGGTCGGTGGCCTCCTGCAGCTCGGGCTGGACCCAGTACCACCAGGGCTCCTGGGTCGGCGCGGTCAGCACCAAGGCGTCGCCGGAGGCGTAGAGGATGCTGCTGGCGCCGAGCATCTGGACGGCGCGGTCGACCACCTTGCCGCCTTGGACGTCGAGCGACAGGATGGTGGTGACGCCACGGCCCTTGCCGCCATCGACCTGCAGCAGCGGCTGGCAGCCCTTGTCGATGGTCGGCATCCCGTCGCGGGTCACCTGGGGGACATGGTCGGCCAAGGTGAGGTTGGCCAGCTGGCGGACGTTGCGCTCGTCGGCCTCGCGGGCCAGCTTGGCAAGCAGGGTCTTGCGCACGGTCTCGTTGGTGTCCTGGTAGTAGGACTCCCAGTCGAGGCCGAAGCGCTGGAGGGAGGCTTCGTCCATCCCGACGTAGCTTTGGAGGGGCAGGCCGGCGTCGTTGGCGAGCACCACGACGTGGGCGCGGCCGTCGACCAGGCGGGCGCCGACGGGGTAGCCGTCGACGGCGAGGTCGTGGATGACCTGGGGCTTGGCGCGGTCGGCGAGCGACAGCACCATGACATGGGTCTGGGCCGACCAGGATTGCGGCGGGTAGTATCCGATGCCGACGCCGCTGGCGACGCGGGCCTGGTCGGAGGCCGGCATGGGGGCCGACTTCTGGGTGATGAGCACCAGCCGGTCGTCGGCGGGGTTGGCGGGGTCGCGGCGCTCCAGCAGCAGCTCGCCGCCCCAGCTGCCTTCCAGCTTGACCTCGGCGTAGGCCTCGAGGTCGCCGATGTTGGGGCTCCGGAGGATGCGCAGCACCTGGCCTTGGACGATGTAGGTCCACTCGCCGTCGGTCTTGACGATGTCCGCCTCGTCGGCGGCGGCCTCCTGGTTGTTGGTGCCGGTCACCTGCGCCTCGCTGGAGGAGTAGGACTGGGCCCCGGCGGCCGCGCTGTCCATCGCGGCGGCAGAGGCGGTGGCGGCCATGGTCATGGTGTCGCCGCGGTAGTAGCCCCAACCCCAGCCGTAGCCGCCGTTCTCGACGCTCTGCTCCAAGGAGACGCGGGCCTGGTCGAGGGCGCGCTGGTTGAGGACGTCCAGCAAGGCGGCGCAGTCGGTGACGCGCTCAGGGGTGGGGTCGCCGCGCTCGACGGCCGCGTACTCGAACAGGCGGCCGATAGTGGTCGCGATCGGAAGCTGGCCATCGCCGCCCGGGGTGAGGCAGCCGGCCCAAGGCAGCAGGAGGAGGGCAAGCAGGATGGCGCAGCGCATAGGACCAGAGAGACGCGGGCCGGGCTTCATCCTTCGCTGGAGGTTCGGTTCGTCCCCAACGACCGCGCCGCCGGAACCTCAGGCCAGGGCTTGCCGGACGTCGGCCACCAGGTCGTCCAGGTCCTCGATGCCGACCGAGATGCGCACCATCCCGTCCCGGACCCCTTCCCGCGCCCGCACCTCCGGCGGGTGGTAGGAGTGGCTGGTCTCCAAGGGCAGGCTCACGAGCGACTCGACGCCGCCGAAGCTGGCCGCCGGCGTCAGCAGGCGGACCTGGCGCCGGAACGCCTGGGCGCGGCCGACGGAGCCCAGGTCCAAGGTCACCATCCCCCCGAAGCCACCGGCCAGCACCTCGCAGGCCGTCAGGTGGTCCGGATGCGTGGCCAAGCCAGGGTAGTGGACCGTCTCGATGCCGGGCATCTCCAGGCAGGCGCGGGCGAGGCGGGCGGCGTTGGCGCAGTGCCGCTCCATCCGGATGGGCAGGGTCTTCATGCCGCGGCCGAGGAGGTAGGCGGCGTGCGGGTCGAGGTGGGCGCCCAGGTTGCGGCGGACGCGCTTGAGGGAATCGGCCAACGGCGAGCCGTGGCCCCAGGCCAAGGAGCCGGCGATCAAATCGGTGTGGCCGCCGAGGTATTTGGTCGCGGAGTGCATCACCAGGTCGGCGCCCAGCGCGAGCGGCTTCTGCAGCAACGGGGTGGCGAAGGTGGCGTCCACGGCCAGCAGGGCGCCAGCGGCATGGGCGGCGTCGGCCCAGGCCCGCACGTCGGCCACCCGCAGCGCGGGGTTGGTGATTGACTCCATCCAGACCAGCCTGGTGCCGGCGGGGACCTTGCACGGGCCGGCGGTCGGGAGGGCGTGGACCTTGACGCCGAAGCGCGCCATCTCGTCGCGCAGGAAGGCGGTGGTGCCGCCGTACACGCCGGACTGGACGGCCATGGTGTCGCCGGCCTGGAGGGTGGCGGCGACGGCGGCCTGGACCGCGCCCATGCCGGAGGCGAACAGCAGCGCCCCGTCGGCCCCTTCGAGGGCGGCCAGCTTGCGCTCGACCGCCTCCACGGACGGGTTGGTGTAGCGGCCGTAGATGTAGGGCGAGGCGCCGCCGCCGGGCAGCTCCGGGTACCAGAACGTGCTGGAGGTGGTGAGCGGGGTGGTGACGGCGCCCGTGCGGGGGTCGGGCTCGTCGCCGGCGTGCACCGCGGTCGTGCTGGGCCCAGGCATGGGGGGCGGATGGACGGGGGCTTGATGGAGCCGCCGGAGGTTTCGGAGCACTTTCACCCACCCCTGGGCGTGGACGATATCCTTCAAGCGCCCATGCCGCGTCCGTGCAAGCGATGAGCCTGGTCGAGTCGGAGCTTGGGGGCCCGACGGTCTTCAAGGACCTCTCCAAGCTGGACTTCGACTACATCCCCGACGACCTGCCCGGCCGCGAGGAGGCCATCCGCTTCCTGGCCCGGACCTACAAGGGGCTCACCCAAGGCGCCCAGCGCGAGCACGCCTTCCTCTGGGGGCCCGTCGGCACCGGCAAGACCGCCGTCGCCAAGCGCTTCGCCCGCGACTTCAAGGCCGCCCTCCAGAAGCAGGGCAAGGCGCTCGAGTTCGTCCACGTCAACTGCCGCAAGCGCAAGACCGACGGGCTTGCCATGCTGGGCATCCTGAACCATTTCGACCCCAACTACCCCGAGCGCGGCTTCGCGGTCGGCGAGATGCTGCGGGACCTGCGCAAGACCCTGGAGCGCAAGGGCGCCCACCTCATGGTCGTCCTGGACGAGGTGGACGCCCTGTTCCGCAGCGACGGCGGCAACCTGGTCTATGACCTGACGCGCTTCAACGACGAGACCGGCCCCTCCTGGGTCGGCGTCAGCCTCATCCTCATCAGCCAGGAGAACGTCCTCGGGCAGCTCGACCCCGCCGCCCTTTCGACCTTCAAGACCTCCAACGTGCTGCACATCCAGCCCTACGGCTCCCCCGAGCTGGAGCGCATCGTGGACCAGCGCGTCCGCCTCGCCTTCAACCCGGGCACGGTCGCCGAGGAGGTCGGGGCCCTGGTCGCCGACACCGCCGCCGCCCAAGGGGGCAACGCCCGCCTGGCCATCGAAATCCTCCAGAAGGCCGGCCAGAACGCCGACGACCACCGCCGCGACGAGGTGCTGGCCGAGGACGTCCGCACCGCCAAGGCCGACTCCTACTCCTACATCACGACGGCCAAGCTGACCGCGCTTCCCCGCCACCCCCTGCTGGTCCTGCTGGCGCTCGCCCGCCGCCTCCGGAAGGACGGCGCCTACAGCACCACGGGCAACGTCGAGAAGGCCTACGCCGTCGCGTGCGAGGAGTTCGGCGAGCAGCCCCGCGCCCACACCCAGTTCTGGAAGTACCTCAACCAGCTCAAGGACGGCGGCTTCCTCGTGAGCCGCCTGTCGGGCAAGGGCCAGGCCGGCACCACCCAGCTCCTCTCGATTCCTGACGCGCCCGCCGAAGCCGTGGAAGGCAAGCTCGTCGAGCTGCTGCGCGCCATGCCCCTAGGCTGAACCCCCAGGCACGTCCAAGGCCATGCGCCGCGTGCCGCGCTTTCCACGGACCCGCACGGGTCGGCAGCAGCGGTCCGAAGGTCACAACGTTCTAACCCCGAACGCAGATGTTCATGTATGCACGAGCAGCAGCTGGAGCGGACGGAGGAGCGCGAGGCCATGCTCGCCGAGCTGGAGTCGGGCGGCTACCTCACGGACCCGCGCCTGGAGGAGGCCATGCTGGCCGTCCCCCGCCACCTGTTCGTGCCCAAGGAGCTGCGCGAGGCCGCCTACGAGGACCGTCCGCTGCCCATCGGCTTCGGCCAGACCGTCTCGGCGCCGCACATGGTGGCCATGATGACCAACGCCCTGCAGCTCGAGCCCGGCCAGAAGGTGCTGGAGGTCGGCACCGGCGTCGGCTACCACGCCGCCGTCGTCAAGGGCGTCGTCGGCGACAAGGGCCGCGTCGACTCCATCGAGTTCCTGCCCGAGCTGGTGGAGCTGGCCCGCAAGAACCTCAAGGCCGCCAAGATCAAGGTCACGGTCCACGAGGGCGACGGCGCCAACGGCCTCCCCGACGGTGCCCCCTTCGACGCCATCTACGTCACGTGCGCGATTCCGGACGTCCCCCAGACGCTTGTGTCCCAGCTCAAGGACGGCGGCCACTTCGTGGCGCCCATCGGCATCACCCGCTGCCAGCTCATGGCGGGCCGCAAGGAAGGCGCCACCCTGACGCTGGAGGACCTGGGGCCGTGCCTGTTCGTCAACGCGCAAGGCGCGCTGGGCCAGGTCGGGGCTGGCGGCGACGCCGCTCCCGCCGAATCTTGAGCCCAGCCCAAGGTTGAAGCGCCTCCCTCCTGTCGCCGCCGCGTGGCCCTGCTGAACCTCTCCAACACCCATGCGTTCTGGCAGGGGCGCGAGCCGGAGCCGCTGGCCGACCTCCACAAGCCGTCGTTCCTGGCGTTCCCGCGCGACCCGAACGAGCCCATCCACAAGGCGCACGAGCGGCTGCTGGCCTTGGTCGAGGGCGCCCGCGGCGAGGACCCGGAGCGGACGGCGCTCGCCAAGGCCCACAGCGTGCTGGAGCCGATCCGCTACAAGTCGTTCTGGAACCACGGCCAGTCGCGCGACGCCATCCCGGTGGCGGCCAAGCGCAGCTTCTGGGTGCCCGACATCTCGGACGAGCTGTTCTTCCGGCACGGGTTCTACACCTGCGAGCACGACATCCCCTACACCGAGCGCGCCGCCGCCGACCTGGCCGCCGAGAAGGACTGGTGGCTGCTGGACTCCCACGGCCTGCCCAACAAGCTGTCGGTGCTGACCTACGACATCGAGACGACGCAGTACGGCAAGAACGGCAACCGCCCCGGCGCGTCGGTGCCCATCGACGTCATCGGCTACGCGGACTTCCCGGTCGAGTACGCCGCCCACAAGGACCTGGTGAACGAGCAGTTCGACTTCGAGTTCCGCCACCTGCCCGCCGACTGGGCCCAGCGCGAGGTCACGCAGCTCGTGGCGCACACGCCGGACCAGGAGATCGACAACCTGCAGCAGTTCACCGAGATGGCGGTGCGGCACGACATCGTCGCCGGCCACAACATCCTCGGCTTCGACAACAAGCAGATCCACGACCGCATCGTCGAGATCCTGCGCGCCGACCAGCGCAAGGGCACGCTGTCGCCCCGCACCCGCGAGTGGTTCCAGCGCTTCACCAACGTCTACTCGCGGCCCGACCGCAGCTTCCACTTCGGCACCCAGCAGGATATCGCCGTCTGGCACCCGCTCACGCTCGACACGTTCCACGCTGCGCGCAAGTTCTACTTCTACCACGACGACTTCACCCTCAAAGGCCTGGCGCCGTGGCTCGGCATCGACGTGCCCGACCGTGTCCACATGGACGCGCACGACATGGCCCTCGACGCCAAGACCCTGCTCTACAACAAGCACGACGTCCAGGAGCAGATCGGCATCACCCAGATGCTCATCGCGCAGGCGCTGCCGCTGTGCTTCAACGTCAACCTCGCCCTCGACGACCTGCTCACGAGCGGCACCACCAAGATGTGGGACCATATGGCGTTCCTGCGCGCCCGCCGCGAGCGCCGCTTCATGCCCGCCACCTGCCGCGCGCAGGCGGTCGCGCGCGCCGTGCAGCGCGTGCTGCCGCACCGGCCGTTCCCGACCCGCGAGGAGGTCGCGGCCGCGTGCCTAGAGCTGCCGCCGGAGGAGCGCGCCACCTCGCAGAACAAGGAGTTCGTGCGCGTGGCCAAGCAGGGGCCCGAGATGCCGTTCTGGTGCGAGCATCCGGGTGTCATCGCGCGCAGCCAAGACAACGAGTCGGGCGACCCCGACGATCCGAACGGCTACGCCATCCCCGGCGGCATGACCCTCAAGCCGGACACGGAGCTGAAGTCCCACTTCGTGCCGTGGTTCCACGTCGTGGCGGCGGACGTCGGCGCCATGTACCCGACCATCCTCAAGGCACGGAACCTGACGGCGGACACCGTCCAGCCCGCCAAGGCCGGCGAGACGCCCGACGACTGGATCTGGCTGTTCGAGCTGGACCCTGCCTTCGCCAACTCGGGCAAGTACCTCGTCAAGAAGGCCGACCCCGCCGACCGCTTCACCAAGGGCAAGGGCTGGCTCATCGGCGTCAAGCACTCCAAGGACCCTGGCATGGTCAACCTCGCCATGACGGGCATCCTCAGCACCATCCAGAAGGTCAAGTCGGCCCGCGCCCGCGCCAAGAAGGAAGGCCGCCCCAAGGACGAGATCCGCATCCACGACATGACCTACCAGAGCCTCAAGGCCGCCCGCAACGCCGGCACCCACGGCATCCTGGTCGCCGTCAACGTCAGCTGCCGCCAGTTCAACGTCTGGGGCGGCGCCAACATCACCACCATCGGCCAGCGCATCCTGCACGACACCTTGGTCGACTGGGAGTCGCAAGGCATCCGCGTCGTCTACGGCGACACCGACGGCATCTACATGGGCTGCAGCAAGTCGGCGGGCAACCTGCCGCACTTCGCCGCGGCGCTGGGCGCGGACGTGGAGCCCGAGGCGGACAAATGGATCACCATGCCCCAGACCGCCCTCGACGCCGTGGCCGCCGCCAACCGCAAGTGGCGCGACGAGCTGCAGTACGAAGGCTTCGAGCTGGAGGCCGAGACGCACGACGCCATGGTGTTCATCGTCCACAAGAACTACCTCATCTTCGACGCCAAGGCCGACGGCGCCAGCATCGGCATGGAGACCAAGGGCAACAACTTCAAGGGCAGCGACAAGGCCCCGCTCGCCCAGATCCTGCTCAAGGACATCATGGCCAAGGCGCTCCGGGACGTGGCGTCGTGGAGCAGCGAGGACAAGGCCCGCGAAGCGATGAAGACCGCGATCAAGAAGGCCACCCGCGAGGTCATGCAGGCCGTCCAAGTCGCCAAGACCGACTGGAACGACCTCATCCTGCGCCAATCGGTGTCGAGCGTCAAGTCCTACGAAGCCAACCCCGACGGCACCCTCCGGAGCCAAGCCGTCCGCACCGCAGCACTCGAAGACCTGCTGGGCGAGCACATCACCGCCACCCGGAAGTTCAAGTTCATCGTCTGCCGCGAGCCGCTGCCGCTCTACAAGGACCCCGCCAGCCAAGAACGCAAGCGGCTGGAGCTCGCCCGCGGCGGCCACCAACTCATCGTCAAGGAGCCCAAGAACCGCGGCCTCAAGCCCATCGAATACATGTGGCCCGTCGAGAAGGTCACGCCCGCCATGGTCGACTGGGCCTGGTACAAGTCGATGGTCGAGGACTACGTCAAAGGCGCCTTCGGGCTGGAGTCGCTGGACCTCGTCGTGCAGCGGGACCTGAGCAGCTGGTTCTAGGCTTATGACCCGGCCGCGGCATCCAGCGCCGATGCGCGCCCTCCTCGCCATCCTCACGCTTGCCTTGGCCGCCACCGCCAGCCTGCCCTCCACCCACGCCGTCCAGGACCCCGCCGTGTGCATCCCGCCCGGCACCCTCAACCAAGCCTGCGTCGGCATCGTCAACGGCGAGCCGTGCGCCTGGCCCAACGGCGCCTCCCCGTTCGGCCGAATCTGCGTCAGCCCCTCCGAGGCCCTCCCCGCCGCCATCTGCGTCCCGCCCGCCAGCCTCAACGGCGCCTGCGTCGGCATCGTCGGCGACGCCGCCTGCGCCTGGGTGTACGGCGGCCCCGCCTACCACTACGCCTGCGTCCACGCCGACGGCCGCATCGAGGCCTGCTCCACCAACCTGTTCGCGGCCCTCTACGGCGACGGCTTCCACTGCCTCGGCGACCCGATGCCCTGAGAGCGTTCCGGAACCTTCATCCTCGCCACCCCAAGTTTCCCGGCATGGCCTACTCCTGGCCCTCCTGGGTCTCCATCAGCCTCGGCGCGGTCCTCCTGGCCATCGGCGTCGCCTTGGGCTACAGCCACCCCGAGCACGCCCTGGTTGGCCCCATGGCCGTCGCCGGCGCCGTCCTCTTGGGCCTCGGCCTGCACGCCCTCCAAGCCAGCTACGACGCCTGGTGCGCCGACTGCTGGGACGACTGCGGCTGCGACCACTGCGGCGACTGCGCCGAAGGCGACTGCTGCGGAGCGTGCGCCTGCGCCGAGCCCGCCACCCCGAACGGCCACAGCCACTAGCCCTGCGACGGACTTATCTACGATCCTCAAGTCGCCGGCGACAGCGGGCCCCTAGCTTAGACTGGTAGAGCACCCGGCTGATAACCGGGAGGTCGGGCGTTCGAATCGCCCGGGGCCCACTCCCAACCCTTTTGCCGCAGCGCAGGGTCGGGCCACACAACGGGCGAGTAGATCAGCTGGTAGATCGCTGCCTTCGCAAGGCAGAGGCCGGGGGTTCAAATCCCTCCTCGTCCATCCGTTTGGCTTCGCTTCCAGCGAAATCCACGAAGCCCACCCGCTTTTGATCAGGGTCCGGCCTGGGCAGGCGCCGTTGCCTTTGGCAGGGTGAAGGCGGCCGTCACGCCCTTGCCCTTTCCGGCGCTGGTGAGCGTCAGCTTCCCGCCGTGCGCGTCCACGATGGCCTTGCTGAGGTAGAGCCCGAGGCCGGTGCCCTTGGATTCCTCTGCGACTCCTTGGACTTGCGAGAACGGGCGGAACAGGCGTGCGATCTGCTCGGGCGTCAGGCCCAAGCCTTCGTCCTGGACGTAGATCTCGACGTGCTCGGGGCTTTCCCGCGCCCCGAGGCGGATGGTGCTGCCTGCGGGGGCGTAGCGGACGGCGTTGCTGACGAGGTTGGTGATGACTTGCAGGATGCGCCGTTCGTCGCCGAACGCCTCTAGGCGCCCCTCAAGCTGGGACCCGAGCTTCAGCCTCCGTTGCTGGGCTTGCGCCTCGAACGTCTCGACGGCGTCCTGGAGAAGCCTGCCCACCTCGATCTTGCCGGGCTTGATGGTCATGCGGCCGGCCTCCACGCGCGCCAGGTCCAGGAAGTCGTCCAGCATCGTCGTCAAGCGCTTGACGTTCCGTTGCATGATGGCCATGGAGCGGTTGCGCTCCTCCTCGGACATGGGGACCGTCGTCATCATGTGGATTTGCAGGCTCAATGCGCTAAGGGGGGTCTTGATGTCATGCGTGGCCATGTTGAGCAGGTCGGTCTTGAACTGGCTGGCCAGCAGGGCTTTGCGCTTCTCGCGGACATGAGACTCCAGAAGACGGCCCCGTTGCAGGCCGGCGCCCATGCGGTCGGCCACAAGCTGCAGCAGCTCCAAGTCCTTCACGGCGAAGCGGTCCCTGCTGCGCGCGCCGCAAACGAGGACCCCCTGCACCTTGTCCTGGATGCGCAGGGGCACCGCGACCAAGGACTGGATGCCTTCCTCGGCAAGGCCAATGCGGAAGATGTCGTCCGGCTGGACGTCGCTGACCAGCACCGGCTCGCCCGTCTCGACGATCTTGCGGATGCTTCCGCTGACGGACACGGGCCGAACGCCCAGGGAGGTCGCAAACCCCAGGCTGGCGCGCGGCCACAATTGGTCGCCTTCGTCGTCCATCAGGAGGATCGCCGCGACGTCGCTGGCCAGCAAGGTGCGCGTTCCCTCAAGGAGCAGGGCCAGGCGCTCATCCATCGGCAAGGCTCCCAAGGCCGCGTCGCGCATGGCCTCGTAGTCGCCGACGGTGGTCGCCGCCTTGGTCTGCTGCTCCACGTGGGCTTGGGCCAAGTTGACCATCGCTTCCGCATCGCCCTCCTTCGCGGCCTTGCGGAGCGCCACCGCCAAGGCCTGTTCTTCGTCGATGATGGGCTGGACCAGCCGGCGCCGCGTGCTGCCGGACTCCGTCTTGTCCAAGGGGGCGACGCGTGCCCGCTCGACGGCCATGCCGACCTGTTCTGCGACGACCTCGAGCAGGCGCTTCTCCTGCTCGTCAAAGCCGCGGCGGGTCGCCCAGCCGACCTCAAGCACGCCAAGGGGCTTGTCGCCCGCAAGGATGGGGACGGTCACAAGCCGCTGGATTCCCCGGCTCAGCAGCAATGGGTTCGCGACGGTCTTCTCATTGACGTCGTCCACCGTCTGGGTCTCACGGGTCGCAAGGGCCACTCCGGCCACGCCTTCGCCCATGGGAATCCGGATTCCAGCCGTGACGGCGTCCTCAAGGCCGCTGGAGGCCCGGGCGAAGAGCTGGCGGCCGTCGGCCTCAAGCAGGAACACGGTGGCCGCGTCGGCGTCCAGCATCGTTCGGATGCGGCCGAGGATCTCGGGGAAGAACAGGTCGGGGTCCAGGTTCCTGAGCGCTGCGTCCAGGATTTGCTCGTAGTGGCTGATGGTGACGGCCCGATGGACCTGCTCCTCGGCGTGCGCCACGGCCTCCTCGGCGACCTCGGTGGGCCCCTTCTCCGCCGCGCGCACCGCCTTCTGCAAGTGCTCTTTTTCCTCCGAGATGAGCTCATCGACGTGCGGGTCGACGTGCTCGCCGGCCGGCTTGCTTCCGTCGAGTGGCGGGTCCGCAGGCTTCGACGCTGGGGCCGCGCCCGGTTCAGGGGCGACCCAGCCCGATGGAGGGCGGCCTGATCTTTTGCGATGTCGGTCCTTGGAGGTCGCCGGTGCGGCGGCACGGTCGCGCGCCATGTCGCTCCCAGAACGCGGGAGAAAGGATGAGGCAGGCCCATGGGGGCAAATCGCGCCACCCTTCACAAGCACCGTTCGAGGATGTCCAACCCCCCGTCCGCCGTCTCCTGGTCGATGGTGAGCGCGGGGAACATCTGCAGCACGTCGTCGTCGGCCTTGACGAGCAGGCCCTCCTCGCGGCAGGTCTCCTCGATGCGCTTGGCGTGCTTGCGGTCCGCCAGCTGGACGCCGATCGCCAGGCCCTTCACGCGAACCTTGGAGCCGTCGCCGAAGTCCATGGCGTCGAGGCGGCCGCGGAACTGGGCGCTGCGGCGGTCGACGTTGCGTAGGAGGGCGGCCTTGTGCTTCTGGATGTAGCGCAAGTTTGCCAACGCGGCCTCGACGGCAAGCGGGTGCCAGCCGAAGGTCGAGTAGACGTGCAGGTCCTCGCCGGCGCGGTCGGCGACCTCTTGCGTGAGGAGGGTGGCGGCCAACGGCGCGTGCCCGCCCGTGATGGCCTTGCCCAAGGTCAGGATGTCGGGCGCGACGTCGAAGTGCTCGGTGGCGAACAGCTTGCCCGTGCGCCCGATGCCGCAGGCGACCTCGTCGAGGACCAGCAGGGTGCCATATTTGTCGCACAGCTCGCGCAGGCCGGTCATGAAGCGCTCCGACGGCACCAGCGCGCCGAGGTTGCAGATCACGGGCTCCATCAGGAAGGCGGCGACGTCGCGGCCTTTGAGGGCGGTCTCGACGCGAGCCAGCGCCTGGGCGTCCAGGGGCGGCTTGACGGTGCGGCCGGCGCGCAGCGTGCGCCCGAACGGCGTCTTGCCGGTGGCGAGCTGGATGCCGAGCGAGTTGCCGTGGTAGGCCTCCTCGATGGTGACGAACTTGTGGCGGCCGGTCGCCGCCATCGCGGCCTGGAGGGCGATCTCGACGGCCTCGCTGCCGCCGACGGCGCGGACGCATTTGGTGAGGCGTCCCGGCGCCAGGTCGGACAGCAGGCCGGCCAGCTCGGACCAGGGGCCGTACTGGAAGGCGGGCGGGACGTAGTCGGGGCCTTCGAACGCATGGAGCCGGTCGCGAATCTCCTGCTGCGCCCAGCCGAGGTTGCCGACGCACCAGCCCATGACGAAGTCGATGTAGGTGCGGCCGCGCGCGTCGCGCACGAGGGAGCCGGAGGCGGCGGTGACGCGCAGGTCGACGGGGGGATGGGCGCGCTGGAGGTGGGCGCGGTCGAGGCGCTCGAGGGTCCGGGGCACGGGCGTGGCGTGGGGGCGCCGGCCGCGGGCGGCAGGCTTGTGGACTTGGCGCGTCGGCATGCCGGCTTCGATGGGCGTGCGGGGCTAAGGGGTTGGGCTGGCGGCAGGGGCCGGCTAGACGAATGGGCACATGCGGTGCTCGCGGTGGCTGCGGACGTGCAGCAAGGCCAGGCCGAGGGTGTGCAGCGCCCAGATGGCGAACAGGCTGCCCCAGAAGACGGTGCCGCCGACCTCGGTGTCGATGCCTTTGGAGGCCAGGTAGAGGAGGCCGACGAGGACGATGATGGCGGCGACCCGGCTCCAGAAGCCGCGCCGGTCGGGGGCGATCTGGTGGCGGCGGACGCCGATGGCGACGACGAACACGCCGCCGACGTGGACGGCGACGAGGGCCCAGAGGTACACGGTGGCGGCCAGTTCGTCCTGCCAGAGCAGGATGGGGACGAGGGCGATGGTGGTGGCGGCGAGGAGGGCGGTCTTCCACCAGAAGGTGCGGCGGTCGCTGAAGACCATCCGCGGGGCTGGGGCCGCCGGCTCCATGGGCTGCGCGGTGGGGCCGTCGCTATTTGGGGGCTTGCGCTTCGGTGGTTGACATGTTCGCCTGCGTGGCCCTGCTTGCCTCCACCCGAAGGGGCAAGCCTCGGCCCGTCCAACAGCAGCCCTCAGGAACCGCGCGCCGCCAGGAAGGACGGGCCTCCATGACGCAAAGGCCACCCTTATACCGCGGCGCCCGATTCCCATTTAGGGGATAGGTCGGTCTTCTTTTTATAGAAGTGCCGACCCATGCCTGCCCTGGAGATTCTCGATGGTCAAGACCGAAGCCACCCTTCGCGTGGTCGAGGCATTGCAGCAGGACGTCTCGTACGGGCGGGCACGCCTTGACGGCCAGACACGCGTCGAGCTCAACCTCAGCCCCGGCGACATCATCGAGATCAAAGGCCACAAGACCACGGCCGCCGTCGTCTGGCGCTCGCACCCCGGCGACGAGGGCAAGGGCATCATCCACATTGACAACCTGACCCGCAAGAACGCGGGCATCTCCATCGGCGACAAGGTCACCATCAAGAAGGCCGAGGTCAAGCCGGCCAAGCAGGTCACGCTCGCCCCCGCCATCAGCCAGGACCAGCAGATCCAGTTCGGCGACGGCATCGACCAGCTCGCCAAGCGCGGCCTGCTGAAGCGCCCCTGCGTCCAAGGCGACATCGTCGTCGTCCCCAACATCGCGCTGTTCGGCAACGCGCTTCCCTTCAGCATCATCAGCACCAACCCGAAAGGCATCGTGCTGATCAACGAGGAGACCCAGATCAAGGTCAACGAGGAGGCCGCCGCCCAGGCCGGCTCCGCGGTGTCCCAAATCTCCTACGAGGACATCGGCGGCCTCCGGGAGGCGCTCACCAACGTCCGCGAGATGATCGAGCTGCCCCTCAAGCACCCGGAGCTGTTCGACCGGCTCGGCATCGACCCCCCCAAGGGCGTCCTGCTGCACGGCCCGCCCGGCACCGGCAAGACCATGATCGCCAAGGCCGTCGCCAACGAGTCCGGCGCCCAGTTCTACACCATCAACGGCCCGGAGATCATGAGCAAGTTCTACGGCCAGTCCGAGGAGAACCTCCGGAAGACCTTCGAGGAGGCCGAGAAGAACGCCCCGTCGATCATCTTCATCGACGAGATGGACGCCATCGCCCCCAAGCGCGACGAGGTCCAAGGCGAGGTCGAGCGCCGCGTCGTGTCGCAGATGCTCACCCTCATGGACGGCCTCAAGGGCCGCGGCAAGATCATCGTCATCGGCGCCACCAACCGGCCCGACTCGGTGGACCCCGCGCTGCGCCGCCCCGGCCGCTTCGACCGCGAGGTCGAGATCGGCGTCCCCGACAAGGAAGGCCGCCTGGAGATCCTGCACATCCAGACGCGCAACATGCCGAAGTCGGAGGACGTGGACCTCGAGGACCTCGCAGACATGACCTACGGCTTCGTCGGCGCCGACCTTATGGCGCTTGCCCGCGAGGCCGCCATGAAGGCGCTGCGCCGCTACCTCCCCGAGATCGACCTCGACCAGCCGGTTCCGGCCGAGCTCTTGGAGAAGATGCAGGTCACCGCCGAGGACTTCAAGGGCGCCCTCAAGATCGTCGACCCCTCCGCGCTGCGCGAGTTCCTGGTCGAGGTCCCCACCACGACCTGGGAGTCCATCGGCGGCCTGCCCGAGGTCAAGCAGCAGCTCAAGGAAGCCGTCGAATGGCCGCTGGAGGACCCCGAGTCCTTTGAGCGCATGGGCATCCGTCCCCCGCGCGGCATCCTGCTCTACGGCCCGCCCGGCACCGGCAAGACCCTCCTCGCGAAGGCCGTCGCCAACCAGAGCGGCGCCAACTTCCTCAGCGTCAAGGGACCCGAGGTCCTGTCGAAGTGGGTGGGCGAGTCCGAGAAGGCCGTCCGCGAGATCTTCAAGAAGGCCAAGCAGAGCAGCCCCAGCATCGTCTTCCTCGACGAGATCGACGCCATCGCCCCCCGCCGCGGCGCCTACGAAGGCAGCCACGTCACCGAGTCGATCGTCAACCAGCTGCTCACCAGCATCGACGGCATGGAAGGCCTGGAAGGCGTCGTCGTCATCGCCGCCACCAACCGGCCTGACATCATCGACCCCGGCCTGCTCCGGGCCGGCCGCTTCGACCGCCTCATCAAGGTGAGCGCCCCCGACGAGGCCGCCCGCCTCGCCATCCTCAAGGTCCACACCGAGCGCATGCCCCTCGGCAAGGACGTGGACCTCAACGAGCTGGCCCGCCTCACCAAGGGCTACGTCGGCGCCGACCTCGAGGCCCTGTGCCGCGAGTCCGCCATCGTCGCGCTGCGCGAGGACCGCAAGGCCCGCCAGGTCAACAAGAACCACTTCGAGGAGGCGCTCCGCAGCGTCCGCAGCTCCGTCACCGAGGAGGTCATCAAGTACTACGACCGGCTGGCCGAGCAACTCGGGCAGACCGCCGTCAAGAAGGTGGCCACGGGCTCCGCGGGCGGCATGGAGTTCCTCTAGGCCGGGCTGCGCCTCGTCAGCGCCGCCCCGGCTCCAGGTACTGCCTGCCCGCCTCGCGCATCTCCGCGATCAGCGCCTTCGCCCGCGCTTCCGGGCCCGTGGCGCGAATCACGATGCGGCCGCGGTCCGGGTAGCTGCCCAGCGTCACGTCCGGGTAGGCCTTCTCCAGCCGCGCCAGGACGCCGTAGAACCGCGACTCCTCGGTGTGCAGCACCAGCTCCTCGCTGTGGATCGGCGTCCCGGCGGCAAGCCGCGGGCGCACCGACTCGTCGAACATGCGGTAGAACTCGGCGGGCACGCCGGGCAGCGTGAACAGCGTCGTCGGCTTCGGACCCGCTGTCACGATGGCGCCCAAGGCGGTGCCGACGGCGTTGGGCATCGGGATGGCCCCCTCGGGAAGCTTGGCCATCTTCAGCAGGCCTTCGTTGGGTTCTGGCGACTCGAAGTAGCCGAGGCGGTGGCCGAAGCGGGCGCGCTCGCGCATCCACGCCAGGTTCTCGGGCGTCGTGACGAGCGGCTTGCCGATCGCCTGCGCGATGCCTGCCATGGTGCGGTCGTCGGGGGTCGGGCCGAGGCCGCCGGAGGTGACGACGTAGTCCAGGTCCAGGTCGAAGACGAAGCGGCGCACCGACGCGACGATGTCCGGCAGGTCGTCGCTGCACACCTCGACGCGGCGGAGCGCGATGCCCATCGGCTTGACCTGCTTGGCCAGCCAGTGCGAGTTGGATTCGTGGACGTGGCCGCCCAGCACCTCGTCGGCCACGACCAGGACGCCGATGCGCTTCACGGGCCCGTCATCGGGTCGTCGTCTTGAAGGCTGGCGGTCGGCGCAGGTCGGGGATCGGGATGGGCGGGTTCAGCCGGAAGCGGGCGTCCCACGCGGCGCGCGGCCAGTAGAGGGTCGCCCGCAGCAAGAGGAGGCCGCCGGCCATCGCCACCGCGGGGCCCAGGACGGGGCCGCCGCGGTCGACGTTGGAGGCGAAGGCGTACATCGCGACGCCAATCACTCCGGCACCGAGGAAGACCAGGCCCCAATAGGGGACCGTGCGCCACGACGAGCCAGAGAGCAGGGCCGCAAGCAGCGCGAGGTCGGCCGTCGAGAGGACCACCTGGACGGCCAGCGGCTCGGTGCCTCCAAGCCTTTGGCCCGCGAGCATGACGAGGGGGATGGCCGTGATGGCGGCGACGATGCGCACCGGCGGCGGCAGCCGGAGCGCCGGCAGCGCCGCCACGAACAGCAGCGAGACGATGAAGCTCAACGGCTCGTGCTTGACGTCCAAGGTGAAGTAGAGCATCCCCATGGCAAGGCTGGCGGACAGGAAGACCGGACTGCGCTTGCCGCTCACGGTCGCAAGGCCGAGCAGCAACCCCGTGATGACCAAGGGGGCCCATGGGGTGACGCGGTGCGGCTCTTGGTCCGTTGCCTCGTCCAAGGCGACGTCGGCCCCCATCAGCAGGGCGGCAAGGACGATGGCCATGCAGAGGCCCAGCAGGGGCAGCCGCAGCTCGCGCAGGTCGGGCCGGCCGAAGGGGAACAGGTTGAACGTCCACAAGTGCGCCTCGGGAACGGGCGCGGCGGCGGCCGGTGGCGGAGGGGCCTCCGCTTCAAGGATGGCGTCCCTCTGCTCGGGGGAGATGAGCCCCTTCTCGACCCATTCCTCCAGTTGTCGCGTCTTGCCCGCCCGCATGGCACGGCCACGAGCCCGGCAAAGGTTTGGCCCTTCTGGCGTGTTTGTTTGACTTGACTACTCAAAACCCAGCGCCTGCTCCTCGACGGCGACCCGGCGGCGCACGGCCACCAGGTTCAGCAGCGGCACGGCGACGGCGGCGGCCCACAACCCGAACGCGGCCGCGAAGCCCAGAAGCTCGAACGTGACGCCGAGGTAGATCGGGTGCCGCAGGTGGCAGTATGGCCCCTTGGCCACCAGCGGCGCCTCCGGCAGCACCCAGACCCGCGTGCTCCAGCGGCCGCCCAAAGCCAGCATCGACCAGTAGCGCAACGCGGCGCCCGCCACGAAGAACCCGATGCCCACGGGCGTCCACCAGCCGAGGGCCGCGCCCCGGACGGCGTCCTCCGCCGCGCAGGCCGCGAAGAACAGCACATGCACCGCGACGATGCCGAGCATCCCGTCGGGCCGCACCGGCCGCGCGCCTTGCGCCGCCAAGCCCTTCGCCGTGTGCCTGGCATAAGCCAGCTCGGCCAGGCGCTGCACGCCGACGACCACGAGCGCCCCCGCCAACAACGGCATCATGCGACCACCAACGCCAGCTCGCTTGCAAAGCCAGGCCCCAGGGCGGCCAGGAGCGCCGTGGACCCGGCCGCCGGGCGGCTGCGCTGCCACGCCTGCAACGCGAACAGCACCGTCGGGCTCGACATGTTGCCGTGCGCCCGCAGCACCTCCTCGCTCCACGCCAGGTCCGCAGACGACAGGCCCAAGGCGTCGCGGTAGGCCTCCAGCACCTTGGCGCCGCCCGGATGCAGCACCCAGGCGTCGACGCGGCGGCCTGCCACGAACGGCCGCACCAGATTCGCCATCTCGGCGCGCACGATGTCCGGGATGCGCGGCGACAGCACCACGTCCAGGTTGCCGTCCTCGACGTCCCAGCCCATGACGCGCTCGGTGCCGGGGAACAGGTGCGACGCGCCCGCCTCGTGGCGCGCGCCGATGCCCTGCCCGGACACCACGACCGCCGCGCAGCCGTCGCCGAACAGGCTCGCCGCGACCACCGCCTTCTTGTCGCCGCCCTGGCCGGCGGCCATGGCGCGCGGGGCGTCGAACGACAGGCTGCACAGCTCGAGCGCGACCGCGAGCACGTGCAGCCCGGGCCGCGCGCGCACCAGGTCGGCCGCCCGGTTGAGGGCCGCGACCCCGCCGGCGCAGCCGAGGCCCCAGACCGGCACCCGGAGCGTGTCCGGGCGGAGGCCAAGGCGGCCGGCGAGGCGGGCGTCGAGGCTCGGGGTCGCAAGGCCGGTGGTGGAGACGAACAGCACCGCGCCGATGTCCTGGGGCGCAAGGCCGGCGGTGGCGATGGCCTCGCGGGCGGCGGCCTCGACGAGGGGCAGGCCGGCGTCGACGTAGGCGGCGTTGCGGTCGCGGAAGCCGTGCGGCGCGAGATACCACTCGATCGGCATCGCGAGCGCGCGGGCGGCCACGCTCGGGTGGTCGAACAGCTCGAGCGCGTTGCGTTTGGCGGCGCCCTCCGGCATCATGGCGGCCGCGACCTCGCGCAGCTCCGCCTGCCGCAGCCGATGGGGCGGCGTCGTGGTGGCGACCGGATGCACGACGGCCAAGGATGGCCACATCGGCTCCAGCCTGAAGGGGTTTGTGCCGCGGGGGTCAGGTGCCGGGGTCGGCCCAGCGGCGGCGCAGCACGGTCGCGAGCGCCAGGACGGCGGCGGCCACGGCGAGGATCACCAGGATGCCGAAGACCAGCCCGCCCACGTCGAAGGCGAACACGATGGCGTCGATGGCGAGCACGGTGGCGGCGCCGACCAGGAGGTTCGGGTCGCGGATGCGCAGGGCGAGCGCCAGGAGGGCGGCGGCGGGGAGGGCCACCGCCAGCTCCGGGGCGCCGTGGTCGTCCAGGTCCAGCACCTCGGCCGTGAAGACCGCGACGGGGGCGGCCACCAGCACCGCGGCCAGGCCAAGCGCCGGCGAGACCCATTCCTGCTTGAAGCCGACCCGAAGGAACGCCAAGGCGGCGAGGTGGACGGCGGCGATGGCCAGCCAGGCCATGATGCCCGCGTCGCCGGGGCCAAAGAACTGGTCCTGGCCGAACAGGCGCAGGCTGACCACGAACGCGGCGGCTTGGAGCGCCAGCGTGGCGAAGAACGCGGCCATGGTCGTGCGGCGCGTGAACGAGACCGCGGCGGCCACGGCGACCGACACGACCGAGAACCATTGGCCGAGCGCCTCGTCCGGCAACGGCGCGAACGTCAGGCAGACGAGGGCCGCGACCAGCAAGGCGTCGGCGAGGTCCTGGTTGCGCGACAGGAACCAGAGCGCGACGCCGCCGGCCAGCAGGCCCAGCCCAAGCGCGAACAAGATGGACCCCTGCTCCGCGCGGTGGTCCCCGGCCACCTGGTCGAACAGCAGCACCACGAGGGCGATGGCCGCGGCGCCCAGCAGCACGCCGCCCAGCCCATGCAGGATGGTGGGCAGCGCCGCCCGCCGCCCCGACGGCTCTTGGGCAAGTGCTGGGGCCAGCTCCGCCTCGATGCGCGCGACGGAAGGTCCTGGAATCCAGCCTTTGGCGGCCCAACGGCGGACATGCGCCAGGAGCTTGCGGGCCTCGTCGCCGTCCATGCCGGACCAGCCGTTCGCCGGCCGATAACCATGCCGGAATCCCTTCCAAGGGGGAGCGGCATGGACGGGCGTGGCCGTCACCGTGGCGCCCATGGCGGGCGAGGACGTCGAGTCCATCCGCTTCCTGCTCACCGGCTACGTCAAGGAGTTCGCCGCCGCCCTCGGCGCCCAGGACTTCGCCGCCGAGATGCTGGAGCTGCCCGAGCGCTACGCCCCGCCCGAGGGCCGGATGTTCGTCGTCCGCTGGGAAGGCATCGTCGTCGGCTGCGCGGCCTGGAAGCGGTTCGACGGGACCCGCTGCGAACTGAAGCGCATGGTGGTCGCCCCGGAGGCGCGCGGCGTCGGCGCCGGCCGGGCGCTCGCGGTCGCCGCGATGCAGGACGCCGCCAGCCACGGCATGACCGAGATGCTGCTCGACACGGTCCCCGAGATGGACGCCGCCCGCCGCCTCTACGCCAGCCTCGGCTTCGAGCCGTGCGCCGCCTACTGCGACTCGCCGCTGCGGGAGCCGGTCTTCATGCGGCGCAGCCTGGAGAACCTCCCCGGGCCGGCCCCTCCCAGGGCGCCGTGGCCGGGGGCGAAGGCGCGGCGGCCGGTGCGCCCCTAGGGCCAACCCTTATGGCCGGCCCCCAAGTCGCGCCGCCATGGCCCACGAGGTCATGGTCTTCGACGCCGCCGAGTTCGTGGCGGAACAGGTCGCCGCCGTGCGCAAGCAGGTCGGCAGCCGCACCGCCGTCATCGCGGTCTCCGGGGGCGTGGACTCGACCATCGCGGCCGCCATCGTCCACGACGCCATCGGCAAGCAGCTGCACGCCGTCTACGTGGACACCGGCTTCATGCGCAAGGGCGAGTCGGAGCAGGTCGAGGCGATGTACCGCCGCATGGGCCTGAACCTCACCGTCGTCCACGCCCGCGCCGAGTACTTCGAGGCCCTCCACGGCGTCACCGAACCCGAGCGCAAGCGCAAGATCATCGGCGAGAAGTTCATCCGCATCTTCGAGCGCGAGTCCAAGAAGACCGGCGCCACCGTCCTGGTGCAGGGCACCATCGCCCCCGACTGGATCGAGTCCGGCGGCGGCAACCGCGACACCATCAAGTCGCACCACAACGTCGGCGGCCTCCCCAAGGACATGCAGCTCGAGCTGTGCGAGCCGCTCTACCACCTCTACAAGGACGAGGTCCGCGCCGTGGCCCGCCACCTCAAGGTGGAGGTCGCCGAGCGCCAGCCGTTCCCCGGCCCCGGCCTCGCCGTCCGCGTCATCGGCCTCCTGACCCCCGAGCGCGTCGAGATCGCCCGCGAGGCCTGCGACGTCGTCGAGCGCGAGATCGAGGCCGCCGTCGCCGCCGGCAAGATGGCCCGCCCCTGGCAATACTTCGCGGTCCTCACCAACACGCCCACCGTCGGCGTCCAAGGCGACCTGCGGGCCTACGGCGAGACCGTCGCGGTGCGCGCCATCGATTCGCTGGACGCCATGACCGGCACGGCGGTCCACGTTCCTTACGAGGTGCTGGGCCGCATCGCGCGCGGCATCACCAACCACCCGCGGCTCAAGGACAAGGTCAACCGCGTCGTGTACGACATCACGGACAAGCCGCCGGCGACCGTGGAATGGGAGTAGCCCGCGGGCGCCAAGGGCCTAAGCCTTCAAGGTGCGCGCCAACGGCGCGACCTGGACGTTCGCCGCCGGCCGGCGCGCCAGCGCTTGGAGGACGTCCTCCAGCAGCACATGGGTGCCTTCGATGCCGATGCTGAGGCGGACCAGGCCGGGCGTGATGCCGGCGGCGCGGCGGTGCGCCTCGGGCATGGCGCTGTGCGTCGTGGAAGCGGGGTGGCTGGCCAGCGACTCGTAGCCGCCGAGGCTGACGGCTCGGGTGAAGACCTCGAGGCGGTCCAGGAAGCCCATCGCGGCCGCCTCGGAGCCGAGGTCCAAGGTCAGGACGCAGCAGCCCTCCATCTGGCTGGCCGCGACCTCATGGTCGGGGTGGCCGGAGAGCATCGGGTGGCGGACGGTGAAGCCCTCGGCCTCCAGCGACTCGGCGATGTCGAGGGCGCCTTGGTTGGCCGCCTCGACCCGGAGCCGCAGGGTGCGGGCGCCGCGCAGCACGAGCCAGGCCGTGTCGGCGTCGAGCACCGCGCCGGCGTCCTTGCGCCAGTCGCGTGCCCGGCCGACCAGCTCCTCGCTGCCGAGCACGGCGCCGGCCAGGAGGTCGCTGTGGCCGTTGACGCCCTTGGTGAGGCTGTGGACGACGAGGTCGGCGCCGAACTCCAGGGGGCGTTGGCCAAGCGGGGTGCAGAAGGTGTTGTCCACCACGAGCTTGCCGCCGGCCTTGTGGGTCCAGTCGGCGGCGCGGCGCAGGTCCACGACGCGCAGGGTCGGGTTCATCGGCGTCTCGATGAAGACGGCGTCGACGCGCTTGCCGATGGCGCGCTTGAGGGCGTCCGGGTCGGCGGTGTCGCAGCGCACCACCTCGACGCCCCAGCCGGCCAGCTTGTCCAGGAGGGTGTGGGTGCAGCCGTAGACACAGGGGTCCGCCACGACGCGCGCGCCGGGCTTGAGGACGGCCATGAGCGCGCAGTGGATGGCGGCCATGCCGGAGGCGGTGGCGACGCAGGCCTCGGCGCCTTCCAGCTCGGCCAGATGCTGCTCGAGCGCCGCGACGGTGGGGTTCTCCATGCGGCTGTAGACCAGGCCAGCCTCGCCGGCGAAGCGGCGCGCAGCCTCCGCCGCCGTCGGCGAACTGAAGGTGCTGGAGCGCACGATGGGCGGGTTGATGGCACCGTACGGGTGGCCAGGCATGGACCGGGACCTTCCACCCGCCGCTTGAACCTTCGTCGGCGTGTCTGTCCCGTCAGAAAGGGTCCGCCTCGAAGGGCAGCTCGTCCCAGGCGAGCCGGGTGGCAGCGTCGGCGCCCAGGTAGCCGGACTCCAGGTCCTTCATGCGGCCGTAGACCGCGTCGCTCCGCGGCATCGAGGCCAGCAGCTTCTCGCCCAAGCGCACCAGGCGCCCCGTGATCTGCTCGGTCTCGGTCGGCCGGCGGGCCGCCACGTCCTGGAGCATGCTGTTGCGGTTGGCCTGGGTGCGGCCGAGCACGTCGAGCGCCAGCGCACGCAGGTCGCCGTCCGGGATGGGCACGCGGGCCCGCCGCGCCAGTGCCTCGGCCTCGTCGATCAAGCCCTGGGCCAGCCCGCGCAGCTCGGCGCGCGCCAGGATGTCGCCGTTGGTGGCGCCATGCAGCGCCCCGACCGGGTTGATGCCGCTGTTGAGGATGGCCTTCTGCCAGGTCCAGCCGCGCATCTGGTCGGCCCACGCCGGCGCCAGCGCCGCGTCCGCGAGCAGGCCGTGGAGCGTGCGCGCCGCCTCCGCCCCCGCGGGCGCCATCGGGCCGACACGGAACCCGCCGAGCCCCGTGTGCACCAGTTTGCCGGGCGCCTCGACGTCGACGCCGTGGCTGGTCGTCGCCACCGCGATGCGGTCCACGGGCAGGTGGCGGGCCAGCTTCTCCGCGTTGCCGAGGCCGTTCTGCAAGGTCGCGTACACGCCGCCGGGCGCCAGCAGACGGGCCGTGGCCGCCGCCAGCGGCGCCGTGCGGTAGGCCTTCGCCGTGAGCACGATGGCGTCGAAGCCGGGCCGCAGCGCGGCGGCGTCGGTGGCGACCGTCGGGTCCACGCACAGGCTGGTCTCGCCGCGCACGCACAGGCCGTCCTTGGCGATGGCGTCGCGGTGCCGGGCCGTGGTGAGCAGCGTGACGTCGTGGCGCGCTTCCAGGAGCCGCGCGCCCAGCCACTGACCGATGGCCCCGGCGCCGGCGACGAGGAGCCTCAAGCCGTGACCGTCCTGCGCATCGACAGCAGGGACTCGACGGTCTCGCGGGCGGCCGGGTCGAGGATGGAGGTCGGCGCCTCCATGCGCAGCCCAAGGCGGCCGAGCACGGCGGCGTACTCGTCCGGGTCGAGGCCGCACACCGGGCGCAGCACCGGGAACGCGACGCCGCCGCGAAGGTCGGAGCCCAGCCGGTCGCCCGTCACGAGCGCCAACGCGCCGGCGCCGCGCGCGACCTCGCAGGCGGCGGCCAGCAGCACCGGCTTCGCCGTGCGGCCCGAGCAGACCGGCAGCACCTCGACGTCGCGCGGCCCGCCCCACGCGGCCATGGCCTCGACGCCCTCCGTCGGGACCGAGCCGGTGTCGCCGGAGTGCAGGTAGGCGACCGCGCAGCCGCGGCGCATCATGAGCCACGTCGCCACGAACGACGCCTCGTCCGACACGAGCGCCAGCACCAGGCCCTGCGAGCCGACGGGGAGGCCGCCGGGGCCTTCGAGCGTCTGGGTGAAGACGAACGCCTGGTCCTGCCGGATGTCGATGTGGACCTCGAAGTCCGGCCGGTCCAGGTCGACCTCGACCGGCTGTCCCGCGTCGCGGCGGGTGGTGAAGACCCGGCTGCCCGCCTGGACCTGGACGTCCATGCTGGAATACGGGTGGCTGCCCTCGCGGCGGGCACGCACCGCGAAGGTCTTGCCCGGCAGGCCAGCGGCGGCCTCGGCGGCGGCCGCGCACAGGGTTTCCATGCTGGCGCCGACGCGGCGGCACGGGCTCGCGGACACGACGCCGAAGGTGCGCGCCGCGACCTGCGCCAGCGCCATCGGGTCGGGGCCCACCAGCCAGACACGGCTGCCGGCTTGCAGGACGTCGCCCTCGACGCGGCCGCGCACCAGGCCGTCCAAGAGGTTGCGGCGCAGGCGTTCGACCATCGCGCGCCGCACCGGCGCCGACTTGATGCCGATCTCGCCGAAGCGGACCAGCACGCCGTCCATGGGGGAAGCCAAGATGCGCACGACAGGATTCGAACCTGTGAAGCACGAAGCAACCGATCTTGAGTCGGTTCCCGTTGGCCGCTTGGGTACGTGCGCGGTGGGTCGGGCGACCCCCGGCTTGTAGAAAAACTACCGGTGCGCCCCGCTCTGGACGTTCCACAGGTCGGCGTAGACCCCGCCCTTGGCCACCAAGGCGTCGTGGGGGCCGCGCTCGACGATGACGCCGTCCACCAAGACCAGGATTTCGTCGCTCTGCCGGACGGTGCTCAGGCGGTGCGCGACGGCGACCGTGATGCGGCCTTCGCGGAAGCGGTGCAGGTTGCGCTGGATCAGTTCCTCGGTGCGCGTGTCCACGGCGGAGGTGGCTTCGTCCAAGACCAGGATGGCGGGGTCGCGCAGGATGGCGCGGGCGAGGCTGATGCGCTGGCGCTGGCCGCCGCTGAGCTTGAGGCCGCGCTCGCCGATGGGGGTGTCGTAGCCCTGTGGGAGCGCTTGGATGAACTCGTCGGCGCCGGCGATGCGGGCGGCCTCCTGGACGCGCTCCATCGGGGCCTCGGGGTGGCCGAGCCGGATGTTCTCCGCGACGGTGCCGCTGAACAGGAACGCCTCTTGGCTGACGTAGCCGATGTGGCGGCGCAGGCTGGCGAGGGTGTAGTGATGCAGCGGCTTGCCGTCGACGAGGACCTGGCCTTGCGTCGGCTCGTAGTAGCGCAGCAGGAGCTTGATGATGGTCGACTTGCCGGCGCCGGTGGGGCCGACGATGCCGAGCACTTGGCCGCGCTGGACGGTGAAGTCGAGGCCATGGAGGACGGGCTCGCGGGTCGGGTAGGCGAAGTGGACGCCCGCGAACGCGACGGAGCGGGGCTGGGCCGCAAGCGGGACGGCGCCCGGGAGGTCGCGGATGGTGGGCTTGGTGCCCAGGAGGTCGAGGATGCGCTTGGCGCTGGCCTCGCTGCGCTGAATCTGGTTCAGCAGCATGCTCAGGATGAACAGCGGCATGATGAGGCGCATCGCGAACAGCACGAAGGTCACGTAGTCGCCGATGGTGGGGCCGACGCCCGAGAAGGTCATCCAGCCACCGACGGCGATGAGGAGGGAGAAGCTGAGGCCGGCGATGACGTAGATGAGGGGGATGAAGCGGGCGCGGGTGCGGGCCGCGGCGACGGCGGCGTCGCGGTACTCGGCGCTGCGGGCGCCCATGCGCGCGGCCTGCTGCGCCTCCGCGGTGTAGGCCTGGATGACGCCGATGCCCTGGAGGTTGTTCTCGAGGATGGCGTTCATGTTGCCGATGGCCTCGCGGCTGCGGCGGTACTGCGGCTGGATGCGCTTGGCGAAGAACCGCACCACGATGACGGCGATCGGGAGCGGCGCGAACAGCAGCAGCGCGAGGTGCCAGTCGAGCCACAGCAGGAAGCCGTAGATGCCGACGAACGTGATGACGAGGCGGACCATCGAGGTGGTCGCGTCCGAGAGGAAGTTCTCCAGGTTGTCCACGTCGCCCGCCAGCACCGACATGATGTCGCCCGGCGGCCGCTCCTCGAAGGTGCGCACGTCCAGCGTCTGGAGGTGGCCGTAGAGGCGGGTGCGGATGTCGTGGCGGACCTTCTGCGCCAGCGTGTCCCAGGCGTAGTCGCTGGCCGACTGGAAGATGGCGAGGCCGACGAAGGTCCCGAGGATGGCGACGCCATACCACATGAAGTCGCGCACGGCGATGGCGGCGATGCCGCCCTGCGCGATGCGGTCGACGAGGATGCCAACGATCAGCATCGGGAGCAGGTCGAACAGGCGCGCCATCGCGTTGGTGCCGAGGCCGACGGCGACGCGACCGCGGTACGGGCGGACGTACGGGACGATCTGCCACAGATGCTTCCCGAGCGTCCGGTCCTTCTCTGCCAACGGGGCGGGGACTTGGGTCTTGGGGAAAAACCGTGGCGTCAGAGCGGAACGTGGGCGGCGAGCGCTTTCACGGTGGTCCGGAGCCGCAGCGCCAGCAGGACCGCCAGCACGACGCTGGGCACCAGCAGCGCGCCCCACATCGCCTCCGGGAACACGACGCCGACGACGACGGGCCCGCGCAGGTAGGCGATGAACTTCTCCTCCAGGAGCGCGTTCTGCACGAACAGCACCGTGTTGGCGAAGAACAGCACCAGCAGCCAAGGGTAGTAGGCGGGCTGGAACTGCGCGGCGCCCCACAGGATGATGGTGATGCCGAGCATGTCGAACACCGAGTCCAGCACGGCGCCGCTGCGGGTCTGCAGCCTCCCGACGCGGGCCAGGATGCCGTCGCCGCCGTCGAGCACGATGACGAACACGGTCGAGAGCGCGAACACCAGCGCCCAGCCCTGGATGGCCGCGACCACCTCCAGCATGAACACCGGCAGCTGCAGGAAGGTGAAGTGGTTGGGATGGACGCCGCGCGCCAAGAGGAAGCGCGCGCCTTTCTCGAACGGCCGGTCGAAGTTGCCCTCGCCCGCGTCGCTCATGCGCGGGACCACCGCGGCCCCTGCGCCGTGTCCTCGATGCGGTAGCCGGCCTTCGCCACGGCCGCACGGATGGCGTCGCTGCGCGGCCAGTCGCGGGCCGTGCGCGCGGCGGCGCGCGCCTCCAGGACGCGCAGCATCGCCGCCGACTCGGTGGCGTCGGCGGGCGGCGGCAGCCCCAGCGATGCGACCAGCTCCACCAGCGGCGGCGGCGCCACGGCGCCGCCCGCCTGCTGGACGGGGCGGTCGAACAGCGTGAGGGCGGCGCCGCAGCGCTCGAAGGCCGCGAGGGCGGCGCCCGCGGCCGCGGCGCCGAGGCGGCCGGTGTCGAGGGCGGTGTTGGCCCAGCGCTGGAAGGCGAACAGCGCGGCGATGGCGCCCGGCGTGTGCAGGTCGTCGTCCATCGCGGCCGCGAAATCCGCCTCGAGCGCGAGGAGGGCGTCGGCGAGCGGCCGGTCCACGTCGGGCGCGTCCGGGTTGTCGGCGCGGACGGCGGCGTGCAGATGGGCGCGGGTGCGCTCCAGGCGACCGAGGGCGGTGGTGGCCTCCGCGAGCCCCTTCCGGCTGAAGTCGATCTTGCTGCGGTACTGCGTCTGCACGAAGTAGAACCGCAGGGCGGCGGGGTCGGTGCCGTCGGCGGCGAGGCCGTCCAGCATCGACTCGAGCGTGATGAAGTTCCCCAGCGACTTCGACATCTTCTCGCCCTCGACGTTGAGGAACCCGGTGTGCATCCAGACCTGGACGAACGGCGCCTTCCCGGTCTTGGCCTGCGACTGCGCCACCTCGTTCTCGTGGTGCGGGAAGATGAGGTCCTGGCCGCCGCCGTGGATGTCGATGGTGTCGCCGAGCGCCGCCGTCGCCATCAGGCTGCACTCGATGTGCCAACCCGGACGGCCCCGGCCCCACGGCGAGTCCCAGGAGCTGTCCTTGTGGTCCGCCGGCTTGGCGGCCTTCCACAACGCGAAGTCGGCGGCGTGCCGCTTGTCGCCTTCTACGTCCTTGCGCGTCCCCGCCGCCATCTCGCGGAAGTCGCGGTTCGAGAGCGAGCCGTAGCCGCAGCCCGGCATCTCGCGCGCCGCGAACGCATCGTAGGCGGGCACGTCGAAGTACACGCTCCCCTCCGGCGTGGCGTACGCGAACCCGCGCGCCACGATGGCCTCGATGAAGCGGACGATGGGCGCGATGTTCTGGGTCACGTGGGGCGCATGGTCCGGCGGCCGGACGCCCAACCGGGCCATCTGCGCCGCGCACCGGGCGTCCCAATCGGCCGCGTGCTTGAGCGGACTGACCCCGACCTCCAGGGCGCGGGCGATGATCTTGTCGTCCACGTCGGTCACGTTCTGCACGAACGTCAACCGCCCCCAGCCCTCGGTCGCCGCCCGATGCTCCAGCCAACGGCGCGCCACCTCGAAGGCCACCGCCGTCCGCGCGTGGCCGATGTGGGCATGGTCGTACACCGTCAGGCCGCAGACGTACATCCCGACCTGGCCCGGGCGCAACGGCCGGAACGGCTCCTTCTGGCGGGTGCGGACGTTGTAGAGCTCCAAGCCCACGCGCCGCCATGGGCATGGACCCAAAAAGGGCGCAGGCTGTCGCCCACGCGTGAACCTCTACTGGCCCGAGCACCCCTTCCGCAGCGAGGCACGCCGCCAGCGCCGCCGGAAGGCGCGCTGGGCGGCGGCCGAACGGGCCGCGACCAAGGTGCTCGTCATCAGCCACGGCGGCTGCCTCGACGGCATCGGCGCCGTCGTCGTCACCAAGCGCGCGCTCGGCACCGACGGCATCGGTGTCGCCTATGTGCATCCGGGCGACATGGCCGAAGTGCTCGCCCTCTACGCCCCGCTTGCCGGCAAGGGCCGTTGCCTGCTCATCGCCGACCTGAGCCTCCAGCCCGACCAGGCCGACGCCATCGCCGCCGCCTGCCGGGCCCTCCGGGCCAACGGCTGGCGCATCGAGTGGCGCGACCACCACCACAAGCAATGGGAAGGCGTCCCCCTCGCTGCCCTGCAAGCTGAGCTGGACGTGCTGGAGGTCAACCGCGACGCCACCGAGTCCGGCGCCTCCCTCCAACAGCTGGCCTACGCCCCCGACGACCCGTTCTGCAAGACGCTCGCCGCCAAGGTGCGCGACCGCGACCTGTGGTGGAACAAGGACCCCGACTCCGAGACGCTGGAGTTCGCGCTGTCCTACCTCGGCTCCAAGGAGTTCGAGGCCCACCTCGTGCGTGCGCCCTCCGACGGCCCCGTCGTGGACCAGGCGCTCGCGGCGGCGGCTCGCGCGGAGCGCGACCGCCAGGCCGCGGTGCTGGCCCGCATGTTGGGCGAGGCACGGCGGTTCGGCGATGGCCCGCACCGTGTCGGCGTCATCTACGGCTGGCTGCCGAAGAACACGGGCCTGCACGAACTCCTGCAAGGCGACTGCGCCATCGCCATCAACGTCCGCCCGAACGGCAAGGTCAGCCTTCGGAGCCGCAAGGAGGCCGCCGTGTGCCACCTCGTGGCCCGCGACTTCGCCGGCGGCGGCCACCCGAACGCTTCGGGCGCCGACCTTGGCCTGCGCGGCCTCGGCTACTGGTGGTACGTCGTGCGCCGCGGCCGGGTCGCGCGGGTCGCGCAGATGGCCGAGCGCGCCGTGCAAGCCCTCCGGACGGGCGCCTGATGGCGAAGCCGAAGCCCGCGCGGGGCCAACGGCTGGACGGCGTGGTGCGCGTGGCCGACGAGGCCGCCGCCAACCGCATCTTCCAGCGCAGCTTCATCGGCACGCTCGGGCCCGGCAACGCGCTCACCCTGAGCGACGTCGAGGCCGCCTGGCTCGTGACCCAGGAGCGCCTCGCCGTCGACGGCCAGACCGTGGCCAGCCTGCTGCGCGCCGCCGGCCGCGCCGCCGAAGTCGGGTTCCTCGCCTACGCCGACCTGCGCGACCGCGGCCTCGTCGTGCGCCACGACGGCGACGCGTTCGCCGTGTGGCCGCGCGGCCACGGCCCGCCCGCGCCTCCCCAGTTCCGGCTCCACGTGCGCGCCGAGCGCGAGCCCGTGCCCGCCGCGACCCTGCAGGCATGGGCGGCCGCGGGCGACCTGGTGGCCGTCGTGGACGAGGACGGCGCCGTGACGCACTACCGGATGGCGCCCGAGTCGCCGGCCGGCAACGTACCCGTCGGCGAACTGCCGGCGTGCGAGGCCTTCCCCATGACGGATCGCGTCCTGGTGGCGGACGGCGGGCCCCTGCAGGCGGCGTTCCTAGGCACGCCGACCGGAGCGGGGCTGGTGCTGTCCTTCACCGAGGCGGAGTGGCTGCATGGCCGCGGCGTGCTCGCGCACAGCGTGGCCGCCGCCGCGCGCAAGGCGCAGCCGGACTTCGACCTGGTCCTGGCCGCCTATTCCCGGCTGCGCGCCGCCGGGCTGGTGGTCAAGTCGGGCTTCAAGTTCGGCACGCATCTGCGCGCGTACACGGACGACCCTGACCGGACGCACGCGCAGTTCCTCGTCCATTGCCACGCCCCGGGTTCGAGCCATGCGTGGGTGGAGTTGAGCCGCGCGGTGCGCCTGGCCCATGGCGTCCGCAAGCGGTTCCTGCTCGCGGTCGTGGGCGACGAAGTGGCGTTCGTCGGCTTCGAGTGGTTCAGGCCATAGGCATCACCGCCGCCGACATGGATCGGCCTGGCTTGGACGTTGGCGGGGGTCGGGTGGATTCGGACGCGCCTTGGCCTGCACGTTCCAGGCCATGGCGCCCCGCGCCCATTCCGTCCTCATGCGCCGCGTCCTCGCCCTCATGCTCGCCCTCGCGCTCGTGCCCGCGCCAAGCTTGGCCGAACCTGCGTCCCTTCCCGACCTTCGGATCGTCGAGCTGCTGCCCGAGCCCGACACCGCCCTTGGCCAGCGCGAGTTCGTGGAAATCTGGAACGCCGGCAACGCCAGCGTCGAGCTAGCGGGCTGGAAGATCGGCGACAGCGGAACCAGCACCTTCGTGTTCCCGGCCTGGACCCTTGCGCCCGGCCGCAGGGTCGTCGTCTGGGGCGGGGGACCGGCCGACGCCGCGGGCCCGGCCTGGCCCGACGCCACCGTCTGGAACAACGCCGGCGACGCGGCCTACCTGCGCGCCCCGGACGGCACGCTCGTCGACTCCTTGGGCTTCGGGACCGCCCCCGCGCCTGCCGAGCCCAAGCCGCCGAAAGGCCAGTCGCTCCAAGAGGAAGCCGGAGTGTGGCGGGCGGGGACGCCGACGCCTGGGGTCGCCCCCGGCGCCGTCGCCGGCACCATCACGCTGGCCATCGCCAACGCGCCCCCGACGCTCGGCTGGACCCGCCTGCCCGTCTCGGCCCGCCACGGCGCCCTGGTCGAGGTCGCATTCACGGTCGGCGACCCGAACGGCGACGCCGACGTCGCGGCGTGGTCGTTGCACGCGGCGGGCGTCCAGGTCGCCCACGGGACTGCCGCCGGCTCCCAGGCGGCGAGCTTCGCGGCGCCTGCCGTGGGCGCGGCGCTCGACCTGCTGCTCACGGCGCGGGACGGGCTCGGCAGCAACGCCACCTTGGCCGCTCGGCTGGACCTGCGCGACAGCGACCTCGGCGTCACGTTCCCCGACGGGCCGGTCAGGTTCGAGGCCGTGCCGGGCGCCGCGCAGGCGCTGGCCGTGGGCCGGCTTCGGCTCGACAACGCCGGCGCCAGCCCGGTGGTTCCGCTGCTGGACGTCTCCCAGTTCCGCGCCACCGCTGCCGCCTTCGACCCGGAAGGCCGCCTCCTGCTGGGCTGGGACGACGCATGGCATCCCTACACGGGGCCGCTCACGCCGTTGGCCGCCATCCCGCCCGGCGGCGTCCTCGACCTCCGGTTGCGGCTGGACGGCGTGCCGTCGCAACTGCCGGTCGGCAGCTACGGCGCCAGCTTCACGGTGGTGCCCGCATGATTGCCGCCCTCGCCGCCGCCATCGTCCTCCAGCCGGTCCTGGCCGAGCCGGCCGACGTGCGCCTGGTCGCGGCCGGCACCGGCGACGCGCCCATCGACTGGCTGGTGGACGGCGCCTTGGCCGCCACGACCCAGGACCGCCAGCCGGCCACCGTCCATCTGGCCGCCGGCTACCATACCGTCGCCGCGCGCAGCGCCAGCCCGACGCCATGGCGCGTCGTGGCCCGCCCCGACCCGCCTGGCCCCGGCTTGGTCTACGTGCCGGCGTGGACCGGCGCAAGCGACGGGGCCCCGCCTGCGGCGGCCCCGGTCCCAGCCGCGCCGGCCCTGACGCTGTTGGCTTGCCTTTTGACCTCGATGGCCGTGCGGCGCGCGTGCACATCGACCCCTGGGGCTCCTCGCAGTACCAGGACTATGCCAGGCTCCGCACCGAGTTCGGCATCGGCGCCTTCGGGCCCGAGGAGTGGGGCGCCTTCCGCGACGCGCACCGGCTGTTCCGGCGCAACGTGGTCTTCGGGCACCGCGACTTCGAGCGGGTGGCGGACGCCGTGCGGGGGCAGGATCCTTGGTCCGTCATGACCGGCTTCATGCCGAGCGGCGACCTGCACATGGGCCACAAGATGGTGCTGGAGCAGGTCATCGCGCACCAAGGCGAAGGGGCCGACGCGCAGCTTGCCTTGGCGGACTTCGAGGCCATGGCGGCGCGCCACTTCACCAAGGAGAAGGCGCAGCGCATCGCGCTCGACCAGTACGTGCACAACGCCCTCGCCTTGGGCTTCGACACCTCGCGCGGCGGCTTCTATTTCCAGACGCGGCGCCGCCGGGTGCGCGACCTGGCGGACCGGTTCGCGCACAAGGTCAACTGGTCGAACCTGCAGGCGCTCTACGGCTTCAGTGGCGAGACCACGCTGGCCCACGCGATGGCGCCGCTGGTGCAGGCGGCCGACATCCTGCACGTCCAGACGGACGAGGTCGGCCCGCGCCCCGTCCTCGTCCCCGTCGGAGTGGACCAGGATCCGCACATCCGCCTGACGCGCGACATCGCCCAGGACTGGCGCCTGTTCAACGTCCAGACGGCCGACAAGGAGATCGGCGTCTTCGTCAAGGCCGACGAAGGCGTGCGCGAGCTTCTGGACCTGGCGGAGAAGACCCTGCGCGACCAAGGCTACGGCGAGCTGCGCCGCAACGACGGCTACAAGGCGCTCTACGTCAAGGGCGCGACGCCCGGCGACCTGCGCCGCATCGACGCCGCCTTGGCTCGCGCCGAGCGCCGCGCGACGCCGGAGGGCTCCCCGAACGGGCCCGCCTTCGTGCGCCCGTCGGCGACCTTCCACCGCTTCATGACCGGCCTCCAGGGCGGCAAGATGTCCAGCTCCAAGCCGGAGACCAGCGTCTTCCTCACCGAGGAGCCCAAGACGGCCGAGAAGAAGCTGCGCGCCTCCGTCACGGGTGGCCGCGCCACCGCGGAGGAGCAGCGCCGCATCGGCGCCGAGCCGCACAAGTGCCCGGTATACGAGATGTATCTCTACCACTTGGCAAAGGACGACGCCCACCTGCAGGAGGTCCACGACACTTGCTCCTCGGGCGCGCGCCTGTGCGGCGGCTGCAAGGGCGAGGCGGTCGGCCTGCTGGTGGAGTTCCTCAAGTCGCACCGCGAGCGCCGCGACCAGGTGGCCCACCTCGTGCCCAAGGCCGTGGCCGCCGATTAGGCGGGGCGAAGGCGTTTCAGGCATTGCCGCCATCGGCGCGGCGTTGCGCGTCCCGCTTGCCGCCCTGCTCCTGCTGGCCCCCATGCTGTCCGGCTGCGCCTTGCTGGACGAGCTGCAGCGGCCCGGCTACCACGTGCGCGCCACCATGCCCGAGGAGGCGGGCTGGAACACGGACGCCCGTTTCCAGGTCGCCACCGAGGAGGCGGTCGAGATCCGCATCACGGCCGACGCGCAGGACGGCCGCCACGTCGAGCGTTCGGGCGTCGGCGACGTCACGCTGGAAATCCCCGACGGCGTGTGGGACGTCAGCTACACCGTCGGTGGCTACGACTGGAAGTCCTATGAGGGCCTGCGCTACGACACGACCCCGCCCACCATCACGGGCCTGGAGCTGGTCGGCAACGCCCGCGACGGCGCCTACACGCTCGGGCAAGGCGCCACCATCCAAGGCCACGTCGCGCTCGCCGTCATCGACCTCCAGACCGGCCAGGCCGTCGCCACCACCCTCCCGCACCTGCTCACCAACCTGCCGGACGGGCTGCAGACCTACCTGGTGAGCGCCCGCGACGAGGCGGGCAACGTCAACAACCTCACCGTCCAGGTCCGGGTCGGCTCCGCCGTCGACCTGCCCGCCGGCCAGCACACCTTCGGCGTGGTCGCGCGCTACACCAACCGCGTCCAGCTCTGGGACCTCGCCAACCTCAAGGCCTACCAGGCGCCCGCCGCCGCCCGCGCCGCCACCGGCGCCGCCTACCTCGGGGCCGGCTACGCCATCACGCCCGACGACGACGCGGTCAAGAACGTGGTCGCCGCCCACGTGGACGCCTCCATGACGACCGCGGAGGCAGCGCTCGCCTTGTTCAGATACATGGCCGAGAACCTGGAGTACGACGAAGGCCGCCTCGACAACACTTTCATCCTGACGCCGCGCCAGACCCTGCTCGACACCGAGGACGAGGCCGGCCGCGACTGCGCCGACCCCAAGGGCCCGGCGGCCGAGTGCGACGGCATCGTGCAGGCCGGCGCAGGCAATGGCGTGCGCGGCGGCATCTGCCGCGACCTGGCCGCGGCCTACGTCAGCCTGCTGCGCGCCGCCGGCATCCCTGCCCGCCTCGTCTCCGGCTACGTCGGCGGCGAGGTCAACGGCTTCCACGCCTGGGTCGAGTTCCACGGCGGCCTGCCGGGCAGCCCGAGCCCCTGGGTCCCGGTGGACGTCAGCTCCATCGACGGGCCCTACAGCGACTCCGTCATGCTGCAGTCGTTCGGCATCAGCCTCCCCGAGTACCTCCCGCTGCGCGACGTGCCGCCCGACGGCGAGAAGGCCGGCTGGAGCACCGCCTTGGGCGTGCGCTACGAATGGCCGCCCTCCCAGCCCGAGCCCAAGATCAGCTTCGAGAAGGCCATCTCGGAGCAGCACACGGAGCAGAAGGTGCTGTGCTTCAACCCGCAGACCCGCGCCCGCGCCGTGGCCCAGCAGTCGTCGTCGTGCGGCTCCGGCTACGGCTTCTACCTCGGCGGCTTCACGACGGCCACCACCCGCACCATCGACTACGGCATCCTCGTCCAGTCCGCGCCGCCGGGCACGGAGGTCGTCGCCCAGGTCGCCTACCCGTTCCCGGACGCCGCCGCGCCCAACCAGGTGGACTACCAGTTCTACGGCAAACCCTTCACCAAGGACACGGAAGGCGGCAAGGCGATCGCGCGTTTCGCAGCGCCGTGACCCGCTGCCCGCCATACCATCAAATAGCTCCGAAACAACCCGCGCCTGCTTGGTGGTCGCCTCGCGCTGCGTCGCCGTCCTGCTTGCCTTGGCCGTGGCCACCCTCCTGGTGCCCCCCGCCACCGCGCCCCTCCCGCCCGGCTGCTCGCTTGGCACCTTCGTGGAGGTCGCGACCCCGGCCGACGGCAGCACCGTCAGCGGCCCCGCCAGCGTCGCCGGCACGAGCGCCTTGTGCGGCGACGCCAACAACGACGGCTTCGTGGTGGTCGCCGTCACGGACACCGGCATCAACCCCTACAACCCCGACTTCGGCCGGGTCCCGGGCCAACCCACGGGCCACCCTAGCAGCTACGTCGACGCGTTCCCGTCCGGCATGGCGACCCTCACCCCCAGCTGCACCGCCACCTCGGGCATCGTCGCCGCCTGCGCCAGCGACTTTGCCGGCGTCGCCACCGGCACGCCCTACTGGATCGAGGGCACCAAGGTCATCGCCGCCATCAGCTTCGACCCCTACGGCGCGGTCCCCATCCTGGACGAGAACGGCCACGGCACCGCCAGCGCCTCGGTCGCCATCGGCAACACGAACGGCCTCTGCCCCGCCTGCCTCCTGGTCGTGGTCGAAGGCCTGCTCGACGAAGGGGTCGCCTGGGCCGCCAGCCAGCCTTACGTCGACATCATCACCAACTCTTGGGTGTCCGCCGCGGCCGGGCTGGCCACCAACGTCGGGGGCGCCGAGATTCCCGAGACCAAGGCCCTGGTCGAGGAGGGCGGGTCGGTGCTGTTCGCCGCCGGCAACGGCCACGAGAACATGTTCATCACGCCGATGCAGACCTACGAGTCCGGCTACACCGGCGTCGACTGGCACATGGTCGTGGGCGCCGTTTTCCCCGGCGACACCAGCGTCCTCGGCTCCGGCAAGCCCGTCCACGTCTCCAGCTACGGCGCCGCGGTCCCGTCCGCCTGCCACGACGACGCCAGCTCCTCCTGCTTCCACAGCGGCACCAGCGCCGCCACACCCCAGGTCGCCGGCGCCCTCGGCCACGTCCTCACCAAGGCCAAGCGGCTCCTGGACAGCAAGCACGAAGGCCCCGAAGGCACGGTCCTCATCGCGGGCGAGCCGTTCGGCGTCGCGGCCAAGGGCGACCTCGTGCCCGGCAACCAGTACCTCGACGACGGCCTGCTGACCCGCCAGGAGCTGTGGAACCTCGTGCTCCGCACGGCGGCGCCCCTGAGCGCCACGCCCGACCCGCTCTACTCCCCGCCCTCCATCGGCCTGCCCGCCAGCCCGGTCGACCACGGCTACGCCGGCTACGGTGTGGTCAACCAGGCCAGCCGCGACGACGCCATCGACCGCCTCGCCGCCGGCTCCGACCTCCCCGACACCACCGACGTGGACGACTTCATCCGCCAAGACTCCGAGGTCCGCGTCGCCTACTGGGGCCCATGGGCCGAGAGCAAGATGGGCACCAACATCGGCGCCGCCGGCGTCCCGCCCGGCGGGCCCCCGCTGCCGCCGGCCCTCAAGCTCAAGGTCAACGGCCTGCCCGCCGGCACGACCACGCCCGACGCCATGGGCGGCTGGGACCTGCCGGTGGACTTCGGCGCGTTCCCCGCCGTCGCCGGCGCCTACGTGGTGCGCGCCGAGTACGCCGGCGTGTCGGACGTCGTCACCTACCTCGCCCCGACGGGCGGCGGCGGAGGCGGCGGCGCCAGCCCCACGCCCGACGAGCCGGCCGCGACCACCGCCACGACGCCCCCGGCCGACCTCGACGGCGACGGGCACCCCGACGGGCTCGACGACTGCCCGAGCGTCGTCGACCCCGACCAGTCCGACCTCGACCGCGACGGCGCCGGCGACGCCTGCGACGACGACCGCGACGGCGACACCATCGGCAACGCCATGGACCGCTGCCCGTCCGCCCCCGACCGGAGCCAGGCGGACCTCGACGGCGACGGCAAGGGCGACGCCTGCGACGACGACCTCGACGGCGACGGCGTGCGCAACGCCGCCGACAACTGCCCGTCCGACCGCAACGCCGACCAGCGCAACAGCGACGGCGACCCGCCCGGCGACGCCTGCGAGGCCGCCTTCGGCCCGCCGCAGGACTCGGGCATCCCGCTCGGGGCGCCCGCCGAGGCCCGCGCCGCCGAGGCCCGCGCGGCCGACGCGGCGCCCGCCAAGGCCGCCAACCTGGAGTTCGTGCTCGCCATGGGGCTCATCGCCGGCGTTTTGACCTGCGCCCTGCTCGCCGTCCTCGTGGCCGCGCGGCGCAGGAAGCGGGACGAGTGAGCCGCGGCGGCCCCGCCGGCCTCTTCCCCGTCCTGGCGGCGCTGCTCTTGGCGGTGCCGCTGTCGGGCTGCTCCGGCGCCGACTCCGGCCGCGAGGCAGCGCTCGGCAGCCTCCGGTTCCCCGCCACGATGCGGGTCGCGACCACGCCCGACGACCCGTTCGAGGCCGTCGGCGACCTGCGCGTCGCCTGGCAGGGCACGGTGTTCGCGATCGCCTCCGAGGGGGAGGGCGACCTGGCCCGCCGCAGCGTCGTGGACGGGGCGCTCGCCTACACCACCAACCAAGGCATCGCCTGGACCCGGCACCCCTGGCCCGAGAGCCTGGGCACCGTGAGCGCCCGCCTCCTGCTGTGGAACGTGCGCGCCCTGGCCGAGGACCCCGCGCTCGCGATGACGGTCGAGGACACCGCCGAGGGCCGCAACCTGACGTTCGCCGGCACGCTGGTCCGGGGCGTCCGCGAGTACCCGGTGCGCCTGGAGCTGGGGGTCCGCGGCGACGACGTCGTGTGGGCCCGCCTGGACGCGCCCGCCGGACGTGAATCGCCATTCACGTTTCGCCCCGTCGAGGGGTTCCCGTTCCCCGCGCAGGCCCCCGCCGCCAGCCGGACGCCGGACGAGGCCTCCACCGGCGAACGGGCCAGCCACCCGTCCCACGTCCAGATCCTGGGCTGGATCCAGGACTACCGCCAGACCCGCGGCACGCTGCCCCCCGAGCCCAGCCCCGACGCGCTCCGGCTCCAGCTGCTCGCCTCCGGCAAGGAGTGGCCCCGCAACGCCTTCGACGGCCAGCCCATCGCCAACCGGCGCGCCTCCGGCCACTTCGAGTGGACCCGCTGCGGCGACCAGGACGGCGACTACCGCGGCCTCGGCCACGACGGCATCCTGGTCCAGCAGGTGTTCGGGGCGGGCTGCAAAACCCTATAACCTGCACGCCAAGTTGCCTCTTTGCCCCAGAGGCACGGCCCTGCCGCGAACCTGGGGAAAGTCGGTGTTGCCTTGCCTGTCCGGGACCGTCCCATCGCCGCGATGCTCGCCGTGGCCTTCCTCGCCCAGGCGTTGGCCCTGCCGTTCTCGTTCGTGGTGGCCCCCGTCGACGCCCAGGCGCCCCCGCCCCCGCTCCCGGTCAGCCCCGCCTTCGGCGCCTACGGCAGCTCCACCTGGGTCCAGTACACCCTGCCGGCGCCCGCCCAAGGCGGCGAGCCGTCCATCGGCGTCGCCCACGGCCTGGACGGCGGCACGACCGCCATGGTGCAGCCCCGCACCTCCGAATGGAGCGTCGCGTGGGACGACGCCGTCCCCGCCGTGGCGACCTACACCGACGTGACCTCGCCGTTCTCGCTCCCGCTCGGCTTCGACCCCATCCTCTACACCAGCCCCGAGACCGGCCGCACCTGGGCCGGCGAGCTGGAGGTCCCCGCCCTGGTGGCCGGCGCCCCCTCCACGGTCGGCAACCCCGTCCTGCCCCCCAACAGCTGCCTCAACATCCCGCCGACCCCGACCGTCCCCGGCGTCCACGGCAGCCGCACCATCCTGGTCTGCAACAGCGCCGCCACCACCTACGCCGGCTGCAGCAACATGTCCTACACCGACGACAACGGCGCCAACTGGGTCCCCATGGTCGACCCCTGCTCGCTGCCCTCCTGGGACCACCAGAGCATCGGCGCCGGCCCCTGGGCGGCGCCCGTCCCCGCCCTCGCCAGCTACCCGCAGGCGGTCTACTACTGCGCCCAGCAGGGCTACTTCGGCACCTCGCTGTGCTGGATCTCCTACGACGGCGGCCTCAGCTTCGTGCCCACCGAAGGCGCCCCCGACCAGACCGGCGTCTGCTCCGGCCTGCACGGCCACGTCCGCGTCAGCCGCGTCGACGGCACCGCCTACCTGCCCTACAAGAGCTGCGGCGGCCTCACCGGGTTCGCGGTCACCACCGACAACGGCGCCACCTGGAACATGCGCACCATCCCGTACGCGGCCACCGGCACCGGCTACTTCGACCCCTCCATCGGCATCGCAGCCGACGGCACCATCTACGTCGGCATGGCCGAGGAAGGCAACCCCGGCATCGCCGGCGCGGACCCCGGCGCCTACATCTCCGTCAGCCACGACAAGGGCGTCACCTGGGACGTGCTGGGCACGAACGTCGCCGCCCTGGCCGGCCTGGAGCGCGCCCAGTTCGCCGAGGTCATCGCCGGCGACCCCGACCGCGCCGCCTTCGCGTTCCTCGGCTCCCCCTCCAACGACCCGAGCGACACCTGCGCGGCCGCCTCCGGCAGCCACGTCTGGCACATGTACGTCGCCATGACCTACGACGGCGGCCTGAGCTGGGACGTCCAGCAGGGCACGACCGACCCCGTCCAGCGCGGCGGCATCTGGCCCGGCGGCGGCGGGGCCTCCTGCCGCAACATGCTCGACTTCAACGACATCGCCCTCGACGTCCACGGCCGCGTCCTCGTCGCCTTCACCGACGGCTGCACCGGCCCCTGCACGGCGGCCGGCGGCACGTACGCCACCTCCACCGACAACGACGTCGCCGTGCTGCGCCAAAGCACCGGCCGCGGCCTGTTCAAGAGCGAGGACATCCTGTTCCCCGACCCGCCGGCGCCGTGCGCGCCGCTCACCGACCCGCGCGTCGCCTTCCTCGACCCCGGCGACGGCGACTTCATCGAGACGAGCCTCCCCACCTGGACCGGCGAGGTCGACCGCCAGCCCCACGGCAACCCCCTCGCGGCGCACGCCAACGGTCCCTACTTCGGCAAGGTCGGCGCCGACATCCCCCTGAACGGCACCGCCTCCTGCTTCACCAGCGCGCTCGACGGCTACGGCTGCGAGTGGACCTCCCTCAGCGCCGTCGCCCCCAGCTTCACGCCGAGCGCCTACGACTGCCTCCCCGACATCGTCTACGGCGCCGTGGGCGTCTACCTCCTGCAACTCAAGGTGACGGACCTGGCCACCATGGCCACCGCCATCGACCTGACCCTCGTCACCGTCACGGACGCCGTGCCCGCGGTCGCGCGCTGCCCCGCCTCGCCCCTCGACAGCATCCTGGTGGACGACGACCCGGACCTCGACCGCGCCACCTTCGGCGACCCGGTCCAGCACCCCGCCGGCGTCCAGGAGATCGAGTGCTTCGGCGCCCGCTACGACGCCGGGGCCCAGGAGCTCGAGCTGTTCCTCGACGTGGCGGACCACCTCAAGCCCACGCACGGCGCCCTCACGGTGGCCGACGACGGCGCCATGGAGACCTACTGGTTCCGCTTCACCCCGAACTGGGGCACCTACGCCGGCATCGAGCAGATCCTCGAGGTCGAGTGGTACGGCCCCAGCAGCGCCACGCCGCTCGCCTGCTTCCTGGCCGCGTCCCCGATGGCAGGGGCCGGCGGCGCGGGCTTCCGCGCCAGCAGCCCCGACCCGGGCCTCGGCAACGTGATGTGCGACCCGACCCGGCCCTACCCCGCCGTCTCCTGGGCCGGCGACCGCCTCACCGTCGAGATCCTGATGTCCGACCTCGGCGCCGCCGCGGCCGGTGACCTGGTCGAGGGCCTCTACGCCTGGACCTGGCACGAGGAGACCGACTTCTCCTGGAACGCAGCCCCCAGGACGCACGTGGGCGTCTACGGCTACAGCCCCAACCCGCTGGGCGGCTTCGGCAGCGGCACCGGCCGCACCACGGCCCTCGGCTTCGACGGCACCAACCAGGTCTGCATGCCGTCCACGGCCACGTGCGACGGCTTCTACCACGACGACGACTTCAGCCCCGACTGCCGCCGCGCCGACGTCCGGTTCCTGACCGCCACCACCATCGGCCTCGTCGGCTCCTGCAACCCTGCGACGCCGACGACCTGCTGCGCGGCGCCCGCCGGCGGCCTGCTCACGGGCCCCGGCGCCGGCCTGTCCGCGCCCAGCCCTGGCCCGCTCGGCCTGGTGCCGGCCCTCATCGGCACCCTGGCGGACGCGGTGGCGGGCATCGACCTCGCCCACAGCGCCGACTGGGAGCGCGAGGCGGGCCACCTGCTGCCGCCCTACGCGGTCGCCAGCCCGACGCCGCCCAGGCTCCCGAGCCTGGCGGACGTGCTGGACACGCTGGAGGCCTGGTCGGCCCCGGCGCCGCCCGCCTTGACGCCGCCGACGCCCCCCGTCGCGCTGCCGCTGCCGGTGTCGCTGCCGCCGACGGCCCTCCCGTCCGCCTACGGCCTCAGCCTGCTCCGCACGCCCGGCGCGGGCACGTTCATGTCCGGCAGCGGCTCGTGCACGACCTGCACTCCGCCGCCGTTCTTCCTGCCACCCGCGCCCCCGCCGCCGGCCAAGGAGTACGTCGTCGTCTACGCCGACTGGAGCGCCCCCGTGGCCGCCGCCGTCGACACCAGTGTTGCCACCCGCGACGACTGGGCCGTCCTCCTGGACCCCTTGGACACCAGCCTGAACGGCGCCCACACCCTGTTCGTCGAGTGGTACGACGCCTGGGGCAGCACCCTCCTGGACACGGACCAGATCACGGTCTACGTCAACCTGCTCGACGGCGTCGAGTCCACGGTCCTCCCGCCCCGCGACGGCGCCCCCCGCGACTCCAACAGCAGCTTCGACCTCGACGGCGACACCGTCCGGGACGGCGACGACAACTGCGCCACCACGCCGAACCTGAACCAGACCGACCTGGACGGCGACCTGTTCGGCGACGCCTGCGACCGCGACGACGACGCCGACGGCGTGGTCGATCCCCTCGACAACTGCGACCTCTTCATCAACCCGGGCCAGTCCGACCTCGACGCGGACGGCCGCGGCGACGCCTGCGACGGCGACCTCGACGGCGACGGCCGCCTCAACCCGGCCGACAACTGCCCCACCGTGCCCAACGCCAGCCAGGCCGACGCCGACCGCGACCTCTTGGGCGACCCGTGCGACCCCGACCGGGACGGCGACGGCATCCCCAACCTCGCCGACCGCTTCCCCGACGGCGCCAACGGCGCCACGGCGCTCGACCCGCTGGACGCGGGCAGCCGCAGCCGCCTCGGCGGCGGCGCGGTGGCCCCCCACGCCACCGGCCCGGGCCTTGCCGGCCCCCTGGCCGCCACCGGCCTGGCCGTACTTTTGGCCGGCCTGGCCATCGTGGCGGCGGTGCTGCGCCGGCGTCCGGCCTGAGCCGCCGAAGCCGGGTACGGGTCCCACCAGACTTGTTCGATGGGGTTATCAAAAGGTGCCGTCATCGAAGGCCGCCCCGCCCAGAGAGGGACACCCAGGTCCCTCCTGGCAGTACCGAGGCTTCCGCCCATGCCATCGACTTCCCGCGCGCGCACGTCATTCATCCTGGCCCTCCTCCTGGTGGCGGGCGCCTTGCCTGCGCTGCCGGTGGCCACCGCGGCCGCGCCGGTCGTGACGAGCGCCAACCTGCTGGACGAGGACAACAACGGCCACCTCGACGCCGTGCTGCTGACGTTCGACCAGGCCATCCGGTCGGACAGCGTGCGGCCCAGCGACTGGACCCTCGGCTCGGCGGTCGCGCGCAGCGTCGAGCGCCAAAGCAGCACCCAGTTCAAGCTGTTCTTCCAGGAGGCGCTGGCCTTGGACGGCAACTCCAACGCCATCAACATCGCCTACACCCGCGAGGCCGACCAGCCGCTCGAGAACCTGGCGACCCCCTTCGAGGACTTCACGGCCAGCACTGTGCCCGCCTCCGCCAAGAAGGACATGGCCAAGCCCATCCTGATGGCGGCCTACGCCGTCGAGGCCACCAACTACATCGTCGCCGTCTTCAGCGAGGCCGTCACCGACAACGCGGGCGCCATCCTGACCCATGACGAGTTCGTCCTCACCGCGGGCGGCGCCGGCGCCCCCGCCATCGACACCACCGTCGCCGTCACCGCCCTTGGCTCCCCGGCCCGCGTGTTCCGCATCCCCCTGAACGCCGCCTGGACCACGGCCCAGCTGGCGCACGCCACCAAGCCCACGCTGGCGATCTCCGGCACCAACCTGGTCAAGGACCTTGCCACCCCCGCCAACAACAACCCCACCGGCATGGCGGCCGTCCCCGTCGGCGCGCCCTTCATCGAGCGCGTCATGGCCAACCCCGGCGACGACCTCGTGGTCGTCGAGTTCAACGGCCCCGTGGCCGACTCGACCGGCACCGCCCCGCTCCCGGCCACCTCGAGCGGCGACCTGACGCTGCGCTTCCAGGAAGGCTCCGGCGGCGGCGCCATCGTCACCACCGACATGGTGAACCCCGTCTTCTCCGACCGCGTCCAGCTCCGGGTCGACGCCCCGCTGCGCCCCGCCGACTTCGCCGCCGGCACCATCAGCAAGATCGTCGCCCAGACGGACAAGGTGTTCGCGTGGAAGGGCGCCTCCAGCGTCGCGAGCTACAAGGTCCCCGCCGGCGCCGCCGGCAACCTGGCCGACGCCGACGTCTACACCAACCCCTACCCGACCCGCCTGGAGACGGTGGACCGCGACCTCAACGGCTGCATCGACGCCATCCAGATGACCTGGAACGACGACATCCTCGACGCCAGCCTGGCCGCCAGCACCGGCTGGGTCGTCGTCTTCCCCAAGAAGGCCTCCGGCACCCCGCTGCCCACCACGCCGCCCGCGCCCGGCATCGTCGGCGCCACCCTGGTGAGCGCCATCACCGGCGCCGGCGTCTCCCCGACCCTGTCGCCCGGCGTGGACGACCGCGTCACCTTCCTGACCTTCACCGAGACCGACGCCGCCACCGGCTGCGACCTGTCCCTGCCGGCCCCCCTGGTGGGCAGCACCGGCCCCGCCGGCGTCCGCCTCCTGCCCCGCGTCTCGCACTGCGACGGCCTCGACTCCGGCTGCACCGGTCTCAGCCCGACCGACCGCGCCGGCCGCGGCATCGGCGCCTCGCGCGGCGCCTTCAACGACGCCGGCGTCCTGTTCCGCCTCCCGGTGATCGACAGCGCCCGCCCCGTTTTGATGACGGCGGCGACCCGCGACCTGCCCTCGTCCCCCGACGGCCAGGTCGACCAGATCCTCCTCAGCTTCTCGGAGCCGATGAAGCTCGGCACCCTCAAGCAGGCCCAGTGGAACGTCCGCGTGCCCGCCAACCAGGCCCAATGCCCGGTCCCCGCCAGCACGGCCTACACCGTCACCTCGGTCGGCTCCGCCTCCGGCACCTCCGGCGACACCGAGTCCCTGCTCCTGCTGGGCATCCAGCCCTCGGGCACCCCGGACACCGGCTGCATCCTCGACATCGCCTACGGCACCACGCCCAACGCCCTCGAGAGCAGCAACGGCCAGGTCCTGCCCGCCATCCCGGCCAACAGCCTCATCCTGACGACCGCCACCGCCACCGCCGGCGGCGCCAACAGCATCACCGCCGCCGCCACCAACTTCGCCACCGCGGGCGCCCTCACCGGCATGCGCGTCGACGTGAGCCGCGCCGGCACGCCGCTCGGCTCGTTCACCGTGACCGGGGTCGCCGGCACCACCCTGACGTTCTCGCCCGCCGTGGCGGCCGCCAGCGCCCCCATCGCCGCGGGCGACGTCGCCACGGTCTACCGCGAGCGCGACGGCGCCGGCCCCGTCCTCTTGGACGGCCGGCTCGTCGGCGCGGTCGGCTCCCGCTTCGCCACCGCCACCTTCAGCGAGGCGGTCCTCGGCGTCAACGGCAACGCCGTCACCAACACCGACCTGACCTACAAGAACAACGGCGCGGGCGGCGCCTCCGGCATCAGCTGCGTCGCCACCCCGAGCTACACCTCGGGCACCTGCACCCCCGACCCGGCCGTCACCACGAACCCGGCCCAGTTGTCGCTCACCCTGAACGCGGTGCTCGCCGGCGGCGACGTCGGCACGGGCAAGGACTGCGTCCAGATCGTCAACTACATCCCGGACGAGAACAGCCTGAACCCCGCCAACCCCGGCGTGCGCGACGCCGCCGGCAACGTCGGCCAGCCGCTCGAGCCCTCGGGCCCCTGCCGCATCTTCTCCACGGGCGGCACCGTCGCCACCGTGCTCGCCATCGAGACGCTCGACACCAGCAACCCGCCCAACGGCGCCATCGACGCCATCCGCGTCACCTTCACGGGCCCCGTCAACGACGACTTCACCGATGGCGTCGCCAAGTGGAAGGTCAAGTTCGGCACCACCACGGCCACCATCAACACCGTCCAGAGCGGCGGCAACTGCGGCGGCAGCACGCTGACCCCCGACGTCGCCAACGACGCCGTGGTGTTCCTCTGCATCGCGGAGCTCACCGACACCTCCGACCCGGCCAACCCGCTCATCCCCAACACCGGCGCCCTGCCCCTGGTGTCCTACTCGGGCACCCTGCTGGCCGGCGCCACCGACGGCCTGCCGGTCGCGACCTTCACGGACCGCGCCGCCACCGACGCCGCCCTGCCGGTCCTGATCACCGTGCGCGGCGGCGCCGGCCGCAACACCGTCGAGCTGCGGTTCTCGGAGGACGTCGTGGACGCCACCACCAAGGGCCCGCTCAAGGCCTCGAACTTCCTCTACTCGAACGGCAACGGCGGCTCCTCGACCTGCTCCAGCGGCGCCTCCAACATCGTGGACGTGCTGCCGGTCACCGGCTTCAACGACCGCTTCACCGGTGTGCTCAACACGCCGGCCGGCCAGCCGGGCCTGCACTACGACGACATCGTCGGCTGCCCCACCGTCGCCAGCCGCGACGAGGTGCGCGCCCTGGCCTCGAGCATCATCGAGAAGGTCGGCCTGCGCGCCATGACCGACAGCACCCCGCGCGACATCCAGGACATCTTCGGCCCCGACATCCTGTCGGCCCGCTTCATCGACGCCCCAGCCCAGGCTGGCGCCGTCACGGGCGCGGACGGCACCATCGACGCCGTCGAGGTCCGGTTCCGCGAGTACGTCTCCGACGCCGCGGCCGCCTTCGGCACCAGTGCCACCGTCACCGGCCAGTGGGCCGTCAAGGTCAACGACGGCAGCCTCAAGACCCTCAAGGTCAAGGCCGTCGTCTCGAGCCAGAACGGCGTCCTCGGCGACAGTTGCACGGACACCCAGGCCCGCCCCCTCATCCTCTGGCCGGGCGAGGTCCAGCCGCCCACCAGCGGCCCCTCCAGCGTCAACGGCGTGGACGACGACACCCTGTTCCTCTGCCTGGAGAACACCGTCGGCGTCTCGACCCAGGGCACCCTGGGCCTCGGCACCGGCATGGTCGGCACCCTCAGCTACGCCGCCGCCAACCCGACGGCCCGCATCAAGGACCGCAGCGGCAACGGCTTCGCCGACATCACCCTCGGCAGCGCCCGCACCGTCACCGACGGCGCCCGCCCCGTCGTCCTCAACACCTGCCGCCCCGAGGTCACCCCAGCCCTGCGCTGCACCGGCGTGTCCCCCGAGTCGGCCGACCTCGACAACGACGGCCTCGTCGACGCCCTGCGCGTCGTGCTGTCCGAGCCCGTGAAGGACGACACCTACAAGCAGGTCGAGTGGGACCTCGGCTCCGGCTTCGCCATCACCGGCATGGACACCGGCGTCACCGTCGACGACGCCACCATCTTCCTCAAGTTCAACGAAGGCGCCACGCCGGACACCGGCCGCGGCCGCGCCTCCCAGCCGGGCCTGCCCGACCTGACGTTCAGCTCGACCGGCACGATGGCGGACCGCGCGGGCAACCGCATCCGCGCCGTCCAGTCGGGCGCGTGCGGCGCCGCCACCGACACCCACTGCGCCGACGAGCGCGACGGCGTCGAGCCCGTGGTCGTGCGCTCCCAGGCCGAGGTCGGCTCCGACCTCGTCACCATCGCCCTCAGCGAGCCCGTCCAAGGCACCGGCCCGGTCGCCAGCGGCCGCCCCATCACCACCAGCGACATCGCCTACCAGAACAAGGCGGGCGCGGGCGACGGCGCCACCGGCATCGTGGCCATCTCCCATGTCGCGGGCGAGTCGGTCCTCACCATCAAGCTCGACAAGAAGGTCACCGAGTTCGACCGCCTCAACGACCGCTTCGTCTTCGTGACGGGCAGCATCAAGGAGGCCCAGTGCACGGTGTCGGCCACGACGCCCTCGTGCTACCGCCAGCTCGCCATGACGCGCCTCTTTGTCCCCATCGCCTTCGCCGGCGGCGCGGACCCCAAGCCGGCCGCCATCGACGACCTGGACGCCCCCGCCGAGGACGTCACCGCGACCTCGGTCCGCCTGACCTGGACCGCCCCCGACGACACCGACCTCGCGAGCTACCAGATCTACTTCTGCGAGTGCTCGTTCGCCGGCACCATCCCGACCGGCGCCCTGACGCCCCCGACCTCGGTCGTCATCCCGACCCCGGACCCCGGCGAGGCCCAGGAGGTCGTCATCACCGGCCTCACCACCGGCAAGACCTACAACTTCGTCATCCGCGCCATCGACAACTCCGGCAACACCGCCGAGCTGTCGAACGTCGCGACCGCCCTCGTCGAGGCCCCGGACACCGAGGCGCCCGACATGGTGTTGGCCCTCCAGGACCTCGCCGCCAGCACCCCGCTGGGCTCCGTCGCCCTCGTCTGGGACGCCCCCGGCGACGACGGCGACCAAGGCACCGTGGCCGGCTACCGCATCGCGGTCGCCGACCGCCCGATCGCGGCCAGCGACTTCGAGGACTTCGAGACGACCGACTACTCGCTCAACCCGGCCGGCCTTGCGGACGCGGGCGACACCCAGCGCGCCACCATCTTCGGGCTCATCCCCGGCGACGAGGTGTTCGTGTACATCCTCGCGTACGACGACGCCAGCCCGCCCAACGAGTCGCCCCTCAGCGGCGCCGTCCGCGCCACCGTCGGCGGCACCACCACCGACCTGGCCGACCCCGGCCCCATCACCGACCTCACGGCCACCGCCGCCACCGACAGCACGGTGGAGCTGGAGTGGCGCGCGCCCGGCGACGACGGCCTCTCCGGCGGCCCCGTCACCGGCTACGACGTCTACTACAGCACCGCGCCGTTCGCGTCCTCGACCCGCCCGTCCGTGCCCCGCGCCTCCGACGTCACGCTGTCGCCCCGCACCCCCACGGCCGCCGGCCTGAGCCAGCGCGCCACCGTCGGCGGACTGGAGTCCGACACCGTGTACTACTTCATGGTCCTGGCCCGCGACGACGCGACCAAGACCAGCGCCTCGAACGTGGTCAACCGCGCCACCCTCCCCGGCGTCGGCGAGCTGACCATCGACGACCTGTTCGCCGCCAACAAGGAGCTCAACGAGAACCTCGAGGTCACCCACGAGGACGGCATCAACATCGTGAGCTTCACCATCCCCGAGGCCGCCCGCGACGCCGCCAAGGGCCTGCAGGTCTGGCGCGCCGAGGAGTGCGACGACGCCAACTACGTGCTCGTCAACACCTACGACGCCGACGACAGCGTGTTCGAGGACGGCCGCTTCGAGGAGCCCGGCGCCACCACCGACTGCTACAAGGTCACGCTGTTCACCAAGGACAGCCAGGACTCCGCGCTCGGCCCCAAGGCCAACGCCAGCGACATCGAGCGGTTCGCCGAGCTCGACTCCGCCTCCGCCAGCGACGGCGGCATCGGCACCGGCATGTGGCTGATGATCGGCGGCGGCGTTCTCCTGGCCATCCTGCTCGCGGCCCTGCTGGTCTTCCTGGTCCGCCGCCGTGGCGGCGGCCAGCAGACCCTGCCGCCCGAGGAGACGGCCGAGGGCGGCGAGGCCGGCGAGGGCTGGAGCGAGGTCCCGGAGGAGGGCGCGGCCGAGTCCGTCGCCCCCGCCGCGGACACCTGGTCCGAGCCCGCGCCCGCCGAGGCCGAGCCCGAGGCGCCGTTGGCCGCGCCGCCCGCCGCCGCGGCGACGACGGCCGCCACGACGCACTACGTGACCTGCCCGCGCTGCAGCTCGCCGTTCAGCGCCGTCGGCGTCAAGCCGCTCGCCATCCAATGCCCGAGCTGCGGCGTGCGCGGCACGCTGAAATAACCCATCCTGCCGAGCCGGGGGCCGCCGCGCGCGTGAGCGCGCAGGACCGAGCACGCCCGCCTGCGCGAGCATCGCGAGCGCACGGGCCGAGGGCGCGGCCCCCTCGCCGTGGGGGCGCAGGGGGCGAAGCCCCCGCGCAGGCGGAACGAACCGCAGTTCGTTCCGAGCCGAACCTGTTCCTTGTCGTTTTAAATACTTCCCGGGATGGAGCGGACCAAGCACCGGACGCCGGACCTTAGGGCCCGGCTTCCGCCCGCAGGTTGATCCCCATGGCCGCCGGTCCCTCCTCTAAACCTCACGCCTTCCGCAGCGTCGCCGTCTTGACGGCGCTCCTGGTGGCCGTCCTGGCGCCGCTGATTCCGCAGGCTGTCGCCGACGGGACCAGCCTCAGCATCGCGGTCGGTCCCCACTTCGAGATCGACACCTCGAGCCCGACGTTCCAGGGCTGCCCCGGGTCGGACGCGACCAGCCCGCAGCTGCGCGCGCGCCCCGACGACGCGGTCGTGCAGACGCGGACGGTCCGCGTCTTCAACGGCGCCGCCGCCACGCAGACGCAGGTGACGTTCCGCTACACGGTGGCGGGCCCCGGCGCGCCGCCGGTGGACCGCTCCCTGACCTGGGACGAGGAAGGCTCCTCGGCGGCGGGCTGGACCGTGCAGGCCATCAACACCGGCAGCACGGCGGGCTCCTTCCGGGACCTGGTGTTCAACTCCGGCTCGCTGGTCCCCGGCGCCGCCGACTTCACCATCGCGTTCCGCGTCCCCACCACCGCCGTCGGCGACGCCGGCACCGCCACGCCTGACCTGTACCCCATCAACGTGCGCACGGCCGGCGGCGGCGACTTCGAGTCCACCCCGCAGCCGACCAGCTTCTGCATCCGCGTCGACAACAAGGCGCCCAAGCTCACGGACGCCGTCACCCGCGACACCGACGCCGACGGCCGCATCGACGCCTACGTCCTCACCTTCGACGAGCCCATGGACACGGCGGCCTCCGCCGCGCAGTTCGAGGTCAAGAGCGTGACCGACCCCAGCCCCTACCAGCCGCTGGGCTTCCGCGCCTCGCACACCTTCCGCCCCGGCGCCGGCACCAACCTGGGCGAGAAGACCGACGCGCTGCTGGACCGCCAGGCCGTCCTCAACCTCGCGCCCGGCTACTCCTACGACACCGGCGAGAAGCCGGACGTCACGTACCCGAAGGGCGGCGCCGTCGGCGTCATCCAGGACCAGGCCGGCAACAAGCTGGGCAAGATCGTCACCTCCGACGTCTCGGAGCGCGACGGCGCCAAGCCGGTGCTGGTGAGCGCCTACGGCTTCGACGGCGCCACCAACATCATCCTCACCTTCAGCGAGAAGGTCTCGGGCTCGCGCGCCGACAAGAACCTCGCCCTCGCGGACCTGTTCTACGAGGACTCGCTGCAGACCAAGAACTGCATCGGCGCCACCGACGGCGTCTCGGCCGAGCTGGGCGAGCCCAAGCCGAGCCCCGCGCCCGCGCCCGCGACCACCTTCATCATCCCGGTGCTCACGAGCCGCGCCGGCGCCGGCTGCACCAGCGTCCGCGTCGGCGACGGCGACTCGCACCCGTCCGCCGGCGACCGCATCAAGTTCTTCGACACTGGAAACTCGTGCGTCGGCCGCGACTTCGACCCGTGCGGCGCGCCCGTGTACGACGTGGCCAGCCTGCACGCCGTCCCCGCCCGCAACGCGCCGGTCGTCGTGACCGGGCCGTTTGTGAAGGAGGCCGAGGTCAACATCGACTCGTTCCAGTTGACGCTGCGCTTCAACGGCCCTGTCAGCTCGGCCCGCGGCGAGGACCAGCCCATCCGGCTGGAGGACCTCGACGTGGTGGCGGCCGACGGCACCGGCCAAGGCCCCGGCGGCATCGTCAACGTGCTGCACCGCCCCGGCTCCGACAAGGCCATCATCACCCTCGACCGCCGCACCCGCCCGACCGACGTGGACGACACGCCGGCGCGCATCAACATCCAGTGCAACGCGATCAAGGGCACCGGCCTGCCCAGCTTCGTCCCGTGCGGCGACCCGGACAACGACCGCTCGCCCGACGTCAACATGGTGGACCACACCCCGCCCGCCATCGTGGCCGCCGGCACCTACGACGGCAACCGCGACGGCTACATCGACGGCGTCAGCCTGCTGTTCAACGAGCCGGTCGACGACGCCACCTTCTGCATCCAGAAGAACGTCGGCGTCCAGCCGCGCACCATCGCGCACGACTTCGGCGCCACCCCGGACAACATCTGCAACAACCTGGACATCCTGGAGATCGCGTCCATCCCTGGCCCCTACACCTTCGACACCGACAAGGTCCAGAACGACGCGCAGGGCATCATCAAGTTCCCGCAGCGCGCCCCGCCGACCTTCAAGCCGGACACCAGCGAATACCTGCCCTACTCGATCAAGACCACCGGCGACGGCCTGTTCGCCGACCTGGCCCACCCCGAGCCGCCGACGCCCGGCGTCGAGCCGTGGCAGACCGCGAACCTGATGCTGCGCATCTCGAAGGACCCGGTCACCTGCCCCGACCCGAACATCCCGTGCGCCACCACGCTCACGGTCGCCGACTGGGCCCCGCCCGTCGTGCTGTCCGCCCAGACCGTGGACACCAAGCCCGCCGTCAAGCCCTCGGACATCGGCGCCCTCGGCTCCGACCCCGTGCCCGACCTCGAAGGCGACGGCTTCCTCGACGGCTACCGCGTCACCTTCTCGGAGCGCATCGACGACACCTCGTTCAACGCCGCCGAGTGGCAGGTCGCGGGCTACAAGGTCACCGGGATGCGCACCTACGAGCCGCACGTCACCAAGAAGGCCGACCAGAAGGCCCTCAGCAACGACACGGTCATCACCATCCAGTTCGAGCCCAGCAAGGTGGCCGACACCGACGCGCGCCCCGAGCTGCACTACCTCGGCTCGACCCAGGCCCGCGCCGGCCTCGACGACCTCGTCGGCAACCGCCTGCTGCCCTTCGGCTCCATCGGCGTCAACGAGGCGGACGACGCCGGACCCGTCATCGTCGGCATCGCCGCCATCGCGGGCCGCGCCGACGTGACGCTGCTGTTCAGCGAGCCCGTCGACGACGGCAGCCACGGCGCCTTGTCGCGCCGCGCCCTCCAGTACGGCAACGTCAACGCCAACAAGGTCGCCGAGAGCGCCGCCTCCGGCATGGCCGACCAGGACGCCGTGGTGCACAAGCCGGCCACGCGCTCGGTCGTGATCACCCTCAATGCCCCGCTGAGCACCGGCGACATCAACGACGACACCATCGCGGCCCAGCCGAACTCGGTGTTCGAGACCTCGCCGACGGTGCAGGCCAAGAAGGTCGCGTCCTACAAGCCGCACGGCATGGACTTCGCCCGCGACGGCGTGCCCCCGGGCAACGTCACCGCCTCGGTCGTCGCCCCGCTCATCACCGCCAACTCGGTGACGCTGCAGTGGACCGCGCCCGGCAACGACGGCACCTCGACCCTGCCGGCCCCCGCCCGCGACGGCAAGACCTACGCCAACGTCACCGGCTACCTCGTCAAGGTGTCCTCCGAGCCCATCACGCCGGAGAACTTCCTGTCGCCGGCCGCCCCGGGCACCATCGCCTTCGGCTACTCCGACGCCGCCGCCAAGCCGTTCACCGACGGCTCGCGCAACGAGATGGAGCTGGACGACCTGGTCGCCGTGTTCAACCCGGACCTCGGCGCGCTCGCCGGCCCCGGTGTCATGCAGCAGGTGACGGTGCGCGGCCTGAAGTCCAACACGCTGTACTACTTCGCCGTGGCCGCGTTCGACGACTCCGCCCCCGAGCCCCAGCTTGGCGGCATCGGCACCGGCACGGTCAGCGCCACCACGGCCGTCGACCCGACGCCGCCCATCGGCACCCCGGTCATCACCTCGAGCACGCACCGCCCCGACGTCACCCGCCCCAGCAACAGCAAGACCGCGATTTTCGACTGGACGCCGGCGCGCGACGACGAGTCGCTGGTCACCTACCACACCGCGGTCAACCACGACCCCGGCTACGTCGCCACCGCGACCGACGAGATGACCACCCGCCTCAGCAAGGAGGTCGTCGTGTCCACCGAGGGCGTCTGGACCTTCCACGTCGCCGCGTGCAGCGGCGGCGGCTGCGGCGCCACCGGCCACTACAACTTCGGCGTCGGCTACTCGCCGCTCGACAAGCAGGAGATCCGGGTCGCCAACCAGTACGTCAACTTCACGGCCGTCCGCGACGACAAGGCGAAGTCCACCACCATCACGTGGGAGCTGCCGCCCGAGGAGTTCCTGCCGTCGCGCGCCAACCTGGAGGCCGTCGTGGTGTACCGCCTCGACTGCGAGCCCAGCGCCGGCTGCAAGCCCACCGAGGTCCAGCGCGTCAACGGCGACTACACCAACCTCAAGACCGGCTCGGTCACGGACACCTCCGACAAGGCGACGCTGGCGTCGGCCTACCGCGTCGACATGGTGTTCGCCTCCGGCCAGGAGCAGGCCGAATCCCTCAGCGGCTTCTCCAAGGTCCGCGACGTCACCCCGGCCGAGTCCAACCTGATGTGGATCCTCATCGCCATCGGCGCCGTCGTGCTCCTGGCCATCGTGGGCTTCGTCGTGTACGCCATGCGCCGCAAGGGCCCCGGCGCCGCCGAGGCCTGGACCGAGGACCAGCCGGCCGGCACCGACCCGACCAGCGGCCTGCCGGCGCACGACGTCCGCTGCCCGAGCTGCCAGACGGCGTTCCAGGCGGTGGGCACGCTGCCGTTGCAGATCACCTGCCCCAACTGCGGCGTCGGTGGCCTGCTCCAGTAAAGCCGAGACGGCCCTTTTTCCTTTCCTTCTCCCTGTTTTCGTCCCCACTGGACACAGATTCCACAGATTCGCTGGAAGCTGGCGGGTCGAGCGTCGAGCCGGGGGCCGCCGTGCGCGTGAGCGCACAGGACGAGCGGGCCGGCCCGTGCGAGCGAAGCGAGCGCGCCGGCGCGAGGAGCGGCCCCCAAGCCGGGGGGTCGCAGGGGCGCAGCCCCCGTTCCCAACAGGCGGGACGAACCGCGCAGCGTGTTCGTCCCGAGCCGAATCTGTTCCTTGGCGTTTTAAATACCCCCAGGATTGGATGCCTTACCCCGCTGGTGGCGTATGGTCAACCGAAAATCCGCGTCCCTCCCCTACGTGCTGGCTTTCCTGATGGTGTTCTCCATCTCGCAAGCCATCGTGCCCGAGGCGGAGGCAGGCGTCGCCCCCGCTGGCCTCATGAGCGTCTCCGTCGAGCCCAGCTTCACGACCAACGTCATCATGGTCAAGCAGGGCATCAGCGCCGAGCGCCTGGTGCGGGTGTCGCAGGGCGACCCGCTCAACCCGATGACGACCATCGAGTTCGTCTGGTTCATGCGCGACGACACTTCGACGCCGGCCTGCCGCGGCCCGCCGCGCGACCTGTGCGCCACGGCCGTCAAGTTCGACTGGATCAAGGAGACCAGCTACGCCATGCGCCCCGGCTGGAAGGTCGAGGCCGCCACCTCCACGGCCGCCAAGATCCTCCGCTTCGTCTCCGACGGCACCCAGGAGCTGCGCTCGGGCACGCCGCAGGACTTCAACGTCGCCTTCAGCCAGCGCGGCGCCGCCCAGGACGACGAGTACCACATCCAGGTCCGCGGCTACTGCGGCGCCGAGTGCCAGCCCGGGGTCGCCTTCGAGACCACCTGCGCCAGCACCCGCGCCCCCGAGTTCACCTGCATCCACACCAACCCGCCCTTCACCGGCGCCGCCCCGATCCCCGCGGCGGACTGCAACGCGCCCTGCGGCCAGCTGCCGAGCCTGGTGCTGCGCATCGACAGCGTGCCCCCGGACCCGCCGGCGGTCATCATGCAGGACATCGACCACAACGGCCACATCGACCGCTTCGTGGCGGACTTCCCCAAGAAGCTCGACGCCAAGTCGTTCGACGCCCGCCTGTTCACCCTCACCGCCCGCGGCCGCCTGTTCGGCTCCAGCCTCACGGACGCCGGCTACACCATCCAGAACGCCTACTTCGTCAACCCGGACAACCCGGTGCGCGTGGTCTTCCTGGTCAACGAGATGCCGTACTACGACACCGGCGACCAGGTCAACCTGCGCTACGCCGGCACCAGCCTGCGCGACGAGGCCGGCAACCCGCTGCGCGGCATCAACGTCCAGGCCACCGACCGCGCCCCGCCGGTCATCGTCGCCGCCTACGGCCTCCAGGGCTACGACGGCGTCCACGTGACCTTCAGCGAGCCGGTCGTCGGCACCGGCAACGCCCAGGACCCCGCCACCGGCGTCGGCCTGCAGGACCTGCTGTTCTTCGACGACGGCGGCAGCGCCCCCGACAGCAAGGTCGGCTGCCCCGCCGCGAGCCCGTGCGTCCTGAGCATCGCCGACTCCCGCTTCGGCGCCATCACGCACCAGCCCGGCCCCCGCACCGGCCACCAGGCCACCATCAAGACCTCGATCAACCCGGTCACGAGCACGCCCTACACCTTCGGCCCCAACGACGTGCACCCGCTCAAGGGCGACATGCTCGGCGTCGCCTCCAGCGGCGCCGCCTGCGCCCCCGGCGAGGACCCGCCCTGCGACTCGAAGATCAAGGACGCGGCCGGCCTCAAGATGTGGCACCCGCTCACGGCCCCCGCGTCCGTCCGGCACATCACCCGCCCCCTCCTGGTGCGCGCCGAGGTCGACATCGGCTCCGACGCCCTCAAGCTCTGGTTCAACGGCCCCGTGCGCGCCGCCAAGGAGCCCGGCGTCACGACGCCCCAGCCGATCTCGGTGTCCAACATGGACATCGTGACGGCGGCCGGCACCGGCGTCGGCCCCCAGGGCCTCATCGGCGACTACTTCCGCGCCGTCGACCAGGACTTCATCGTCGTCAAGCTCGACGCCAAGGCCCGCCCCACCGACGTCGACGCGACCCCGACCTCGATCCGCCCGCACTGCAAGAAGATCGTCGGCAGCGGCCTCCCCGAGACCAACGACCAGGCGTTCCTGCCGTGCGACAACCCGGACCTGTTCTACGAGCAGGAAGCCCGCGTCAAGGGCACCGGCACCTTGGACGCCAAGGGCCGCGACCACGACCTGCCGTCGCCCGGCGCCGCCTTCGTGGACGACACGCCGCCGCGCATCGTCCAGGTCCGCACCGTGGACACCGACCACAACGGCTGGCTCGACGGCCTCGAGCTCACCATGAGCGAGCCCGTGGACGACGTCACGTTCTGCTCGAACGCCAACACCGCCCCCAACTTCTGCCCCGACTCCTGGACCCCGGTCGGCGGCATCTCCCAGGTCGGCCTCGTGATGATGCAGAACCTGCGCGCCACCGACGACCGCTCGCAGGAGTGCCTCGGCCTCTACCGCTGGGAGACCGGCCTGGTGGTCAACGACAACGTCGGCATCATCAAGGCCATCAACGTCGAGCGCAGCCCCACCGGCGAGTACATCGTGACCAGCCGCGACTGCGTCGAGCGCTACTTCAACCAGGACACCGGCATCCGCATGGACACCGGCCACCTGCCGACCTTCACCACCACGGCGCGCGGCCTGTTCGCCGACCTGTCGGTGCCGGAGAACCGGATGCCGCAGTACTGCCAGCTGCAGCGCCTCACCCACTTCCACCACCCGGACGCCGCCACCACCAAGGACTGCGGCCTCCTGGCCAGCACCAAGGCGCAGTACACCGCCCCCGTCTCCGACGGCGCCCCGCCGGTCGTCATGGCCGCCCGCACCGTGGACACGCCCGCCGTCAACAAGGACGGCATCCCGGACAAGCCCGCCGTGAACCTCTGGGGCGACGGCCGCATCGACGGCTACCGCCTCACCATGAGCGAGTCCGTCAAGGACTCCACCTTCGACCGCCGCGACTGGCTGGTGCAGCGCCTCGGCGCCGCGCAGGCCCCGATCCACGAGGTCAACGGCTTCCGCAGCTACGACCTCAACGAGACCCTGGGCGCGCTGCGCTCCAACGACCGCGAGCTCACGGTGCTGTTCAACCCGGACACGGTGCCCGACACGGACGCCCGCCCCGAGCTGACCTACCGCCGCGACCCCGACAGCAAGGGCCTCGCGGACATCGTCGGCAACGTCATGGTGGACTTCGACGAGTTCGCCGTGGTCGAGCAGGACGACTCCCGCCCCGTCATCGTGGGCATCGAAGGCTACGTCGGCGAGCGTGTCCTGACCCTCCACTTCAGCGAGCCCGTGGACGACGGCGCCCAAGGCAAGCTGGTGTCGGAGGACTTCTTCTACCACAACAACGACGCGACCACGAACCCCGGCGGTGTTGCCGGCAAGGCGGTGTCCAACCCGGAGACGGGACAGGCGGTCAACGTCATCCACGTCCCCGACGTCGACTGCACCGGCAACCTCGAAGAGGACGCCGACGGCTGCAACGAGAAGGCCATCATCCCGCTCGACCGCGCCCTCACCAACTCCGACCTGACCACCGACCGCATCAACGCGGAGAAGGACACCATCTACGAGAAGGCCCCCACCGTGGTGCCGGTGCAGCGCAAGGCGGTGCCGAACTTCCAGCAGAAGCTGTCGGTCGGCGCCGACGTGACGCCCCCGGCCAAGGTCACGGACCTGCGCGTGCAGACCGACGCCGTGCTCGCCAACTCGGTGCTGCTGGCCTGGACCGCGCCCGCGGACGACAGCCTGGCCGGCGGCGCCGTGACGAGCTACGTCTTCAAGGTGTCCACCAGCGCCATCGACCCCGCCGGCTTCGACGCCTTGGTCAACCCGAACGGCATCACGCCCGAGTTCGAGCCCGCCGCCATGGCGGCGGTCAACCAGACGCAGACCCTGCGCCTCGTCGGCTTGAACCCGACCACCCAGTACCACTTCGCCATCCGCGCCGTGGACGAGGCGGGCAACGCCGGCGGCGTCTCCAACGCCGTCACGGCGCTCACCTCGCGCGACGCCACGGCGCCCGTCGGCACCCTCACGGTCTCGAGCACCAGCCACAAGGCCGGCGAGACGGCCCCCAAGGTGCAGGGCATCTTCTCGTGGAACAAGCTGGAGGACCCCGAGTCCACCGTCGTGTACCGCTACGCCCTGACCGGCAGCCCCGCCTACCAGGTGCTGGCCGCCGACAAGTCCGTGACCGGCACCAGCGTCACCGTCGACATCCCCTCCGAAGGCGACTGGACGTTCCACGTCGCGGCCTTCAGCGGCGGCGGCTCGACCCCGACGGCGCACTTCTCGTTCGGCCGCGGCTCCCCCGTGCTGGCGGCGGACGCCATCGCCGCCGCCAACGACCGCCTCAAGGACAACGTCGAGATCGTCCGCAAGCCCGTCGAGATCCAGGACGGCGTCGAGGTCGACCTCAACACCATCACCTGGACCCTGCCGCCCGAGTCGGACCTGCCCGGCACCCTCGAGGCCATCGAGATCTGGCGCCTCGACGCCGGCATCCCGACCCTGGTCACGACCCAGCCCGGCAGCTACAGCGAGCTCAAGAGCGGCAACTTCACGGACGTCACCCAAGGCGCGGACGAGAACTCGCTCTACCGCGTCAACATGGTGTTCGCGCAGGACCAGCGCCAAGCCGACCCAAGCGTCTCCGGCCAGTTCAAGGCCCTCCAGAACCAGACGCCCGGCGAAATCCCCGCCTGGGTCTACGTCCTGGCAGGCATCGCGCTGGCGTTGATCATCGCGGGCATCATCATCTACTTCGTGCTGCGCGGCCGCCAGAAGGCCGCCGCGGCCGGAGGGGTGGCGTACTCGTGGGAGTCGGCCGACCCGGAGGCCCTCGGCATCGACGAGGCCACCGGCCTGCCGGTCCACGAGGTCAAGTGCCCGTCGTGCAACAACCCGTTCCAGGCGGTGGGCGTCCTGCCCCTGCCGGTGACGTGCCCGACGTGCCAGACGACGGGCATGCTGGAGTAACGCGGACAACCGCCTGGGGCGTTTGTCCGCCCTCCAGCGGGGGCTTTGCCCCCGCACCCCCACGGCAAGGGGGCCGCGCCCTCGGCCCGTGCGCTCGCTGGCGCTCGCGCAGGCGGGCGCCCTCGGTCCTGCGCGCTCACGCGCGCGGCGGCCCCCGGCCCGGCGTGTCGGCTAAATGCGTGAAACCTGTGGAGTCCCTGTGCGCCTGCTGTTCCTGACGCGGGAGGTGCGCCTCTACTCGGTGCGCCGCTTCCAGCAGGCGTGCCGGACGCAGGGGCACGCCTTCGAGCACCTGGACGTGCTCGGCTGCAACCTGGTGCTGCACCCCAGCGCCCCGCAGCTCTGGTCGGGCGGGAACCCGGTGCAGCGCCGCGAGGTGGACGCCGTGGTGCCCCGCATCGGCACCTCCGTGACCGACGAGGGCTGCGCCGTGGTCGCGCAGTTCGAGGCGATGGGCGTCCCGGTCGTCAACGGCAGCGAGGCCATCCAGCGCGCCCGCGACAAGCTGCGCTCCCTCCAGCTCCTGGCCGGCGCCCACATCCCGATCCCGCGCACGGCGGTCATCCGGGTCACCGACGACCTCGACGAGGCCATCGACCAGGTGGGCGGGATTCCGTGCGTCCTCAAGCTCCTCAAGGGCACGCAAGGCATCGGGGTCATGCTGGCCGAGTCGCGGGAGGGATTGGAGGCGATGCTGCAGGCGTTCTGGAGCCTCGGCCACACCGTCCTCTTGCAGGAGTTCATCCATGAGTCGAAGGGCAAGGACGTGCGCGCGTTCGTTGTCGGCGACCGGGTGGTGGGCGCGATGCGGCGCGAGGCCCAGGTCGGCGAGTTCCGCTCCAACATCCACCGCGGCGGCGTCGGGCGGCCGCTCGTGCTGACCCCCGAGGACGAGGCCAAGGTGCTGCGCGCATCCCGCCTGCTCGGCCTCGACGTCGCGGGCGTCGACTACCTGGAGTCGGACGACGGGCCGAAGGTCATCGAGGTCAACGCCAGCCCCGGCTTCCAAGGCCTGGAGCAGGCGACCGGGCTCGACATCGCGGGCGAGATCGTGCGCCACGCCGCCGAGCGCGGGCGGGCCGGCGCGAGGGGGACGTGATGGCCGCGGCCCTCAAGGACGGCCGGTTCGCGGGCCGCGTGGTGGCGCCGGGCGACGTCGCGCAGGTGGACCTCAAGGTGAGCGAGTCGGTCGCGCACCAGCCGATGCGGATCCCGGTGACGGTGGCGCGCGGCAAGAAGGACGGCCCGGTGCTCTACGTCACGAGCGCCATCCACGGCGACGAGATCAACGGCGTCGCCATCGTCCGCCGCCTCCTGGACGGCATCGACGGCCTGCTGGTGGCCGGCACCCTGGTCGCGGTCCCCATCGTCAACCGCTTCGGCTTCGAGTCCGGCGAGCGCTACCTGCCCGACCGGCGCGACCTCAACCGCCACTTCCCCGGCGACCCCAAGGGCTCCATGGCGGCCCGCCTTGCCGACCAGGTGTTCCGCAAGATCGTCCGCGGCTGCGACTTCGGCGTCGACCTGCACACCGCCGCCGACGGCAACACCAACCTCTGCCACATCCGCGGCGACGCCGACCGCCCCGAGCTCAAGGCGCTCATGAAGGCGTTCGGCATCCCCATCATGGTGCACGGCGACGGGCCCCGCGGATCATTGCGCCGCGCCGCCACCGAGGCCGGCGTCCCGAGCCTGCTGTTCGAGGCCGGCGAGCCCGGCCGGTTCCAGCGCCGCGTCGTCGAGGTCGGCCACGCCGGCCTCGTGAGCCTGCTGCGCCACCTCGGCATGGCCGACGGCAAGCCCACCAAGCCGCCGCTGCAGATCCTGGTGCGCGAGGCCGAGTGGGTCCGCAGCGACCACGGCGGCATCCTCGACCTCGACGTCGAGCCCGGCGACATCGTCCGCAAGGGCGACCCTCTCGGCACCATCCACGACCCGCTCGGCCGCCACGTCGACGCCGTGGACGCGCCCATCTCCGGCGTCGTGCTGGGCACCACCACCTCGCCGCTGGTGTTCCCCGGCCTCGCCATGGTGCACCTCGGCCAGCTCGAGAAGACCTTCGACCGCGCCCGCGCCTACGCCGACGCCGGCGGCGACCTCGGCCACGTCCACTTCCCCGGAGGCCGCCCGTGAGGCCGCGCAGCGCCGCCACCCTCCTGGCCCGCGGCTGGCTGCGCGACGCGCGCCGCTGGGCCTGGAGCGCCTCGCTGGTGCTCGCCGGCACCCTCGGCCTGATGATCGGTGCCGCCGGCATCCTCGAAGGCACCGAGGCCGAGACGCTGGAGCGCGTCGCGGACTTCTACACGGGCGACCTGCGCATCACCCGCGACCGGCCCGGCGCGCTCCCGCCCGCGTGGTTCGACCTCAACAAGACCACCGGCCCCGACGGCGGCGGCGGGCTCGCGAAGGCGGGCCGCATCGTCTCCTACCGCGTCGAGGCGCAGTACGTCATGAGCCGGCGCGGCTTCCTGGAGGCCGCCCTGCTGGAGCGCGACCAGTTCATCGTCGAGGCGCCCGGCTCCGCCGGCAACGCCACCGAGGCCATCGCGCTCGGCTCGCTCGTCGGCCTCGACGCCGGCGACCCGGGCCGCGCGTTGCTGGAGCGCCACCTGGTCGCGGGCCGGATGCCCCGCGAGTCCAGCAACGACACGCTGGAGGTCGTCATGTCGCTGCGCCGGCTGTCGCAGTTCTTGACCCCTGGCGAGTCGGCCGCCGCCGCCAACATCGCCCCGATGACGGTCGCGGGCGCCCTCAACATCGAGGCCACCAGCGCCCAAGTCGACCTCGGCAACCGCTACCGCCTGCCGATTCGGCGTTCCGTCGAGGTCGTGGGGTTGTACGACACCAGCGTCGATGTGCTCGACGGCTACACCATGATCGCCGCCGCCCCGGACGTGCGCGCCATGGTCGCCCGCCCGCCGCACGAGCGCAGCGCCAACGCCATCGCGGTCTGGGGCGAGACGGCGGGCCTCGCAACCCTCGGCAAGGAGCGCAACTGGGCCGTGCAAGGGCCCGAAGGCTTCGCCCAGAACTACGTCGGCGAGACCATGGCCATCCTGTCCGCCGTCGTGGTGTTCGTCGGCGCCGTGCTGTTCCTCATTCCCACCTTCCTCGTCAGCCACGGCCTTGCCCGCCAACTCGCCGCCCAGCAACGCGAGCTCGCCGTCTGCACCGCCATCGGCGTCCCCGCCCGCGTCCTCCGGAACGCCTTGGGCCTGGAGGTGCTGCGCATCGGCCTCGGCGGCCTGCTGATCGCCGCGGCCCTCGTGGCCCTCGGCGTCTGGCTCCTGCCCGGCGCCTTGGCGAACGTCCACGGCGCCCCGCTGCCGCTCGGCTTCGCGTTGAGCCTGACCGCCGTCGGCTCCGCCCTCCTGGTGACGCTGCTGTCGATGGCGATCGGCCTGTTCATCGGCGTGCGCAGCCGGCGCCGGCTCGGGTTGGCGGCGCAGCTGCGGGCGGTTTGACCCCACAAGAAGCCTGAAAGGGGCGCGCCGGCGTCGGCCCGCCATGCAAATGATGGCCACCCCTGAGCACCAGCTCGTCCGCCAGACGATGCGCGAGTTCGCCGAGCGCGAGGTCGCCCCCATCGCGGCCCGCATGGACCAGGAGGACTGGTGGCCGGACACGCTGGTCCCGCGCATGGCCGAGCTGGGGCTTTTGGGCATGACCGTGAAGCAGGAGGACGGCGGCGCCGGGCTCGACACGGTCGCCTACAACATGGCCATCGAGGAGATCGCCCGCGTCTCGGGCTCGCTTGCCCTCAGCCTTGCGGCCCACAACGGCCTGGGCATCAGCCACATCTACACCCAAGGCAACGCGGCGCAACGGGAAACCTACGTCCGCCCGATGGCGCAGGGCAAGGTCATCGGCGCCTGGTGCCTCACCGAGCCGGGCGCGGGCTCGGACGCGGCGGGGCTCGCGACGACGGCGGTGCGCGACGGCGATGGCTGGCGGCTCGATGGCCAGAAGCAGTTCATCACCAACGGCCACATCGCCGGCGTCTTCACCATCATGGCCAAGACCGACCCGGCGAAGGGTCCGGCGGGCATCACGGCGTTCGTGGCCAAGGCCGGCGCCAAAGGCCTCCACCTCGGCAAGAAGGAGGACAAGCTCGGCATGCGCGGCAGCATCACGAGCCAACTCTACTTCGAGGACCTCCACGTCCCGGACGAGGGCGTCGTCGGCAAGGTCGGCGAGGGCTTCCTCGGCACCATGAAGACCTTGGACGCCGGCCGCATCGCCATCGGCAGCCTCGCCCTCGGCCTCGCCCAAGGCGCCTTCGACGCCAGCCTCGCCTACGCCCAAGAGCGCAAGCAGTTCGGCAAGCCCATCGCGCACAACCAGGCCATCCAGTGGAAGCTCGCCGACATGGCGACCCAGATCGACGCCGCCCGCCTGCTCTTGCACCGCGCCGCGACCCTCAAGGACGAGGGCAAGCCGTTCACCCGCGAAGCCAGCATGGGCAAGCTCTACGCCAGCGAGGTCGCCATGTGGGCCACCACGCAGGCCATCCAGGTCCACGGCGGCAACGGCTACACCCGCGACTACCCCGTCGAGCGCATGTTCCGCGACGCCAAGCTGTGCGAGATCGGCGAGGGCTCGTCCGAGGTTCAGCGGATGGTCATCGCGAAGTCGCTCGGTTTGCGTTAGCTGCTGCGCCGCCGGGCCATGCCGACCGCCACCGCCGCGACGACTGCGGCCACCGCGGCGCCCACGGACAGGCCCAGCACGATGGGGCCTGCCGCGGAGCCGCGCTGCCGTGCCAGGCTGGCCTCGTCGTTCGACAGGCCTTGGCGGGCGCGCCCGGAGGCGGCGATGGCGACACAGGCGTCGCCGGTGCCGTCCTGGTCGACGTCGGCCTGGTCTGGGTTGCCGACGCCGGGGCAGTTGTCGGTGAAGACGTCCAAGGCGCTGGCCTCGGGGACGCCGTCGCCGTCGCGGTCGGGGTCGCACAGGTCGCCCAGCCGGTCGGCGTCGAGGTCCTCCTGCCCGCGGTTGGCGGTCCCGGGGCAGTTGTCCGCGCCGTCGGCCACGCCGTCGCGGTCGCGGTCCAGGCCGGAGCCGGCGCGCGCGGTGCGGGTCGCGGCGTCGTCGCCGGGCGTGACGGGGTCGGGGTCGCAGACGTCGCCGACGGCGTCGTGGTCGGCGTCCGCCTGGTCGCCGTTGCTGTCGCTGGGGCAGTTGTCGGCGTCGTCCGCGACGCCGTCCAGGTCGAAGTCCTTGACCTGCATCGGCACGGGCGCCGGCACGACCTTGACCTCGACCGTGGCCTCGTCGGTGCAGCCGCCGTCGCTGGCGGAGAACGTGATGGTGTAGACGCCGCTGTCGCCGGCCGCGGTGCGCCAGGTGAAGGTCCCGGCGTCGAGCAGGGCGTCCGCCGTGGTCGGCAGGTCGCTGACATAGGCGAACGTGATGGGGTCGTGCTCGTGGTCGGTGACGACGAGGTCGAAGCGGACCAGCGTGCCCTCGGGCACCTCGACGGTGGAGAGGTTCTGGAGGTTGGGGCAGCAGTTGGGGTCGCCGACCGAGAAGACGGCCTTGGTGAGCGACGCGGTGGCGCCCTTGTCGTCGGTCACGGTGAGCTTGACGTCGTAGGTGCCCGCGGCGGTGTACTGGTGGACCGGGTGGCGCACGGTGCTGGCGGGGCTGCCGTCGTCGAAGTCCCACAGCCAGGAGACGACGCTGCCGTCGTCGGTGCTGGCGTCGGTGAAGTGGACGGTGGAGTCCTCGCAGGCGGTGCGCGCCTCGACCGTGAACCGGGGGACGGGCAGCGGGTTCGGCGGGGGCGGCGGTGGGGGAATGGTGCCGAGCGGCGAGAACAGGGTGTCGTGCGTGAAGGTCGCGGACACGCCGGGGGGCAGGACGAAGTCCCAGCTCAGGCCGGCGCCGTTGTCCACGAACGAGCCGCAGGCGCAGCTGTTCGGGAACATCAGGCCGGAGCCGATCTGGTTCCAGACGGTGCCGAAGGAGGTCTCGTAGTAGCGGCTGCCCGGCGTCTTGGGCACCCACATCTCGATGCGGCCGGGCGGGACGTTGTCCGGGTTCTCGGTGCAGCCGACGGCGGCGTAGTCGCCGGGCGGGTCGGCGTAGCCGTAGCCGTAGTCCGAGTCCTGGAGCTGGCAGTCGCCGGCGCGCCACAGGCGGTAGGAATGCGCCGCGGTGCCGTCGTTGGTGACGGTCACGAGGGTGGTGTAGTAGTCGTTGCCGACGACGTACTCGTCCGCCTGGCTGACGGTGGCGTCGCCTGCGGTCACGATGGTGGTGAGCTTGTACGGGCTGGCGGAGGTGCCGGCGCCGCTGACGGCCGACTGGCTGACGGCGATGAACGGCAGCGCGCCGGTGAACGCCCCGGTGGTGGCCGTGGGCGGGATGGCGCCGGCGTGGCGGGCGAAGTCGGGCGTGCTCAACACCCCGTCCTCCATGAGGAAGGTGCCGCAGTCGCCGGGCTCGGTGCCGGCCGGGAAGAACTCGAACAGGGCGTCGCCGACGCGCGTCACTTGGCACGCAAGGTCGGTGCCGATGGAGATTTGCGAGAGCGGGCCGGCCGACGTGATGGTGGTGTAGGGCACGGTCTGGGCGTCCGTCGACGGCAACGCCGCAAGCAGGAGCACGGCCCCGGCCCCCAGGAGCAGCCAGCGCGTGGCGGGAACGGCCATCGGTGATGGAGCCCGGGGACTGGTTCAAAAGGCTTGGCAGGCCCAAACCGCTTTCTCGTCGCCCCCAGTCGCAGCCTTGTGGAAGTCCCCGTCCTCCTGGCCGGCGCCCGCACGCCCATCGGCCGGTTCCAAGGCGGCCTGTCCTCGCTGACGGCCACCGAGCTTGGGGCCGTCGCGGTGCGCGAGGCCGTCCGGCGGTCGGGCCTCCAGCCCAAGGACGTCCAGGAAGTCATCCTCGGCAACGTGCTGCAGGCGGGCCTCGGCCAGAACCCGGCGCGCGCCGCGGCCCTTGGCGCCGGCATCCCGGACACGGTGCCTTCGGTCACCATCAACAAGGTGTGCGGCAGCGCCCTGAAGGCCGTCATGCTGGCGGCGCAGGCCATCAAGGCGGGCGACCGCGACGTCGTCGTGGCCGGCGGCATGGAGTCCATGTCCAACGCGCCCCACCTCCTAATGGGCTCGCGCACCGGCTTCCGGCTCGGCGACGCCAAGCTGGTCGACCACATGATTCACGACGGCCTGTGGGACCACTACAACGGCTTCCACATGGGCGAGACCGGCGAGATCGTCGCCGAGCGCCACCACGTCACGCGCCAGGACGCCGACAAGCTGGCCGCGCGCAGCCACCGCCGCGCCGCCGCCGCGCAGCAGGCCGGCCGGTTCGACGACGAGACCGTGGCCGTCGAGGTGCCGCAGCGCAAGGGCCCGCCGCTCAAGGTCACGCACGACGAGGGCATCCGCGCCGACTCCGACGAGGCCGGCCTGGGCAAGCTCAAGCCCAGCTTCCGCGCCACCGGCCAGGTCACCGCCGGCAACGCCAGCCAGCTCTCCGACGGCGCCGCCGCCGTGGTGGTGGCCTCCAAGTCCTACGCCGTGCGGCACAACCTGCCCATCCTGGCCGAGATCGCCGGCTACGAGGCCTCCGGCACCAAGCCCGAATGGGTCATGGAGGCGCCCATCCAGTCGGTGCGCAACCTGATGGCGGCCACCAAGGTGTCGATGGGCCAAGTGGATTTGGTCGAGCACAACGAGGCGTTCGCGAGCGCCTCCTGCGCCGTCCAGAAGGCCTTGGCCATCCCCGAGGACCGGTTCAACGTCAACGGCGGCGCCGTCGCGCTCGGCCACCCCATAGGCGCCTCCGGCGCGCGCGTGCTGCTGACGCTCACGCATGAGCTCAAGCGGCGCGGCGGCGGCCAAGGCATCGCGACGTTGTGCCTGGGCGGCGGCAACGCGGTGTCGATGCTGGTCCGGGTGCCGAAGCCATAGCGCTGGCGGGCAATCGGCGCCAGCGTCCGCCTTGGGCCAGGATTAGCCGAAAGCCTCACCTGTATTCCCTGGCCTCGTGGCCCGATGCCGGACCTCAACCCGACGAACCGGAGGCCGCAGGACCTGAGGAGCGCCACGGGCAGCCCGGCCGCCCCGTCGGTCCCCTCCACTTCTGCCATCCCTTCCCCTGCGACGCCCACGGTGCCTTCCATGCCAGACTCCCCCACGACCCCGTCCATCCCCATCGCCCCGTCGAGCCCGCTGACGCCCCCGTCGGCCCCCTCGGGCGGCACTCCAAGCCCACCGTCCCCCTCCGGGCTGCTGCTGGCCGCGCTGCAGAGCGCCACCGTCACGCCCTCCCGCGTCGCCTTGAAGCCCGGCCAGCCGTTCGCGCCGCAGCTCCAGCTCCCCGGCGCCGTCCTGGCCACGACCCCCGCCGGCCCGACGGCGCTGGACGTGGGCGCCATGGCCAAGGTTCGGTGGCAGGCCTACCCGGCCAAGGCCGACGGCACGCCGGACTACGCCAACCCCATGCCGCAGCGCCAAGCCACGCTGGTCGGCCCCGTCCACAGCCGGACGCCGACGTTCCTGTTCCGGCCGCGCATCCTGGGGGACGCCGACCCTGCCACGGCGACCCCGGCGTTCGTGGTGGCCCACCTGGAGGCCATGGCGGACGGCCTCGCGGTCCGGCACGACATCCCCATCCCCGTGGACCTGGAGCCCATGGCCACCCGCGAGGTCTACGGCCAGCTGGGCCGCCTGTTCAAGGTCCAGGTCTCCGCCCCCGCCGTGCCGGCCGGCGGCATCCTGCGCGCCTCCATCCTGCCCCGCGGCGCCGAGGAGACGGAGTTCGTCGTCAAGACCGCCTCGCTCCAGGGCAAGCCCATCCTGGAGGTCACGGGCAGCGTGGGCCTGGACGGCGCCATGACCGCCCTCAACGCCATCGCGGGCAGGTCCGCCGCCCCCGGCGCCTTCGCGCTGCACGACGTGGCCACTTCGATCGCCATCCTGAACGACCCTGCCGAGCGCGTGGCCGCGACCCTGGCGATGCTGGGCGAGCCCATCGACCGCCTGGCCGGCGTCATGGCGCTTCTGAGCGAGCCCACCGACCGGGTCGCCGCCACGCTGGCGATGTTGAGCGAGCCCGTCGACCGCGTCGCCTCCGCCCTGGCCCTGGCCTCCCTGCCGGTGGACAAGATCGCTGACGTGGCCGCCGTCCTGCTGATCCCCCTGGACCGCATCGCGGGCATCATCGGCCTCTTGAGCGAGCCGTTCGAGGAGGTCGCCCGGGCGCTCCACTTGCTTGGCTACCCCGCCGAGAAGGTGGCGCAGGCCCTCGCCATGCTGGTGGAGCCGGTGGCCGGGGCCGTCAGCGTCGTGAGCGCCTTCATCGGCAAGGGCTCCGGCTTCGACGTGGACGCCGGCGACCTGACCCGCCAGGCCACCCCCGTCCTGGGAGGCGCCAGCCGTCTGGGCGACACGGCCGGCACCGTCGGCGCCCTGCTGGACACCAGCGACCTGCGCCGCCGCATCGCCTCCATCCTGGCGTCCACCGACGTCAAGGGGCAGGTCCGCGCCATGATGCAGGCCCCCGGGTTCCAGGAGCGCACGCGGGCCATCCTCGACGACCGCGGCCTGCCGGAACGGCTCGCGGCCGTGCTCGACAACAAGGACTCCATGCGCCGGCTACGGCCCCTCCAGCAGACGGGCCAGGGCAGCGACCGCGGGGCTGCCGTCCTGGCCGGGAAGGGCCGGCTGGAGCGCATGCAGGCCCAGGCCGCCCGCGACGGCGTGGCCCGCGGCGTGCAGCTCCCCATCAACGTCCAGGTCAAGAACGCCGACTTCACCAAGCACCTCGTCCGCCGCGAGGACGAGGACCCGGTGTACAAGCTGACGCCCAGGGCCCGCCAGCTCCCCGAGGTGCCCGGCCTGGTGGACGAGATGCAGGTCGCCGACCGGCTGCCCGACGGGGTCGCGGCCTTCGAGGCGGGGCCGCTGCGGCTGCCGTTCTCCATCAAGGGCGCCACCTGGCAGCTCTTCCGGTCCCCCGGCGAGCGGGACGAACTGCCCGCCTCCCGCTACCGCTTCGCCGAGGGCACCGCGGGGCGGAACCTGGTCCGGTCGCTCCAGCTCGGCGTCCCCGAGGCTGACACGGTCCTGCGCCTCGTCGTCAAGCTCCAGTTCGGCTTCGACCCGAACCAGGTGGCCGCCGAGGGGCTGCCGCCGCTGCCGGACTCTTGGGTTGCGCTGCCCGACGTCCCGCTGCGTTGGCTAGGCGCCGACGTGCTGGACCTCGTGGCCCAGCAAATCACCCTGTCCGCCCCGGCCACGGTGCCGCCCGGCGGCCCCGTCCCCGCCAGCCTTGCCTGCCCCCTGTTCGCGCAGGCCGACCCGGCCGCCACCGAGGTCGGCGGCACCGCCACCCTCGGGGAGGGCGTGCCGGTGCCCTTCAAGATTACCAACGTCCAGTGGCGCCTCTTGGACACGACGGGGCAGGAACGGCAGCGGGACGCCGGCCGCACCGGCTTCGCCGCCCTGGCCGCCCGCCTGGACGCCGGGCTCCCCAGCACGGACGAGACCTGCGTGCTGGAGGCCTCGTTCCGCCTCCAGGCCGGCGACGGCGGCCTCGTGCCGACGACGCAAGGGGACGCGCCCTTGACCCTGCGCACCGCCCTGAGGATCGAGGGGGTGGACGTCCTCGGGCTGCTGCTGTCCCAGATCTCCCTGGACGCGCCGGCCACGGTGCCCGCCGGCGCCACGGCCACCCTAGGCGTCCTGTCCCCCTTGCTGCCCGACGGGCTCCCCGCCGGGGGCGCCACCGTGCGCCTGGCCATCGCGGGCGGCCCCGGCCTTCCCGTCCAGTTGGCGGACCCCGTGTGGGAGGTCAAGGACGAGGCGGGCCAAGCGGCCAACCTGCCTGTGCTGCCGCCCCAGGACACGACGCGCACCGTCGCGCTGTCGTTCGAGGCCCGGCCCACCGGCCTTCCCCCCACCCGTGTCCGGCTGGGGCCGGTGCGGATTCGCTTCCTGGGGCTCGACCTGGAGGCCGCCTTGCGCAGGCAGCTTGCCATCGGCTGCCCCGCCCGGCTGGCGCCTCTCGCGCCCTTGGCCGTGCGCCTGGATGGCGCCGTGCTGGAGGACAAGGCCATCCCGTTGGGCGTCGGCGTGCCCGCCTTGCCCATCGCGCTCGCCGGCGTCCAATGGAGCCTCAAGCGCAGGGACGGCTCGGCGGCCCCGGGCCAAGCCCTGCCGTCGCAGGCGCCGCAGGAGCAGTCCTACGGCATGCCGCTTCTGGCCGAGGACACGGCGCTTGCGCTGGAGGCCCAGGTCCGCCTCCAGGCCGGCGGCTTCGGCCCCATCCCCGTCCGCGAGGTGTCCCTGACCCTCCAGGCCGCGGTCACGGTGGCCGGCCTGGACGTCGGCAAGGCGTTGGGCGATGCCCTGCACATCCAGGCGCCTGCGTCTGTGGCTCCCGGCAAGCCGGTCGTCGCCCGGCTGGAGTCGCACCTCTTCCAGGCCACGGACGGCGCCACCGGCCTGCTCCCCGTGCCCGACGGCCCCGGCCTGCCCTTCGAGGTGCGGCGCGTGGACTGGACCCTGGTCCCATCCAGCGGGCAGGCCCTCGCCGCCACGGGCGCGGGTCCCACGGTCCGGCAGGCCACGCTCGGCTCCCTGCTGCCCGAGGCCTCCACGGAGGCCATCGTCGGCGCCACCGTGATTGCCGCGGTCGCGGGCCAGGAGTTGGCGGCCCTCCGGCTGCCCCCTGTTCCCATCCAGTTGGGCGGCCTCGACCTGGTGCAGGCCGCCTTGGCGCAGCAGCTCCGCGTCGAGGTGCCGGCGACATCGCCCAAGATCGGGGACCACATCCAGGCGACCTTGACGGGGGCTGGCCTTGACTCCACCCCGGACGCGCTGGCCGGGACGCTCGGCGGCGACCTGCCGCTGCCGTTCAAGGTGTCCGCGGTCGCCTGGTCCTTGGAGCAGGCCGGCGGCGGCGCCGTCCCGGTGGCGACGGACCCCGAGCAGATGCGGACGCACACCTTCGACGCGCTGCTGCCGGACACCACGGTCCCCTGGTGGGTCCGGGCCAGCCTCACCGTGCAGGTGGACGGGCTGCGCGGCACGCCCGTCGAACGCCAGCTCGAGCTGCGGTCGCGGCCCCTGCGCATCCCTGGTGTGGACCTGGTGCGCGCCGCCGTGGTCGGCAAGCTCCGCCCGACCATCAAGGGAAACGAAGAGCCCGGCGGCTGGGTGGAGGTCGGCCTCGACGCCGACTTCCCGCTTCAGCCCAACGGCCCGAATCTGCGGGGAGTGAGGCTTGGAGTGGGGCGGCCGATGGTCGCCGGCCATCCCGTCGAGATTCTCGTGAGGCTGCAGGCCGGCGGTTCCGGGCTGGCTGGCGAACGCCCGTGCCTGGCCCGGTCCAAGGACAACCTAACATGGGAGCTCCTGTTCGCGCCGGAGGTGGCCATCCGGCCGGCCGGGCCCGCCACCCGCCCCGTGAAGGTACAGTTTGGTGTCTACATGCGCCACCCCCAGACGGGCGACGTTGTGACCTTGCACGTGGAACAGTCCGAGTCCATCGTGTTGGTTCCCCCGATCCAGTTGCCGGCGCTGGCGGCCGCCGTGGAGGAAGGCAAGATCGCCTGCATCGCGGTCCCCGACTACTACCGCTTTTGGCACGTGGACGGCTGGGAAAGCCTGGCGGACACCCTGAAGGCGGCCCGCAAGCAGGTCGAGGGGGTCCTTGAGGCCCTGCGGGCGAAAGGGGCGTCCACTTCCGACGTCGAGCCCTACTCGGTGACGGCGGAGGCCCTTCGCCTCATCCTGGACGCCAGCGGGGGCGCGGAGGCGTTCCGCTTCATGCGGAGAACCGGCGACATCTATTCCCACCCGGCCGACGAGGACATCAAGGCCGCCCAGAGTTGGCTGCTCGCCGTCCCGCAGTTCGGGGAAAGGATGGCCCTCGTGGCATTCACGCGCAGCACGTTCGGCATGACCACCCATGCCCAGATGGGCGGGGACATGGCAAGGGAGGTGGCGATGGCCCGGGGAAGTCCGTTCGACCTCTTGGAGCGCCTTGGCGAGTTGATGAAATCCCGCTACTTCTGGGACCGCTTCACGCGCCTGCCCAGCGCGCCGCCGGTCCTCATCCGCTACGACCTCCAGAACCCGGATGGCGTCTGGGAGGACGCACGGGCCCAGTTCGAGGCGGTGTACGCCGAGCCCCAGCCGCCCGTGCCGGCCGTCCGCCTGCTGCCGCCCCGCGGCTACCGCGCCGAATGGGACTTCAGGATGGGCGGCAAGAAGCGGGAGGGAAGCGCCGACCTGGCATCCGCTGGCAACCCGGACTTCCGGATGACCAAGGGCGGGTGGGACCGGCGTTTCATCGACCAGTTGAACCTGTCGCCCCCCGAACCGGAGGCCTGACGGCGGCACTCACCCGCCCCAGCACGCCCGCAGCCCGTCCAAGCCGGCGTCCGTGCGCACGCCCTGCGCGTCGAGGTGCGCGCGCGCCGCCGCGAAGCCGGCCGCCCGCAGCCGCGCGATCAGCACGTCGCGGCGCGGCGGCGGCCCCAGCCGCTTCTGGAACAGATCGGGCTCGACCCAGAACGCGGGCGCGTCCGCCTCCTCGGTGAACAAGGCCAAGAGCGCGTCCGCCTCCTTCGGGCGGGCCAACTGCTTGCCCTCGCGCGCGGCGCGCATCGCGGCCACCAGGCCGGCGTCGTGCAGCGGGCCGCCCCACAGCGGCCCCGCCCACTTGCCGTCGGGGACCTCGTGCGCCGGCGCCATGCGGCCGAGGCCGTCGGCGTCCAGCACGGCGTTCCGGAGGCCGCGCAGCCCGTCGTCGGTGTCCTTCTTGCCCTCCTCGACGCGCGCCACCACGCGCATCCAGTGGCCCGAGGCGATGGAGAGCACGGGAGTCGCGACCCGCTCGAAGCGCGCCGCCGACCGCACCAGCGCGCCGCCCAGCACCCGCAGGCCCACCTCGGCGCGCCACGGCGCCGGGTGCAGGCCGTGGTGGGCGTCGTAGCGGCGGCGGCAGACGCGCGGGAACTTGCCGGCCAAGGCGCCGGTGTCGGTGGCGGTGGCGCACACCAAGGCGCCGACGCGGGCGGCGCGCATCGCGGCGTCCACGAACGGCATCGGGCTGCCGCAAGGATCCAGGTCGATGACGTCGAAGCGCTGCGTGGCCAGGAAGGCGTGCGCGTCGCCCTCGTGGATGCGCAGCCGGGCGCCGACGGGATGGGCACGCATGGCCGCGACGCCGCGCGGGTCGGCGTCGTTGGCGTGCACGATGATGGGCGCCTCGACCTCGCCGGTCAGGCGCAGGCTGCGCGCGCCGGTGCCCGCGAGCGCGTCGGCCACGTCGATCTCGCGCCCCCGCGCGCGGGCGAACGCCTCCACCAGCAGGACCGAGAGGTCGCGGTTGAGCGCCATGCCTGGGTTGTAGAACGGCTGTCCCTTGGCGCGCTCGCCCGGCTGGCGCGGCCCCTTCTGCAGGTTGGCGGGCGGCGGGAACAGGCGGGTGGCGCCCTCCATCATGCCGTCCACAAGGGGGCCACGACGAGGCGCGTTATCGGCTTGATGGCCTCCGCCGGGAGGGCTTCTTGGGTGGGGCGGAGTTGAGGTTTTCCAGACGCCCTTCGATGTCAGCAATCCAGTCTGCCTGCGGGCCGTGCAGGCGCTTTTCTGCGGCCAGCGACCGGAGCGTCTGGAGGTTCTCTTCCAGGAGGGTGCGGGTGCGTTCCCGATCAATGCCCGCCTTCCCGCCTTCGGCAAGCATGACGAACCGCATTTTGGAGACCACGAGGTCCGTCTGCCATTGGGCGTTTGCCTGGTCTTTGGCGGCCAGTCGTTGCGCGATGGCGAGGCTGTCCTGGTAGGCCGTCAGGGCGGCCGGGAGGTTGCCTTGCGCTTGGAGGATGTCGCCGATTTTGTTGTGGCTGATGCTGAGGTCGCGTTGCCACTCGGTGTTGGCGGGGTCCTTGGCGGCCAGGGTTTGGCGAAGGGCGAGGCTGCCCTGGTAGGCCGTCAGGGCCGCCGGGAGGTTGCCCTGCGCCTGGTGGATGCCGCCGATCTTCTCGTGGCTGACGCTGAGGTCACGTTGCGAGTCGGTGTTGGCGGGGTCCTTGGCGGCCAGGGTTTGGCGAAGGGCGAGGCTGTCCTGGTAGGCCGTCAGGGCCGCCAGGAGGTTGCCCTGCGCTTGGAGGATGTCGCCAATCTTCTCGTGGCTGATGCTGAGGTCGCGTTGCCACTGGGTGTTGGCAGGGTCCTTGGCGGCCAGTCGTTGCGCGATGGCGAGGCTGTCCTGGTAGGCCGTCAGGGCCGCCAGGAGGTTGCCCTGCGCCTGGTGGATGCCGCCGATGTTGTCGTGGCTGACGCTGAGGTCGCGTTGCCACTGGGTGTTGGCGGGGTCCTTGGCGGCCAGTCGTTGCGCGATGGCGAGGTTGTCCTGGTAGGCCGTCAGGGCCGCCGGGAGGTTGCCCTGCGCCTGGTGGATGCCGCCGATTTTGTTGTGGCTGACGCTAAGGCGGCGCAGCCAACCGTTGCCTCGGGCCTTGGCCACTGCCGTCTCCGCCACCGAAAAGGCTTCCCTATACGATGCCAAAGCCGCCATCGAATCACCTTGGCTGGCCAGGAGGCCCCCAAGCTCCTCGTGGGCAATCCAGACGGTTTCCGGTTCCCCAAGGCCCTCGGCAATCGTCAGGAGTTGCTGGTACTGCGCGGCAGCCTTGCCTGAGAGCCCGATGCGTCGCAGGAAGGCCCCGTACTCTTGCAGGAACGAGGGCGCCGGGAACGTCGCCACCGCCTTCGCGTAGGCCTCCTCCGCCAGGGTGAACTCGTGCTTGGCCAGATGTTCCCTTGCTTTTGCCTCCAAAACCTTCGCCGCCTGGAACTGGCGGTTCCCTTCGAGCTTGGCCGGGTCATGGACGACTAGGTCTTTGGAAGGATGTGCGACTGGGGCGATGTCGTTGGTCGGCGGGGCGGCCAACTCCCCGTCCGCCCTCTTGTCCAGCCAGTTGCAAAGACGCTTCCGAAGCTCGCCCGACCAGTCCTCCTCGCCTTGGTAGCGGGCGTAGAGGGTCTTCTGCTCCTTCTCAAGCCTCGCCTTGAAGACCAAGACCTTCTGAAGCTGCGGCCCGGCGTCCGCCAACTGGTCGTCCGGGACGCTGCGGAAGTAGACCAGGATATGCTTCCCCGCCTCCTTGGCGACGTGGAACTCCTCCTCGGTGCCGGACGAGAACTTGTCCGTCGGCGTCCCCCACCGCTTCCAGAACACCAGGACGCAGAGGTCGCACTCTCGCACGTCCTTGTTGATGAGATCCTGGGCGCGGGTGCCGTGGCCTGGAAGGGTGTCTTCCCATCCGATGCCCTCCAGGTGGAGGCCTATGGGGTGGGCCTTCAGGCCGTTGACCTCCTCGATGACACGGGTGAATTGTTTCCGTTCCTCGGGGACGTCGTTGGGGGAGCCAATGAAGACGTGAAGAACCTCGTACTGCTTGGGACGGGCCACATTCCAACACGACTGGCTTCCCCTATATCGTCGGATTGGCTAATGATGGGCCAAATGCCGTTTTCGATACGCACTCTCGCGAGCGCGCTTCATGGCGCCACCGCGGCCGGGCGCATGGACTCGGGGCCGGTGCAAGGCGGCCGCCCCGCGTCGAACGAGGTGCGAATCTCGCCCTTGGGCGGCGGATCAGGCCAACTGTGGAAGCGGCGGTGCCAGCGGTGGCCGCGCACCAGGTCGTGGAAGAACTTCTCGTGGTCCCACTCGACCTCGGCCATGCCCAAGAGCTCGTCGGCGAAGTCCGCGCGCTCGGCTTGCAGGGCGAGGCGGGCGGCGACCTCGTACTCCCAGATGTTGCGGCGCTCGATGCGGCCGGCGCCATACATCGGGACGTACCAGCCGCCGACGAAGCACGAGGCCGCGATGGCGGTGCCGACCGTCCCCATCCAGAGGTCGCGCGGCTTGCCGGGGCGGGCGCCGAGCTCGCGCATCATCTCGCCGACGCGGGCGCGGTGGGCGAGCTCCTCGCGCATGATGCGCTGGATGTCCACCTTCTGCCCCTTGTCGCGCACCGAGCGCCAATGGCCGGCGTAGGCGCGCGCCGCCGCCAGCTCGCCGGCGTAGGCCAGGCGGAGCCGGTGCACCAAGGCGTCCCGGGCGGCGGTCATCCCGGGCTTGGGGGGCCTTCGCGCCGGAAAAGGCTACTGCCGCTCGTGCGGCCGGCCCTCGACGTCGATGACGTCCTCCCGTTGCTTGCGGGCGGACTGGGCGGCGGCCGCGCCGAACACCATGCCCCACCTGCGGACCTCGCGGCGCACCTTGCGCTTGACGTACCAGACGGCGAACAGGGCCAGCAGGAACAGGCCGAGGATGGTGCCGCCCACGATGGCGGCGACCACGCCGAGGCCGTTGAGGCCCCAGACGGCGATGACCACGATCAGGACAATGAGCAGCAGGACAGGCAGCATCGGCTCAGGGCGTTGTGGCGGTCTTGGGTGATAGCGCTTGCGGGCTCAGGCGTGCAGGCGGCGGCCGCTGCGGAAGTGGCCGGTGAGCAGCCCGATGACGATGAGCGCGACCACGACGATCAGGATGAGCTTGAGCGTGCCCGCGACGACGTTCATGAACAGCAGCGGGCCCATGAGGACCACGAGCAGGACGATCGCGAGGATCAGCAGCAAGGATGCCATGATTCTTCTTCGGCGACGGCCCCAGTCAACCCTTTCCCACGGAAGGCGCGGCCCGCTTCAGTAATAGCTCGTCTGAAGGTGGTCCTTCATGAGCTTCTCGATCTTGTAAGGCAGGAGGTTCTTGTTCACCGGCGTGACCTCCAGGATGCGCACGTCGTCGCGGCGCCGCAGGTCCTGCAGGAGCGGGTTGCGGCTTTTCTTGTGCAGCGTCATGATGACGGGCTTCGGGCAGTCCAGCGCCAGCTTTACGACGTCGTTGAACTTCTCGGAGTGCATCTCCATCTTGCCGACCTCGTCGATGATGATGATGTCCACCTCCTCGTCCTGGATGGCGTCGCGCACCGCCTTGACCCCGATGCGGTCGAGCGGGTCCAAGTCCACGAAGTAGTCGCCGTCGTCGGTCTCGGCCTTGTACTTCGTCTTGAACTCCTTGGAGGCGAACACCTCCTTCTCGCCGGTGCGCCAGTCCTCGACGTAGAAGCCGATGCGGACGGTGCCGTCGCCGGGACGGTAGGCGCGCGTGATCATGCCGCCGACGATGAAGTCGTCGCGCTCGAGCTTGCGGCAGATGGCGGCCAGCGTCGCGGTCTTGCCCACGTTGGGAAGGCCCGTGATGCCGATCTTTGGCATGGTCTCGAACAGTCGACGGTCCCCCGGCTACGCGGCGACGTATGGGCCCCTCATTGAAAAGGGGAACGTTGCCGCGACCCGTGCCCTCAGGCTGCCGCGACGATGCCGGGCTGGGCCAGCTGGAGCGCCGGCACGAGGCGGCCGGTGGGCGCGTAGCTCGGGCGGCCGTCCACCTTGGCGGCGTCCACGAGGCCCGCCTGCGCCAGCTTCGCCAGGTGCTTCGACACCGCGGCGGGCTGCAGGTCGAGCTCGGCGCACACCGCGTTGTGGCGGATGCCCGGCTTGGCGGCCACGGCCGTCGCGATGCGCAGGGCGGTGCCGTTGCGGAGCGCTGCCAGGTCCTCGCGGGCGCGGGACTCGGGCGTGTTGGCGGCGTAGAGCAGCTTGCGCGGGCCCTGGCGGACGGACACCAGGTGGCCGGTGCCCTCCAGGCGGCGGACGTGGTGCACCAGCGTGCCCCAGGCAACGCCGACCAGCTCCTGCAGCTCCTTGAGGTGGAGGCCAGGGCGCGAAGTCACGGCGTCGAGGATGCGCTGGCGGGTCTGGTGCTCCAGCACGTCGTCCTTCTGGATGCGCGAGAACAGGCCGACGCCCGTGAAGCCGAGCGCCTTCAGGGCCATGATGCCGAGCAGGGCCAGGAGACCGAGGCCGGCGGCGCCGGTGGCGACCGCGACCACGGGGTCGACGCGGGGCGGCGCGCTCCGGGACTCAGGCACTTCGATGGGGAGCTCGGGCGCTTGGCTGGGCGCGAGGCCGTCGAGCGGGTCCACGCCGGTGCCGATCGGGCCGATGGGCGTGTCGGCGGCCACCGCGAGGCCGTCGGCGGTGGCTTGCAGGTCCCCGCCCACCTCGACCTGGGCAGCCAGGTCCGTCTGCGCCGCGGCCAGGCCGGCGACGGCAAGGAGGGCCAAGAGAGCGATGCTGGGCCAAGCTCGGAGCACCATGGTTGTCCCTTCTTCCAGGGACATTGTTAAGGCTCTCGTTCCGGGGGTCCCCGCGGGCGTTTTTCCTCCTGTTCCGCGGCCCGATCGGGGCTTGGCCGGGGCTTGCGCGGCGGGGTGCCGGCCGGGCCGGAGGACAACCTTGGCGGGGCTCTTGGAACGAACGTGGAAACCATGGCGGGCACGGACATGACGCGGGGCGGATTCCGCGCACTTTCCCGCTCTGTCGCCTCGCTTTATCCCGCGCGCCGTCGAGCCAGGAGACAACCGGGGGCCCGCTTGCACCGCGGACCCCCGGCCCCATTGGCCCCGATCGTCCCAAAACGAGCCCAGCACCCCCGTGCCGGGTTCGATCCTCCTCTTTTCCTGCCCCAGGCATGACTCTGCCGGTCCATGCCGCCAAATACCTTCGCCGCGTAGGCCGCGCCATGCGCGCCATCCTGGCCGTGACGGCCATGGCCCTGCTTGCGGGCTGCACCGCGCCCGCCACGGACTCCCTCACGACCGCCCCCGGGGAGGCTGCCGCCGAGGTTCCGCTGGCCGCCCCCACGCTGCGCGTCGGCGACTGGTGGAACTTCACGGCGCCCGGCCTCGGCCCGTTCACGCTCGTGGTGGCGGCGGACGCCGGCTCCGATTGGGTGTTCGCCACCGACGACCCGGACGCCGCGTTCTACGACCTGCGCAACGACATCAGCTACCTCGGGCCCCAGCGCAAGTCGGACCTCGCCGGCTCCCAAGGCACCGAGCGCGTCAAGTTCCTCGACTTCCCGCTCACGGACAACAAGACCTGGACGACGACCTGGGACCATCAGCCCGTGACCGTGCGCGCCACCCGGGACGGCGACCGGTTCCACCTCCTGGCCTCGAACGCGACCCGGCCCTACGTCGCCTACGACTACGACCCGGCCGTCCGCTGGTTCACCGAGATGGACTTCCTCCAGCCCGACGGCTCCTCCTTCGTCATGTCGCTGCAACGCTCCGGCGGCAACTACACCGGCACCCTTGCCCACTGGCAGCTTGACACCTTGGTCGAGATCCACGGCGACCTCGCCTCGACGCCGTTCGGCAGCCAAGCCTACCAGGTCCCCGCCGGCACCACTGACGTCTGGGTGGACGCCGAGCTGCACTGCACGGCCGGCTTCGCAGGCGCCGGCACCGCGCCCGCCCCGTTCGTGGGCAGCCTGGCGGGCACCGACGAGCGCGGCGCCGGCTCGCCTGGCGGCGCGTGCCCCGCGGACGAGTCGTTCTCGGGCGTCGCCGGCGACGTGCGGCCGGACGCCAGCGGGAGCGAAGCATGGGGCTACTCCGCGGGCGGCGCCGGCGGTGCTGTGGGCACCATCGACCTCTTGATCCTGCTGCGCACCTTGGAGCGCACGCCCCTGGGCGCCTGACGCCCTCGATCGCCGCGGGACGCATCGTCAAGTCCCCCGGGGCTTCGGGTGGGGCGAGGCGCCCCATGCCCAAGAAAGCCATCATCCTCACCGCAGACCAGTTCGAGGACCTCGAGGTCCTGGTGCCGAAGAACCGCCTGGAGGAGGCTGGCTGGACCGTGGACGTGGCGGCGCCCAGGCGGGGCCGGGTCGAAGGCGAGCACGGCTACGAGGTCGAGGCCCGCTGGGACCTCGACGAGGTCGAGCCCGACGACTACGACCTGCTGCTAATCCCCGGCGGCCCGCCGGAAGGCGGCGCCGGCACGGTGCGCAGCTACCGCAGCGCCCGCCGCGTCGTGCAGGCGTTCATGGAGGCCGACAAGCCGGTGGCGGCCATCTGCCACGGGCCGTGGGTGCTCGTGTCCGCCGACGTGGTGGAAGGCCGCCGCCTCACCTCCGTCAAGAAGGACGGCGTCCCCGACGAGATCGAGGACGAGGGCGGCAAGTGGGTGGACGAGGAGGTCGTCGTGGACGGCAACCTCGTCACCTCCCGCACGCCGCGCGACCTGCCCGCCTTCCTGCGCGAGGTCATGCGCCTGGTCGAGAAGGGCGGCAGCCGCGCCCGCCGCGCCCCCAAGAAGGCCGCCCGCAAGCGCTCCGACCGGGCGTCCAACGGGGTCGCCCGCGGCGACGGCTCGCGGGTCGTCGAAGTCTCCCCCGGCATGACCTGACTGGGCTAGGCTCATTTGCCAGGACCGGGTCGCCGCCCTCGTGCGGTTCGCGCCCTGGATCCTGGTCGCCCTGCTCGCCGGCTGCACGGCCCCCGCCGCGGACGACGCCACCCTCACGCCCCCGCTGGCCCCGGACGCCGGCGCGGGCCTCCAGGTGCCTGCCTGGGCGCTGCGCGACTGGTGGTCCTACCGCGTCGGCGACGAGGTCGCGACCTACGTCGTCACCCAAGACCTCGGCGCAGCGTGGCAGATGGACACCGACTCCCAGGCGCGCGCCTTCCAGGACGCCCGCGACGACGTGAGCCGCCTCGGGCCGCAGCGCAAGGCCGACCTCGCCGGCTCGCAAGGCGACGACGCCGTGCAGTTCTTCCGGTGGCCCCTTGCCGCCGGCGACAACTGGACGACGCCCTGGGACGGCGTCGAGATGGGCATCACGGTGCTGGCCGTCGACGGCCCGCTGGCCCGCCTGGAGGCCCGCAACGCCACCGGCGGCCTCGTCTACACCTACACCTACGACGCCGGCGCGCGCTGGTTCCGCGACCTGCGCCGCCTCGCCGCCGACGGCACCGAGCTGGTCCGCCTCGAGCTGTCCGCCTCCGGCCGCAACTGGACCGGCACCGCGGTGCGCTGGGACCTCGCCTCCCTCGCGGCAGGCGCCGGGGCGGCCAGCACTGCCGTCCCGTTCAACGTCCCAGAAGGAGTGACCGACCTGTGGCTGGCCTACACGGCCCAATGCAGCGGCGGCCAAGGCGGCTACGCCATCGCGGTCAAGCCCGCCGACCCCGCCGCCGTCACCGCCACCGAAGGCTACGCCAACCAAGGCCCCTGCGGTGACGTCGCGTTCGCGGAGGTCATCCAGGAGGCGCCGCGCCCCGGCCAATGGGCGTTCGCCGTGAGCATGGGCGGCAACCCGGCCGACGCCGCGTTCAGCTACGAGGTGCTCCAGCGCACCCTCCGCTTCGTCCCGGTCGGCTGACGCCAAGCTTTTCGGGGGCGGCCCCGATGGGCCCGCCATGCGCCCCGCCCTCGCGCTCCTGGCCATCGTCCTCGCCCTGCCCACCGCCACCGCCATGGCCGTCCCGCTGCCCGTCGTCGTCCACCTCGACGCCGACCCCGACTGCACGGACTGCATCGGCGTCGAAGCCGGCGTCGGCGCCTTCATCCCCGGCTGCCTCGACTGCCCCGCCGTGGGCGCCTCCGCCGCCGCCGAGACCGACGGCACCACCACGACCGCCACCGTCCGCGTCTGCTACGCCAGCTTCTACGTCCTCTGCCTCGTGGACGAGACGGTCACGGTCTAGGACGTCCGGCTCTCCACCACGACCACCTCGGGCCACCCCTGCATCGGGTAGGACTCCGCCCAGGCGTCCACGTCGAACGAGACCGTCTGCCCGACGCCCACGCTTTCGAGGGTGGTGGGCGGGCAGGAGCCGTCGTGCTCCCGTCGCAGCAGCCTGGCGCCCGAGAGATGCAGCACCGCCGGCTCGCCGCCGTCCAACTGGACGCGCAGCGACGACTCGCCCACCTCGGTGACGGTGGCGCGCTGGCCAGGGCGGACGCAGGCCTCGCCGGGCAGGGGCTGGTCGGCGAGGCAGCCGGCCATCAGGACCGCGACGGCCAGCAAACCCAGGAGGCCACGCATGGAGGCCGCCGTCAGAGGAGCTCGCGGCAGCCGCGGCCGGCCTCGCAGCGGGTCACGGTGACCCCGTCGCCATCCGCGCAGGCGATGGTCGCCGTGCCACGGCCCTGGCCATGGTAGACGCAGACGGACTCCTCGCCCGCGTCGATGCCGGTGCAGGCGTCCTGGGCGACGCAGTGGCCGACCCACTCCCCGGACGCGGGGACGGCGAAGGCGGTCAAGGCGAGCAAGGCGATGGCAGCAAGGACGCGCATCGGGGTGGCATGGCGGGCGCCGCGCTTAGGGGTTTGCCAGCCTTTCGGCCAGCCCCCTGAGCCTCGCTGATGCTCGCTCAGGGTCCGGCGTCGCCTTCGGCGTGCCTGCTCGCAGAGCGCGGCCTGTCGGACCTCGCCTCCTCGCTGCGGCTCAGAGGACGATGTCGATGTCCAAGCGCTCTGCCCCTTCCTGCCTTCGCTTCTCTCTGGCTGGAAGGTCCGCTCGCCTTCGCTGCGCTCGGCTCGCATCCACCTTCGGCTGAGGCCTTCGGCCTTCAGCACGATGTCGATGTCCAGCCTTTCGGCCAGCTCCTTGTACCGGTTGCGGATCGTGACCTCGGTCACGCCCGCGACCTCGGCGACCTCGCGCTGGGTGCGGCGCTCGCCCGACAGGATGCTCGCGATGTAGATGGCGGCCGCGGCGACACCGGTCGGCCCCCTTCCACTCGTCAGTTCCCGGTCGGCGGCCTGCTTCAGGATGTCCACCGTCTTGGCCTGGACGTCGCCCGACAGCTTCAGCTCGGAGCAGAAGCGGGGGATGTAGTCCTGGGGCGCGGTCGGCATCAGCTTGAGCTTGAGCTCGCGGGCGATGAAGCGGTAGGTGCGGCCGATCTCCTTGCGGGAGACGCGGGACGCGTCGGCGATCTCGTCCAAGGTGCGCGGCACGTCGCACTGGCGGCAGGCGGCGTAGAGCGCGGCGGCGGCGACACCTTCGATGGAGCGGCCGCGGATGAGGTTCTTCGTGACGGCGCGCCGGTAGACCATGGCCGCCGTCTCGCGGACGTTGCGGGGCAGGCCCATGCCGGAGGCCATGCGGTCCAGCTCGGAGAGGGCGAAGGCGAGGTTGCGCTCGGTCGCGTTCGAGACGCGGATGCGGCGCTGCCACTTGCGCAGGCGGTAGAGCTGGGCGCGGTTGCGGGTCGGGATCGACTTGCCGTAGGAGTCCTTGTTCTTCCAGCCGATCATGGTGGAGAGACCCTTGTCGTGGATGGTGTAGGTCATGGGCGCGCCGACGCGGGCGCGCTTCTCGCGCTGCTCGGAGTCGAACGCGCGCCACTCGGGGCCTTGGTCGATGAACGCGTCGTCCAGCACCAGGCCGCAGGTCTCGCACACCATCTCGCCGCGCTCGTAGTCGGACTGGATGTGGTCCGACCCGCACTCCGGGCAAGTGGTGATCTCCTCGATCTTCTGCTGCTCCTTCTTCTTCGGCTTCGCGATCTCGACCATGGAAAACCGGGGTCCCGGGCGGCTGCGGGGGGCGCCGCCCTGTCTGGGTTTGCTGTGATAGCAATAAACAGTTAAGCCTTTCCCAGTTTTTCCATGGCGCTTCATATACTTGGACCAAGTTTTGACTTGAAGCTGTCGTCCGGCACTGCCCCCGGGCCCCGCGCGGTTCCATAAAAAGAGAACCTTCATGGAAGGCAGCCCCCTCGGCCGCGCGCCGTGGACCTGTCGCGCCTGCCCGAGCCCACGTCGCAGATCGCGCAGGAGCGGGTCGCGCCAGGCCTCCCGTCCCGCAACTTCCTGGTCGCCGTCGCCGTGCTGGCGACCCTGTTCCTGGTGGTCGCGCTCTGGCTGTCGCGCTTCCCCGCCAACCACGTCCTGCCGGCGGAAAGCGGCGCGGCCCCGCTGCCGGGCTCGTTCACCTACCCGATCGGGCTGCACCCCGCCCGCATCGTGAGCGCGGTCTTCGGCGCCGCCGCGGTGGCCGCCACCTGCCTGGTCGCGCGCCGCCTGCTGCACAACGACACCGCCGCCCTGCTCGCCGGCGGCCTGGTCGCGCTCGACCCTGCCCTCCTGGCCGTGTCCCGGCTGGCCCTCCCCGACACCCTCGCCCTCGCCTCCCTCCTGGCCGCCCTCGCCTGCTTCCTGGCCATCCCGGTCTCGATCCATTGGCTGGGCGCCGGCCTCCTTGCGTTCGCCGCCCTCGCCGAACCGCGCACCCTGCTCTGGAGCCTGCCGCTGCTGTGGATGGTGCTGATGCGCGGCCACATCTACGCCGCCCCGCGCCACCTCACCCTCGCCGCCCTTCAGACCGTGGCCGCCCCGCTCTTGGGCGTCCTGCTGCACCTGCTGACCAACGGCGGCATCGTCGGCCTCCCGTGCCGGGTCCCCATCCAGTCCAGCCTGGCGCTCACCTCCAGCATCGGCTACGGCGGCGTCGTCGCCATCCACAACCCCATCACCTGGTTCGGCGGCCTCGGCGCCATCCTCCTGCTGGGCGGCACCGCGCTTGCCATCGTCGCCCGCCAGTTCCGCATCGCCCGCCTCCCCGGCCGCGTCCAGATGCGCCTCGCCGACCCCCTCCCCGGCACCCACGCCCGCATCCTGTGGCTGCTGCTGCTCGCGGTCCTCGCCCCCTTCCCCATGGTGTGGCTGCCGCTGTTCGCCATCGCCCTGGCCTCCGGCATCAGCCTGCTCGCGGAGGACGCGCCCGGCTTCGGCGCCGTGGTCGCGCTCGTGACCCTGCTGTTCGGCGTGCTCGGCCTGCTGCGCGTCTGGGGCCTGGTCTCCGGCACCGGCGGCCAAGTCACCAGCCTTGTCCCCTGGAGCCACGTCATCGGCTGCTAGCGTTGACCCGCAAGCGTGATGCCCCTGCCTGGGAGAGAAGCCATCATGCCTACGGCCCCTCGCCTGCCGCTCCTTGCCGTCGCCCTCCTGCTTGCCGCGCCCCTGGCCGCCATGGCCGTCCAGGCCAACCACCTCCAGACCGCCGCCTCCGGCCGCCAAGTGGCCTTCGACCACCGCACCGGCAACGAGTGGTGGGTCGAGGTCGTCCTGAGCGGCCCCGACGCCAACTCCGTCAGCAAGGTGGAGGCCATGGACACCGGCGGCGCCTGGGTGCCGCTGTCGCTCAAGAGCTGGGGCGCCTGGGCCGCCTCGTTCCACATCGAGCCCGGCCACCAGGTCCGCTTCCGCGCCACCTGGACCACCACCGTCATCGAGAGCTGCTGGTTCACCCACCCGGCCGGCGTCGAGCAATGCTCCACCACGCCGCCTCCGCCGCCCCCGCCGACCGGCTTCGACGCCACCTTCAGCGGCGTCAAGGGCAACGAATGGTGGGTCCAGGCCAACGTGGCCGGCAACCAGCCCATCGCCAAGGTGGACGCCCGCGTCAACTGCGGCGCCACCTGGCGCCCCCTCACGCTCCAAAGCTGGGGCGGCTGGGCCGCAAGCTTCCAAATCCCCTCCGGCAGCAAGATCGACTTCCGCGCCACCTCCAGCACCGGCGCCACCGACCTCTCCGGCGGCTACACTTGGCCCAGCGCCACGCCCACCACCGGCTGCGGCGGCACCACGCCCCCTCCCGGCTTCGGCGCCACCTTCACCAACGCCCGCGGCAACCAATACTGGACCGAGGTCGACGTGTCGGCCAACCAGCCCATCGCCGGCGTCGAGATGCGCGTCGAGCACCAGGACTGGATCCCCATGGGCAAGACCTCCTGGGGCTCCTGGGCCGTAAACGGAGGCGGCGGCATCGGCGGCATGATCGAGTTCCGCGCCCGCGCCACCGACGGCCAACACGACACCTCCTACCTTGCCTACCTCTGGTGGCCCGACGGCCCCGACCCCTACCCCGGCCCCGCCGAGGGGGTCCAGGCGCTGTGGGACTACGCCGCCGGCGACCACACCACCCTCCGCATCGACACCCACACCACGGCCCGCCTCTCCGCCCATCACTACAGCGTCGACGGCGGCGCCTGGCAACCCATGACGAAGCTCCCCGACGGCGACTGGAGCGCCACCGGCGCCGCCATCCCGTCGCACGCCACCGTCCGCTTCCGCGCCACCTTCGAAGGCACCGGCGCCACCCACACCAGCGCACCGTTCGCCTGGCCGCCGTGGCCCCAGCCCGGCGCCTGGGCCGAATACGAAGGCGTCAGCATCGGCCAACCCAACGACGCGCCGCCCTGGAACATCCCCACCCACGGCCGCATGGTCCTCCAAGACGACTGGACCTGGGAGATCACCTGCGGCGACGCCACCGAGCCCGACCCCCAGATGGCGTGGCACGTCACCGTCGCCCCCATGGTCGCAGAACCCCCCGTCGACAGCCTCGGCGACATCACCATGTTCATGTCGAGCACCTGCGGCGGCATGGCCGCCAACGGCGCCGCCAACGCCCGCGCCTCCTACACCAGCTCCGTCGGCCCCGTCGACGCCTGGCACCTCCGCTACGACAACGGCGCCAGCTTCCACGACGCCTGGATCGACACCACCTACGGCATCAGCCTCGACTGGCACCTCCACGACGTCCACGGCGGCGGCACCTTCGACAACCGCGGCTGGCTCGTCGACACGTCGGCGGAGATCCAGGACGTCTAGCCGCGCCGACTTCGCTGCGGCGAAGCCGGCGTCCCCTGCGGCCGTCCTGACGGCCGGCCGCAGGGTCCGCATCGCTTGCCCGGCGCTTGCGCGCGGGCCCGCTCGCTACGCGGCTTCGATCCCGCACACCTGCCTCATGCGCTCGGCCTGCGGCGCGCTCCGCGCGGCCGCTCGCCGGCGTCAGTGAGTGCGGGTAGCGGGAATCGAACCCGCGTAGGCAGCTTGGGAAGCTGCAGTCATACCATTAGACCATACCCGCGTGGGAGAGGCGCTCCTGGATGGCGGCGGCCGCGTTGGCCAGCTCCTCGGCGTCCTGGGAAGCGGCCTCGAACGCCTGCTGGATGGCGGCGACGCGCTCCTGCAAGGCGCGGGCGACGTCGGCCGGCGGCGCCTCGGTGGAGTAGCCGGCGCCGATCGGCAGCAGCACGGGGGCGGCGCCATCGACCTGGGCGCGCACGTGGACGCCCGCGCCCAGGGGCACGAGGGCCTCCTGGGGGCCGCCGGCCTGGGCGAGCGCCTCGACGGCCGCGGCCGCCTGCTGGGTCTCGAGCATCTGCTGCTCGATGGCGGCCATGCGGCGGTCCATGCGCTGGAGCTCGCGCTGCACGACCTCGAACTGCGCCATCAGCTGCTCCGGGCGCTCGCTGGCCTCGGGGGCGTCCGCCATCGGCTTACTTGCCCTTGAGCTCGACGCGCGCGGTCGCGTCCGTGACGTCCTCGGCCTTGATGGCCTTGGCCGACGCGATGCTAATCTGGCGGCGCTCGACGCCGTGGCGGCTGCCGAGGGTGGCCAGCACGCGCTCGCGGGCGGCGGCCTCGTCCTTCGCGACGACCTGCAGGATGAAGTGCTGGCGGACGCGGCCCATCTGGAATTCGCCTTCGACTTGGTACGGCTTGTTGCTCATGGTGATGACCTCTACTCTAGGAATCCGAGGGCCTCGTCGATGCGCCCCAGCTCGATGCCGGTGGTGCGCGAGCCGCAGGCGGCGCCGTTCTGGTTGGCGGCGATGCCTGCGCCCACGAGGCCGTGCCCGTGGTTGACCGTCCCGATACGGACGGGGGCATTGAGGGTTTTCTTCAGGAGGGCCAGCTCGCCCTCGGTGGCCAGCGGGTGGCACAGCACGCCGCGGTTGGTGGCGACCCCGGCGGAGCCGACGGTGGGCAGGCCGGCGACCGACCCCTTCTCGACGGGGACGCCGAGCGCCTTCTCGACGGCGCGGACGGCCTTGGCGGACAGGTCCGGGTGGACGTAGGCGCCGTGGTCGTTGCACAGGATGTTGTTGCCGGCGGCGTTGAGCTTCGCGTTCTCCAGCCGGACGGCGGCAAGGCCGGCGGCGCGGAACGGCTCCAGGTCGCGCTCGGAGGCGAAGTCCGCCACCACGACGCCGTTCTTGTTGGCGGCCACCAGGGAGCCGATCAGCTCGGAGCCGCCCACCATCAAGCGCACGGCGTCCAAGCCGAGGGCCTCCTGGAGGTCGCTGACGTTCTGGTCGGTCAGGCCGGGCGGCACGAACAGGTGCGTGCTGGTCGCACGGACGTACACCCCGACGTTCGGGTTGCCGAATGGGTCGAGGCGCTTGAACAAGGTGCCCTCCGCGCGGCGCGGCCTTAGTCCTGCTTCTCGGCAGGCTTGTCGTCGCTGGGCTCGGCGCCCTTGCCCGAAAGCAGGGCCTTCGCGTCGGCGATGAGGCCGGCGAGCTTCTCCTCGGCGATGCCCGAGGCCTCGGCGGCCTCCTTGGCGTCCGCCGCGGCAAGCTCCTGCACGGTGTGGATCTCGGCCTTGTCAAGCTTCTCGGCCATCGCGGGCCCGATGCCCTTGACGTCGGTGACCGGCTTGTCGTCCGGGCCGTGGGTGTGGCCGTCCTCGCCCTCGTCGGCCTCGGGGGCCTTCAGGACGGGGCTCTCGGCGGCCTTCTCGCGGCGGGCCTGGATGGCCGTGCGCACGGAGCCCTCCTGGGCGGCCTCGGGGAGCGTGACCTCGACGACGCCGTCGCTGAAGCGGGTGGCGCGGACGCGGATGCGGCTCGGGATCATGAACTTGCCACGGGCCCACAGCGCCTGGTTGACCTCGTTGTCCAGCCAGATGTCGTCGGACTTCATGTGGCGGGACAGGAAGCGCTTGACGTCGCGCACGGCCAGGTCGGCGCGGCGCGAGCGGACGAGGTCCTTGGTCTTGCGGAGCGGGATGGTGTAGATGCGCTCGAGCTCGGAGGTGGTGGTCTTGTCTGCCATGGTCTGCACCTCACATCTTCAGGTGGCTCTTGCGCCAGGTGCGGCGCTTCGGGTGGCTGGTGAAGCGGCGCGCCGTCCGGATCGTGATCCAGGCCGGGACACGGCGGTTGCTTTTCTCCGCCCTCATGAGGCGGAGCTTCTTTCCGAGCGGCTTGCGGCTTCCCATTGTGGTTCACTCCCCTTGCGGGGTCACTTGCGTGTGATGCTGATGTCGCGGTCCTTCGGCGTCAGTTGGGCGAGGACCTGGCGAAGGTCCACGTCCGACAGGCGCCGCGCGAGCCGGCCCTGCTGCGCCAGGGTCGCCAACTGGTTGGCGACCGCGGCAGCCAGGTCGGGCCTGCTCATGCGGATGCGGGTGAGGCGCTCGCGCGCCTCGGGCTCCAGGACCTGCTGCAGGAGGCGCTCCAACGCGGCCTCCTCGGCGGCGGCCCGACGGGCCTCCGCCTGGGCCTGCGCCGCCGGGTCCTGGGCGGCGGCGCGGGCCTGTTGCGCCTGGAGCTCGGCCAGCCGCCTGCGGCGGGCCGCTTCCAGGTCGTCCATTGCTGTGCTCCCCTAGTACTTCTCCAAAGCCGGGATGTCCTTCTGGATCGTCTGCCGCACGGCGTGCGCGGCGTTGTCCATCAGGCTCCGGCCCTGGGCGGTCACGATGCGGCCCTTGGCCTGGACCGTCTGGACCAGGCCCGCCTCCTCGAGCTGCTGCAGGGCCGTGCGGGCGATGGAGCCCGAGCCCTTCACAGCGCGGTTCGGCTTGTTGCCGCGGTCGCGGTACCCACCGAAGTGGGCCCGCAGCTTCTCGGTGCCGATGGGGCCTTCCGTGTACACCTTGCGGAGCACGGCGGCGACCCGCGTGTGCCACCAGTCGTCTTGGACGGGAGGCTTCTCCGTGTGGATGCCGGTCTTGACGAACGGCGCCCACTCCGGAGCCTCGATCTGCTTGACGTCCTGAAGGCGCTTGGAGGCCTCCGTGATCAAGGCAGTGGCAGGGACATCGAACGCGGTGGTCATTCCAGTGACGCTCCCAGGGGTGCAGGCTGCGCCGAAGAAGGGGGGGTATAAACCTGTTTGGGAGAGACAGGTCTGGAGGGCGTTGGAGACTACCCCGCCTTCGCCACCGCCACCGTCCCGTCCGCCGTGGCGTTCACGGCGTCGCAGCCCATGAACAGCGTGGTGCCGTTGCCGTAGGTCTCGCCTTCGGCGGCGGTGCCTTCGGACATGCCGTCGCCGTCTTCGTCGTAGAGGACCGAGCAGCCGGCGGGGACGTCGATGGCGACCACGATGCTGTCGCCGTCCAGGGTCACGAGGTCGCAGCCGGCGACGGTGGGGCCTTGGGCGCCGATGACGTAGCCGGGCTCGGAGGTGCAGGTGTGCTCGGTGGCGGCGGCGGACGCGCCGGGCTCGGCGGGAGCGTCGGTGGGGGGCGCGCCGTCGGTGCCGGTCGTGGGGGTCGTCCCAGTGGCGGTGTCGGTCGCATCGTCGGAGGAGGCGCAGCCGGAGGCCGCGAGGGCGAGGGCAAGCAGCAAGGCGGGCGTCAGGGGTTGCATGGGAACCGGCCTTCCACGCGCCGGGTGGCTTGATGAGCCTTGGTGGCGCGACGGCGAAACGTCAGACCAGCCCGAGCGCGATGAGCGGCCCCATCGCCAGCAGCAGGGCGCCCACGAGGATGCGGACGCCGGCGACGGTGGCGTGCGGGAGCAGGCGGGCGCCGAGGAACGCCCCCGCGAACGCCATCAATACGGCGCCGGCCAGCACGCCCCAGCCGCCCGCGGCCGTGATGGAGGCGGCGTCGCTGGCGTGCCGGCCCGAGTAGACGGCGAGGCGCGCGACGTCCACGAAGATAGCGCACATGACGCCGGTGGCGACGAAGGCGCGCGGCGACAGTCCGAGCTTGGCGAGGAACACGCTGCGGAGGGCGCCCTGGTGGCCGGACAGGCCGCCGAAGAAGCCGGACAGCAGGCCGCCGGCAACGAGGTGCCGCTTGCCCGCTTGCAAGCGGCGCAGCGCGGGCACCAGGTCGAGGAGCGCGAACGCGACGACGAGGAGGCCGACGGTGAGGCCGATGGGCGTCACGGCGCGCGGGCCGCCGAGGTCGTACCGCCATGCCGGCCCGCCTTCGAGCAGCAGCAGGACGCCGGCGCCGGCGACCGCCGCGAGGGTGGCGGGAATCCCGAAGCGGAGCACGGTCGGCCCGTGGGCGGCGCGTCCCAGCAGCGCGCCCTTGGCGAGGTTGTTGGCGAGGTGGACGACGGCCGTCGCGGCGATTGCGACCTCGAGGGGGAACGCGAGCGCGAAGGCCGGCAGGAGCAGCGTGCCGAGGCCGAAGCCGGAGAACAGGGTCAGGAGGCTCGCAAGGAAGGCGACGGCGAGGATCGCCGCGACCCGCCAGTCCAGCCCTTCCACGTGCGGCAAGCGGGGGCGTGGCGCATCAGGCTTGCCACACGCGGTCGAGGAACGCCGCGACGCGCGCCTCGTACTCGGCTTGGGCGTGCTCGTGCGCCTCGACGTGGCCGGCGCCTTCGACCTTCCACACGTCGGCGCGCTCGGCGCTGCGGTGCAGCTCGTCCACCTGGTCGGGCGTGACGGCGGTGTCCGCGGCGCCTTGCACCAGCAGGATGGGGCCGTGGTAGTCGACCAGCCACTCGACGGGGGCGTGGTTGCCGAGGTCGACGCCGATGCTCATGCCCGCGAACTGGACGGCGAGCGGGCCGAACGGCCATTTCGGGAGCCCCGTGAACTCGGAGATCGAGGTCTCGACGATGCGTTGCAGGCGGCTGAAGGCGCCGTCGGTCACGATGCCGTCGATGCGCGGGTCGAGGGCGGCGACGTGGATGGCGGTGGCGCCGCCCATGCTCCAGCCGAGCAGGACGACCGCGGGGTCGGCGTGGCCGGTCTTGTTCTCCAGCCAGTCGAGGGCGCCTTGGACGTCGGCCACCTCGTCCAGGCCGACGGTGGTGTGGTCGCCGCCGGATTGGCCGTGCGCGCGGAAGTCGAACGCCAGCACGTTGACGGAGTGGTTGTGCAGCGACGGGTAGAGCGGCAGCCCTTGGTCCTTGGCGTCGCCGTAGCCGTGCAGGAACAGCACCGTCTGGTCCGTGGTCGCGTTCGCCGGCATCCACCAGCCCACCAGCGGGACGCCGTCGCGGGCGGTGAAGTTCGCCCAGGTCCAGGCCAGCCCCATGTCCGTCGGCGTGCCGGCGCCGGTGTCGCGAGCCGGATGCAGGAGGTCTTGGCCCGCTTTCCAGGACACTGCCAGGACCGCGGCGAGCAGCAAGGCCACGGCGGCCAGGAGGACCTTCCAGCGGCGCCTCACGCCCTGGGGATGCGTCCAGCCGCGGAGGGCCTTTGCGCCCTGGGCAACCCGAATCAGGCGCGCCAGAAGACCGCGGTGTGCCCGCGAATCTCCACCAGTTGCGCGTCGGCGCCGTCCGCGAGCTGCTGCGCCTGGGCCTCCGTCGTGGTGCCGCCCTCGGTCGCCGAGGGCAGCAGCCGGACCTTGACGAGCTTGTGCTTGTGCAGCTGCGCCTTCAGCTCCTTGACGACGGTGTCGTTGACGCCGAGCTTGCCGACGTGCAGCGACACCGCGAGCTGGTTGGCCTCCGCGCGCTTGGCGCGCAGCTGGTCGGGGTTCAGGCGGTTCATGGCAAGGGTCTCCGGGCGACGTGGCCGCAGGCGAGGCAGGTCGTGGCGACGCGGCCCGCCCGCAGCCGGGTGCGGCTGGTGGCCACGCTGCGGAACGCGCCGCACGCCCGGCACAGCTGCGCCTTCTGGTGGCGGGCGAGGCCGGTCTGGTATTTCTGCGCGATGCGCAGCGCCAGGTCGACGTGGCGGTGCGGCAGCGGCGAGGCGGGATGCGCGAGGCGCTCGGCCCGCGCGGCCGCGAGCAGCAGGTCGATGCGGGCGGCGGCGACCGCGCGCTCCTCGCCCTTGTCGCGGCGCCGGGCCATGGGCGGCCGACCTGGGGCCGGCGTTAAGAGCGTGGCGTCGGTGCGGACGCATGCGCATCCGGACGGGCCGGACGGGCGACCTGGGCTGGATGCTCCACCGCCAAGCGGTCGTGTACGCCGAGGAGTTCGGCTACCATCCGGTGTTCGAGGCGTACGTGGCGCGCGGCATCCCGCCGTTCTTGGACCACTTCGACAAGGCGCGCGACGGCGTCTGGGTGGCGGAGGACCAGGCCGGGCAGCCGCTCGGGTTCATCGCAATCCAGCACGACAAGGAGCGCGAAGGCTGGGCCAAGCTGCGCTGGTTCCTGGTGGAGGCGGAGGCGCGCGGCATGGGGGCTGGGCGACGCCTCATGGACGAGGCGCTGGGCTTCGCGCGCAAGGCCGGCTACAAGGGCATCTACCTCTGGACGGTGGACGACCTCGCCGCCGCCCGCCGGGTGTACGAGCGCGCCGGCTTCCAGTTGGCGTACCAGGATCCGCATCCGTGCGCGTGGGCGCCGTGGGGGCACGAGCAGCGCTGGGAACTGGTGCTGTGAGTGGAGCGCGCGGCCAATGCGTGGGACCGCTTCTACCGTTACCACGAGGCGCCGTGGCGGGGCGAGCGTGCCGTCGAGAACCTCCTCCCGCTCTTGGGGCCAGGCCCCGTGCTTGAGCTGGGGTCGGGCAACGGCAAGCTCCTGAAGCCCCTCGCCGCCGCCGGCGTCCGCGTCGTCGGCCTCGACGTCTCGTGGCACATCCTGCGCCGCCTGCCCGGCGCCATCCCCGCCGTGCTCGCCGACGCCGCCAGCCTCCCGTTCGCCGACGCCGCGTTCACGGCGGTGCTGGACGTCCACTGCACCGGCCACCTCCTGGCCGCCGGCCGCGCGCAGGCCGCCCGCGAAGCGTGGCGGGTGCTGCGGCCCGGCGGAATCCTCGTCGTCGAGCGCCTCACGCCCAACGACCTGCGCGCCGGCCAAGGCAGCCCCGTGCCCGGCGAGCCCGGCGTCCGCGCTTTACAAGACGGCCGCACGACCCACTTCGCCACGCCGGAGGCGTTGGCGGAGGGGTTCGTGGCGGCCGGGTTCACGCCGCTGGGCGCGGAGCTGGAGCGGCGGGAGCCGGGCCATCGCGGCCGCTTGGTCGTGCGGGAGTCGGTGCGGGCCGTGTTCGCGAAGCCGGCTGGTGCCTGAAGCTGCCTTGCGACAACGGGATGCCGGCCCGTTCGAAGGCAACCTTGAGCGCCGCCTGGAGCCGGTCTTGCGACTGGGGGTCGTGGACGCGCGCGGCGAACTCCTCCAGCCCTGAGCCAGGGCCCGCGTGGGCGGCCATGCGGGCGTCGAGGACGGGCAGCACGCCTTCGAGGTAGCCCCACGGCGCCGTGTATGCCGACTGGATGCCGGTGGCGGCGAGGGCCTCGGCGACCTGGGTCGGCGTGATGCCTCCCGTGAGCGGGTATGCGGGCGCGTGGTTGGCGAACGTCGTGAGGCCCGCGTCGGCCAGCGCGCGCAGCGTGTCGAGGCGGGCCTGGATGGGCGGGGCGCCGGGCTCCAGGATGGCGCGCACCCGGTCGTCGAGGGTCGGCACCGACAGCCCGACCTCCAGGTCCGAGAAGCGCCGCAGCAGGTCCATGTCGCGCAGCACCAGCGGGCTCCGGGTGAGGACGCGCACCGGCCAGTCGGCGCGCAGCAGCAGCTCCAGGCAGGCCCGTGTGACCTTGTGCTCGCGCTCGACGGGCTGGTAGCAGTCCGTGGCCGTGCTGAGGTACACCCGGCGCGGCTCCTTGCTGGCCAGCTCGCGCCGCAGCAGGGTCGGCAGGTTGGTCTTGACCGCGACGAAGCTGCCCCAGCGCGTCCGGTCTGTCCGCATCGTGTCCGGGACGTAGCAGTAGCCGCAATCATGCAGGCAGCCGACGTACGGATTCAGCGACCAGCAGGGGAAGCCCATCGCGGCCTCGGTGAGCGCGGACTTCGCCTCGATCTCCTGGACTTGGCGCGACCCGTAGGCGGTGCGGCCCGCCCCCTTCTCCAAGGCGTCGATGCGCAGTTGGCCGAGCGGGCGGGCGCGGCGAAGCGTGGGATGCTGGCGGTCGTCGCGCGCCTCCATGGCGCCAAGGCATCCAAAGGCGGCTTCAGTCCGTCGCGGAGGCAAGTGAAGCCATTTCCGCGCGTCGCGGTTACTCGCTCGACGCCGTCGACCCCGTCGCGCGCCGCTTCGCGCCCGCCGCCACCGTCGCCTCGAACTGCAGCTTGGCCGGCCGGCGCGGCGCCTGCGCGCTCACGGCCACGACCTCGACCATGGCGCGCTCCTCGGGCCGCGCGTCCTTGGGGGCGATCACGATGACGGACAGCTCCTCCTCCTGGCCGCCATCGAGGTCGACCTGGGGCGTCGGCAGGAACGTCGCCCACCCTTCGGCCTTGCAGACGGCGCGCAGCACCACGGTGTCCTCGCGCTTGGTGATGTTGGAGACGGTGACCGGCAGCGCGACCCGGCCGCCGGGGGCGATGTCGAGGTGCGCGGCGGGGCTTGCGATGCGCACGGCGACGCGCCGGTTGGCGGCCAGGACGCTGGAGAGCACGACGACGGCGGCCAGCAAGCCCAGGAGCACGACCCAGAGGTAGGGGCCGGTCTGCTCGAGCAGGTTGCGCACCGCGGAGTCGTCGCGGGTGGCCCGCAGCGGGGCGGTGTCGGTGGCCTCGGGGTCCACGGCCGGCCCGACGCCGGGCACGACGCCCACGCCCGCGGGATACATGCGGGCCGTGACGTTGAGGTCGGCCACCGTCGCCTGGGCTTGCGCCGACACGCCCACCGTGACCCGCGCTTTCAGGGACTGGCCTGGATTGAGCACCAGCGTCGTCGGGTCGATGCTCGCGGTCCAGCCGTTGGTTTCGCCCACCACGTCCAGGACGACGGTGCGCGGCTGGTCGAGCGGCGTCCCGGTCGGAGTGCCGGTGTTCGTGACCGTGAGCTCGACGACCGCCGACTCGTCGAGGCTGACGGTGACCTGGGCGCGGTCCATGCGCACCTCCACGCCGGCCGACGCCGACCCGCCGGGGGGCGGCGGCAGCGGCGGGATCGGGGGCACCTGGGCGGCCGCCGAGTGCAGCACCAGCAGCACGGCCAAGGTCGCCAGGATCGCGCGCGGCCTCATGTTCGAGTGGCCGACGCGCTCGGCGGCTCATAGACTTGTGGCCTTGCGCCGGGACCCGAAGTCCAACGGCTGTCCGATGCCCCTTTTCCCAGCCGGCCCAAATGCTCCGGACGTGCCGACCCCCGACAGGGCCAGCCTGCTGTTCTTGGCAGACGAGTCCCGCCGCATCGTCCGCCTCCAGTTCGAGGCCGGCAACGAGCTCGCAGGCAAGGCCGAGGCCATCGTGAAGTTCAATGGCCTGTTCTTTGGCCTGCTGCTGACCGCCTTGGGCCTGGCATCGAAATTCCGGCTGGCGGTGCCAGGCCTCGGGCCGTCTTGGCTGGGCTGGGCCGTCCTCGCCGCCGGGCCGGGGCTGCTGTTCGTCTCCATGCTGTGCGGTGTGTGGGCCTTCAAGTCCGTCGACTTCGAGATCGGCCTGTCCGAGCAGGGGATGCTCCAGGCGCTCCGCTTGCCGCTCAAGGAGCCCCAGATGCTGCGCAAAGCCGTCCAGGCTTACGCGAAAGGCATCGAGGCCAACAAGGCGTCCATCAACAAGGTCGAGGTGCTGATTTCCGTCGGCCTGCTTGCCATGGCCTTGGGTGCTGCCTTGGTCCTCACAGGAGGCCTCATTACCTGGATTAGCAATGGAGGCTTGCATGACTAAGAACGCCTCCCCCGCCGGTTATAAAGGGCAAGCCCGCGACTCGGCCAAAATCAAGGAGTTCGCGTTCGGGATGTCCGTCATCCGCAAGGCCCAGCCCCGTCAGCCGCAGCCGGCGACCCAAGGCCGCAAGCCTGGATCCCGATGACCCGCCTGCTCTACATGGACGCCCTTGAGGCGTGCTACGCCCGCGCCTTCGAGGCGACCGTCATGGAGGCCAAGCCGGACGCCGTCATCCTCGACCAGAGCCTGTTCTATCCGCTGGGCGGCGGGCAGGAGTGGGACACGGGCACGCTCATGACCCCCGACGGCCGCACCGCGCGCGTCGTCGAGGTCACCAAGCGCGGCCCCGTCCGGCACACCATCGGGCTGGGGCATGGCCTCGTGGCGGGCGACAAGGTGGCGGGCGCCATCGACTGGGACCGGCGCTATGCCCACATGCGGATGCACACCGCGCAGCACCTCGTGTCGGGCCTTGCCTACGAGATGTTCGGCGGGCCGCGCACGGTCGGCAACCAAATCCACGCCGACCGCAGCCGCATCGACTTCAACCCCGTCAACTTCACCAACGAGATGCTGCGGGACTTGGAGACGGCGGCCAACGACGCCATCCGCGCCCAGCACAAGGTGACGTTGGCGACCATGACGCGCGACCAGGTCCTGGCCGAGCAGCCGCCGGAGCGCACCAACATGGACCTCCTTCCAAAGTCCGTCACCGAGCTGCGGGTCATCCGCATCGGCGCCGACGTGGACCTGTGCCCGTGCGCCGGCACCCACGTCCAGAACACCAAGGAGATCGGCGAGGTGCGCATCGTGGCGCGGTCGTCGAAGGGGTCGGGGACGCAGCGCATCGAGTACGTGCTGGAGCAGCCTGCCTAGGCGGCCAGCTCGCCGCGCACCGTGGTCACCGCGAACCCGGCCAGCTCGACCCGGCCCCCCATCGGCTTGACCCAGAAGGTGCCGCCGCGCGCCGACACTTGCTTGCCCACCAGCTCCGCCTTGCCGAGCCGCTGCGCCCAGTAGGGTCCCAACGCGGTCTGGATCGAGCCGGTCACCGGGTCCTCGTCGATGCCGTACGCGGGCACGAAGTAGCGGCACACGTAGTCCACGCCGCCGGCGCCGGGGGCGGTCACGACGAAGCCATGCACGTCGCTGATGCGGGCCAACGCCTGGAAGTCGGGGCGCACGGCCTGCACCGTCGCCTCGTCCGTCGCGACGACGACGTGGTCGAGGCGGTTGCGCAGCACCGGTGCCGGCTCGATCCGCAGCGCCTCCCACAACCCGACGGGCGCGGGGGCCGGCGCCGGCGGGTTGGCGGGGAAGTCCATGGCGATGCGGCCGGCCGGTCCTTGGCGGCAGGTCAGGCGGCCGCTGCGGGTGTCGAACCGCGCCGGCTCGCCGTGGCGCAGCATCTTCGTTTCCCAGAGCGCGTGGGCCGAGGCGAGGGTGGCGTGGCCGCACAGGTCGACTTCCTTGGTCGGGGTGAACCAGCGCAGCGCCCAGGCGTCGCCGGCGGGATGGACGAACGCCGTCTCGGAAAGGTTCAGCTCGCGCGCGACCAGGCGCATCCACGGCTCGGGCGCGGGGCCGTCCAGGAGGCAGACGGCGGCCGGGTTGCCCCTGAACGGCTGGTCGGTGAAGGCGTCCACCGTCAGGATGGGAATGTGTGGCACGAAATGCAGGAAAATGCGAACCAGGTTAAGCGTTAGGGCCGAAAACCTGAACTGGGTTCAATTTTCACGACCGCGCCACGACCGTCTCGTCGCGGCCCGGCCCGATCCCGACCAGCCGGATTTGGGCCCCCGTGTGCTCCCGGATGGTCTGGAGGTAGCTGCGGGCCTCGGTGGGGAGCCCCTGCCAGGTCCCGTCGCCCAGCTCCGTCCAGCCCTCGAACTCCTGGTAGACCGGCTTGGCTTGGGCGAAGTCCTCCGGGTCCGACGGGATGTGCGTGATGCGCGCGCCGCCGGGAAGCTCGTAGGCCGTGCAGACCTTGACGACGTCGAGGCCGGAGAGCACGTCGAGCTTCGTGACCGCGAGCTGGTTGATGCCGCACAGCCGCACCGCGTGGTTGACGACGACCAGGTCGAGCCAGCCGCAGCGCCGCTGCCGCCCGGTGGTGGTGCCGACCTCGTGGCCGACGGTGGAGAGGTGCTTGCCGATGCCCTCGGTGAGCGACAACTCGGTGGGGAACGGGCCGGAGCCGACGCGGGTGGTGTAGGCCTTGACGACGCCGACCACGTCGCCGACGTCGCGCGGGGACAACCCGGAGCCGCTGCACATGCCGCCCGAGGCCGTGCTGGACGAGGTCACGTAGGGATAGGTGCCGTGGTCGATGTCGAGCATCGTGCCCTGGGCGCCCTCCAGCAGGATGCCCTCCTCCTGGTCGACCGCCTCCTGCAGCAGCCGCACGGTGTCGGTGATGTACGGCTTGAGGTCCTTGCCGGCCGCCTGGAGCGCGCCCAGGATCTGCCGGGCGTCGAACTGCTCGCTCGACCCGAGGTGCTTCAGGAGCGCGTTCTTGGCGACGACGGCGGCGTTCACCTTCTCCTCCAGCCGCGCCGGCCGCAGCAGGTCGCCCGCCTGGATGCCGGCCCGGCTGACCTTGTCCGCGTAGCACGGCCCGATGCCGCGCCCGGTGGTGCCGACCTTGCGGCCCGCCTTGGCCGCCTCCTCCGCGTTGTCCTGCGCCTTGTGGTACGGCAGGATCAGGTGGGCCCGGTCCGAGAGGTAGAGGTGCGGGTCGAGGCCGCGGGCGCGCAGGCCCTCCACTTCCGAGAGCAGCACGAAGGGATCGACGACGCAGCCGTTGCCGATCACCGACTTCTTGCCCGACACCACGCCCGACGGCAGCAAATGGAGCTTGTAGGTCTGGCCGCCGACCACGATGGTGTGGCCGGCGTTGTTGCCGCCCTGGAAGCGCACGACCCAGTCGACGCGGTCCGCGAGGTAGTCCACGACCTTGCCCTTGCCCTCGTCGCCCCATTGGGTCCCGATGACGGCGGTGACGGCCACGAGGCGGCGACGGAGGGGCCCGATAAAGCCGTGCGGCGAGCGTTTCAGGTGGAGGCGTCAGGCCTCAGCCGGCGTAGTGCAACCCCGCCGACTTGTGGTCGATCGCCGCCATCTCCTTGTGGTGCACCTCGGCCCCCACCACCTCCATGATGACGGTGGCGTGGTCGCCCAGCTCGCGCATCTCCTTGAGCCGCAGCTCGACGCTCGCGGGCAGCTCCGGCAGCAGCGGGCACCCGGTCGCGGGGCCGTCGCGCGCCGCCAGCGGCCCGGCCTTGCCGTCCGCGACCACGACGTGCTTGAAGAACGGCTTCACGAGCTCCTTCTGCCCCGCGCCCAGCAGGTTCAGGCTCAACACACCAGTCTCCCGGACGCCCTTGAGGGCCTCGCCGTCCTTGTGCATCCCGAGCACCACGAGCGGCGGGTCGAAGCTGGTCTGCGTGAACCACGACACCAGGCTCACCGCCTTGTGGCCGTCGGCGTGCCGCGAGCCCGCCAAGTAGAGGCCGTAGGGGACGAGGCGCAGGGCGTGCTTCTTGGCGGCAGGGTCCATGCCCGGGCGCACCTGCGGCGGCGACTTGGTCATTGCGCCAGCACGGCAACGGCCAGCGCGACGGCGGCGGGCACGGCGCTCGCGAGGAAATTGACGTCCTGCTTCGTCAGGCGGCCCCGCGGGCTCTCCAGGGTCGCGCCCAAGAGCGAGTCGAGCTGGCAGCCGAGGAAGCCGCCCGCGACCACGAAGCCCGCCCACGCCATCGGCAGGCCGACGAAGGCGACGGCCGCGGCGGCGATGGCGGCGGCCCCCGCCAGCGCGGCGCCTTGGCCGGCCCAGCTCACGGCCCCGTTGGTGCCGCGCGGGACGGCGGCGAACGGCGGCAGCACGATGCGGGCGCGGGCCGACAACGCGCCGATCTCGGAGGCCAGCGTGTCGGCGGTGACGGCGGCGACCGCGACGGCGTAGGCCAAGCGCACGGCGTCCGGCCCGATGCCGGGCAGCTGGATGGCCAGCACGGCAAGGCCGGCGGCGGCCCCGTTGCCCATGACGTTGCCGACGCCGCGCTCGCCGCGGTCGCCCTCCGCCAGGCCGAGCGCCTTCTTGCGGCCGTAGCCGAGGCGGGTCGCGGCGAAGCCGAGGCCGGTGAACAGCACCATGAGGGCCAGCCAGCTCAGGTCGCCCAGGAGCGCGATGAGGAGGCCCAGGAGGAACGAGGCGACCGAGCCCAGGAGGTCGAGGACGCCGAGGGCGAACGCCAGCAGCGACAGGCCCGCCAAGGCGAGCACCGTCACGAGGAGCCAGGGGACTTCCATGCCGCCGCCGTCACCGGGGCAGGACGGGCGCGTCCCAGGAGCCTTGCAGCAGCACCAGGCCGCGGGCGGGGGCGTCGGGATGGGGCCCTTCCCAGAGGACGAGGCCCTCCAGCGCGACGTCGCGGCCGGTCGGGATGGGCGAGGCCGCCGTCACGAGGACCAGCGCATCGGCGCCCGTCTCCAGCACGTAGGTCACCTTGTCCAGGAGGGCGGCGACGGCCTCCCACTGAGGGCCGTCCGGCACCTGGAACGGCGCCATGGTGCCGCGCATCGCGACGACGGCGCCAGCGACGGGGGTCGGCTCGTGCGGGGCCGGCTCGTCGAGCGCGGCCAGGACGCCCGCGCTGGCCAGCAAGGCCAAGGACAACGCCAACAGCGGCTTGTTGCGAACCGTGCGGTCACGACCTAGAAGGTCACGAGCTCGAGGCCCTGCACGTCGATGTGGCACGGGCTCGCGATCTTGTTGTATGACTTGCGCATGGCCTCCTTGGCCGCCGCGAAGCCGCGGGCCGGGACCTTGATGGTCATGACGGCCTGGCCGGGGGCGACACGGGCCGCGGTGCCGATGGCCTTGCCGAAGGCCAGGCGCATGCCCATGGAGACACGGTCGGCGCCGGCGCCCGACGCCTGCTTGTTCTGGCGCAGGACGTGGTGCGGGTAGACGCGGACCTTGAGGTGGTAGTTCTCGCGGCCGAGGGCGGCATCGAGGGCGCGGACGGCGGTGATGCGCATGGCCTCGAGGGCGGTGTGGCGAATCTGGCCCTCCTCCTCGGGGATGAGGTGCAGGACGACGGGGAAGTCGCCGTTCGCCTTGCCGGACTCGTACTGCAGGATGCGGTTGCCAGGGACGCCGCCCATGAATTCGCGGCGCGTGTAGGCGTGCTGCGTCAACTTGCGGTACATGCGAGCGGGGTTCTTCGCCATGGCAGTCCACCTAGGGGATGGCCGTGCCGACAGGGGGTTCGTATGTATGGCTTTCGGCGGGAGGGACGAAGCCCCGGGGGCCGACGCGACCCGAATCGCTGAAAGCCGATTCCCCCGCTGGGTTGGCCGTGGACCTGCTGACCATCGTCCTGCGCTTCGTGCACATCCTGGCCGCCATCGCGTGGGCCGGCGGCGGGCTGTTCGTCCTCGCCGTCCTCGACCCGATGATGGGCCGCATCAGCGCCGCCGAGGGCAACCGCTTCATGCGCCACATCCAGCTGCGGACCAAGCTGGCCGCCTACTTCCCCGTCACCGCCGTGCTCACCGTCGTCGCCGGCATCGTGCTCTACTTCGTCGTGGACGGCCGCACGCTCTACCCGATGTCCACCACCCAAGGCCAGGTCTTCCACGTCGGCATGGTCTTCGGCGTCCTCGCCCTCGTCTGGGGCGGCGCGATGGAAGGCCGCCTCAACGGCAAGCTGGGCAAGCTGGCCCGCCGCGTCGAAGGCAAGGCCGCCGACCCCGGCCTGGAGGCCGAGATGACCCTGCTGGGCGGCAAGCTCCGCGGCGCCACCCGCGTCAGCGGCGCCCTCCTCTTGGTCGCCATCTTCGGCATGTCCACCTTCCAGTACTTCTGAGGGCGCCCGGGACCCGCCCCGTTTAACTTGGCCGGGCCTTGGCGCCCGCCATGCGAACCTTCGGCGCCCTCACTGCCCTCGCCCTTGCCCTGACCGCGCTTGCCGGCTGCTCCAGCTCCGGCGGCGACGGCACCCTCAACGTCCACGTCACCGACGCCCCCGGCGCCATCGGCGACTTCACCAGCCTCACCATCACCGTCTCCAGCATCGAGCTCAAGCACAAGGGCAACGACGGCGTCGAGAAGACCGACGCCTACACCCCCGACGACAAGGAGTTCGACCTCGCCAAGCTCACCAACGGCAACGTCACCACCATCTTCGGCGGCAAGGTCGCCAACGGCACCTACACCAAGATGGAGTTCATCGTCGCGAGCGCCACGGGCGTCCTTGCGGCCGACGGCAAGACCGTCCAGGTCGACGCGCCCAAGGGCAGCATCTTCGTCAACACCCAGTTCACCGTCGGCGACGGCTCCGAGGTCGACTTCGTGTTCGACATCCACGTGGTCGCCAAGGGCAACGGCGGCTACTCGCTCCAGCCCAACGCCGGCGGCAGCAAGGTCGTGGCGAAGCCCACCAACGGCAAGATTCCGCAGTGAAGCGCTCCCGAAGCCTCTATGCGTCCCGGCGGGGCTGGGCACCCATGGACAACGCGCACCCGACCCCGAAGGCGCTTGGCTGGACCTGGAAGGTGGCCCGCGACTGGTCCCGCGGGTGGCGCTTCCACGTCGGGCTGCCGGTCCTTGTTGCCGTGATTCCGTTCTTGGCCTTCGTGGCCGTCGGGCGGCAGGAGGGGACGCTCTGGCTGCCGAACGTGGACGGGGTGCACAACAACGGCCTGTTCGAGGATCCCATCTTCCTGGCCTACTTCCCGGTGGCGTGGCTGCTGCTCTACTCCGCGCGCCACATCGTGCGCAGCGCCCGCGATCTTCGGAAGGCCCTTCCGTTCGTCGTGCGGCACGACGGCAGGTCGACGCTCACGGAGGCCCGCTTCAAGGAGATGGGCGACTACTACGACGTCCTCTTGGCCAGGATGGCGCTCCAAAAGGTTCCCCCGCAAGGCAAGGCCCCCGACTCCTGCAAGGGACTGTCCCTGGCCGTCCGCGTCCTGGTCCCGCTCACCTTCGCCGTCGCCGGCCTGTTCCTCGCCCTCAGCACTTACCAGCACTGGAACGCGCAGCAGGCCTACGGCTTCGACATCTGGGCCTCCTCCCACCATCTGCTCGGCTTCTGCCTGCGCCTGGCCTTCGAGACCGTCCTGTACCCCTTCATGGCGATCGTGGTCTCGCAGCTGCTCGTGGCCATCTGCATCATGCAGCACGCCCTGCGCACCCTGCGGAGCCACGACGCCATCCGCTACGTCCGCTTCGCCCACGACCGCGCCGGCGGCTTCGCCGAGTTCGGCGAGCACTCCCTCATGCACGTCGTGGCCATGCTGCCGTTCCTGCTGCTCATCCTGGCTTACGTGGTCTTCTACCCCTCCACTGGAATCCTCTGGGTCGGCCTCGTGGTCTACCTCGTCGGCCTGCCTTTGATCTTCTTCCTGCCGCTGGCCGGCGCCCGGCGCGCGATGGGGCAGGCCCGCCGCAACGAGCTGGAGATGGTCGGCGGCGCCGTCGGCAAGCACTACGACCAGCTCAAGGCGAGCCTCGGCAAGGACGACCTGGCCGCGGTCGAGCGTGAAGCCGGCCTCGTCAGCGAAGGCGAGAAGGTGTTCCAGGCCGTCGCCGACCAGTCGTGCTGGCCGTTCAGCACCAGCCTGCTGGCCCGGTTCGGCTCCATCACGGCCGGCCTCTGGGGGATTGCCCTGCCCAACATCCTCGCCATGCTCGGCTGGGTCGGGTGAGCCGTGCAGCCCATCGGGCGCCAGCCGACCTGGGTCCCGCAGACCGCCGGGGACCGCGCCGGGGTCGTCGCCTTCGGCGTCCTGTACGTCATCCTGTACGCTCCCCTCCACATCCTCCACCGCCTGCTCGGCTGGACCCGCGTCCCGTGGCTCGCGCTCGACCTCCTCTCCCTGCCCGGGCGCCTCTACATGGTCGTCGTCAGCCCCTTCGGCCCCCGCGCCAAGGCCCACGGCCAGAAGGCCAACGCCCTGGCGCACACCGAATTGGTCTGCCGCCTCTGCCCCGCCGCCCGCCAAGCCACCCGCGACCCCGCCGGCGGCACCGCCTGCGCCTGGAACCGCGCCTGGAACGCCGGCCAGTTCGGCATCCCCCCCGACTTCGGGACCCGCAACTACTTCCGCCAGTTCGCTGGCCGCACCGACTTGGCCGCGTACCGCGGGCTCGGCAAGGATTTGCCGCCCGCGCCGAAGCGGCGGGTCGCCGGCCCGGCGCTGGCGTGGACGTTGAGCCTCGCGTTCTGGGCTATGGCCATCGCGGGGCTCGTGCTGCTAGTGGGCTGAAGGCGCAAACGGGGTCGTGGCGGCCAGCTTGCCGGCTGCATGGGTCTTTGAGCGCCTCCCTGCCTGCACCCTCGGTTTCGGCCCCCCCGCCGGAGCCAAGACAAGGAGCAAGCACATGACCACAACCACGCACGGTCCCGCACGGGGCCGCCTTCTCCTGCTCGGCCTGGGTGCCGCCGCCCTCGTGGCCGTGCTGGCCGCCGCCGCGCCGCACGCGAACGCTTCCGCCATCATCGACAACGGCGTCGTCCAGCTCGGCGTGGACGACTACGGCCAGCTCAACATCCCCGGCCCGCCCTCCTCCGGCGGCGTGGCCGTGGTCGGACTGCGCTTCATGCCCACCAACGGCGAATCGACCTCGCCCGGCTGCCTGTGCGAAGGCTGGGGCGTCTCCTACGACAACACCGTCGAGGGCTTCGCCGACAACGCCATGGGCGGCCCTAACGGCTGCATCGCCCCCGTGTCGTTCACCTCGACGGCCACCACCGCGGTCTCGGTCGTCGATGTTTGCGACCTGCGCGTCACGCATGACTTCCACCCCTCGCCGGCGACCCCGAACCTGTACGAAGTGGACGTCTCCATCGAGAACCGCGGCACCGTGGCCCACGGCGACGTGCTCTACCGCCGCGCCATGGACTGGGACGTCGAGCCCACCGCCTTCAGCGAGTACAGCACCATCGACTTCGTGGGCCCCACGCCCCCCGTCGAGCTGGTGCAGTCCTCCAACAACGGCTTCGCCGTGCCCAGCCCGCTGTCCACCATGGGCGGCACCCCGGGGCCCTTCACGGACCTCGGCCCCACCGACCACGGCGCCGCCTTCGACTTCAGCTTCGGCTCCGTGCTCCCCGGCATGACGGTCCAGTTCCGCGCCTACTACGGCGCCGCCCAGGACGAGGCCACCGCCGACTCGGCCCGCATCGCGGCCGGCGTGCAGCTCTGGTCGTACGGCCAGTGCAACAAGGCCATCGACCCCGCCTGCGACGAGACCACCGGCACCCCCAACACCTTCATCTTCGGCTTCGGCGCCCTCACGCCCAGCCGCTGCGACCAGGTGGCCAAGACCGGGCGGGCCTTCATCGCGCACGCCCACAACTGGGACGTCGGCAACACGGGCTACCTCGGCCCCGCCGACACCTGGGTCGTGGACTCCGGCGACATGTTCACCTACGCCCCGATGGCCCTCGACGCCACCACGGCCACCTACAGCGGCCCCCTGATGGACGCCGACGTGCTGTTTGCGCGCACCACGGCCCAGGCCTGCGCCTCGACGGCCCGCACCGCGGTCGCCCACCTCGTGTCGGGCCCCGCCGCGCCGGTGCCGTTCGAGGTCAAGCTGGGCGAGGTCGTCTCGTCGAGCGACTGCCGCGGCCACAGCGGCTCAACCACGCTGGCCTACCTCATGGTCAACAGCGTCGTGCTCATCGACACCACCAACCAGCCGCCGCCCAACACCAAGATCCTGCTCGGGCCCGTCACGGTGACCCTGAACGAGCACCGCGTGAGCCCCGGCGTCCTGGAGGTCAACGCGGTCCACATCGAGGTGCCCGGCGTCGCGGACGTCCGCGTCCTGTCGGCCCGCAGCGACATCCATGGCTGCGGCCGCAGCATCCCCGAGGCGTGCGGCCTCACCGTCGGCATCGACGCCGCCCTCAAGCCGGTCGCCGAGACCTGCTGGCCGCCCTGCGACCTGCGCACCCTCAACGCCCAGGCCCTGCCGTGCCAGCCCTGCGTCGGCGGCCTGGCGGGCATCCTGGAGTGCGCCTGCCAGCCCATCGGCGCCGGCATCCCGACCGACGGAGGGATCGGCGGCGGCACCGGCGCGGACCCCAAGCTGTGCTGCCAGGCCCTCACGCCCATCGACGGCCTCGACACCACCATCGGCGGCCCCGGCGTGCCCGGCCCCTGCCTGCCGTGCCGGACCATCCTCCCCGGCACGCACGCCCTGCCGCCGTTGACCCTTACGACGACGCGCAACGTGGTCACGAGCGACTGCCCATGCCCGGCGGTGCTCGGCGTGGACCTCGACCCTGCGGTGCCGAGCGGTCGGGCCTATGCCAGCCTCGACTGCGGCCCGTGCCGCGTGAACGCCATCGAGGATTTGGACGGCTCCGTGCCGGCCCAGCGCGGCACGGGGACGGTCCTCTGCGACCCGTGCCCGCTGCTGCCGCCCAACGTGGCCGCCGCCATCCCGTGCCGCCCTTGCCGGCTGACGTTCGGGCACGACGAGCGCGTGGCGCCCCCCAGCGCCTTCGCGTTCGCCGACCTCGATTGCATGCCGTGCCTCGTGCGGGCCCAGGAGATGCTCGACGGCACGACGCCGTGGCAGCACGGCGACGGCTCCGTCGAGTGCGATCCGTGCGAACTGTTGCCGCCCACCATCGCGGCCATGCTGCCGTGCATGCCATGCCGCATCACGTACCTCCACGACGAGGGCGTCTCCCCGACCGCCACCGCCACGGTGACGTTCGACTGCGGCCCGTGCCGTGTCACCTCCGGCCTCAAGCTGGACGCGCTGACCCTCACGGAGTTCCTGTTCGGCGACGTCCAATGCCACGGCTGCCTCGTGAGCGGCATGAGCCCGGTGCCCGACGTCTGCGTCGGCTGCGACGTCCACGCGGACGAGGACGGCGTCACCCCGGCCCTGCCGCCCGCGACCGTGGCGACCGTCACGCTGAGCACCGCCTGCACGCACTGCGTCGGCTCGCCCTGCATCGTGCCGGCCTGCCCGCCGGTCGATCCAGCCGACCCGTGCGGCCTCGGCCCCGTGCCGCCGCCCCCGCCGCCCAGCACGCTGCCCGTCGTCGGCCCCGTCCTGGCGCCCCTGGACCCCGTCGTCCAGGCCGTGCTGGACCTGCTGGGCCTCTGAGGCATACGGCCCTTTTTCCCCTCCTTCCCCTCCTCCTTCAGTTCCCAGCCACGCATCCGCAAGGCGTCCTGCGCGTGTCCTCGATCCAACGGGGGCGTGCCAGCAGGCCATACGTCGGGGTCCAAGTGGCTTCCATGACCAAGGGGCCGGTGGGGGTCGTGAAGGGCAGCACGCTTCGGTTGCAGGCGTCGGGGCGGGTGGCGTCCTGGGGACGCGCATCGGCAAGCGTCCAATCCAACAAGCCGCGTGCCAAAGCCTCGGCCGCCGGGCTCGCCAGGAACCGGCGCAACGTCGCACGCCCGACTCCGGACTCTTGGCGGAGGCTGTGGCGCAGGAAGGCGCGCGTCAAGGCTTGATGCAGCATCTCGTGGGGGCTCGCCTTCGGGCGGCCCCGCCCAGGCGGAGGCGGATTCGCGGCGGGACTGGCATCCAGCATCCGGGCCAGCAGGACCGGCCAGCGTTCCGGCAGGAGCCGCGCCGCTTCGGCCTCCAAGGCTTCGCGGCGAACGGCCGTCGCGGTCGCCGGGAGCCGAACGGCGCCGACGATCTCCAGGACCGCCAGGATGTGCGCGCAGGGCTTGGCGTCATGGTGGCGGCGGTCGCTGCTGCACCGCCATCCCGCGCCGCGCCGATAGACCCGCACCGACGCGGCATCGGGGCGCGTGCCTTGGACGCGGTAATGGTCCGCGTCCAGGCGCACCACGCCCGAGGCCGCAAGGATGCAGCGCGCCGCCTGCAACGTGCGGCGCGGCAAGTCTAGGTTTGCCATTCTGGACGCACCCCTCCGTCGCCCTTCGGCGGATACTTGCGGCGAAGCTCCGGCTCAAGCTCGGCCGCACTTCGCCACGGCTTGGCCTTGATGCGATCCGCGCCGCCTGTGAAGTCGAGCTTGACCTTCTCGCCATAGCGTTCCCGCGCCATGACAAGGCGCGTGATGTTCCACCCGATGACCATGCACGCCACTTCGACCTCCAGGCTGGTCCGGTCCTTCGAGTTGCGGCGTCCCCGGCAAAACACCTCGTCCCCGAGGCGGGCCTTGAAGGCGGCGTTGCCGTTCTCGGCTGCGTTGCGGCGCCCATGCCGGGCCGCGGCGCCGTCCGGGTCCATCAGCTCCGCGATCATGGCGGCCTTGCGGTACTTCTTCTTCTCCGACGAGTCGGTCGGGATTCCCGTGTCGCGGGTGGGGATGTGCGCCTCCAGGTCGTTCTTGGCGGCATACTGGAAAATGTAGTTGGCATCATAGGCCCGGTCGCCGCCGAAGGCTTTCAGGTCCAGCATGAAGCGGGCCTGCTCCAGCAAGGCAAGGAACTTCGGCGCCTCATGGAACGGCGTGGATTGGAAGTGCCACGCCGCGATCAGGCCCGACTGGTAGGCCCACAAGAACTCGGCATAGGCCCAGGTGTGCAGGCGCGGCTTCTCTTTCCCCGCCGCGAGGCGCTTGGCCTCGCGCTCAACTTGGCGTGCCCGGAGGCGGCGGTCGCGGGCCGACAACACGGCGTTGGCGGGAACGTTGGCGAGCCGGGCTTCGCGGGCCTTTTGGATCTTGGACTTCTTCTTAGTCTTCGGCTTCTTTCCCCGGTATCGTTCATCATAGTAGGCATGGAAGTGCTGGGGCGACAACCCGGTTCCATCCGGATAGATGATGCGCTCCAACTCGCGCACCGGCCAGAGCGAGATGGCGCCAAGCATCTTCAGCACCCGCAAGGCCTCCGGGTCGGCGTGGAACAATCCAAGCGTCGAGGCCGCGCAAGCGCCCCACGGGTTCGATAGGCCGGTGCTGGCCTCCATGTTCATCCGGTGCCACACGCGGTAAACGGCCTGATACACGGCGGCTTCCCACCGCCGGGGCCGCCCCGCCTTCGACGCATCGGGCTTGGCAAGGATGGCCGGCACGCCCACGCGCACGAGATCTTCGAGAACCTGCGGGAAGGCTTGCGCCATGCGGCGCCAGGCGCGGCGCTCTGCGCTGCGGTCGCGGCCCTTGCGCTCCACGCCGGCGCTCGTGTCGGGCATCTGGATATGATCCAGGCGCACGAAGACTAGCACCATGTGGATGCAAGGCGCGTCCTGGTTCGGAACGTTGCTGCCGCCGTGGTCCGAGTCGCACTTCCACAAGCCATCCTCCAGCCACACGCGAACCCGACGGTTGCCGGTCGATGGTCCTAGGACGCCATACTCATCGCGGCCCCATCGAAGCACGGCGTCCGGTTCTTGCAGGAGCGTTAGCGCGTCCTGGCGGGTTTGAGGGGCGAGGTGGCGGAACTCAAGCACCGGCCACCACCCCTTGAACGGGAACGTGCATGAATCGTTGGCAACGCCTGGGGGTAGTTAGGCACGCGGCTAATTTTGCCACCCCGACTGGCCAAAAAGTGGCTAAAATCTGCCAGTTGCTCCTGGAGATCAGCCGGCCAATCCGGCTTGACGACCTGGCAAAAAAGCGGCTAAAATGTGGCCAGTTGCTCCTGGAGATCAGCCGGCCAAACAAGGTTCGCCTGGATGAAAAGAGGCTAAAATCCGGCCAGTTGCTCCTTGAGATTAGCCGGTCAATCCGCCTGGATGATCGGCCGGCTAAAAAGTGGCTAAATTGTGGCCAGTTGCTCCTGTAGATCAGCCGGCTAATCCGCGTGGACGGCAAGAACGCGGCGGCAAATCTTGGCGTCATCGCATCATCCCGCCCGGTATGCTGCCCGAAGGGCCGCCCATGCGGACCTCGGGCGCCGTGGACGCGATGGGGTCGCGGCCGACGCCTGCCGCCAAGACGGCGAGGGCGGCGGCGCCAAGGATGCCCAAGGCGATGCCAAGCGGCGACGGGCCACGGCGCGTCGGCGCCCGGGCGGAGTGCGGGACGCGCACCGGGCGCGGCGGCGCTTGGGGCGGGGGCACGGCCTCGGGCTCAGGCACGCGCTCCGGCTCGATCACGGGGCGCGGCGCATGGACGCGAGGCTCGGGGTCGCGCCACGGCTCGGCCGCGTCGTCCGTCGTGGTGCGGGGCGTGGGCGGGCGCGGCACGCTGTAGGGCTGGGGCGCGGGCGCCAAGAGCCGGGCCAAGTCCTGCGCTGAAGTCAAGCCCGCGTCCTCGCGGTAAATCCGGTGCGTGTCGTCCTGGACGGTCGCAAGGTGCCCGCCCCGGCCTTGTTCATCGCGGAAGTCGTTCCGGCCGCACGCGGGGCACGCCAACGGTTCAGCTTCGTTCATGCAAATCTCTCCTCAACCAATGCAGCCGCCAGGAAATATCATCGGGGTAAACCCCCATGGTTTTCGTCCCCGACCGCAACGAAAACGCGCCGCCAACAGGAGGCAGGACGCCAAAATGGAGTCGTTTTCGGTATGGGCCGGTGTATGGGGTGCGTTTTCGGTTGGTGCCATGCCCCCCGCTGGGTTTCCAAGGTATATGAGGCGGGCAAATGCGATAGGCCGCAATGCGCCAGCAGCTAGTCGCCGGCCGCAACCTAGCCGAGGGTCGTCCATCCGGGCCGCTGGACTGTCGGGAATGGTCGGCGCGTGGTCGGTCGGTCGGTTCGGCGCGGCTGGACGATCGGTCGGTGAACGGTCGGTCGGTTGTTCGTTCGCGTGGCTGTCCCTGTGTCCCTGTTCGGGTGGGTGTCCCTGTCCCTGTCCACGTGGACAAGGTTAGGGTCGCGTCCCTGAGCGTCTGAGGGTCGCACTCCTGAGGCCTGAGGGTGCGTCCCTGAACGCCTGAGGGTAGGCCCTGAGGGTCGCGTCCGTGAGGCTCTGAGGGTCGGCCCCTCAAGCCCCTGAGGGTTCGACCCTGGCCAGGATTGTTCGCGTCCACATTGGCCGCGTCCGCGAACGAACGATCCCAGGCGCGGATCGCGGAACCCCCGGCAGGCGGCCCCAGACGCCATGCTCCGCCTCGGCAGGCGGGGCGGGCTCGGGCGGCAGGGTAGGCGACGCCGGGCGCGTCAAGGCGCGGCGCAAGAGGCCCAGGACGAAGCCCGCCACGGCCTCGCCCTACTCCGCTGCGCTCGGCGGCTTGGCGGGCACGGACGCAGGCTCGGCGGGCGCGGCCGTGGCGCCTGGAGCGTGGCGGCCGTGGTGCTTCTTGACCATGTGGCCGCCGCTAGGCCGGCCGGAGGCTGGCGTAGTGGACCGTGCGGCCTTCGCGGCGGGCGGTGGCGAGTTTGGCCTCGACGAGCTTGGCGAGGCGGTTCTGGGTGGTGCTGCGGCTCCAGCCGTGGCGGGCTTGCATCTCGGCGGCGATGGCGCCTTGCGGGGCGCCGGGGTTGCGGTCGAGCCAATCGTGGAGGGCCCGCATCTCGGGTTCGCGCAGGACCACGAGGTCGCGCCAGCCGGCGTCATACTTGCCATGGTTCTCGAAGTACCGCACCGTGGACTTGTGGGGCCGGGCCACGACGAGGCCGGCGCGCGCCAAGACCGTAAGGTGGTGCCGCGCAACACCAGGGGCAAGGCCGGCCTTGGCGGCGACCGTCCGGAACGTGGCGCCGGGGTTGGCGACCACGACCTCGTGGAGCTTGGCGCGGCGAGGATGGTTCAAGGGGCCCTTCACGTGGCGGCTGAACAGCAGCGCGGCGGCCAGCTTCCACGCCAGGACCACGACCGCCACGGCGACGGCTCCGGCCGCGACCGTGGCGCCGGTCCCGAACGCCACGAAGGGCGCCTCGTCCACCCGCACGGCGCCATCGACGCCCAAGCCGGCCTGCATCCGGTCGCCGCCCAGGTCATGGATGCCTTGAAGCGTGGTGTTGCCCGAGGTCGAGATGGTTTCCCCGGCCGCCTGGACACACCCCGCGCACGGCGCGGCGGTGGCAAGCGGGAGGCGGGCTTGGCCCGCCAGGGACACGGACGGGGCGGGGCCGCCGGCCAGGACGTAGGCGCCCTGCCCGCTGCCATGCAGCGCCGTCGCGGTGTCGAATTCGTGGAAGCTGAACGTCTGCTGCGTGAGGGTCCAGTCGAGCGGGAGGGGCGCTTGAGTGGAGGACAAGCCGCCGCCGTCCGGGCAGGCCGCCGCGCACGCCACTTGGACGCCGAACCACTCCATGCGCGTTACGCGGGACGCCTCGATGGTGAAGCTGCCCAATGCGCCGGTCGGGGCGAGCACATAGGGCTCGCGGTCGGGCAGGTGCCGCGGGCGGACGAAATCGCCCTCGGCCCCGCCGGGGCCCAAGAACGCCTCGAACCCTTGGCCATCTGGCTTGCCGGCCAAGGATGCGCGGCCCGTGAACGCAAGGCGCAGGTCGCCCTCGATGTAGATGGAGGCGGCCTCCGACCCGTCTGCAAGGATTCCGCGCAGGCCGGACACGGGCGCCGAGGATTCGCTGCTTGGGACGGGCGCGTCGAAGCGCCCGATCGTGGGTTGGTGGCTGGAGGCAAGCGTGTAGGTCCGGTTCGTGGCCGTGCCGGCCGCGTCCGCAAGCTCCAGCCCTACATGGCCGCCGTTGGGCGGGACGATGACCAGGACGCGCGTCAGGCCATCCACGACCGCCGCGCCGTCCAATTCGGCGGGTACGGAAAACTCGACCCCTTGGCTCGCCGCGACACTGGGCACGACGAGCAGCAAGGCTAGGGCAAGGGTTCTTCGCATGTCCTGTCCCCGAATAGCACCAAATCGCCGGTCAAAGTGGCGTGGGGCACAGCAGCACCGCGAGCGACCATCCGGGGCAGGCCAAGGCTGCTTAGTAGCATGGGGGGGTTCATGGTGGCCTGGACCACGTAGGTGGGCGCGATCGAATACTGCTTGTCCTGCTGAAGGTCCAGCATGGCGGTCCCGTTGCCCCAGTCCCAGAAGAACCGCAAGGCGGCAAGGCTGTGGCCTTCGGCTTGGTTCACTTGGCTGGCCTTCATGGACGACGGCTCGGTGCCCGTCTCGTTCCAGGTCGCCGTGAACGTCGAGGTCGCCTGGCCGGTTTCGTTGAGGAAGTCGATGGCGCCGTGGTGGACCGGGATTCCGTAAGTGGTCCGCATGAAGTCCGCCAGCTCACGGTCGCTGACCCACCACGATGCCAAGGCCTGGAACGTGTCCCAGCCACCCACGCGGCACGCTTCCGGCGGATCGAGGTTGGTGTGCGACTCCATGACCATCGTCATCGGCCGCTCATACGGGCCCCAACTGACCCGCTCGCATTGGTAGGCCTCGACGTAAACGTCGCTGCCGACGCCGCCCGTGGCCGGGGGCCAATCGGACGGCGGAGTGCCGGGGTTCTGGCCTTTCGGGTACGTGTGGCCCAGCCCGACCATCTTGCAACCGTTCCAGGTCATGTTCAGGTCCACGACTGGCACCACCGGGCCCGGCTCGGGCGTGGTCATCGTTGAGCTCGTGGTGGTCGAAGTCGTCGTCGTTGAACTGGTGGTGTCCTGCTCAAGCGCTGGGCCGCCACAACCGGCCAGCAAGACCGCCACCGCGCAGACGACGAAGCGGGCCATCATGCCGAATTGCACTCACTGACTGGGGATGTGGTAAAGCGGTAGGAGCCGAGGCCCAGTTGGTTCGTGTGGATGTCCACGGCACCTGGGCTAATGGTCATCTCGGGACCGTATCCCATCACGGACGCATCCATATAGAGGCGGAATGGATCGATGGGGGCGTCGAGGAGGATGGGCGAGGCCAGGATGCGAAAAGTCAGGCAGAAGATTCCGCTAAGGGCTTCCATGCACTCGGGAATCGGGTTGCCGGCCTGGACGCATAGCGCGGCGTCCAAGGTCGCTTGCGCGTAGGCCAGGGTGTATTCGCAGGCGTGGCCGCCGGCCGGCAGGTCGCTGCACGGCCCGTCCTCCGCCTGTTCCTGCATGGTGGAGGCCAGGCCGACGAGGCCGGCCACGAAGCCGGGCGGCACCGGCGAGAAGGTCTGCACCCGAACGTCTTGGGCTGCGGCAAGGGGCAGGACCATGAGGGCGACAACGAAAAGCGCAACGCGCACGTGGCCTTCGAGACACAGGTTCTGTTTAAGGGTAGTGGACAAAAGCTGGCAGATTCCGAAGCGCCCAACAGAGGAAACCTGGCATTGGTTCCGGACCTGCCAAGGTTTGACCACCGCGTTCAACTAAGCACGGCGAATCGTCCATTTGCTCATGGGCCGCCACGCCCTCCGCCCCTCTTCCCGTGTTCACCAAGCACCAAGGTTGTCGATCCGAGTGGCGGCCCATGGGCGTTTCGGCTTTGGCCGAATTTTGGAGAACCCGCGATGACGAACCCACGAATCCACCAGAAGGCCCTGCTGTGCCTGTTGGCGATCGCCCTTGTGGCGCCTGCCTCCGCCCTGATTCCCTCCGATGCCCCCACCAGGACGACCGCCAGCGCCCAGGACGGCGTTCTCTACAGCTACACCGACCCCAACACCGGCAGCACGGCGCAGCTGGTGGCGCATGATGGCGCCTTGTGGTGTGAGTGGAGCGACGTTGCGCCGCCGTCGTCCAGCGCCTGGGTGGCCTTGTATTATTTCACCAACTGCAAGGTGCAGGCGGTCGGGGGCGGCGCGATGGCGTGCGGCTCCGACAACCAGGAAGGCAGCGGCGCGGCGGTCGGGTCGTGCCGGGTGGCCAGCTTCATCCCGTCCGTCGATCTGCAATGGTGGATCGCCTCGGCGGCCACCGAGATCACCCTCGTTACCGCCACTCATGCCCGGGACGTTTCAGTCCACGTTTCGGAATGGCGCGAGTCGGGCCATGTCAGCGTCAGCGGAAGCCTGGAGGCGACGGTCGGCTTCGTGGGCCGGGTCGTTGGCGCGGGGATGTTCAGCTTCAGCGGCAGCGCCAGCTACGAAAGCAGCTTCGAGGAAACCGACTATCAGTATCACTTGACGGATCGCGACGTTCAGATCCAGGAACGCCACGCCACCGTCCTGGGGCTTGACGGCGGCTTCGTGAACACCGTGCCCCAGATAGAGCGGCTCGACTTCGACGGCGCGACCTTCGGATGCGATGCCCTCAACCTCGTTGAGAATCTGCGCGGCCCCCGCCAACTTGGAAAATACGCCAACCATCTCACCGCCCGCGCCCTGACCGGCGAACTGGACACCGACCTTGGCAACACCCGCCTGAAGGCCGTGGACAATAGGGGCGCCTTTGACAGCTACCAACGGAAGCCGAACGGCTTTGTGGCCACCTTCGACCAATCGAGCGCGTCGGGCTCCAGCGGCGGCCTGCTTCTGCTGGGTGCCTTGGTGAACCTTGCGACTGACGCGGCGGACAACAACGGCATGAAGCGGTTCGACTCCTCCTTCGCGTTCACCGCCGACTACGAGACTCCGGACGTATCGTATTCCACCACCATGGTCAGCCTCCGCACGGGAGACTCCTACCGCGTCCAACTGACCGTCCCCCCCACGCCGCTTGACCGGATCGTCGCGACCCGCGATGACACGTTGTTGGACTTCGCGATCACGACCCCTGACCTTGCCGAGTATGAGGGGAACTTGGCCGACCTCTTGGCCGACCGCCTGTTCGATTCGCCCGCCGGGAGCATGGTGTTCGCGGGCTTCGACTGTCCCCCCTCGGGTGGCATCACCGCGAACCGCAACCCGCAGGAATGGACCTCGACGGCCAGCGTCCAAGGCTACTCTGGCGCCACCAACGCCGCCAAGAAGCTGGGCGTGGACGTTTACATGGACCTGAACCCCTACTAGCCCCCAAGGAGGAATGGACGCGCATGAAGCCCGGCACCGCCGCGACCCTTGCCCTGCTGATGCTCCTTCTAGCCGGGTGCGGCAATCCCAACCCCCCGGAACCGACCTCCACCCCCTCCTCCTCAACCACCACGACCGCCGAGCCGGCCGCGACGCTGCAAACCGTCGAGGGGCGCGACCGCACTTTCATTCGCATTGGCGAACGGCCCGCCAACGCCACGTTGCGCGTATTCCACACCGCCGAGCAAGAGGCCGATACCTTGGATGGGTGCGGCCCCGGCGGCCCGGGCGTCGGCCGGAATAGCGGGAGGGAATGGTATTCGTTCACGGTATGGAACCGGACGGGCCTTGTTCACTATGAAGAACACCCCATCTGGCCGAAGCAAAAACGATTCGACCACTCGGTCCAGTTGCCCCCCGATCCGCCGTTCCTGGTCTGGGTTGAAGGGACCTGTCTGGGGTCGGTGTCCATCCAGTTTAGCACGCCCGACTGGAAGCGGTTCCCCTTGGGCGGCGGTGGCCCCGAGCCGGGCGCCATTGACGAGTCGTATGAGCCCACGGTCGAGATTCGTATCCCGGCCGGCCAACTGGAAGGGAACGGTTACTTCCGAGTGGAAGGGAACACCTACCATATCGAGGCGAACACCATTTCTGGCGAATGGACGTTCGAAGGGCAAAGCTTCGGGGACGTTTACACCCATGCCCCGGACCAGACGAACGGCGACTGGTACATCCATTCCTGGTTCGACCTGACGGATAGCGGCTGGGAGGAAACCCATGGGGACATCGCCATGCCAGGAACCTACCGCTACCATGTCGTGCTGGACGCGCCGACCGTGGTGGAAACGGTATGGACCGGCAGAATGTGGGCCATGCGGTTCCTGCCCAGCGAATTGGAGTTGAACGGGTTCCAAGTGCCGTTCCGGCTCTACGACGACCACACCGCCTAGCGCAGCGCCGCTTGACGATTTGAAAACGCGATTGGAGATAGTGGATACTTTGACGACCGATTCATCGAATGTTGCGACTGAAGAAATCTTGCCCAAGTGGTGGCGCCGCGTGGTGATCTACGCCCTGGGAAGCGCCTTGCTGTGCCTGCTGCTGTCCGGAATCTTTGACGCCTTGCTGCCCACCAAAGGCGTCTGGGTGCTTTCCTGGTGGGGCCTATGGATCGCGCTCCTGTTGATGGGGGTGCCATTCCTGACGCGGGAGGAAGGGAACGCCAACGTGGAGGCGCCCGTGGACTTCCTGGGCCAAGGCATCGCAAGCCGGTTCCTGTTGAACCCCGTCGAGGCCGGCCGCATCGGGCGAGGCTGGCTGAAGCTGCCCCCTGAACCCGGCGACGATGCGCCCCCTGAACCCTACTTCGTGGGCACGAACCTGAGACTCAAGGACGAGGAAGCCCACTTGATGGCCAAGGAGATGCTGGAGGCGGCGGCCCGCGGCCAATTCTACGCATTGGAGGTGCGCCGCCACGTTGGAGGCGGCCCCTGGGGGCCGGTCCAGGCTTCGGTCCCCGCCGAGAACCTCAAGCCCGCCGCCCGGCCGCCAGCAAAGCGCAAGTCGCCCAAGGCGGACGGCGCTGGAGCGCCTTCCACCTAGCCGACGATCTCCCCTCCCTCTTTTTTGGCCCGCCCTTCGCCGCCACGCACACTTTTTGACCCACTTTTGGCCCGCTTCTCCCGCTTGATGCTCCAGCCTACACGGAATCAGGCCCAACCAAGGGTTGGCGCGGTGCCCCCAACGGGGCCGTCAAGCCCAAATAGCCGCCTCTTGTCGGCGGCCTTTGCCTCTCTGGGCTGACAACCTGTGCGGGGGTCCCGCACCAAAGAGAGACAACTTGCCTTGGTAGTGTAGCGGCCTATCATGGGACCCTGTCACGGTTCCGACCTGGGTTCAAATCCCAGCCAGGGCGCCTTCGGGCCTATGGGCGGCGCGGCGTTTTCCGCGCCGTGCCTTGCGTCGGCGGCGGTTGCCGCGCCGTGCCTTGCGTCGGCGGCGGCGAGGCCGTCTGCCGCGCCGCCTTGGCCGCGTGGCTCCAGTCGTCGGGCTGCTTGGCCAGCGGGATGTTGAACCAGACGGTCATGCCTTTGCCGCGGCCGGCGCTGAAGCAGCCGACCTGCCCGCCGTGGGCCTCGACGATGCGCTTGGAGAGGTGCAGCCCGAGCCCCGTGCCTGGCTTGCGGGGGGCGTCCGGGGTGTCGATGCGGACGAACGGGCGGAACAGCCGCGCCTGGTCCTCGGCGTCCATGCCGGGGCCGTTGTCGTGGATGCGCACCGAGGCGTCGCCGTCCTCGGTCAGGAGCTCGACCGTGACCCGGCCGCCGGGCGGGGTGAACTTGATGGCGTTGCCGAGGAAGTTGCCGACGACCTGCAGAAGCCGCGCCGGCTCGCCGAGGATCGAGATGGGCTTCCGTGGCGCCAGCAGCGCGATGCTGAGTCCGGACTGGGCCGCGAGCTGATGGAAGTTGTCGATCTCGTCGCGCAGCAGGCGCGTCAGGTTGACCGGCGTGGCCTGCACGACGAGGCGGCCGGCGTCGGCCTTGGCGAGGTCGGCGAGGTCCTGCGACAGCAGCATCAGACGGTGGACGTTGGCGCTGATCAGGGTCAGGACGCGCTCCTGCGACGGCGCGACCTCCTGGAGGACCGCGCGCAGCATCTCGGACTGGAGGGCCAAGACCGTCAGCGGCGTCTTGAACTCGTGCGCGGCCTGGTTGAACAGCAGCGCGTTGTCGCGGGCGTCGCCTTCGAGCTTGGCCACGCGGCGCTCGGCCCGGTCGGTCTCCTGGTGGGCGGCGTGGAGGGTGTCGTGGACGGCGCTGGGCCGCAGCACCAGCAGCACCAATGGGTTGCCGGTCCCGAGCTCGTCGACCCGGCAGAAGTGGACCTCGACGTCCTTGGCGGGCCCGCGCCGGCCCGAGGTCCGGGTCTGCAGCACCACTTGGTCGTGGCCGGGCCACGCCCCCATCGGCGCCATCGAGCACTTCTTGGCCGTGAGCAACAGGTCCGGATCGGGGAGCAGGCGGTCCAGCGGCATGCCGATGGCCTCGTCGATGGGGATGCGGCACAGCGTGCTCGCGGCCCGGTTGAACAGCATCACTTCGAGCGAGGGGAAGCGTACCAGCACCAGGCCGTCGCGCACGTTGTCGAAGATGGCCGGCAGGCCGTAGCGGCGGTTGGCCACGTTCGCGGGCTGCGTCATGGCATGAAGATTGGCCGGCGCGGCTATTGCATGTTTGGAGCCGGCGACATGTTCGGGGTCTGCCCAGGCCAGCTACCCGTTTATTGGTGGGCCGTGAATTTCGTGGCCAGGCGCTCGATGTCCACGCTCACGGCGGACGGGAGGACCCCTCGGACGTCATGGTCGTGGCACTCCTCGGCCATGTGCCGCAACTGGTGGGCCATGCGGTGGGCGGCGTGCTCCACGACGCCGGTCTCGTAGGCGGCGCCGACGGCGCACAGGTCGCGGGCCGCCTCGAAGTCGCCGCGGGCCGCCTCGAAGGCCGCCTGCCGGCGCGGCGCGGGCAAGGGCCCCGCCATCCAGGCGCCGTCGGCGCGCTCCTCGAGGTCCTCCAGGTCGTGCGGCGAGGCGCCGTGGCCTTCGTGCAGGCCGTGGGCGAGCCCGTCGAGGGCCGTGGCGATGCCGGCGCAGTCGTGATGGGTGAGGACTCCAGGGGTGGTGATGGCGGCCATGGTCGGTATGGGGCGCTCCTGCTAGTCCTAGCCATGCAACCGGGACGTCAGGCCTTGGAGTCGAGGATCCGCAGCAGCGTGCCGTGGCTCTTGCCGTCGTGGTCGAGGGCGGGGAACACGGCGACGCGCAGGCCGTCGGAGGCCTTCACCTGGCGGGCCGCACGGCCCTTCTTCGGCCACTTCACGCCCGGCCGCAGCAGCTGCCGCACCGACGCCGTGTCCAGCTTGGGCACCAGCTTCAGGAGGTCCTTGCCGAGCGCCTGGCTGGCGGACAGGCCGAACTTGCGCATGGCCGGCGTGCCCCAGTAGCTGACGCGGCCTTGGCGGTCGCAGCCCACCATGACGTCGGGCCCCGCCTCCAGGAGCGCGCCCAGGAACAGGGTGGCGCGGCGGGCCTCGTCGCCCTGCACCTGGATTTCGTCGTTGAGGCTTTGCAGCTCCTCGTTCACGGTCTCCAGCTCCTCGTTGCGGCTCTGCAGCTCCTCGTTGAGGGACTGCTGCGCCTCCATGGAGGCCAGCAGCGCGTGCCGGGCGGCCGCGTCCGGCTTGACGGGGGTCGATGCCTGGGCGGTGCCCATCAGCAGCATGCCGGCGCGCTGCGGCAGCGGGACCGCCTCCAGCGCCACGGCGCGGCGGGCGCCGGCGCCGTCGAGCGCCGCCTCGGGCAGGCGGCGGCGCCTGCCGGCCGACAGGGCCTGCCGGAGCGCTGCCTCGTCGAGGTCGGAGCCCGAGCCGTGCAGCAGGCTGGGCAGGAAGGCCCCGACCGCCTGCTTGGCCGGCCTGCCGAAGAACCGCTCGGCGGCCGTGTTCCACATCGTGATGCGCAGGCTGGCGTCGACGGCCAGGACGATCGGCTCGTGGGCGGCCGCCTGGCGCGCCCGGCCGGTGCGGCGCGCGGCGCGCACCAGGCCGGCGGCCGTCAGGGGACGCGCCTCGACGCGGCGGAAGATGGGGGCGCCGGGCGCCACCCGGACGAAGCCGGGCGCGGGCAGGTGGGTGCCCTCCGCCTTGCCAAGGAACAGGAAGCCGCCGGGCCGGACGGCGCCAGCCAGCTGCGCCAGCACCTGCGCACGCTCGGCGGGCTTGAGGTAGATGAGGACGTTGCGGCACGCCACCAGGTCCATGCTGGCCAGCGGCGCGTCGCGCGCGAGGTCGTGGCGGCCGAAGACGACGTGGCGGCGCAGCTCGGGGCCGACGCGGGGTCCGGCGCCGTCGGCGACGAAGTACTGCTTGGCAAGCGGGCGCGGGAAGTCGTCCACGGCCTGCGCGGTGTACTTGCCGGCGCGCGCCTTGGCCAGCGCCGGGTCGTCCAGGTCGGTGCCGAACACCTTGAGCGCGATGGGGCGCCCCTTCGCGGCCGCCAGGGTCAGGAGCGCCATCGTGTAGGCCTCCTCGCCGGTGGCGCAGCCGGCGCTCCACATCCGAATCTCGCGCTTGCCCGCGGCCTTGATGAGGGGCGCGAGGGCGCGCTTCTTGAGCACGGTCCAGAGCGCCGGGTCGCGCACGAAGGAGCTGACCTTCACCAGGAGCGCGGAGCGCAGCCGCTCCAGCTCCAGGTCGTCGCGCCGCAGGGCCGCGACGTACTGGGCGGCGGTCTTGCTGCCGGTGGCGGCGATGCGGGACTCCATCCGGCGCCGCAGCGTCTCGGGGCGGTAGCCGCGGAAGTCGACGCCGCACTTGCGGCGCAGCAGCGCCTCCGCGGAGCGCCACGCCGCCGCGGTCGCCGGCACGCGCCCGCCGCCGGTGGCGTGCAAGAGGTAGCCGCCGATGCGGTCGGCCGGCAGCACGGCGTCGACGCAGCCCGTCGCGATGGCGGATTCCGGCATCCCGCCCTGCGAGGCCGTCTCCGGGTCCTGCGCGACGCAGGCGCCGCCCGCGGCCTTCACGGCCTGCACGCCCTGGCGGCCGTCGAAGCCGGTGCCGCTCAGCACGATGGCCAAGGCGCGCTTGCCGTGCGCCTGCGCGACCGAGGCGAACAGGCGGTCCACGCTGGGCCGCGAGAAGTTGACGCGCGGCGTCCGGGTCAAGGCGATGCGGCCGGCGCGCAGCTCCAGGTGGCGGTCGGGCGGCGCGAGGTACACGGTGCCGGCGCGGGGCCGCTCGCCCGCCTTGGCCGGGCGCACCTGCAAGGCCGTGTGCGTCCCGAGCAGGTCGGCGGCGTTGCTGGGCTTCTTCGGGTCCAGGTGCAGCACGGCCAGGATGGGCACGGGGAAGCTTGCGGGCAGCCCGTGCAGCACGGCCTTCAGGGCCTCCAGGCCGCCGGCCGAGCCGCCGACCGCCACCAGGGCAGGGCCTACGGAGTTCGCCATCTTGGGTGGGATGCCCAGCTTCCTCAAGCCCCCTTCGGTGGCTGGCCGGCGCCGCCGTCGGGGTCGGAGAGGCGCTTGCCGCGCGCCAGGGTGTTGGCGTCGATGAAGCCGCGGATGACCTGGCCTTGGGCCCGGCGCAGCAGCTGGGAGACGGCGGAGACGCTGAGGTTCATCGACTTGCCCAGCCGGCGCAGGTCGACGCGGTGCGGGACGTCGTAGTAGCCCATGGCGACCGCGTTGCACAGCACTTCCAGCTGGCGGGGCGTGATGCTGACGTCCTGGACGGGGACGGTGCCGAAGACCCGCTGCCGCACGGCGTCGTCGGACGTGCCGAGCCGGCCCGCCAAGGCCGCGACCTCGTCGGTGGTGCCCTGCACGAACATCGTCGCCATCCCCTGCGGCGTCAGGTCCACCTGCACCACGCGCGCCGCCGTCAGCCAATGCAGCCAGCGGGGCGGGACCTCCAGCAGCTCGCACCGCAGCGTCCGCGGCGCGACGCCGGCGGCCATGGTGATGCGGCACTCCGCCTGCGCCGCCAGCCAGGCCGCGGTCGCGGTCGCCCTGCCGGCGGGCACGAGGGCCACGATGGTCCAGGAGTCGCCGTGGGGCAGGAACCGAAGCTGGGTCGCGGCCGACGGCGCCTCGAAGCCCAGCCCGGCGCACGGCAGGTCGAAGCGCAGCAGCACGCCGGACATCGGCGCCTCCACGCCTCCTGGTGACCCGAACACGCGGTGCGACAACTAGATCCCCGGCGCGGAAAAGCGGCCTCCAGTAGAATAACTGAACAGCTAGGGGTCGCGGGGGGCGCGATGCTTGGGAAAAATGAGAACATTTGCGGCGCCGCGCCTCCAAACTGGGGACAGGACCGCCACATGTGCACATCACCACGCCTTGAACCACGGACGCCGGTCATGCACGGCCATGACCGCATCCCGGGCCACCACCGAACGGATGCACGTGCTCGGGGAGGCGCACTGGCCCCCCGGCACGGCCGGCACGCACCGCGGCGTCGTGCTGCTGCGCGTGCGCGGCCCCCGCGACGCCAAGCGGCTGCTGCGGCTGCTCGAGGCGGGCGCCGCCGAGCGGCCGGCCAACCCGGCGGCCCGGACCGAACGCCACCTCGCGCTGCTGCGGCACGCCGGCCTGCTTGGCGCCTAAGCCCTGCCGGCGCCAGTGCCGGCGGGTCGGAAAGCGCGGCCCAAGGGCGGGTTGGCACGATCCATGGAGGCGGTTTTTCCAGGAGGCGCGGGACTTCGTGGAGCCCGCGAACATGTTGGGGCTTGCGCACGGTCTATGACCCTGGGCCGGCGACTCGTTTTTGTGAACATGATGCTGCGTACAGCGCTTGTCTCCCTGGCGGTCGCCGGGGCCTTCCTCCTGTCTTCCCCGAGCGCGATCGCCGCCGGTGGCGGCCACAGCGGCGACGTCAAGATCCATGACGAAGCCACCGCGGACCCCGAGGTCCGCAACGAGCCCCACGTCGACTGCGTGGACTTCTGGGTCGAGGGCTTCAACCTCAACGCCGGCAAAGGCAGCTTCGAGATCTTCAGCTGGCCGCCCACGGGCGACAAGAGCCTGGTGATGTCGGTCAACTGGACCGCCGACTCCGGCGACGACGAGGAGGGCTTCCACTTCCTGTCGGGCCCGCACGCCTTGGCCGCCGGCCACTACCGCCTCGAGGTCACGCTCGACGACGGCAAGGCCCCCAAGGACAAGATGTTCTGGGTGGAGGAGTGCGAGGACGAGGAGTGCACTGAGGATTGCGAGCCGGAGTGCCCTGTGGACTCCGACCAGTGCCCGCCGGGCGAGTGCGAAGGCAATGACTGCCCCGCCGAGCCGACCTGCCCGACCGACCTGGTGGCGCTCGCGCGCGGCGCGGGCGGCGTCCAGCTCACCTTCACCGCTGCCCCCGGCAGTGACGGCTCCAACGTCTACCGCGCCGAGGGCGAAGGCGACTTCGAGTACCTCGCGACCGTCGGCGCTGGCGTCGGCATGTACGTGGACGACACCGCCACCAACGGCGTCACCTACACCTACATGGTGACGAGCCTCTACGGCGACGCCGAGGTGGGCCAGTGCCCGCAGGTCGAGGTCACGACCATCCCTGACCTCGGCACGGGCATCGCGGTGACCGCCGCGGGCGTCCTGGGTGTCGCGGCCTACGCGTTCAGCCGCCGCCGCAAGGCCTGAGCCGCGCATCTGGATCGGGCCCTTTTCCCCCTTCTCCTCCCTTTCATGCGTTTTTTCAGGAAATGGCGTGCTTTCCGCGGGCGGGCCATCCCAACATGTTGGCACCGGCAAGCTGGCTTAGGCCGCGCCAGGCCAAGGTTCTCCCCATGGAACGGTTGCGTGTGCAGGACGGCCCGAACGGGTGGCGGAGGAGCGTGGCCAACGCCCCTGCCCATGCCCACCCCGCGGCGGTCGAGAACGCAATCCGGGTGCTGGTGGTCGAGGACGAGCCCTTGGTCGCCATGGACCTGGAAGGCACCCTGCGCGAGCTGGGCTACGACGTCGTGGCCCGCACCGGCCGCGCCGAGGAGGCCCTCCGGCTCGCCGCCGCCCTGCGGCCGGACGTCGTGCTGATGGACATCGGCCTCGCCGGCCCGATGGACGGCATCGAGGCGGCCCGCCGGGTGCGCAGCGACCTCGCCATCCCGGTGGTGTTCATGACGGGGCACGCCGACGTGGCCACCCTCGCCAAGGCCCGCCTGTCGCAGCCGTACGGCTACATCGTCAAGCCGTTCGACGCCGCCGCCGTGCGGGCCCAGGTCGAGACCGTCCACTACCGCCGCCTGGCCGAGCGCGAGCGCGAGCACGCGCAGCGCGACCGCGAGGCCGGCGTGCGGCGCGACGTGGAGCGGCTGCAGGAGCTCAACGAGATGCGCTCCCGCTTCGTCAGCGTGGCGTCGCACGAGCTCAACACCCCGCTCACGCCGCTGCTTCTGAGCGTGTCGCTGCTGAAGCAGTCGCTGGAAGGGAAGGTCACCGCGACCGAGGCGCAGTCCCTGGCCATCCTGGGCCGCAACCTCGAGCGCCTAGCCAGCCTGGTGAAGGACCTGCTCGACGCCGCCCGCCTCCAGTCGAGCCGCCTCCCCCTCAGCCTGGCGCCCACCAACCTCCGCCTGCTCGCCGACGGCGTCGCCGACACCTTCCGCGGCCGCGCCACCGAGCGCAAGGTGCGCATCGAGACCCACGGGACAGGGCTGGCCGAGGCCATGGCCGACGCCAACCGCGTCATCCAGGTGCTCACCAACCTCGTCGACAACGCCCTCAAGTTCACGCCGGCCGGCGGCCGCGTCGACCTGTTCGTCACCGCGGCGGGCCCGAACGTCCAGCTCGAGGTCAAGGACACCGGCCGCGGCCTGGACGCGGCCCAGGTCGCGCAGCTGTTCCAGCCGTTCGCGATGGTGCACGACCTCGCGACGACGCAAGGGCAAGGCACCGGCCTCGGCCTCTACGTCAGCCGCGGCATCGCCGAGCTGCACGGCGGCACTCTGACGTGCCGCAGCGACGGGCCCGGCAAGGGGACCTCGTTCATGCTTACCCTGCCCGCGGCCGGGCCGCCCTCCGCGCCGGCCCCCACCCGGCGCCGACCCCCCCGGCCCGCCCGCGCCAAGGAGGCCGCATGAGCCCGTCGCCGCGCCGGCCGCCCCGCCCGCCGGCGGCCCGCACCCGCTTCGATTGCCTGCTGGAGGCGGCGCCCGGCGCCTTGCTGGTGCTGGACGAGGGCGGCGTCATCCTCGAGGCCAACGCCCGCGCCATGGACCTGCTGGGCGCCGACCGGCTCGCCGGCCAACGCCTCGACGAGCGCATCCCCGCCGGCCTGGAGCAGGAGGGCGGGCGCGCGCTGTTCGCGCGCCGCGACGACGGCTCGGAAATCCCCGTCGAGCTCCAGCTGCGCCGCTTCGTGACGTCCGAGGGCCCGTTCGCGGTCGCGGCCGTGCGCGACCTGGCCGAAGGCGAGCGCGAGCGCGAGGCCGCCGCCCGGCTCGCCGCCGTGCTGGGCTCGCTCTCGGACGCCATCGCCTCGACCTCGCTCGAGGGCCGCATCACGAGCTGGAACCTGGCGGCGGAGGCCATGTTCGGCTACACCGCCAAGGAGGCGCTCGGCAAGGACATCGCGATGCTGCGGGACCCCGCCGACATCGGCGAGCCGGAGGAGGCCGCCATCCTTGCCCGCATCCGCCGCGGCGAGCCGGTCAAGAACCGCGAGGTGCGCCGCGTCCGCAAGGACGGCACTTCGCTCTGGGTGTCCGCGTCGGTCTCGCCGTTGCAGGACGGCCGCGGCCGCATCGTGGGCGCCACCGGCGCCATGCGGGACGTGACCGAGCGCCGCGCCGCCGAGGCCCGCATCGAGGCGTCGCTCCGGGAGAAGGAGGTCATGCTGCAGGAGATCCACCACCGCGTCAAGAACAACCTCCAGGTCGTGGCCAGCCTCCTCAACCTCCAGGGCCAGCACGCGGGGGACGCCCGCACCCGCGAGCTGTTCCAGGACAGCCGCAACCGCATCCGCTCGATCGCGCTGGTGCACGAGAAGCTCTACCGCAGCAAGGACCTGTCCCGGCTCGACTTCCACGACTACCTGGAGGACCTGGTCAAGGAGCTGCGCCGGTTCTACCCCAAGAGCCAGAGCGTCGCCATCGTCCTGGACGCCCAGCCGCTGGCCGTCGGCGTCGACGCCGCCATCAACTGCGGCCTGGTCGTGAGCGAGCTGGTCTCCAACGCCCTCAAGCACGCCTTCCCCGACGGCCGCCCCGGCGTCGTGCGCATCGCGCTCAAGGACGGCAGCCGCCCCGGCCGCATCGAGGTCACGGTGGCCGACGACGGCGTCGGCATGGCGGGCCCGTTCGATCCGGCCGCGGCGCCGACCTTGGGGATGCAGCTGGTCGCCACCATCGTGCGGCAGCTCGACGGCACCATCGAGCGCCTCCCCGGCCCCGGCACGACGCTGCGGATGGACCTCGCCGTCGAGGCGAAGGTGGCCGCATGAGCCCGATCAAGGTCCTCATCGTCGAGGACGAGGGCATCGTCGCGATGGACCTGTTCGGCACCCTCGGCCGCCTCGGCTACGAGGTCGCGGGGCGCACGGCGCACGGCGAGGAGGCCTTGGCCTTGGCCCGCCGGGAAGCCCCGGACGTCATCCTCATGGACATCCGCCTCGCCGGCAAGAAGGACGGCATCGAGGCGGCCCGCGACGTCCGCGCCGAGCTCGGCATCCCCGTCATCTTCGTCACGGCGCACGCCGACGACGCCACGCTGGCCCGCGCCCGCACCGTCGAGCCCTACGGCTACATCGTCAAGCCGTTCGACGACCTGTCCGTCCGCACCTCCGTCGAGCTGGCCTGCTACCGGCGCAAGGCCGAGCGCGAGCGCGAGGCCGCCGCGTCCGCCGCCCGCCTGGGAGGTGTCGCCGTTGGCCCGCGAGCCTGACCTTGTCGCCCCCGCGTCCGTCGCCGCGGCCCAGGCCGGCCTGTTCGGCGGCCTGCTGGACCGGTTCTGCGAGGTGGTGGGCCCCGCCGCCAGCGAGGCGACCTTCCACTACGCCGCCGTGCAGGAAGGCCTGCGGCTCGGCGCCGGGCACGGCCCCAAGGGCCTGGACAGCGCGCTCGCGGCCGTGGACGCGGTCCTGGGCCACCGCAGCCGCCTGACGGCCGACGGCGATGTCCTGCGCCTCGCCATCACAGATTCGCCGATCCTGGCGGGCGGCAAGCCGGTGCGCCTCGCCGTGGTGCGCGGCCTCGTCGAGGGCACGCTGCGGGCCGTGCGCGGGAAGGCCTACACCGGCAAGTTCCTGGAAGGCCGGGCGGAGGGAGACGAAGCGCTGCTTGAGCTGCGCATGGAGGATGACCATGATGCCACAAACTGAACCAAGCAACCTGCGCAAGCTGTTCGAGGTCTGGGTGGACTCGGAGCTCAAGGCCCAGATCATCGTGTTCTACCAGAACAACCCCGGCGTCATCGACACCATCGAGGGCTTGGCGTCACGGCTCGGCACCAACGTGGAGCAGCTGCGCACCAACATCGCCGACCACCTCCAGCTCGGGTTCCTGCACGAGCGCAAGGTGGGCAGCCAGGTCGTCCTGGTGTACGACCGCAAGAAGCAGCAAGGCATCCAGGAGTTCATCGCCGCCGAGATGGGCAAGCTCTCCAGGGAGGGTGTCCAATGAGCCGTCCCGAGCCGGGCGTGCCCCGGGAGGAGGGCCGGCTGTCCACCGGGGTCGCGGGGCTGGACGCCATGCTGGGCGGCGGCTGGGCGCGCGGCGACGCCAACCTGGTCGCCGGGGCGCCAGGCACGGGCAAGACCACCCTTGGCCTGCAGTTCCTGGCCGCCGGCATCGCGGCCGGCGAGCCCGGCGTGTTCGTGACCTTCGAGTACCTGCCCCAGCTCATCTACCGCGACGCCCGCAAGCGCGGCTGGGACATGCCGCGATGGGAGGCCGAGGACAAGATGCGGGTCGTGTGCACCACGCCCGAGCTGCTGCTGAACGAGGTGGCCCCCGGCCGCAGCCTGCTCGACGACGCCATCGCCGAGATCGGCGCCAAGCGCCTGGTCATCGACTCGCTCACCGCCTTCGAGGCCCACGTGCGCGGCGCGGTCCCGCTCCGGCAGTCCCTGGCCGGGCTGTTCAACCACCTGCGCCTCAAGGGCGTCTCGGTCGTCGAGACCTACGAGATCCCGCAGATCGCCGGGCCGGCCATGAAGGTGAGCGAGTGGGGCCTGGAGTTCCTTGCCGACTCCGTCGTGCTCTTGCGCTACGTCGAGATCGAGGGCACCCTCCAGAAGGCGATCAACATCCTCAAGTTCCGCGCCGGCGACCATGACCGCCGCTTCCGTCGCTACGAGCTGACCGGCAAGGGCCTCGTGGTGGAGGGCGAGTTCACCGGCATCGAAGGCATCAGCGGCGGCGCGGCGCGGCGCAGCTTCGGCAACCGGGCGCGGGAGCTGGTGTGATGGCCCTCGAAGGCGTGGACTGGCAGCTGCTGCGCAACCTGCTGGCCATTCCCACGGCCGCCGTCTACATGACGGTCGGCTTCGTCGTGGGCCGCCGCGAGGTCTCGCGCGAGGCACGGCCGGCGAACCTGGCGTTCCAGGCGTGGTGGCACGGGCTGGCCGCCCTGACCCTGTTCACGCCGCTCATCTGGCTGCTGGACGTGCTCGGCGTCGGCGGCTTCGAGCTGCGGCTGTACCTCGTCGAGGTGCTGCTCTTGGCCCTCGTGGTCGCCATCGCCTGCCTGGTCTACTACCTGCTCTACGTCTACACCGGAAAGGCCTGGGTGATGTGGCCCGTCGCAGGCTACCACCTGCTGGCCATGGCCTGGCTGAGCCAGCTCATCACCATCGGCCAGCCCGTCGCGTACGGCAGCGCCTGCCCCGACGCCGGGTTCTGCTACCAGAACGACATCATGGACTCCTCGGCCGCGCAGTGGATCGGCGTCATCCTGGTGCTGCCCATCGTGCTGAGCGCCCTGGCGTACTTCGCGCTGTTCTTCCGCATGGAGTCGCGGGCCCAGAAGTACCGCATCGCCATGGTCGCGGGCGCGCTTTTTGTGTGGTTCGGCAGCAGCCTGGTCGCGAGCGTCCTGGACGCGGCCGCCAACGACGCATGGACCCTTGCGAGCAACCTGATCGGCCTGGGGGCGGCGCTGTTGATCCTGGCCGCGTACCGGCCGCCGGCGATGATCCGCGCCAAGCTGGCCTGACGGCCGGCCCATTGCGGCGCGTCCTTCAGGAGGATCCTGCGGGAAGGGCGGTGCGCAACGACGCCAACGTCCACCGGCAGGCTCAAATCAACACTCAACCTAACGGTATAGCATGGACCTGGACCGGACCTTCGCCGCCCTGTCCGACCCGACCCGCCGCGCGCTCCTGTCGAGCCTCGAAGTGGGCGAGCGGACCCTGAGCGACCTGGCGAAGCCGCTGCCCATGACCTTGATGGCCGTGCAGAAGCATGTCCGGGTCCTGGAGGAGGCAGGCCTTGTGGAGACCCGCAAGCACGGCCGCAGCCGGCACGTGCGGCTGCGCGTCCACGGGCTGGAGCCCGCCGCCGCGTGGATCCGGCACTCGGAAGCCCGCTGGAACGCCGCCTTCGACCGCCTCGAGAAGGCCTTGCAAGAGGAGGATTGACCATGCCCAAGACGACGCAGACGCCCACCTTGAAGATCGAACGCGTGTTCGAAGCCAGCCCCGAACGGCTCTGGTCGTTCTGGACCGACCCGAAGAAGTACGCCAAGTGGCTCAACCCCCACAGCGCGGACCTGAAGATCCAGGAGTTCGACGTCCGCGTCGGCGGCCGCGTCAAGTTCCTCATGCCGCTCGACAACGGCACCGAGATGCCCAACGAGGGCGTGTTCCATGTGCTGGAGCCGCACCGCCGCATCGTGACCGGCGACCCCGACAAGGCGTTCCTGATCACCGTCACCTTCGAGCCCCTCGTGCCCGGCCGCACCCGCATGAGCCTGGAGATCGCCGGCGTGCCCCCCGAGCACCACGCCGGCGCCACCCAGGGCTGGGGCGTCGGCCTCGGCAAGCTGGAGCGCCTGCTCGCGGAGGCCTAGGCATGCCGGCCGCCACCCGCGCGCACGGCGCCCTCCCGCCCCCCAAGGGCATCTCGCCGCCCGCCACCTTCCGCGTCTTGCCGGACCGCCACCTGACCCTGGAGCGCTGGTTCAAGGCGACGCCGGAGAAGCTGTACGAGGCCTGGACGACCAAGGCGACGTTGGAGAAGTTCTTCTGGCCGGTCGGGGCGGGCGTCGTCAAGGAGCTGTCGGCCAAGCCGGGCGGGCGCCTGGTGATGGGCCACGCCACGCAGCCGTGGACCGCGACCTGGACGTACCAGGAGATGGTGCCCGGCAAGCGCATCGTCTTCGAGGACCACTGGGACGACGGCTCCGGCCACAAGGCCACCGGCATCATGGAGTTCATCCCGGAGAACGGCGGCACCCGCATGAAGGTCCGCCACGGGCCGTTCCCCGCCACGGGCCCCTACCAGCCCGACGCCGCCGGCGCCGGCTTCGCCATGGCGTCCGACCGGCTCGCCGAGGAGCTGGAGGTCCCCGGCCAGGACGAGGGCTTCCGCCTCGTGCGCGTGTTCCGCGCCACGCCCGAGAAGCTGTGGTCGATGTGGACCACCAAGGCCGGCCTCGACCAGTGGTGGAAGCCGTCGGCCAAGGACATGGGCTTCGACTTCCGCGTCGACGCGCTGGACGTCCGCGTCGGCGGCGCCTACGACATCGTCATGTCGAACGCGCAGCACGGCGAGCTGCACAACCACGGCGAATACCTGGAGGTCGTGCCCGGCAAGCGCCTTGCCTACCGCTGGGACTTCGACATCTTCCTCGGCCCCGGCGAGTCCCCCTACCCCATCCTGGTCACCCTCGACTTCGAGGCGCTGCCCCCGCAGGCCGGCGGCGGCACCCGGATGACCTTCGTCCAGGGCCCCATGAAGAAGCCGGAGCACACGGAGGGCAGCCGGCAGGGCGTGCGCTCGAACTTCGCCAAGCTGGCCAAGGCGCTCGGCGAATAGCCGCGTCGTCCCCTCCTCCTTTTTCTCCTCGCCCCGGAACCGGAGCCCCACCGTGCCCATCCCCGACCGCCAACGCTGGCTCGCCCTCGTCGTCCTGTGCCTCGGCACCCTCATGATCGTGCTCGACACCACCATCGTGAACGTCGCCCTGCCCTCCATCCAGGCCGACCTCGGCTTCAGCGAGGCCTCGCTGGCTTGGGTCGTCAACGCCTACATGCTGGCCTTCGGCGGCTTCCTCCTCCTGGGCGGCCGCCTCGGCGACTTCTGGGGCCACCGCCGCCTGTTCCTGGCCGGCCTCACGCTGTTCACGCTCGCCTCGCTGGCCTGCGGCCTGGCCGGGTCCCAGACGGTCCTGGTGGCGGCGCGAGGGGTGCAAGGCCTGGGCGGCGCCGTCGTGTCCGCCGTCTCGCTGTCCCTGATCATGGACCTGTTCCAAGCACCCCGCGACCGCGCCAAGGCCATGGGCGTCTACGGCTTCGTGGCGGCCGGCGGCGGCAGCCTCGGCGTCCTCTTGGGCGGCATCCTCACCGACGCCGTCGACTGGCATTGGGTGTTCCTCGTCAACATCCCCATCGGCGTCGGCGTGTTCGCCCTCTGCCTCCCGCTGCTGCCGGCCGACAAGCCCGCCGCCGACCGCGGCCGCCTCGACGTCGCGGGCGCCGTCACCATCACCGGCGCCGTCATTCTCGCGGTGTACGCCGTCGTCAACGGCAACCAGGCCGGCTGGCGGTCGCTGCAGACGCTCGGCCTGCTCGGCGCCGCCGCGGTCCTGTTCGCGGCGTTCCTGGCCACCGAAATGCGGGTGGCCCGCCCCCTCGTCCCGCTTGGCCTGTTCCGCCGCCGCAACCTGGCCGCCGCCAACCTCGTCGCCCTGCTGTGGGCGGCCTCGATGTTCGCGTGGTTCTTCCTGTCGGCGCTCTACCTTCAGTTCGTCCTCGGCTACACGCCGCTGCAGGTCGGCCTCGCCTTCCTGCCCGCCAACCTGCTGATGGCCGCGTTCTCGCTCGGCCTGTCCGCCCGCATCGTGGGCCGCTTCGGCGTGCGCCTGCCGCTTGCCGTCGGCCTGCTGGTGGCCGCCGCCGGGCTCGCCTGGTTCGCCCGCGCGCCGGTCGCCGGCGACTTCCTGCGCGACGTCCTGCCCGCCATGCTGCTGCTCGGCATCGGCGGCGGCCTGGTGTTCAACCCGCTGCTGCTTGCCGCCATGCACGACGTCAAGGCGTCCGAGTCCGGCCTCGCCTCCGGCATCGTCAACACCTCGTTCATGATGGGCGGGGCGCTGGGCCTTGCCATCCTCGCGAGCCTCGCGGCCGCCCGCACCGCGAGCCTGGCCGCCGGCGGCCTCGGCCCGGCCGCGGCCCTGAGCGGCGGCTACCAGGCCGCGTTCCTGGTCGGCGCGCTGTGCGCCGTGCTGGGGGCGGTGCTGGGCGCGGCCCTGCTGCGCGTCCGCCACGACACGGCGGCCGGCGAGCCGGCGCCCGTCGCGATGCACTAAGTCGCGAGCAGCCCCGCCATCGCGGACTCGTAGACCGCCAGCTCGACGCCCTGCGCGCCATGCAGGTCGTCGAGCGCCGCGCGCCGGTCGCGCATCCGCTCCCACCGGCTCTCGTCAAGGGTCTTGGGCACGACGAAGTGGATCACGTGCACCGGATGCCGGGTCGTGACGCGCCGCGCGCGCCGCACCGCCTGGTCCACCAAGGCGGGCGTCCAGCCCGGGTCCACCATCAGCACGGTGTCGGCGGCGTCCAGCGTGATGCCGACGCCCGCCGCCTCCAGCTGGCACAAGGCGAGGCGGACGCGCGGGTCCGACTGGAAGCGCGCCACGCGGCGGGTGCGCTCCTCCGGCGACACCGCGCCGGTGAGGCGGACCGCCATCTCCTGCCACGGCTTGGTCTCCAGCGCCTCCAAGGGCTCCAGGTGGTGCGAGAACGCCAGCGCCTTGCGCTCCGAGAACCACAGGTCCTCCAGGATGGCCGACGCCGCCGCGGTCTTGGCCTCCTGCAAGACCCGCATCGCCTCCTGGAACGCGGACAGCCCGTCGCGGCTGCGGGGCGCCTGGCTGCGCATCCGCTGGAGCCACGCCCGGTAGCGCTGCAGCTGGTCCGGCAGCAACTCGACGTGGAGGGTCTGCTCCGTCAGCGGCGGCAGGTCGTCCACCACCTCGGCGAGGCGGCGCGCGGCCATCCACGGCTCCAGGCGGGTCCGGAGCTCGGCGGTGCGCTGCGAGCCCACCACGCGCTTGACCTTGCGGCCGCCGGCCCGGATCTCCGACAGCCGGCAGTACCGCGCCCGGAACGCCGCCAAGGTCGGGAAGTCGTCCGGCCGCACCAGCCGCAGCACCGCGAACAAATCCTCGGCGTTGCGCAACAGCAGGCTGCCGCTCAGGAACAGCCGGCGCCCGATACCCTGGGCGGCGGCCGCGACCGCCTTGCTGCGCTGCGACCTCGGGTCCTTGATGAAGTGCGCCTCGTCCACGACGATCGAGCGGAAGCCGCGCGCCCGCACCGCGTCGAGGTGGGCGTGCAGCACCGCGAAGCTCACCACCACGAAGTCGGTGCCCGGCATCGGCGCCGGCCGGACGCCGCGCACCGCCGCGATGGTGGCGGTGCTCTTGCCGGCGACCTCGGCCTCCCACACGCCGACGACGCCGGCCGGGCAGACCACCAAGGTCGGGCCTTCGCCGACGGCCCACGCGATGGCCTGAAGGGTCTTGCCGAGGCCCGGCTCGTCCCCGAGGATGCCGCGCCGGGCACGCTGGAGGAACCGCACCGCCCGCGCCTGGTAAGGATAGAGCGGCACCTTCAGGCCGGGAAACCCGAGCGTGCCGGGGTCTTGGTGCAGGAGGGTGGCGCGCTGCTCCTGCTCCGCCCGGTCGGCGCCGAAGAACACCCGGAAACGCGCGTCCAGATAGGCGTCGTCCTTCTCGATGCCGCCGTAGCCCAAGAGGTCCTCGAAGTCCAGGACCCGGTGCAGCGGCACCTTGCACAAACGCCCCTCGCGGTGGCCGCCCAGCGCGTGCAGCCGGCTGCCCAAGGTCGGCGACGCCGTCGCGTCGAACACCAAGGCGCTGCCGTCGATCCTGGGGCGCAGCAAGCGAGGGGGACTCTGGAGGAGGGATGAAAAAGGTGGGGGAGGGAAGCGAAAGCGGGCCGGGGCTTAGGCCGGGCAGGAGCCGCCGAGCAGGAACGCCGCCGTGACGCCGCACGCCGCCGCCACCGCCGTGGCCCCCGTGGCCACCGCCGCGCCGGCGATGCCCGCCACCTGGCCGCCGTAGGCCGAGGCGTCCGCCACGCGCGCGGCCGCGAACGCCGTCGCGTACGCCGCCTCCGCCTCGACGAGCCCGACGACGGCCGCCGTCGCAGCACCGGCGAACGTCCCCGTCGCCGCCACGGCCGCGGCCGCGCCCGCCGCCGCGGCGTCGCAGGCGGCACCCGTGTAGTCGAGCGCCGCGCCGACGACGCCGCCAAGGCCGCGCGGGATGGGCGCCGGGCACACGCCGGCCGGCGCGCCCTCCGCCACGCTGCCGTTGCAGGTCGGGTCGCCCGTGAGGAAGCTGCACGCCAACGAGGCCTGGCCGCCCGCCTGGGCGACCGCCGTGGCCTCCACCGCGCTGACGTAGGCGTTGAGCCACGGCACCGTGAAGTGGCAGCCGCGGGTGCAGGGCACCGCGTCCAGGACCGCCTGGGCCTGCGAGCCGGCGTAGGCTTCGGTCGCCGTCGCCGCGGCGCCCGCGAGGCCGGCCTCCGCGAAGGCGGCCTCGCAGCCAATGGCGGCCACCGACTCGACGAAGCGGACCACGTCGCCGATGACGCCGTCCAGGCCGAGGTCGCTGTACTGGCACTCGGAGGGGCAGACCGGCGTTAGGACCGCCTGCTCCGTCCAGAGGTTGATGCAGGAGGTCTCCGGGTCCACCGACGAGCACAGGCTCCCCGGCGCCAGCACCAACGGATACACGATGGGCGTCACGCAGGCCAAGACGGGCGCCGAGGCGTCCGCGGGGCCCGGGGTCAGCGTGGCCCGGAAGCCGCCGCCGCAGGTCGCGGCGACCAGCCCCTCGGCGCGCTGGCCGTCGGCCTCGAGCACGAAGGCCGCGCCCACGACGGGGCAGTTGCAGCCGCACGGGCTCCCGAAGCAGGAGACCGAGGTCGGCTCCGACGTCGGATCAGCCGGGATGTCGAGGTCTTGGCAGACCTGGATGGGGTCGGGGTCCACGCAGTCCAGGTGGGGACAAGGGGGCTGGATGGCCGCCGCGGCCGGATGGGGCACGATGGCCAGCACGGAGGTCATGGCCAAGAGGCCGGTCAGAATCAGGGTCTGGGTTCGCATGGAAGCACGCACCGTCCACGAAGGACGGCGGCCGATGCAAGGGGGGTGTTATGACCGTTGCCGCGAACCACGCCGGAAAAGCCCGCCATTGCCCCACGGTTCGCAAGGGGAAGCCGCCACTTGGGCCACAACGGTTCAGAAGGGGCCGCCATCCGTCGCGGTCATCCCGTGGACGCCATGGACGGGCTTATGCCAGGCAAGAGATTGACCGCCGAGGACACCATGGCCGCGACGATCGTCCCCCACCTCTGGTTCGACAAGGAAGCCCGCGAAGCCGCCGCCTTCTACGCCTCCGTGTTCCCCGACTCCGCCGTTGACCACGTCACCACGCTGCGCAACACTCCCTCCGGCGACTGCGACGTCGTGAGCTTCCACCTCGCCGGCCAGCCCTTCATGGCCATCAGCGCCGGGCCGCTGTTCAAGTTCAACCCCTCCATCAGCTTCATCCTCAACTTCGACCCGTCCCGCGACCCCGACGCCCGCAAGCACCTCGACGCCACCTGGAAGAAGCTCGCCGCCGGCGGCACCCCGCTCATGCCGCTCCAAGAATACCCCTTCAGCAAACGGTACGGCTGGATCCAGGACCGCTACGGCCTCACCTGGCAGCTCACCCTCACCAACCCCAACGGCGACCCGCGCCCCTTCCTCATGCCCTCCCTCATGTTCACCGGCAACAACGCCGGCCGCGCCGACGAGGCCATCGAACACTACCTCCGCGCCTTCCCCGGATCCAAGCGCGGCAACACCACCCGCTACCCCAAAGGCATGGCGCCCGACAAGGAAGGGACCCTCATGTTCGCCGACTTCACGCTGCAAGGCCAATGGCTCGCCGTCATGGACAGCGCCCACCCGCACGGCTTCACGTTCAACGAAGCCGTCTCGCTCCTGGTCAAATGCAAGGACCAGAAAGAGATCGACGCCTTTTGGTCGAAGCTGTCCGCCGTGCCCGAAGCCGAACAATGCGGCTGGCTCAAGGACAAGTTCGGCGTCGTCTGGCAGATCGCCCCCCAGGAGATGGACGCCATGCTGCAAAACGGCACGCCGGAGCAGGTCGACCGCGTGACCCAGGCGTTCCTGCCCATGAAGAAATTCGACGTGGAAGCCCTGCGCCGCGCCTACGAAGGCGGGGTTGCGAAGACGGTTCGATGAGGGCGGCCGCACGTACGCGCGGCCGGTGGGGGGTGGGCCAGGCCCGAGGCGGTTCCGGCCTCGCGCAGCCAGGCGCGCGCGTTGCGACCGAATTCGAATCGGGCGGGCCGTGCTCGGCGGCCGCCGCGGCGGCCTCGCCGACGCCCGGCGGACTGCTCAAAAAGTGGGCCTGACTGGATTCTATCACGTAGCACCTGAACACTGCGGTTCCCAGGCCATGGGTTCTTGTCCCGCCAGGGCTACTTGACCTTGAAGCGGCGGGCACTGTCGAGAGAGCAGGTAGAGAACCGTTCTGATGCCTGACGGAACTGCGTTCGAGAGCAGCTTATTCGGGAATAGCCACTGGTTTACGACCAACACGATTACAAATCGGCTTCCATTTGGCTGGAGCAAGGCCCCGCTCTGTTTTTCTCCATCGATATCTGTGCTATTGGATTGACGTGTCGTCGGACGAGGATTCACCGCTTGCTGGCCACACGCCTATCGGGCACATTTTCAAAAATCATCTGCGCGTCCGTCGACGTGATTACCGTGTCGTAGAGGCCGATGTCCTCGTCCGCATGCTTGTTGATTCCGGTGTAGCTCAGGCTGGCGTCCTCGTAGCGCTTGAATTTGTACACGGCATCATTCATCAGAGCGCTGTTAAAGACCCCAAGGCTGACTAGCAACTCGAAGTCCTTCACAGAGAGGCCGGTAACCTTCTTGAAGAGGCCTGGTTCGAGTTGCGTGATCACGTCTTTCAGGGATCGCTCTCGGTAGTCGGTCAGGTACATGAAAATCGGGATTCGCGTGGCGAATTTGATGAGCTTCTCCTGAATTTGACGACGCAGGCTCGTGTATTCCTTTTCCGCATCAGCGAGTTCCTTCTTTTTTGCGATGGGGAGCTCTTGGTCGTTCGCCTCCTTGCGGGCTTTCTTGACGGCCCCGGACTTGTTAATGATGGTCTCGATGTCCTGGTTAAGGCTTCGGAAGCCCTCAATGTTCATCAGAGCGGCCATTGCTTTTTGGTCGTCTATCAGTCGACGCAGCGTGTTATTGTCGACGTTTACAAGCAATGCACTCTCCCAGCGTCGAGCCAGTAGCGTAGCTGTTGTGCCACTCATGGCCATGTCAAGGATGCCAGCGGCGTCAATCTGCTTCATCGAACTGCCGTCGAACGCAAGGACCGGTAGGAAATTGATGAATTCTTGGACCTTCTTTTCGGGGTTCGTCTCATAGATGTTCAATCGGCAGCTGTAGTCCGCGATTTGCCGCAGCGCGCGATCTGGGGCGAAATCGAAGACATAGCACTCTTCCTTGATGACCTGTTCCTGGTTGGGCGACTCGCCGTCAGGGTTTCGCACCGTCCAAGGCGACTGTACTCTGAAGGCCGCCTGGAAGTACGTCTCCGGACTGGAACAGCTGCGGAGCATGAAAATGCCTGTCCATGGCTTAACGGTCACCCCAGTGGTAAGTTTTCCGCACGACAAAGTAATCGTTCGCGTCTTTAGGGGGTCGTCCATGGACTCAAGGACGGGGCCCAAGGCGTCCACCCCAATCCCCGCGGAGTTTCCAGCCGCCACAATGACCTTATAGTAATGGTAAGCTTTGTTCTGCCTCTTGGCCAGAAGGTTACGCATTGCGTGGCAGGATGCGACGCTAGGCAGGAACCAAAACGTGTGCGTCAGCACGTTCAACAAACGAGTATCCGAGAATGGCAGCGGGGGCTTCTGTGCTCCAAGCTTCAGGTCGTCCATGTTGCTTGGGAGAAACGCCCCGCGAATGAGATCGAGCCACTTCTGCACTTCATTCTCGTACTTAAAATGCGCCTGATTTCCGATTTTTTCGGCTGAAAAGAAGACGTTCAAGTCGAACTCGTTAAATTCTCCTTGGTGAGCAACTTCGCGAATAGCGTCGGGCAGCTGGTAGGTCAGGAGCACCATGCGGGGCAATGAGGTGTACGGGTTGGACGCTTTCTTCCATTCCCTCTTTGCGCGTTGTTCGTCGGAGTAAGTCCAGTTGTAAATCTGTTCCTCGATGAATTCTCCCGACGCAATCGCTCTGAACGGGGTTCCGGACAGGTACAGGTAGGCACCAGTCGTGATGGGTAGAACTTCTTCGTCGAAGTCACGAATCCCCTGACCTTCGCCAAAGTCAATTTCTTTCTTGTCTTCTGCGTCAAACAGTTCACGCGCGTTCTCGCGCCATGCCCCGTAATGGTACTCGTCTAGGATGACGCAATCCCATTTGGTCTCGTGAACCCACTCGTTCTTTGTCTTGATTCCCCCCGTGCTGGGGTTGCGTCCAAGGTAGTCTTGGAAGGAACCGAAACATACGATAGGTTTCATCTTGTCTGCTTCTTCGTAGGAGACTCCGCCTGGCGAGATGAACTGCCAGTCCCGGAAATCGACGTGCGACCTCAAATCCTCCTCCCAAGCAGCCTCCACGGCGGGCTTGAATGTGAGTACAAGGACACGCCGCCAATCCATGCGCTTGGCGAGTTGGTAGGACGCGAATGTCTTGCCGAAGCGCATCTTGGCATTCCAGAGGAAGTGCGGTGGCCGGCCTTGTTTTTCTTTGTCTTTCTTCCAACTCGTGAAGTACGCTGCCGTTTTCTGAACAGCTTCCTCCTGTTCGGGGCGGAGCTTGAAGTCGAGGGAACGATTTTCCTCGTTGAGCCGGCCAGTCCGTAAGGCAATGATTGCGGCTTTGACTTGAACGACCGTGCAATGAAACCATTCGCCCTTCGGATTCTTGATGCCCTTGATGCGGAGCATCCTGTGAACGTCACGGTCGGTGAATGCGGATCCGTCGTTGCGCATGGCAGACTCTTCGAGCAGAATCTTGTAGGGAAGTTTCCCTGGCTTCAGGATAGGGTACTGCTGGCCAACCCGCGCTTGCGCGCTTACGGTCGTGTATCCAACCTTCAGGAGGCCAGCATACTGAGGATTGGTATCTTCATACGCGTAGATGGTCGGCCTCGAGGCCGGCCGGGGCGGAAAGAAGTCCGCACTCATTCCTCGCCGCCGGTTGCGTTGTTTGCATCCATCGGACTGACGACCGATTCAATGAAGGCTGATTCCTCCTTTGTCAGGCCGTAGCGGTGGTAGAGGCCGTCGTCGGTCCATACGCGGTCGAGCGGAATGTCTGGCACGAAAGCGTAGACGTCCTTGGACGCATGCTGCGCCGCCTTTCGCAAGGAAACCAGGAATCGGACGAACCGCGTCCGCAGGTAGGCGGCATAGATCTCAGTCTCGCTTTTAGAGCTGAATCGGCCGGCCACGACGTACGTTTCGGTGCACGCTTCGCCTGGGCCGGCGACGATTGGATTGCTAAGGAATTTTGTCTCAATCGCAGAACTCGTTCCTTGGACCGCCGTCATGAGTACTTTCCAGGCCAGGACCCATTCTTTGTTTTTCTCGACCTGCGAGTGGTCCACCCACGAGATGCGCTGCGAACCGTAAAGTTTAACGGGCTCGTCCAACCCCGCCGGGGAGTCTGCCCCGTGGAAGTTCGTCCGGAAGCCAAATGGCTTCTGGCTTGAGACCCGGCCATCCAGTGTTGGCTCAGGTTTTCCCTGCACGCGGAATGCACGAACCTTGTCAAGAATCGAAACAGCCTCATTTCTGCGAACCAAGACATCGTAGGAGTCCAGGCGGCGCTTCATGGGCGGTCCTAGAGGCTTACCATCCCACATCGTCTGAACGGTGCAAGGGCCCTCGTAATCACGGTCCCAGAAGAAGTAGGAAACACCTCCGCGAATCTTGACGCCAGGGAAACCGTCGTACAACTTGGGGTAGTCGACAAGATTGCGAAGACGGGATTCCTTCAGCATCCGCTCGCGGAACTCGTCCAAGCCCTTGCCCCCGGTGAACCAGCGCGAGGGCGTGATCATGACAATGTAGCGGGGGTTCAGGTTGATGGCGCTCTCAACGAATTTTTGGTAGATCGGTGCAGCGCTTGCACCATGGCCCCCGTCACTGATTTGGTATGGCGGGTTGCCAATCACAACATCGAACTTCATGGGAAAAATGTCCTCCGGGGCGTCTGTGTGAATGAATTCATAGGCGTAAGTCTCCAACTCAGGCCCACGCGCGAAATCTTCCTTCGTCGCGGGGCAGTAGATGCACGAGCCATCCTTCCAGGCATGCTCGATGCGTTCGAACCGGATGTTGCCATTTGCATCGGTGAACTGGTCGCAAGCCGAGTACTTTCCGTTGGCGGCCTTCGAGCAGTACAGGGATCGCCGTGACAGCTGCGCCGTCAGGTCCGTAGTGGCAATGCCAAAAAGCTGCTCCGTGAAGATGTGGTTCAGCCGCTCCTGACGGTTCATGATTTGGGACTCCAGTCCCTGGTCCAATCGCTTGGCAATTTCGCGGAGGAACACGCCTGACTTGCAGCCTGGGTCAAGGAAAGAGGCCTTCTCGTCGCTCCACAGCTGCTTCGGCAGCAAGTCGAGCATGTGATTCGCCACGGACGGTGGCGTGAAGACTTCGTCACTGCTCAGATTTGCGAGACAGGTAAGAACATCAGGATTGTACTCATCACTTGTCAAGCGTTGCCACCTGCAGGAAGTGCTTCACCGGGAATTCTTTGAGCGGGGTAGGAATGAAAACGCGCTGGCCGAAGTCAGAGAGGAGGGGCTGTTCCTTCTGTGAGGTGCATGCCAGCAGCCCACCGAACGTATAGTCGCGGCGTTTCAGCATGCTACCATTCACGGGGGACCACTCGGAAAACACAATGGGTTTCGGTTGAGGCTCTACCGTCATGAGGGTGAGTGCATCACCTTGGATGATGTTGCTGCTCAGGAGATATCGAACGGTTTCTCGAACAGTGTCCCGCGCGGCGCGCTGGAACAGCCGCGAGTACTCTCGGTTGAAGGTGTGGAACAACAAGCTCCGGCATTCCAGGACACTGTCTTCCAGGATGTCGATGCCGTACATGCTTGATACAGCAAGCACGGCGTATCGTTCGTAGTCAAGTTGGCTGCCGCGGTAGCGGCTTTCGACAATGCGCAGCTTGCGCTCAAGGATTTCAGTAAGAAAATTTCCGGTACCACACGCCGGTTCGAGGAACCGCGATTCGATTCGCTCGGTTTCTTGAGAGACCAAGTCCAGCATCGCGTGAACCTCACGCTTACTGGTAAGGACTTCGCCATGATCCACAACGCGCTGCTTTGATACAATCTGCTTGTCCATCGGCTACTCCGGTGGCGCTAGGAAGTGGACTGGCTTCAAAGGCATGCGGCGACGAGTTTCGTTATCCAGCTTGGTGTAGTATTCAACCCAAAGAGCGAAGAGGCGCCGCATGTCGATGAGCGTAATCTGGTGCTGCGCCTCCCGACGGACGAAGTCCTCAGCATCCTTGCTGAAGCCGCCCGTGCAAACGAAGATGCCTACGTCGCGGTCCTTTAGGATTCCGTGGAAGGAGCGGACTTCCGTGGCACCGACACCGCTTTCCTGTCGCTTGGCCTGCACCTTGATGCGAGGGTCCTTGGTCCCGAGTGGGTCGTTGAAGGCGACGATGTCAGCGCCGCCATCCTTGCCCGGCGGTGCAATCCATCCAACGAAGTAGCCCATGCCCTCGATGAGGCCGGCCACCATCTTCTGGAAATCGAATGGCGGCATCTTCTCGAGGAACGTGGCAACCTCACTCCACGAATCGTCGGACGCCCGTTCGAACGTAACAGTTAAGTTCCGAGAGCTTTGTTCGACCGCTTCTTCGGTCAATTGCGTTTCAGGGGCAGCGGCGGCTTGCAAGGGTTCCGGCTGGGCGTTGCTCCAAGCTTGGTAAAGCCGTTTGGCTTCCCGGTAGAAGTTGCTGTAATGGGGGAATTGCTTCAGTGCATCAACACCGGCCGGGGTCACCGACCAAATGCCCTTATCTTTAATCATCCAGCCCGCCTTTGTTGCGTCAACCGTGGCAAAGCGTACAATCTGGTCGAACCTGCGCGGGCCACTGTCGTAGTTGCCGGCTTCGTATTCGTTAAGTTTGACGGTTTTGGCCAACTCCGAAAGGGCTTGCTTAGCGGGAATTCCCGTGGGGTGAGACTGCAATATCCCGAACAGCTTTCGCAGGAATTCGCCGGTGCGTTCATTGTTGACGTTCGACATGATTCAGCCCCCACCCCGGGCACAGAATCCTGTAGTCGCAGAACCGGCACCCGAAGTTGTCTGGCGTCTCTGGGGACGCACCCTCGCGGAGGTCTTCAACCGTCCGCCTCAGCCTTTTCTGACGGCCACTCCGACCCCCCGTCAGTGAACTGCCCCAAGGGGGGACGCGCAGGATGGTCCCAAGCAGTGCGTCGCACATAACAGTACAAGCTGCCGGCTTTCACCTTGCGTTCTTGCCCTTCTTTTTAAGGCCAGACGTAAAGAGGGAATCTGGAAGCTGTAAGCCGAGAGCCTTCGCCAAGCTGGGCCACGAAGAACCCTGAACCGTCAAGGGCCGGCAAACCCGGACGGCGCATTTCCCTCCTGTTGTTGTAAGTGGGCCTGACCAGATTCGAACTGGTGATCTCATCCGTGTGAAGGATACGTCATAACCGACTAGACCACAGGCCCGGTTGTCGGCGCCCCGGGGGGGCGACGGCGCTGCGACCCTAGGGTCGGTTATGAGGGTTGCTCACCCCTTCACGCCTCGCGCTACCGGCTCTCCCAGGGCAGCCCGCTGGGGGCGTCCAGCAGGACGGTGGGGGTGTCGTCCGATTCGGCTTCCCGCCGGGCTTCGGCCAAGGCGGCCTCTGCTTCGCGGCGTGCCTCGGGATCAACGCGGGCGCGGCGCAATGCGAGACCGGCCAGTCCGGCCAGCATCAAGGCGAGGCCGACGAGGAAGGCAAGGAGCAGCAGGCCTTCGCTGAAGCCGCGGAAGGTCTCCGGGTCGGCCAGGCCGAGGAGGGTGGTGAGCACGCCGGCGCCGAGCGGGACGAGGAGGCCGAGGGCGATGCAGCGGCCGGCCCAGCCTGGGCGGGGCGGCGGGGCTGATGGGCGCGGGGCTTCGGGTTCAAGCGCAGGCTCCGGCGCCACGGCTTCTGCCGGCAGGAGGGCCGGCCGGTCTTGGAACGAGTGGTAGAGCGCCCAGCCGCCGCCGGCCGCCACCACGGCGACGAGGTAGGCGACCTCGAAGTCCCAGACGATGGCGCGCGCCGACGACTGGGTCCAGAGCGCGAACAGCAGCAGCGGGACGGCGAGCTGGAACCCGAGCTTGGCCAAGGCGACGCCGTCCTTGCGGCGCCGCTGCTGCCGGGCCGCGGGCGCTTCGTCTTTGCGGAGCCGCCACAGGGCGTTGGCCCAGACGCTGGCGGCCACGAGGGCGACGGCCAGGGCGATCCAGGGTTCGGGGCCTTCGGTGAACAGCCAACGGTCGGCGTCCTGCCAGTCGTAGACGTCGGAGCCCTTGGCGCGCGGCGGCCGCAGGTAGGCCACGAAGGCGCCGCCGGCAAGCAGCGCGGTGAGCCGGGCCGGTTGGCGGGCGTTCACTAGAACACCGCGGGCTCGCGGTACTCGCCATGCACGTCCACCATGGCTTGGCGGATTTCGCCGAGGGTGCAGTAGGCGCGGCTGGCGTCCAGCAGCAGCGGCATGAAGTTGGGGCGCTCGGGCGTGCCGTCGAGGTCGCAGGCCTCGCGCAGCCGGTCGAGGGCGGCCTCGACCTTCTTCGGGTCGCGCTTGGCCTTGAGCTCGCGCAGCTCGCGCAGTTGGCGGGCCTCGAGCTCGTCGTCGACCCGCAGGATGTCCTCGTAGGGCGGCTCCGCGATGCGGTAGTCGTTGACGCCGACGATGACGCGCTCGCCGCGCTCGATGTCGCGCTGCTGCTTGAACGCCGCGTCCGCGATCTCGCGCTGGAAGAAGCCGTTCTCGATGCCGCGCACGACGCCGCCCATCTTCTCGATGCGGCGGAAGTAGTCGTTGGCCTGCTCCTCCATCTGCGTCGTGAGCGTCTCCAGGTAGTAGCTGCCGCCGAGCGGGTCGATGGTGTTGACGACGCCGGACTCGTGCGCGATGATCTGCTGGGTGCGCAAGGCGATGCGGACCGCCTTCTCGGTGGGCAGGGCGAGCGCCTCGTCGAACGAGTTGGTGTGCAGGCTCTGGGTGCCGCCGAGCACGGCTGCGAGGGCTTGCAGGGCGACGCGGACGATGTTGTTCTCCGGCTGCTCGCGGGTGCACGACACGCCTGCGGTCTGGGTGTGGAACCGCAGGAGCAGGCTGCGCGGGTCCTTGGCGCCTTGGTCGCGCATGAACTTGGCCCAGATGCGGCGGGCGGCGCGGTACTTCGCGATCTCCTCGAAGAAGTCGTTGTGCGCGTTGAAGAAGAACGACAGCCGCGGCGAGAACGAGTCGATGGGAAGGCCGCGCCCGACGCCGCGCCGGACGTACTCCATCCCGTTGGCGAGCGTGAAGGCCAGCTCCTGGACTGCGGTGCTGCCGGCCTCGCGGATGTGGTAGCCCGAGATGCTCACCGTGTTGAAGCGCGGCGCGTGCGCGCTGCCCCACTCGAAGGTGTCCAGCACGAGGCCTAGGCTGGGCTCGGGCGGGAAGATGAACATCTTCTGGGCCTGGTACTCCTTCAGAATGTCGTTCTGGATGGTGCCCGACACCTGGTCGAACGGGACCCCTTGCTGCTGCGCGGCGCCGAGGAAGAACGCCCACACGATGGGCGCCGGGCCGTTGATGGTCATCGACACCGACACGTCCTGCAACGGAATCCCCGAGAACAGCGTCTCCATGTCCCGCTGGGTGTCGATGGCCACGCCGACCTTGCCCACCTCGCCCTGGCTGAACTCATGGTCCGAGTCGAAGCCCTGCAACGTCGGGAAGTCGAACGCCGTCGAGAGGCCCGTCGTGCCCTGCGCCAAGAGGAACTTGAAGCGCTCGTTGGTCTCGCGCGCCGTCCCGAAGCCCGCGAACTGCCGCATCGTCCACAGCCGCCCACGGTACATCGTCGGCTGCACGCCGCGCGTGTACGGGAACTCGCCGGGGAAGCCCAGGTCGCGCTCCGCGTCGAACCCCACCCGCTCCAGGTCGTGCCGGTCGTAGAGCCGCTCCACCTTCTGGTGGCCCAGCGTCGTGAACTCGCGCCGCCGCTCGGGTGCCTTCTCCAGCGCCTTGCGGAGCGTGCCCTGCTCCCAACGGTCGCGGGCAGTGCCCAGGACCGCCTCCGGCTTGGCGTTCGGCGGCGACATGCCTCAAGGCAGGTTGAGCCGGGGCATGAAGGTGACGCCGGCCGCCAGGTTAAAGCCGTCCCGCGAAAGGCCTGCGGCCGACCCTACATCAACAGCGTGGACGGCCACCCGGCCAGCCGACCAAGCACGCCACGGACCTCAAGGTCGACTTCGTGCCCCGGGCCTGAGGCTCACTGCATCCGCCGCCGCGCCAGCACCGCAGCCACCGCCACGGCCATCCCCGCCATCGGGGCTGGCAGCACGCGCCCGATCTCGTTCTCCTCGTGGTCGGCCTCCATCAGGTCCTGCCATTGCTCGGGCGCCAACCTGGCTTTCGTGTCCTGCAGCAACCGCACGCTTGCCTCCAAGGCCAAGCGGTGCGCGGCGTCGTATTTCGTCCCGTTCGCGGAGGGGAGGTCCGACTCTGCGTTTCCGCCCGGCTCGTCCTTGGCGTAGGCGTCGTGCGGGTACGGGTCGCCAGGCGGCCTCCCCGGCTCGTCGGTGTTCGGGAGGAAGCCCGTCAGCCGCAGCCCGGCCGGCGCCGCCGTCGAGCCGTTACCCAGCAGGGCCTCCAGCAGGGCGGCCTGGTGCGCTGGCGCCAGGTCGACGGCGTTGGAGTGCGAGACGCAGTCTTGGACGGCGTGCAGGGCGCGGCCGAGCGCCTCGAGCGCGTCGTCGGGGCTGCCCTCGTACGCTTCGTGCGCCAACCTCGCGCGCTGCTCGCGGACGTAGCGCGCGGCCTCCTCGAACGCGGTGGCGTCGTCGGTGGGCGGCACGCGGTCGCAGTGGTGGCCTGGCCGGTAGTCGCTGGTGGCGTCCATGCGCCGGATGTGGTCGGCGTGCGGCTCCAGCTCGGAGTCGTCGAGGTCGGGCTCGAACACGGCGTCCAGCAGCTCGTCGGGGTCGGTCCAGCCCACCTGTTCGGCGGCGGCGCGGGTGATGATGCCGTGCGGCGAGCCGGCGCCGTCGATGGCCGTGAAGGCCGCGGCCGCGGGCAGCAGCAACAGCGCGAAGACCGCGGCGATCCGGCCCATGGCGAAAGCTCGGCGGCGAAGGCACATAAGCTAGAACGTTGCGGCGGTGGCCTTGGGCGCCAGGGACTCGTGGACCGCCCGGGTGTCGGTGATGATGCAGTCGACGCCCATGGCGGCAAGCTCGCGGGCGCGGGGCACGTCGTTGACCGTCCAGGTGCCCACCTTCAGGCCGGCGGCCCGGAAGCGCGCCATCTCGTCCGGGTCCAGGAAGTCGTGGTCGACGTTGATCCAGGCGCAGCCGGCCTGCAGGCACGCCTCCAGCTCTTGGTCGTCGACGGGGCCGAACGGGATGAACGCGCGGGCGACGGCGGGGGCGATGCGCTTGGCTTCCTGGAGGACGCGCAGGTCCATGCTGCTGACCAGGCAGCGCTGGGCGAGCTTCCGCTTCTCCGCCAGCTCCAGCATCGGGCGGGTGGCGGTGGCGGCCTTGACCTCGAGGTTGTAGAAGCCGTCCCACGCCTTGAGGGTCGTGAACAGGTCGGCGAGGCGGGGCACGTCGCCCACCTGCTGGACCTGCTGCCAAGTGGCGTCGGCAAGCGGGCCTTTGCCCATGGTCGTGCGGTCGAGGGTGGGGTCGTGCAGGATGACGACCTCGCCGTCCTTGGTGGTCCGCAGGTCCATCTCGACGGCCTGGAACCCGGCGGCCACGGCGGCCCCGAAGGCGGCGAGGGTGTTCTCCGGCTTCTCGGCGGATAGACCTCGGTGGGCGCAGGCGAACGTCATCGGACGGGCAAGGATGGCGGCGACTTGGCCCTTCCCTTGTCCCACCAGGAGAAAAGCCGGCCCCGTCCTCAGAAAGAGATTAAGGGCGCCCCATCTACGGCGCCTTAGGCGGTCCAACAGATGACGGCGGCTCCCTCCAAGAACGCGGGCAAGGGTCTCGAAGGCATCATCGCGGCGCGGTCGTCGATCTGCTTCATCGACGGCGACAAGGGCATCCTGTCCTACCGGGGCTACGACATCAACGAGCTGGCGCCGAACGCGACCTTCGAGGAGACCACGTTCCTGCTGTGGGAGGGCCGCCTGCCCACCAAGCCGCAACTGGAGGAGTTCAACGCCCGCCTGGTGGCCAACCGCGAGCTGCCGCCGCTTGCGCTCAAGGTCCTCAAGGACGTCGCCAAGGCCATGGGCCCGATGGATGCGCTGCGCACCGTCGTCTCCGCCCTCGGCGCCGGCCGCAACGACGCCGACAAGTACAGCGTGGACGTGGACCGTCAGAAGGCCATCGAGACCACGGCGCAGCTTGCGACCATCGTGGCCTACTACCACCGCGTCCGCATGGACAAGGAGCTGGTCCACCCCGACCCGAAGCTCAGCCACGCGGCCAACTTCCTCTACATGCTGACGGGCAAGAAGCCCACGCCGGCCGCCGAGCGCGCCTTCGACGTCGCCCTCGTGCTGCACGCCGACCACGACCTCAACGCCAGCACCTTCTCGGCCCGCGTCACGGCGGCCACGCTGGCCGACTACCACGGCGCCATCACGTCCGCGGTCGGCACCCTCAAGGGCCCGCTCCACGGCGGCGCCAACATCGAGGTGATGAAGATCCTCCTCGAGATCGAGGCGAGCCACGAGGACCCGACGGACTGGGTCGAGCACCAGCTCACCAAGAAGCGCAAGATCCCCGGCTTCGGCCACCGCGTCTACAAGACCCTGGACCCGCGCGCCATCCACCTGGCGAAGCTCTCCAAGTCGCTGGGCGAGCAGGCCAAGGAGACCAAGTGGTACGAGATGAGCCTGAAGCTCCAGAAGGCGATGAAGGAGCAGAAGGGCATCGACGCCAACGTGGACTTCTTCTCGGCCTCCAGCTACTACGTCATGGGCATCCCGCTGGACCTGTACACGCCCATCTTCGCCATCAGCCGGGTCGCCGGCTGGTCGGCCCACGTGCTGGAGCAGCACGGCGACAACCGCCTCATCCGCCCGCTCTCGGACTACACCGGCGAGCTCAACAAGAAGTGGGCGCCGGCCGCGAAGCGCTCGGCCAGCGCGGTCGAGGCCAAGGTCAAGACGGCCTAAGCTTCAAGCGCGCCGGCCGCCCTGCTGCCCCCATGCGCACTGCCCTGCTGGCGCTGGCCCTCTTGGTCGTGGCCGGTTGCACCGCCCCGGACGCCGACCCGCCCGCCCCGCCCGCCACGGCCGGCCCCGAGCCGTTCGTGCCGGCGGCGCCGACGTTCGACTTCTCGACCGTCGTGGACCCGGACCACGCAGGCCACACCGTGCCCGACCTGCACACCGCCGGCCACGGCCTGGAGCAGGTCGGCCACACGGCCGTGCAGGACCTGCTGCCGCTTGGCGTCAAGGGCAGCATCACGCAGATCGACGTGCAGGGCGACCTGGCGGTCGTGTCCGGCCTCGACGGCGGCCTCGCGTTCGTGGTCGTCGACCTGTCGGACCTGCACGCCCCGAAGGCGGTGGGCTGGTATCCCTCGACGGCCAACGGCTGGACCGCGCGCCTCTCGGACGACGGCCAGTACGTGTTCTACGGCTGCCAGACGCTGGGCGAGCTGGGCGACCCCGAGGGCCACGTCCGCGGCACCTGCGAGGACCCCGACGCGGTCCACCCGCCCGGCAGCGACAACCCCGGCGGCGTGGTGGCCGTGGACATCCGCGACCCCGCCCACCCGACGTTCGTGGACTTCCTGCCGGTGGCCGGCAGCCACAACCTCCAGTACGCCTCGATCGACGGGGTGGACTACGTCTTCACCGCGAGCGTTGCCATCGTGCGCTTCGACCGCGCGGCCGGCGTGCTGGAGACGGTGGCCGAGGTCGACGGCGTGCATGACGTCACGGTGGCGCGCCACCCCGTCTCCGGAGCCCCGCTGCTGTTCACGGGCACCGGCGAGCTCTCGATCCACGACGTCAGCGACCCGACCAACCCCGTGCTGGTGTTCGAGGGCAACGGCACCGAAGGCTGGACCGGCTGGCACGACCAGGCCGTCGTCCCCGCCCTCGTGGACGGCCGCGCCATCCTGCTGCTGGCCGGCGAGACCGACAGCGACACCGGCGCCCTGGTGGACGGCGAGGGCAGCCAGCTTCCCGACGCCGTCTACGTCGTGGACATCACCAACGCCTCCACGCCCGTCCTGCTGGGCTCCTGGCAGCCGCCCTACGACCCGCTGCTCCCCTGGGCCGGCTACCAGTACAGCGTCCACGAGATGGCCGCCACCTCGACGGGCCAGGTCGCCATCGCCTGGTACCACGCCGGCGCCTGGGTCATCGACGTCTCGACCCTGGTCCGCCAAGCCCAGCCCGTCACGCTGGCCGCGTTCCAGCCGCACGAGCCGGTCTCGGCGCTGCCGCCCAGCACGTTCCCGCTGGCGCCGGTGCCCTACACGCCGTTCGTCTGGGGCGTCGCCTGGCACCGCAGCGGCCACCTCGTCGTCCCCGACGCCCACACCGGCCTCTACGTCCTTGCGCCCGAGTGGGGGCTGATCCCGACCCTCGACGGCGGGCAGTAGGGTTGCTCCGGCCCGCGACCCTCGCCGACCTGCCGTTGCTGGCCCGCCACCGCCGCGCCATGTGGGAGGCCATGGGCACGCTGGCCCCTGGCGCGCCCGACGCGAGCGAGGCGAACTATGCCCGCTGGCTGGCCGACGGCATGGCGTCCGGCGCGGTCGTCGGCTGGGTGGCCGAGGGGGACCAAGGCAGCGGGCTGCTGTGGTTCCAGCCCTGGCACCCGCGGCCCCACATCCCGCAAGGCACCATCCCCTACCTGCTGTCGGTATTCGTGGAGCCCGCCGCCCGCGGCCAAGGCATCGCCCGCGCCATCGCCGAGGCCGCCATCGCCGCCACGCAGGCCGCTGGGCACCCTCGCCTGGCGCTGCACGCCTCCGAGGCCGGCCGGCCCGTCTATGCTGCCCTCGGGTTCCGGCCAGGCCGCGAGATGACGCTCGACGTCGCGAAGCCTTGAAGGCCCACGCCCGTGCCGGCATGATGCCCGCGGAGTCAATGCCCGACCGGATCCAGGCGATGTTCGCCGGCACCCACCCCAGCCCCGCCTACGACCGCCACATGGGCTTCCGCCTCGTGTCCTGGAGCCCCCAGGGCGCCGTCGTGGAGGCCGAGGCCGGCGGCCACTTCACCAACCCCGCGGGCGTCCTGCACGGCGGAGTGCTCGCCGGCCTCGCTGACTCCGCCATGGGCCTCACGACGCTCGGGCTCGTGGCCCCGGGCGAGTCCACCACCAACACCGACCTGCACATCCGGTTCCTGCGGCCCACCACGGCCGGCACGCTGCGCGCCACGGCGCGGGTGCTGCGGCGCGGCCGCCGCACCATGGCCCTGGAGTGCGACGTGGCCGACGAGCAGGGCCGGCTGGTGGCGCGGGCCAGCAGCAGCTTCCTGGTCCTGGCCGACGGCGCCGCGCGGTAGTTGCGGCCCCGGCCCATTTTGGCCAACGAGCTTTAATAAAAGACACGGATGGAACTGTCCCCCCTCCGGGCCTGACGGCCTGGCGCGCGGGCCCCAGGCAGGCCGACCCATGCCCACCACCCCCAGCTACCCAGGAGTCTACATCGAGGAGGTGCCCAGCGACGTCAAGACCATCGTGGGCGTCGCGACCGCCCGCACCGCCTTCGTCGGCCGCGCCCTGCGCGGGCCGCTGGACGAGCCGGTGCGCATCACCAGCTTCGGCGACTTCGAGCGCCGCTTCGGCGGCCTGTGGCGCGCGAGCACGCTTGGCTACGCCGTCCGGCAGTACTTCCAGAACGGCGGCGGCGACGCGGTCATCGTCCGGGTCTCGAATCCCGAACCGCAGAAGGACGCCAACGGCAACGTGCTGGTCGCGGAACACGCCACCGCCACCGCCTCGCTCGGCCAGGCCACCACCGTGCGCTTCGAGGCGGCCACCGCGGGCGCCGGCGGCAACGGCATCACCGTCGCCATCTCGCGCAGCAGCGTGGCGGGCCAAGCCAACGACCCGGCCCGGTTCGACGCGGCCGTCACCGGCACCGACTCAAACGGCCACCCGGACACCCGCCAGTTCGCGGGCCGCACCCTTGCCCAGCTCCAAGGCAACCTGGCCAACGCCCAGTCCTACGTCACAATGCCCAGCGCTCCCGCAGGGGTCCTGCTGGAGCGCGCCACCGCCACGCTGGCAGGCGGCGCCGATGCCGTGGCCGCCTGGCAGGAGCTGAAGGCCGGTGCCAGCCCCGTCGCCATCCTGGAGGCCGTGACGCCCGGCGTGGCCGGCAACACCATCGCCGTCACCGTCGGCACCGCCACCGACGGCACCGGCGCCAAGTTCAACCTCACCATCTCCCAAGGCGCCACCTCGGTGGAGCTCGAGGACCAGACGGCCGCCACCCTGGGCGCCGCCATCGCGGCCGACGCGACCGCCCAGGGCCTTGTCCGGCTTGCGACCGATTCTCCGACCAATCCGGTCGGCCGCCCGCCCAACGGCGGCCCGACGCCGCTTGCCGGCGGCGCCGACGCCAAGCCCGCGGGCGTGGACGCTGTTGGCTACGCCGACCCGCCGGGCGTCATGAAGCTCGAGGCCGCCAACCCCGGCCTCTGGGGCAACAGGCTGACGGCCACGGTGAACCACAAGGGCGAGCAGGCCGTCGCCGACGCCAAGAAGTTCAACCTGCTGCTGGAGGAGCGGGACGGCCGCGGCGACGTGGTGGCGCTCGAGGCGCACCTCAACGTCTCCGTGGACTCCGGCGACAAGCGGCGCGTCGACCGCGTCCTTGCGACCCAGTCGGCCTTTGCGCGCCTCGTGGACGGATTGCCCGCCGAGCGTCCGCCGGAGCGCACCCTGCTATGGTTCGCGGGCGGCGCCGACGGCCCCGACATCACGGACGCCCTGCTGCAGGGCAGCCCAGGCACCAAGACCGGCCTGTTCGCGCTCGAGAAGGAGGACCTGTTCAACATCCTCTGCATCCCGCCGCCCACCCGCGAGGGCGACGTCAAGGAGGCGACCTGGACGGTGGCGATGGGCTACTGCGAGAAGCGCCGCGCCATGCTGCTGGTGGACCCGCCGCGCGACGTGGAGAGCGTCGATGCGGCTCGCGCGGCCCTCGACTCGGGCCTCTTCAGCAAGCTGCGCCACCCGAACGTGGTGTTCAACTTCCCGCTGCTGGAGATGCCGGACCCGCTCATGGAGGACCGGCCCGAGAAGTTCGTCCCGAGCGCCGCCGTCGCGGGCCTCTACGCCCGCACCGACGCCGCCCGCGGCGTCTGGAAGGCCCCCGCCGGCCAGGAAGCCAGCCTGCGCGGCGTCCACAAGCTCGCCGTCAAGCTCACCGACCCCGAACACGGCTACCTCAACCCGCTCGGCCTCAACTGCGCCCGCACCTTCCCGGTGACGGGCACGGTGATGTGGGGCGCGCGCACCAGCCGCGGCGCCGACCAGCTTGCCTCCGAGTGGAAGTACGTCCCCGTGCGCCGCACCGCGCTCTACATCGAGGAGACCCTGTTCCGCGGCACGCAATGGGTCGTGTTCGAGCCCAACGACGAGGACCTGTGGGCGCAAATCCGCCTCAACGTCGGCGCCTTCATGCACGACCTGTTCCGCAAGGGCGCGTTCCAGGGCGCCAGCGCCAAGGACGCCTACTTCGTCAAGTGCGACGGCGAGTCCACGCCCCAATCGGACATCGACAAGGGCATCGTCAACATCCTGGTGGGGTTCGCCCCGCTCAAGCCCGCCGAGTTCGTGTTCGTCAAACTCAGCCAGATGACCAAGCGAGGTGCCTAGAATGGTTCAGTTCAGCGTCAACAGCCACCGGTTCGACCCGTACAAGAACTTCAAGTTCAAGGTGAAGTGGGACGGCGAGTACGTCGCCGGCATCAGCAAGGTCAGCGCCCTCAAGCGCACCACCGAGGTCGTCGAGCACCGCGAAGGCGGCGACCCCTCGAGCGGCCGCAAGAGCCCCGGCCGCACCAAGTTCGAGCCCATCACGCTGGAGCGCGGCGTCACCCACGACAAGGAGTTCGAGCAGTGGGCCAACAAGGTGTGGAACATCACCGGCGGCACCAGCGCCGAGACCAGCCTCAAGGACTTCCGCAAGGACCTGGTCATCGACGTATTCAACGAGGCCGGCCAGAAGGTGGTGTCCTACCGCGTCTACCGCGCCTGGGTGTCCGAGTTCCAGGCCCAGGCCGACCTCGACGCCAACGCCAACGCCGTCCTGATCCAGAGCATCAAGCTGGAGAACGAAGGCTGGCTGCGCGACGACGCCGTGGCCGAGCCCACCGAAGGCAGCTTCGTCCTGCCCGAGTGAGCCGCGTGGCGGGCGTGACGGTCCGTGTGCCGCACGGACTCTGGGACGACGGGGCTTGCCACAGGCAGGCCGTGCTGCACCCGCCCGGCTGGGAGGCCGTCGCCGCCTTGGCCGGCGCGGACCACCTGCCGGCGGCGGCGTGGACGACCCAGGTCCTGGCCGCCTGCGTCGAGCCGTTGCCGGGCCGCGACGTCCTGGCGACCGCCGCGGCATGGACCCTCGGCGACCGTGCCGCGCTGCTCCTGGAGGTCCACCGCCTGCTGACGGGCGGCCCGCTCGCCATCGTCGCCGACTGCCCGTCCTGCAAGGCCACCATGGAGGCCGAGCTCGGCCCCGACGACCTGCGGCCGCCCGAGCGCGCCTCCAGCCCTTGGCACGACACCACCGTCGCAGGCGTCCGGGTGCGGTTCCGCGTCCCGACCGGCGCCGACCTGGAGGCCGCCGACGGCACGGCGGGCGCGCTGCTGCGGCGCATCGTGCTGGCGCAGGACGGCGACGTGCCGGCGGACCTGCTGGAGGCGCACCTGTCCGACCAGGTGGCCGAGCTGGACCCGCAAGCCGAGATCCTGCTCGCGTTGGCGTGCCCCGCGTGCGCCGCCCCCGTGGACGCCCTGCTGGACCCCGTCGTCCACGTGCGCGCCGACCTCGCCCGCGCCGCCGAGCGCACCGCGCTGGAGGTCCATGGCCTCGCGCGCCACTACGGCTGGAGCGAGCAGGCCATCCTCGCGCTGCCGGCCGAGCGCCGGGCCCGCTACCTCGCCTTGGTCGGGGAGGCGCCATGAGCCTGCTCGCCCGCCTGGCGGCCCGCGGCGCCACCCCCGTCCGCGCCCTTGGCCGGGCGGCGCCTGCCGGCGCGCCCTGGGCCGCGGGCGCGGCGGAGGCGCCGGCGGCCGCGCCAGCCCCGGTGTCCACGCCAGCCCCAGCGCAGGCTGTCGTGCCCCGGACGCCTGTGCCTGAGCCTGCCCCCGTCCCTGGGATGTTGGCCGTCCCGGCGCAGGCAGCGCCGCCGGTGCCGTCGCCGCTTGCGGCCCCAACGGTCCCAGCGGGGCAAGCGGAGCCGGCGAGCGTGGCGGCCCTGGCCGCGCCGACGCCAACGGCGATGGCCATGCCGGCGCCGGAAATCGGCGGCGTGGACCCGCCTGCGCCGGCCGCGGTCGCGGCGGCGGCGCCCGCGCCGCGCCGGCAGGCCGGCCCGGCGCCCGCCGTCCAACCGCAACCCGGCCGGGCGGTCGCCACCGTTGCGGTGCCTGCCATAGCAAGCCGGCCGCAACCTAGCTTCAGGGAGGCGGCTGAGCGGGTAGAACAGTCGGGTCGCGCGGAACGCGCCGAACCCGCGGAACGCTCCGAGCGTGCCGAGCCTGCCGAGCGCGTCGAACGTGCCGAACGTTCCGAGCGCATCGACCCGCCCGCGCAGGCCCCGACGCCCGCCGGTCGCGTCGTGGCCAAGCCCACGCCGACGCCAGCGCCGAAGTCACCGCCGATGCCACCGCCGATGCTGGTGCCGACGCGGGCCGCCCCGCCCACGCCGTCCGCGCCTGCGCTGCCGGCTCCCGCCAAGCCCACGCCCATGGCCGCGCCGGCCGCGCCTCCCGCACCGCGCCCAGCCGCCGTGGCCGCCCGGCCCGCCCCGGTCGCTGCTCGGCCGGCGCCGCCGTCCATGCCCGTCGCGCCCTGGGCGGCCGCGGCCGGCCGCGCCGCGGCTGCGCCGCCGGCGGCGGCCGGGGCGTCGCAGGCCCGGCCGCAAGTCCACGTGCGCATCGGGTCGGTCGAGCTGCGCGCGCCGCCCGCCGCGCCGGCGCCCGCGGCGCCGGCCCGCGCGCCGGCGGCGGCGCCCGACTTGGGCGGCTACGCGGCGCTGCGCAGCCATGCCTGGGGGGACCCTTGATGCTCCAGCAGCAGCACCAGATGCTGTCGGCGGTGACGCACACGCTGACGGAGCTGCTGAAGAAGCGCATGGCCAACCCGCCGGGGACCATCCAGAGCCTGCCGCCGGACGTCCAGGTCAAGGACCCGCCGGGGCCGAAGCGCCTCAACCTGTTCCTCTACCGCGTCGTCGAGAACCCGTTCTTGAAGAACCACGACGCCGGCGCGTCCGCGGGCAGCTTCGGCCGGCCGCCCCTGAGCCTCGACCTGCACTTCCTCATGACGGCGTACGGCGGCAGCGACGAGGACAGCAAGGGCGCCCAGGAGATCCTCGGCGACGCCATGGCGGTGTTCCACGACCACGCCATCGTGCGCGCGTCCGACCCGGCGTACGCCGACGTGCGCGACCCGTTGCTGGACGACGCGTTCGAGCATGTCCGCATCGGCCTGGAGCCCATCACGACGGAGGACCTGACGAAGGTGTGGACCTCGCTCACGGTCCCGTACCGCCTGTCGGTCGCCTACGTGGTCACCGTGGCGCAGATCAAGAGCCGCACGCCCCGCAAGGCCGCGCCGCTGGTGCGCGGCGGCGACCGCGATTCCCGGCCGCTCTCGGGCCACGACGGGACCCCGGCGGCGGAGCTGGCGCGGATGGAGGGCCGCCGCCTCCAGGTGACGGCGTTCGAGCCGCCGGTGCTGGAGTCGGTGATGGTGCTGCGTCCCGGCGACCTGGACGACGCGCCGCCGCACGTGGCTTACGCCGCCATCGGCGACCGGCTGGTGCTGCGCGGCCGGAACCTCGGGCGGCCCCAAGCCGAGGGCGGGCAGCCCGCGTTCGTGCAGGTGGGCCCGCTCCGGCTCGCCGTGCCGCCGGCCACGCACGCGCCCAACCGCATCGTGATGCCGCTGCCCGACGACCCGGCCTTGCAAGCGGGGCCATGCAGCGTCCACGTCGCCGTCGAGCAGGGCAGCGGTCGCCTCCTGACCACCAACCGCCGGCCGGTGCTCGTCATCCCGTTCGTGGAGTCGGCGTGGAAGACGACGGCGCAGGTGCCCGACGAGGACAACCCCGCGCCGCCGGGCCAGCCGCAGCCGCAGAAGACCGTCGACGCCGTGGGCGTGCGCGGCACCCGGCTGTTCCGTCCGGGCGTCGAGTGCAGCACCATCCTGAGCGCCCCCGGCGGCGCGACCATCCAGGTCCCGGGCGAGCGCTACCTCGAGTGGCAGCCCGGCGGCGCCGGCCAGCCGCAGGAGATCCTGGTCCCGCTGCCGGCCGGCGTCGACGCCGCCGGCATGGGCGTCCGCGTCCTGGTGGACGGCCACGAGAACCTGCCCCGCCCCGGCCTGGAGGTGGCGCCGTGAACGGCGGCAACGACTGGCACGCCCGCAACCTGGCCTATCTCGACCTGCACCTGGCCGGGCTGCGCGCGCGCATCGCCCGCGAGGCCGAGACGATGCGCACGGCGTGGCGCGCCGACCCGCTGCACGGCGCCGGCGTCGTCAGCGACGAGGAGGCCGATCACCTGCTCGCCCGGACCCTGACCCCCGCCGACGTGGCCGCAGCGCCCGAGGTCGCGCAGGCCCGCCGCTGGTTCGACAAGCACGGCGCGCCGCCCGCGCTCGACCGCCTCGGCGCCCGCCTCGGCCTCGACCCGACCGACCTGGACGTCGTCGTCCTCTGCCTCGCGCCGCACCTCGACCCCGCGTTCGCGCGGCTCTACGCCTACCTCCAGGACGACGCGCGCAGCACCCGCCCGACTCCGGACCTGGCGCGTCGGCTGCTCGGCCCGCACGCCAGCCTCGCCCGCTTCCTGCCCGACCGGCCGCTGCGCGCCGGCCTGGTCGTGCGCGTCGACGGCGAGCCCGAGCCCGCCACCCCGCTTGCCAGCCACGCCCTGGCGCTCGACGAACGCACCGTCGCCTTCCTGGTCGGCGAGCAGGCCGGCGACCCCGCCCTGCGCGACCTGTTGGAGCCCGTGCCCGACAGCCCGCGCACCGAGGCCCACGCCCAAGTGGCCGCCAACGTGCTGGCCTGGCTGCGCGACGAGGCCGAAGCCCCGCTCTTGGACCTGCGCGGCCGCCCCGCCAGCGGCCGCCGCGCCGTCGCGCACGCCATCGCCGCAGGGCTCCGCCTGCGGCTGATGCTGCTGCACGCCGACCGGCTGCCCGCGGCGGGCGCCGAGCGCGACCGCGCGCTGCGGCTGCTGCGGCGCGAGAGCCTGCTCGGCCGGGTGGCCATCCTGGTGGACGCCGGCGACGCCGGCCCGCCGCTCGACGTGCTGCGCTGCGGCGCGTTCTGCGTCGTCGCGAGCACCACCACTTGGCAGGCGCCGCCCGGCACCGTGCGCGTCGACGTGCCCGCCCCCGACGCGCCCGCCCAAGTCCGCCTCTGGACGCGCGCCCTCCAGGACGCCGGCGTCGACGTGGACGCCAGCCTCGCCCACGGCCTGCCACAACTGGTCCAGCAGGTGCAGGCGCCGCCGACCGAACTGGCGGGCCTGGTCGCCGGCGCCCGCCGCGCCGCCCGCCTCCAGGGCCGGGCGCTTGCGGTCGACGACCTCCGGAAGGCGTGCGCCGACCACGTCGCCGTGTCGCTGGGCGAGGCCGCGCGCCGCATCGAGCCCAGCGCCACCATGGACGACCTCGTGCTGCTGCCCGACGCCAAGGCCCAGCTTCGGGAAATCATCGCCCAGGTGCGCGGCCGCACCTTGGTGTACGACGAGTGGGGCTTCGCGCGGCCCGACGCCCGCGGCCGCGGCGTCACGGTGCTGTTCAGCGGCGCCAGCGGCACGGGCAAGACCATGGCCGCCGAGGTGCTGGCCGCGTCCCTCGGGCTGGAGCTCTACAGCATCGACCTCGCAAGTGTGGTCAGCAAGTACGTCGGCGAGACCGAGAAGAACCTGCGCCGCGTGTTCGACGCCGCCGACCGCAGCGGCGTGCTGCTGCTGTTCGACGAGGCCGACGCGCTCTTTGCCAACCGCACCGAGGTGCGCGACAGCCACGACCGCTACGCCAACCTCGAGGTCGACTACCTGCTGCAACGCATGGAGTCCTATCGCGGCCTCGCCGTGCTCGCCACCAACCGCAAGTCCAGCATCGACGCCGCCTTCCTGCGCCGCATCCGCTTCCAGGTCGAGTTCCCGTTCCCCGACCAGAAGGCCCGCGCCGTGCTGTGGGCCAAGGTGTTCCCCGCCGCCATCCGCCCCGACCTGGACTGGAACCAGCTGGCGCTGTTGGAGCTCACCGGCGCCGGCATCCGCAACACCGCCCTCAACGCCGCCTTCCTCGCCGCCGCCCGCACGCCGCCCGCCATCACCCACGACGACGTGCTGCACGCCGCCCGCCGCGAGTTCGCCAAGCTCGACCGCACCCCCGACCGCGCCGCCTTCGCGCCCGCCGTCGCCGCGAGGACCCGCGCATGACGCCGACCGCCGACGAACTGACCGTCGTCGTGGACCGCATCGTGCTGGAGGACCCCAACGTCAGCCCCGAGCGCGCCCGCCGCATCCACGACGGCGTCGAGCGCCGCGTCCAGGCCCTCCTGCAAGAACGCGCGTCGCCGCAGGGCCCCAGCCTCGCGCCGCCGCCCGGCGCGGACGACGAGGAGCTGGTGGACGCCGTCGCGCGCGCCGTCGTGGCCGCCGTCCGCCGGCAAGGAGGCCCCGATGGCGACGCGTGAGGCCCGCCGCCAAGCGGCCCGGCCCGGCAAGCCGGCCGCAGGCCGACGGCGGGCCCCCGAGGCGCCCGCCGCCGGCGGCAACCAGGCGCGGCAGCGCGCGCTGCGCGCGCAGGCCAAGCTGGACGTCCGGCCGGCCGGCGACGCCTACGAGCAGGAGGCCGACCGCATCGCCGACGACATCGTGTCCGCGAAGGAGCCGGGCGCGGACGGGCCGGCGAAGGCCAACGCGCCGGCCACCACGGAGGCGCCGGCGCCGGAGGACGCCGAGCCGGTCCAAGGCAAGCCGGAGGTGACGCCGGTCCAGGAGGACGACGCCAAGCCGCCCGAGGCCGGCGCCGAGGAGGAGGAGCCCGCCCAGCGCACGGTCGAGGCTGGCGCCGAGAAGGAAAAGGAGGAACCGGTCCAGAAGAAGACCGAGGCTGGCGCCGAGAAGGACAAGAAGGAGCCCGAGCCCGTCCAGAAGAAAACCGAGGCCGGCGCCGAGAAGGACAAGGAGGAACCCGTCCAGAAGAAGACGGAAGCCGGCGCGGAGAAGGAGGAGCCGAAGCCGGTCCAGAAGAAGGCCGAGAACGTCCCGCTGGCCGCCCCGCCCGAGGAGGGCACCAAGCCGGAGCCGCACGCCCACCTCGAGCAGCGGCTCGGCGAGCGCGAGGCCGGCGGCATGCCGCTCGACCCCGCCACCCGCGGCTTCTTCGAGCGCTGCCTCGGCCGCGGCCTCGACACCGTCCGCGTCCACACCGACGCCGAGGCCGCCCGCCTCGCCAAGGACATCGGCGCCCAGGCGTTCACCCGCGGCGCCCACGTCTACTTCGGCTCCGGCCGCTACGACCCCGGCTCCCCCGGCGGGCGCCGGCTGCTCGCCCACGAGCTGGTGCACGTCGTCCAGCAAGGCGCCGCCGGCACGATGCCGAAGCAGGGCGCCGACGCGGGGCCGGCGACCGCGCGGCCGCCGCCGGTGGCGACGGGGGTCGCGGGCGTCCAGCGCAAGGCCTCCAACCTGCAGCCGGACCCCGTGCCGGCAGGCACGTTCGACGCCGAGACCGGCGAGCCGACCAAGACCGGCACCCAGTGGACCATCCGGTTCGCCAAGCTGGAGCTGCCGGACGACAAGTGGGAGCGCCACCAGGCCGTCTATGCCAAGGAGCTGACCCGCGCGCCGGGCGACGTGTCGCGGTCGGGCGCCCAGCGCGGCATCTGGCTGGAGACCATGAAGGACGAGGCCAAGAAGGGCGCCAGCAAGCTGACCGCCAAGGTGGGCGCGGGAGGCCTCGACAACACGGGCAAGGGCCTGTTCCGCCTGCCCAAGAGCAAGCCTGAAGGCATCAGCAAGGGCGCCAAGGAGCTGCATGGGGCCAAGGGACCAAAGGAGATCGAGGAGCGGTTTTTCCACGGCACGCCGGAGGAGGTCGCCGCCGCCAGCATCATCCCGTACTGGGACCGCGGCAAGAGCCCGCGCGCCTTCGACGTGGACCACATCACGGAGGTCCAGGCCGGCGGCAGCGACACCGACATCAACAACATGGAGCTGCTGGACGCCAGCACCAACAGCTCGCACGGCTCGATCCTGAAGGGCATCATCGAGGGCAAGCGCGCCGCGTTCGCGAAGAAGGCCCAGCCGCTCGCCAAGGGCAACAAGGCGTTCAAGGAGCTCCAAAGCGCCGACCTGGTGAAGCAGAACGCCACGCTGGTGTTCACGACGGGCGCAGGCGGCGGCGGGGGCGCCAAAAGCTCCCCGGACTTGGCCTGGTCGCGCGCCGACATCGCGGGCGGCGCGCACTTGGAGAGGCTGGAGGCGGTCGACCCGAGCGAGGCCGGCAAGGCGGGCAACTTCACGCTGCTGGCGGGCATGGGCGGGTTCGCGAAGCAGCTCCCCAAGGACAGCGCGAACAAGGTGGACGCCAAGGCGCTGGAGCCGATCATGAACCCGTACAAGGTCGTCAGCTCCAAGCTGGAGGTCACCGACGCCGACCACCCGGTCCCAGGCGCCACGCTGGGCTCGGTCAAGACCAGGTTCCAGATGAAAGGGGCCAAGGGCCAGCCCGGCGGCACCCAGGAGGACACCTTCGACATCGTGCGGGTCGGCAGCGCGGCCTTCGTGGGCTCGATCGACGCCGCGAAGCTCACCGCCAGCCTGCGCCAGCAAATCCGCAGCCCCAAGCTCAGTCCCGTCGAGGTGGACTCGGCCCAGCTCACGGAGAAGGGTGTGGTGGCGCCGGGCCGCATCAAGCCCAGCCTGTCCAAGTTCCTCAAGGAGCCCATCGAGTTCACGCTCCAGGACGGCGGCCTGGACTTCGAGCACACCTGGTCGGCCGGCGGCCTCGAGGTCCCCAAGCCGTTCGAGCTGCACGGCGGCTCCGTCACCGTGGGCGGTGGCAGCGACGGCACGTTCCGCGCCAGCGGCCAGGTGGACTTCGGCATCCAGAAGGTCGGCGACGGCAGCCTCGGCATCGAGGTCGCCACCGGCGACGCGCCCATCTCGGTCAAGGGCGAGTTCGTCTTCGACCCCTCCCTAGCCGAGAACGCCAAGGTCGAGATCACCTACACCAAGGACGGCGAGGGCGGCAAGTGGGCCGGCAAGGGCTCGATCGAGCTGGGCAAGCGCAAGGGCATCAAGAAGGGCAGCCTGGAGGTCGAGTTCAAGGAGGGCGTGCTGAAGGCGGAGGGCAGCGCCGAGCTCGACGTGCCGGGCTTCGAGTCGGGCTCGCTCAAGCTGGAGGTCGGCCCCGACGGCATCCTCATCGGAGGCGGCTTCAAGCTCTCCAAGGACATCAAAGGCCTCAAGGGCGGCGAGCTCAAGGCCGAACTCAGCAACAAAGGCGGCGACGGCTTCAAGGTCAAGGCGAGCGGCGCGTTCCAGTCCGGCATCCCCGGCTTCGACACGACGCTGGAGGCCGACTACGACGACGGCGCCCTGACGATCAAGGGCATCAGCAACTTCAGCAAGGGGATGCTGAGCGGCAAGGTCGAGGCCGGCGTCACCAACTCCAAGGTCGGCGAGGACGGCTTGGCCACGGGCGGCGGCACCGGGTCGCTGCGGCCGTTCGGCGGCGGCGAGGCGACCGTCAAGCTGACCCCCTGGCTGCAAGGGACCGCGGCCATCCGGCTCAACAAGAAGGGCGAGGTGGAGCTCAAGGGCGAGGTGGCCCTGCCGGCGTCGCTCCAGGTGTTCCCGCGCAAGGAGCTGGAGAAGGAGCTGCTGTCGGTCGCCATCGACGCGCCCATCGTCGGCGTCGCGGTGGCGGGCCAGCGCGTCGGCATCTTCCTCACCATCGGCGGCGCCCTCAGCGCCAAGGCCGGCATCGGCCCCGGCACCTTGGAGGACACCAAGATCACGGTCGAGTACACGCCGAGCAACGAGGCCGCGACCCATGTCTCGGGCAGCGCCAAGCTAGTGGTGCCGGCCGACGCGGGGCTGCGGCTGGCGGTGCACGCGGGCATCGGCGCCGGCATCCCGCTGGTGAGCGCCACCGCCGGCCTGGAGATCGGCGGCGAGCTTGGCATCAAGGGCAAGGCGACGGCGGGCGTCAACGTCGACTGGCGCCCCGGCAAAGGCCTCAAGATGCACGCCGAGGCCGACTTCGAGGCGCAGCCAAGCTTCACCTTCGACGTGAGCGGCTACGCCAAGGTCGAGGCGGGCATCGGGCCGTTCAAGGCGGACCTCTACAGCCAGAAGTGGTCGCTGGCGTCGTTCCAGTACGGCTCCGGCATGGCCTTCGGCGTCAACTTCCCCGTCGACTACGAGCAGGACAAGGCCTTCGACGTCTCGCTCGACGACGTCCACTTCCGCAAGCCGAACATCCAGGTCGGCCCCATGATCAAGAACCTGGTCAAGGAGATCGTATGACGCCCAACCCCGACGCCGCCGCGGACGCCGCCGCCCGCCTGCACCTGCAAGGCGACCACGCCGCCGCCCGCGCCGCCTACCTCGCGGTGCTGCAGGAGCGGCCGGCGCACGCGACCGTGCTCAACAACCTCGGCTTCCTCGAGCTGCAGGCCGGCGACCACGCCGCCGCCGCGCAGCGGTTCGAGCAGGCGCTCGCCCACGACCCGGCGCGCGCCATGCCGCACGCCAACCTCGGGCTGCTGCACGCCCAGCGCGGCGACTGGGACCAGGCCCGCGCCCACCTGGAGCAGGCGCTGGAGCGCGGCCCCGACGACGCCGGCACCTGGAGCAGCCTCGCCCAGGTCCACGCGGCGCGCGGCGACCCGCGCTCGGCCGCGGCGTGCTGGCGCCAGGCCGCGGCACTCCAGCCGACGCCGCGCCGGCTGGTGCAGCTAGGCGCCGCGCGCATGGCGCTCGGCGAGCTCGACGCCGCCCTCGCGGCCCTCCACGAGGCGCTGGAGCTCGACCCCGCCGACCCCGACGCGTGGACCCACCTCGGGGTCGCGCTGCTGGTGCGGCAAGACCTCGGCTCGGCGCTCGACGCCTTGCAGCGCGCCATCGCCATCACGCCGCTCGCGCACGACGCCCGCCACCACTTGGCGCTGGTGCGGCTGGCCCGGGGCGAGCCGGACGAGGCCCGCGTCGCCTGGACGCGGCTCTTGGAGGCGGTGCCGGAGCACGCCTGCCGGGTGGACCTCGCGGTGCTGGAGCTCTCCGAGGGCCGGCTGGAGGCCGCACGTGCCCTGTTGGAGCCGGCGCCGCCCGGCGCGCGCCGCGACCACTACCTGGCCGTCGCGCGCCACCGCCTCGGCGACCCCGCCGGCCTCGCGGAACTCCAGGCCCAGGCGGCGGCCGAGGGCGCCTACGCACGCCAGTCGGGAGCGTACCTCGCTTCGCTGGAGCGTGCCCCATGAGCAGCGCGTTCCCGGACGCCCCGCAGATCATGAAGGGCGCGCTGGTGGTCTATCCCACGGGCAAGTCGAGCGACAACCCGCGTGTCGTGACGTTCCAGTACAACCCCGACCAGGTGCGGCGCACCATCGCCGACCGGGCGCCCGCCGGCAAGCAGGGCGACGCGGGCGCCGCCAAGGCCGACGCCATGCGGGTGACGGGGCCGCCGAAGGAGACGCTGACGTTGACCATCACGCTGGACGCGACCGACCAGCGCGCGGAGCCGGACAAGAACCCGAACGTGGTCGAGAAGGGCCTGCTGCCGGCGCTATTCCTGCTGGAGACGCTGCTCTACCCGACGCCCGAGTCGGCGCGCGCCAACCAGAAGGCGGCCAAGCAAGGCGAGGCGCTCAACAAGCCGTTGGAGAAGCCCTCCGTCCTGGCCGTCTGGGGCAAGCACCGCTCCGCGCCCGTCAAGGTCACGAGCTTCAGCATCACGGAGGAGTCGTTCGACAGCAAGCTGAACCCCGTCCGCGCCAAGATCGAGCTGGCCATGGAGGTCCTGGCCGACGTCGACGTGGACCCGAGCCGCGTCGAGGCCGAGGCCTACCTCGCCTACCAGAAGCAGAAGCACAACCTCGCGGCCATGCACGAGAACCGCGACGGCGAGGCGCCCGCCGAAGGCCCCAGGCCGGTGCACTGATGCCCGTCTATCCCGGGAGCCGCTACGCCCACGCCGCCCGCCGCCTGCACGACGGCCCCGCCGGCGCGACGCCGTACCTCGACCTGCGCATCATCCGCACGCCGCCGCCCCGCGACCACCACATCGTCCAGGACGGCGAGCGCACCGACCTCGTGGCCAGCCGCCACTTCGCCGACCCCGAGCGCTACTGGCGCATCTGCGACGCCCAACTGGTGTTCTGGCCGGAGGACCTCGTGGCCCGACCCGGCCGCGCCATCCGAATCCCAGGACCGGAGGGATGACCCTTGGAGCAGTCCTACCGCCTCGAGGTCAACGGCCGCCCCGCGCCGCCCGAGCTCTTGGAGGCCGTGCAGCGCCTTGACGTCGAGGACCACACCGAGCTCGCCGGCCTGATGCGGCTGCGCCTCGGCGTCGCCGTCGGCCCCGGCGGCGACCGCTGGCCGTTCCTGGACGACGGCCTGTTCGCCCGCCTCACCCCGATCCGCCTCCAGGTCCGCCTCGGCAGCCGGATGGAGACCCTGCTCGACGGCCACGTCGTCGAGACCCATGCCATCCTCGACCCCAAGCCCGACGCCTCCGCGCTCGAGGTGGTCGCGATGGACGCCACCGCCCTCATGAACCTCGAGGACAAGGTGCGCGCCTGGCCCGACCGCAGCGACGCCGACGTCGCGCGCGAGGTGTTCGAGGAGCATGGGCTTGCCACCGACGTGGACCCGACCGAGCCGACCCACCAGGAGGCGACGGGCACCCTGATGCAGCGCGGCACCGACATCCGGTTCCTGCGCCGGCTCGCCCAACGCAACGGCTTCGACTGCTACGTCGAGGCCGACCCCGAGACCGGCAAGCCCACCGGCCACTTCCACCCGCCGCGCCTCGACGGCCCGCCGCAAGGCGTCCTCACCGTCGGCATGGGCGGCGCCGGCAACGTCGACCAGTTCGCCGTGCGCCACCACATGATGCACGCCGCCCACGCCGCCGCCCACGCCGTCGACGCCGCCACGCTGGAGGCCCAGAGCGGCACCGCCGAGTCGATGGCCGCCAAGCCGCTCGGCAAGGAGGGCCTGGGCGCCGGCCCGCGGCCGCGCACGGTCCTCGTCGCGGGCGGCGGCAGCGCGGCCGAGCTCGGCACCATGAGCCAGGCCGTCCGCGACCGCACCGCCTGGGAGGTCGCCGCCGAAGGCCGCCTCAACACGGCCGCCTACGGCAAGGTGCTGCGCGCCAAGCGCACCGTGCTCGTGCGCGGCGTCGGCCGCACCCTGGCCGGCACCTACCGGGTCGAGCGCGTGCTGCACAGCTTCGGCGCGGACGGCCACGTCCAGCACTTCACGCTGCGCCGCAACGCCCTCGGCCTCGCCGGCGAGGACTTCAGCGGCGGGGAGGCCCCGCTGTGAAGGAGACGGTGCGGGCGCTGAGTGCCGCCGTGGGCCGGCCCGACGACCGCCACCTTGGCAAGTTCCGCGGCCTCGTGACCGACGTGGACGACCCGAACCAGGCCGGCCGGCTGCGCGCGCTGGTGCCCGAGGTGCTGGCCGACGTGCCGACCGGGTGGGCGCTGCCGTGCGCCCCCTACGCCGGCAAGGCCACCGGGCTGTGGGCCATCCCGCCCGTGGGCACCGGCGTCTGGATCGAGTTCGAGGCCGGCGACCCCAGCCGGCCCGTCTGGACCGGATGCTGGTGGGGCGACGGCGAGGCCCCCGCCGAGTCCGTCAAGCAGCTCGTGATCCAGACGCCGGGCGGCCACGTCGTGCGCATCGACGACGACGCCGGCACCGTCGAGATCGGCGAGGCCGGCGGCGGCAAGATCGCGATGGCAAGCGACAGCATCACCCTGGAGAGCAACGGCGCCAAGGTGGTGCTCGACAGCAAGGGCGTCGAACTGAGCGCCGGCGGCAAGAAAATCCTCGTCGGCAGCGCCTCGGTCAGCATCAACGACGGCGCCATGGAGGTCACCTGATGGCGACCCCGATCCTCCAGGCCGGCGCCACCGTGACCTGCCCGCACGGCGCCACCGTGTCCATCACGCCCACCAACACCAGCGTCCTCGCCAACGGCGCGCTGCTCCTGGTCTCGGACACGAGCACCGTCGCGGGCTGCCCGTTCCAGATCCCCGTCGGCGCCGGCACCAAGCCGTCCCCTTGCGTCACCGTGCAGTGGACCTCGGAGGCGCAGAAGACCAAGGTCAACGGCACCGGCGTCCTCTTGCAGACCAGCGTCGGCCTGTGCAAGAGCCCCGAGGGCGCCCCGCAAGGCAGCGCCATCATCGCCACCACCCAGATGCGCGCCGGAGGGTCCTGATGCACGTCGACCACCCGCTCCGGGTCGACCCTGCCGGCCGCACCGCCCGCACGCCGCTGGCCGACCACGTGCGCGACCTCGTCCACCAGGTGCTGTTCACCAACCCGGGCGAGCGCGTCAACCGCCCCGACTTCGGCTGCGGCCTGGCCCGCCTGCTGTGGATGCCCAACAGCGACGTGCTCGCGGCGGCCAGCCAGTTCCTAGTCCACGGCGCCCTGCAACGCTGGCTCGGCGACCTCCTGGAGGTCCAGGACGTCCGCATCGACAACACCGACAACCGCCTCACCATCGAGGTCAGCTACCTCATCCTGGAGGAGGCGACCCGCCACCGCGAGCGCTTCGTGCAGGAGGGCCCATGAACGCCGGCGCCGCCGTGCTGGGCCTGAGCGGCGGCCTGCGCGACCGCCGCAAGCTGGTCCTCCAGGCGCCCGGCCTCAACGGCATCGACTACGTCGAGGTCGACGCCACCGACGAGGCCAGCCAGAAGATGGTGCGCGTCCACCTCCTGAAGCCCGCCGACGCGGCCCTGGTCCCCTGGCTGCTGGCCCACCCCGACGCGTTCCGCCTCGCCACCGCCGGCCGCGACCCGCCGCCCCGCGTCAAGGCCGTGGCCGCCGCGCCCACCCCCGGCCCGCACCTCGTCCTCCACCTCGACAAGCCCGGCGGCTTCGCGCAGCACACCCTCCACCTCCAGGCCAAGGGCGTCGACCCGGCGTTCGCGTCGGTGCGCCTCGACTTCAAGGCCGCCTGCCCCGCCCGCTTCGACTGCGAGGCCGCCCCGCCGCCGCCCGCCCCCGAGACGCCGGCGCCCCGCATCGACTACGAGACGCGCGACTTCGCCGGCTTCCGCGCCCTCATGCTCGACCGCCTGCGCACCCTCATGCCCGACTGGCAGGGCGGCAGCGAGGCCGACGTCGCCGTCACCATCGTCGAGCAGCTCGCCTGGGCCGCCGACCGCCTGAGCTACATGCAGGACGTCGTGCACACCGAGTCCTACCTCGACACCTGCCGCCAGCGCACCTCGCTTGCGCGCCACGTCCGCCTCGTCGACCACCCGCTCGCGGAAGGCACGAGCGCCCAGACCGTGCTCGACCTGCAAGTCCGGGCCGCGGTCCAGCTGCCCGTCGCCACGCCGGCCTACGCCCGCATCGCGCCCGACCCGACCCGCATCGAGCACGGCGTCGTGGTGCGGGCGCACGAGCGCGACGACGCGGCCGCCCGCGCCGGCCTCGTGTACGAGACCCTGCACGCCGCGGACCTGCACCCCGCCTGCAACCTGGTCCGGCTGCACACCTGGGGCCTGGAGCCGTGCGACCTGCCGGCCGGCGCCACCCAGGCCGACCTGGTGGGCGACCTGACCGGCCTGGTGGGGCCTGGCAAGCTGCTGCTGTTCGAGGAGACCCTCGACCCCCGCACCGCCGAGCCGGCGGACGCCGACCTGCGCCACCGCTTCCTGGTCCGCGTCACCCAGGCGACCCTGCACACCGACCCGCTGGGCGGCGTCAAGGTCACGCGCGTCCGCTGGGACCGCGCCGACGCGCTGCCGTGCCGCCTGCCGCTGGCCGGCGCCACCAGCTTCGGCAAGCCCTACCACGACGCGACCGTGGTGCGCGCCAACCTGGTGCTCGCGGACCACGGCAGGACGGTCGAGGAGAAGCACCTCGTCCCCCCAAGGCCGCCCCATGCCAGCCAGCAGCGCGCCCACCGCCTCAAGCTCGGCGAGGCGCCGCTCGCCTACCGCCAGCACGTGCGCGCAAACGCGCCCGCCGCAGCGCTCGCGCGCCACGACCCCGCGCTGGTGCGCGCCGAGGCCGTCGCCCTCCTGGACGACGACGTCTGGGAGCCCGGCGACCTGCTGGCGGTGGACGGCCAAGGCACCGTGGTCGCGGTCGAGCCGGAGGAAGGCGAGGCGTGGCTGCGGTTCGGCGACGGCCGCCTCGGCCGCGCCCCGCCGGCCGGGAGCAAGCTCACCGTCCGCTACCGCGTCGGCAACGGCCCCGCCGGCCACGTGGGCCACGACGCCTTGGCCCACGTCGCCGAGCCGTTCCAGGGCGCGCTCTGGGCCGTGGAGCACGTCCGCAACCCGGTCGCCTCCTGGGGTGGCCTGGCGCCGGAGAGCATGGAGGCCGCGCGCCGCGACGCCACCGAGGCGTTCCGGGTCGAGCCCAAGCGTGCCGTCACCGAGGAGGACTACGGCGCCGTCGCCCGGCTGCATCCCGAGGTGCAGCAGGCCGTGGCGCGGTTCCGCTGGACCGGCAGCTGGCACACGGTCTTCCTCTACATCGACCCGCTCGGCCGCCCCGACCTGGACGCCGCGCTGGCCGCCCGCGTCGAGGCGTGGGTGCATGCCTTCACGCAGACCGGCTACGACCTGGAGGTGCGCGGCCCGCGCCCGGTCCCCATCGAGCTGGAGATCCAGGCGTGCGCGCGCCGCGACCACCTCGCCCCCGACGTCGAGCAGGCGGTGCGCGCCGCCCTCGGCTCCGGCCTGCTGCCCGACGGCACCCAGGCGTTCTTCCACCCCGATCGCCACACCTTCGGCCAGCCGCTGCACCTGAGCGCCATCGTCGCCGCCGTCGAGCGGGTCGAGGGCGTCGAGATGGTGCGCGTGGCCAGCCTGCGCCGCGGCGACGGCGGCCCCGGCCCCAAGGACGGCCGGCTCGACATCGGGCCCCTGGAGGTCGTCCGGCTCGACGCCGACCCCGACCGCCCCGACAACGGCCAGCTCACCGTCACGGTCGACGGAGGCTCCGCATGAGCCACCCGCACGGCCAGGCGACGCCCGCCCCCATCCACAACCGGCCCGGCCTGCCGCGCCTGCGCTACCGCGTCGGCGACCACGGCCGTTTCCGGCGCGCCATGGTCGAGGCATTGCCGCGCGCGTTCGTGGCCGACCAGGCGCCGCTGCGGGCGCTCACGGCGCGCGACGACGGCGACCCCGCCATGGCGCTCTTGGACGCCTGGGCGGTCGCGTGCGACGTCCTGACGTTCTACCAGGAGCGCATCGCCAACGAGGCCTACCTGCGCACCACCGCCCAGCCCGCCCGGGTCGCGGCCGTCGTCGGCCACCGCAGCGCGCCCGGCTGCGCCGCCGCCACGCTGCTGGCGTTCACCATCGACCACGACCAGCCCGTCGACCTGCCGGCGGGGCTCCAGGTCCAGACCGTGCCCGACCCGGGGCAGAAGCCGGCGCTGTTCGAGACGATGGAGCCGCTGCGCGCGCACCGCGGCCTCAACCGCGTGGCCGCGCGCGCCACCTGGCCGCAGCCGCCGGCGGGCAAGGCCCGGCAGGCGTGGCTCGTCGGCACCAAGACCGGGTTGCGCAAGGGCGACACCGTCCTGCTGGTGGCCGGTCCTGGCGCGTGGCACCTGCGCACGCTCACGCAAGTGGACGCGCTGGACGGCCGCACCCGCGTGGCTTGGGACGCGGCGTTGCCGGACGGGACGCCGCCGCTCGCGGTCCACGCCGTCGAGCGCGAGGCGCGCGGCTTCGGCCACAACGCGCCGCGGTGGACCGACCTGCAGCGCCTGTTCGACGCCGCCCAGGCCGTTCCGCCGCCGCCCAAGGGGTACGACGCTTACGTCAAGGCGTGGGGGACCATCCACTTCTTCGACGCCTCGCCCGCGGACACGAGCCCGACGCCCAAGCGGCCCTTGGACCTGGACTCCCGCTACCCGATCCGTCCCGACAGTTGGGCCATGCTGGTCAACGACGATGGCACCAAACGCCAGTTGCTGCGCGTCCAGGCCGTCGCCGAAGTCAGCCGTCAGGACTACCAGGTCGCCGCCACCGTCACCCGCCTCACGACCGACCCGCCGTTGCCCGCAACACCCACGGACTTCCCGGTCGCAAGCAGCAAGCTCCTCGCCTTCGGTCCCGCGCTGCCCCAGGCGGAAGGGCCGGCGCCCATCCTGCGCGCAGGCGGCGTCGCGCTCGACCTCGACGGCGACCATCCCGCCTTCCACGACGGCCGCCGCCTGGTGCTCGAAGGCCGCCGCGTGCGCGTCCACAAGGGCTTCGCCGGCCCGCCCGTCACCTTCCCGGACCCGGTGTTCGCGCCGACCTTGAAGGCCTCCGGCGCCGTCCGCCTCGTGCGCGTCGAGCTTGGCGGCGCGCCCGTGTTCCTCCTCAAGGCGCCCCAGAACCTGGGCGACAAGGCCGAGCCGTTCGACGTGCTGCTGGCCGGCGCGTGGGCCGGCAAGGCGCCCGGCTATGCCATCCAGGCCAGCGACGCGACGGTCCACGGCAAGGGCGCCCCGGTCCAAGCCCACGTCCTGTACGTCGACGCCGACAACGACGGCGGCTACGGCCGCGGCGACGCCGTCTACCTCAGCAGCAGCCCCGCCGGCCTGGTCGCGACCAAGGACGCCGACTTCAGCCTCCGCCTCACCGGCCCGGAGGCCGGCACGCTGGTGCTGAAGGACCAGGCCGACCTGGTCGCGTCGGGCCACGCCGCCCGCGCCGGCCTGAGCCCCGACGGCCCGCCGGGCCTCGCGCTGTTCGACGCCGACGGCGACGGCCTGTTCCACGCCGGCCGCGACCGGCTCTACCTTACGCCCGGCCCCGTCGCGGAAGGCAGCCTGGTGCCGCCCGCGGCGGTGCGCCTGCACGGCGGCACGTTCGGCTCGCAGGTCGGCTTCGGCGACCAAGACCATCCCGTGCTGCCGACGGCAGCACTCGCCGGCGGCGCCGCAGGCGAGCGGATCGAGCCGCTGGACATGGGCACCGAGGCCGTCGAGGTCGCGGCGGTGCGGCGCGGCGACGGCGGCCGGACCCGCCTCGAATTGGCGGCGGGCCTCCTGCACGACTACGACCCGGCCACCGTCGTGCTGCACGGCAACGTCGCGCCCGCCACCCACGGCGAGACCCAGAAGCCCGCGGCCCTCGGCAGCGGCGAGGCCACCGCCGAGCACCAGGCGTTCGCGCTCCCGAAGGCGCCGCTGACCCACGTCGCCGACCCGAAGGGCGAGCACGGCGTCCGCCCCGAGCTCCTGGTGCGCGTCGGCGGCGTGGCGTGGGACGGCCGGCCCACGCTGCACGGGGCCGCGCCGGACGCCGCCGCCTACGCGGTGCAGCGCACGGCCGACGGCACCTTCGTCCGCTTCGGCGACGGCGACGCGGGCGCCCGCCTGCCCACCGGCACCCACAACGTCACCGCGCTCTACCGCCAAGGGCTCGGCCGCGCCGGCAACGCGCGCGCCGGCCAGGTGCGCAACCTCAAGGACAAGCCGAAGGGCCTCAAGGCCGCCGCCAACCCGGTGCCGGCCACCGGCGGCGTCGATCCCGAGTCCACCGACACGACCCGCGCCGCCGCGCCCGAGAGCGTGCTGGTGCTCGACCGCGTCGTGTCGCTGCGCGACCACGAGGACGCGGCGCGGGCGTACGTCGGCGTCGCGCAGACCCGCGCCCGCATGGCGTGGCACGGCGGCGAGCGGGTCGTCGAGCTCACCATCGTCGGCGACGACGGCGAGCGGCTGCCCGCCGGCCACCCGCTGCGCGCCAGCCTGATGGGCTACCTCGACGCCCGCCGCGACCCGCACCAGGCCGTGCGGCTGCGCGCCCACGAGCCGGTGCCGCTCACCATCGCGGTGCGCATCGACGCCGATCCCCGCCACGATGCCGAGGTGGTGCGCGCCGCCGCCCGCGCCATCCTGCTGGAGCGGTTCGCCTTCGGCCACGGCGAGCTGGGCGGGCCCGTGCAGGCCAGCGACCTGCTGGAGCTGCTGCACCGCGTCCCGGGCCTGGTGGGCGCCCACCTGCTGCGGCTGTCGCGCGGCGCCGCGGCGGACGCGCCCGCCCGCCTGCCGATGGCGGCGCACGAGCTGGCGACCCTGGACCCGCGCGACCTGCGCGTCCTGCTGCGGGGGGAGCCGGCATGACGACGCCCACGCCGCAGCGGCTGGTCCCCGACCTGCACGCGCTGCTGCCCACGGTCCACAAGCTGGAGGACGCGCGGCTGGGCGGGCCGCTGCAGGCGCTCCTCGACGTGATGTCGGCGCAGGGCGACCTGGTGCGGCGCGACATCGAGCTGCTGTGGGACAACCTGTTCATCGACACCTGCGCCGACTGGGTCGTGCCTTACATCGGCGACCTGGTGGGCACCCGGCCGCTGCACGACGTCGACCAGGCGCGCCGCCGCGACGTGGCCCGCACCATCGGCAACCGCCGCCGCAAGGGCGTGCTGCCCATGCTGGAGCAGCTGGCCAAGGACGTCACCGGCTGGCAGGTGCACGCCGTCGCCGAGTTCGAGCGGCTCGCCTGGACCCAGCACCTGGAGCACGTCCGCAGCCAAGGCCCGCCGCTGCGCTGGTCGATGCACGACGACCCGACGGCGTCGCTGGTCGCCGCCGCCGAGGTGCGCGATGCCGACCTCATGGACCGCGTCGGCGGCCCGTTCGACCAGACCGCCCGCACCATCGACGTCCGCCACGCCGTGCATGACCGCGTCCGGCCCCACGTCCGCAACGTCACGTTCCACGCCGAGCCGCACAAGGCCCTGGAGGTCAAGCGCGTCCTCGTGCATCCCGTCGAGCTGCCGGCCGGCCATCCGCACCACGGCCGCGCCTTCCGCATCGGCCACCTCGGCGCCGACTTCCCGCTGTTCGCGCAGGCCAACCCGCCCGTGGGGCTGGGCGACCCGGACCCCACGCTGCCGCCCTTCCTGCCGGGCTCGCCGCTCCGTCCGCTCGCGGTCCACATCGACGTCGAGCAGGCCCGCCGCCGCTTCATGCACAAGGAGGGCGGCGCGTCCCAATACATCGGCCCCGACCGCAGCCTCCAGTTCTGGTTCGGCGCCGCCGCCACCCCCGCCCACGAAATCCACGTCATGGACCTGTCCGACTGGGGCACGGTGACGCTCCCGGACAACACGCTGGCGTCCCGGGTGCCGACCAAGCTGCGCTACGTCGACCGCAACGGCAAGCGCCTGCGCGGCAAGCCCCCCAAGGAAGGCGTGCAGGGCCCGCTGCTGCCCATCCTCCAAGTGGACTTGGCGCTCGACGTCACCACCGGCCGCATCATCCAGCGCAGCGGCGCGCGCCGGATGCGCGTCACCTACCAGCGCGGTGTCGCGGCGCCCCTGGGCGGCGGCACCTACCACCGCGACGTGGCCGAGCCCCGCGGCCTGCCCTGGCAGGTCTCGATCCCGCAGCACTACACCTCCCTTGGCACCGCGCTCAACGCCTGGGAGGCCGCGCGCGACGCCGAACTGGCCCAAGGCCGGCACCTCGACGGGCTCATCGAGCTCGACACCAACGGCGTCCGCGACGCCTTCACCAGCATCCAGTTGGCCCCCGGCTGCGAGCTGGTGCTGCGCGCCGCCGACCTGCGCTGGCCCCACTTCCGCGGCCCCCTTCACATCCATGGCGCGAAGGACGCCAAGCTCACCCTGGATGGCGTCTGCATCCAGGACCAGTTGCGCATCGACGGCGAGGTCGAGCTCTTGGTGCGCCACAGCGCCCTCGTGCCCGGCCTGCGGCTCCACGGCGACGGCTCGCCCGCCCACCCGCTGGCGCCAAGCATCGTGCCGGGCCCCAAGCTCGACCTGCGGCTGCGCATCGAGCACAGCGTCGTCGGCCCGCTGCGCCTGCCGCCCGAGGCCGCGACCGTCGAGGCCAGCGACAGCATCCTGCAGGCCCCCGAGCCGACGCCCGGCGAAGCCGGCGTCGCCTTCGAGGGGCCGCCGCTGCGGCTGGAACGCTGCACCGTCTTCGGCACGGTCCAGGCGCGCACCCTGCACGCCTCCGAGACCCTGTTCGTGGACCCCGTGGTCGTCGAACGGCGCCAGGAGGAGTGCGTGCGCTTCAGCCACGTGCCCGAGGGCAGCCTGACGCCCCGCAGGTTCCGCTGCCAGCCCGACCTTGCCGTCGCGGCGCTCGGGGACGCCGCCACCCCCGCCGACAAGGCCCGGCTTCGGGCCCGGATCGCGCCCGTCTTCCTGTCCCGCCGGTACGGCCATCCCGACCACGCCCGCCTCCACCCCGAAACGGACCCGGCCGTCCGCGAGGGCGCCGAGGACGGCGGCGAGATGGGCGCGCACCACCTGCTGCACGACCCGCACCGTGAGCAGAACCTGGACGCCCGCATGGAGGAATACCTCCCCCTGGGGCGGCGGCACACCCTTGCGACTCCCGAGGCCCGACCATGAGCGACTTCACCCGCATCACCCACGACGCCACCAAGCACTACACCCGCGTCCTCCGGCAGCAAGGCCGCGTCGACCTCGACGCCGATTGGAACGAGGGCATGGACATCCAGGCCCACGAGCTGCGCACCCGCACCCTCGACGTGGTCGGCGCCGCCGGCGTCCCCGCCGACGCGCCCGGCTTCGGCGTCACCTACCAGCCCACCGCAGGCGCCCCTGACTTTGCCCTCAGCGCCGGCCGCCTCTACGTCGACGGCATCCTGGCCACGCTGGAGAAGCCCACCACGTACACCAAGCAGCCCGACCTCCAGCCCGCGCCGCTCTTGGCCCCCGCGGCCAACGCCCGCCACCTGCTCTACGCGCTGCTGTGGGAGCGCCACGTCACGGCCCACGTCGACGACAAGCTGCGCGAGCCCGCCCTCGACGGCCTCGACACCGCCACCCGCACCCGCACCATGGCGCAAGTGCGCTGGATGACGGCGCCCGAGCACTGCGCCACCGCCTCCGCCGAATGGGACGCGCTCACCCGCCCCACCGGCATGGGCCTGCACTGCCGCGGCGCGCCCGCGACCCCGGCCGCGACCCCGTGCGACGTGCAGCCCCGCCGCGGCTACCACGGCGGCGGCAACCGCCTGTACCGCGTCGAGATCCACGACGCCGGCCTGCCGTACCCGTTCGACCACGCCCAGGTCGAGGCGGTCGTCGCCACCGACGTCGGCGGCAACACCTACCAGATGGCCGACATCGGGCGCCCCTGGCAGCCCGGCGACGCGCTCGAGCTGTTCCAAAGCAACGGCACCGCCAGCGTCCTCACCGCCGTCCAGGCGGTCAACGGCAACCAGGTCAAGGTCGAGGCCCAGGTCAACGTCAGCCTGGACCGCGCCCGCCGGGTCGCGACCTACAAGTGGTCGCGCGACAACGGCTCCGTCGTCCTTGCGGTCACGGGCTTCCCGGACCCGGTCGCCCTGCCCCGCGCCGTGAGTGTCGCCCGCTTCGGGCGCGACCACGTGCTCGGCCTCCGGCCCGGCGACTGGGTCGAGGTCGTGAGCGACCAGACCGAGACCGCCCGCGGCCCAGGCACGATGGCGCAGGTCGTCAAGATCCACGAGGGCGACCTCCGCATCGACCTCGACCGCGACGTCGCCCACCACGCCGGCCAGGGCAGCCTCCGGCTGCGGCGCTGGGACGACGTGCAGGGCCTCCGCCCCGTGCGCGCCGACGCCGACGACACCACCACGACGTTCCTGGAGCTGGAGGACGACGTCGAAGTGCGCTTCAGGTCCGACGGCCACGCCGTGCGCAGCGGCGACTGGTGGGCGTTCACCGCGCGCCGCTCCGGCGTGGCGGGCGACCCCGGCGACGTGCAGGACCTCCACGGCGCGCCCCCCGAAGGCCGCGTCCACGTCGCCCGCCTCGCCATCGTCGAGTGGGGCGTGCAGAGCGGCAACGCCTGGACGCCCATCCTCCACGACTGCCGCCGCCGCTTCCTCCCGCTCACCGAGCTGGACTCGCCGTGCCCGGCCACCAGCGTCGGCGACGGCACCACCAGCATCGGCCGGCACACGCACAACGCCGACTATCCATACGGCCTCCAGCAGGCCATCGACAGCCTCGACGCCGGCATGATCCACGTCCTGCCCGGCCGCTACGTGCTCCCCGACTCGCTGCGGCTACACAGCGGCATCACGCTGCAAGGCTGCGGCGACCGCTCCATCCTGGTGGCCCCCGCCGGCAAGCCCGCCGTCCTCGCCGCCAGCGTCGGCGAACCCATCACGGAGGTCGCGCTCGAGACCCTGCGCATCGAAGGCGCCGTCCGCTTCGAGCGGGTCGAGAAGGCCCGCGTCCAAGGCTGCACCGTCCTTGGCGCCGGCGATCCCGCCATCGTCGCGCGCGACGCCCGCTGGCTGCGCGTGCTCGACTGCCGCGTCGACGGCAGCCCCGCCCTCCACTTCCAGGCGGAGGACGCCACCGTCGCCACCAGCCGCGTGCGCGGCGCCATCCAGGTGAGCCGCGCCAGCAGCCGCGTCGACGTCACGCGCTGCGTGCTCCACCACGCCGACGGCCACGCCGTCGAGGTCGGCGGCGCGCCGCCCGCCCCGGGCGCCGGCGCCGTCGCGGTGGCCGACGCGCCCCCCAGCCGCGTCCGCGTCCACGCCAACCTGGTGCGGCGCGCCGGCAAGTGCGCGGTCTGGGCGGCGGCCGCGGCGGGCGACGGCGCGCACGGCCTCGCCATCGAGGACAACCGCATCCAGCAGTGCTGGGCCGGCGGCAGCGCGGCGCCCTACCTGTCGGCGGCCGTCCACGTCGAGCACTGGGCCCGCGTCAGCATCCTCGGCAACGAGGTCACGGACAACGCCCGCACGATGGCTGGCGACGGCACGCCTGGCGTCCGCCTCGTGGCCTGCGAGGACGTGGACCTCATGGGCAACCACGTCGCCAAGAACGGCGCCATGGGCCACGCCCCCGCCCTGATGGCCGTCGGCTGCGAACGGCTGCACGCCGCCCACAACCACCTGCACGGCTGGGGCCGCATCGCCAGCAAGCCCGACGGCGCCCCCGCCCGCGTCGCGGTGGTGCTGCACGGCCGCGCCCTGCGGCTGCACGGCAACCGCGTCCGCGGCGGCGCGGTCCAGGTGCTGGACGGCTCCTCCGGCGTCCACGTCGAGGCCAACCACGTCGCCGACGGCGACGGGCCCGGCATCCACCTCGGCGGCGGCAAGGCGGCCAAAGGGGACACGAAGACCGTCGGCAAGACTCCCGTGGAAATCCCCCAGGTATTCTCATGGCCGACCTTTGGCGGGACGAAGACGAACCCGGCCATCCCCGCGCTCGGCGAGAACGCCAAGAAGGTGCCGGTCCGGAGCAGGAAAGTGGTGGCGGAGGAAGAACAGACGCCCCCCGCCCCCAGCACGCGGGACGTCGTCGTCCGGCACAACCAGGTCGAGGCGATGCAGGGCAACGGCATCGAGGCCGTCGCCGCGACCGACGGCCTGGTGATCGAGGGGAACCTGGTGCGCGACTGCGTCTGGGTGGACCCCGTCGTGCCCGGCCCCGCCAGCATCTTCGTCGCCGCGGCCATCGGCCTGCGGCTGGCCGGCAACGTCGTGGCCGGCCTTGGCAGCAAGCTCGGCCCGCACGGCCGGGCCGGCATCCACCTGGAGGCGTGCCAGGAGGCGCACAGCCGCGACAACCGCGTCCACGACCCTTGGACGGCGTTCCGGGCCAACGGCTGCATCGGCCTCGACCTGCAAGGCGAGCAGCTGGAGAGCATGGTGCTTGCGTTCACCGCGCGCGCCACCGGCCTGCGGTTGGCGGCCAGCGCCTTGGTGGGCAAGCTCCACGTGCGCGACGGGTCGGTGCGCCTCGTCCTCGAGGGCAACCGCGTCCAGGGCGGCGTCCATCTGGGCGGCCTGATCGAGGGCTTCGACACACTGGAGCACGCGTTCGGCGTGCATGACGTCCGCGTGGCCGGCAACGAGATCCGCGACACCCAAGGGCCCGGCCTCCAGACCCCCGCCTGGGTGGACGGCGGCCCCACGGGCTCGGTCCACGGCCTCACGGTCGAGGACAACCTGGTGGCCGGCTGCGTGCTGTCCCCCGGCGAAGGCGCCCTGCAACTGCTTGGCGTCCAAGGACTGCGCGTGCACGGCAACCGCATCGTCGGCAACCCTGGCGCCGAAACGTGGGGCGGCTCCGTCGGCATCCTGGCGCACGCCTGCCTCGCCGTCGATCTGCAACGCAACGAGGTCGCCGGCAGCGGCGGCCTCGCCATCACGGGCTGCCTCCCCAGCCCCGGCTTCGCCCCCTCCGACGACGGCCCCGCGCTCGTGGTGCAAGGCAACACCGTGACCGCCCCCGCCGGCCCCGCCCTTGTCGCCACCGGCCTGGGGGCCGCGTCGATCCGCGGCAACAGCCTCGCCAGCCTGGCGCCCCACCCGAACGACGGCCACGTCGGCTCCTGCGTCGACATCCAGTTCCCCGGCAGCGACCCGCTGCGGGGCCTCATGCTGCCCACCCTGAGCGTCCCCGGCCGCCGCCTCGCCGTGAACCACCACCTGGAGCACTACACGCGCACCTACGACCCCGCGTCCGCGTTCCAAGGCCAGCCCTTCATGGAGGCCCGCGTCCCCGGCCGCGTCCAGTTCAGCGGCAACCAGGTCGTCCAGCACGCCACCGGCGCCACCACCGCCGCCACCGTCGCCATCGCCGCCGGCACCGACCTCGCCTTCCAGGACAACCAGGTCCACACCCGCAACCCCGGCGGCTTCACCAGCGCCGCCGTGCTCGCCTACGCCCCCGACGCCCGCCTCACCGGCAACGCCATCGAGGAGCTGCCGTGGGGCGCCGCCTGGTCCGCCGCGGTGATGGCGCACCGGCCCGTGCTGGCCGCCAACCACCTGACCCACTGCCACCACCCCAACAAGCTCAGCGACGCCCCCGCCGGCGCCCTCAGCATCAACCTGGTGCAGGTCGCGACCCGGTGCGGGACGCAAAAAAGCGGGCCCGAGCACGGGCAGCTGCTCGATACCGAGAAGCGCCTGCGCGCGGCCTGGCGCGAGGCGGTGCGCGCAGCGCACGCCGTCGCCGGCCGGCACGCGGCGCGGCTCGAGCGCAGCGTGGCCCACCTGCCGCAGGACGCGTTGCGCGGCCGGCTGGAGGCCAAGCGCCAGGCGATGGCCGACACCGAGGCGGTGCTGGCGGTCGCCGTGGACCGCTGCCGCTGGATGGCGGCCGACCCGCCGGCCAGCGTGGACGGCTGGGCGATCGTCGGCCGCGTCCGGCACGACGCTGCGCCGGTGGGGCCGGTGCGAATCCGCCTGGTGCGGGCCATCGGCGGCAACGAGTTCGCGACCACCGGCTTCGAGGCGACCGTCGACGCCAACCAGGACTTCCGCATGGAGGCCTGCGGCACCCGGGGCAGCACCTACGAGCTGGAGGTGCGCGACGGCGACGACGGGCTGGTGCACCGGACCAAGCTGGAGCTGGCCGGCGACGCCGGCCGGCGCGACGTGGTGGAGCTCGCCACCAGGTGACGAGAGGAAAGGTCCCCCTGGCCCTCCCCTCGTTCCGGTGCCGGTTTCATGCCCCACCCCCTGCCCAAACCAACAGCAACACTGCTGTTTTTCCTTAATTCGTGCGGGGCCGGGGACTAATCGCCGTGCTACCATCCCGAAGGGACTTGTTCCCAGGGTCAACCTCCCCATGCCCTCCCGCCTCCAAGTAGGTTACGGGGGGCCGCCTCGACCCAATGCTTATCAACCGACCCCGGTCCTCGGCGGCTTGCCCGATGCGGTCCCCCAGCGGGGCCCACGCAACCGAAGGTGCCAGTCATGCCCATCCGCTCCAAGGGACTCCGCAGCAAGACCCGCCACATGCTCCTCAAGGACCCGCGCAAGCGCGGCATGCTGCCGCCCAACCGCGTCCTGCGGCAGTTCGAGGTCGGCGCCCGCGTGGCCATCAAGAACGAGCCCAGCCAGCACTCCGGCATGACCCACAAGCGCTTCCAGGGCCTGACCGGCACCGTCGCCGGCAAGCAGGGCGAGGCCTTCGTCATCGACATCATGCACGGCAACATGGCCAAGACCCTGGTCGTGCGCGCCGAGCACCTGAAGGCCCTCCAGTAGGGACCCGGAGCTGACAACCCATGGCTGACGCCGACATCATCCTGGAAGAGGCCGTCGAGGAAGGCCGCCTGGTCTCGCTGGCCGAGGTCAAGGCCATGCTGGAGAAGGCCCAGAAGGACCGCCTCGCCGCCGACGGCGAGCTGACCTACGAGCAGAAGATCGCCCTGGAGCACGCCAAGCGGTTCGCCCGCATCGGCGCCCCCGAGGCCAAGAAGATCGTGGCCGCCGTCCACAAGGCCCTGCCCGACCTCGAGGAGAAGTTCGCCATCCGGGTCGCCGACCTGCTCCCCCAGCACCCCGACGACGTGCGCGCCATCCTGCAGAAGTCGCGCCACGACCTGACGGAGGCCGAGATCGCCCAGCTCATCGCCATCGTCGACGAGCACTACACCGCCTAGGCGGAGCGTTCCATGGAAGACTACGTCCACATCCTCGACTTCCTGCCGCAGGGCCGCCCCGACGCGCCGCCCATGCGCCGCGAGCCCACCCTCATGGGCCTCGGCGAGCAGCAGTTCACCCTGTTCGAGCTGGTGCCCAAGCCCGGCGCCTCCTTCACCATCGGCGACCGCGCCTACGTCGGCAAGGACGTCGAGCAGCGCAGCCTGGTGCAGAAGATCCGCGGCCGCATCGCCTACCACGAGCTGACCCCGGCCGCCCACGGCGAGCTGCCCTACGTCATCGAGGACGTCGTCAAGACCGACCCCAAGCGGTTCCTCAACTTCTTCAACACCGCGCCCGCCATCTCGGTGCGCTACCACGCCCTGGAGCTCTTGCCCGGCATCGGCAAGAAGTCGGTCGAGCACCTCGTCCAGGAGCGCAAGAAGCCGTTCGAGTCGCTCGAGGACCTCGAGACGCGCGGCAAGGTCGCCAACCCCTTGAAGGTCATCATCGGCCGCATCCTGCACGAGCTGCAGGACCCGACCGAGAAGTACCATATCTTCGTCCGACCCCCTGCGAAAGAGGAAGACGAGCGCTGGCGGGGCCCGCGGCGCGGCCCCTAGCGCCTCATCTTCGAGAGAGCGGGGGCGAGGACGCAGCTGCTGCCCGCAGGGCAGTAGCGTCGTCCGACCGCCGGCCAAGGGTAGGACGAGCGCTGGCGCGGTCCCCGCCGGGCGTAGGCGCGGTTTCCACGGCGCGAGGCTTTAGCCCCCCGCCGCGAAAAAATCCCGTCATGACGGGACGGCTGCGCGTGCTGGAGGCGGGCGCGGCCTTGGTCGTCGGGTTCCTGGTGCTGGCGCCGCTGGTGGCCCTGGTGTGGCCCGCGGACGCCGACGACGCCGCCGGCCCGGACGCCGCCTCAAGCTGCTCGGCGTCGGCCGAGGAGCCGCTTGCGAAGAAGCCGAAGCACGCGGACCCGGACGACGACGCCGACGACGCCGCCGACGGCCATGGCGGGCACGGCAAAGGCAAGGCCAAGGACAAGCCGGTGCGGGCCATCGAGGGCGGCCTTCCGCCGGTGGCCGCGGCTTCCGAGGCCGTGCCCCAGTGCTGAGGCCGCGGGTTCCACGGCGACGGTTTATGCCGGCCGGACCCCCCATCTCTTGACATGGTCCTGCCCGGCCGCCCGCGCGTGCTGGAGGCTGGCGCGGTCCTGGTCGTCGCGTTCCTGGTCGCCTTGCCCATCCTCCAGTTCGTGGCGCCCGGCGCCGCCCCCGTCCCCGAGCTGCCTTCGCCCCTGACGGGCGCCCAATGCCAGCCGTTGGGCCAGGAGCCGGACCCCGGTTCGGGCAACCTCACCCAGAACGGCACGACCGAGCCGCCGCCCGACGACAACGTCACCGAGCCGCCGCAGGAGCCGCCAGCCAGCAACGACACCTCCAACGGCACGACCCCGCCGCCCCCTCCTCCGCCCCCGCCGCCTCCGCCGCCGTCGGGGAGCAACGGCACGGACAGCAGCAGCACCAGCAGCTCGTCGTCGCCGCCCAGCAGCCAGCCGCCGCCCCCGCCGCCACCTCCTCCGCCCCCGCCGCCTGCGCCGGCCGGCTCCAGCTCCTCCAGCTCGTCGTCCAGCACCACGGGCAGCCCCAGCTCCAGCAGCAGCGCCCAGCCGTCGACCGGCACCACGGCGCCGCCGTCCTCCACCCGCGCCTCCGACCCGCCCCGCCTCAACGGCTGCGGCGCCCGCGGCGCGGCGGTCGCGGCGGCGATCGGGCTATCCCGGGCCTGAGTTTCCGCCGACCGTGGCCGAGCGCCGTCCCCACCCGCCTTCGCAAGCCCGCGAGCTGGTCGCCGCCGCCAAGGCCGGCTCCCGCAGCCTGCCCGACCTCCTCGCGGAGGCGCGGACCATCGAGGACCCGTCGTTCGCCGCCGAGGCGCTCGTCGCACTGAGCGGCCACCCCAAGGTGTCCGCCGAGCAGGCCCGCCGCTGCCTCGACGAGGCCCTCAAGGGCATCCGCCGCACCGAGCGCGACTGGCGCCGCGCCGAGGCGCTGGCCGAGGTCGCCCGCCGCCTGCCGAAGTGGCGCACGGCCGACGACTGGGCCGACCGCCTGCGCCACGACATGGTCGTCGGCCTGGTGGACGTCGCCGTCGCCCTGCCGCCCGGCCCCGCCGCGTCGCAGGCCATCGCGGCGCTCGCCCCGCTGGCCGACGGCCCGGCCCGCGCCCGCCTGCTCCGCAAGGCGCTGCAAGGCCCCGCCGCGCTGGAGGACGGCAAGGCCGTCATGGCCGCCGGCGCCGCGCCCGAGGTCGTCGCCGCGCTGGAGGAGTGGCCGCCCGCCGCGCGCGCCCGCCTGCTGGGCAGCCTGCACCTGCGGGGCGGCGCCAGCCTGGAGCGCGCCCTGCTCGCGGCCGGCAAGGTGCCGCCGGCGGAGCGCGTCGAGGTGCTGCGCGGCCTCATTGCACCGCTAGAGGACTTCGCCGACCTCGACATGGTCCACACGCAGCTCATGGTCGAGCCCGAGCCCGCCGCGCGCGTGCTGTGCTCGCTGGCCGCCCGCGCCGACAAGCTCGGCGACCCCGCGCGCGCCCAGGCCTGGCTCGACGAGGCGGCGGCGCAGGCCGAGCGCATCGCGGACCCGAAGGCGCAAGCCGCCGTCCGGCGCAACATCGACACGGGCCGCGCCCGGCTGGCGGGCGAGGAGAAGCCCGCCGCCAAGCCGACGGAGCCGGAGCCGGAGCCGGTCGCGAAGCCCGCGCAAGCGAGTGCCCGGCACATGCTCGTGCTGCACGACACCTACGTCGGCGCGCTCGGCGACCCGCACCTGCGCGCCATCGCCCGCGCCGCCCCGCTGTGCGAGGCGTTCGGGCTCGACCTCGGGCTCCTGAACTTCCCCGTCCAGCCCGGCGACCTGGAGAAGGCGGTGCGCGACACCCGCATCGGCGACGCCGGCCGCCACCTCCAGTCCCTGCTGGCCGAGGGCCGCGTGCATGTCCTGAAATGGCCGGTGACGGACGGCTTCGTCGTCGCCACCACGCCCAACCCCGAGCCGAAGAAGGCGGTGGACTTCGCGGGCGCCGCCCAGGCCGCCCGCTTCGCCGGCGCCCCCAGGCTGGTGGTCGTCATGGGCCTCGGCCCCAAGGGCCTGCCCGGCACGATCCTGCGCGACGCGCCCGCCCACCTGGAGCTCACCGGCCGCGGCGTCAGCATGGAGACCGCGACCGCCATGGGCATCCTCGCCGACCGGCTGCGTCAGGTCCCGCCCATCTGAGCCTCTGCGGCCTTCCGCAGCCGGTTCATGACGGCGGCACCCAGCCCGTCCTCGGCGATGGCCTCGACCACGATGAGCGGCCGCGCGTCCAGCTCGCGCAGCAGGCGGAACAGGCTGCGGCCCCACGCTGGCGGGTCGTCGCGCCTGCCGGCCACGCGCACGTGCTCGCCCGCAAGGTTGGCCTCGGCGCTCACGATGAAGCCGGTGCCGTCGTCTTTGTGCGCGCGCCACAGCTCCGGCAACGCCTCCGGCGCGGCCACCACGACGCGGCCCGTCGGCGCGTAGTGCCGGTACTTCATGCCCGGGCTGCGCGCCAGGCCGGCGCGGGCCTTGCCGAGCGGCCCGACGACCGCCTCGATGGCCTCGCGCGGCACCCCGCCCGGCCGCAGCATCGTCGGCACCTCGCCCAGCAGGCCGATGACCGTCGACTCGAGGCCCACCTCGGTCGGGCCGGCGTCGAGGTAGAGCGGCACCCGCTCGCCGAGGTCGGCGTAGGCGTGCTGCGCCGTCGTCGGGCTGGGGCGGCCGCTGGTGTTGGCGCTCGGCGCCGCGATGGGCAGGCCGCACGCCCGCAGCAGCGCCTGCGCCACCGGATGGCGCGGCACCCGCACCGCGATCGAGTCGAGGCCGCCGGTGGCCGCGTCCGGGATGCCCGCGGCGCGCGGCAGCACGATGGTGAGCGGGCCCGGCCAGAACGCGCGCGCCAGCTTCTCCGCCGTCTCCGGCCACGCCGCGCACAGCGCCCGCGCCGCCTGGGTGTCGGCGACGTGGACGATGACCGGGTTGTCGGCGGGGCGGCCCTTGGCGGCGAACACCTGCTCGACCGCCTGCGCGTCGCGCGCGTCGGCGCCGAGCCCGTACACCGTCTCGGTCGGGAACACCACGATGCCGCCTTCCTGGAGGATGCGCGCGGCCTCGGCCACGGCAGGACCGTCGGCGCGGCGCACTTCCGTCATTCGAGCTTCTCGGCGGCGACCTTGGCCTGCTCGTCGGCGCGCCGCTGCTTGAGCGCCGCCGCGAGCTTCGGCTGGGCGAGGGCGAGGATCTGGACGGCGAGGAAGGCGGCGTTGGCGGCGCCCGCGTCGCCGATGGCGAGGGTGCCGACCGGGATGCCCTTCGGCATCTGGGCGGTGGACAAGAGCGAGTCCATGCCGCCCAGCGACTTGGTGAGCATCGGGACGCCGAGCACCGGCATCACGGTCTGGCTGGCGCACACGCCCGCGAGGTGGGCAGCACCGCCGGCGCCGGCGATGACGACCTGGCAGCCGCGGGCGGGGAGGGCGTGCAGCCACTTGTGCAGCTCGTCGGGCGCGCGGTGGGCGGAGAGCACCCGGGCCTCGTAGGGGACGCCGAACGCCTTCAGGACGTCGGCGGCGTTCTTCATGCATTCCCAGTCGGACTTCGAGCCCATGACGAGGGCGACCTGGATGTCGGCCACGGCGCGGGGACTGGCAGACGGGTCAAAAGAGGCGCGGCTCACAACGGGGCAAGAGGCCCCTTCTCGGCGTAGAGCGACGGCCCGTCCTCCAGGATGGCCACGACGCCTTCGCGGTCGCGCGAGTCCTCGGGCTTGCCGTCGGGCCCGACGCAGTCGTCGGAGGTGCAGCCGTCGGCGAACGCGACGAAGACGCGGCCGTCCTTGTCGAGCGACAGGTCGTTGAAGTCCAGCAGGTTGCGGTTCGAGCCGCCCAGGTCGCGGCAGTCGCCAGAGCTGATGCAGATGCTGCCCACCTGGACGGGGTCGTCGGTGACGCGCACGTGGGTCCACGTCGGGTTGGCGGAGAGCGCGTCCAGGCTGAAGCTGACCCAGAGGTGGTAGCGGGCGGCGGCGGGCGCCGTGTGCGGGTTGCCGTCCCACGGGTCGCCGTCGATGTTGTCGGTGCCCAGCAGGGCCGCGTCCTCGGAGCCCAGGTACGCCACCGCGATGCGGCCAGGGTCGCCGGCCTGGATGTGCGGGAAGGTGGTGCTCACGACCGAGGGCGCGGACGCCACCAGGCTCAGGGCGTCCCACTTGCCGCCGCCGTCGGTGCTGCGCGACAGGTAGGTGCGGGCGTCCTTGCCGACCCAGGTGAAGTAGGCGTTCGACGCGGAGTCGGTGGCGACCTCCGAGTTCTTGCGCGGGCTCGGGGTGCCCGCGTCCTTGCCAAGCTCGGTGTAGGTCCACGAGAAGCCGTTGTCCTTGCTGACCAGGACTCCCGGCGACTCCAGGCGGGGCGGCACGTACACGGTGCCGTCCGGCGCGGTCGTGATGGCGCCGTGCAGGCCGGCGTTCGTCATCGCCACGCCGGTGCCGCTGGCGCCCGCCTCGAAGGTGGCGCCGCCGTCCAGGCTGGTGTAGCAGGTCACGGTGCCGACCACGACGACGCCGGTGTTGCGGCAGACGTAGACCGCCTGGTCGTACGCGCCCGCGGCCTTGCCGGCGGCGCCGAAGCCGGCGTCGGTCCAGGGGCCGGTGGCGACCTTCATGTGGTCCACGCTCGGGTTGGGGCCGCAGTCGAGCGGGTTGCCGAGCCAGGTGGCGCCGTCGTCGTCGGACCAGGAAATCCAGCACGACTGGGTGTTCACCATCTGGACGCTGAAGACCCGGTCGGTCACGGGGTCCACCCACAGGTAGGGGTCGCTCGTGTCGGTGGCCAGGAAGGGGCTCGTGAGCTGCTCCCACGACTTGCCCTGGTCGCACGACCGCATCAGGTCCTGCAGCGCCACGAAGAACATGCAGCCCGAGTCGGTGACGCCGATGCTGGGCTCGGGGCCGTCGCGGCCGACGCGCGACAGGCGGAACGAGAGCGCCGGCGCCGCCTGCAACGGGTCGGTGCCGGCCGTCAGCTCCACGCCGTCGAGCACGCCGTCGCCGTCCGTGTCCGCCCGGGTCGCGTCGGTGCCGGCCGCCACCTCGTCGGCGTCCCCCAGCGCGTCGCCGTCGGTGTCGGCCAGCTCCGGGTTGGTGCCAAGCTCCTGCTCGCGGGCGTCCATGAGGCCGTCGCCGTCGCTGTCGGTGTCTTGGGCGCAGCCCGCCAGAGCCGTGGCAACCATCAGGGCCGCGAGGGCCATCGTCCAGAAGCGCATGGGGCGGCCAGCCGAGGAGGGCCGCAAGAACCTATGCCTAGGGCTACAGGACGAAGTCGAGGCCCATGTCAGGCCTTGGCGCCCGCAGGGCGGCAAGGCCGCGACCGGGACGGCCGCTGCTGCTGAAGCGAGCGAAGCGAGGCTTTCAGAGCACGAAGTCTAGTCCCATGTCTTTCTTCTGCCGCGCCTGCTTCTGCGCGGTCGGGCCCAGGATCTGGCGCGACTTAACGCCCGTGATGACGAGCATGACCCGGATGGTGTGGTCGAGGTTCTCGTCGATGTTGGCGCCCCACAGGATGCGGGCGTCCTTGTTGACGCGGTTGTGGATCTCCTCGACGACGCGCATCACTTCCTGCATCGTCATGTCGCGGCCGCCCACGACGTTGACCAGGGCGCCGGTGGCGTCCGAGATGTCCACGTCCAGCAAGGGGGAGTTGAGCGCCTCCAGCACGGCGTTGCGGGCGCGGTCCTCGCCGTCCGCCTCGCCCAGGCCGATCATCGCGACACCGCCGCGCTTCATGATGGTCTTGAGGTCCGCGAAGTCGCGGTTGACGAGGCCGGGCTTGGTGACGATCTCGGTGATGCCCTTGATGGAGCGCATCAGGATGGAGTCGGCGACCTTGAACGCCTCCACCAGCTTGAGGCGGGGCGCCACCTCCAAGAGCTTCTGGTTGGGCACGACGATGACGGTGTCGCACACGTCCCGGAGGCGGGCCAGGCCGGCCTCCGCGTTCTCCATGCGGACGGCGCCCTCGTAGTCGAAGGGCAGGCTGCACACGGCGATGGTGAGGGCGCCGGCCTCGCGGGCCAGGCGGGCCACGACGGGGGCGGAGCCGGTGCCGGTGCCGCCGCCGAGGCCGCAGGTGACGAACACGATGTCCGCGCCCGTGACCTGGGAGCGCAGGTCCTGCTCGGTCTCCAGCGCGGCCTCCTCGCCGATCTGGGGCAGGGCGCCGGCGCCGAGGCCCTTGGTGAGGTGGCGGCCGATGAGGATCTTGTTGGGGCTGCGGGTGACCAGCAGGTGCTGGGCGTCGGTGTTGAGGGCCACGAGCTCGATGTCGCCCAGGTCCTCCTCGGTGCAGCGCTGGATGGTGTTGCTGCCGGCGCCGCCGCAGCCGAACACCTTGATCTTGGTGGTGAGGCTCGCGAGGACCTTCTCCAGGTCGTTGTCGCGCGTGTTGTGGATGGTCGTCTCGCGGGCGGCGGCGCGCGGGTCGAAGCGCGGGCTGGCGGCGCGTTGTTCAAGCTCGGCCCTTGCGACCGCTTCGCGAATGATGTCCTTCATGATGTGCATCCCCAAGGAGCGGCGGAGTGCCGTCGCTCCCATCCCGGACTGGAAACTTACCCTTTTGCGGATAAGCGTTGGCTTTCTCTCTGGAGGCCGGCCGGCGCAGGGAACGGCCCTTCGCTTCCGGTGGAGGCGCCCCATCCGGCCAAGCCCCGCAACTGGGCTAGGTCGAACGGCTGGGCCAGGACGCCCACGCCCTGCGCCTCGGCGCGGCGCCGGGTGGGCGCGTCCAGCCAGCTCGCCACCAGGCAGCAACGGGCGCCGGGGCAGCGCTCCTGCACGGTCGCAAGGAAGCTCAGGCCGTCGGTGCCCGGCATCCGGCCGGCGGCCAGCACGAGGCCGGGCGAACCGTGCCGCAAGGCCTCCAGCGCCTGCTGCGGCGTGGCGGCGCACGCGATCTCCTGGCGCGGCAGGTCGACCGCGAACAGGCTCCTGAGGCTCTCGGCGATGTCGTCCTCGCCGCCTACGATCAGCACGCGCAAGGCAAGGACCCTTACGGCGCGCGGGTCTTCAACCGCCGTCCGCGCAAACATGTATGCTTCGGCTACGCGGCCGGCTTGGCCCCGAGCAGCGGCTCCTCGGTCAGGCTGAACGCGTTGCCCAAGGCGCCCGAGCGCAGCACGTTGTAGGTGACGCCGACGCGGCCGTCGGGCATCCGGACGGCGTCGAAGTAGTCCGCGAACTCGCGGTCGCCGGTGCAGGTGGTGCCCGAGATGCAGATGCCGCCCGTCTTGACCGGTTCCGAGTTGAGCTGGCCCTGGGAGACGGTGCCGTTGCCGAAGAAGTCGGTCGTCCAGGCGAGGGTGACGTTCCAGTCGCCCTGCACGTTGTCGGGGAAGGCGTCCTCGCCGGCCTCGTAGAACGCGACCGCGGCGTGCCCGTCGGCGCCCGCCACGGCGATCGGGAACACCTTGCTGCCGGTGGCGTCGTCCATGCGGCGCGCCTGCCAGGTGGCGCCCTCGTCCTTCGAGCCCGCCAGGAAGATGCTGACCTTGTCGCCGTCCGCCTCGCCCCAGGCCAGGTAGACGTTGCCGGCGTCGTCGGCGGCGCCCGTGACCAGGCCGAGCCCAAGCTGCTGGCCCGCAAGGTCGCCCGCGAAGCCCAGCGTCCAGGCCTGCCCGCCGTCGGAGGTCATGGCGTAGGCCGCGTGCGCGCCGCCGCCGGTGGCGACCCCGTCGGCGAAGTTGAAGGTGAACCAGACCGAGTCCTTGGCCTGGTTCCAGAAGCCGCCGCCGCCCCAGCCCGAGTTGCCGGTGGCGAAGATGACGTTGCCCGCGCCCTCCGGCGGGGCCGTGGGCAGCCAAGTGGCGCCGTAGTCGGTGGTCTTGAGCGCGAGCTGCTGGAAGCTGGGCAGCTGGTGGCTGTAGAGGTACGCCGTGCCGCCGGTGGTCGGGATGACGTACTGGCGGTCGTGGACGGGGCCCGCGCACACGGCCGGGTTGTTGGTCCAAGTGGCGCCCGCGTCCTTGCTGACCGAGACCGCGTTGCACACCGCGGCATAGAGGCGCGACTCCCACACGGTGCCGTCCACGTCGACGGCGAGGTCCGGGTCGTTGTTCGGGATGCCGGGGTACGGGTCGCCGAGGTTGGTCCAGGTGGCGCCGCTGTCCTTGCTCTGGTAGACGTTGCTGAACAGGTTGGTGTAGAGCGTCCCGTCGGGCGCGACGCCCAGGCTGGGCTCGGCGCCGGAGTCCCCCTTCGCGACGGGCGCCTCGACCCGCACGAACGGCTTGGCCGCAGGCGGCGGGGGCGGCGGCAGGACCGGCGGGTCGATGGTGTCGCCGCAGCCGGCCAGGGCGGTGAGGGCCACGAGGGCGGCGGCGAGGAGGGGGAGGGTGCGCATGGGGCGCGCGACGCCGGGCGCCGGACGTAATGCTTGCGGCGCCTCACGAACCACGGATTGCACGGATCGCACGGACCTTTGGTTCCGTGCAATCCGTGCAATCCGTGGTTCGGTAGCAGGCGCAGCCGCTACTCGAACTTGGCGAACGTCGCCGGCCCCCGCCACGCCGCCGCCTCGCCCAGCCGCTCCTCGATGCGCAGCAGCTCGTTGTACTTGGCGACGCGGTCGCTGCGCGCCGGTGCGCCGGTCTTGATCTGGCCGGCGTTGGTGGCCACGGCGATGTGGGCGATGGTGGTGTCCTCGGTCTCGCCGCTGCGGTGGCTCAGGACGGCGCCGTAGTGGGCGTCTTGGGCCATGCGGATGACCTCCAGGGTCTCGGTGAGGGTGCCGATCTGGTTCACCTTCACCAGGATGGCGTTGGCGATGCCTTCCTCGATGCCTTGGGCCAGGAGGGCGGGGTTGGTGACGAAGTTGTCGTCGCCGACGAGCTGGATGTGGCGGCCGAGGCGCTCGGTGATGCCGGCCCAGCCTTTGGCGTCCTGCTCGGCCATGCCGTCCTCGATCGAGACGATGGGGAAGCGCTCGGTCATCTCCTGGTAGAAGTCGATGGTCTTGTCAGGGGTCTTCTTGCCGTCGGGGCCGAAGTCGTAGAGCTTCTTCTTGGCGTCCCACAGCTCGCTTGCGGCCACGTCGAGGCCCAGGAGGATGTCGGTGCCCAGCTCGTAGCCCGTGGCCTTGACGGCCTTCTCGATGTAGGCGAGCGCGTCCACGTTGGACTTCAGGTTGGGCGCGAAGCCGCCCTCGTCGCCGACCGCGGTCACGAGCCCGTCGGCCTTGAGGGACTTCTTGAGCTGGTGGTACACCTCGACGCCCATCTGCAAGGCGTGGCCGAACGACTCGGCGCCGTCGGGGATGACCATGAACTCCTGGATGCTGACGTTCGAGTCGGCGTGGGCGCCGCCGTTGAGGATGTTCATCATGGGCACGGGCAGGACGCGGCCCTGCGCGCCGCCCAGGTACATGTGCAACGGGACCCCAAGCTCGTCGGCGGCGGCGTGGGCGGCGGCGAGCGAGACGCCCAGGATGGCGTTGGCGCCGAGGCGGCCCTTGTTGGGAGTGCCGTCCAGGTCGGTCATGGTGCCGTCGATGCCGGACTGGTCGAAGACGTCGAGGCCCTCGACGTGGTCGGCGATCTCCTCCTGGACATGGCGGACTGCCTGCAGGACCGACTTGCCCATCCAGGGCTTGCCGCCGTCCCGGAGCTCGACGGCCTCGCGGGTGCCGGTGCTGGCGCCCGACGGGACCATCGCGGACCCGAAGCCGCCCCCCTCGGTGTGGACCTCGGCCTCCAGGGTGGGGTTGCCGCGGGAGTCGAGCACCTGGCGGGCGTGGACGGCGATGATCTCGCTCATGTCAGGGCGGGGACTGAGGTGCAGGAAAAAGGGTTGGCCTTCAGGATAGAAACAAGTGCATGAAGGGCAAAGTCCTAATAGGTTCGATAAGTCGGAAACGCCGTGGTCTGTCGGTTGCTGTGCGCGGTCGCGCTGGCTGTTCTCTGCTCCATGCCTGCAGCGGAGGCGAGTGTCCGGCCGGGCAACCGCTTCCCCGTCTCGGCCACCGACTTCTACCTCAGCGGCGACGCCGCGGCCGACGGCCTGCTGTCGCTGGCCCCCGAGGTGCCCGCGACCGCGTCGCAGCTCACCTTCGTGGCCCCGGGCGTCGACGTCCTCGGCCTGTTGGACTTCCCGAGCACCCAGGCCTGGGTCTCCACCCAGCCGTTCCCCAAGGATCTGGAGGTCACGGACAAGGTCGAGGCGGTCGTCTACTTCACCGCCAACGCGCAGGCCACCGCCATCTTCACCGTGCGCCTGCTGGACGTCGCCCCCGACGGCCACCGCGACGAGCTGGCCCGCGACCAGCAGCAGTTCGTCACCGTCCTGTCCCCAACCCCCGTCACCTTCTACCTCGACGCCCAGGGCGCCGTGCTGCAGCGCAACCACACGCTCCAGCTCGAGCTGCAGGCCGAGACCGCCACCGCGCTGGTCGTGGCCAACTACGGCGGCGAGACCCCCTCCGGCCTGCTGGCCCTGGAGACCCGCTGGCTCGACAGCGACGGCGACGGCATCGCCGACTCCGACGAGCTCGACCGGGGCCTGAACCCGCTCGACCCGGCGGACGCCCACGACCTGTTCATCGACAACGACCACGACGGCCTCGACGACGACCTGGAGGCCACCATCGGCACCGACCCCCTCGACCCGGACACCGACGGCGACGGCTTCGGCGACGGCATCGAGGTCCACGCCGGCAGCGACCCGCTCGACCCCGCCTCCACCCCGGAGGACACCGACGGCGACGGCCTGCCCGACTCCTTCGAGGAAATCCACTTCCACAACAGCACCAACGGCGGCTCGACCTCGACCACCATCCAAAACACCCTGCCCGGCGACGACCCGGACCAGGACGGCTGCAGCAACCTGTGCGAGGCACAGCACGGCACCGACCCGAACGACCCCGACTCCGACGACGACGGGATCCTGGACGGCGCCGAGGTGGCCGCGGGCACCAACCCCGCGAGCCCCGTCGTCGTCGCGGGCGCCGGCGGCGTCCGCGGCGTCCCCGAGCCGGTGGCCGCCGCCGCGGCCTTCGGCCTCGGCACCGCCGCCGTCCTGTTCGCGCTCCTCCGGAGGCCCTAGACCATGAACGAACGCACCTACATCGGACTGCTTGCGGCCGGACTCGCCGCCAACTGCCTCTTCCTCGGCCTCGCGCTCTTGGACTTCGCCGCCTGGGGCTCGGCCAACATGTGGCCGATCTTCGTCGGCTGGGCCTTCCTGGTCGTGCTCTTGGTGGTCCTGGCCATCTCCAACCGCCTGCGCCCCGCCGCCGACCCCCAGCCGGCCATGCCCGAGCCCAAGAAGGCCGACGAGCCCAAGCCGGCCGCCAAGGTCGTCGTCAAGGACACGCCCTTCCAGTTCAACGGCTTCACCCTGCACGCCCGCAAGACCGAGCTCAAGGGCGGCGGCAGCCAGGACATCTACTTCTTCGCCAAGCAGAAGCCCAAGTCCGGCCACCCCGTCCCCAAGCCCACGGGCTACCACGTCGGCGTCAACGAGCGCACCGGCCTGCCGTTCCTGAAGCGCGGCGCCGGCCAGGACGGCGAGGACCTCACCCCGGACCTGGAGCCCGGCTACCGCCCCCAGTGCTCCGCGCTCACCGAGGAGGGCCACCAGTGCCGCAACTCCGCCCGCGAGTCGTCGAAGTACTGCATCAGCCACTTCGGCTACCAGCCCCCGCTCATCGCCAAGGCGGCCGCCGCCCGCGAGGACACCAAGCCGCGCGTCAAGGGCGCTGCGGACACCAAGCCGTCGGTGCGCAAGGCGGCGTAGGCCACCAGCAGCCTGCCGCGGCAGCAACCCTCGAATGGCCCGCGTCGCATGGGCCCGGCCGCCATGACCGAGCGCCCCGCCCCGATGGCCCCGCCCCGCAAGCCGCGCGAGCCGCGCACCGAGTACGACGGCGGCTTCGGCGACGACGACGAAGCCCAGTAGCCGCTGGTTGCACATTCCCAGAACCGAACGGTTGGTTCTTATCCAGGGTCCTCTCGCTGCCAAAATTGAGGAGCCCATGTACGCCTGCCCCCACTGCAACGCCATCAACATGTTCATGGCCTACCAGGACGGCAGCCTCATCCGCGTCCTGGAGGACCATGAAGACACCGAGATGCTCGGCGAAGTCTCCGAGCTGCTGTGCATCGAGTGCAACAACTGGTTCCCCAACCCGCAGCTCGACGCCCACCAGCGCGTGCTGACCGGCGAGCTCGTCACCATCACCGGCCTCAAGGGCAACGGCACCATCAAGACGGTCGCCACCGGCGTCACCTTCCCGTTCCACTACGACACCTACGAGGAGGAGGCCGCCCGCGTGCTGTCCGGCCAGCCCCAGAAGTTCATCCAGGACCTGTTCGAGTTCACGCACCACAGCGACAACACCTTGGGCCTGCGCGTCAAGGAGCCTGGCAACCCGAACACCTGGGTGTACCGGCTCGACAAGAAGCGCCTCAAGAAGGCGCTGCACCACCGCTAGGCGCCGACAGAAACCGGGATGAAGCCGCAGCCGCTGGCCCCGGGCATGGAGACCCAGAACCAGGCCGTCCCTCTGCACCGCGGCAAGTTCACCCGCAGCAAGACGGACCGGCGGATCGCCGGCGTGTGCGGCGGCCTTGCGCGCTACTTCGGCATCGACGCCACCTTGGTGCGCGTCCTCGCGGTCCTGAGCATCTTCGCCGGCGGCATCGGCCTGCTGGCCTACATCCTGCTCTGGATCTTCACCGACGAGGCATAGGTTGGCCGACGCCCGGCCGCGCTACCACTGGCTGAAGCTCCGGGCCGTGGCCCACCCCACCGAGGACGTCGCCAAGGTCGAGGCCTCGCTGCGGTTCGTGAGCGGGCTGGACGAGGCGGCGTTCGCGGCGGCCCGCAAGGACACCCCGATGGACACCCACCACGGCCTCACGCTGCACGTGCTGGAGGCCACCGTGGAGAAGTCGCGCGCCATCCGCGACGTGCTGGAGCGCGTGTTCGCCCTCCCCGGCGCCCTCGACCGGCTGCGCGCGACCGCCGATGCCCGCGTCGACGACGACGGCATCCTCTACCTGCGCCTCGACAAGCAGGCCGCCCACGACGGCCGGCTGGAGCTGCTGGACGGCGAGGACGCGGTGCAGGCCCGGCTCAAGCTGGAGAGCTACCCCGCCACCCGCGCGGCCGCCGTCGCCGCGGTGCAGGCGATGCTCGCCTCCGGCCGCCCATGACTTCAGGGTTGGAGCGCCAATCCTTTATCAGCAGGGGTCCCTGCGCGGCTGCCCCTGGGAGAGCGTCCGCCATGGTGACCTGCTGGAACCCCTGCCTCGCCCTCCTCGCCTTGGAGACCCGTTGATGCCGGACGAACCGGGGTCGGCCCGCGCCCGTTTCCTCCGCTTCCGCAAGCGCACCGCCGTGCCCTCCAGCCCCATCCCCGTCCTCAACCTCGAAGGCATCGGGCCCGTGTTCGCCAAGAAGCTCGAGAAGGCCGGGGTCGCAGACTCCGAGGCCTTGGTCGCCGCCGACGCCGACGCCCTCGCCCGCAAGACCAAGATCCCCGCCGCCCAGATCCGCAAGTGGCAGGACATGGCCGAGCTGGTCCGCCTGCAAGGCATCGGCCCCCAGTTCGCCGAGGTGCTGGTGCGCTGCGACGTCAACACCATCGCCGAACTGGCCCAGCAGGAGCCCAAGGCGCTGGCCGCCAAGATCACCGCCTACCTCGGCTCGCTGGAGTCAAGCGTCGTCGGCGCCTCCATCACGCCCAAGGTCGCGGGCAAGTGGGTCGCCGAGGCGCGCAAGGCCGCCCCGCCCCCGCCCGACGCCGGCGCCGCGGCACTCCAGCAGGTGCAAGGCAAGGCCGAGCCCGCCGACCCCGAGGAGGCGCCCCCCGAGCCCGTGGACGACGCCCAGCTCGCCGTCGACGCCAAGAAGGAGGCCGAACGCGGCTTCCTCACCCGCTTCAGCCGCCGGGTCGCGACCCCCGCCGAGTCGCCCGTCGCGGCGCCCCGCTTCCGCTTCGGCCGCCGCGCGCCGCCCGTCCAATGCGCCCAATGCGGCCACACCTTCCCCGTCGCCGCCGACGCCACCGAGGCCGAGTGCCCCCAGTGCCACGCCGTCCTCGGGCTGACGCCGCTTGCGGACCCGAAGGCGGACGCGAAGGCCGCCAAGGCCGCGAAGGCCGAGGCGAAGGCGGCCGAGCGCGCGGCCAAGGAGGAGGAACCGGCCAAGACGCCGCGCTTCGGGTTTGGCCGCAAGCCCAAGGAGGGGGAGCCGGTCGCTGCCCCCGAGCCCGAGCCCGTGAAGGGCCGCCGCAAGGCCGAGCCGGAGCCGGTCGCCGCCGTCGAGGAGCCCGCCAAGAAGCCGCGCTTCGGGTTTGGCCGCAAGCCCAAGGAAGATGCACCCGTCGAGCCGCCCGCAAAGGGCCTGCGCCTGCCGTTCGCGCGCCGCCCGAAGGAGGAGCCGCCGGCGGAGGTCGTGTTCACCGAGTCGCCGGCGCCGCCGCCCGCGAGGAAGGGCAAGGCGAAGGCCGAGCCCGCGCCGGCGCCCGAGCCTGCCCCCGAGGAGCCGGCCAAGAAGCCCCGGTTCGGCTTCGGCCGCAAGCCGAAGGAGGAGGTCGTCTTCACCGAGACCGAGCCCGAGCCGGCCGCCAAGGCGCCGCGCTTCGGCTTCGGCCGCAAGCAGAAGACCGAGGCGCCCGTGGCCGAGGCCGAGGCCGCCATCGAGGCCGCGCCGAAGAAGCCCCTGTTCCGCTTCGGCCGCAAGGACAAGCCCGAGGAGCCCGCCGCCGACGCCGGCGAGGCGAAGGCCGCGAAGCTCGCCGCCAAGGAGGAGAAGCGCAAGGCCGCCGAGCAGGCCAAGGCCGACAGGCTGGCCGCCAAGCAGGCCGCGAAGGAGGCAGCCGAGAAGGCGCGCGCCGACAAGGCGCCCGACGCCAAGGCGCAGGCCCGCGAGGCCAAGCGCCTGGCCGCGCAGGAGGAGCGCCGCCAACGCGAGCTGGAGCGCCGCCGCGCGCATGCCGCCGAGGCCGCCGGCGCCGGCAAGGACAGCATCTGGGAGCAGGCGCTCGCCCAAGGCAAGCCGGAGGAGCACGAGACCGCCTGGTCGCGCAGCCAGGAGGCCCGCCGCGCCGACTGGGAGTCGCTGCCGAAGCAGGAGCGCAAGGCCGCCGCGCGCGAGAAGGTCCGCCTGGTCGACGGCCGCAGCCCGTTCGAGAAGCTGGAGGAGGACCGGCCGCGCGACAAGCCCCGCCTGCCCGACGGCCAGAGCCCGTTCGCCAAGATTCCCGAGGACGAGCACAAGCCGCACGAGAAGCCGCGCCTGCCCGACGGCCGCAGCGCCTTCGAGCGGCTGCCCGAGGACGAGCACCAGCGCGCCAAGCCGCGCCTGCCCGACGGCCGCAGCCCGTTCGCCCGGCTGCCCGAGGACGAGCCCGCCGAGGACCGCGTCCACGCCTTCGGCCACCAGCCCGGCCGCGAGTACACCACCAAGGCCGGCTTCTTCGTCGTCGAGGAGGACCTTCCCGTCGAGGCCCCCGCGGCGCCCGAGGTCGAGAGCGACCTGCGCGCCATCCGCCGCGAGGAGAAGAAGCGCGCCGAGGAGGCCCGCAAGGCCGAAATCGCCGCCCGCAGGGAGGCCGACAAGCAGGCCAGGCTCGACGCCAAGCTGGAGCGCGCCAAGGCCCGCCAGGCCGGCGAGGCCCTCCCCGTCCAGGAGGAGAAGAAGCCCCGCTTCGGCTTGGGCCGCAAGCCCAAGGAGCCCCAGCCTGAGGAGCAGGCCACGGTCGAGGAGCCCGCCAAGAAGGGCCGCTTCGGGTTCGGCCGCAAGCCCAAGGTGGAGGAGCCGGTCGCTGCCGCTGAGCCTGAGCCGGTGAAGGGCCGCCGCAAGGCCGAGCCGGAGCCGGTCGCCGCCGTCGAGGAGCCTGCCAAGAAGGGCCGTTTCGGGTTTGGCCGCAAGCCCAAGGTGGAGGAGCCTGCGCCCGTCCCTGAGCCTGCGCCCGTTAAGGGCCGCCGCAAGGCGAAGGAGGAACCCGTCGCTGCCCCCGAGCCCGCCGCGGTCGAGGAGCCTGCCAAGAAGCCGCGCTTCGGGTTCGGCCGCAAGGAGAAGGCCGAGGAGCCTGTGGCCGAGGCGGAGGAAGCCGAGAAGAAGCCGCACTTCGGCTTCGGCCGCAAGGGCAAGGACAAGCCCGTGGAGCCCGTGCCGGAGGAGGCGCCGAAGAAGCGCCGCTTCGGGTTTGGCCGCAAGCCCCAGGAACCCAAGGAAGCGGAGCCCGCCCCGGCCCCCGAGCGCCCGCCCCGCCCCAAGCGCCGCCGCGCCCAGCCCGAGGCCCCCGTCCTCGAGCCGGTCGTGGAGCCGGTCCCCGAGGAGCCCAAGGCCGGCTTCTTCCGCCGCCTCAAGCCGAAGCCCAAGGAGGCCGCCGCCGAGGACGACGCCAAGCTCGCCAAGGAGGAGGCCCGCCGCCAGAAGGCCCTTGCCGCCGAGCAGGCCAAGCTCGACCGCCTGCGCCAGCGCGAGGAGGCCCGCATGGAGAAGGAGCGCGCCGCCGCGAACGCCGAGGTCGCGAAGGCCCGCAAGGAGGCCGACAAGCTCCGCTCGGTCGCCGAGGCCGAGGCCGAGCGCGCCCGTCTGGAGGCGGAGGACGCCCGCCGCCTCGCCGAGGAGGAGCGCCGCAACGCGATGGCCGCCGTCGAGGCCGCCCGCGCGGAGGCGGAGGCCGAGGAGCGCCGCAGGCGCGACGCCGAGCGTGCTGCCGAGGAGGCCCGCAAGCAGGCCGCGCGCGAGGCCCGCGAGGCCGCCAAGCGCGCCGCCGAGGCGCAGCGCCAGGCCGAGCGCGAGGCGCGCGAGCTTGCGAAGCAGCAGGCGAAGGCGGCGCGCGAGAACGAGCGGGCGCAGGCGTTCGCCGAGCGCGAGGCGGAGGCCCGCGCCGAGGAGATGGCCAGTGCGCACGCCCATGCCGAGGCGCAGCGGCGCGCCGGGCTGGAGGCGCAGCGGCTGCAGCAGGAGGCCCGCATGGCGCAGCTCGAGCGCCAGCGGCGCGAGGAGCTTGCCGCCCGCCAGCGCGGCGAGGCGGAGCTGCAGCGGCGGGCCTTGGAGGCGCCCCCTGCACCGCCTCCCTCCAAGCCGCAGCCCAAGCCGGACGGCCGGAGCCTGGAGTCCAAGGTGGACGCCATCCTGCGGTCGCACGAGGCCAAGCGGAAGTAGTTCCGGGCGCTCCCACCAGTACTTTCATCCATCTGGCAGGCCTGTCCAAATCGAGGCCGCGCCATCGCGGTGCTGGTGCCTCAATGGCGAAGAAGAACGCGGAACCGGTTGCCATGGACGAAGACTACGATGCAACCTTGGACAACGAGCTCACGCCCCTCGACCCGAAGAAGGAGTCGCACATCCGGATGACGGTCGAGGACCTCCCCGGCGTCGGCCCCGCCACGGCGGACAAGCTGAAGGAGGCCGGCTACGAGGACCTCATGGCCATCGCGGTGGCGTCCCCCGGCGACATCGCCGAGAAGTGCGACATCGGCGAAGGGGTCGCGCAGAAGATCATCAACGCCGCCCGCAAGCTCGCCGACGTCGGCGGCTTCGAGACCGGCCTGGAGGTCGCCGAGCGCCGCAAGAGCGTCAACAAGATCCACACCGGCTCCAAGGCGTTCGACGAGCTCATGGGCGGCGGCGTCGAGACCCAGTCCATCACCGAGTTCTACGGCGAGTTCGGCTCCTGCAAGACCCAGTTCGCCATGCAGCTCGCGGTCACCGTCCAGCGCAGCGAGACCGAGGGCGGCCTCAACGGCCACGCGCTCTACATCGACACCGAGAACACCTTCCGCCCCGAGCGCATCACCCAGATGGCCCAGGCCCTCGGCATGGACCCCCAGGAGACGCTGCGCCGCATCCACGTCGCGCGCGCCTTCAACTCCAACCACCAGATGCTGCTGGCCGAGCGCGCCGCGGAGATCTGCCGCGACTTCCCCATCCGCCTCATCGTGGTGGACTCCCTGACGGCGCACTTCCGCGCCGAGTTCGTCGGCCGCGGCACGCTGGCCGACCGCCAGCAGAAGCTCAACCGCCACATGCACGACCTGCAGCGCCTCGCCGGCATCAACAACGCCGCCTGCGTCGTGACCAACCAGGTGAGCGCCAAGCCGGACGCCTTCTTCGGCGACCCGACGCGCCCCATCGGCGGCCACATCGTCGGCCACACCTCGACGTTCCGCATCTACCTGCGCAAGTCGAAGGGCGGCAAGCGCATCTGCCGCCTGGTCGACTCGCCCCACCTGCCCGAAGGCGAGGCGGTCGTCAACGTGACCGAAGATGGCATCCGCGACGCCTGAGGCTACGCCCCGTCCGTCACCCGCTGGGTTGCCGCCCGGAATGCCTCGAACACCTTGAGCCACAGCTCGCCGTGCGCGACGTAGCGGTCCACGACCTCGTGCTCGACGGCACGGCGGGCCTCGGTCGGCCCGGAGGTCGAGATGTCGCGCGCCCACAGCAGCGCGATGCAGTCGTTGAGGATGCTTTCGCGGTCGCGGCGCGACTGGACGCTCAGTTGGCGCAATGCCTCGTTGCCGATTGGACCCAAATTCACCCGCGGTGCCTGCATGCTTCGACCAACCCAGCAGCGGGCCCAGCGACTAAAGCGTTGGCAGGCCGACGGCGGCAGCAAGCTTTGACCCGGCCGCCGGCTGACCCCGTATGCGCCGCGCGACCCTCGCCGCCGTTGCCCTGCTGGCCTTCCTGGCCGTCCCCGCCGCCTTCGCCCTGTCCGACCAGGCCGACACGCCGGACTGCGTCGTCCTGGTGGTCAACACCATCGGCGTCGTCTGCAAGGGCACCTACTGGTGCGACAGCGGCGGCATCTGCGCCCAGGAATACTGCACCCTCACGATCGGCCCCAAGGAATACGCCTGCATCCTGTCGCCGCCGTAGCTACACCACGCGCACCAAGCCCCAGGCGCCCGCCTCCAGGAAGGCGATGCGGCTGCTGCCCCACAGGTAGTCGCCCCGCAGCGGGGCGGCGCGCATGAAGTCGTCATAGGTGGCGCCAGGGCCCAGTTCGTGGACGCCGGGCCCGTGCCCTTGCAAGTCGTGCCCGATGTGCTGGTCGCCGGCGGCGCCGACGATCCGCAGCACGAACTCCGCGCCCGCCGGGACCTCCAGGGTGGGGGTCTCCGGGGGCGGGCCGGCGCGCGCGAACGGGATGAGCGGGTTGCGGGCCTCCGCCTGGGTCAGCCCGAAGCCGCAGTCGGCCAGGTTGCGGTCCAGCGTGCAGGGATGGACGTGCAGGGTCGCGTCGCTGGCCAGCAGGCCGAGCGGGCCGAGGATCGTGGTGCGGCCCCTGGACAAGCCGACGCGGCCGGGGAACGGCTCGGTGCGGTAGTTGACCATGACGTCGCCCAGCGGCATCGGGTCGTAGGCCATGGCGCTCGCGTCGTAGTGCGGGTCGTTGCTGGCGTAGTGCAGCACCAGCTCGTGCAGCGTGCGGCCCCTGGGCAGGCTGACGACCGCGGCGGCCCCCGTCCAGTTGGAGGGCCTGGCGCCGGGCGGCTCGACCACGATGCTGCCATGCAGGCCTTGGGTCGCCGGGTTCGCCGGCTGCTGGAGCGAGGTCTGCTGCTGGCCGTAGCTGGTGAGGTAGTGAGTGCCTTGCAGGTCGGCCACCCAACGGTAGGTCTGCGTCGCCCCCGGCGCGGCCACTTTCCCCGTGGTGGTCCCGACGCTGATGCCGAGGTCCGCGTGCGTGGCGGGCGTGAGGCCGCTGGCGTGCAGCGACACGGCCACCCCGAGGTTGTTGGTGAGCGTCACCTCGACGGTCTCGCCTGGCAGTGCGCGCAGCACCAGCGGCTCCGGGCGCTTGCCCGCCAAGATCGCGGGCGCCTCGCTGGCCAGCGCGAAGAACCGGAGCGGCGCCGACAAGGCCTGCCGGTCGTTGAGCGACACCGCCTGCTCCATCGAGACCACGTCGTAATGGCGGACGGGCCCGGCGGGGATGGCAGCGGGCGGCGCGTTGCTGGGCAGCGGCGCCACCGAACCGTTGCCGGCCGGCAGCACCCGGAGGATGCCCCATGCGCCGCGGTCGAAGATCTCCGGGTCCGCGATGTGGTAGAGGTAATCGCCGGCCTGGCCGCCGCAGCCGCCCGCGCCGCATTGCAGCCGCATGTTGTGCTGGGAGCTGATGCCGATGGTGACGCGGTCCACCAAGGGCGAACCGGGGAGGTGCTGCTCGACGGGGAAGCGATGGCCGGGCAGCGCGAAGGTCGCGACCCCGCGCGTCATGCTCTGGCCGGTGTAGACCAGCCGCACCATCGTCGGGTCGCCGGCGTGCGCCTCCAAGAGCGGGGTCGCGGGGTCGCCTTGCGGGATGGCCGGGAACGGCCGCGTGCCTCCGGTCGCAAGGGTCGCGTCCCAGCGCCGCTCGAAGAACGGCTCGGTGCGCAGGTTGAAGGTGGCGGGCTCGAAGCCGCGGTTCGGCAGCACCGGGAAGCCGCCGGTCGTCACCGTGCACTCCACCGGGAAGGCGCACGAACGGTCCTGGAACTGCAGCGCCAGCTCGCGGTAGGTGTAGGCGCCGTCGGCGGCGCGGGCGGGGTCCTCGTTGACGATGTCCACGATGGGGCCCTCGTCCACTTCCCAGCCGGCACAGTCCTGGCTCGCGCTCGCCGGCCGCTTCGGGTCGCACCACTGCGAGCCCGCCGGCTCCACCACGAGGCTGCCGTAGAGGCCGTGCCGCCAGGAGTTGAGGCCGTCGACGTGGTCGTGCCAGTAGACGATGCCGAGCTCGACGTCGGCGTACCAGCGGTAGCGCGCGAACTCGGTGCCGGCCCATTCGCCCGCCGCGTGGGCCGACGCCAGCGGCGCGTCGAGGTGGACCGTCGTGCCGTTGACGGCCACGACGCGGCGGACCTCGGGATGGTCGGTGGCGAGGCCGACGCCGATGGTGGCGCCCGCGAACAGGGAGGCGTCGGTCGCCTCGAACCAGTCCTGGCCGGCGGGCGCGGCGGCGGCAAGCGCTGGCCCCGTCGTGGCGGGCCGGATGCTCTGCTCGTAGTTCATGCCGGTGATGACGCCGTCGGAGCCTTGGACGTCGAACTGCACGAGGTGGGTGTGCATGTTGACCTTCGACGCCGGCAGCTCGTTGGCCAGCAGGACGTCGATGCAGTCACCTTGGTTGGCGCGGATCATCAGGCTCTCCGGCGCCTTGGTGCCGTTGCGGACGGCGTCGCGGTCCTGCGCCAGCACGAAAACCTGGCCGTTGACGTCCTTGCGCAGCTCGCTCAAGGGGACGACCGCGGGCATCGCGACGACGTTGTAGGTGCGGATCGGGGCGCCCGCCGGGCACAGGCCATCGGGATGGCCCGCGTCGAACGTCGTGCCCAGGTGCGGGGCCGGCGAGTGGTCGGGCGCGAACGGCGGCCGCTTGCCGAGGTGCGGCTCCAGGAACGGGTAGCTCAGGCGGCCGTCCACCGGGTTGAACCGCAGCGCGGGCCGGTCCACGCCGTTGGCGGGGCGGTTCGGCGAGGTGCGGTTGGACGGCGGCTCGCCGAGGTAAAGCGGTGCCGCCGGGTCGCTCCAGGTCCAGTCCCAGCGCGACGCGTCGTCGGGGCCGGGCACGCCTTGGGGCGGCAACCGCGCCTCGATCCAGGCGTGGATGGTCGTAGTGTCCAGCAGCGTGCCGTCGAGCATCGTGCGCCCCAGCAGGCCGCGACTGTCCACCGCGGCGGGCGTGCCGTGGCGGCGGTCGGGCAGCTCCGCGAGCCCCGGCTGCAAGGTGTTGTGGACCCGCCAGATCGACCACATGCCGGCCATGTAGTGCTCGACGATGTGGCAGTGGAACAGGAAGTCGCCCACCGACTGCTGGACGCCACCGGCGCCGCCCTCGACCTCCGCGGTCATCGACTCGCCCGGCGCCAAGGTCTGGACGTCGACGCGCTCGCTGGCGCTGCGGACGTGGTGGTTGTGCTTCAGCAGGCCGTCGTCGAACTGCGTGTCGTCCGCGAGCGGCGACGCACGCCACCGGTCCCCGCCGCCATGCAAGTGGTGGACGTGGTCCTGGCCGGGGCCGGCGTTGACGACGCGGAACTTGAACGGGTCGCCGACGTAGGCCCGGGGCATGAAGGTCCCCGGGTCGCCGTTGAAGTAGCTGCTGTAGGCGAGCGACTTGTCGTGGCCGCCCAGCTCCGCGTCCGCGAACAGGAACCGGTCGCGGAACGGCTCGCTCCGGAGGTTCATCCCCTTCATGCCCGGCCCGTACTCGCCCGACACCTCCGACAACAGCGGCAGCGGCCGGCCCAGGTAGTCCAAGAGCCCAGCCTCGTCGTGGTAGAACACCACGGCCTCGCGGAAGTCGCTGCGGCGCGAGCGCACCACCATCGCCTGCGCGCCGGCGGTCCCGGCCGCGCCGTCCGGCCCCGTCCACGCCGCGTCCGTCGGCTCGCCCACCAGGGCGCCGAACAAGCCGTGCCGCGTCTGCGAGCGCGCGTCCGCCGGGCTGTAGAGGAAATGCGCGCCCTCGTGCCCCGCCTCGCGCGGCAAGTGGAACGTGAACGCGCCACGCATCCCCGGCAGCACGAACGCCAACTGGCCCGGCGGGCCCGCCAAGCCGCGCACGTCGATGCCGGCAGGCTCCGCCAGCAGGTTCGTGAGCCGGATGGTCACGCAGTCGCCCAACCGCGCGCGCAACACCAGCGGCTCCGCCAACGCGGACACCTCGAGCCGGCCGGCGAAGCCGCCGGCCTCGAGGGCGACGTCGCGGGCGGGGCGCGGGTCGATGCGCTGCGCGATGCGCGCCTGCGCCTCCGCGACCTTGGCCGCGATGGTCGCGCCCAGCTCGGTGGGCGCCGCCATGAGGCCGGCAAGCTCGCCGAGGCCGTCGGCGGCGGCGTCCCAGCCGGCGGCGGCCGCCTTGCCCGCCACGTCGCGCAGCAGCGGCACCCGGTTGGCGTCGAGGACGAACAGCTGCCCGTCCGGGTCGAAGTCGCCCCAGTGGTTGTAGCTAATCGGGACGGCGAGCGCGGTGACGTCGAAGGCCACCTGGGGCGCGGCGGCGGGGCAGGGCGAGCCGGCGGAGACGGGAACGGCCGGCGGCACGGTGGCGACGGACTGGACGTCCATGGCCAGGAAGGCAAGCGCAAGCAGCACGACGGAACAGACGCGACGGGACAGGCCGACCACCACCAAGAAAGCAGGATGAGCGGAGAGAGGAAAGGAAAAGGGGGAGAAGGGAACCGCGTGAGCTTACTGGCAGGCGGCCGTCAACGGGGCGGCCAGGCCGGCGGGCAGCACGCTCGAGGCGCCGACGTAGACGATGATCTGGTACGTCGTGGTGCCCGAGGGGAACGGCGCCGGGTACACGTGCACCGTGATGGTGCCGCCGGGGCCGATGGCCGTCGAGACCGCGACGCCAGTGCCGGCGCCGACGAGGTCCCAGTTGTCCAGGTTGCCGTCCGGCGGGGAGGCGGGGCCCCCCAGGGAGCCGGGCGGCGGGGCGGGGGCGCCGGGGAATGCCGGGCCACCGATGTCCCAGCCGGCCGCGACCGAGCTCAGGGTCACGCCGGGCGAGGGGGCCACGGTGCAGATCATGTGCGGCGGGGTCGGCGAGCTGGCCGGCACGAAGCCGGTGTCGCAGTAGGCGCCGGCGACGCCGATGCCATAGCCGGCGCAGGTGGCCGCGGAGCTGGTGTAGCCGGTGCCCGAGGGACAGCCGGCCATCGCGACGACGGCGCCCGTCCAGGGGCCGGGGATGGCGCCGCCGCCCGAGATCGGGGCCATCGGGCCCGGCGTCGGGGGGTAGGTGCAGGCGTTGGCGCTTGCCGTCGCGGGCGCCGAAATCAGGGACAAGAGGGTGAGGGACGCCGTGAGGGCCACGGCAACAGTCCGGGGTAGCGGGTTTGCGACCACCAGCCGGCGATTTCGGGGTCGCTACAAGGAAGTTTGCGGGGGTTCTGGGGCGAAAGGCGAAACCCTGGAAGGGATACGGGGAGGGGAATGAAATGACCGGGGGGGTGCTGCGACCTGGTACACCTTGTAGCGCCCATGCTCGACGACCTGCAGCAGCCCGTCCTGCACCAGCCGGCGCAGCCGATGCTGCGTCGTGCTGCGGCTCCAGCCCTGCGCCTCCCACGCCGCCAGGATGTCCTTCTGCGGCCGCGGCCCGCTCGCCTGCATCCACTCATGCAGCTGCCGCAACGAGGCGTCCCGCAGCAGCCCCACCTGCGCCCACGTCGCCTCGTACTTGCCATGGTTCTCGAAGAAGCGCAGCAGGTTGTGGTGCGACTTCTCCACCACCAGGCCCGCCCGCACCAGGACCGTGAGGTGGTAGCGCGCCGTCCCCGCCGCGACCTGGCTCCGCCGCACCAGCTCGCGGAACGGGATCCCCGGGTTCTGGAGGATGGCCTCGTACAGCCCGCGCCGGTTCTCGTTCTCCAACGCCTTCTCCTTCGAGAACCGGGTGAACAGCCCCAGGGCCAGCATCACCGAGCCGGCAACGCCGCCGACGACCCCGAGCGCGAACGTCGTCGGCATGGGAAGCCCGGCCAAGGCCCACGGGTCGACGGGGCGCTCGTCCAACCGCGCCGCCACGAGTTCCCCGCCAAGGCTTGCGCCCAGCGTGCGGCGGTCGCGGAACACCAGGTCGGACAACGCGAGCCGCCCTTGGGCCCATAACGTCCGGTTCTCCGTCTGGATGCAGCGTGGGCAATCCGCCGGCGGCGCCGCAAGCGGCAGGCGCGCCGTGCCGTTCACTTCGAGGTCCAGCCACGAGCCGCCGACGAACAGCGCCTGGACGGCCCCCGTGAACGCGCCGCGCTCCATCGTGCCTTCCAGGCCGATGTAGGAGTAGGCGGTGTTCCCGGCCCTCGCCGGCGGCGCATCGACGCCGACGCCGTGCCGGCCGCCCGAGGGCAGGCAGCCGCAAGCGGCCTCGAAGCCGAACCACTCGACCTCCTCGACGCCGGCCGCCTGCAGCACGACCTCCGCGTCGGCGGCGGCAAGGTAGGCCGTCGCCGCGCCCAGGTCGCGGTTCCGCGCCGACGCCTGCGCCTCCGCGTTCATGCCGGCCAGGCCGTACGCCGATGCGGCGCCGTCGGCCGCGCCCAGGACGCTGGGGCCGCGGAACGCGACCGTGAGCTGCTTCGCCTTCAGCCAGAACGCGCCCGCGACCGGCTGGGCTTGGAGGCGCGTGGCCACGCCGGGAACCTGCTGCGTGGTCTCCGACTCGTCGGGCAGGCCGTGGCTCTCCTGCAGCGAGCCGAGTCGCCAGCCCGCGACGTAGGAAGTGGTGCGGTTCGTCAGCAGCAGCGGCGTGGAGCCTTGGAGCTCCAGCGCGCCCGCGCCGACGTAGGCGAGCACCCAGCCGCCCTGCACGACGGTGGCGCCGTCGAGCTGCGCCGGCACCTGGAACGCAACGTCGGATTGGAGGACCACGCCCCCGGACGCCGTGGCGGCGAGGAGCAAGAGGATCAGGAGGGCAGCGGCGACTCGCATAGGGCATCCCCGAACTTCGACAGCTTGGCTTCCAGCGTGGAGCGCACCGACAGGCCGCCCTCGCCGACGAACCGCCCGGAGCGCTCGGCGGCAAGGAGGGGCGGAGCGACTTGGCCGACCACGAGCGGCGCCTGGTACTGCGGCGCGACGCTTCGCTCCTGGAGGTCCAGCAGGTTCACGCCAACCCCTGACTGCCAAGCGAAGCGCAGCCGCGTCCCCGTCTCGGCCTCCCCCGCCGTGAGGCTGGGAATCTCCAAGCGGCCCTGGTCCCAGGTCCAAGCCTCTAGGGCCGTCGCAGGGTCCCGTTGGAAGTCGGCCACCCGGACGGAAACGTTCCACAGGCGCGTCAAGGCCTCCGCGACGGCCGTGTCGTTGGTCCAGACGGCGTGCAGGACCCGGTAGATGTTCCAGGGGCCTTGCTTGCAGGGTTCCGGCGCATCCACGTCGCCATGGGCCTCGAACATCAGGGCGACCGGCCGTTCCCACCCCGCGAACGCGATCCGCTTGCATTGGTAGATGGTCATCTCGAGCTCCGTGGCAGGGCCTTGGGACCGGTTCCAGCCCTCGGGCCGGACGCCGGGTCCGGTCCCCGTTGGATAGTAGGCGCGCGCCACCAGCGAGGTGCAGTCGTTCGCGGCCAGGTCGCCCGCCGGCTCCGCTTTCGGCGGGGCGGAGCGGCCGGCCGGCGGAGTTGCGTCGAGCATCGGGGAGGCGCATCCTGCCAGAAGCAGGCAGCCCACGGCGAGCATGATCCTAGCAGTCGACATTGAAGCTCAAGCCCAGGTGGATTCGGTAGTCGATGACGCCCAGGATGGTGCCGCTGGCCATGGGCTCGACCGCCAGCATGGAGCCTCGCACCACGCTGTGCCGCGGGTCATAGTACGGGGCGATGATCTCCCCAAACCCAGGCACGAACGACTCGCACACTCCCGTGCATTCCCGCCAATGCGAGCAAACCTCGTTCACTTTCTGCCGCACGCAGTCCACTTCGGGCAGGACGCCCGGCTCGCCGCAGTCTGCCTCCGCCAGCGCCAGGTCGCGGGCAATAGCCTCCAAGAGGTCGTCCGGCTCGGCGGTGGCGGCCGTGGTCGTGAGCAGGGCAAGCAGGACAAGAAGAACGCGCATGTCGGAATCCTCGGGGTTGCGGCATTTGTGCCGATGCGGCGACGGAATATAATCCAAGGCAGACACTCGTTGGCCTGCCGCCCACCTTTTGTCCATCCTGCTTGTGCCCGCCTCGTGCCCGACGCCCGCGCGAAGCCCTTGGACGGGAAGGCGTTGGCCAAGCGCATGGAGGGCGTGCTCGCCCGCGAGGTCGCGGCGCTGCGGGAGCGGTTCGGGGCGGTGCCGCGGCTGGAGGTCATCCTGGTGGGCGAGGACGCGGCCTCCAGGGTCTACGTCAAGCGCAAGGCGGAGGCGTGCCGGCGGGTGGGCATCGAGACGGCCGAGCATCTCCTGCCGGCGCACACCACCGAGACCGAGCTCCTGCAACGGGTGGCCTTCCTCAACGCCGACCCGACCGTGTCGGGCATCCTGGTGCAGCTGCCGTTGCCGCCGCACATCGCCAAGGGGCCGGTGCTGACGGCCATCGCGGTCGGCAAGGACGTGGACGCGTTCCATCCCGAGTCGGTCGGCCACGCCCTCATCGGCGACGAGGCCATGGCCCCCTGCACGCCGCAAGGGATCCTGCTGCTCCTGGACGAGGCCGGCGTGAAGCTCAAGGGCGCCGAGGTCTGCATCGTCAACCACTCCAACCTCATCGGCAAGCCGCTGGCGGCGATGCTGATCAACCGCGACGCCACCGTGACCGTCTGCCACAAGCACACCCGCGACCTGGCCGCGCACACCCGCCGCGCCGACGTGCTCGTGACCGCCACCGGCGTCCCGGGCCTCATCCGGAAGGAGCACCTCCGCCCCGGCGCCGTCGTGGTGGACGTGGGCATCACGCGGATGCCGGACGGCTCGCTGGCGGGCGACGTCGCGCCGGACGCCTGGAGCGTTGCCGGCTGGGTGACGCCCGTGCCCGGCGGCGTCGGCCCGATGACCATCGCCGTGCTGCTGCAGAACACGGTGCGCGCGTTCCGGCGCGCCCACGGCCTGGACTGACGTCGGACGCAAAAGTCTCCTGGCGCCGGGCTGCCCGGAGCCGACCGGCTGCGGCGTCAGGGGCCCTTGCCGTGCCTCCAGCACGCCTGCGGGCCCCTTCCTTGCAGCCGGCACGCTGCGGATTGCCCGGCGGACAGGATCCGTTTGCGCCCGACTCTAACGCAAGAGGGCGTCCAGCTCGCCGCGCGCGTCCAGCCGGTGCAGGTCGTCGCAGCCGCCCAGGTGGCGGTCGCCGGCGAACACCTGCGGCACCGTGATGCGGCCGCTGCGGCGCTCCATCTCCTCGCGCGCCCCGGGCACCTCCTCGACGTCCACCTCGGTGAACGGGACGCCCTTGCGGCGCAGCAGGTCCTTGGCGCGCCGGCACGGGCCGCACCAGGAGGTCGTGTAGACGGTCACGCGGGCCACGCCCTGGTTCGAGCCGGCCTGGGGCTTGAGCGCTGCGAAACGAGCGGACTCCCCAGAAAACTGATATGGCGCCCCTTTTGTCGGCCCGCCATGCAGAAGCTCCTGTTCGCCGCCGTGGCCGCCGTCCTGGTGGCGTTCGCCGGCTGCGCCGCCCCTGACCTCGAGGGCACCGTCGAGCCCAACCGCGCCCACCAGCAGGCCGCGGCGGGCGCCGCCACCGTCGTCTACCAGCCCTTCACGGGCCAGAACGCGGCCGGCGGCCTCCCCGCCCCGCTCAACGGCACCCTCCAGTGCGGCCAAGGCAACCTGCCGCCCCAGGTCCCCGCCGACCGCTGCAAGGGCCCCTACACCGACGTCAAGGCCACCTTCAGCGGCCTCCCCGAGCCGGGCAGCCTCGCCTACACCCTCAAGGTCGTCGGCGTCGCCGAGGCCGTCGGCACCAGCTCGACCGGCGGCAACGTCAGCTTCGCCCACAACTACACCACCGACCTCAGCGGCCAGGCCACCGGCCTCCAGCTCTGGCTCGGCGACTTCCTCTACATGACGGGCGCCCCCAACGGCGGCGCGTTCGCCTTCCCGACCGGCGTCACCGGCGTGACCGTCCAAGGCGCCTTCGTCGGCAGCAACGCCAAGTTCAACGTCGTCGGCCTGCCCCCGTCCAACGAGACCTACATGGGCCGCCTTTACCTGCCCGGCGCCGCCGACGCGGTCGAGGAGTTCCCGGTCCACAACGGCGACAACGAGCACGTCGCCAAGCGCCCCGCCGCCGAGTACGGCGAGTTCCACGTCCACCTCGGCGACTCGAAGCTGAACCTCGCCAAGGCCACGTTCCAGGTCAAGGACGAATAGGCCGCCCCTAGCCGCCCGTTCGGCAGGCAACGAACCCGCTGCGCGCCCTCATCTACGGCAGCCGGATGGATGCCGTCATGCGTGGCCTCCTCCGGTCTACCCTCCTCGCCGCCCTGCTGCTTGCCAGCACGGCGTCCGCCTGCCCCTGCATGGACGCCTTGCCCGCCCTGGAGCATAACCCGGTCGGCGACCCGACCCCCCAGCGCGTCCGGCCGGAGCCGGGATGCCAGTCCGCCGCCGCCCTCGACGCGACCCCGACCCAAGGCCTCGCCACCGTCTTCCGCGACGGCCCCGGCGCCGCCTGGCTCGGCTGGAACGGCGAAGGCGCCCTGGCGCGCTCCGCCGACGCCTGGCTGGCCGGCCCCGCGCAGCGGGACGGCGCCCGGCTGGCGGACGCGCGCGCCGACGGCTCGGCCTGGGTCGCGCGCCTCGGCTTCAAGCCGGGCAGCGCGCCCGCCGGCGCCGACCCGCAAGGCCTCGGGAGCTTCCGCGTCGTGACCGCCATCGTGGACGCCACCGGCACCGCCACCCGCGCCGGCCCGGCGCTGGAGGTCGTCGTGGACAACCAAGGCGGCACCGGCTACCCCGTCGCCGGCAGCACCTTCGTCATCCGCGACGACATGCCGCACGTGCTCCTGGTCGAGCAGCGCGACGGCCGCGTCCGCGTCCTCCTGGACGGCAACGAGGCCTCCGCCGCGCCCGCCATCGGCGGCCCGGACGAATGCGTCCTCGTCGGCCTCGCGGGCCCCGCCCCCGGCCGGGCCGCCACCATCCCGGTGCTGGTCTCCGGCTTCACCCTCGGCTCCGCCCGCAACGAGGCCGCCGAGCAGCTCGCCCGCTACCGCTACGCCGCGCCCCCGGCCCTGCCGCCCGAGCGCGCCGCCCCCGTGGACCCCTGCGCCCTGCCGGACTCGTGCTGCATCACCGAGGCGATGACCCGCCTCGGCGCCGACAAGGAGTGCGTCGCCGCCTGCACCACCACGGGCCTGGGCGCCGTCGACGCGCCCGGCCCTGCCCGCCCCGGCCTGCTGGCGGCCCGCGCCCGCCACCCCTGCGTCCTCTGGACCCCCGGCGCCCCCGCGCCCACCACCTGGTGGCGCATGGCGGCCGGCGCCAACGAGACGGCGGGGCTGGAGCTGCCGGACGCCCGGCTGCTGCGCGGCGGCACCACCGACGAGGTCATGTACGACGACCAAGACCGGACCCAGTTCGGCTGCGACCGCATCGGCGACGCCATCCTGCTGGAGGTCCGCTACACCGACGCCGAGCTGGCCGCGGCGGGCCTGGCCGAGGCCGACCTCCAGCTGCTCCACTGGGACGGCGAGACGACGCGGACGCTGGCGGCCGGCATGGCCGAAGAGACCGCGCTGGGCCTGTTGCGGGTGCAGGAGGCCGGGCACGACTTGGAGAACAACACGGCCTGGGCCCTCGTCAGCCTCACCGACACCCTCGAAGGCCTGCCGCTCAACAACAACTTCGCCACCGTCCTGCGCAGCGACGGCGCGGTGCTGGGGAACGCCTACGGGCTCGGCGTGCTGGAGGACCGGGGGACGCCGATGCCGGCGTGGCCGGCCATCGTTGCGCTGGCGGCGTTGGCGCTCCTTCTGGGACGCCGGGGTCGCCGGGCCTAAGCGTTTTATAATGGGGGCCTGTCGCCGCTTCGCTCACGCCCTGGCCCAAGGTGTCCCCTTGGCTTGGTCGGCCATGCTTGGCGGCTGGCGCCGACCGTCCGGTGCGACGAACACTCATCACCTGGAGGAATCCCCATCCCGACCGGCATCAACGCGGCCCGCAAGCTGCAGAAGAACCGCCAGAACGCGCGCTGGAGCGACCGCTACTACGCGCGCCGCACGCTCCGCCTCAAGCAGAAGTCCGACCCCTTGGGTGGCATCCCGCAAGCCCGCGGCATCGTCACCGAGAAGGTCGGCATCGAGGCCAAGCAGCCCAACTCCGCCATCCGCAAGTGCGTCAAGGTCCAGCTCATCCGCAACGGCCGCCAGATCACGGCGTTCGCGGTGGGCGACGGCG
>JAXDQS010000002.1:0-145740 GCA_034667725.1 Thermoplasmata archaeon
GCCTAGGGCAAGTTCTCCACGTGTTACTGAGCAGTCTGCCGAGGGCCGAACCCTCTCGACTCGCATGGCTTAAGCGAAACCCAATAGCGGTGGCCGCTGGCAGGATCAACCAGAATTGATCCTCCAATGACCTGATGGTCTCTAGAGGATGATACACACGTTGTGCACCATCCGTTCAGGAATCGGCGGACCGACCGGGGTTCACTGAACCCGGATCGGCTCACCAATGGTCGCGTCTTGCATGAAGACGGACCTTGTGGTCTTGCTGTCTCGTGCATCAGGCGAGTGAGGTCACGTCAGAGGTCGTGGCAGCCCGAGGCAGCACGACGTGTCGGGTTTCACCGCCATCATCGTATGTTGTGCCACGTCCTGGATGGGCGCACTCATGGTCGGCCGAGGCCGTCTTGTGCGTCCAACGGGGACGTGGGGAATGTCCCGGACCAGGTGGCCCGGGGTGCGCAGGAACCGCTTGGTTCCCGTGCGTAGGCCGCGCCGAAGCACGGCCCCTATTTGAGCCCTTCCCTTGGGTCCGCGGAAGCGGACCTGGGCGGGCTGCGAAGCACCTGAGCGCCAAACCCCTTGCGGGGCGACTCGGTGCGCATCCAGGGCATATGGCCACTGGGCGCAAGGTCGCCGAGAAGCGACCCATATATGAGTGTTGCGCCGGGTCCGGCCGAAACCGGTCCTGAGCAACGCTCGAAGGTGAAGTTCCGCGTCTGTGGCGGACGTTTCCCTTGCCCCTCGTTGGAGGGGGTCACCGGGTTTCCGGAGGCCTGGTGCGAGGCACCTGACCTGTCGGGAGTTGCGGCCAAAGGGGACCCCTATTTGTAGGCTGCGGTCCCCCGGCCCCGCGAATCCGCGGAGCCCGGCACTTGCAACAGTAGGTTGGCCCGCCCCCTTCTTAGAGCCTTCCGTGGGTTCTTCGGGCAAACCGCCTCTGGAGGCTCAGGAAGCCCGGCGCAGCGCCTCCAGCTCGGCGGGCACGTCCTCGAGGGCACGCGCCTGGCTCCAGGTGGCGATGCGCCGCCGGCAGCCGGTGTCCACCTGGACCCGCGCCCGCAACTGGTCCTCCAGGAGGCGCAGCAGCCGGCCGCCGGTGCGGTCCCAGTCCACCAGGAGGACCACGGGAGGCGGCATCCCCACCAGGTCCTCCACCAGCGCCGCCATCGGACGCCCCTGGTTCACGGCCACGTGCAGGCCGCCGATTCCCAGCCACTCCAAGGCGGCCAGGTCGCGCTGGCCCTCCACCACCACCGTGCCGGCCTCGGCCACCTCCCGCAGGCGGTCGATGGCGTCCTCGAGGCCGTCCAGGCGCTCCTGCAGGGTCTTGCGCATCAGGAGGGCTCCAGCAAAGGCGCCAGGCAGTCGAGGACGGCCTCGCGGGCGACGCCGCGCACCAGGAGGGCCTTCCTGGCGTCGGCGGCGCCGGCCTCCAGCTCGACGCGGCCCCCCGGGACGCCGAAGAACGCGGCCACGGTGGCGCACGCCTCGGCGTTGGCGCGACCCTCCTGGGCAGGGGCGCACACGCGAACCCCGATGCGGCCGTCGCGCCAAGGGTTGAAGTCGTCGGGGAACCGGCCCGCGCGGGCGTTGGCGGCCACCTCCACCAGGAGCCGCACCCCGCCGGGGACCTCTTGCACGGCGTCCCTCCAGGAGGACATCAGCGCCACTCGAAAATCTCGGGGTGGGTGAACCAGAGGACGGCGACCACGACGACGGCCACGACGGTGATGCAGAGGTCGAGGATGCCGAGGGCGCGGGCGGCGCGGGCGTCCCGAGGCTCCGGCTCCCCGTCCCGGGCAGCAAGGGCGCGGGCCTTCCTGGCGAACACCAGGGCCAACGTGCCGAGGACGGGCTGGGTCACGAAGATGCCCACGACGCCCAGGATGCGCGCCGTGCGGGCCTTGCGCTCGGCTTCCGTCTCCTGCACGCCATGCCATCCGGCCGCGCCCCTTGAACATGCGCAAAAGGCATCTAGCAGGCCGGCGTAGGAGAAGCTGCCCGACCCGAAGGCCCCCCGAGACCGTGCTTGCACGGACTGTGAGAGGGGGCGCAATGGCCGGGCGACAGGGCCTCGTGCCCACCACCGGCAGCGATGCCGGGAACCTGGACCGATGCCCATCTTTTGGGCGGCCCTCTCCTGAGCGGCTGGCGCGTCGCCAGCGCCGTGATGGGGAGACAACCTCGGTGCGGACACGGCCGCGAACACGCTGTCGCCTCCCCGGCTGGGACACTGCTGACCGTCGCAAGACGGACCGTCCCTTCCGGTGGTTGCCAACGCGGGGTCAAGGTCCCGACTGGGCTGTCATCAGCCTTGGATGAAGGGACCTGTTACCGGGTTGGGCAGCGGCCACCCCTTTCGTCAGCGCTTCGCGCTTTCCTCGCAGATGCGCACGCCCTTGCTCGGCTTCGCCATCACAAGGTCCGGCGTCGCCTCGCGTGCCCCGTGCGGATTTGCCGGAGGCCGGCTCGCTACCGCCTCGCCTGCTCTTCGCAAATCCGCACGAAGTTCCGGAACATCGTCACCCCGGCCTGGGTGTGCTCGACCTCCGGGTGGAACTGCATCCCGAACAGCGGCTTCGACGCGTGCCGCATCACTTGGACGGGGCACGCCTCCGACTTGGCCAGCACCCGGAACTCCTTGGGCACGATGGACACCTCGTCGTGGTGGCTGCCCCAGACGATGGTGCGGTGGGGCACGTCGCGCAGGATGTCGCCCTCCTCGACCACGTCCATCTCGACCAGGCCGAACTCGGGGTTCTGGCCGGGGGCCGCCTCGCCGCCGAAGTGGCGCGCCATGAACTGGTGGCCGGCGCACACGCCCAGGATGGGGATGTCGAGGCGGTCCAGGTAGCTGCCGACCTCGCCGAGCTTGCCGTCCAGGCCGACGCGGGCGGCGCCGCCGGAGAGCAGCAGGCCGTCCAGCCCCGCCGCCTCCAGCTCCGCCACCGGGGTCGTGTTCTCGACGATTTGGGTGTCCTGCTTCAGGTAGCGCAGCACCCGCCATTCGCGGTGCGTCCACTGGCTGCCGTTGTTGACGACCCAGATCTTCACAGGCCGGCGACGCCAAGCCCCCACGAAAACCCGGCGGCTCGTCAGCGCTTCGCGCTTTCCTCGCAAATGCGCACGAAGTTCCTGAACATCCTCACTCCCGCCTCGGTGTGCTCGACCTCCGGGTGGAACTGCACCCCGAACAGCGGCTTCGACTGGTGCCGCATCGCCTGGACCTCGCAGCCCTCGCTGCGGGCCGTCACGCGGAAGCCAGGCGGCGGCGCCTCGACCTCGTCGTTGTGGTTGCCCCACACCACCGTCGGTGACGGGACGCCTTGGAACAGGTCGCCGTCGTCGAGCACCTCGATCTCGACGCGGCCGAACTCGGGGCTGGCGCCGGCCCGCACGCGGCCGCCGAAGTGCAGGCCCATGTATTGGTGGCCGGCGCACACGCCCAGGATCGGGACGTCCAGCCGGTCCAGGTAGTCCGCGATGGCGCCGAGGCGGCCGTCGACGGCAAGCTCGGCGGCGCCGCCGGACAGCACCAGGCCGTCGAGCCGGGCGTTGGCCAGCTCCTCGACCGGGGTGGCGTTGTCGATGATCTGGGTCTCCTGCTTGAGGTAGCGCAGCACCCGCCACTCGCGGTGCGTCCACTGGCTGCCGTTGTTGACGACCCAGATTCGCATGGCCCGGCGAGGCGGCGGCCGCTCATCATCCTGCGCATCGGCATGAACAAGGCTTCAAACCTGGACCCTCGTCCGCGCCTCGTGGCGGACGAGCAGAAGACTGCAGCCGTGGACAGGGCGTACACGGCGAAGCGCCACCGCCGGCCGCTGCCGAAGCAGAGCCAGACGTTCTTCTTCCTCGTCCTTGCCGTCCTGTTGTGGCTGACCTGGCTGATCTTCGAGGACTTCGTCATCTACATCATCACGGGCGTGTTCGTGGCGGTGCTCGCGCTGCCGTTGGACAAGTTCTGGGAGCGCTTCTTCTCGAACCGGATGGCGGCGGGCGTCACGATGTTCAGCCTCGCGCTCATCATCGGCGTGCCCTTGCTGCTCATCGGGATGGCGATGGCCAACGACGTCCAGGAACTGGCCGGCGCCGTGCAGAACGGCGAGGTGGCGCAGTTCGTGGAGAACTCCGCGGACAAGCCGTGGGTGGACCGCCTGGTGCACTACGTCCAGCCGGGGCTTGCCAACGAGACCGACCGCCAGGCCTACCTTCATAGCCAGATTCAGGCAGGTCAAGACTACCTTACGGCAGAGCTGCAAGGCATCGGGTCCGACCTGATCGCGGCGCTGCCGGACTTCTTCGTCGGCATCTCGGTCGTGCTGTTCGTGGTGTACTACGTGCTCACCGACGGCGAGACCTTCGTCGCCTACCTCCGCCGCGCCGCGCCCATCCCCGGCCGCCAAGTGGACTTCCTGCTCCGGGAGGCCCGCGCCGGCCTGTCGGCGGTGTTCGTGGGCCAGATCCTGATTTGCGCCTTACAGGGCTTCTTCGGCGGCCTGGGCTTCTGGCTGGGCGGCGTGCTGTTCGAGGGCGGCGGCATCCCGAACCCCGTGCTGTGGGGCTTCATCATGGCCCTGTTCGCGCTGCTGCCGGTGGTAGGCACGTTCACGGTCTGGGTGCCGGCGGGCCTCTACCTGCTCTTGCAAGGGAGCGTCGCGGGCGGCGTGTTCCAGCTGGTCTGGGGCTTCCTCGTCGTGATGGTGTTCATGGACAACGTCGTCAAGCCGAAGCTCATCGGCAAGCGCGCGGACATCCACCCCATGTTCGTGCTGGTGGGCGTGCTGGGCGGCGCCGTGGCCTTCGGGTTCATCGGCCTGTTCCTCGGCCCGCTCCTGGTCGGCGTGCTGATCGCCGTCCTCAAGGTGTACGAGGCGGACTACCTCGACCCCGAGATCAACCTCGTCGACGAGTACGAGGGCGACCCTCTCCACGCCGAGGAGGAAGGCGAAGCGGCAGGGACGGGCGCGACGTGATGGAGGCCCCCAAACCCGGCTTCGGGCGCGCGTTCATGGCCCGCTGGCGGGGCACCGACGAGTGGAGCGTGTTCGTCGTCGGCTGGGTGCTGCTTGCGCTCCTGGTGGGCCAAGTGGTCGCCGTCTACCTCGTCGACCCCTTCGTCGGCCGGGCCCTGCTGCAAGGCATGGCGGTCGACATGTTCGCGGGCCGCGAGGGCGCCGCCGGGGTCGCGATCCACGGCCACGCGCCGCCGCTGCTGGTCGCCGAGACCAGCGCGCTGCAGCACCTCTCGACGGGCGCCATCATGTTCCCGCTGTTCCTGTCGATGCTGACGCACTACCACGACCGCGACAACTTCTTCATGCGCCGCCTGCGCCGCCTCGAGGCCGCCGCCGGCCGCCACCAAGCCTTCGTCACCCGCTGGGGCCCGGTCGGCGTGTTCCTGTTCATGCTGGTGCCGTTCCTGGTCAACGGCCCCTTGGTGGGCGCCATCGTCGGGCGGCTGTGCGGCATCCGCACCCGGCTGCTGATCATGCCCGTCGTGCTGGCCACCGTGGCGTCGGCCCTCATCTGGACCTACGCCAACGAGCGCCTCCAGCACTACGCGGCCCGCCTCGGCGACGACTTCCCGCTCTACATGGTGGTCGCCGTCATCGCGCTGGCGCTGCTGATCGGCGTCATCGACGAGGTGCGGGAGCGCCGCGAGAAGCGGTCGCACGAGCCGCCGCAGCGGCCGCCGGGGCAGGGCTAGCCAAGCCTAGCGGCTGGACCTTAGGAACCACGCCATCTTCTCGTGGGCGGCCACCCGGCCGGTGAGGAAGTCCTGCGTGCCCGGGTCGTCGGCGACCTCCGGGATGCTCTCCCGAAGCCCCTGGATGACGGCCTCGTGGTCGGCCAGGAGGTCGGCCAGCATCCGGTCGGCGGACGGCGGCTTGCCGGCCTGGAACCGGATGGTCTTGGAGGCAAGGGCCTGGAAGTCGCCCGGCGCGTAGGCCCCGATGGCGCGCAGCCGCTCGGCGTAGGCGTCGAGGCTGTTCCACATCTCGATGTAGTGCTCCTCGAACAGCTTGTGCAGCGTCATGAAGCCCGGGCCGGTGACGTTCCAGTGGTAGCCGTGGGTCTTGAGGTAGAGCGCGAAGGTGTCGGCCATGTGCGTCGTCAGGCTCCTGACCGAGGCGTTCTGGGGGCTCGCGACCGTCGAGGCGGTGGTGCGGGGCATCGACGCCAAAGCCCGGTGAAGGGCCATAGGGCTTCGGGCGGCGGCAGGGGCGCGGTTTTGAGCAAGGACGGGCATCTGCGCCCCATGGTCTCCCCAGCCCCCACCGCCCTCGTGACCGGCGGCACCTCCGGCATCGGCAAGGCGGTCGCCGCCGGCCTTGCGAACGAGGGCTACCACGTCGTCTTGCTGGTGCGCGACATGGGCCGCGGCCAAGCCGCCGTCTCCGACCTGCAGCGCGCGAACCCGAAGGCCCGGCTGGAGCTGCTGCCCGGCGACCTTTCCTCGCAGGAGTCGGTGCGCAAGGCCGCCAAGGCGTTCACCCGCGGCCATGACCGGCTCGACGCCCTCGTCCACTGCGCCGGCGTGTTCCTGCCCGACCGCAAGGTCACCGCCGACGGCGTCGAGGCGACCCTGGCCACCAACTACCTCGGCCCCTTCCTGCTCACCAACCTGCTGCTGCCGACGCTGCGCAAGAGCGCGCCGGCCCGCGTCGTGTCGGTGGCGTCGCGCTACGGCGGCGCCAAGCTCGACTTCGAGGACCTCAACCTGGAGAAGCGCAAATACAGCTACCTCAAGGCCGTGCCCGCGAGCAAGCTGGCCCAGGTGCTGTTCACGCAGGAGCTGGCCGAACGCCTCGCCGGCACCGGCGTCACCGTCAACGCCGCGCACCCGGGCCTCGTCGGCCACACCCGCCTCCTGGAGCAGACGGGCGGCTTCTTCCGCTGGATGACCAACGCCATCGGCGGCACGCCGGCCCAAGGCGCCGACACGCCGCTCTGGCTGGCCACCGCGCCGGAGGCCGCCCACGAGACCGGCGGGCTGTGGGCCAAGCGCAAGCGCATGAAGACGCCCGGGCAGGGCTCGGACCCGGCGGCCCGGAAGCGGCTGTGGGACGAGTCGGAGAAGATGGTGGGGCTGGCCCCGAAGGCTTGATGTAGGCCCGGACCTGAGCCCGTCCTGACCTCCATCCCTGGCGCCCGCCCTCCCGAGGGCCGGACGCCTACCAAGGGACGCCAGCGCACCCGCGCGGCGGATACGGGTCGGAGCAAACACCAATGGCACAAACCATCGAGACCGTCGTCGACGGCGGCAAGGCGAACGCGGGCCCCCTCGGCCCTGTCCTGGGCCCCGCCGGCGTCAACATGGGCAAGGTCGTCGCGGAGATCAACCTCAAGACGAAGGACTACGCCGGGATGAAGGTCCCGGTCAAGATCGTCATCGACGACAAGAAGAACTTCGTCGTCGAGGTCGGCACGCCCCCGGTCAGCCAGCTGGTGCTGTCGAAGGCGAAGATCGAGAAGGGCGCCGGCACGCCGAACAAGGCGACGGTCGGCAACCTGACGATCAAGCAGTGCATCGAGATCACCCGCATGAAGGGCGACACGATGCTCGGGGCCAACCTCAAGAAGCGCGTCAAGGAGGTCGTGGGCACCTGCGTCAGCATGGGTGTGACCATCGAGGGCCGCTCCGCCAAGGAGATGTCGAAGGCCATCGAAGCCGGCGAGTTCGACGGCCAGCTCAAGGAGTAGGGCCCCCACGTCCGGCGTCGAGCCCGGCACCGTGCGCGCCGAGCGGGTCATCCTCTGGATGTTCGTGCTGCTGTCCATCGCGACGGCGGCGGCGCTGTGGTGGTTCATCCGGATTTCCGAGCAGCGGCTGAGTCCCGACGACTTCGCGCGCGTCCGGCCGCGGCTCTACAGCGCGCTCGCCGGCGACCTGGCGGCGCCCGTCGTGGCCTGGTTCGTGCTGCGGGCGATCGGGCGGCGGCGCGCGGCGCGCTCGCAAGGTCCATGAAGCCGCCAGCGGCATCCCGGGCCATGCGTGTCCCGTTCGCCCTTGGCGCCGTCGTCCTGCTGTTGGCCGGCTGCGCCAGCGGCCCCAACCTCGACCTGTCGGGCGCGAAGCCGCTGGCTGCGGGCGGCTTCCTGGAGCTCAACCTCCGCATGGAGGCGGGCGACCGCATCAGCTACGACTGGTCGAGCGACGCGCCGGTGGAGTTCAACATCCACACCCACGGCGCGGGCGGCGTGCAGGACTTTGTGCAGGAGCAGGCGACGGCAAAGAGCAACCACTTCGAGGCGCCCGCGGACGGCGTCTATTCCCTGATGTGGGAGAACAAGGCCACGCGCTCCGTGACGGTGAGCTACGCGGTCAGCGGCCAGGCGACGCAGGCGTAGCGGGCACGGGCGCGGACGAGGTCTTGCGGATCCAGGCCACCGCGACGGCCGGGGCCACGATGCACCACAGCAGGCCGACGATGCCGATCTCCAGCACCACGCGCAGGCTGTCGCGGGCGCCCCCCCGCATGTCGTTCGACAGCAGCAGGAAGCTCATCTCGTAGACCAGGAGGTGCAGCATGAAGCCCGCCAGGCCGATGCCGAACGCCGCGAACACCTGGTTCTGGCTGCGCTGCTGGCGGACGAACCAGAACGCGGCCAAAAACAGCAGGATGGAGCCGCCGGCGAACATCGCGTCGGCGGCCAAGGAGTCGCCCCACACCGCGCCGAAGAACCGGAAGGACTCCTCGGTCGGCAGGGCGCCGTTCAGGCGGCCAGTGAGCCCGAGCCAGCTCGACACGCCCATGCAGGCGACGGCCCCGACGAAGTCCAAGGGGTGCAGCGGCCTTGCCATCGGGGCCTCCGTGAGCTATGCGAAGCAATAGACTTCGCGCAGGAACTCGGGGACGGCCCGGGTCGGGATCTTTGCGCCGGCGGAGTGGGGGTGCCCGCCGCCGACGATGCCGTGCTCCTGGGTGAAACCGGAGACGAAGGCGCCGAGGTTCATCGCCTCGCCGTCGGGCTCCAGGCCGGTGCGGCGCAGGCTGAGGCTCGAGAGGTTGTTGCGGCGGTTCAGCAGGACCGCGACGTGCGCGCCGGCCTCCTTGGCGACGTGCGACAGGGCGCGCGAGCCGAAGCCGAACAGGCTGGGCTTGCGGCGGCCGAACCGCAAAAGCGCGACGTTGTGCTTGAGCTCCATGCGCTCGCGGACGCGCTCCAGGGCGCGGTCCCAGCGGGCCTCGTTGACCATCTGCAGGTAGCGGGAGCGGATTTCGGGCACCTCGCTGGGCCATCGGCCGGTGGCGAGGCGGCGGGCGGCCTGGGCGCGGAAGCGGTCGTCGTCGACGCGGAAGCGCCACGCGAAGTCCAGCATCCGGGCCTCCTCCTCCATGCGGGCGGTCCCGACGGCGGCCTCGAAGTGGGCCAAGAGCGGGCTGGGGCAGTATTCGATCAGGTCGGCAAGCGCGACGAGGTGGCGGTGGTCCTCGCCCAGGCCCAGGTGCTCGTAGGCGACTCCAGCGGCCGAAACACCTTGCTGCACGATGCCGTCCAGGTCGTCGTCCAAGGCGTCGAGCTGGAGCTCCGACTGCTCGTGGTGGTCGAGGTACGTCACGCGCTGGCGGGTCTTCGACTTGTCATTCAAGGTCTTGATGAGGCGCGGCGTGAGGCCGAGGTCCACCAGGAAGAACTCGTGGCTGCTGATGTCCTTGCGGAGCACGTCCACGGCCAGGTCGCCGCTTGCGACGAACGAGACCTTCGTGGTGGGGTCCTTGGCGAGGAACAGGGCGGCAGACACGATGCCGTCCACGTTGCCGCGCGTCAGGAGGTGGGCTTTCCTGTCGTCCCGCTCGCGCAAGTCCATCGCGGTGCAGTCCTGCCCCGAAATCGACCGCGCCCTAGATGAACTTCGCCTATTGGTTCTTGGGGCGCAGCCTGGCCGCGGCCCGGCGCGACCGGCGACGGTCGCGCGCCGCCGCCACGCCGCAGCGGGGGCAGGCGCGGCCGCGCGGCGCGGGGCGGCCGCAGCGCGCGCACCACCGCTCGGCCGGGCCCGGCCGCTGGAACAGCGCCGGCAGGGCGGGCAGCGGCGGGAACCAGCGGCGCCACGGCAGCGTGCTTGCGCCGACCGCGACGGCGGCCGCGAGCAGCAGGCCGGCGGCGACGCGGGCCGGCTGGGCGTCCACCACCGAAGCGGCGACGGCGGCGGCCAGCAGGAGCACGGCGGCGGTCAGGCGAGGATGCGCCATGCCTCCTCCTCGACCACCTGGAGGTCGCCCGGGATGACGATGCAGTGGAGCGGCGGGCCGAACTCCTCGCCGAGAAGGGCGGCGATGGGGCCGGTGCGGCGGACGCAGGCGCGGCTGCCGGCGCGGGCGACGACCCCGGCCTGGGTCGTCGGCGTGAACCAGGCGGCGCCGGTGCGCTGGGCAAGCTCCAACAGGAGGCGCAAGCCGTCGTTGGCCGTCATGAAGTAGTCCTCGTCGGCCTTGATGTCCAACAGCACCAAGGTGTGCAGGCCGCGGGCGTGGTTCTCGGCGACGGCGTCGAACGGCGACGTCGGGAACCAGTTGGGCTCGGGGCGGACCAGGGTCGTGGTGCGGCCGAACTTGTAGTGCTGCAGGCCGAGCAGGCCGGGCGCGGCGGAGTAGATGCTGGCGCCGTGGACGACGTGGACCGCAACACCGGCGGCGTGGGCGCGCACGACCAGGTCGGTGTGGGTGGTGGCCGTCAGCGGGTCGCCAGCGGTGAGGAGGACGACCTCGTTGGCGCGGGCCTGCTCGACCAGGTCCTTGCCGCCTTTCTCGACGCCAAGCCGGTCCAGCCGCTTGACGGGGCGGCCGAGGAACCGCTCCAGTTCTGCGTGCGGCGTCCCGCCCAGGATGGCCGTGTAGAACTCGGCATAGACCGCGTCGGCGCCGCGCACCCGCTCCAGCCCCTTGACGCTGATGTCGGAGGCGTCGTGCAGCCCGAGTCCGACGAGGTGCAGGGCCACGGGCGCGGGAAGGCGTCGGGCCTTCAAGGTTCTTGGAGGAGGGGCGCCCTGCCCGCCGCGTGAAGTCCGCCGCCGTCCGCGCCCCTCGCAGCGAGGCGGAGGCCACGCGGCGGCGCCTGCTGGACCTCGGGGTCCTGCGGATCGACCTGGAGGTGGCGCGCGACGGCGACGACGTGCTGTTCCCGGTGGCGGAGTCGTGCGGGCCGCGGCTGCCGACCGAGCCGTTCGAGTTCCGCGAGCGCCAGGTCCGGGTCGCGGACTACGCCGAGCTGCTGCCCGCAGACCTCCGTCCAATGGCCCCCCGCGCCTTCGACACCATCGGCGACGTCGTGGTCGTCAAGGTCCCGGCCGACCTGGCCGCCCATGAGGCCGCCATCGGCGACGCGCTGCTGCGCTTCGTCGGCGCCCGCGCCGTGTTCGCCGACCTCGGCGTCAAGGACCCCTACCGCGTCCGGTCGCTGCGCCGCATCGCCGGCACGGGCGAGGCGCTCACCCAGGTCGCGGAGAACGGCCTCAAGCTCTGGGTGGACGCCAGCAAGGCCTACTTCAGTCCCCGGCTGGCCCACGAGCGCGCCCGGGTCGCCGCCCTGGTGCGGCCCGGCGAGCACGCGGTGGACCTGTTCGCCGGCGTCGGGCCGTGGGCCATCCAGGCCGCGCGCAAGGGGGCGGTGGTGGACGCCATCGACCTCAACCCGGACGCCGTGGCGCTCGCCCGCCGCAACGTCGCGGCCGCGGGGGTGTCCGACCAAGTGCGGCTCTGGGAGGGCGACGCGCGCGCCGTGGCGGCCGGCCTGGCCCCGGCCGACCGCATTCACATGAACCTCCCGCACGGCGCGCGGCAATTCCTCGACGTGGCGGCGCGGCTGGCGGCGCCCGGCTGCATGGTGCACCACCACGAGATCCTCCCGCCTGGCGACGTGCCGGCGCGTGCCGAACAACTGGTGGCGGAGTTCGCGCGCCTCGGCCGCGCCGCCACGGTGGCCGCAACACGGACAGTGCGCAACTACTCGCCGCAGGAGGCCCACGTGGCCTTCGACGTGCGGCTGGCCTAGCGGGCGCGGGCGCGGCTACTGGACGGCGCGCAGCTCGCGGTACACGATCGGCCGGGCCTGCTTCAGGCCGATGCCGGCCTTGTCCACGACCCACTTGACGTAGTGCGAGGCTTCCTTGACCTGGCCGGAGTCGCGGTCCTTGACCAGCTTCTCCCGCAGGGCGACGGTGGCCGGGTGGGGCGCGCGGCCGCGCTTGCCGCCGGCGTCCGCGCCGCCCTTGCGGCGGCGGGCGCGCGGGGCGCCGCCGACGGCGCGCAGCTCGCGGTACACGGTCTGCGCCAGCGTGGTGCGCTTGGACTTGGGCTCCTTGCCGACGAGCCATTCGAGGTAATGGGAGGCGGGGTGGAGCTTGTGGCTGGCGGCGTCCTTGGCCAGCACTTCGCGCAGCTCGAGGGTGCTGGGGCGGGGCGGCCGGCCAGCCTTGCCGGTGCCGGCGCCTTCGCGGCGGGCGCGGCCGGCGACCCGGGGGCGGACGGGCACGATGGAGACGCCCTTGCCATAGGGGCCCGCCTGGACGAGGACGCTGGTGCCGTCTTTCAGAACCAGTTCGAGTACCCCTTGCAGTTCCATGCGTTGCGTCGGCTTCGCCACGGTGTCCGACAAACCCAGGATGACTAAAACCTGCCTCATTGATTCCGCCGGTTTCTTACCCATTTCGGCAGATGTGCCGCGCTTGCTGTTGCTCTTAGGCTCGCCAGTAAGCGTTCGTGCGCGCGAACGTCAGCTCGGCTTGCAGGATTTCGCGCCAGAACGCAGGGTTGGCGGGGTCGGCGACCTTCTGGAGGATGCGGACGGCGGTGTCGGGGCCGACGCCGCGGGCGACCAAGGCGCGGCACGCGACGGGGCCGAACGAGGCCACGAGGGCGCCGTTGCGCTGCATCCGCGCGCGCTCGGCGGCCTGGCCGGGGTCGAGCGCGGCCTTGGAGCGCAGCAGGGGGACCTGGTCGAGGTGCCACGGGCGCAGGCAGGCGACCTGGTTGCTGCCGCAGCGTCGGCACCGGATGGCCTTCGGCAGCAGGTGGACCGCCGACTGCCAGGAGGTGGCGCAGGCGCAGCACGCCAGCAGGGCGTCGGACTCCTCGATGCGCTTGCGGACGGCGGCCAAGAGGGCGTCGTCGCTGCGGGCGGGCAGCATGAGCCGCATCGACTCTTCGCGGCCGAGGTGGGTGAGCGGGCCGGTGCCTTGGACGACGACGGTGGTGCGGCCGGCGGCGAGGTCGCCGAGGAGCTTGGCGACGGCGGCGACGTCCATGCGGTCGTGGATGAGCCGGGACAAGGTCTCCTCCTGCAACGCCAGGTGGCCGAGCAGCGCGTCGAGCTTGCCGCGCGTCGTGGTGTTCGGGTCCAGTTCCTTGGGCAGCGCGCCGAAGTGCTTGGCGACGTGGACGAGGTGGTGGCGCAGCACCGGTGACTCGCGCAGGACGATCGAGAGCAGGATGTCGAGGCCGCGCGGCTCCAGGCTGGCCCACACCTCCTGCACGACGGTGGCGGGGACCGTGGCGGGGAGGGCGAGGTGGATGCGGTAGGCGTCCGACTCCATGCCGACGTGGCCGCCCAGCTTCTGGGCCAGGAGCGCCTGGGTGATGCGGCCCAGCGCCTCGTTGCCGCGCGTCCCGAGGCTCACCCCGACCACGGCGACCCGCTGCGCGACCTCGATGGTGACGACGCGGTCGCTCGGCACCGCGAGCCCCTTCGCCTTGTGCGCCAGGATGGGGCGCGCCGCCTCCTCCAGCGCGACCTCGCCCAGCAAGCCGGCCAAGGCGCCGACCTCGCCGTCGGCGACCTGGCGGCGCAGCACGGCGACCTCCTGCGCGACCTCGAAGCTGACGGGCAGCTGGGCGCCGCTCCACTGCGGCACGGGCCCAAGCTCGGGCACGGGCGCCACCCGGACCCGGTGCGCCTCCGGCTCGACCTCCAGCACGCGCCAGCTGCGGCCGGCCATCACCACGAGCGCGCCGGGCGCCATGGCGGCGGCGACGAAGGCGTCGTCCACGGTGCCGATGGCGCGCTTGGTGGCTTCGTCCACGACGCGGTAGGTGGTCTCGTCCGGGATGAGGCTGATGTGGTCGAGGAAGTGCCTGCGGGCGCGGCCCCCGCGGGCGATGCGGTCAGCTTTCTTCTCCTCCAGAAACAGTGTCTTGACCTCCAGCAGGCAGGACCAGACGGCGTCGAACAGCGCGTCGTCGAGGTCCCGGAACGGGGCGGCGCGGGCCACGACGGCGCGGGCCCACTCCTTGCGGAGGCCTTGGTACTCGTTGGCGAGCGCCACCAGTTGGTTCGCGAGGACGACCAAGGGCAGCTCGCGGATCGCCAGCGGCTCCAGCCGGCCGGCCTTGGCGCGCAGGGCGACCGCGGCGCACTCCAGGATGTCCTCCGGCCCCGTGGCCAGCAGCGTGCCGCTTGCGACGCCGGTCACGGTGTGGCCGCTGCGCCCGAGCCGCTGCACCAGCCGGGCAACACTGCGCGGGCTCTGCACCTGCACGACGTGGTCGATGGCGCCGACGTCGATGCCCAGCTCCAGGCTGGAGGTGGCGACCAGGGCCTTGACCTCGCCGCGCTTGAAGGCGTCCTCGACGTCCATGCGGTGCTCGGCGGACAGCGAGCCGTGGTGCAGCGCCAGCCGCGCTGGCGGGCCGTCGCCTTCCGCGTCCAGGATGGCGCTGCGGCTCACCAGCAGCTCGGCGCCGTCGCGGGTGTTCTGGAACACCAGCACCCGCTCGTGCGCGGCGACGAGGGCGCGGACGGCGCGCACCTGGGCCACGATGGGCGGCGTCAGGCTGAGGCGGGTCGCCGTCACGTCGTCGTCCTTGGCAGGCTTGGGCGTCTGCACGGAGAGGCGCAGCTCCTTGCGGGCCGCGACCTGCACGGTGCGGACGGCGCGGCCGGGGCCGCCGAGGAACGCCGCGACCTGGCCGGGGTCCGCGATGGTGGCGGACAGGCCGATGCGCTGGAACTGGCCGTCCGGGCGGGCCGACGGCGCGGCGGGGCACGGCCGCTCCGGCGCCTTCGCCTCCCGCAGCGCCGCGGGCTGGGCGATGGCCTCCTCGATGCGCTCCAGCGCGACGGCGAGCTGCGCGCCGCGCTCGCTGGCGGCGAGGTCGTGGATTTCGTCCAGCACGACGAAGCGCACGGTGCCGAGGTGGCGGCGCAGCGTGTCGCCGTACAGCAGGAGCTGGACCGTCTCCGGCGTCGTGAGCAGCAGGTCCGGCGGGTCGCGCGCCTGCCGGCTGCGCTCCGCCGTCGTGGTGTCGCCGTGCCTCACGCCGAGGCGGAGGCCAAGCTCCGCGCACCAGCCGACGAGGCGGCCGTGCAGGTCGCGGTTGAGCGCCCGCAGCGGCGTCACGTAGAGCGCCTTGAAGCCGCGCGGCCACGGCTTGCCCTTCTTCTCGAGGGCGTCGCGCTCCGCGAGCAGGCGGCTCAGGACGGGCAGCAGGGCGGCCTCGGTCTTGCCGTGGCCGGTGGGCGCCACCAAGAGGACGTGCTCGCCCTTGCCGAGGGGGCCTTGGGCTGCCTGCTGGGCCTCGGTGAGGCCGGTCCAGCCCTGCGCGCGCAGCAGGCTGGCAAGGCGCGGGTGCAACCCTTCCATCAGGCTCCGCCGACGCCCTTGAGCACGAGGTCGAGGTAGCTCAGGAGCAGGCCGCCGCCCAGCACGATGCCGGCCAGCAGGGCGAACGGCCCGGCGAGGCCCATGAAGGTGCCTTGCTTGGCGAGGCGGAGGCCGTTGGCGGCCAGGATGCGGATGGGCAGCACGACGGCGAGCACCACGAGAAGCAGGGTCCCGAACTCGACCAGCATCACGGGCAGGAGGGTCTCGCCGCTAGCGCCGTCGAGGACGCTGACGCCGAAGACGTCGTTGAAGCGGCGGTCCCAGAGCCAGGACAGGAGCATCCCCAGGACGCCGCCGGCGACCCAGCCGACCCAGCGCAGCTTGTCCCACTTCGGGTGCCGCTTCGGGCTCTTGCGGACCAGGCGGGTGACGAACGCCGCGATGGCCAGCACCCAGAGGAGCCAGCTCCACCACGGCATCTGGGCGTAGCCGAAGCCGACCATCTCGTCGGCGCTCTGGACGCGGCCGCCTTGGATCGCGAGCGGGGCCTCGCCGGTCATGCGCAGGCTGCCGTCGTCGGCGCGGCCGGCCAGCGACTCGAACCGGACCAGCTCCATCTCCTGGAGGACTTCGCCGGGCTCGGCCGCCTGGGTCGGCATGTCCACGAAGGCGCCGTTGAGGACGCGGCTCGCCACCGGGTTCAGCACGCCCAGGTCGATCTCGACCGGCTCGGCGTCCTCGCCCATGAGCGCGCTTTGCATCCGCTCGATGCTGGCCCCCAAGGCCGCGATGTCGAGGCCGCGGGCGGCGGCGTCCGCGTCGGCGCGCGCCATGGTGAGCCCGCCCGACTGGAACGGCAGCAGCAGGCCGTCCGCCGCGATGGGGCCGATGGCCGGCTTGCCTTGGAACGCGAGGGAACCTTTGCCGCTGAGGGTCTGGTAGACCTGCGTGCCTTGGTAGATGGTGACGGTGGTCGTGTCGCTGAGGCTTGCGAGGCCGGCGGCGGTGGAGGAGTCGGCGGCCGTGGTGAGGAGGGTCTCCTCGATGGCGGGGATGGGGCCGAAGGAGAAGGCGCCCTCGACGGTGAGCGCCACCAGGCTGGGGCCGAGGCGGTAGTCGGAGAGGTCGGACAGCTCGCCGCGCTCGACCGTGGACAGGTCGGCGGTGAAGGCGATGGCGTGCGCCGCGGCGGCCTGGCCGGAGGTCGGGTCGGGGAAGTGCAGGCCGACGGAGCCGCCGGGGGCGACGACGATCTTGTAGGCGCCGTTGGTGGCCGAGCAGACGACCTGCTCGCCGCACACGCGGGTGACGCCCGTGATGGTCAGCTCGTCGCGCAGCTCCAGGAAGCCGTAGGCGCCGGTCTCGGCCGTCACGGCGGCGGCCATCGAGCCGGAGAGGAACGACAGCGTCTCCTCCGGCGGGAACGGCGCGAACGCGGCCTCGGCCGCGAAGCCGGCGGCGGCCGCCGAGGGGGCAAGGAAGATGCCCAAGGCCAGCATGACGAGGGCCGGGGTGGCCTGCACGCCGATGCCACTGCCGGGGTCCCTTATGGCTTCAATCCTCCGGGCCTAGGAGCGCGGCATCAGGGCCTCGACGCCGTCGCGCTCGACCGGGAGCCGTTTGGTGAGGTTGCGGTGGCCCGTCGCGGTCACGACCACGTCGTCCTCGATGCGGATGCCGATGCCTGCCGTCCCCTTCGGGCAGGGCGCGAAGTCCGGGTTGAAGTAGAGGCCGGGCTCGACGGTGAGGACCATGCCTTCGCGCAGGACGCGGCTGGAGCCGTCGGGTTCCCGCAGGGCGCCGGCGTCGTGGACGTCGAGGCCGAGGAAGTGGCTGGTGCCGTGCATGAAGTAGCGGCGGTAGGTCTGCTCCCGCAGCACGGTGTCGATGTCGCCGTCCAGGTAGCCTAGGCCGAGGAGCCCCTCCGCCAGCACGCGCACGGCGGCGTCGTGGGGGTCGCGGAACCGGTTGCCCGGCTTGACCTTCCGCAGGGCGGCGCGGTGGGCCGCAAGCACCAGGTCGTAGAGCGTCCCCTCCAGCTTGCCGAAACGGCCGCCGACGGGGTAGGTGCGTGTGATGTCCGAGGTGTAGTAGCCCCACTCGCAGCCGGCGTCCACCAGGAGCAGCTTGCCCTCGGCCAACGGGTCCAGGTTGCGGATGTAGTGCAGCACCGCCGCGTTCGGGCCGCACCCGCAGATCGCCGGATAGCCCGGCCCCGTCGAGCCTGCGTGCCGGTACACGTGCAGCAGGTCGGCCTCGGTCTGGTACTCCTGCATCCCCGGGCGGATGCCTTCGGCCGCCAAGAGGTGCGCGTCCACGCCGAGGTCGCACGCCTTCCGGAGCATCCGCAGCTCGGCGGCGTCCTTGATGGAGCGCATCGCGTGCACCAAGGTCCGCGCGTGCACGGGGCCCCGGCGGACGGCGGGCTTCGGGCCCGGCCCGCCCGCCCGCACGTCCTTCGGCGCGGGCCGCAGGCGGCGGCCCGCGGCCGTGGCGATGCGGCGGCGGACGGCCGGGTCGTGGTCGGCCAAGGCGTGGACGCCTTTGGCGCCGCGCAGCGCCTCGGGGAGGCGGCGGCCGATCTCGTCGAGCGCGAAGGCGCGGTCCACCAGCAGGGCGTCGGGGGCGGCCTGGGCGCCGAGGCGGCGGCCGGTCCAGATTTCGGCCTCAGGGAGGCGCTCGCGCAGGAACAGGGTGGAGCGGCCGGTGCCGCCTTCGAGCGCCAGGACGGCGCCGGGCTCGGCGAAGCCGGTGAGGTACCAGAAGTCGCTGTGGGGGCGGAAGATGTGGTCGACGTCGTTGCTGAACTGCTTGACGGGGTGGGTGGCGACGACGGCGACCTGGCCGGCGCCCAGGGAGCGGGCGAGGGCCTTGCGGCGGGCCGCGAACAGCTCGACCGGCAGTTGGGGTGGGGGTCCGACCCGCAGGCCACGGCGCACGCCGGCCCCAAGGCCCCGGCCTTCAAGGTGTTGGCGGCCTTCTTGAGGAGATGCAAAGGACCGTGCTACTATCCTTTAGTAGGGGGAGCGGGTCGAACAGACTGTTGGTCCGGTCTAGGCTTTGGATCGCGTTCGCCGTCGCGGCCCTTGCGGCGCTCCCGGCGGCCGCCGCCGACACCACCTTCGACGGCCAAGTCCAGGCCGGCGGCCTGGTGGACCTGGCCGGGACCTTGGCGGGCACGGCCAGCCTGCGCCACCTCCTCTTGGCCGAGGGCGTCGGCGAGGTCCTGTCCTTGGAGGGCGACCTGAGCGTGGAGTTCGTGGAGGAGCGCACCGTCCTGGACCTCGCCCCCGCCGACCAGCGGCTGCCCTCCGAGCCGGTCGCCGCCCACTCCGTCCAGGTCGTGGCCGGCCCCGAGACGACCTTGCTGCTGACCTCCGACGACCTGGCCGGGACCCTCGACCCCGCGACCTCCTCCTTGCGCCTCAAGCCGTACGCCGACGGCGCCCTCGCCACCCGCTTCGTGCCCACGCCCGATCCGTGGGCCGTCATGCCGAACGGCGGCTGCGGCGTCTCTGAAGGCGCCCCCGCCGCCTTGGCCGGCCCCCTCCGGATGCTGGTGCACGCCGCCAGCCTCACGGTCGACGGCCAGCCGCGCGCGACCGGGACCGCCGGCAACGCCGCCACCCGCACCGTCACCTTCGCCGTCGTCACCGCCAGCCACGCCAACGTGGCGCTCGCCCCCGCCGCCTGGCGCTCGTGCACGCACGCCTGGGACCTCCAGGTCCACGGCACGCTCCTGGTGCAGGACGTCCGCTACGCCGCCGACCTTGGGCCGGGCTACGTCGCCGGCGACGAGGCCCGCTTCGCCGCCGAGGGCGACCTCCGGCTGCAAGGCCGCCACGAGGGCTCCAGCTCGCTCTGGCGCATCCAGGGCACGGTCGCGTCCGTCACCGCCGGCGACGCGAAGGTGTGGGCCGCCACGGCCGCCGTCGCCACGGCCGCCGCAGGCGCCGGCGCGCTCGGCGTGCTGGCCTGGCTGCTGGCGGCGCTGCGCGCCCAGCCGTTCGACAACGGCAACCGCGTCCGCATCCTGGAGCGCATCCGCGAGGCGCCCGGCATCACCATCCAAGCCTTGCACGAGGCCAGCGGGGTGGGCACGACGACGGTGCGGTTCCACTTGCGCGTCCTGAGCCGCGAAGGCCTCGTGCAAAGCTACCGCCAAGGCATCCGCGAGCACTACGTCGCCTCCGGCGCGGCCGGCTCCCGCCTGCACCGCGTCCGCGCGGCCCTGCTTCAGCACCCGGCCCGGGCCCGCATCCACGCCGTCCTGGCCGCCTCGCACGGCCCGCTCGACTACGCCGCCTTCGCGCGCCACTGGGCGCAGCGCGGCGAGGAAGCCCTGTCCCGGCCGCTCACGGAATACCATCTCAAGCTGCTGGCGCAGCAGGGCCTCGTCGAGCGGGTCATGCCCGGCGCCCGCTGGCGGCTGGCGCCCGAGCAGCCCGGCCCGCCGCACCTGGCCACCGTCCCCGCCCCGGCGGCCGCGGGGGTGCCGGCGTGAAGCTGCCCCTCCTGCTGGCGCTGCTGGCGCTGGCCGGCTGCACCACGCCCGCGCCGCCGCCCGGGCCGATCGAGGACCCGTTCCCCGCCGCCGCCATCGCGCCGCTCTTGTCGCTCGAAGGCTGCGAGGTCGTGCAGGTCACCCATTACGTGCCCGCCGCCACGGTCCAGGACCGCCTGCCCGCCGGCTACGTCCTCACCCAGGAGCTGGCTGGCGTCGCCACCCGCCTCACCGTGTGCGCGCGCGGCAGCCTCGAGGACAGGACCCTCGCGGCGCCGTCGATGGTGCTCAGCTTCGTCGACGTCCAGCCGCCAGCCGGCGCCAACGCCACGTCCGAGCATCGCTTCGCGCTCGACCTGGCCGTCGACCCGCCGGCGCTGGCGGACTGGTTCGCCGCCCGGGGCGCAAGCGCCCGGCCCGGCCTCGTGCTGCGCACGGCCGGCCCGCCGGAGCGCTTCGTCCACGAGTCGGCGGCGGCCGCCTACGGCGCCACCGTGCTGCCGGGCGTCGCCGACGCCGCCGAGCCTCGCCACTTCCTCCTGCATCTCCCCGGCCCAGGCAACCCCGTCGCGCTGGACGTCCGCATGGACGACCAGGGCGAGCTCGCCGCCGCCCTGTTCGAGGCCGAGCGCGGTCCATTGGCCGACCTCGGGACCCTCCCCCTCTCTGCCGCCCCTGCCAGCCGCTTCGCCTCGGCGGAAAGCTGGACCCCGACGTGAGACCCATGCGCACCACAACCCTTGCCCTTGCCCTGCTCCTCGCACTGCCCGCCGTCGCCGCCGACCCCTTGCCCGTGTCCGTGGCGACGCCCGCCCCGCAGGACTGCGTCTCGAACCAGCCGATCCAGGCCGGCGACGAGCCGCTCTGGCGCTACGAGGACAACGGCGGCTCGTTCGTCGCCGGCGTCCGCGACGACGTCCAGCAGCAGTGGGACCTGGTCACCAACGACTGCGCCCTCCTCGGCTTCGTGTTCGCCTGCAACGCCATCGCGGACGTGGACCCGAGGTTCTCGATGCCGGCGTGCTACACGGTGGCCGACCTCGCGGACCGGATGGTCTACGACGGCGCCATGCAGGTGTTCGGGGCGGCGAACAACACCCTGCTGATGGGCCGGCCGGTGTGCGACTTCACCGCCGCCTACTACGGCGCCGGGCCGTGGTCATGCCTCAACGGCACCGAGCGCGTCGTGGACGACGTCCCGCTGCCGCCGGTTCGCGGTCCCCCCTTGCCCGTCCGCGCCGGCGTCGGTTCCGACGGCGTCTGGGCGCGGGCGCAGGTCGGCGACAGCGAGTTCAGCCTGGCCGTCCCGTTCCCGTTGGATGGACCCGGCTCGCCGGTCCCGGTGGTGCGCGGGCCGCTCGGGCTGCCGATCCTTCGGGCTTGATCAGCCGCGGAAGATGGGCCGCTGCGACAGCAGGACCGGCAGCGGCAGCGGCGCGCGCGGCTCGTCGCCGGTGTTCATGTTGCACACCTCGACGATGCGCTCGATGCTGATCGCCATGTCCGGGGCCGCGCCGCCCGCCATGAGGTAGTCCGCGCGGCGGCTGCGGGGCACGAACTTCTGCGACTCGGCCTCCTTCTGGCCGACCACGACGATGAGCGGCACCCAGTCCTGCTCGGCGAGCGCGATCTTCTTGCCGACGCCGTTGGAGGAGTCGTCCACGTCGGCGCGGAAGCCGGCCTTGTTGACCTCGCCGGCGAGGCGGAGGCACTCGTCCAGGAACGAGTCGTTGAGGGGCAGGAAGCGGACCTGGGTGGGCGCCAGCCAGAACGGCAGGCAGGGCTTCTTGCCGGCCTTGGCCTCCATCGCCTGGTGCTCCAGGATGGCGCACAGGTTGCGGTCGATGGCGCCGGACAGGCTGGCGTGCAGCAGGAACGGGGTCTTGCGCGATCCGTCCTGGGCCGTGTACTGGATGCCGAAGTTCTCCGGGTTCTGGGTGTCGATCTGGACCGTGCTCAGGGCGAACGCCTTGTTGACGGTGTCGTTGAAGTTGAACTCGAACTTCATGACGAAGTAGAACGACTGAGACTCCCACATCTCCACCAGGACGGGCTGGTTGACGGTCTTGGCGAGGCTGGTGGCGAACTCCTTGTTCTGCTCGTAGAAGCCCTTGACGAAGCGGACGGCGGTCTCGTAGGGGACCTCAAGGGCGTCCATCCAGGCCTTGCTGCGGTCGAACTGGCGCTTGAACTCCTCGCGCGCCTGCTCCAGGTCCGCGACCAGGGTGTGCATGTCGGGCATGGTGAAGCACCGCAGCCGCTTGATGCCGGCCGTCTCGCCCGACTGCTCGCGGCGGAACGAGTAGTGCGTCAGCTCGTAGATCCGCGCCGGCAGGTGGCGGTAGCTGAGGCTGGCGCGGCCCATCGTGAGGTACATGCCGAAGCAGGCGGCGAAGCGCAGGAACAATTCCTTGTCGTCCGACTGGATGCGGTACTGCCGGGCGGGGAACTTGTTGAGGTACTTGTTCAGGGCCGGGTGGTGGACGTCGTACATGATCGGCGTCTCGATCTGCAGGCCGCCGGCGTCGCGGCAGATGCGGTTGATCTTCTCCTCCAGCAGGCGCTTGATGAGCTGGCCCTTGGGGAACCAGCGCATGTTGCCCGAGTCGGAGCCGGGCTCGTAGTCCACCAGCTCCATGCCCTGCATCAGCGGGATGTGCGCGGGCTCGGAGTCCGCCTTGCGGCTGCCGCCGTGCTCGTAGGCGTAGAACTTGGCCAGGCCGGGCCAGGGCGTGAAGTCGAACTGGGCCGCCGGCACCAGCGACCCGTCCGGCGACAGCACGAACCACTGCGACTTGAGGCTCTTCTCCGCCTTGAGGGCCTGGTTCTGCGACTCGTCGTCGATGGGGCCGGTGGCCTTGGCGCTGGTCTTGGCCTGCTCCTGGGCCGCCGACACGGTGGCGCTGACGGCGACCCCGTCGGGCAGGACATGACGGGACAGCTCGGAGAGCGGGTGGCCCTTGCACTTGATGCTGAAGGCCTTGTACCAGCCGAAGGGGCTCCTCGCGACCGTGAAGGTGGCCGGCAGCGCCGCGGCCAGGCGGGGCAGGGCCTCCAGCGCGACGGCGGGCGACGCCAGGTCGTTGGACAGGTGGGCGTACGGGTAGAGCATGACCTTCTGGGTCTTGACCTGGTCCGCCACCTTGACGATCTCCGCCGCCGCCTTCTGCACCGAGGACGCCAGGTTGGCCTCGTCGGCCTTCTCCACCGACACGAAGACGCACAGGCACTCCTCCATGCGGCCGGCCTTCTCGGCGTCCGCCAGCTCGGGCGCCGACTTCAGGGCCTTCTTGGTGGCCGTGTACTCGATGAAGTCGGAATGAACGAGGAGGAGCTTCACGCTGGCGCGAGCCGGCCACGACTCAAAGGAGTGCCGGCGCCGTTTCGGGAGGAGGCCACCGCAAACCTGAATCGCCGAGGCCCGGCTGGAGCGGCCATGCGCGCCCTGGCCCTCCTGGCCGTCGCCCTCCTCCTGGCCGGCTGCACCGGCGGCCTGCTGCGGGAGGCGGGCACCCCCACCAAGCCGGAGCCCGTCGCCTACGTCCCCACCGGCTGGGCGGACATCGAGACGGCGCGCATCCGGCCCGGCGTCCAGGTCATCACCCCGGGCGTCGGCGTCTGCACCTCCAACTTCCTGTACCGCGGCCCGGACAACGCCACCCTCTACCTCGGGGTCGCGGCGCACTGCTTCGGCAACGAGACCCAGACCCCCTTGGGCTCGCCCGTCACCATCAACGGCATCGCCAGCGCCGGGACCATCGCCTACTCAGGGTGGAAGGACGGCATCGTCGCCAACCAGGACCTCGGCCTGGTCGCCATCGCCAACCGCGCCGGCGCCCGCGGCCAAGTCCACCCGGCGGTGCTGGAGTTCGGCGGCCCCACCAGCCTTGGCGACCTGGCGGCGCAACTGCCTGGCACCCAGGTCATCACCTACGGCAACTCGCCCCAGCGCGCCAAAGGCCACCCCGACAACCCGCGCGAGGGCCACATCTACACCATCACCGAGGACCGCCAAGCCATGGTCCTCACCGACAGCCCGGGCATCCACGGCGACTCCGGCTCCGGCCTCATGGACGCGACGGGGGTCGCCCTCGGCGTGCTCTCCACCGCCATGTTCCTGCCGCTCGACATGTACGAGGAGGCCGAGAAGCCGGCCGTGAACTACTACGTCTCCGTGATGGACAACCTGCAGCTCGCCGGCGAGCGCGACCCGGCGCTGGCAGGGCTGGAGGTCGTGACCTGGCCGCTCGTGCACGGGCCGAACGGGCCGGTGTCGCTGCCGGGGCCGGTGCCCCCCCTCCCTCCGTAGCGGCCGGCCGCTTCGCCGCTTCGCCCGCTGCTTTCATATCGAGCCCCCTTGCGGCGACCGTGAAGGTGGCCTTGGTCCTCAACGGCGACGAGCCGGGGCCGGACGAGGTCAAGCTGCTGCGTGCCTGCGACGCCATCGTGTGCGCGGACGGGGCGGCCCAAGCCCTCCTGAAGACCGACCGGCCGCCCACCGTCATCGTCGGCGACCTCGACTCCCTCAAGCCGGACGCCTACAAGTGGGCCGACGCGCTCGACATCCCGATCGAGCGGCACGCCGCCGAGAAGGACCAGATCGACGGGGAACTGGCGCTGGAGAAGGCGGTCTCGCTGGGCGCCACCTCGATCCTCGTCATGGGGGCGCACGGGGGCCGGAGCGCGATGTTCCTGGCCAACCTCAAGATCCTGCGCCGCGCCCACGACCTCGGGCTGGAGGCCAGCATGGTCGGCAAGGGCGAGTCGATCCGCTACATCACGGCCGGCGGCGAGTGGGCCTTGGCGGGCCGGGCCGGCGCCACCCTGAACCTGCTGTCGGTGGACGGCGACGCGGTCGTGAGCCTGGAGGGCACCAGCTGGGACGGCAAGGACATCACGCTCCCCCGCAAGGAGGCCAAGGGCCTCAGCAACAAGGTGCAGTCCGACGGCGCCCGCATCCGGGTCCACTCGGGCACCGTGCTTGCCGTCGTCGAGCGCAAGCGCCAGGAATACCATATCCTCTAAAACCGCCCTTCACTGGCCGCCGCCATGGTGACCGTGGGCAGGGGCGTCCTGGACCCCGCCGTGCACGAGTTCTTCGACGGCGTGCGAAGCTACGACGCCAAGCGCGCCGCCGTCCCGCTGGCCGAGGACGTCGACTTCGAGTCGCCGTGGAGCGGGCGCCTCACGGGCCGCGCCGCGGTCGAGGCGTTCCTCAAGGCGTGGCTGGCGGACGCGCAGAAGCGCCCGACCTTCAGCATCATCGACGTGGCCGGCGACGGCGCCGTCACCCGCATGAAGGTGTCCGTCTCCGGCCGCTTCGGCAAGGCGCCGGAGCACTACACGCTGGAGGCGCTCTGCCTCAAGCACGTCCTGCACCACGTGGCGTTCCGGCCGGTGGGCGGGCCGGCTCCCGGCCACTAGGACAGGCAAGCGCAACCTCCGACACGGATTTGAACGGCCGTCGGGATGGCGCGGCCGTGCGCCGCATCGCTTCCGTCCTCCTCCTGGTCGTCCTGGCTTGCCTTCCCGCCGTCCAGGCCGGCTCCGCGACCGACCCCGAGATCACCGACCCCGCCGGGGACGGCGATTCCTCCTACTCAGGAGCCGCCGGCCAGCGCGACCTGGTGGCCGTCTGGATCGACGACGCCTTGGTGGACGTCGAGGGCGGCAAGGCGTTCCGGCTGCACGCCCTCAACAGCGAGGACATCGACCACTGGGGCTCGCTCCTGGCCGTCCACGAGCGCATCCGCGTCGGCTTCGTCCCGACCGCCGGCCTGGCCGACGGGGCCGTCGAGGCCTACGTCTACATCCGCCCGAGCGTTGCCACCAGCAGCGGCGGCACGCCCGGCACGGAGTTCGTGACCTGCCGCGGCGGCTTCGCGACGGCGGCGGGCGGCTCCGAGAACATCAACACCGAGGCGACCTTCACGGCGTCGTTCGCGGGCGCCGAGTTCGTCTGCGACGTCCCGCTCAGCTTCCTGCCCGGCTTCGACCCGGCCGCCGGCGGCCGCCTCAACGGCCTGTACGCCACCTTCGAGGTCGTCAGCCGCGGCCCCGTGTCGGGCAACCCGCCGGGCTCCGAGGTCAACCCCCCGCGCGTCCTGGAGACCGCCGACCGTGCGCCCGACGACGGCGTTGGCCGCCCCTGGCCCGCCCCTGGCAGCCTGCCGGCCGGGGACGCAGGCCTCAATCTCACCCTGAAGGGCGCCGCCGTCGAGTTCGGCGGCTCGTTCCCGAACGCCACCACCCGCGTCGACCGCTACTCCTGGCCGGACGCCGGCGCCACCATCCGCCTGGCCTACAACGCCACCGTCGAGGCCGGCACGCTCCGCCTCGTCGCGATGAAGGCCGACGGCACCGAGCTCCTGAACCGGAGCGTCTCGGCCACCGGCTCCAGCAACGCCACCCTTTCCGGCACGGGCGGGAACCTCACCTTCGAGGTCCGCTACGAGGGCTTCAAGGGGATGTTGAGCGCCTCGGCGGGCCCCGTCTCGGGCACGACCACCACGCCCACGACGGGGAGCGGCACGACGCCGACCGGCACGGGCGGCAGCAGCACGGGCACCGGCGGCAGCCAAGGCAGCGGCAGCGCCTCGGGCACGGACACCGAGGGCGCGCCCCACCTTGGGGTGGCGGCGCTGGCCTTGGTGCTGGCCTTCGCGGCGCGCCGGAAGCGCTGAACCGAAAGGCCCCCGCCCGCGCGTTGGGTGGGCAAGAGTCACGGGCGGGGGTTGGGGAAAGACCGCCCGCCAACGAATATCAACTTCGTGGGGGCGTTGTCGATCCTCGACGGGTCAACGGGACGCGCGGGCCTTCGCCAGCGCGCGGCGGGCACGGGCCTCGAGCCGGTGCTCGACCTGGACGACCTTGGGCTTGAAGCGGACGAACCAGCCGTGCAGCGACTCGCCCATGCGATGCTCGGCGGCGACGGCCTGCTTGCGGAGTCGGTCGGCATCGTGGCGGAGCGCCTTCGAGAGGCTGGCAATGCGGCGGGCCATGCCGTCGGATTGGCAGGCCGGGGCTATTTCAGCGCGGCCGCAAACCTTCAAGGCTTCTTGTCGTCGGACTTGAAGTCCGCGTCAATCGGGCCGTCGCCGGGTTCCGAGGGGTTGCCGGTCCAGGCCCGGTCGCCGCCTTCGCCGCCACCGGGGGCGCCGGCGCCGGGGCCGGCCTGCTTGTACATCTCGATGACGGCGGGCTCCAGCGCCTTGTGCAGGGCGTCGGTCTTGGCCTTGAGGTCCTCGAGGCTGGACTCCTCGTTGGCGATGAGCGCCTTGAGGTCGGCCAGGGCGGACTCGACGCCGGCCTTGTGGGCGCCGAGCTTGTCGCCGGACTCCTTCAGCAGGCCCTCGGCCTGGAACGCGGCCTGGTCGGCCTGGTTGCGGGCCTCGACGCGCTCCTTGAACTTGGCGTCCTCCTCGGCGTGCGCCTCGGCGTCCTTGCGCATCCGCTCGACCTCGGCGTCGGACAGTTTGGTGGAGCCGCTGACCGTGATCTTCTGCTCCTTGCCGGTGCCCTTGTCCTTGGCGGTGACGTGAAGGATGCCGTTGGCGTCGATGTCGAACGTGACCTCGATCTGCGGGATGCCGCGGGGCGCCGGCGGGATGCCGTCAAGGACGAACTTGCCGAGCGACTTGTTGTGCGCGGCCATCTGGCGCTCGCCTTGCAGGACGTGGATCTCGACCTGGGTCTGGCGGTCGGCGGCGGTGCTGAACACCTGCGACTTGCGGTGCGGCACCGTGGTGTTGCGCGGAATCAGCTCGGTGCGGACGCCGCCCAGCGTCTCGATGCCGAGGGTGAGCGGGGTGACGTCCAGCAGGACGATCTCCTTGTCCACCTCGCCGGTCATGATGCCGGCCTGGATGGCGGCCCCGAGCGCGACGCACTGCATGGGGTCCACGCCGCGCACCGGCTTCTTGCCGAACATCTCCTCCACGAACGCCTGCACCAGCGGGATGCGGGTCGGGCCGCCCACCAGGATGACCTTGTCGATCTTGTCCTTGGTGAGCTTGGCGTCGGCCATCGCCTGCTCGCACGGCTTGCGGGTGCGCTCGACGATGGGCCGGACCAGCTCCTCCAGCTTGGCGCGGTTGAGGGTCAGCTCCAGGTGCTGCGGGCCCTTCTTGGGGTCCACGGCGAGGAAGGGCAGCGAGATGTTGGTCTGCGTCATGCCCGACAGCTCCATCTTGGCGCGCTCGGCGGCGTCGCGGACGCGCTGCAAGGCCGAGCGGTCGCCGCGGACGTCGATGCCGGTCTTCTTCTGGAACTCGGCGCCGAGGAAGTTGATGATGGCGTCGTCCATGTCGGTGCCGCCCAGTTGCGTGTCGCCGTTGGTGGACAGCACCTCGAAGACGCCTTGGCCCATCTCCATGATGGTGATGTCGAAGGTGCCGCCGCCTAGGTCGTAGACGGCGATGGTCTCGTCGTTGTCCTTGTCGAGGCCGTAGGCGAGTGCCGCCGCGGTGGGCTCGTTGACGATGCGCTTGACCTCAAGCCCGGCGATGCGGCCGGCGTCCTTGGTGGCCTGGCGCTGGTCGTCGTCGAAGTAGGCCGGGACCGTGATGACGGCCTCCGTGACCTCCTCGCCCAAGAACGCCTCGGAGTCCTTCTTGATCTTCTGCAGGATGAAGGCCGAGACCTGCTGCGGCGAGTACGTCTTGTCGTCGATCGTGACGGTGTACTTCTGGCCCATCTTGCGCTTGATGCGCTGGACCGTGCGCTCCGGGTTCAGGACCGCCTGCCGCTTGGCCGCGTCGCCGACCAGGATCTCGCCCGACTCCTTGGAGAAGGCGACGATGGACGGGAAGTTCTTGCCGCCGTAGACGTTGCCCTCCGCGGACGGGATGATGCGGGGCTTGCCGCCCTCCATGACGGCCGCCTCCGAGTTGGTCGTGCCAAGGTCGATGCCGATGATGCGTCCCATGGTCTTTCCTCACCTGCTGGCAAATGGTGAGTCAGGACTTCTATAAGAGCATGATGCTGGCGGTCTGAGGTGTCCAGTTCCGCGGCTTCTGGCTGGCCTGGGCCTATGGCCCAGTAAGGCGTCAATGCATTGAACCAATCTATCGGCCCACGACGCCCTGGTCCCGGCCCCCTCCTTTTCAAGTCCAACCACCCAGTGAAACACCCCTCCACTCCTGGTGAACTCAGCACAGCCGACAACAACGACTTCCGCGAACGCCGTCCAACGGGCTGTAACCCACCCCCGCCTGGACCTCGCCATGAAGCGCTTCGTCGCCCTGCGCATCCGCAGCCCTGATGCGTGCTACTCCCACCCGCAGTTGAGCATCCGGGCGTGCCGCTTCGACCTGGCCCCCTTCCGGGTCCGAGAGCAGCGGAAACTTGCCATCTGGAAGGCTCGGCCGGAGGCGCGGGCGGCCTGGGACTTCGACGCCGATTTCATGGAGGGCGCGGTCTTGGTGACGTACGGTCAATCCACGGACCAGTTGCACGCCGAGCTTCGACGGTACGGGTTGGGTTTGGCGGTCGACCAGGTCGTCGTGGACGCGCAGGAGTTCTTCCACCTCGACCCCAGCCTCACCAAAGCCGCCCTCAAAGCCGGATTCAAGGCGCCCCGCAGCGAAGCGGAGGCCGCCCGTGCCACAGCGAGGCTGTTCAGCAAGCACTGGAACCCGATCGTGGAGTTCAAGCTCGACTCCCACCCCGCCCACCGCTCCTCTTGGCCCGCCGATTATGGGGACGTCTTCGTGCGGGATGCCCAGAACCAGGTCCGTCTCACCAAGGGCGAGTATGCCGGGTGGACGGTCGTGGACGCGTACCTGGAAGGATACGAGTTCCAGGATTTGACCCACGACGCCCGCACCTTGGCAATGATCCTGGCTGAGGCGCCGAAGGCGCCGTGGCCGCCGCGCCCCGCCGCCCCCCTCTACCGGCGGTTGGACGCCTTCGATAAGTGGTTCACGGACGCCGAAGCCTGGCTCACCACCGCCCAAGGCAAGCACGACCAAGTGCCCATCCTGCGAGACCAATTGTTGCGACTGCGCCGCGACCTGGAGGGCATCTAGCATGCAAGCCCCACCCCCGAAGCGCTTCGTCGCAGTGCGCACCCGCAGTCCGGATGCCTGCTACACCCACCCGCGCTTGAACATCCAGGTCTGCCACTTCGACTTGGACCCCTTCCGCGTCGTTGCTGAACGCCGCCTCTCCTTGACGCCGACGGGGGCGTGGGGCATCAACGCCGACTTCCTGGAAGACTCGGTCCTCGTGACGTACGGCCAGGACCTGGCGTGGCTCAACACGCGCATGCGCGTCGGCGGCATGGACCTCCGCCCGGACCAGGTCGTCGTCGACGTCCAGAAGTTCTGGCACCTCGACCCGTCCCTCCTCATGGCGGCCAAGAAGGCCGGAATCAAGACGCCTAAGAGCGAGGTGGACGCGGCCCGCGTCATCGCGGAATTGTTCGCCAAGAAGCACGACCCACGCTTGCAGGCTCACCTTGCCCAGCACCCCGGCATGCGGGAAACCGACTACGAGGGCGCCTTCAGGCGGGACCGCCGCAACCTGATTCGCCTCCAGAAAGGCAAGTACAAGGGCTGGAGCGTCCCGGACGCCTACCTGGACGGCTACGACTTCCAGGACCTCAACCAGGACGCCCGCAGCCTGGCCGCCGTCCTCGTCGAGGATCCGGCCTCCTATGCGGTGCCTGCCATGACGGCGCACCTGCAAGAGGTCGCCAAGGAGCTCGACGAGTGGATGGAGATGGCCACGGCTTGGATCCAGAGTCCCGCTGCCTTGCGCAAGCCGCTGCTCTACAGCGCCTTGCGGGGCCAGCTTATCCTGATCCGCCACACCCTGGGGGAATTCTGATGGAGCTCCCCAAGGGCTACCCGACGCGCTTCATCGCGTTGGACTGCGAGACCACCAGCATGGACCCCGCCACGGCGCGCATCGTGGAGATCTGCCTCGTCGAAGTCACCTACCCCCACCTGGAGGAACGCAGCCGCTGGACTACGCTCATCAAGCCCGACGTCGAGTTCCCCAAGGAGGCGCAGGCGTACTGCGGCATCACCGAAGACCTGCTCCGCGAGGCGCCTTCGTTCCGGGACGTGGCGCGCCGCATCCAATGCATCCTGGAAGGTGCCGCCATCATCGCGTACAACGGCCGCCGCTTCGACGTGCCGCTCCTGCACCAGGAGCTCGTGCGCGCCGGATTCACGGGCCTGCCGGGCAACCAGGTCGTCATCGACCCCTACGAGCTCTTCCTCCAAGACTCCCCCCGCAACCTGACCGCCGCCTTGCAGCACTACACCGGCTACACGCACCCCAAGGCGCACCGTGCTGAACCCGACGTCAACGCCATGCTCCTCGTCCTGGAGGAGCAATTGAAGAAGCGGAACCCCGCCGACGCCCTGCGCCGCGAAGTCCAACGACAACGCGTGCACCACTTCACTCAGGATCCGAACGGCACGGTGCGGTTCGCCTTCGGCAAACACCGCGGCCAACCCGCCCTCCACCACCCCGACTACCTCCGCTGGATGCTCAAGGAGCCGACCTTCGCCAACAGCCACCCCAAAGTCGTCGAACTACTCGACGAATGGAAGGACACCGCCGATAGGCCCCCCGCAGCAGCATGAGAAAAACTAACGCGGAAGCGGGGTCGACTCCACCGCCGCCCTTAATTGCTCGTCCGTCAGGAAAACGGTGTCCCATAGAGTTCCCGCAGCAAACTGCCGTCCCACCCCACCTAAAAGACCCGCATGAAATAGACGAGCAAGTGCCCGATGGTACCGTCGAGCTAGCGCTGTGATCTCCGTCCCCACTTGGTGGTAATAGGGATCGAGGCTTGCCCGGAAATCTTCCGGCGGTCTGATGCCCCGTTTGGAAGCCAAGTGATTCTCCAATTTGGTCATGATGTCTTCCGCTCCTTTGCCATCACTGGGAAGGCTCAGGACCCGGTTCAAATGGTAGTACCGACCCTCCCCCGCAAAAGAAGCCAACGCTTGAACGAAGAGGCGGCAATCTTCGTCCTGATGCATCCAGTCCAAGTCCTCACGAACGAGTCCTTGCCAATGGTGATTGAGGTCAGTTTGTGGGCCTGCTTTGCACTCCTCCACGAGCTTATCGTGGAGCTTAACAAGTTCGTGGTTGAACGACCGGATCTTGCCGCCACTTGGACGCCGTCCGTCCACATGCCAACGACGCAAAACTAACGCAATCTTGAGCATGCGTTCGAATCCGTAGGTGTAGAAGAGTAGCGGAGCTGTGTAGAAGTTGTTGGAGCCGGAGATCTCTGCGGTTGCTCGATGTCCCTGATGGATTGCTCGCGAAACCGCTTCCAGTTCCAGAAGGATGCCGCCCCTCTCGGTGACGTCCGGCGTCCCCTTGGAGGGCCAACGTTCCTTCGTAGACGGCGGTGGAATTGGGGGCGACTGATGAAACGAGTCTGGGTGCACAGCGGGTAGAGACCATTAGCCCTTCATGAGGATGGAACAACGACTCGCCAGGCCGAACGCTCAACGAAGCCTGGGAATTTGGGCCGCACAGAACAGTTGCCCAGCCTAGGCCGCCTCAACCTGCATGCGTTTTCGCCACCATGCTCGAAGGTCACGGCTGAGAGCGAGACCGAACATCACAACCAGGAACACCGCTACGGCAATCAAGGCGCTGAGCGTCTGAAGTTCCGATTGCAGGGAAGGGGATGACTCCTGCGACCTCAGCCATGTCCATCCACTGCCAAGAGTCGAGGGCAGGTACAAAGCGCATAGAAGTGACCAAGCCAGGAAAGCCGCGATGCAGAATCCGACCCTAAGACTGCGGCGCGGAATCAGCTTGGCGAGAAGCGGGCGCCGCCTCAGGAAACCCGTGGGCAACACGATTACCACCACCGTGCCTGCGACCATCGCCCACTCTCGCACATCGTTCAACTTGATTTGGCGAGTCCGGACCTGGCCTTCCAGCCACCAAGCTGAAACAAGTGTGAAGGCGACGAGAACTGCGAACATGAGGATGGTGTTGCGCTGCCGCTGAAACGCTTTCTTGACGTTTGCCCGCGCTTCTTTCAGCACCTCGTCATACGACTGCACCGGAGTCGTATCCTTCTTGCGAGTGTCAATGAACTTCTGCTTATGGACAATCATGGTCGCTTCAAGGGTCTCGGACATGTCGCGCTGTAGCGTTCTGGAAGAATACATCCAGCGCGAGAAGGCGCGACCCGCAAGGAAGACCGACCCCACAAAGATCGCGAAGGCCACAAGTTGTGGGGTCGACTCGGCGTCACGGGCCATAATCATGAAAATGAACGAGAGGAGCGCCATTCCAGCCCACCAGAGCGCGTTTGGCCCAGCATTGGAGTACGCGGCCTCATGGGCTTGAAGGCGGCGCAGGGTTTGCGCTCGATATGCATGGCTCACAGGGTCGTTCCGTGCTTCAGCTGACGCAGTCGCCTGCTCCAGCTGGAGGAGCTCGCCCGCGCGCCGATGCTCCTTCAGGCCCGCAAATTGCCACAGCGCGGCCCCCGCGGTCACAACAGCCGCAATGGTCTGCCAATGCCCGGTCGTCAACTCCACGGAGGCCAGCACCCCTACATCCAATAAAAGGGCAAACGCGGTGGAATGCACACCGCCCAGCCGGCTTAGGTCAAATGGTCCGCAATCCAACCTTAAAGTCTTGCCGAAACGGAGTAGACCGTTGGAGTAAAAAGAGGCCTAAGAACATGGAGGGGCCAGTTCGACTGACCGCAACCCTCGCCCCGAGCCTAGGAAACTTTGAGGCGGGGGTTGCGGCCGTGTATGCTCTGGCGGATTCCGCCCCCAAGCTACTTGGAGGCGGGCCGCCAGACGGTATCCCCATCGGGCGGTCCTAACTGGGACCGAGGATGTAGGATGCCCAAGAAATCCCTTCCGAAACGATTCAAGGTCAGAGAGCCTGCTCGCTCCTGTGGAACTCTTGGCCACTCACAAGCCCCCCCGAAAACATGGGGTGAGGGGGCTTCAATCCCACAATGTTTGTGGATTAGGGCTATTAACCCTTCCGATTTGGCCCGCAAGCCGCGTGGGTCGCTGAAAAGCATCTCACCGCAGCCGGAGCCTACCCTGCATGGTCCCCCAAGTTCTTGCATTCCGGGAGGAGGGGGCACAAGTGAATAGCGGGCCAAGGACCCTTTCGGAGCAAGAGCGCAAGGACTTGGTGCTGTTCCTGCTCAGCAAACGGTCCATCAAGCCGGTCGATGCAAAAGCAGAGGCCTCCGATGGAGGGCACAGCCTTCTCCATACGGCAATGTCCATTCTGGATGCCAAACTAGAGAAGAAAGGGCTTGATCTGGGGTACGACTTCAACCAGTATCTCTTGTACCCAAGTGACTCTAGGCTGAACCGTGATGTGTTCCAACTTTACCACAGCGAACTAATCGAGAACGAAGACGGTGAACCGGAACGGCAGTTGCCAATTCGGCACATTGAAGTCACGCCAGCAGGTAAGAATCATATCCGATTTTTTGGCGTGGAGTCAAGTCTGGCTCGTGCCCTAGCAGGAAAGGAGATTCGGCTTAGCGAAGTTACAGCCATTTGGCAAGACTTGCTTAGCAAGCCGATGGCAGAACTCCTTAACCTAGAAATCAAGGCCCGCAATCGCGAGGCCTCCATGAAAGAATTTGAAGATGCCGTCAGCACTCTTATAGACTAGACAAATTGGGGGGGAGTAGATGCTAGTCGGTCGTGGAGCAGGCATTGTCCTCGCCCTTAGCCAGTACGATCGCGATGGGACACTCCTCAACCGAGCTGCTTCCGACCTTCGGAAAAAGGACGGCAAGAGCCGCTATGACATCATTGAATCAAGTGCGTCTGGATTATCCATGAGGTTTTCGGAGACTTACCTCTCTAAATTCTCCACGGTGCAATGGGGTGCAAGGCTGGGCTCGGCCCAAGGCGCGGAGAGCCGTCTAAAGGCCTTGAAAGCCGTAATGCGTAGCATCACAATGAAGATTCACATCTTAGACGGAGTTCTCGCCGTTGAATTTCACGTGGATTCTACGGTAGCCCCTCTAGTGACAATCATCGACCGAACACCCATAGTTGGCCCTGGGCTCCGCGGGGAAATGGAAACACACTTCCTCGATTATGTGATGGACGTGACAGCGCTCGTACATGAAACAAGTGACAAGAAGTTCGTGTCGTTGAACGTTTTTAGCATCGTCTCCGCATTCTCGTTTTCTGGAACTGGCGCCGTAGCAAGTGAGAATGCTCTCTTTCAAGAGATTCGGCAGAAGTTGCGGGACCAACACCACGACAACATCGACAAGGTCGAGCGCTTTGAAAGCGAGGTGCGTACCCGCAAGCGGCGCTATCTTATCCGCAGGAAGTCCAAGTATCGCATAGAATGGCAGTTCCCGAGCACTTTGCAAAAATGGATTACCGAAGAAATCGAGCGGCAAAGAAGTCACCACTGGCAGGCCATTTACCTTGCGGGATGCATGAGAAATTGCCGACAACGGAAACACAGCACGCTGCGTCGGCTGGCAGATGACATGGATCACTATGCCCCCCTCTATGAGGTGAGGCGGGAAATGCTGGGATCTCTCCGAGACCAAATCGGCTTTCAACTGGCCACCAAGGGCCTTCTCGCGGGCTTCGTCCTTTTCGCGGTTGCTTTCCTTCTTGCCATCAAAGCCGCTCCGTTTGACAACTGGTCCGCACGCTATGCAACGATTGGCTTCATTCCTTTAGTTGGATGGGTTGGTTACTGGTATGTGATGCATGGCATTACTAGGAGCTTGGAGTTGGAAATTGGGAAAACATCCATGCTTCACAGTCGGGCAAAACAGTAGTCCCTAGCCTATTCAGTGGGGAGCCGCATGGATGACTGGCGACAGCGCTGAACCACGGCGCAGGGCGAAGCAAAACGCTACAGAGATTACCGGCGCGGCACCAAGGCGCCGACTGCTACACTCCGCTGCGCTGTCGAGTGATGTGCCCCAAAGGCGCGTATGGCTCGTTCATGCCCTTGCTTGTTCCGGTTCAGGAGTTAGCCCGCACGGCGGTGCTCCTTCAACCTGCGAATTGCCACAGCGCGGCGACGGCCACCACAGCCGCGATGACTTGCCAATGCCCGTAGTGAGTTTCATGCTGAGTTACCTCCATGCTGACAATGCAATGACTTAGGCGGACAGGAACTATTCTACGGGGCAATGACCGGCTTACTTGGTAGGCTCCAGTACCCGCGGTACCACTGCTGAATCACAGGATTCTGGCAAAGACATCCTTCAGCGGGCTCGCCAATCGGGATCTCAGCGCTCGTCGACTTCCAGCGCAGACTATCTCCTTGCACCCGATTAGGGACCTGCTGGTAGCCAATCGCTCGCAGGATGATTGCCGACGTGGCATGGATTCCCACGATTACCGGCACGTGCGGAACGGGCGGAGCTGCAATCCGGTCGTTGCCAACTTGGGCGCCTTGTCCGCAGATTCCCTCGATGAGTTTCTTCAACGGTTGCCCGAGGAATTGGGATATGTACGTGTCCGAGAATCCTTTGGCGCGTTGCAAGTCGTCCAAGTCAGCTTTGGTCAATGTCTTGGATGGGTCTTCGAGGTAGGCTCGAACGCGCGCCAAGGGCCAGCCTACCTGACGTGCCTTGAACTCCATGGCAGTTCCAGGATCATCAGTCTTCGAGTGGTACTGGCAAGCCATGCATGCTTGGTCGCCAATGCGGTGAATAGAGTAGCCCCATGAGTTGAGCGCGTCTCCGCTGTCGGTCCATACATTCATGACCTGCTCGTGGAGCCCGAACTGGATGTCACGGCGGGTTACCGCTGAGTCGACCGCCGCCACCACTAGGCGACGGGGGCGAGCGCCATCCAAGTCGGTCCAGCCGAGGTAGGTGAGCGGTGGCGCCAGGTATTCGATTTGGAGTAGTGGCAGGATGGCCCAGCCTGGTGAACCGGCACTTAGCCCCAGTGCGTGTCGCGGCTCGAAGCGGGTCGGCATCGCGGCTGGATAGACGGGGGCCGGAGCCGGGAATTGAACTTGGAGTAAGGGATGGTGCGAAGCAAGGACGTGACGTGCAACCTGCGGTTTGTATTGCCCGACTGCCTTCTGGGTAGCCAGCAAGTAGCGCTCCATGTTGCCTTGGTCGATGAACTCGTGATCGACCAGGTCGATTCGCCCAGCTAGATTTGGCAGGGTGGTAAGAGCGTGACAGATTGCTTGGCCGACGGCGCCCACGCCGACCAACGTGACGTCGATGATGGGGGTAGCCGCGTCTAAGGCGGGAGCATCGGGTGGGCTGGAGCCTCCGCGTCCAGTGATAAGGTCCCAGGTGGCTTGCCCATCCAAGAGGCGAATGCCTTCGATTGTGTCCTTGAACGCGACGTTGAACACGTGTTGAGCGGCCAGGCTTGCGGCGTAGAGAGCTGCCAGTACGTTGTTGCCTTGGCAGCCGGGTGGCTGGGTTGTTGAGATGGCTGCGGCCCAAGACTGGAAATCTGCGTGTATGTGGGGCACGGCTACTGTGGAGTCTTGCAGCACGACAGTCATGTCTGGAGTGACGCCCGGCTGGAATTGGACTTGATTCACCAGACTTCCTACGTGAGCTTGGCGAGCGGGATCTTGAACGCCTTCGACGGTCAAGTTGCGGAAGGTTCGGCCAAGGATGCCGATGGCAAGGCGGGCTTGTTCCAAGCGGATTGGGTTGTTCTCGTCGACCACCACGTGGACCTTGAAGTTCTGGCAAATGGCTTCGACGTTGGCACGGGGAGCGCGCGTCATTGCTAGCGTGCCTGCGGTTACGCGGTTCATGGGTGGACCTTGACTAGTGCGCTCAATTCTTCTGATTCGAGTGTTCGCCCCCAGCCGGAACGGTCTCGGATGTAGCCCACGCAGTGCGGCCAATTCTTGAGTCCGAACCGTCCGAAGCAAGGCACAACGATGGAGATGCTGCCTTCTTGCGTGACTGTATCGTCAGCGTCGTCGGTGTCACTGTGAAAGGCATGGCCAGGATGCGTGTGAATCTGGATTGCGATTAGTCTCCCCGTGTCGGCTAAGTCTTGGTGGATTGGAATCAGGCTCCCAGGAGAGAGACGGACGCTAAGTGCTGTGGCGTGCTGCTCGGGCACGTACACCATGTCCAAGAGCAGAGTCTTGGAGTCTATGGGTTTTCCAGCGAGCAGTACCAGGCACTCGACGCCTTGGCTTCCGGCTTGCTGCAAAACGTTTTGGGCCGCTTGGAGGGCGTCAGATCCGACTCGGAATTCCATTATTGACTTCAAGTCGACTGGTTTCATCTAGTCCCTCTTGAGAAGTGAGACAACGTTGTTCACGATTCCGACTGGACCAAAGTTCGGGAGATGCCTTACGGACTCCCATGACAGTGCATCACCATAATCCTCATGGAATTCCCTTGTCCCTTCGACGCAGAAATATGCGCCTTGCCCAGGTCGTTTCGCATCATCCCAAACGTGGTTCTCCCCTCCTTCCCTGAGCAGGAAAGGAGCGACCTCTTTCGAGGCCAGTCGCTTTGTGAAATCTGGTGTGCATGGGATTGCGCGAGGCGGCCGGTGCGGCCAATCCGTGGCGTCGAAGAGGATTCCCAGCTTGGCGTTCCGCTCCGAGTTGAGGACATGGACGGCCAAGTACGGGTACGCCACGTACACAACCTGCCAGTTGTGCTGGCTTGCAGAAGCACTTTGAATGGGGTCTGCGAACGAGGGGAAGAAGACGCGCCCCAGTTCGCCTGGGAAGACGGGCACGACTAGGCCTTCTTGCCTGGCTTGTTGGACAAGATGATGGTCGCCTTTTCCGGGATGCCGGAATCCTTCCAGGACTTGCTCACGTCCACCGGCTTCCCATTGAAGGTAACATCGTACAAGGACAAGTCGTCCTTGTTTCCAGTGTCACTCAAGGCCTTCTTGACAGCTACCTGGATTTTCTGGTTCTCGGGGTAGGAATCCTTGACGGCTTGGCCGTTGACGCTGATAGTGGCTTCGAATTTCTTGTCTGGTTTCTCGGGCACGGTCCCATCCGCTCCGTTGCCACGTTGCCAAGCAGCAACGGGCGCAATTTGGCACCGCCAGCGGTTCTACATGAACGCTTCTCGCCCGTTCCGCTTCCCCTTGTAATAACCTGATGGAGCGCCCCCATTTCTTGCAAGGCAGTAGGCGATGTGCGCGGAAGCTGCTTGGACTGCTTGCGTGTTCAGCATGGATATATCCGGCCCATACCTTGGAGCGCTGTGATTCGCAGGCTTGCTTCAATCGCGCTCGTAGTCACGCTCACCGCAGCTGCCTTCCCCGTCGACGCTGGCTTGCGTGAAGGCACCTTCGGCGCGAACGAACCCGCCCGCGAGTCCTTCGGCTTCGGACCCGACGGCGAAATCATTGGCAGCCCAGGCGACTTCGAGCTCTTCGCCGCCGCCAACGCAATCTCTGCGGGGCTCCAATGGGATCCAGCCTTCGACCCCTGCATCAGCTGCCTCTACCCACCCGCCTCCCTTCTGGCCCACTACCCGAACCCCGTCCAGCCTGCCCCGACGGCGTTTGACCAGGCGCGCATGATCCACCGCGACGTGCCCACGTGCAGCGGCATTGCGAGTGGACCCGGTGGCGGCGCCGCATGCAATCCCACCGTCGAGTCCTGCGACCCGTCAGACCCGCACAGCGTCGATGTGCGCGACTACAGCATCGACCAAATGTGGGACGGCAACCCCGACATCAACGTCAGCGACGAGAGTTGCCCCACGCCGTGCGACGAGGACTGGTCCGGCCCCCCACTCGCCTCCTCCGAAACCTGCGAATGCATCCCACCCGATTCCTGCGCGCCTGACGAATGCGATGAGCCTGGCCTGTTCTTCGAGAACGACCCCGGCGAACTATGCACTCCGGATTGCACACCAGCCCAAGAATGCCTGCCTTTCCCGGTGCCATGCAGTCCCGTGACGTCGTGCCTCCCACCAGAATGTGGCAGCCCAGGAATCCTAGAAGCCATCCTGCTGCTCGTCGTCAATGGACCCTGCACGCCCGACTGCTCGCCAACCTCCGAATGCGTTCCGAATCCATGCGACTCTTCCGGGTGCCTTCCGCCACCGTGCGACGAGGAAGGAATCCAGTTGAGCGACACCGACGACCCGTGCACGCCCCACTGCGCTCCAGCACAAGACTGCCCCAGCAAGTGCGCCCCGCCGCTCTGTGGAGAGGCCGACACGCCCGTGTTCTGGCCGGACGAGAACCACGACTGCGTCCCTGAGTGCAGTCCCGTCCAAGACTGCACGCCACCTTCTTGCGAAGAGCCGGGAATCGGATTCAGCACGCAGGACGACGAGCCTTGCACGCCCAACTGCTCTCCCATCCAGAGCTGCGTGCCTCTACCACCGCCTTGTGAGGAGGGCATCAACACCAACCCAGTCACGGACGAAGACCCGTGCATCCCACAATGCAACATCCAGGGCTGCTTGCCGGTCCCGGTTCCTCCGCAATGCGAAAACGACGGCCTTGCGGGACTCGATAGCGACGTCTGCATCCCGAACTGCACGCCAGCCGCCGCATGTGTTCCCCCAACCTGTGGTCCGCCCACTCCAGTCGCCTGCGATCCTTGCGCCAACAACTCGTGTCCCGAACCTGTGTGCCTCGCCGCGCCTCAACTCTGCGAGGGCAGCGACCCCAGCCCTTCTTCGCCCACCTCACCGAGCTACTGCGGCATCTCCCGCTGCATGACCGTCTCCGGCACCCTCCGCCTGCCCTTCCAAGACCCCACAGCCCCAAGCAGCCCGACAGCTTGGTACGACTGCCGCGTCTGCTGGTATGACATCCACGACGACGACAGCGGCCAAGACGACGAATGGCTCGGCCACGGCTACACCACCAATGAAGGCTACTTCGAGATCGAGGTCAACAACGACGACCTCTGCGCCACAAGGGACCCGTTTTACTCGTGCAGCGACCAAGACATCTACCTGGTCGTCTGGGCCTGCTGCAACTTCGCCAGATTCTGCCCACGGTCTTGATTGTTTGCCGAGGTCGGGAGAACCCTCACACGAGCTGGTACAACCGTCTCGCGAACGCCGACTCCAGCACCAGCAGGTCCGGCGGCGGCCGTCCCAGCGCCGCTTCCGACAAGGCGGCCGCGACCAGCTTGGTGCCGTCGGGCCGCCGGAACACGCGGATCGTCAGGTCCAGCTCCTTCTCGCTGCCGTCCTTGCGCTGGGCGGGGACGCGGACGGTGTGGCCCATGAGCCGCGACTCGCCGGTCTTCGAGTACCGGCCGAACCCTTCCGAATGGCGGGCCTGCAGCCGTCCTGGGATGATGGAAAGCAGCGGCTGGCCCATCAGTTCCGGCCCCCATCCGAGCAGGCGTTGGGCCGTGGTGCTGGCGAACGTGATGCGGCCGTGGTCGTCCACGGCCACGATCGCCCCGGAGAGGCCGCGCAGGATGTCCAGCTCGGCGTCGTCGCTCACGCGTCCTGCACGAGCCGGGCGCTACATGAAGGGTCGGAGTCTGGGCCGATGGACGTTTTTGTCCATTCCTATGGGTGCAGCATGGCGACGAACCGCCACGCCGAGCCTTCGACGTTCATGCGGGCGACGGCGCCTTTCGGGAACGCGAACTCTTCGGGCGCGTCGGCGCTCTCCAGCACGCGCTCCTCGATGCCCGGGTTGTGGCCCGCGATCAGGATCCGCTCGCCCGGGTGGTCGAGCACGACGGCGGCGTAGGCGCGGGCGTCGGCCTGGTAGAGGCGGGGGTCGCGGTGGATGTCGCGCTCGGGCAGGTGCCAGGCCCGGGCGGCGAGGCGGGCGGTCTCGAGGGCGCGGGCGGCGGGACTGGAGACGACGCGGGTCGGCCGGAGGCCTTCGGCGACCAGGCGCAGCCCGACGCGCTCGGCGTCGTGGCGGCCCTCCGCCGTCAGGGTGCGCTCGAAGTCCGGCGTGGCGCCTCCTGGCACCGCCTCGGCGTGCCGCAGCAGCAGGACCTCACGCACGCCCCTCGGCAAGGCGTCGGCATGGACGGCGTTTGTGGCGTCGGCAAGCGGCCGCTACGGCGCCGCGCACACCTTGGCGAAGCGCAGCACCCGTTCGCCGAGCAGGTAGCCGGGCTGGACGACGCGCGACACGTGGCCGGGCGGCACGCCGTGGGCCGGCTCCTGCGCCAGCACCTCGTGGCGGGCGGGGTCCACCTTCTCGCCGACCGTCCCGAGGCGCACCAGGCCCTCGCGTTCGGCGAGGCGGTCGAACTCGCGGGCCAGCATCACGACGCCCTCCGACACCGGGCCCGGGTGGGCCTCGGCCTGGTGGGCGGCCATGTGCGCCAGCTCCAAAAGCGGCAGGAAGGACTCCAGGACGCGGGCCTTGTTGCGCTCGCGCTCCAGCTGCGCGTCGCGGTGGACGCGGCGTTGCAGGTTGTCGTAGTCGGCCCGGCAGCGGGCCAGGCGGTCGCGCAGGTCCGCCACCTCCGGCGCCATCTCCGGCGCCGCATCTGCCGCCTCTGCCGCCTCCTCCCCCTGCTCCTCCATGGCAGCCGGCAGCGGGGCCTGCGAAAAAGCCTGATGGGAAAGCGCGGGGCCCAAATAGCGGGGCGGGGGTCGGCGCGCATGCGCCTGGCCGCTGTCCTGCTCGTGGCCTGGAGCCTCCTTCCGCTCGCGTGGGCGTTGCCGGCGGCCGGCGACTGCCACCTGCCGCCCGCCGGCCACTGCGACGGCGTCGGCCAGCCGCGGATGCCGTCCTGCACCAACACCATGGCGCCGCCGGCGTCGTGCACCACCTCCACGGACAACAAGGACGACGAGGTGCGCATCGCGCTGCCCGACCTGGACGTGGAAGGCATGGCGACCCCGCGCGGGCTGCCGGCGCACCCGTCCGCCTACGAGACCGGCACCCTGGTGGACCTGACCCTCACGTTCGACTGGAGCGGCGAGGCGGCGGCCGACGTTGAGGTCTACTTCGCGGCCCGCCCCGGCCTCGACTGGGTCTCGGCGGGCGGCGCCACCGTCGGCTCGCCCCGGTTCTTCCGCTACACCCTCAACCTGACCCCGGACGAGCCCGCCACCGTGGCCTGGACGGCGCGGATCTGGGACAACGCCACCGGCCCCGCCCTGCTGGACTTGGCGGTGGCCTACCACGACGCGCGCGGCGTCGAGCAGCACGGCGAGGCGACCGTCCTGCTGGAGGTCGTCGACCGGCTGCCCGGGCCGCCGGCGGTGCCGTTCTGGCAGGACCCGGCCTTCATCCTGATGCTCGGCATGGTGATCGGGCTGTCCGTGGGCTACGTCCTGTTCGGCAAGCCGCGGCAGGGTCCGAAGCGGTCTTGATTGGGTCGCCGATCGCCTCGCCATGCGCATCCTGGGGGAGTTCCGCGAGTTCGCGGTCAAGGGCAGCGTCATGGACCTCGCGGTGGGCGTCATCATCGGCGCGGCGTTCGGCAAGATCGTGGCCAGCCTGGTCGCGGACCTCCTGATGCCGCCCATCTCGATGCTGCTGGGCGGCATCGACTTCAGCAACCGGTTCTGGGTGCTGCGCGGCGGCTCGTACCCGACCCTGGAGGAGGCGCAGGCGGCGGGCGCGGTGACGCTGAACTATGGGCGGTTCGTGAACGCGGTGCTGGAGTTCCTCATCGTCGCGTTCGCGGTGTTCCTGCTGGTGCGCCAGCTCAACCGGATGCGCCGCAAGGGCGCCCCGCCGGCCCCCGACACGCGGCCGTGCCCGGAGTGCCTGTCCACGATCCCCAAGCGGGCGACCCGCTGCGCCCATTGCGCGGTGGCCGTCACCTGAGCTTGTCGAGGAAGAACACGACCTCGACGTAGGCGCCGGCCGAGACCAGGAAGGTCTCCGGCTCGCCCTCGTAGCCGTCCTTGTAGGCGACGGCGGTGAAGTTGCCGGGCTCCAGGCCGCGGAACACCACCTTGCCTTGGCTGTCGGTGGTGGCCACGAGGTTGGCGGCCTTGACCATGATGGTGACGCCCTCGATCGGGGCCTGGTCGCCGTTGCCTTGCACGACGTTCACGAGGACGCCGCCGGTGCCGCTCGGCAGCGGGACGTTGCCTGGGTCTCGGTCCTCAGAGGAGGCGCATCCGGCCAGCGCGGCCAGGACGAGGAGGGCTGCCACCAGGAGCCGCATAGGACGGCAGAGAAAACGGGGGTCTTGGCCTTGATGGGCGGCTTGCGGAAACCTCAGGCCAGCACGCCGTAGCTCTCGATGTCAAGCTGGGGCTCGCCGATGAACAGCGTCAGCACGATGTTGCCTTCGACGGCGAAGCGGTGGCCGGCGCCGTAGAACTCGCGGCACAGCGCGGGCTTGCCGTTGAGCGGGTTCGTCGGCTGGACGGGCGAGGCGCAGCCCACGGGCTGGAGGACGTCCGTGGTCTCGTGGCGGCCGGTGCCGTAGAAGAACACCAGCACCTCCATCGGGTCCTCGACGGTGTAGTTGATGGAGTCGGGCGTCATCTGGTGGTTGGTGCCGTTGCGGATGATGGCCTTGGCGTAGGCGGCGCCGTTGGTGTCGGAGCGGACGTACTCGCCGCAGCCGAAGGAGGAGCCGTCGTCGCAGCGCATCACCAGCACGTAGTCGTCGGGCTGGTTGACGGTCATCTCGGCCACGACGAAGGTGAGGTTGGCGCCGTAGCCGGAGAAGTCAAGCCCTTCCAGGCCGGGGCGGTAGGAGTCGCCGGACTCGTCGAGGAAGCAGTAGCCGTGGATGGTCGAGACCAGGACGGCGGACTCGGCGCACGGCTGGAAGAACGAGTACTGCAAGGTCACGATGCGGCCGTCGTCGGAGAACACGCGGCGGGCCTGCACCTCGACCTCGCTGTATTCCCCCTCCTTGACGTCCACCGGCGCCGGGCTGGCCTCGTGGGCCTTGGCCTGGACCTGCAGCTCGTAGGGGCCCGGCTCAAGGTCGGTGAACCCGAACTGGCCGGACTGGTCGGCCGTGGCCAGGAGGCCGAGCGGGAACAGCACGACCTGGGCGCCCGGGATGGGCCGGTACACGTCGTCGATCACGATGCCTGTCACGGCGCCCTTGCCGGCCTCCAGGACCGGCTGGGACGTGCCCGTCTCCACGGTGGCGGCCGGGCTGGAGCAGCCGGCCAGCAGCAGCACGGCAAGCGCGCAAGCGGCAAGGAAGGAACGGGGCATGGCGAACCCGCCCATCCCCTCCTGGGGACTTCAGGCTTGCCCCTTCGGCCGCAGCACCGCATGGGCGACGGGGTCCACTTCCGGCGGGCCCAGGAACACGGTGTTGAGGAAGGTGCCCTTGACCGCGAAGCGAGCGCCGGCGCCCCACGAGAAGCCGGCCTCCTTGGTGGTGGCGCTGCCGGCGCCGACGTAGAACAGGGTCGCGCCGAGCACGCAGTCGTTCTGCCACTCGATGGTGCCGTTGCGGCTGCCGCCGACCTCCAGCACCAGGCGGGTGTACACGCCCTCGAAGGTGTGGTCGGCGAGGCCGCCGTCGCAGCCCCAGGTGACCAGGTAGCCGTCCGGCTGGCTGGCCAGGAACTCGGAGACGACGAACGTGGTGTCGTTGTAGGCGGTGTAGTCGGAGGAGAAGCCCCAGTCGTAGCTGTCGTCGCCGTCCAGGACGCACTTCATGATGACTGCGACCAGGACCGCGGACGCCGCGCACGGCACGAACACCGAATACTGCTCGGTCACCGTGTCGGAGACGTCGCTGAAGGTGCGGCGCGCCTCGACCTCGGCCTCGGTGTAGACGCCCTCCTCGACGTCCACCGGCGCCGGCGCCGCCTCATGGCCCTCGGCCTGGACGTGCAGCTCGTAGGCGCCGGGCTCCAGGTCGAAGAACGCGAACTGGCCGGAGGCATCGCTGGCGGCCTGCAGGCCGACCGGGAACAGGACGACCTCGGCGCCGCCGATGGGACGGTAGCGGTCGTCCACCAGCAGGCCGGCGATGGCGCCGCGGCCCGCCTGGATGGGCGGCAGCTCCGCGGCCGGGCCGGCGACAGGCTGCGCCTCGGGCCCGGCGCAGCCGGCCAAGGGCAGCAGCAAGAGGAAAGCGGCGAAGACGGCGGCGCGCATGCTCACACGCTCGGGCCAAGGGTGTGGTAGCCGGCGAGGTCCACTTCGGGCGGGCCGACGAACAGGCTCTGGATGAAGGTCGCCTTGATGCCGAAGGTGGCGCCGACGCCGCGCCAGTTGCAGGTGCGCGCGGGCGAGCCGACGGCGCGGTTCAGGTCGTCCACGTCCTTGTTGCAGGTCGTGCCCGACAGCTCGTTCAACGCCTCGCGCTGCTCGCCGCTCATGAAGACCAGGATGTCGAACGGCGCGGTGTTGTTCCAGGGGACGTTGTTGTCCTGCTCGTTGTGCTCCTCGTTCTTGACGCCGTGCTGGTTCGTCATCTTGAGGTAGTCCGTGTCGCGCATGAAGCCCACGGCGTAGCGCTCGCCGCCCGAGGAGCTGCCGTCGCTGGCGCGCACCTGGAGGTCGTAGTCGCCCACCTGGTTCATCTTGGCCTCGTGCACCATGTAGGTCAGGTTCGCGCCCATCTTCGTGACGTCGGTGGTGAAGCCGGGGCGCCACGAGTCGCCGGAGGAGTCGGCCAGGCAGCCCACGATGATGCCGTTCACGACGTAGTCGGCCGCGCACGGGATGAACACCGAATACTGGGTGGTGATGATGCGGCCGTTCTCGGAGAACACGCGCCGGGCCTCCAGCTCGACCTCCGTGTACTCGCCCTCGACGACGTCCACCGGCAGCGGCGCCGCCTCGTGGTTGGCGGCCTGGACGACGGCCTCGTAGGCCCCGGGCTCCAGGTCGAAGAACGCAAACTGGCCAAGGCTGTCGCTCGTGGCCTGCAGGCCAAGCGGGAACAGCGACACGACGGCGCCCGGGATGGGCCGGTAGCGGTCGTCGATCACCAGGCCCGAGATGGCGCCCTTGCCGGCCGCGATCGGGGCGTCCGGCGTCGGAAGGGACGGGTCGGAATCCGTGCCGCCGGAGCAGCCGGCAAGCCCGGCCGCGGCGAGCACGGCCACCAGGAGGATCGCGCGCATGGGTTGGCGAGCCTTTCCACGGTTCTTGGGCCTTGTGGTGGCGGTTCCGAATCGCCTACTCCTTCGGCTTCATGGTGAAATAGCCGTCGAGGTCGACCTCGGGCTCGCCGATGAAGATGGACTGCACGAAGCGGGCCTCCAGGCCGAAGGCGGCGCCGGCGCCGGTCGCGGTGCGGCAGGTCTGGGGCAGGTCGGGCTGGCACACCAGGTCGTAGGCGTCCTGCGCCTCCTGCGCGTAGTCGCCCTCGAAGAACAGCGCCGTGGCGAACGGCTTCTCCCCCGTCCAGTTGACGTTGTTGCGCTGCGTGTTGTGCTCCGTGTTGGTCTCGTTGCGGTGGTTGGTCATCTTGATGTAGACGCCATCGGTGATGCGGCCGACCGCGTAACGCTCGCCGCCGGAAGGGCTGCCGTTGTCCTCGCGCACCTGCACCGAATAGGTCCCCGCCTGGTTGGCCAGCATCTCCGTGACCAAATAAGTGAAGCCCAAGGTCGCGTTCAACTGGGTGGTGAAGCTGGAGCGGTACGTGTCCCCCGACAGGTCCAGCAGGCAGTTGGCGGTGACGCCGTTGGCGACGAAGCCCGCCGCGCACGGAATGAACACCGAATACTCGTTGGTGATGATCTGGCCGCTCTTGCTGAAGACCCGGCGGGCCTCGACCTCGACCTCCGAGAACTCCCCGTCGGCCACGTCCACGGGCGTCGGCGCGCCCTCGTGCCCTTCCGCCTGCACCCGCAGCTCATAGGCGCCCGGCTCCAGGTCGAGGAACGTGAACTGGCCCAGCGCGTCCGCCACCGTCTCCAAGCCCAACGGGAACAGGATGACCTGGGCCGCAGGGATGGGCCGGTAACGGTCGTCGATGACGAGGCCCGCCACCCCGCCCTTGCCGGAGGCAAGGTCGCGCGGCTGGTCGGGGCCGGCGGTCGGGTCGAGGGCGGTCTCGCCGGAGCAGCCCGCAAGCAGCAGGGCGGCGACGGCCAAAAGGGGAAGGACGCGCATGGACGCGCAGCAGAGGACGGGGTCTTGAGGCTTGTTCCGCGGGGCTGCGCTGACGGATGCAGCGTAGGAATGGTCGCCCCTCACGACCGCGGCACGAACTCGACTTTGAGGTCCGTTGCGTACTTGGCGCGGTCCGGAGGCTGCATCCCGAAGGCCTGGAAGTCGGCGCCGTCCCAAATGACCGTTGGAATGGTCCAGTTGGCGCCGCAGCAGACGGTGGAGACGCGAACGGTCAACTCCGGCGGGAAGGGGGCATCAGGATAGCCTTCCATGGTGTCCCATTGGCCGTTCACGCTTTCGACGTAGGCATATCGGGATCCGTCCGGCCGCAGCAGCTCGATGGAGCCTTGGAACGGCGGCTCCAGGATGCAGCAGTAGCCACCCAAATAGTTCAAAGGAACCCGCCAAATGCTCTGGAACCCACCGGCATAAGGTTCCCATCCGAGGACATCGTCGGGCCACGCGAACCGGTAGGTGACATCCACCAAATCGTCGGGGTGGATGTTGCTCTGGATCAGTTCCTCGACGCCTTCGACGAGCACTCCGGCAGTGGCAGGCATCACTTGCCCGAACACGCACTTCGTCAGCAGAAGATGGACCCCGTCCTGAGGGAGGTCGACCACCAAAGTGCCCAGTGTTTCCTTGCGGGCTCCACGCCAGTCATGGACGCTGCCGTCCGCCGCATACTGCCGGATTTCCAGTTCGTCGGTCGCGTCGCAGCCGCCCAAATCGTAGTCGTCCAGGTGGAACGCCAGCTTGCCGGCCCCTTCGGCACGGAAGGCATGCCTCACGAACGCTTCGACCGGCGGCGGCGTGGAGGAGGTTGATGTGCTGGAGTCCCCGCCCGGGTTCGGCGTGCCGCAGCCAGCTAGCAGCACTAGCCCAACCAGCAGGCTAGACCACGTAGACGATGAAGTAGAGCGGGATGTCATAGTCTGGGAACGCCTCCTCGTCCTCCGTCATGGTCTGGAACCCAAGCGGCGCCAGCAGGCTGGTGGAGCTTGACCAGGGCTCAAGGTAATAGCCGCTCAGGTCGAGGTCTTGGCCAAACCGGGCGCGGTCGAGGGCGTTGACGCCCATCGTCATGTAGTAGGCCTCCGGAAGGCTTGCCTCGGCGCGATAGGCATCGATGGCCGCGACCAGCGCCTCCTTCTCCAGGGGTGAGCCTGCCGTGTAGACCACGGGCTCGCCGCCGCTGGCCGTGCAGATGGAGAGGCAGAACAGGTCGACCGGGAACGGGTCGAAGTCGATCAGGTAGACTTGGCGCTGCTCGTTCCAGGCATCGCCCACGATTCCCTTCGCGGTGGCATTGTGCCGGAGCTCGGACGGCAGCGCCGCCAAGCCCGCCGGCACCACGACCGGCCCTTGGGCCGGGCCCAGTTGCCCGGAGGGCATGAACATCGCCTGCACGCCCTCGTAGTCCACTTGCCAGTCGAACGCCCGACTTGAGGGTGCGAGGCCTGTCTGCCCGAAATCGACCAGGTCATCGACCGTTTCCTCGTTCGGGAACTCGTAGTCCCAGAAGGAATAGACGTTGTAACTCCATTCGGTGCCTCCACCGGAACCAGCCCGCAATGTGCCAAGGTATGGAATGGCGTGGCGAACAATCTTGCCGAAATCGCCGTCGGAGGTGCTCCCGCCTTCAAACCGTGCCCGCTTCTCTGGCAATGCTTGCCACACCTTGGAGTTCAAATCCTCCAGCCTTCCAACCACGCCAAACGAGTCCGACACCCACGCTCCCGCTCCCGTTGAGAACCCGCCGCCATACGGTCCGTCCTTAGCGAACGGGATGGGGCTGTCGGGGTGGTAGAACAGGTACTCGATGACGTCGAAGGTGTCGTGGCCGTCGGGGATGCTGGCCAGCGTGGCCTGGATGGTGGGCACGCCCGTGATGGTGAGGTTGGTCGCCAGCATGGTCTGCTGGTGGAGGAAAACGTCCTCGTCCTCGTTCGCGGCGTCGACCTGCTCGTAGTGGCTGACGAGGCCGATGAGGGAACCCAAGGCAAGCTCCAAGGCGATCGGGCAAGCAGAACCGAACGCGCCGCCGCTCGCGACGGTGGGGGCGGCGCACACCATCACGATGAGCAGGCCGTCCCGCAGGTTGTTGAAGAACGACATCAGCACGCTGGGGTCGGGGTCGTCTTCGTGGGACACGCCGACGATGCCGGCGTAGAGTTCCCAGCGCAGCTCGCCGATGGGGCTGCCGACGCGGTAATGGAGCGTCGGGGCTCCGCAGACCTGCTCGCCGTCGTCCTCGTGGCATTCCCTCGTCTTGCAGGTCCCCATCGTGACGGGGTCGACCTGGGCGTTGCGGACGCCGATGGCGGTCTCGGCGGGGCGGGCGGTGCCGTCCATGTTGGTATAGCAGGCGTACAGGCCGGCGTCGTCGCGGAGCACGGACTGGAACAGGTAGTACACGCCTTGGGGGGTCCCCCGTTCGTGGTAGAGGTTCTCCTGCTCGGGCTCCAGCAGGTAGGTCAGCTTGTACGTATGGAAATCAGGATCGTAGTACAGGGTCGCGGAGCTTTCCAAGCCGGCCGACGTGGTCGTGCGCACGCTGGCCAATGGAACGGCGGCATTGGGCTGCTCCGCCGACCCGGTGGCGGGCAGCAACGGCAAGAGCAGGACGGCGGCGCAGGCGAAGGGACGCAGGTCCACGGTTCACACATGTCTGCCGCTATTTCAACAAAATCATGCGTCGGATGGGCGCAGCACGCCGTAGCTGGCGATGTCGAGGTTCGGCGGCCCCAAGAACAGGCTCTGGACGAACTTGGCCTTGATGCCGAAGTGGGCGCCGGCGCCGCAGCAGATGAACCCGGTCGGGTCGACGGACTGGATCTCCTCGCGGCCGGCCGAGTCGGAGAACAGGATGGTCTGCAGGTCGGAGCAGTCGTTCTCCCATGCGCGCGGCTCGTCGTACTCGGGCGGCACCGGCGCGTCCGGCGTGACGTTGCCGTAGGGCATCGTCATCTTGGCGTACTCGCCGTTGATGCGCGCGACGGCGTAGTAGCCGCCGGAGGAGCAACGCACCTGGACCTCGTAGCGGTCCTTCTGGTTGGCCAGCATCTCGGTGACCAGGTAGGTGGCGTTGGCGCCGTGAGGGGTGTAGTCGGAGAAGAAGTCGGCGCGGTCGGAGTCGCCGGACTGGTCGCCGGTGCAGTCGAGGACGATGCCGTTGGCGACGAAGTCGACGGCGCAGCTGATGAACACGGAGTACTCGGTCGTGATGATGGCGCCGTCGTTGCTGAAGACCCGGCGGGCCTCGATCTCGACCTCGGTGTACTCGTCGGCGGCGACGTCGACGGGATGGGGCGCGGCCTCGTGGTTGTCGGCTTGGACGCGCAGCTCGTAGGCGCCGGGCTCAAGGTCGTTGAACATGACTTGCCCCGTCTGGTCGGCCACGGCCTTGAGGCCGAGCGGGAACACCACGACGGTGGCCGCCGGCACGGGGCGGTAGCGGTCGTCCAGCACGAGCGCAGAGATGCCGCCTTTGCCGTTGGCGAGCTCTTGGGTGGTTTGTTGCGAGCCGACGGGGGCGTCGTCGCTGGAGCAGCCCGCGAGGGACGCCGCCAGCAGGAGGGTCGCGAGGATGGCTGCCGTTCCCATGGCTTGGGGAAGGGCCGGGCCTTACAAGCGCTTTTTCCTAGGCGTCGGGGCGCAGCACGGCGTAGCTGTCCAGGTCGACCTCAGGGGGGCCCAGGAACAGGCTCTGGACGAACTTGGCCTTGATGCCGAAGTGGGCGCCGGCGCCGCAGCAGATGATGCCGATGGGGTCGACGGACTGGATCTCCTCGCGGCCGGCCGAGTCGGAGAACAGGATGGTGTTCAGGTCGGCGCAGTCGTTGGTCCAGTCGTTGGTGGCGCCGTACTCGGGGGGCACCGGGGCGTCGGGCGTCTGGTTGCCGTACTGGAGGGTGAAGCGGGCGTAGCGGCCGTTGATGCGGGCGACCCCCATGTAGTCGGCGGCGGCCTCGCAGCGGACCTGGACCTCGTAGCGGTCGTCCTTGTTGGCCAGCATCTCGGTGACGAGGTAGGTGACGTTGTCGCCGTACGGGGTGTAGTCGGAGACGAAGCCGGCGCGGAACGAGTCGCCGGACTGGTCGAGGGTGCAGTCGATGACGTTGCCGTTGGCGACGTAGTCGACGGCGCACGGGATGAAGACCGAAAATTCGGTGGTGACGATGCGGCCGTCCTGGCTGAAGATGCGCCGGGCCTCCAGCTCGACCTCGGTGTACTCGCCGGCCGCGACGTCCGCCGCCCTCGGGGCGGCCTCGTGGTTGGGCGCCTGCACCAGGAGTTCGTAGGGGCCGGGCTCGAGGTCGTTGAACGCGACCTGGCCGATCTGGTCGGCGGTGGCTTGCAGGCCCAGGGGCATGAGGACCACGACGGCGCCGGGGATGGGGCGGTAGCGGTCGTCGATCACCAGGCCGCTGATGCCGCCTTTGCCGCTGGCGAGCTCCTGGGTGGTGCTGGAATCGGCGGAGGTGCCGCTGTCGCCGCAGCCGGCCAAGGCGGTGGCGGACAGCAGGAGGGCGGCCAGGAACGGCAGCGTGCGCATGCTGGTTTTCCACGAGGGCAACCGGTCTATCAGCATTGTGTTGGGGGGCTCCCCGCCCGCCCTCGGCCGCGGTGCCGTCTTAGGCGTCCGCCGGCTTCAGCACGGCGTAGGAGTCGATGTCCACTTCGGGCGGGCCGAGGAAGACCGACTGGACGATCTGGGCCTTGACGCCGAGGTCGGCGCCGAGGCCGAACAGGCAGGTGAACGACACGACGCCGGGGACGCCGGGCGGGCAGACGGTGCTGTGGATCTCGCCGTAGAACTCGCCGTGCGGGAACACGATGGTCTGGTAGGGCAGCGCCGGGTCCCACGGGATGTTGCGGCCTTGGTTCTGCGACGGCGCGTCGTTGGTGACGTTGTCCTGGTTGACGATGCGGAGGTAGTTGCCCTTCAGCAGGTCCGCCTCGGAGAAGTAGTCGTCAAAGGTGTTGCCGTCGCGGATGGCCACGGTGTAGTCGCCCTTCTGGTTGAACAGCACCTCGGTGACCATGTAGGTCGTGAGGTTGGCGTCGTTCTCGGAGAGCTGGCTGATGAAGTAGGCGCGGGTCGAGTCGCCGGTGGTGTCGCCCATGCAGCCGGTGATGGGGATGGCGGCCAGGGCGAGGACCGGGGTCTCGGCGGAGCAGTCGATGAAGACCGAGTACTGGGTCGTGATGATGGTGCCGTCCTGGTTGAAGATGCGGCGGGCGGGCGCCTCCACCTCGGTGAACTCGCCGGCGGTGACGTCGATCGGGACGGGCGCGCCCTCGTGGTCCTTGGCCTCGATGCGCAGCTGGTAGGTGCCGGGGTCGAGGTCGCGGAACTCGAACTGGCCCAGCGCGTCGCCGGTGGCGCTGAGGCCCAGGGGCATCAGGAACAGCTTGGCGCCGCCGATGGGGCGGTAGCGGTCGTCGATGACGACGCCGGCGATGCCGCCCTTGCCGTCGGCGAGGTCGCCCTTGCCGATGTCCTGGGTGGTCGTGACCTGGTCGTCGGTGCCGCCGGAGCAGCCGGAGAGGAGGGCCGCCAACAGGAGGCCGACCATCATGGCGGACTTGCGCATGCAGTCCCAGGGGGGCTCGGGGCTTTTCAATCATGTGGTCAGAGCCGCGAAACCCGGCGCACCGCGGTTTTCGGACTCGGTTTGCCAAAAGCGCGGAAAAGCGGAAATGGGTTTCCTGAAGCGTCCTTTTTCCAGCCAGAACAGGAGGGGGAGGGGAAGAAGGAGGGGGAGGAGCGGGAGTTTGCGCTCAGTCCTTGCGGCGGCGGACCAGCACGGCGCCGGCCAGGAGCACGGCGACGATCAAGAGCGAGGGGCCCGGGGAGGACTCGGTGTCCTCGGGGACGATGACCTTGACCTCGTTGCCCTTCTCGTCGATGCCGTAGGCGCGCTTGGCCTCGACCACGAAGCTGGCCTCTTGGCTGGCGACGGCGGAGTGGGCCTGGTTCTGCACTTCCAAGTGGATCTTGTAGGTGCCCTCCTCGGCGCCTTCGTCGCGGAAGCGCCAGAGGTAGGTGACCTCGGCCGACTTGTCGTGCAGGTTGTGGACGTGCTGGTTCTGCGACACCACGACGGGCAGGTCGAGCGGGGTGCTCGGGCCGGTGACCTCGATGGTGATGTTCTCGACGTCGATGTCGTAGGTGCCCCAGGGCGAGTTCTCCGCCGTGTGGATCAGCAGGATGCCGGCGGCGACCTCGGGGTGGATGTAGTCGATGTACACCGGGTTGGTGATGGCGAGCTCCATGCGGGGGTGGTGCTTGGCGTCGGAGACGAGGCGCATGTAGCCTTCGGCGGCCTTGTCGTCGTTGGCGGCGTCGCTGGTGGGGTTCTGGAACCAGTCGAGGCGCAGGTTGTAGGCGTTGGCCTTGTTGATGGCGGTCTGCTCGAGGTTCATCTTGATGGCGAACTCGACGATGCCGTCGGCGTCGGGGGTCAAGGTGGTCAGGCTGTCGGCGGAGGGCGGGGCCGGGATGCCGGTGCCCTTGTCGTCCCAGACGTGGGCGGTGAGCTGGCCTTCCATGATCTTGGCGCCAGCGTCCAATTCGGCATCGGGGCCGATGACGTTGCCCTCACGCATGGTGAGGCGGAAGGTGAAGGACGGCAGGTAGTTGGGCGCGCCGTCCGAGTTGCCCAAGAAGTCGCGGACATTGAGGTAGAGGTAGGACATGACGTCGGTGCCGTCGTCGATCTTGACGTCGCGGGCAATGCCGCGCTCCGGGTGGAAGCGGGGCTGGCCGTTTTCGATGAAGTTGTACTCCACCGGACCAGACGTCGCGAAGCCGTAGACGGTATTGAAGTCGTAGTTGGTCTGGCTGTTGCCTTCGACGATGGTGGGGAAGTTGGTGCCGCCGACCCGGAAGAACTCGGTGTTGGGCGCCTGGGTGTTGATCGGGAACGCGTTGAAGGTGTCGAAGATGTGGAAGTACAACGTCGTCGGGGTAGGCTTCTTCGGCTCCGGATCCACGTGGGCGTCCGCCATCGGGACCGAGGCCACCACGAAGACCGCAACCGCCACGAGAGCCAGGATGCTCTTGCCGCGCATGGATGGCCCAGTCCATCGTTTCGAATTTAAGGGCTGCGGTCGTTTGGCTGAAGCGCGCGCCTCCCGTTGACAATGCGCGCCCGGGATTTTTTCGGTCGGGGCTTCAACCCACCTCGCATTTGATCTTCAAGCCGACGGCGACGGTGGGCACCGGGTCGACGGCTTCGAGCTGGTCCAGGTCGCCGTTGGAGCCCTCGCAGTAGAACGTGAGGCTGGTGAAGGACACCGTCGCGGTGTCGGTGCAGACGTTCACGTTGGCGCAGGCCACCAGCTCGTCGCCGCCGGGGCCGGTTGCCAGCATCTGGCCGCTCACCAGCCCGACACCTTCCACGGTGATCTTGGCCGACATGCTGGTGCAGCCCGTGCACGAAGCGGAGGAAGTGCAGGTGGGCATGTTGACCAGCGTGTGGACGGTGAGCGGCACCATGGCGACGGGGACCGGGAGGGCCTCGGCTTCGCAGGAGCCCGACGCCGCCTGGACGGAAGGGGCGGTGCCGGGGCCAAGGGCCAGCAGGATGGCGGCGAAGCAGGAAAGGTTGCAGGGCACCCCTTCCTCAATCCTGGCGGCCGGCATACGCCTATTGGCTAAGGCAGGCGGCGACGCAGCCTACCCCGACCAGCCGCCGCCCCCGCCCGCGTCGCTTGCCGCGGCGACGACGGGCGTCGGCGGGGCCGGCGGCGTCCAGTCGAGGTGGTCGAGGACGATCTCCGCCAGGTCGCGGGCCTCCATCTTGCCTTCCTGGCCGGTGAGCGACAGGCCGTCGGTCATCATGGTGAGGCAGAACGGGCAGGCGGTGGCGACGGTGTCGGCGCCGGTGTTGGCGGCCTGCTTGGCGCGGATGACGTTGATGCGGGTCTTCTCGTCCTTGACCTCGTACCACATGTTGGCGCCACCAGCTCCACAGCACAGGCCCTGCGCCCGGTTCTGCACCATCTCCAGCACTGGCAGGCCGTTGTTGGCCTTCTGCAGCACTGCGCGGGGCGCGTCGGCGATGTTGTTGTGCCGCATCAGGTAGCACGAGTCGTGGTAGGTGACCTTGAGCGGCTTGCCTTGCTTGAGCGGGATGCGGCCCTCGCCCAGCAGCTTCTCCAGGAGCTGGGTGTGGTGGATGACCTCGAAGGTGGCGCCGAACTCGGGGTACTCGTTGCCCAGGGCGTTGAGGCAGTGCGGGCATTGCGCGATGACCTTGGTGGCGCCGTATTGCTGAAGGGTGACGAGGTTCTCCATGGCGCTTTGCTGGAAGCGGCCCTCCTCGCCGAGGCGGCGGGCGGGGTCGCCGTTGCAGCGCTCCTCGGCGCCGAGGATGGCGAAGTCCACCTTGGCGGCGTTCAGCAGCGTGGCGACCGCGCGCGTGACCATCTGGTTGCGGGGGTCGAACGAGCCGGAGCAGCCGATCCACCACAGGTACTCGAAGCCCTCGCCCTTGGCCTTCTTGTCGGCGGCGAGCGGCACCACGACGCCGGGCGGGAGCTGCGCCGTCCAGTTGGGGCGGTCGGAGGCGGGGAAGCCGTAGGGGTTGCCGGCGTTGGTGATGTTGACCAGGAGCTTCTGCTGGTGCTCGTCCAGCTTGGAGTCCATGACGAGGGCCCGCCGCATCTCGGCGATGAGGTCCACGTGCTCGATGTCCACGGGGCAGGCGGTGACGCAGGCGCGGCAGGTGGTGCAGCTCCAGAGGGTCGCCTCCTGGATGGCGGCGCCGACGCCGTCGGACTCGGTGAGCTTGCGGGGCTTGTGCCCGGCGTTGCCCTTGCCGGCGCGCCAGTCGTCCCACATCTCGACCTTGAGGTCCTGGATCAGCTTGCGCGGCGACAGCGGCCGGCCGGCGGCGGTGGCGGGGCATTGCGCCTCGCACCGGCCGCAGTTGGTGCAGGCGTCGAGGCTGAGGCGATCCTTCCAAGTGAAGTCCCGGATGGTGGCGTAGCCCACCGGCGGGATGTCGGTGCTGCCCGACTCCATGACCTTCTGCAGGTTGAACGGCGTCGGCAGCTTGGGCAGGCTCTGGCGCTTGGGGTCGTGGAAGTAGAGGTTCAGGCTGGAGGTGAAGATGTGCCGCAGCTTGGTCCACGGCAGCACGGCCATGGCGGCGTTCCACAGCATGAAATGGAGCGCCCACACGAACGGGTAGGCGGCCGCGACCTGCGCGCTGCTGACCGACGACATGAGGTTGGCGATGCCGTAGCCGACGAACGACCAGCCGGCGTAGTTGATGCCCTCGTCCACGATCTGGTGGCGCAGCCGCATCCCCTCCAGCACGAAGCCCGAGACGCCGATCAGCAGCAGGAACCACAGCGCCGCCTGGTCGCCGTCGACGCCGCGGAACCAGCGGGGCGCCTCGGCCAGGCGGGTGCGGTGCAGTTGCGGCGGCCGCTGCACAATGCGGCGGTGGATGGCGTAGCCGACGCCCGCGACGAACAGCAGGCCGAAGACGTCCAGCACCACCTCGAACAGCAGGTACTGGTTGCCGAACAGCAGCTTGCCGCCCATGGCCTCGAACAGGTCGGCGTCGATGGCCACGATGGTGGTGCCGATGAACAGCATCACGAAGCCGAAGAAGATCCAGGCGTGCATCGTGCCCGGCTTGCGGTCCTGCTGGAACTTGCGGTGCGTCGCCATCGCCCGGACCAGCCGCGACAGCCCCGTCCGCCAGTCGCCCGGCTGCCACGGCTTGCCGGCGCGCCAGACCCGCACCATCGTCCAGAAGCCCCACAGCATCACCAGGACGGCGAGGCCGGAGAGCGCGTACATCCAGGCCGCGGTGCCCGGCGGCATCAGGTCCAGGTTCGCCCGGCACGGCAGGTCCGGGGACGGGATGCACTGGCTCGCGGCCACGGCCGAGGGACCGGCGGGACACGCTTAGGGATGCCGGGTCGAAGCCGGCTGGCTGCAGACGCTTGCAGAATTTGGGCAAGGGATCGCGGAGCACGAGGGGCGAGGCGGATTCTAGGAGGCCCGCACCAGGTTCGGAGAGCGGCCTTAGCGCCCGCCCGCCGCCCGCAGGTCCGCCTTGTCCTGGGCGTCGAAGCTTTTCGGCGGCCCGTCGCCCAGGATGGACAGGATGCTCACGGTCTCGACCTGGCAGTACATGACCGAGCGGGTGTTGGTGGAGTGCCCCTGGTCGGGCTGGTCCTGGCAGCTGTCCGCCTCGTGGTCCTGGACCATCGGGACGCCGTTGTTCACCAGGCCAAGGATGTGGCCCAGCTCGTGGGTGGTGACGGCCTCCAGGATGTCGTTGACGCTGCTGCACAGCAACGGGTTGGAGCAGGCGTCGTGGACCGATTGCGAGAAGATGGCGACGAGGTCATGGTCGAAGGCGACGCCGAGGACGCCGTCGACCTCGTAGTGGCCGTCCAGGAACAGCAGGTGGGTCACGACCCTGCTGCCGCCGGTCTTGAGGCCTTGGTGGGCGCGCGACAGGGACAGGAGGGCGTCGTTGGTCCACTCGCTGTCGTCGGGGCGCATGGTCTCGTCGACCTGGAACCGGACGTCGTCCTTGTGCACGAGCGGGGTCAGCTTGTTGGCAAGCGCCGTCAGCAGCGAGGTGGGCGGCTGGTGGCCCGAGACCGCGTCCACCTCCAGCACCCACTCCTTGTAGGTGCCGTCGGTGAGGAAGTCCTTGGGCTCGAGGCCGCCGCCCGTGTTGAACAGGCAGCCCGACAGCAGGGGCAGGAGGGCCAGGACGGCGACCGTGACGCGCATCGGAGGTTGGGACGCGGAGGCTCCGGCTTAGGGTTTCTGTCCCGAGCCTTCTCTGCCCGCCGAGAGCCCACCGAGACACAGATTCCACAGAACTGCTTCAGAGGATTCTGTGGAATCTGTGTCTAGTGGGAGGCGTCTAGGCCCCGCTACTTCTTCAGCAGCTGCGTCAGCTTCGGCACGACTTGGTAGATGTCCCCCACGATGCCGTAGTCGGCCACCTGGAAGATGGGCGCGTCCTTGTTGGTGTTGATGGCGACGATGAGCTTCGAGCCGCGGATGCCGGCGATGTGCTGGATCTGGCCGGACACGCCGCACGCGATGTACGCCTTGGGCTTGATCTGGTGGCCGGACAGGCCGATCCAGTGCTCCTCGCCGAGCCACTTCAGGTCGGCCGCGATGGGGCGGCTGCACCCGACGGCGCCGCCGGGGAAGCACTTGGCCAGTTCTTCGGCCATCTTGAGATCCCCCTGCGCCTTGAAGCCGCGGCCGACGCCGACGACGACGGGCGCGGAGCCGAGGTCGAAGCCGCCGGTGCGCTCGGGCTTGCGGCTCACGACCTTGACGCGGGAGCCCTTGAGCCCCTCGGCCTTGTGGCCGGTGGCCGCCGCGGCGCCGCCCTCGAAGGTCTTGGGGGTCACGGTGACGACGGCGGTCGGCCCCATGGTGTAGGTGGCCTTCGAGTTGCCCGACAGCACCATGCGCTCGACGGTCCAGTTGCCGGGCCCGCCGACGGACTGGGCCTCGCCGGCGAACGGCCAGTCGAGGTGGGCGGCGGCGCGCGGGCCGACGTCCTTGCCCTTCTTGGTGGCGCCCACCAGGACGAGGTCGGCCTTGTGGTTGGTCGCGACGGTGGCCAGGGCGACGGCGATGGTGGCGGAGTCGTAGTCGGGGAGGGAGCCGATGTCGAGGGCGACGGCGGTGCCCAAGGTGTGGGCCTTGCCCAGGAGCTCGCCTTGGAGCTTGGGGTCGTCGGACCACACGAGGACGGTCGGCATCACGCCACCCCCTCTTTCCGCAGGGCGGCAAGCAGTTGCTCCGGGGCGTCGGCGCCGTTGAACACGACGTTCTTGCGGTCCTGCTTGGGCGCCTTGTTGCTGGTCATGGCCATGCGGCGGGCCAAGGCGGCGTCCTCGACGCCCAGCTCGGCGCTCTTGACCTGGCGGATCGGCTTCTTGCCGGCCTGCAGGATCTGCATGAGGGCTGGTAGGCGGGGGCGGTTGGCCTCGTCGTTGAAGGTGGCGGCGCACGGCAGCGGCACCTCGACGGTCTCGGCCGGGTCGCCGTCGCGGGTGGCCGTGAGCATGCCGCCGGCGACGCCTTGGACCTCCTGGCAGTTGACCAGGCTCGGCATGTCAAGGAGCACGGCGACGCGCGGGCCGACCTCGCCGGCCACGCGGTCGATGCTGACCTCGCCGGCGAACACCAGGTCGGCGCCGTCCTTGCGGATGGCGGCGGCCAGCACCTTGGCGATGCCGGCGCCGTCCGTGTCCGGGCCCGTGATGACGACGGCCTCGTCGCAGCCCATCGCAAGCGGCTCCTTGATCAGGTTCAGGGCGTTGGGCCCCCCGTTGTATGTGTAGGCCGTGACCTTGGTGGCCTGGCCCTTCTCCTTCAGCTTGACCGCCGCCTCGATGGCGTTCTTGTCGAAGTCGGACACCTTCCACGGCAGGCCCTCCATCTTCGGGGACTGGGTGGCAGGGTCGATCTTGAGCTGCGTCACGTCGGGGGCCATCTTCACGAGGACGGCGACCTTGGTCATCGCCGTTTCTCAGGGGCCTGGGGTTGAAAACGGTTCAGCCTGGAAGCAGCGGGCGCGACCACGGGCTGGCCAGCGTTTCCGCGGACTTGCCCAAGAGGAGGCTGGCGGCGTCGGCCGGGATGCCCTGATCGGGCTGGCCGTAGTCCAGGACGACGTGGTAGTCGACGTCCTCCATGACGCCGGCCGTCGGCGCGTACCAGGCCTGCCAGTCGGAGAAGAACATCTCCTCCTCGAACGCATCGATGCGGATGGTGGCCTCGTTGCCTTGCATGGGGGCGTCGACGGTGTTCTGGGGGCCTGAGACGTACAGGTTGCCCACGCCCTCCTCGACGGCCAGGGGCTGGCGCACGGCGGAGACCTCGAGGCTCAGGATGCCGGGGCGGACGGGCAGCAGCAGCTGGTCGCAGCCCAGGAAGTAGGTCGAGACCGTGGCGCAGCCGGCGGACACGGTGAGCTCGTAGCCGGCGACGACCTCGGTCTCCGCCTGCACCTCGTAGCCGTCGGCGGCGCGGGCGGTGGCCTCGACGAGGTAGCGGCCCGGCTGGTCGAGGGTCCACTCGGTGCTGGTGCCGGCGTCCTGCTGGACGATGTTGCCCGTCGAGTCGATGAGGCGCAGCACGACGCTGGAGACGCCCACGGCGTCGGCGGTGATGCGGACGGTGGGGGCTTCGGCGGCGTTGACCCAGGCCTCGCTGGCCTTGACGTCGAGCGAGACCGCGGGCTGGCCCTCGGAGGTCACGACCTGCGGCGTGCGGGGGGTCTTGACGGTCTCCAGCTTGTCCAGCGGCGTGGCGGCCTTCTCCTCCAAGGTGGCGCGGGTGAGGCGCACGGTGGCCGTCATGTCGGCCTCCATGTCGGCCTTGATGTCCTTGCCTTCCTGGGTGAAGCGGGCGAAGAGGCTCTGGGAGACCTCGGTGTCGTCGCGCACGATGTTGTGCAGCGAGGGGGCGTAGTAGACGGTGCGGGAGGCGGAGATGTCGACCGAGAGGGAGCGCACCTCGATGCCTTCCTTGTCGGCGCTGGCGAGCATCATGTCCTTGATCTTGTCCTCGTCGAACGCGAAGTCGTGCTCGATGCGCACGGCGTCGACGGGGCCGTTCGGGCCCTCGACGCTCTCCATGCCGTAGACGGTGGACTCGACGGTGACGCCCATGTCGAAGCCGATGGGGGAGTCGAAGTCGCGCAGCTCGCCGCGCCAGGTGTCGCCGCGCTCGAGGGGGAAGCGGAGCCAGGAATGGTCGTCGTGGCTGGCCTGGACCGACACGGTCGAGACCTCGGTGCCGGCGCTGTACACGGCGGCGGCCAGGGGCTGCAGGTCGGCCTGGCGGAAGGCGCGCACGTTGCGGTGGTTGTCCAGGGCGAGGTAGACCGGGATGCCATCGACGGTGGTGGCGTCGAGCACGCGGTAGGCCGTCATGGGACGCTGGCCGACGGGCATGCCCTTGAACGGCTCCTCCTGGTGCTGGACCTCGCCGTCGACCTCGATGCGCGCGCTGCCGGAGCCCGTGAGCTCGACGGTGTAGTCGAAGGAGTAGCCCGGCTTCCAGCCCGCGTTGGGGATCGGGTCGAACGGGGCGCCGGAGGCGGTGCAGCCAGCGAAGGCGGCGGCCACGGCGAGGCAGGCGGCAAGGACGCAGAGGGACCGGTCCATCGGAGGGCGAGGTGCCGTGGCCCCGGAAAAACCTTGGCAGGCCGGCGCCGGCGCGGCGGCGGCATCCGCCACGGGGTTGCGAAGGGTTGTTGACGGCGCCCCGGTTGGGCCGGCCCATGTCCCAGGTCCAAGCCGTGTCCCAGGTCGAAGCCCGCCTCCAGGCCGCCGGCCACCAGGTGCCGCCGCCGCACAAGCCGGCCGCCACCTACGTGCCCTGGACCCGGCAGGGCAACGTGATCTGGGTGTCCGGGCAGGTCCCGATGCGCGACGGCAAGGCCATCCTGGCCGGCAAGGTCGGCGCCGGCGTCACGGTCGCGCAAGGGCAGGAGATGGCGCGCGCCTGCGCCCTCAACGCCATCGCGGTGCTGAAGGAGGCCTCCGGCGGGCAGCTTGACAAGGTGCGCATCCTCAAGACCGTCAACTTCACGGCGGCGGCCCCCGGCTTCACCGACGTCCACGTGGTGGCCAACGGCGCCTCCGAGCTGTTCATCCTGGCGTTCGGGGAGGCCAAGGGCAAGCACGCGCGCTCCTCCGTCGGGGTCGCCGAGCTGCCGTTCAACGTGCCGTTCGAGTGCGAGGTCGTCGCGGTCGTCGAGTAGGCCGCGCCCAAACGTTCTCCGCCCGGCGAAAAAACCCGCCCCCTGGAGCCGGCGTGGGTTCGCCCCTTCGGATGACCCCCGGCGAAGCGTTTATGCCGGTGGCTTCGTGGACCGGTTCGCCCCTTTGGGGCAAGGACTGACGCACGATGACCGAGACGCCGGCCACGACGCCCGAGACCATGACCGCCCCGACCGAGCCCGCCGGCGAAGTCGACGTGCGCAACCTCCAGAACAAGTTCAACGCCTTGCTGGACACGCGCAACCAGATGAACGACCTGGCCAAGGCCGCGCGCACCGACCGCGACATGCTCAACGAGCAGCGCCGCGTCAAGTCCCAGGAGATCGAGGAGCACAAGGTCAAGCGCGACGCCGCCAACGAGGTCATGCGCACCCACAAGGAGCTCCGCAACGCCTACCAGGACCAGGCCAAGGCGATGATCGCCGAGAAGAAGGGCAAGACCGGCAACATCGACCGCAGCCTCGCGTTGCAGGTCCGCAAGCTCCGCAACGACATCCAGGCGATGGTCGAGCAGCAGCAGACCACCATCCTGTCCCCGTCCAAGGAGAAGGTCCTGGTCGAGAAGATCCGCGACCTCTGGCTCGAGCTCAAGTCCAAGGAGGAGGAGCTCAAGAAGCAGAAGACGGTCGAGGTGGACCTCGGCGACGCCGACGCCTCCATCGACGCGCTGTTCGCCAAGGCGGACGAGGAGCACGCCAAGGTGTCCGCGGCCATGAAGGAGGCCACCGAGCACCACCAGAAGTTCGTGGCCGGCGTCAAGGAGGTTCGCGTCCTGGTCTCCGAGGCCAACAAGAAGCACGCCGAGTTCGTCGCCGCCAAGGAGAAGGCGGACGAGTCGCACAACAAGGCGATGGAGCTGCGGGAGAAGGTCATGGCGATCCGTGGCGAGCGCAAGGCCGCCTTCGACGCCGAGCGCAAGGAGATCCAGCAGGTCAACCAGGTCGCGCGCCAGAACGTCGCCGACCCCCGCGCCCTCGACCGGCTCAAGGACCAGGCCCTGGAGCAGCTGAAGAAGGGCGGCAAGATTTCCCTCGGCTTCTGAGGCCCACGCGAAGCGTGGCCGAGAGAAGCCGCAGCGGAAAGCTTGCCGCCTCGGCCCACTGTCCTCCGATGCGGCAGCGAGGAGGACAGGCGCGCCGGGCGGGAAAATCTCGCTTGGTTTCTGAGGGGCCGCGAAGCGCCCCGTGGAAACCACAGCCGGGATGTTCCCGCCTTGAACACTGCCAGCCCGACGCGAAGCGAGGGCTGGCGGGAGTGACGGGCGGCAAGATTTCCCTTGGCTTCTAAGCGAGCAGCAGAATCCGCAGCCGAACGCTTGCCGCCTCGGCCCACTGCGCCGGTCGTCCACGCGAAGCTTCCGTGAGGACTTGCCTGAGCCGTTCACCCTGCGGCCCCCTTGCTTCTAGCCGAACTGGGAACATGCCCCGCCCTCCCGGCCGCGGGGCCCTGGCCCGCCGCGCAAAGCATCCCCCGACTTGCCGCGACCGCCCCGCATATCTTCCACTCGACTAGAACATGTCCACGTTCCTCCTGTAGAAAGCGCCCGGCGGACGGGCGTGTGCACCGTCCACAACGCTTTCAAGCGCACCTTGGAGTCGGCCGCCCGCGATGTTCCTCTTCGAGCTCAACCGCAAAGAAACCCGCGGCGAGGGCGACTTCCCGGTCGTCGGCTACCAGGCCAAGGTGGCCATCTCCGTCGACTTCGGCGGCGTGGACGTTCCCCCCAAGGCCCGCCGGCGCCTGGCGGCTGCGATGCTGCGCGAGATGATGGAGGGCCTCGACGAGGAAGAGCTGGTGGCCGCCAGCCCCGCCGCAGCACTGCACGCGCCCGAGCCGACCCAGAGCCTGATCCAGGCGCAGGAGCCCATCCGGCGCCACGACACCTGGGCCCAGCCGAACGGCCTCGACCTGCGCATCGTCAAGTCGGCGCACCGCATCATCCAGGAGGTCGCCGAGAAGGGCGTCACCGGCCGCGTCGTGCTGGCCTCCGAGCTGGTGGGCTCCATCGGCCTGTCCGCCCCGACCATCGGCCGCCTGCTGCGGGAGGGCGAGCCGGCCAACGACTACCTCAAGCAGTTCGTCATGGTGACCCCGACCGGCCGCACCAAGGCGCTCGACCTGACCCCCGCGGGCCGCCTGCTTGCGTCCAAGATTCGCGCCGGCTCGGTCCCCGTCTGATGCGCCCGAGCCTGAGCCTCGTCACCCTCGGGGTCGCCGACCTGGAGCGGGCGCGACGGTTCTACGCCAAGCTCGGCTGGGAGACCCGCTCGCCCCCGGGCGGCGGCGTGGTGTTCGTCCCGCTGCGCGGCGTCGTCCTGGGCCTGTGGCCGCGCACGGAGCTGGCCAAGGACGCGCAGGTCGCGGACACGGCGCCCGGCTTCGGCGGCTTCGCGCTGGCGCACAACTGCCGCAACGAGGCGGAGGTCGACGCCGTGCTGAAGGAGGCCGTGGCCGCCGGGGCGACCCTCCGCAAGCCGGCGCACAAGGTGTTCTGGGGCGGCTACTCGGGGTACTTCGCGGACCCGGACGGCCACCTGTGGGAGGTCGCGTTCAACCCGTCCTGGCCGCTGGACGGGGAAGGCAAGGTCGTGCTTCCTCCCTAGGGGTGACGCACAGGCCGCCTCCGCTTCGCGCTCGGCGCGCGCCGACGCGCGACCCTTCCCCCTGCCGGCCTGAGGCTTTTTCACGGCGCCCCCCTCCCGCCGCCCATGGTCCGGGCGCAGCACGCCGCCGAGAGCGGGTCCGACTTCGAGAAGGGGCAGGGCCCCGCCACGCGCACCGAGCGCGACTCCATGGGCCCGATGGAGGTCCCCATCGACGCGCTGTGGGGCGCGAGCACGCAGCGGGCGGTTCTCAACTTCCCGGTGTCCGGCCTGCGCCTGCCGGAGGAGTTCCTGCGCAGCCTCGGGCTCGTCAAGTGGGCGTGCGCCCAGGCGAACAAGCAGCTTGGGGTGCTGAAGCCGGAGGTCGCCGACGCCGTGGCCGAGGGCGCGTTCGCCATCTACCAAGGCGAGCATCTCGAGGAGTTCCCGGTGGACGTGTTCCAGACCGGCTCGGGCACCAGCTCCAACATGAACGCCAACGAGGTCATCGCGCACCTGGCGACCCAGCACCTCGGCGAGGCCGTCCACCCCAACGACCACGTCAACTTCGGCCAGTCCTCCAACGACGTCATCCCGACCACGATGCACGTCGCCGCCGTCCTCCAGGTCGAGCATGAGCTGGTCCCCGCGCTGGAGCACCTGCACGCCTGCCTGGCCCGCAAGGCCCGCGAGTTCGACGACGTCGTCAAGGTCGGCCGCACCCACCTCCAGGACGCCGTCCCCATCCGCCTGGGCCAAGAGTTCGGCGGCTACGCCCGCCAGGTCGAGCTGGGCATCGCCCGCGTCCGCGCCACCCTCCCCGGCCTGCTTGAGCTGGCCCAAGGCGGCACCGCGCTCGGCACCGGCCTCAACGCCCATCCCGACTTCGGCCGCATCGTCGCCGAGAAGCTCCAGGAGGCCACCGGGTTCGCCTTCGTCGAGGCCAAGGACCACTTCGAGGCCCAGGCCAGCCGCGACGCCTACGTGTTCGCCGCCGGCGCCCTCGACACCGTCGCCGCGAGCCTCATGAAGATCGCCAACGACGTCCGCCTCATGGCGTCCGGGCCCGACTGCGGCCTCGGCGAGCTCCAGTTGCCCGCCATCCAGCCCGGCAGCAGCATCATGCCCGGCAAGGTGAACCCCGTCATCTGCGAGAGCGTCACGATGGTGGCCGCCCACGTCACCGGCAACGACGCCGCGGTGCGAATCGGCGGCCAGTGGGGGCAGCTCGACCTCAACGTCATGCTCCCGATGATGGCGCACAACCTGCTGGAGTCGATCCGCCTGCTGTCCTCGGCGTCGCGGGTGTTCGCGGACCTCTGCCTCGACGGCACCACCGCCAACGTCGAGCGCGCCACCGGCAACGTCGAGCGCAGTGTCAGCATGGCCACCGCCCTGAACCCCCTCATCGGCTACGACAAGGCCGCCAAGATCGCCAAGGCCAGCCAGAAGGAGCGCAAGACGGTGCGCGAGATCGCCTACCGCGACTCCGGCCTCACCCGCGAGCAGGTGGACGAGGCGCTCGACCCGCGCAAGCAGACCGTGGCCAGCGCCGACCGCGTCGCGCCTGGCGGCGGCTGACTAGGCGGCCACGACGGGGTTCTCCAGCGTAGCGACGCCCACCAGTTCGCAGCGCACCCGCTGGCCCGCGGCAACGGGGCCGACGCCGTCGGGCGTGCCCGTGAGGAGCACGTCGCCGGGCCGCAGGGTCGTCCAGGACGACGCGTGCGCCAGCAGCGCGCCGACGCCGAAGACCATGTCGCGGGTCTGGCCGTGCTGGCGGACCTGGCCGTCGATGCTCAGGCGCAGCTCCATCTGCTGCAAGTCCCGCCCATCCCACTCCTGGAACGCTCCCAACGGAAGGAAAGTGTCGTAGCCCTTGGCCTGCGCCCACGGCAGGCCGGCCTTCTTCGCCTTCTCCTGCAAGTCGCGCGCCGTCAGGTCGTTGGCGACCGTGATGGCGTCGACGCAGCGCAGCGCGGCGGCGGCGTCGAGGCGGCGCGCGGGCTTGCCGAGCCGGACGGCCAGCTCGACCTCATGATGGACCGGGCCGATGCCGGCGGGCAGCTCGATGGCCTCCCCGTCCGGGATGATGGCGGAGTCCGGCTTCCAGAACCAGATGGGCGACTCGGGGACCGCGTTGCCCAGCTCGCGGGCGTGCTTGGCGTAGTTGCGGCCGACGGCGAGGACCTTCATGCCTTCACGAGCCGCACGGTGGGCGGGCCGATCCACGACACGACGAGCGCCTTGACGTCCTCGGGGAAGTCGCCCTTGTCGCGCATCCAGGCGAGGTAGTCGCTGTGGCTGGCCTCGCCGCCGCGCGGGTCCTTGGTGCAGTTGTGCACGTTCAGGACGGGGCAGTCGCGGTACTTGCCGAAGCCGAACCGGAACACCTTCTGCGGGTCGGCGTAGAAGCGGCGGCCGTGGTCGAGCCAATCCTTCTGCTCGCGGTCGGGGCGGGCGCGGCGCTCCAGGTTCGCCACCAGCAGGCCCTCCAGCGTCGGCGGCAGCTTCTGGGGGTGGCGGTCGCGCTGGCGGCGCAGCACCTCGACCGTCGCGGTGGTGTCCGCGAGGCTGCGGTGGGCGCCGTCGAACTCGGCGCCGACGTAGCGCTTGTAGGTCTCGGCGAGGCTGTGCGAGTTGACGAACGACTCGACGCGCTGGGTGTCGATGCACGGGTGCGACGGCTTGAGGCCGGGCTGGCCGGCGCGTTGCAGTTCGCGGCTGAGGATTTCCAGGTCGAACTTGTGGTTGTGCGCCACCAGCACGGCGTCCTGCACGAGGGCCTGGACGCGGCCGGCGAAGTGGCGGAACGACGGCTTGCCGTGCACCATGGCGTCCGTGATCTGGTGGACCTTCACCGAGTCGGCCGGGATGGGGATTTCCGGATGCACCAATTCGGTCCAGGCGCCCAGCTCGCGTAGCTGGTCGTCGAGCTCGAGGAAGCAGAACTCGATGATGCGCGCCGAGAGCGTGTCGAGGCCGGTCGTCTCCAGGTCGAAGGCCACCACCCGCATCGTGCCCGGCACGGGGACGAGGGCTTCAGCCGGCGCAGGGGAGGGCAGCGGAGGGTCCATGGGCAGCCACCAGGGAGCCTGGGAGCGGAAAAACGGTGCGGTGGCCGGCCTCGCCAGGCTTGCCTAGGCCGAGGGCCCGCCAAGCGCCAAGGACGGCTTGCCGTACTGCACCGTCACCGTGACCGTGAACTCGGACAAGGCCGTGGCCGGGAACCCGAACGGCGCCACCCTCACCTCCAGCGTTCCGGGAGGGAATGGCCCCTCGAGGTCGGCGTGCAGGGGGTTGCCGCCCAGCCCTTCTTCGCCGTGGGCCTGCCAGCGGAAGCCCTCGGCGCGGACGCCGTCCGCCTCCAGCACGAGATGGAGAGCCCCCTCCTTCAAGGGGACGTCGAAGAGGCACTCGCATCCGAAGGTGGCCGCGGGGGAGGCCGCGAACAGGGCGCTGCCGTTGAACTGGTGGCGGACGGTCCGGGATTCCGGGGCGGCTCCAGGAGGGTCGGTCGGGCGGTAGCGGTCGTCGATGGAGATGGGCTCGGGCTGCGGGGGCTGGGATTCCGGCGCATCGGAGGCAGGCGGGCCCGAGGTCGCCGGGACGCTCCCTTCGTCGATGCAGCCGCCCAAGAGAAGCAGGGCCAGGACCAGGAACAAGCGCATAGGGCCCACGCCGTCGGCGAGGCCTTGAACGCTTTGGCCGCGGCGCCGAAGCTTGGCTACGCCGTCGGGGCGCGCTTGGAGAGGCCGACGCCCAGCAGGACCGCGCCCACCAGGCCAAAGACGCCGCCGTACAGGTAGGAGCCCATCGTGAGCAGGCCCACGCCGAAGGCCAGCGCGATGCCGCCGGCGATGTAGTACTGCGACGCGGGGTAGACCTTCTTGGCCATGGCGGGCCAGCGGGATCCCGGCGTGATAAGGATGACGAACCGGCTACTTGCGCTGCCGCAGCAAGTTGAGGGCGCTTCCTGCGCGGAACCACTCCAGCTGGTCCTTGGAGAAGGTGTGGCGGCACTCGATGCGCTCCTCGCGGCCGTCCTTGTGGCGCAGCACGACGGCCACCGGCTTGCCTGGCGCCATGTCCTTGAGGCCGACGACGCTGACGCGGTCGTCCTCCTGGACCTTGTCGTAGTCCGCCGGGTTGGCGAACGTCAAGGGCAGCAGGCCCTGCTTCTTCAGGTTCGTCTCGTGGATGCGGGCGAAGCTGCGGCATAGGATGGCCCCGGCGCCCAGGTGGCGGGGCTCCATGGCGGCGTGCTCGCGGCTGGAGCCTTCGCCGTAGTTCTGGTCGCCGACGACGACCCACCGCAGGCCCTTGGCCTTGTAGTGGCGCGCGACCTCGGGGAACAGCTTGGTCTTGCCGTCGAGCTGGTCCTTGCCGCCGCCCGCGGAGCCGGTGAAGGCGTTGATGGCGCCCAGGAACAGGTTGTTGCTGATGTTGTCGAGGTGGCCGCGGTACTTGAGCCACGGGCCGGCCTGGCTGATGTGGTCCGTGGTGCACTTGCCCTTGGCCTTCAACAAGACGGGCAGGTCCAGCAGGTCGCCGCCGTCCCATGCCGGGAACGGCTCCAGCAATTGCAGGCGCTCGCTGGCGGGGCTGACCTTGACCTCAACCTCCTTGGCGGCAGGCGGGGCCAGGTAGCCGCCCGGGTCGGCCACGAAGCCCTTGGCGGGCACTTCGGGGGCCTGCTTGGGCGCAACAAGGCGGAACTTCTTGCCGTCGGAGCCGGTGAGCTCATCGGTCAAGGGATTGAAGCTGAGGCGGCCGGCGAGGCCGTAGGCGATGGTGATCTCGGGGCTGCCGATGAACGCCAGCGTGTTGGCCGAGCCGTCGTTGCGCTTCGGGAAGTTGCGGTTGTAAGACGTCACGATGGTGTTCTTGGCCTTCAGGTCCACGTCGGGGCGGTTCCATTGGCCGATGCAAGGGCCGCAGGCGTTGGCGAGCACGGTGGCGCCCACTTGCTGGAGGGTCTGCATCTGGCCGTCGCGCTGGATGGTGAGGTGGATCTGCTCCGAGCCGGGGGTCACGAGAAGCGGGGTCTGGACCTTGAGGCCGTGGCGGGCCGCTTGCGCCGCGACGTCGGCGGTGCGCTCCATGTCCTCGTAGCTGGAGTTGGTGCACGATCCGACTAGGGTCGCGGAGATGTGGTCCGGGTAGCCTTCCTTGGCGACGGCGGCGGCCATCTGCGAGACCGGGCGGGCCAGGTCGGGCGTATGCGGGCCGACGAGGTGGGGCTCCAGCGTGGTGAGGTCGATCTCGACGACCTGGTCGAAGAACTTGGCAGGGTCGGCCTCGACCTCGGGGTCCGCGACCAGCAGCTCGCGGTGGACCTTGGCGGCCAGTCGCGCCAGCTCGGCGCGGCCGGTGGCGGCCAGGTAGGTGTCCATGCGCTCGTCGTGCGGGAACACCGAGGTGGTGGCGCCCAGCTCCGCGCCCATGTTGCAGATGGTGGCCTTGCCGGTGGCGCTGATGGTGGCGGCGCCGGGGCCGAAGTACTCGATGACCGCGTTGGTGCCGCCGGCCACCGTCAGGATGCCGCACAGCTTCAGGATGACGTCCTTGGGCGCCGTCCAGCCGGACAGCTTGCCGGTGAGCTTGACGCCGATGATCTTCGGATGCAGCACTTCCCATGGGAAGCCCGCCATCACGTCGACCGCGTCCGCGCCGCCGACGCCCGAGGCGAACATGCCCAGGCCGCCGCCGTTCGGAGTGTGCGAGTCGGTGCCGATGACCATCTGGCCAGGGAAGGCGTACTGCTCCAGCACGACCTGGTGGATGATGCCGGCGCCCGGCTTCCAGAAGCCCATGCCGCACTTGGCCGCCGCCGTCCGCAGGAAGTCGTAGACCTCCTTGTTCTGGGTGTTGGCCTGCAGGAGGTCGTGCCTGGCGTCGACCTCGGCGGCGATGAGGTGGTCGCAATGGACCGTCGTCGGCACCGCCGTCTGGGCCTTGCCCGTGGTGAGGAACTGGAGGATGGCCATCTGGGCGGTGGCGTCCTGCATCGTGACCCGGTCGGGCCGCAGGTCGAGGTAGGCCTTGCCGCGGGCCAAGTCGGCGCCGGCGGGGTCGTCGAGGTGGGAGTAGAGCAGCTTCTCGGTGAGGGTGAGCGGGCGGCCCAGGCGCCTGCGGACGGTCGTGAGGCGCTTGGCCATCAGCTCGTAGCTGCGGGACACGAACGCGGGGGAGCTGGCGATGGGGTCCTGCGGGACGGTCTGGGCCATGGCCATGGGGGTCGGACCCGACCCATCCTTGGCGCTATTTCAAGGGTGGGGTGGGGTCAGGCCAACGCCGCCCGCGCGATCAGCATCCGCTGGATTTCGCTGGTGCCCTCGTAGATCTCGGTTACCTTGGCGTCGCGCATCAGCCGCTCGACGACGTAGTCCATGGTGTAGCCGTTGCCGCCGTGGACCTGGACGGCCTCGCGGGCAACCCAGGTGGCGGCCTCGCTGGCGAACAGCTTGGCGCGGCTGCCCATCTCGGGCGTGAGCGTGCCGGCGTCCTGGGCGGCGGCCGCCTTCAGGTAGAGCAGGCGGGAGGCCTCGATGCGGACGTCCATGTCGGCGAGCTTCCATTGGATGGCCTGGTTGGTGGCGATGGGCCGGCCGAACTGCTTGCGCTCCTTGGCGTAGGAGGTGGCTTCGTCAAATCCGCGCTGGGCGATGCCGACGGCCTGGGCTGCGATGGAGATGCGCGAGCCGTTGAGGGTCGCCATGAGCTGCTTGAACCCGTCGCCGGGCTTGCCGAGGAGGTTGTCCGTGGGCACTTCGAGGTCCACGAACGACAGGCGGGCGGTGTCGGAACCGCACAGGCCCAGCTTGTGCTCGGCGCCGTCCTTGCGGAAGCCTTTCCAGGAGGCCTCGACCGCGAACAGGCTGATGCCCTTGTGGCCCGCGGCGGGGTCGGTCTTGGCGGCGACGATGGCGCTGCCGGCGTGGTTGCCGTTGGTGATGAACACCTTGGAGCCGTTGAGGAGGTAGTGGTCGCCTTGCCGCGTCGCCGTGGTCGCGAGCGCCGCCACGTCGGAGCCAGCCCCAGGCTCGGTCAGCGCGAAGCAGCCGATCCAGTCGCCGGCGGCCAGCTTGGGGAGGAAGCGCTGCTGCACGTCGGCGCTGCCCCATTGGACGATGGGCGTGGCCGCGACCGAGGCGTGGACCGCGAGCGTGACGCTGGTCGAGGCGCACGCCCAGGCGATCTCCTCCAGCATGAGGTTGAACGCCACCTTCGACACCGGGGCGCCGCCGAAGCGCTCGGGGATGGTCGGGCCCGTCATGCCGAGGGCCGCCAGCTCGCCAAACGACTCGGCGGGAAACAGCGACTCGCGGTCGATGCGGGCGGCGCGGGGCGCGATGGCGGCGCGGGCGTGCTCGCGCGCCGTCTTCCGGATGAGCGCGTCCTCGTCCCGCAGCCGGAGGTCCACGCGGCGCCCACGAAGCGAAGGGTCTTGGCCGTTGTGCCGCTGCCTCCGGCGTTGCCCGGCCCTCCCCGGCGCCTCGTCTTTCCCCTCCCGTTCGCGCTCGCCACCGCCAACGGCTGGCTGTTTCCCGGCCGCCGTCCCGCCCTGCTGGACTGCGGGCTCGGCGACGCCGCGACGCGCCGCGTCCTGGTGGACGGCGGCGTGCGGCCCGAAGGCCTCACGCTCCTGGTGTCGCACGGCCACGTGGACCACGCGGGCAACGCGGCGTGGCTGGCGCGCCAGGGGGCGGTGCTGCACGCGCCGCCGGCGGAGTCGCGGTTCCTGGAGACGTTCCGCGCCGACTCGGTGCGGCGCAACGACGCGTTCGCGCAGGCGATGGCGCGGCACGGCACGCCGCCGGACGTGGTGGCGCGGGTGCGCACGGAGGGGGCGGAGATCGACCAGTGGCTGGAGGACACGCCCATCGCGCGGCCCATCCGGGACGGCGAGGTGCTGGAGGTCGGCGACGGCGAGGCCAAGGTCCACCTGGCGCCGGGGCACACGCCGGGGTCGATGCTGCTGGAGACCGGCGACAACGAGCTGCTCTCCGGCGACACCTTGCTGGAGCACATCACTTCGAACGCCATCGAGCTGCTGGACGCCGACCGGGGGCGCTACCGGCAGTACCTGGAGACGCTGCGCGGGCTGCGCCGGTTCGCGGGCTGCCGCGTGCTGCCGGGCCACCACGAGCCGTTCGTGCTGACCGACGAGTTGTTGGACGGGCACTTGGCGAAGCACGCCCGCCGGCAGGGCCGGGTGCTCGCGGGCCTGGAACGCCCGGCGTCCGCCTGGGAACTCCTGCCGAAAGTGCTGCCGCACCTGGCCCAGGACCAGGTTTTCCTCGGGATGTGCGAGGTCGTGGGCCACCTGCACGCGCTCGAGCTGGACGGCAAGTGCCGCGCCGTCGGCGGCGACCCTTTGAGGTTCGTCCGAGACGCTTGATAATCCCTGGAGCCGAGTTGTTCCACCATGGATGACCTCATGCCGCCGCCGACCCGTCGCGAGCTGGTCGTGACCCTCGGCCTCATGGCCGCCCTCCTCGTCGGCGTCCACTTCGCGCTGCCCGTCCTGATGTAGCTGGCCGCGCGCCCTACGCTTTTAACGGCCCCTCCGCTGGCCGCGCCGTGGCGACGAAGAAGCCGACCGAGGGTGCTGCCAAGAAGGGCGAGGCGAAGGCCTCCGCCGGCGCGGCGCCCGCGTTCGAGCAGCCTGAGGTCAACATCGGCCTCATCGGCCATGTCGACCACGGCAAGACGACCCTGACGAAGGCGCTCTCCGGCAAGTGGACCGACGAGCACTCCGAGGAGATCAAGCGCGGCATCAGCATCAAGCTGGGCTACGCGGACACGACGTTCTACAAGGGCGCCGACAAGGACGGCAACGTCCTGCACACCACCAAGGCCGACGACCCCCGGCTGGCGGGCGCCCCGACGAAGCTCCGGCGCGTGTCGTTCGTCGACGCCCCCGGCCACGAGACCCTGATGGCCACGATGCTGTCCGGCGCCGCCTTGATGGACGGAGCCCTGCTGTTGGTGGCCGCCAACGAGAAGTGCCCCCAGCCGCAGACCAAGGAGCACCTGATGGCGCTGCAGATCGCCGGCGCCCGGAACATCGTCATCGTCCAGAACAAGATCGACCTGGTGGACGAGAAGCGCGCCATCCAGAACTACGAGGAGATCAAGGCGTTCGTCAAGGGCACCGTGGCGGAGCAGGCGCCCGTCATCCCGATCTCGGCGCACCACGACGTCAACATCAGCGCGCTCATCGAGGCCATCGAGCGCACCATCCCGACGCCGAAGCACGACCCCAAGGCAGACCCGGTCCTCCTGGTGGCCCGTAGCTTCGACATCAACAAGCCCGGCACCCGCCCGGACAAGCTGCGGGGCGGCGTCATGGGCGGCTCGCTGTCGCGCGGCACCATCACGGTCGGCGACGAGATCGAAGTCGTGCCCGGCCTGCGCGTCGAGGCCCCCGACGGCAAGGCGGTCTACAAGCCCCTGAAGTCGAAGGTGGTGGCGCTGTTCTGCGGCGCCCAGGCGGTCGAGCAGGCCGGCCCGGGCGGGCTGATTGCCATCGGCACCGAGCTGGACCCGAGCGTCACCAAGGCCGACAACCTGGTGGGCCGCGTCATCGGCCTGTCCGGCAAGCTGCCGCACAGCATCGACCGCCTCGCCATGCAGGTCACGCTCTTGGAGCGCGTCGTCGGCGCCGAGGACGAGGCCGCCGTCGAGCCGATCAAGGTCAAGGAGCCGCTCATGCTGAACGTCGGCACCGCGACCACCGTCGGCCTGGTGCTGAAGTCGGCCAACAACCTGGTGGAGGCGGCCCTCAAGCTCCCGGTCGCCGCCGAGCCGGGCGCCCGCATCGCCATCAGCCGCCGCGTCGGCGGCCGCTGGCGCCTCATCGGCTACGGCCTGCTGAAGTGAGGGCGGCGTGGTCGTCGTCCCCGTCGTGCTCGACACGAACGCCATCCTCCTGCCCTTCACCCAAGGCACCCGCCTGGAGGAGCCGCTGGCCGAGCTCCTGGGCGCCTACGAGCTGCACCTCCCGACCAGCGTCATCCCCGAGCTGCAACGCCTGAGCGAGAACCAGGGCGCCACCGGCCGCGCCGCCAAGATGGCCCTCAAGTTCTCGGAGCGCTGCGTCCGCGAGCCCACCGGCCTCATGGGCGACGACGGCATCCTCCAGGTGGCCCGTCGCCTGGGCGCCGTCGTGTTCACCAACGACCGCAAGCTCCAGCTGGAGTGCGTCAAGTCGGGGCTGCGCGTCCTCGTCGCGCGCGAGCGCGAGGGCATCGGCTGGTACCGCGGCGGCTCCGGCTAGGCCTTCTTGGGCTTGGCCTTGGCCGGTTGCGGCCCCACGCCCAGCAAGCGTTGCGCGGCCCGGCGCCGCAGTTGCGCATCCACCAAGAGCGGCAGCGTCGTCAGGATGCAGAACACCGCCACCGCCCGGAACGCCTCGCCCTGGAACGCGTACCACATCCCGAAGACGAGCGCCACCAGCACCATCAGCACCGCCACCCGGGCTTCGTTGCGCGCCGACTCCAGCAGGATCTCGGCCTGCACGGCGGAGTCCAGCTCGGACTCCCCGTAGCGGAACACGGTGCTCCACGGGCGAGCCACGCCCGAGGAGCGGCCGCAGGCGCCAAAAGGCCACCGCCTCAACGGTCAAGGCGGGTCCGCCCCTGGCGCCGGCGTGGCCCCGTCGACCCGGCTGCTGTTCTGCCGCCACGGCGAGGTGCAGGCCGACATGGTCGGTTCGTTCCTCGGGCGCACCGACGCCCCTCTGTCCGACCTCGGCCGCCACCAGGCGGAGGCCATGGGCGCCTACCTCGGGGACGCCCCCATCGACGCGGTGGTCGTGAGCCCGCTCAAGCGCGCGCTCGACACCGCCGCCCCGCTGGCGCGCGCCCTGCACCAGAAGCTGGAGGTCCGGCGCGAGTTCCGCGAGATGGACTACGGCGACTGGGACGGCCTGCACTGGCCCCAGATCGAGGGCCGCGACCCGGAGCTGGCGCGCCGCTGGCAGGCGGACCCGCAGGGGCTGTCCTGCCCGGGCGGCGAGTCGGGCCAGTCGTTCCAGGACCGGGTCGCCGCCGCCTTGGACGGCCTGCTCGCGGAGTTCGCGGGCCGCCAGGTCGCGCTGGTCAGCCACGCCGGCGTCAACCGCGTCGTGCTGGCCGAGCTGTTGGGCCGACGGTTCGTGGACGCCTTCGTGTTCGTGCAGGACTACGGCTGCGTCAACGCCGCCGCCTGGAGCGAGCATGGCGGCCACGTCGTCCTGGTGAACTTCGTGCCCGGCCCGAAGGCCGCCCAGACGGGCGACTAGTCCAGGAGGTCGCGGGCCCGCTCCCGGAACGCCCGAGGCATCTGGCCCGTGGCCAGCAAGGCGTCGATCAGCTCCAAGGCGCGGCGCAAGCGTTCGGCGTCGGACATGGCCGGGCGAACGCGGCCGGCGCCATCAGGCGTGCAGGGCGATGGGTGGAAGGTTCGCCTGGCCCTCGAGGCGGGCGAGGGCGTGTCCCATCCGCTCGACCAGGCCGACGACCAGGGCGTTGCCCATGGTGAAGTAGCGCCACCGCTCGGGCATCCCCTCGGTCCAGCCGTCGGGGAAGCCGTCCAGCCGCTCGCACTCCACCGGCGTCAGCACCCGGAGGCGCCCGGTGCGCGGGTCCTGGATGAGGTGGTTGCTCCGGCTCGGCCCAAGGCCGCCTTCGCCGGTCAGCAGGGTCCGGGCCGGCTGGTCGAGGTGGTCGGGGAACGGGATGGCCCCCTCGGAGTAGTGGTACTGGTGGCCGTTGGCGGCGACCCGCTGCTCCCGCTTGGCGCCCTTGAGGTACTTCCAGCGGGCCAAGGCCTCCTCCGGGACGAAGTACTGCCCGGGCACGGCGCGCTCCAGCACCCCCGCCAGCGTGGCCGTGGCCTCCTTGCGGCTGTCGACGCGCCGCGTCCAGACGTCGCGGCCCGCCATCACGCCGGCGTTCTGGAACTCGCCCACGAACGCATCGCTCAACCGCGACAGCGACCGGGACAGCCGCATCGTGGGCGCCGCCGGCACGGCCAGGCGGACCTGCGGCGGCACCGCCGGGAACGCCTGCGCAAAGAAGCCGTCGCGGTCGAGGAACGCAGGCGACGCGGCGCCGGCCTGCATCGCGGCGGCCGCGGCCGTGCGCCGGTGCGCGGCGAACAGGAAGACCCGCCGGCGGCGCTGCGGGGCGCCGTGGTCGGCCGCGTTCAGCACCCGCCACTCCACGGCGTAGCCGAGGTTCGCGAGGCTGGCCAGCAGGATGGCGAAGTCGCGGCCGCGCTGCCGGGCCGGCGACTTGAGGAGCCGGTCCACGTTCTCCAGCAGCAGGTAGGACGGGCGGCGGGCGGCCACGATGCGCCGGATCTCCCACCAGAGGACGCCCTTCTTGCCTTGGATGCCGTGCGACTTGTCGAGGGTCGCGGCCACGGAGTAGTCCTGGCATGGGAAGCCGCCGACCAGGAGGTCGTGCTCCGGGATGTCCTTGGGCTTCACCTGCGCGATGTCGGCGTTGAGGTGGCCGTCGGGGCCGAAATGGCGGACGTAGCACTCGGAGGCCCACTGGCTGCGCTTGCCCGGCTCCCACTGGTTGCTCCAGACCACCTTGTGGCCGGCCCGCTCCAAGCCGAGGCGGAAGCCCCCCACGCCAGCGAACAGCTCGGCGACGCGCAGGCCTCCCATCCGGGTGGTGGAACCTATCTCACCGCTTAAGATTCGGCCCCCTCCTGGGTGAAATCGTGGAGGCCGCCCGCCCGAAGCCGCTCATGCACTTCTTCGGGGACGACCCCATCCCCCCGGCACGATCCAGGCAGATGTCCAGGATTCGCGGCCGCGACACCGCCCCCGAGCTGGCGCTGCGGCGGGCCCTGTGGAAGGAAGGCGTCCGGTTCCGGGTGAACGTGCGGGACCTGCCCGGCCGCCCCGACATCGCGAGCAAGAAGGCCAAGGTGGCCGTGTTCGTGGATGGCTGCTTCTGGCACGGCTGCCCCGAGCATTACCGCGCGCCGAGGACGAGGCGGGCATACTGGGAGGAGAAAATCAGGCGGAACCAGGAGCGGCGGCGCCAGGTCATGCAGCAGTACCCGCCCGACTGGCAAGCCTTCGAAGTGTTCGAATGCGTCTTGGGCAAGGATTTGCCGAACATCCAGCGACGCGTGGCGAAATTGTTTGAAGCCCGGCCCAGTTCCCGCAGCCGTGCGCCGGTTCCGCGACCTCCTGGCCCGCGCTGACGCCTTGCAAGGGGTCCCGTTCGCCGAGCTGGCCGAGGCGCACGGCATCGCCTGGACCGACGAGGCCGCCAAGCGGAAAGGACTCACCGGCCGCATCAGCCAAGCCTGCCTGGGCGTCCCGGAAAGCCCGGACGAGGAGCCCGACATCCAGGACTACCGCATCGAGCTCAAGGCGTTCCCCGTGAGCGTCGGCCTCAAAGTGCAGGAGAACGTCAAGATCCGCACCGTCACCCCCGCCCACGTGCGGACCCAGGTCTGGCCCGAGTCCAGCGTCTTCCGGAAGATGCGGACGGTCCTGTTCATGCCGGTCGTGAAGCCGGACAAGGCCGACCCGGGGCCGTGGCATTTCCGCAGCCCGTTCATCTGGATGCCCTCCGTGGCCGACGAGCGCCAGATTCAAGCCGACTACGAGGCCGTGCGCGCCCTGGTGCTGGCCGGCACCCCCGACCTCGTCTCGTCGGCCGAGCCTCCCGAAGGCCAAGGGACCTACCTCATCGCGAACACCGCCGGCCGGGACGCCTCCGACCTCACCAACTATGGCACCGAAGCCCAGCCCGTCCTGGGCAAGCGGCGGGCCTGGATGCTCCGCAAGGCGTTCATGCAGAGCCTGGTCGAGGAGCACGTCCGGTATCGGGCACCTTAGCGCCGGCGCCAGGATTTGAACCTGGAAGGGCGTGGCCCGGCGGTTTTCAAGACCGCTGCCATACCGGATTAGGCGACGCCGGCTTCGGGCTGGCGACACGCCGCCGCCACTTGAGCCAAGCGTTCAAGGATTGGAGGGCTGAGCGCAGCGAAGCCCTCCGGACCGCGGGCGACCCGCGGGGCGCAGCCCCCGGCTGCCATACCGGATTAGGCGACGCCGGCTTCGCTCCAGCGACCCAGGGCGGCCACTTGAGGCAAGCGTTCCAAGGATCGGGAGGGCCGGCCGCTTGCCTCTTGAGCCGACCGCCCCTCCGTCGGGCGTGCACCAGTCGACCGCCTCCCTCAAGGACCTGCTCGCCAAGGCCCATCGCGTCGACCACCCGCACCTGCACGGCGACGTGCTGCCTTCCTTCGACTTGGGCGTGGACGGCATCGGCGACCTCCTCGAACGCCGCGCCCGGGAGCAACCCGACAAGCCGTTCCTGGTGTTCTACGACGACGACGCGCGCACCCGGTCGGACTGGACGCGGCAGGAGTTCGTGGTGGAGGTCCGCAAGGCCGCGAAGGTCCTGGAGGACCTCGGCTTGGTGCCTGGCGACCGCATCGCGACGGCGGACGAGTTCAACCACGCCGACACGCTGATCGTCCTATGCGCCGCGTGGGCGTCGGGCATCGCGGTGGCGCCGCTCAACCTGAAGGAGGACGACGACCGGCTGCGCTACATCCTGGCGCACGCGGAGGTCAAGGCGGTGTTCGCGCGGGACGCGTGCGCCCCGCGCGTCGGCCCGATCGCGCGCAAGGCAGGGGCGGGGATCGTCGTGTCGTTCGGCGACCAGTGCGTGCGGACGGTCTACGACGCCGAGTGGGACGAGATGATGTACAGCGTGCAGGAGGAGCGCGACCTGCCGCCGCAACGCCTGGACACGGAGGCGCTCCTGGTCTACACGTCGGGCACGACGGGCCATCCCAAGGGCGTGGTGCTGACCCACGAGATGCTCCACGACGCGCACGCCATCGCGGCGCACCACGGCTTCGGGCCGGAGGACGCGTTCATGACGGCGATGCCGCTGTTCCATGTCAACGCCATCGTGACCACGTGCCTGACGGCGATGTGGTGCGGCGCGTCGGTGGTCTTGAACCGCAAGTGGAAGCCGGCGCTGTTCTGGGAGCGCGCCTACGCCGAGCAGGTGTCGGCCACCTCGGTCGTGCCTGCGATGCTGAAGGCGCTCACGGACCTGGGCGACGACCTTGCCAAATATCCTGGCCTGCGGGAGCGGTTCCGGACCGTCATCTGCGGGGCGGGGCAGCTCTACGTGGACGTGGCGGAGGCGTTCACGGCGCGCTTCGGGCTTCGGATCGCGCACGGCTGGGGCATGAGCGAGACGACCTGCTACTCGTGCTTCCTGCCGGGCGACCTCAGCGCCGCCGATTACCGCACGGCCATCTCCACCCACGGCTTCCCTTCCATCGGCGTCCCCATCGTCCACAACCAGATGGGCATCCTCGACCCCAAGACGGGCGAGCCGAAGCCTGCGGGCGTCCTGGGCAAGCCCGTCGGGCACGAATGCTGGGGCGAGATCGTGGTCGCGGGCCGCAACCTGATGAAGGAGTACTTCCGCAACGACGAGGCCAACGCCAAGACGTTCCAGTTCGGCGTGCTGCAGACCGGCGACGAGGGCTTCGTGGCGCTGGACGCGAAGGGCCGGCCGTTCTTCTTCATCGTCGGCCGCATCAAGGAGCTGATCGAGCGCGGCGGCGAGATGTTCAGCACCTTCGAGATCGACACGCTGCTGCGCCAGGTCCCCGGCGTCGAGAACGCGCTGGCCTACGGCTTCAAGTCGCAGAAGCTCGGGCAGGAGATCGGGGCCGTCGTCGAGCGCAAGCCGGGCGCCCAGCTCACGGAGGCCGAGGTGCAGGCGTGGTTCAAGCGCAAGGGCGTGCCGTGGGAGAAGTCCCCCAAGGTCGTGAAGTTCGTCGACGCCATCCCCAAGACCGCCACCGGCAAGGACCAGCGCCTCCGGTTCGCGCCGCTGTTCGAGGGGCTCTACGAGACGCAGTTCCGGCCCTCCGATTCCTGGACGTCGGCCTGAGGATGCCCCTCATGCGTTGGCTTGCCGCCGGAGGCTTCCTGCTGGCCGCCTTGGGCATCGCCAGCTCCGCTTCGCTGTCATGGTCCGCCGAATATTGGTGGTTCGCGGTCGCCTTGGCGGCCACTGCGGCCACGATGCTGCTGCCGGCCCGCGCCCGCAGGTGGGCGGCCGCGGCCACGCTCGCCGTCGCCATGCTGGTGTGCATCCGCGTGGCGTGGAGCCGCGTCGGCGGGCCGCTGGGCGCGGACTACGGGGCGCTGGTGCTGCTTGCCGTCTCGATGGGGGCCGCCGCGCCGTCCGCTTGGCTCGGGCCGCGGCATCTGGGCTTGGCCCTCGTGCCCGGCGCCGCGGCCGGCGTGTGGTGGCTGGTGGTGGACGGCGTTGGCGGCTCCACGAGTTTCCTGCCGGCGGACGCCTTGGTGACGGTCGGGCTAGGGCTCGCCGCCTTCGCCCTGCTGCGCGGCGACGGGGCGTGACATCCACCACGCCACGGCCACAAGGACAAGGGCGGTCGCCATCAGCCACCATCCGAATCCTGGCATCCCTTCGACGAAGTAGGTGGTGCCCGTGGTCGCCGACAGGCGCTCCTGCAAGCCCCAGAACGGGAACTCCAGCGGCCAAAACAGGCACGACGCCAACGCGACCACCTGGGTGGAGGCCACGGCCAAGAGGTCGCGCCGCCACTTGGCCCACTCGTGCTGCCACGAGGTCGCCGCGATGCGCACCACCAGGATCGGCAGGCCCAGCACGGCCATCACGAGGGTGAAGCGCACGGCGAGCGCCGCCGCCAGGTCGCCGGGTGTCCACAGGCTCACGGCCCCGAGCGGCTGCTCGCTCTCGGCGTCGCTGAAGGTCAGCACCCACCACGGCAGGAACAGCGCCGTCACTTGGGCAAGGAGGGCCAGCACGGCCACGAAGCCGGCGCGGCGGTGCCGCAGGGGCGCGTCCACGGGCTCAGTCCAGCAGGGCCCGCCAGCGCTTCTGGTGGACCGGGGCGGCGTTGGCGGCGGCCGCGGCGCGCTGCTGCCAGGCCTGCCGGACCATGTCCTGGATGGACGGGTCCACGGTGACCGGCGCGAAGGCGTGCCAGGGGTCCCCGTCGAAGTGCGCCAACGCCATCGCGAACGTCTGCTCGGAGCGGACCCAGTCGCCGCCCTCGCCGGGGTAGGACACGGACTTGACCGCGCGGTAGCCGTCCGCCAAGTGCAGGACCGCGATGCGGCTGCCTTCCGTGGCGGCCTCGAAGACGACCCGCCCCGCGGGCTGGTGGCGCATAGGAGGGCACCGTCCAGGGGGTTCAAGCACTTTGGCAGGCGGCCGGCCTCGACAAGCTCCACCGGAACAGCCGCCCACAACCCATATACGGGCCTTTCCTACGCGCGGTTGGCCGGTCCCGTTTGACGACTGCCCCACCTCCTGCTGCGAGCCGCCCGAAGCCCCCCGTGCTGGAGCCCGTCCAGCGGCTGCCGAGTCGGCGCGTGCCCCAAGACGCCAACGGCGCCGTCGTGCCGCCCCCGCCCCGCGCCGCCCGCCGCCCGTTCATCAACCTGTGCGGTGACTACCGCTTCCTGCGCGCCGGCTACTGGGCCTTGGTGGACGCCGAGCTCAACGGCGTGGAGTCGTCGCCGACCCCCATCCAGGCCGCCACCGCCCAGAACGCCGCCGCCTGCCTGCTGGTGGCGCAGAACTCCGGCATCGAGACGGTGAAGTGGACCGTCGCCCGCAAGCCGCAGGACATCGAGGTCCCGAGCCTGCTGGTCCCGGTCTCCGGCCTCACGGATCGCTGCTACGAAGTCAAGTCGACCCGCAGCCGGGCGGCCCAGTGGCGCAGCGCGACCCAGAACGGCACCCGCCCCGCCTTGGCCGTCCAGCTGGAAGGCGAGCTGCGGAGCCTGCGCATGATCGTCGGCGTCACGGCGCACGAGAACTTCCACCTCGCCTGGGACGTCTGGCGCTCGTTCGGCATCCCGCTTGCGGAGATCTGGTACGTCGAGGCCGGCGACCCGGACGGGCCGGAAGGCTCCCGTCCGCTGTTCTTGGGCATGGACCCGCTGCCGCTGCACGAACTGACCGAGCGCGAGCTGCGCCTCTACGAGGAAGTCGCCCAGCGCCCGATGGAAGGCCCGTACGGAGGCCACTGAATGGCCCGCGTCGCCAGCATGCGGGGCTCTGCGCGCCCCGCAAGCATGTCCGGCTGCGCGCGGGGCGCCACGGACCCAGCGGCACCCGAGGTGCGCTGAATGGCCCGCGTCGCCATCGTTTCCGACTCCTCCAGCCGGGACCGCGCCGTCGAGCTGGAGGCCATGGAGACCTACGCCATCCAGGCGCCGGACCACGGCCACACCGCCGAGATCATCGACATCGACGACTACGCCCGCCTCCCCGAGTTCGACGCCGCCTTCCTGCGGCTCGACACCTCGGTGCTGGGCTTGCCGTTCGCCATTTCCCGCTACGCCTGGAAGCTGGGCCTGCGCGTCGTGGACGACCCCAAGTCGATGCTGACCTGCATGAACAAGGCGCACGTCCATGGCCTGCTGGAGCGCGCCGGCATCCCGACGCCCGAGACGGTCCTGCTGACGAAGGCGGGCCGCGAGACGCTGGACGCCGAGGCGCTGTTCGCCGAGCTGGGGACGCCCATCGTGGTCAAGGCCCCGAGCGGGGCGTTCTCCTCCGCGGTCGAGAAGGCGCATGACGCCAAGGAGCTCAAGACGCTGGTGCGCCGCTTCAGCTTCCAGTCGGACGTCATCCTGCTGCAACGCTACACCCCGAGCACCTACGACTGGCGCGTCGGCGTGCTGTGCGGCGACCCGATCTATGCGGCCCGCTACCACATCCCGAAGGGCGGCTGGCGCATCCACGACACCCCCGCCGGCGAGAACCGCAAGCAGTGGGCCAAGATCGAGCCGGTGCCGCTCGGCAAGGTGCCCTACGCCGTGATGGAGACCGCGCTTGCCGCCTGCCGCCAGGTGGGCCATTCGCTCTACGGCGTGGACCTCAAGCAGAAGGAGGACGGCAGCGTCGTCGTCATCGAGATCAACGACAACCCGAACATCGACCCGGGTGGCGAGCTGCCGAAGAACTCCCCGGTGTTCGGGCAGATCGTCGACAAGATCGCGCGCGCAGGGCCGCGGGGCGACCGCGACCACGGCGGCGTCATCAGGGCCTGAGGGCACCACCTCCGTCGTCCCGCTGCAGCGCACGCACTTGGCGCTCGAACGCCTCCAGCGCAAGGCGGCCGGGCTGGATGCCGCGCCGGGCCAGGAACTCCAGGGTGCGGTCGTCGGAGCGGAAGACCACCCAGGTGCGCTGCGCCACGCCTTCCGAAGCCTGCCACGGGACTTGGCCGGCCTCGCCCAGGCCAGGGCCTGTCCGCTTGCCGCCACCGGAACCCTGCAAGAGTGGCGCCGGCTGCTTGCGCCATGGACGGCATCCGCCGCTCGGTCCGCCTCGCGGTCGGCGCCACGCTCCTGCTGGCGTTCGCCCTCGTCGTCGCGATGCTGCCGCGCGGAGCCCCTCCAACCCCCCTGCCCATCGAGGGCAAGGGCGGCGGGCCGTTCGCGCTTCCCACGGCCGCCGGCGTCACCGAGGCCAGCTGGCAAGGGACGCCCGTCCTGGTGTTCCTGGTGCCCGCCGAACGGCTGGAAGGCGTCGACCAGCAACGCGGCGCCGGCGAGGCGACCCCGTCGGCGACCGTGCCCGGCCAGCCGGGGCTGCGGCTGTTCGCGCTGTCGGCCAAGTCCACCTACCTCGGCTGCACCGTCGGCCTGCAAGCCGAGCTCGGCGCCTCCCTCGACATCGAGGACTACGACCTTGACGGCCTGCGCGACGGGCGCGTGCTCGACCCGTGCCACCACGGCCAATGGGACCCGTACCACCGCGGCGTCCCCGTCGCCGGCCCCGCCCCCGAGCGGCTCGCCGTGCTCGACGCCTCGGTCCAGGACGGCCGCCTGGTCGCCACCGGCTTCGACGGGCCGGTCGGCCCCGCCCCGCGCTGACCTCCCACGCCGGCAGCTTTTCCCGCGCCGCTTCCATCGCCGGGTTACATGAAAGTCGGAATCCTCGGCAGCGGCGACGTCGGACGCATCCTCGGCAACGGCTTCGCGGCCAAAGGCCACGACGTGGTCGTCGGCACCCGCGACCCCAAGGGCCCCAAGGCCAAAGAACTGCAAGGCAAGCTCCCGAAGGCCAAGGTCGGCACGTTCGCGGACGCCGCCAAGCACGGCGAAGTGCTGGTGCTGTGCGTCCACGGCACCGCGGCGGAGCAGGCGGTCGGGCAGGCCGGGCCCCAGAACCTGGCCGGCAAGCTCGTCCTCGACACCACCAACCCGCTCGAGTTCGGCCCCAAGGGCGCCCACAAGCCGGCGTCCGTCAAGTCCAGCCTCATCGAGACCGTCCAGCAGAAGGCCCCGCAGGCCAGGTTCGTCAAGGCCTGGAACTGCACGCCTGGCCCCCAGATGGTGGACCCCAAGTTCAAGGAAGGCACGGGCGACCAGCTCATCTGCGGCGACGACGCCAAGGCCAAGGAGCAGGCCGCCAAGATTCTGAAGGAGTTCGGCTGGAACACGGTGGACGTCGGCGACGCCAGCATGGGCCCCTACGTGGAGGGGATGGCCATCGCGGTGATCAACTACGGCGCCAAGACCAACGACTGGGGATGGGGCGTCAAGCTGGTGGGACGGAAGGCCTAGCGCCGCGCCGGAATCTCCCCGAACCTTCCCGCCCGGAAGTCCTCGACCGCCTGCACGATCTCGTCGCGCGTCGTCATCACGAACGGCCCGTACTGGAACACCGGCTCCCTGAGGGGCACGCCAGTCACCAGGATGCCTTCCATCCCTTGCGCGGCGTCGACCCGCAGCTCGGTCCCCTCGGCATCGAGCACCGCCAGCTGGCCTGCCTGCACGGGCGACCCGCCCGCCACGCATTGCCCCGCCCAGACGTACAGGAACCCTTCATGCCCCGCCGGGACCGGCAACGTCACGCCGCCGTCCGCCAACTGGACGTGCAGGTACTGGATGGGGGTGCGGGTGTCGATGGCCGCCTTCTCGCCCATGAACTCGCCCGCCACGATGCGCACCTTGCCGCCCGGGACCACGACGGCCGGGATGCCAGCCGACGGAATCTCCTGGTAGCGCGGCGCCATCATCTTGTCCTTCTTCGGCAGGTTGACCCACAGTTGAAGGCCGTGCAGCGTGCCGCCTTTCTCGCGCAGCGCGCCGCTTGGCATCTCGGAGTGCACGACGCCGCCGCCCGCCGTCATCCACTGGACGTCGCCGGGGCGCAGGAAGCCGGCGTTGCCGTGCGAGTCGCGGTGCTCGAACTCTCCCTCCAGCAGCATGGTCACCGTCTCGAAGCCGCGGTGCGGGTGGTCGGGGAAGCCGGCGCGGGCCCCGGGCTCGAACCGGATGGGGCCCATCTCGTCCAGCAGCAGGAACGGGTCGAGCCGGCCGAGGTGCTGGCCCGGGAACGCGCGCCGGACGACCATGCCGTCGCCTTCGGGAGTGACCTTGGCATCGACGACGCGGTCGACCTTGCGCATGCCCAGGCCACCGCAGGCGGCGTCATATCCGTGCTGGCGCGGGCAGGTCAGTGGCCGCGCCGCGGCTTCGGGATGACCGCCGTCGGGCTGGCGCTCGGCGGCCACAGCCGCGCCAGGTCCGCGTCCGGCTCCTGGAGGCTGCACGAGCCGACGGCGAACGGGATGCCGGCCTTGACGGCGCGCAGCTGGGCAAGGTCCATCCTGTAGGTGCGCCAGGCGATGCCGTTGGTGAAGTCGTAGGCGTTGGGCTTGTTCTCGCGCAGCATCTCGCGGATGGCGGCGCGGCCGAAGGCGGCGCCGTGGACCTGGCGCAGGCGGAGGGCTGCCGCCGCGTTGACGAAGCCGTGGCGGTTCTTGTGGCGGGGCTCGAGGATGGGGTGGTGCAGGCCTTGCGTGACCTTGAACGGGATGCGCAGGTGGGCGACGTCCTGGATCAGCGTCGCAAGCAGCTGCTTGGTGACGGCCTGCTCGCCGGCGCCGCGGACCTTGAGCCCGACGCCGTGCCCAGTGGCCTTGGCTTGGTTCAGGAACGCCAGCGCGTCGTCGCGTTGCTTGAGCCAGTGCTTGGGGATCCAGGTGGGCTCGACGTAGAGCTGGATGCCGGACAGGGCCTTGGCGGCGGCCAAGAGCGGCGCGGCCGGGATGGTCTCGGCGTGGGTCTCGAGCGTGACGACGCGGGCATGGTCGCGGGCCTGGTTGAAGCCGTGGACCTCGCGGGCGGCCTCCTCCACCTTCTCGGCCGAGACGCCGACGACGCAGACGGTGCAAATGCGGTCGCCGAAGCCGGCCTCGACGACAGCCTGGTCGGTGATGTGGTGGAGTTGCGGGTAGGGCACCACCATCGCGTTGCCGACGATGCCAGGGCGGATGAGGTCGGACGAGCGCGCGGACTCGCGCAGCGCGGCGCGCAGGTCGAGCTGGGCGGGCGGGAACATGCCGGCGTAGTCGAACAGGCCCTCGACGAGATGCTCCAGGCCGTTCATGCGGGCACGACCTTCTGGTCGATGGCGCCAAAGACGCTGTGGTTGCCGGCAAGCACCTCGATGCGGACGCGGTCGCCGAACTTCAAGAACGGCGTCGCAGGCTTGCCGGCCTTGAGGGTCTCCAAGGTGCGGACCTCGGCCAGGCAGCCGCAGCCGCGGGCCTCGTCCTCGTTGGAGACTGTGCCGGCGCCGAGGAGGGTGCCGGCGGGCAGCGGCCGGGTGCGGGCGGCGTGCTCCACGAGCTGGGGGAACGAGAACAGCATCTCGCCGCAGTCGGGGGTGCCGATGCTCCTGCCATTCACCGACACGTGAATCGGAAGGTGGAGGCGGCCGTCGCGCCACGCAGGGCCCAGTTCGTCCGGCGTCACCGCGTACGGCCCCAGGCTGCTCGGCGGCTTGCCCTGGAAGAACCCGAAGCCGGCGGCCAGCTCGCGCGGGATCAGGTTGCGCAGGCTGACGTCGTTCATCACGACCAGGAGCTTCACGTGGGCCAGCGCGTCGGCGGCCTTGGTGCCCATGGGGACGTCGTCGAGCAGCACCGCGACCTCGGCCTCCAGGTCGATGCCGTGCTCCTCCGACGCGGCCGCGACGTCCTGGGTCGGGCCCAGGAGCGGGTCGCCGACCCCTTGGTACATCAGCGGCACCGTCCGCAGGTCCGCCGGCGGCTCGGCGCCCCGCGCCCGCCGCACCAGGACGATGTGCTGGACGAAGGCGGAGCCGTCCAGCCAGCTCGTGGTGCGCGGCAGCGGCGCGAGGAACGTGGCGCCCGCGAGGGGGCGCGACTCCGGCCAGCGGCCTTCCTTGAGCTGGCGCTCGACGCGGCGCAGCTCGGGCTCGGCGGCCCGCCAGTCCTGGAGCGCGCCCCACAGGCTGGGGGCGATGCTGCGCGGCACTAGGCCGAGCCTGCCGCCGGCCTCGTCCACCACCACGAGGCGCCCGTCGCGGGAGCCGTCGGGGAGGGTGGCGAGCTTCACGCCCGGCACGAGCGGGCGGCTCCAGATAATGGCGTCGTCAGGCGATCGGGGAGCACGAACCGGCGACGGCCTTCACTTCCGCCACCGCCGCAGGTTCATGGCGCCCCAGATGGCGATGGCCACGAGGGCCAGCAAGAGGACGGCGTAGAGCAGGTCGCCGCCGTCGTCCACGGCTTGGCACCCGGCCGGCGGCCATCAGGCTTGTCGTGCCGTCCCGGAAGGCTTGTGGCAGGCGGGCCCTTCGGCGGGATGTGCCCATGGAGATCCGCCCGGCCTTCGCCCACGTCAAGGTCGGCCGGTCCCGCCTCCATGGGCGCGGGCTGTTTGCCGCCCGGGACTTCCGCAAGGGCGACCGCGTCATGGAGTACGGCGGCGAGAAGGTCGGCAAGCGCGAGGGCACCGTGCGCACCGAGGCCCAGTGGAAGAAGGGCCGCGTCTACACCTTCGAGCTCAACAAGCGCTGGGACATCGACGGCAGCCCCAAGTGGAACGTCGCCCGCCTGGCCAACTACTCCTGCGACCCTAACTGCGAGTCCGAGAACGACCACGGCCGCCGCATCTGGATCGTCGCCAAGCGCCCGATCAAGGAAGGCGACGAGATCACCTACGACTACAACTTCAGCTTCGTCGACCCGCCGCCGGTGTGCCAGTGCGGCTCGCCCAAGTGCCGGGGCTACATCGTCGGCGAGGCCTACCTCAAGGACTTGCGCGCCTGGCTGAAGCGGAAGGGGCTGCCAGGCGGGCCTGGGCTCAAGCGCAGGCGGGCCGCCAAGACGGCGGGGGCGGCTTGACGCTGCACACCTGCCCGATGCACCCCGAGGTCCGCAAGGAGGGGCCCGGCGACTGCCCCGACTGCGGGATGTCGTTGGAGCCCGTGCCGGGCGGCGCCCGCGCCTCCAAGTGGGTTTGCCCGATGCACCCCGAGGTGGTGGCGGACGGGCCGGGCGACTGCCCCGTCTGTGGGATGGCCTTGGAGCCCGCCGCCGGCACGGCCGCGGCAAACCCGGAGCTGCGCAGCATGTGGATCCGCTTCTGGGTGGCCGCCATCCTCAGCCTCCCGCTGGCCGCCATGGGGATGGGCGACCTGCTCCCCATCCAGGACGTGGGGCCTGCCCTCGGCTGGATCCAGCTTGTCCTTGCGACCCCCGTGGTGCTGTGGTGCGGGTGGCCGTTCCTGGTGCGCGCCGCGCGGTCCGTCCTCACCTGGCGCCTCAACATGTGGACCCTCATCGGCCTCGGCGTCCTGGTGGCCTACCTGTTCTCGGCCGCGGTGGTGCTGCTGCCCGACCGCCTGCCGCACGAGCTCCGGCACGAGGGCAGGCTGCCGGTGTACTTCGAGGCCGCCGCGGCCATCGTCGCCTTGGTCCTCCTGGGCCAGGTGATGGAGCTGCGCGCCCGCGAGCGTGCCGGCTCGGCCTTGCGCGCGCTCTTGGAGCTGGCGCCGCGCACCGCCCACATCGTGCGCCCCGGCGGCGCCGAGGAGGAGGTCGCGCTGCACCAGGTCGAGAAGGGCTGGGCCCTGCGGGTCCGGCCGGGCGGGCGCGTCCCGGTCGACGGCCGCGTGACCGAAGGCGCCACCGCCGTGGACGAGTCGATGGTGACGGGCGAGTCGGTGCCGGTGGACAAGCAGCCCGGCGACAAGGTCATCGGCGGCACCGTCAACACCACCGGCTCCATCCTGATGGTGGCCGAGCGCGTCGGCGCCGACACGGTGCTGGAGCGCATCGTCGCCCAGGTCGCGCAGGCCCAGGCCAGCCGGGCGCCCATCCAGAAGGTCGCCGACCGGGTGGCGGCCGTCTTCGTCCCCGTCGTGGTCCTCGTGGCCGTGGCCGCGTTCGCGGCTTGGATGCTGTGGGGACCGGAGCCGCGGTTCGCGTACGCCCTGGTGAGCGCCGTCTCGGTCCTGATCATCGCCTGCCCGTGCGCCTTGGGCCTCGCGACCCCCATGTCCATCATGGTGGCCACCGGCCGCGGCGCCACCATGGGCATCCTGTTCCGCGACGCCGAGGCGCTGGAACGGCTGACCGACGTGGACACGGTCCTCCTGGACAAGACGGGCACGTTGACCTTGGGCAAGATGCGGCTGCACACCATCTACCCGACGCCCGGCGTCGTCGAGCGCGAGGCGCTGCGGATGGCGGCGGCGGTCGAGCGCCAAAGCGAGCACCCGATTGCGCAGGCCATCGCGGCGGCCGCCCCCGACGCGCCACGCGCCACCGAGTTCCGCAACGTGCCCGGCCAAGGCGTCGTCGGCGTCGTCGAGGGCCGGAAGGTGGCTATCGGCCATCGCTTCCTGGTCTCGGACGCGGGCGCCACCGTGCCCCTGGACGCCGAGGCAAACGCGGCGTCCATGCGCCGGCTCGGGCTCACGGTCCTCTACCTCGCGGTGGACGGCGAGCTGTGGGCCGTGCTGGGCGTGGCGGACACCGTCAAGCCGACGTCGCGCGAGGCCGTCGCCAAGCTGCGCGAGCTGCACCTCCAGGTCCGGATGCTGACGGGCGACAACGCCACCACCGCGAACGCCGTGGCCACCCGCGTCGGCATCCGCGACGTGGACGCCGGCGTCCTGCCCGAGGGCAAGGCCGAGGTCGTGCGCCGCCTCCAGGCCGAGGGCAAGAAGGTCGCGATGTGCGGCGACGGCGTCAACGACGCGCCCGCGCTGGCGGCCGCGCACGTCGGGATCGCGATGGGCACCGGCACCGACGCGGCCAAGGAGGTCGCAGGGGTCACCTTGGTCCAGAGCGACGTGGCCGGCCTCGAACGCGCCATCCGGCTGTCGCGCGCCACATCGGCCAACATCCGGCAGAACCTGTTCTTCGCGTTCGCCTACAACGCAGTCGGCATCCCGCTGGCGGCCGGCGTGCTCTACCCGTTCTTCGGGCTGCTGCTGTCGCCGATGGTGGCGGCGGCCGCCATGTCCCTGAGCAGCGTGTCGGTCATCGCCAACGCCCTCCGGCTCCGGCACGCCCGCCTCGCCGCCCTGGGGTCCTAGCCCCGGTCAAGCCTTCCCTTTCGGCTTGGCGGCCTTGGCCTTCGCGAACGCGGCCCCGACGGCCGCCTCCAGCGCCTTCGGGTCGCCCTGCATCGGGTCGAGCCGGATCCAGCCGAACAGCTTGAACACGGCCCCGTCCGGCGGGCGCAGCGCGAAGCCGGCGGCCTCCAGGCGGGCCTTGTCGGGCGCGTCGATGCGCAGCTCGACGGCGCCGGGCTCAGGGCCGCCGCGGAACAGCCGCGCGAACTGGTTGCAGCCGACGATGAGGCCGACGTGCTCGGCGCCGAACTCGCTCTGCAGCTCGGCGCCGTCGGCGGCCGCGACGGCCTGCGCGGCGCGCACCAGGTCCAAGAGCCGGGCCTTGTGCTCCGGCGCGACGGGCGTCCGCTCCAGCAGGCGCAGCGGCCGGTCGTCGCTGGCGGGCACGGTCGGGGTGTGGTCCATCATCCCACCGACCGGAGCTCTTTCTGCCAGGCGCCGAGCCGCCGCAGGCCTTCGCGGATGCGATCGGGATGGGTTGCGTAGCTGAGACGGACATGGCTGGCGCCCCGGGCGCCGAAGGCGAGGCCGGGCGTCACGGCGACGTCGGCGCGCTCCAGCATCCCCATGGCAAGCGCGTCGTCCAGGAGCCCGCCCCATTGGCGCGGGTCGAAGCGCGCGAAGCAGTAGAACGCGCCCGCCGGCGTCGGGCAGGACACGCCGGGCAGGGCGTTGAGGCCCGCCACCATCAGGTCGCGGCGGCGCCGGTACTCGTCCCGCATCGCGGCCACCGAGTCCTGCGGGCCGGCCACGGCGGCCAGCGCCCCATCCTGGGCGAAGCTGGTGATGTGCGTCAGGCTCTGCGACTGCAGCTTGTCCACCTCGGCGACGGCGGCGTCGGGCGCCACCACCCAGCCGGTGCGCCAGCCGGTCATCGCGAACGACTTGCTGAGGCCATTCACGGTGAAGGTGCGCTCCCAGCCGCCGGGCAGCGCCGCGGCGCTCACGTGCCGGCCATCGTAGAGCAGCTTCTGGTAAATCTCGTCCGAGATGACCCACAGGTCGTGGTCGATGGCAAGCTCGACGATGCCGCGCACGTCCTCCGGCGTGTTGACGCCGCCCGTCGGGTTGGACGGCGAGTTGAGGATGATGGCCTTGGTCTTCCGGGTGATGCGCTCCGCCACGGCCTCGGGCCGCATCCGGAACCCGTCGTCCGCCAGGATGGGGACCGGGACCGGCGTCGCGTGCGCCCACTGCACGATCGGCTCGTAGCTGACCCACGCCGGGTCGGGCAGCAGCACCTCGTCGCCCTGCTGCGTCGTGGCCTGCAGCGACAGGAAGATGCCGTGCTTGGCCGGGGTCACGACGACATGCCGCGCCGTGCACGGGATGCCGTTGTCCTTGCGCTCGGCGTCCGCGATGGCGGCCCGCAGCTCCGGGATGCCGGCGCCCGGCGTGTACTTGGTGCGGCCGGCGCGCAACGCGGCGATGGCCGCCTCCTTCACGTGCTGCGGCGTGTCGAAGTCAGGCTCGCCGATGTTGAACGACACCATGTCGATGCCCTTGGCGCGCTTCTGGGCCACCAGGTTGTTCATGGCCACGGTGGCGGAGGCCGCGATGCGGCGGGTCCGCTCGGCGAAACGTGGCACGACCGGTCGGAGGCCGGGTCTTGGTCAAGAGGGTGTCGTCGGCAGCTCCGGCCGGCGACGGAACGGCAGCCGGAGGAACCGCTTCGGCAGCATCCCGAGCAGCACCAGCAGGATGCCGAGGCCGAACAGGATCAAGAGGGGCAACGAGGACCAGTCGATGGCGCCGCTGCCGGCGGTGCTGGCGGGGACCACGATGCCGGGGTTCGAGAGGTCCAGGTCGCCGCGCACGGGCTCGCTGAGCGAAGGGTGGCTCACCTCGTAGGTGAAGGGACCGAGGAAGGTCGGCGTCAGGTCGAGGCTTAGGCTGTGCGTGGTGAGCATCGTCTTCGCGTACGTGACGTTGTAGCCGCCCATCTGCGCGATCGGAGTGCTGTTGCCGGGGGCGTAGACGCGCAGCAGCACGCCGGGCATCGGCAAGCCGTCCGCGCCGGTCACGACGGCCCGGACCGGGACCTGGGCGAGGATGGGCATGCCGTTCGGGTTGCGGGCCATGATGCCGCCGTAGTCGTTGTCCATGAGGTCGCCGGCGAAGCGCGAGTCATAGAGGAAGATGGCGTTGGCGCGGTTGCGCACGAAGGTGTTGTTGGAGGCGGCCAGCAGGCTGTTGTCCTTGCCGAAGATGCCTTGGCGGTGGCCGGTGATGACGGAGTCGCGGATGTCCGCGATGGTCCCCATCAGGTAGACGCCGTGGGTCTCCTCGGTGGCGGGAACGGCCGCAGGCTCCAGGCGCAGGCCCTTGGCGTTGATGCGTGGGTAGTCCATAACCTGGGGGTTGACCTCGTTGGGCAGGAACTTGCCGTGGACGCCGTCCTGCTTGTAGCCGGTGATGCGCACGTCGTCGAGGTTGGCCACGCCGGAGCCGGCGACGTACACGCCGATGGAGCCGGCCGAGAGGTCGGAGTCGTGGACCTGGACGGGGCAGCTGTTGACCATCACGGCCTCCGTGATGGCGTGGATGCTGGTCCGTTCGACCACGAAGTCGCACAAGGTGCGGCCCATGATGCCGAAATGGGAATCGGCCAGGCTCGAGTCGCGGATTTCCATCGGGCCAAGGGCGCCGAGGCTCATGAAGCCCATGTTGGCGACCTCGGCGCGCTCCAGCAGCACGGAGCCGCCCTGGGCCGCGATCAGCGTGCCGTTGCTGTTGTACAAGTGAATGTCGGCCAGCTCGGCGCGGCCGGCGACCCGGAGGCCGCCGCCGGGGAAGTAGAGGTTGTTCAGGCCGCTGCCGCGCATGCGCGAGATTTCGGTCCGGGGCTCGCCGGAGGAGACGATGGTGCCGTTGGCCTCGATCCAGAAGCCATGGGTCTCGTCGATGGTTTCGTCAAGGGCCGTGAGGCGGGTGGCGGCATTGCCGGACGGGCCGAGCTCCAGCCTGGCGCCCGCCTCGACCAGGATGCGGTGGCCGACGGTGAGTTCGACGCCTTCGAGGCGGAGCGTGGCGGGGGCCTGGACGAGGAGGTCGTGCGGGATGGTCCTGGCGACGGCCGTCCAGGTCTGGTCCTCGGCGACCACCACGTCGTCGGCCGCCGGCTGGCCCGTGCTGGACGGCGATGGGAGGACGACGACGGCCAGCAGCAAGGCGAGGGTCGCGGACTGGAGGGTTTTGTTCATGGAGGCACCCGATAGCACGCTTCGGACCTTTGGGCCATATTCAGTGGTTCTGGCCGAAGCGGATACATCTACAGGAGTGGAAGGAATTGCGCGTGCTCGCGGGGACGCACCTTGGCTAGGAATCATGGAGCGCAGAAAAGGATGGAAAGAGGGGGGAAGGGAACTACCGCTGCCTTAGTTGTAGGACATCGGGTAGGGGTCGCACTTGTTGGCGAGGGGGGCGATGCTGCCGTTGGGGCCAGCGACCGTGTAGGTGCCGTACGTGTTGGGCGGGGGGGCCGTGGTCGGGAAGCCGGTGACGTGGCCGCCGTCGATGGTGTACGCGAACTGCTCGTCGTAGACGAACGCGTCGCCGTTGCCGTCGCCGCAGGTGATGCCGCCGATCTGGGCGGTGAAGGGAACCGGGGCGTTGACCTCGTCCGTCATCTGGATCTGGTACCACTGGCGGGAGGGCGAGGCGATGATGCCCTGCTCGTCGTCCTCGGCGTCCTTGCAGGCGCCGCCGTCGTAGGCGTTGTAGGCGCCGTTCGAGCGGCCGCCGGTGGCAGCGCAGGGGGAGCCCGAGAAGCCCGGGTTCATGAAGCACAGGCCGCCCTGGCCGGAGTTGCCGGGGTCGCCGGTCTCGCTGTCAGGGTTGGCCTCGCAAGCCGTGAAGGCGAAGGCCGAGTCGCCGCCCTCGAAGGCGGGGTCGTCGGTGCAGAGGATGGCCTTGACCTCGGTGATGATGGGGTGGAGGTCCGGAATCATGTTGATGATGTTACAGAGCGGACCGCCGTTCACGAGGGGGTCGCTAGTGGGGTAGTCCACGCCGATGGCGGCGCCCCAGTGCTGGGGCTCAAGGCCGCTGCCTGCAGCCACCGAGGTGTTTTCCGTGATGTGGTACGCGTTGCTGGGGAGGGCCATGGCCACGAAGACCAAGGCGATGCCGCCAGCGATCATTTTGCTGTTCATTGTGTTCACCAATGCCAAGAGCAGCCCGTCCACGCGGTGCGGGGACAAGCCTCCAGGGCAATCAGGCGCGAATCACCTGCCTCATTGAAGGCTTGCGGCCCATGCGGAAACAATCGCTAGCCCAACTGGAAACATCGGGCAAGGGGGGTCGGCTTGCCGAAGGTTGACTGGGGGCCTTCCGGGACATCTGGTTTCCACTAGAGCCCCAGAAGAACCTGCCGTCCACGGAACCATCGTCGTAGGGGCCTAGATGCGCAGGCCTTCCAGCGCCGTCGGCCGCAGCTCGACGGTGACCTCGCCGCGGCCGGCGTGCTCGAAGCCCAGCGCCGTGGGCGGCTGCGCCGTGGCCGGCTCGTCGCGCGAGTCGAGAATGCGAAGCAGCGCGCTCGTCGGGTAGTACGTCTTGAACGGCGGCTCCTCGACCTCCTCCAGCAGGCCCTGCGCCAGCATGGCGTCGACGTACTTGCGGAACACCTTGCGCGTCATGCCGAGCTGGCGGGTGATGTCGCTCTGGACGAGGCCCGGCTCGCGGCGGACCTTCTGCGCCAGCTCCAGAGTGCGGCCGCGCTGGAGGGCGGCCCAGGCGTCCTGGTCGAAGAACTGCATGGTGGCGGGGAACACGGCGGCCCGCTGGCTCGATGACACGACCCGGACCAGGCCAGCCCTGTGCAAGGCGGCCAGGTGGTGGCGCACGGTGGCCCGGGAGCAGCCGGCCTCGTCGACCAGGCGGCCCTGTAGGATGCCAGGAGAGCGGTGGACAATCTCCAGGATGCCGGCGCGCATGCGGTTCGTCAGGAGGCGAGCCCGTTGCCGGCCGATGGCGGCAGGGGTGCGCTGGCTCTCCGTGGATTGGGACCCGACCATGCAAGCCGGCCAACGCCAGCCGGTCTTTGAGTGGGTTTTGGCTGATCGCGGCTCGGTCCAAAAACAGCTCAAGAACCTTGTGCTTGGCGCGACGGTTCCTCCAGGAGTAAGTAGTCGGCCCAAGAAGTTCATGGCGGTGCTCGCATTAACCAAAAGTCTCAGATAGGGGGAGAGCTTGGAAGCGCTGGTGTGATTGTCGTGGGTGCGATTGGTGTTCCAGCAGAGCCTCGCCTTGTCCTTGGGCGTCGGATGGCCGTCGGCTTGGCTGCCGTGGCCGTCCTTGGCCTGGGGTTGCTGATGTTGGCGCCCGACGCGCAGGCCCAGGGGGCCGCCATCAACACGCCGTTCATCCAGGTGGGCTTGCACCCCAACGGCGACTTCCGCTACATTTGCGGCAGCACTTGCCCGCCCATCTGCAACGACAACGCCGTCCGCATCCTGTACCACCTTGCCGGCGGCGCCGGCGACTGCAACCTGAACATCGCCGGCTATTGGGGCGTCTCCTTCACTAATCCCACCTACGGCCTTCGGACTGCCACCTGCTCGTCCTACGATTCGGGCAACGGCGTCTGCGCCCCCTTCATTTCGCCGCCTGCCACGATGGCCTCAACCGGGTTCAGCTACACGGGGGCCGTCGGCAGCGCCACCTCGGTCACCGCCAACAACCGCTTGTCGGCGCCCGGGGACCCGGTCTCGCCATTGATCATCCAGCACGTCCTCACGCCCTCGACCAGCGCCAACCTCGCTAGGGCCGACGTCACCATCACGAACACGGACCCCAGCGGCACGTTCTCGGACATCCACTACCGCCGCACCTTTGCCTTCACCGAGATGCGTCACCCCCCCGGCGCTCCCCCCCCCGGCGGTCCTACGGTCCAGTCGTTGAGCACGAACACCAAGCTCTGGATTGAAGGCGACTACCCGCCCCCCTCCACCCTGCGGTGCACCTCGAACGTGGGCTTCGCTCATGGTGCCCCGCAAACCAATTGCGTCAACGGCCTCCCGGACTTCCTTCATGGGTCCAACACCGCCCGCTGCGAGGATGATGGCCGCCTGTCTACCCACCCGAACCCGCCTATCCCGCCCGGCGCGGTCCCGGCCGGCCCGCCTACGGTCTCCCCCGTCCCTGGCCCCGGCACCGCGACCCTCGGGCTGGCCGTTCCCTGGACCGCCGGGCCCACCGGCTACGTCGACTGCGGCCAAGGCGCCCTGTTCGAGTTCGCCCTCGGCAGCCTCGGCCCTGGCGAGAGTCTGAGCTTCACCATCTTCCTGGGCGGCGTCATGGCCACCGGATCGGTCCCGGACGCCCTCAACGACGCCCGCGACATCCTGCGCAGCGTCGGCGCCGAGTTCTGGTCCATCGCCGAGCCGGCCACGGTGTCGAACACGACCTGGGCCACCTCGATGGTCGGCTTCCACGGCCTGTACCGCCCCGCGCCCACCGTCACCTGGAGCACCACCATCCCTGGCTGGACCGTTCCGGCCCCGTTCACGCCGGGCGTCACTGTGTGCCTAGGCGAGGCGGCGACCTTCAGCGACACCTACGTCCACACCTCCTACCCCATCGCCAGCTCGGAGTGGGATTTCGAGACCGACGGCACGGTGGACGCGACCTTCCCCGGCTCCGGCACGCCCAGCCACACCTACCCCGCCGTCGGCAGCTACACGGTCACCGTCAACGTCGAGGACACCGCCGGCTGGACCGGCACCGGGACCGCCACCGTCGTCGTCAAGCAATGCCGGCTGCCCCCCGTGGCCTCGTTCATCGCAAGCGGCGGCGCCAACTGCATCGACAGCCGCGTGCTGTTCGACGCCAGCGCCTCCTACGACCCCGACGGCGGCCCGCTGACCTACACTTGGAACTTCGGCGACGGCTCCGCCAACGGCACCGGCGTCACGGTGTTCCACCAGTACCTCAACGACAACCCGCTCACCGTCACGCTGACCGTGCTCGACAACGAGGGCGTCACAGGTGTGGCCACCATGCCGTACCCGCCGCCGGGCGACCCCAACTGTCTGCCGAACCTGGACCCTCTCCCCGAGGTCTGGGTGTCGCCGGGCGAGGTCTTCACCGTCCAGCTGCACGCCGTCGACTCCGACGGCCCAGGGCTGTCCTTCGAAGGCGCCGCCACCTTGGGCGGCACCGTGAACAGCCTCGTCGTGACGCCGCCGCCCACCCAATGGGAGGCGAACGGCGACTTCGTCTTCACCGTCCCCGGCTGGCCGGCAGGCCGCTACGAACTGCCGTTCCGCGCCTTCGACGGCATCGCCTACGACCAGGAAATCCTGGTGCTGCGCGTCCGCGGCATCGTGGAGGACACCGACAGCGACGGCGTGGCGGACCCCGCCGACAACTGCCCAGGCATCGTGAACCTCGACCAGGCCGACGGCGACAAGAACGGCGTCGGCGACGCCTGCCAAGGGCCCGACGGCAAGACCATCGACTTCGACGGCGACGGCGTCCCCGACACCTCTGACCTGTGCCCCACGGTCCCGAACCCGGACCAGCAGGACACGGACCTGGACGGCATCGGCGACGCCTGCGAACGCCTCGGCCTGCCTAACGACGCCGACGCCGACGGCTGGCTCGACGTGGTCGACAACTGCCCCGCCCGCCCCAACGAGGACCAGAAAGACCTGGACAAAGACGGCGCCGGCGACCTGTGCGACCCCGACGCGGACGGCGACCACGTGTCCGACGTCGGCAAGAACGCCGACAACTGCCTGCGCCTCCCCAACCCCGACCAGCTGGACGCCGACCAGGACGGCGAGGGCAACGCCTGCGACCAGGCGACCGACCAGCCCCCGACCGGGCTGGCGGAGCGCAAGCGCCCGCTCGGCGACCTGCAGGACCCCTCCAGCCGCTCGTTCCTGCTGCTGGTGGGAATCGGGCCGGCCGTGCTGGCGGGCGTGCTGCTGCTGGCGCTGTGGCGCAGGAAGCGGAAGGAGCAGGAACGGCAACCGTAGCGCGTGCCCCGGCCGCCCGACGCCCTGCACCCTAAGGACGCCCTCCGTCTCGTCCGGCTGCTCAAGCGCCAACTACCGCCCGACGGCTTGCGTCGCCATGACCCGCACCCGTTGGCCCAGGACATCGCCGAGAGCGAGAGGCTGTTCCACACCGTCGGCAATCCTGGCTTCCGGGTTCCTGAGGCAATGCTTCGCGCCTGCGTCCTGGCGAGGGCCCTTGAGACGCTGGCGAAAGCCGGTGCGCCGCACCTCGCGTCCCGCGTCGCGCGGCTGGCGGGCCCCGCGGCCGAATACCAAGCCACGCGGTTCGAGTTGCTGAAAGCCGCGCATGACGCGCGCCGCGGCATGGCCGTCCGCTTCATTCCTGAAGGCGCCGGCAGGGACGCACGACTTCGACGTCCAAGGCGCCAGCCGGTTCCACGTCGAGTCAAGCGGTTGGAGCCACAGACGCCGTCCTGTTGCAGCATGATGGCGGACTTCGAGCGCATCCAGGGGGAGGGGCTGGCCTGCTCAGTCCGCATCTGCTCCGAGGCGCTTCTCACGGACGCCGCGCGGGCGCCAATCGCGGCGGCGGCAAAGGCGGCCATGGCGGAGCGGCGCGCCGGCGCGTTCGAGGTGCAGCCAGGCATCCAGGCCGAACTGGCTTGGGAGCCGTCGAGGGAGACGCCGCCCCGCTCATCAGGGGCCGCGCCGTCGTCGAGCTGAAGCCTTCCGGCGACGGCCGGCTGGAGGTCCGCCGTGTCTTCCGCTCGGAAATCCAATGCTCCCAGGCCCAAGACCGCACCCGGGCCGCCTGGGAGCTGCTGGAGAGGGCGGCGGAGCAGTTGCCCCTGGACGGCCCCGGCCTCGTGGTCCTGTCCATCACGGGCATGCCGAAGGACGGCGGGCGGCGGAGCTGGAGCGGCGGGTGGTCGCCAAGCTCGGCCGCAGGCCGCACTGTCTCCGCATGGAGGTGCTCAACCCGCTCGCCCGCGTGGCCGCCACGACGGAGATGCTGCCGTTGGAGCCAGGGGACAGCTAGGTGGCCAGAAGAGGGTAGGAAAAGGGGGGAAGGAAACGCTCGCCGCGCCTACCGGACCAGGTATCCGCCGTAGCTCACGATCAAGCCCGCGAACACCAGGGCCACCGTGTTGATGACCTTGATCAGGGCGTTGATGGACGGGCCGGCGGTGTCCTTGTAGGGATCGCCGACGGTGTCGCCGACGACGGCTGCCTTGTGGGCGTCGGAGCCCTTGCGGCCTTGCTTCTCGAGGAGCTTCTTGGCGTTGTCCCAGGCGCCGCCGCCGTTGGACATCGACAGGGCCAGCATGAGGCCGGACGCCAGCACGCCGATCAGCAGGCCGCCGAGGGCCAGCGGGCCCCACAGGAAGCCGACGACCAGGGGGGCGCTGACGGCGAGGATGCCGGGCAGGGCCATCTCCTTGAGGGCGGCCTTGGTGACGATGTCGACGCAGGCGCCGTACTGGGGCTTGCCGGTGCCTTCCATGATGCCGGGAATCTCGCGGAACTGGCGGCGGACCTCCTCGATGATGGCGCCGGCGGCCTTGCCGACCGCCTTCATGAGGTAGCTGCTGAACAGGAACGGCAGCATGGCGCCGATCAGGAGGCCGATGAGCACGAGCGAGTTGTCCAGGGCGAACGCGATGCTTTGGTTGGCGCCGGTTCCGAGGTACTCGAAGTGGAACTTCTGCGACAGCGGCGAGCCTTCAGGGGCGAGGACACTCAGGCGGTGGCTGTAGTCGGCGAACAGCGCGAGGGCGGCCAGCGCCGCGGAGCCGATGGCGTAGCCCTTCGTGACGGCCTTGGTGGTGTTGCCCACGGCGTCGAGCGCGTCGGTGGTCTCGCGGACCTCAGCGGGCTGGTGCGACATCTCGGCGATACCGCCGGCGTTGTCGGTGATGGGCCCGTAGGTGTCCATGGCGACGATCATGCCGGTGACGGACAGCATGGCGACCGCCGCGATGGCGATGCCGTAGAGGCCGGCGAGCTGGTAGGCCGCGAACATGGCGACCGCGATCACGAGGACCGTGTAGAACGTCGAGTGCATGCCGACGGCGAGGCCGGAGATGATGTTCGTGGCCGGGCCGGTCTCGGACGCCTTGGCGATCTCCTGGACGGGCTTGTACTTGGTCGCCGTGTAGATCTCCGTGATGACCATCATGAGGACCATCACCGAGATGCCGACGAGGGTGGCCAGGAACATGCTCAGGGGCGTGACCATCGTGTTGGCGCTGACGCCGTTGAGGACGCTGAAGTCGATGCCCTTGAACACGTAGTCCGTGACGAACCAGAAGCCGATGGCGGCCAGGGCGGCGGAGGCGTAGACGCCCTTGTACAAGGCGCCCATGATGTCGCCGTTCTTGCCGAGGCGGACGAAGAAGACGCCCAGGATGCTCGCCACGATGGCCACGGCGCCCAGAAGCAGCGGGTAGGTCACGAACGCCGCCGCGCCCGGCGCCAGCAGGAAGCCCAGGAGCAGGGCCGCGATGACGGTCACGGCGTACGTCTCGAACAGGTCGGCGCCCATGCCGGCGCAGTCGCCGACGTTGTCGCCCACGTTGTCCGCGATGACGGCCGGGTTGCGCGGGTCGTCCTCGGGGATGCCCGCCTCGACCTTGCCCACCAGGTCCGCGCCGACGTCGGCGGCCTTGGTGTAGATGCCGCCGCCGACACGGGCGAACAGCGAGATGAGCGAGGCGCCGAAGGCGAAGCCGATGAGGGGCTCGACCACGTTGGGCTGGACGTTCGCGGCGTACCCGTTGTTGAACAGGTAGTAGAAGCCCGACACGCCCAAGAGCGCGAGGCCGGCGACCGCCAGGCCCGCCACCGCGCCGCCGTTGAAGGCGATGCGCAGCGCGGGGGCGAGGCCGTTGCGGGCCGCCTCCGCGACGCGGACGTTGGAGCGCACCGAGATGTGCATGCCGATGTAGCCGGAGGCGGCGGAGAACAGGGCGCCCACGATGAAGCACACCGTCGTCCACAGCCACTTGGCCTTGTCCTCGGCGGTGTCCTGGAACGCCCAGATGGCGACGAACACGGCCACCAGGCCGACGGCCACGAAGGCGATGGTGCGGTACTGGCGGTTCATGTAGGCCAGCGCACCCTCCTTCACGGCGTTCGAGATCTCGATCATCTTGGCGTCGGTCGGACGCTTGGCAAGGATGCCGCGGGCGATGACGCCGGCGGCGGCGAGCGCGAGCAGGCCCGCCAGGGGGGCAAGGATGGTCAGGTCCATCGGGTCACCGTTCTAGAGGCTGGCCTCGAAGTCGTCAACGGACTTGCCGAACGCGGCGCGGTCGGCGAGCTCGCCACGGGCGACCAGGATCTCGCGCGCCAGCAGCCAGTACACGAGGGCCAGGCTGCGGCGGCCCTTGTTGTTGGAGGGCACGACGATGTCCAGGTTCTTGGTCTCGTTGTTGGAGTCGACGAGGCCGATGATGGGGACCTTGATGTTCATGGCCTCGCGCATGGCCTGCGCGTCGCCGAGCGGGTCGGTCAGGACCAGCACCTCGGGCTCCATGAAGTTGGGCGTGATCGGGTTGGTCAGGCTGCCCGGCATGAAGCGGCCGGCGATGGCGGTGGCGCCGACGGCCTTGGCGGCCTCCTTGACCGGCTTCTGGCCGTATTGGCGCTGGCTCACGAACAGGATGCGGCTCGGCTCGTACTTGGCCAGGAACTGCGCGACCTTGCGGATTTGCGCGTCGGTCTTGGCGACGTCGAGCACGAACAGGCCGTCGTTGCGGACCCGGAAGATGTACGGCTTCATGTCCGCCGTCTTGTGCTGCGTGCCGATGTGGACGCCCGACGTGAGGTACTCCTCCTCCGGGACCAGCAGTTCGGTGCCCGGCGCGGCGCTCGAGGCCTGCTGGGTGTCAAGGAAGGTTTCGTCGCTCACTGTTTCACCTGGTGGGTCTTGCTGCGCTTGACGGTGAGGGGGATGGCGTTGGCGTCGTACTCCAGCATGGCCACCCGGACGGGGTTGCGCACGTCGGCGGGGATCTCGATCAGGGGCGGGGCGCCCATGGAGACCTGCAGGGCACGGGCGCCGACGATGCGGGCCTTCTCGAAACGGGTGTAGTCCAAGCCATCACCTCACCGGGGTCCCAAAGGCACCCGGCGTCGGGTGCGGGACGAAGGCGGGGATATAAACGGTTGCCCCGGCCGATGGGCGCGGCTGGCTAGGCAAGATCGGAGTCGCTGCCACCCCGGCCTGTGGAAAGGCCTTGGGTCGCCATGCCGCCTGCGCGGCATCTGCTCCTTGAGGCAAGCCAGCCGGCGATGGGGCATAAGGGCTGTGGTCAGGCGCAAGAAAAGGGAGAATGAGGGGAAGGCGGGAAAGGGGGATGTTCAGTTCAGCATCCCGTCGTCGGCGTCGCGTTCGGCCAGACGTACCCGCCCGACTTGTCCGCCTCGCTGCCGCTCAGGGCTTCGAACGTGACCACGGTGCCCGGCGGGATGTACGTGCCGAGGGTCCACTTGCCCCACTGCGCATTGTACACCATGTCGGCGGGGTCGCTGTTGCAGTTGCCCAGGTAGGCCCACACGATGTTGACCTCCTTGTTGCCGGTCACGACGACCTCGGCCCAGTGGTCGTTGCCCTTGACGCCGCTGAAGGTGGCGTCGAAGGTGCTGGTCCCGGAGGGGCAGGCGACCTTGGTAGCGTCCGTGTTGGGCGCCGGAATCCAGCGGTAGCAGTCGCTCAGGTCGGTGGCGCCGGTGCTGCTGGTGGCGCGGAACTGCACGATGGTCCCTTGCACGATGTGGTCGGAGCGCCCGTAGCCGCCCCAGCTCTGCTTGACCATGGGTTGCCACGGGCCGCCGTTGAGCCGGACGTCGACGGCCGCGATGGTCTTTCCATTGCCGTTGACGCTGGCCTGCACCCACCACTCGTTGCCGCGGACGCCGGTGAAGGTGGCGTCGAAGGTGGCCGCCGCGGTCTGGAACCGCTGGACCCAGGTGGTGTCGTCGGCCGAGTTGTAGGCCATGGCGAACGCCTCGCGGACGCCGTCGCGGTCGCCGTCGCCCACGATGAGGCGGGTGCCGTAGAACGGCATCGTGCCCAGGAGCTGGCTGGTCCACGCCGTGCTGCCTTTGCGCACCAGGTAGACCTTGTCCCAGGCAAGGACGTAGAGCTCCTGGCGGCCGTCGTTGTCGGCGTCGCCTAGGAACAGGTCGTTGACGACGTCCGTGAACGACGTGGCGGTCTCGCGGGTCCAGACGCCGTTGACGCGCCGGAAGATCTCCAGCGTGCTGCCGGTCATGGTGGCGATCTCGCCCTTGCCGTCGCCGTCCACGTCGCCCGCGACGACGGGGCCGGGGCTGTTGCTGGGCGCGCCGACGTAGACCGTCTGCCAGGCGCCGCCCACGAACTCCACCATGTGGATGTCGCTCGTGCTGTAGGCGGGGCCGTAGCCGGCCACCGAGACGACCAGCTCGGGCTGGCCGTCGGCGTCGCCGTCGCCGACCCAAGCGTGGATGGCCGAGGACTGCACCGCGACGCCGTCGATGGTCATAATGCGGGTGTTGCCGGCGAAGTAGCCGAGCTTCCAGGCGGCGGCGTTGCCGTCGGCGTCCATGCCGACCGCGTAGAGGTCGAGCTTGCCGTCGCGGTCCACGTCCCCGATGGTGACGGCCTCGAGGAAGGTGCCCGGCAGCTCGGCCAGGAGCGTCTCCTGGTAGGCGAACTCGCCAGTGCGGACGTACCGGAACACCTGGCTGCCGCCGAGGGTGTCGGAGTAGCGGGCGCCGTAGACCTCGGCCTTGCCGTTGGCGTCCAGGTCCCCTGCCGCGACCGCGGACCAGTCGTCCCGCGCGGACACCGCGAACGAGGTGTCGCCGCGCAGATGGAACAGGGCGATGGTGGTCGCCACGTAGAGGTCGCCGCGGCGGTCGCCGTCCGTGTCTCCGGTGGTGGCGTCCATGGTCATGCGGGACGAGATGGTGAACGTGTCCTGGGTCCAGGTCGCCGGGGGCGGGGGCGGCGGCGGAGGGGGCGGGGGCGGCGTGGTGCCGCATTGCTCGGCGCCGGCCGGATGCGTGAAGGGGCAACTGGTGACGACGCCCGCCGCCGTCGTGGCCCGGAAGGTCACGCGGTGGCCGGACTCGACGTGGTAACTCAGCGCCCACGAGCCCCATTCCGGATGGTTCGTCATGGCGGCCCACGGCCCGCCGTCGTCCATCACTTCCACTTTGGAGACCGGGCTGGTGCTGGTGACGATGGCCTCGACCCACCACTCGTTGCCGCCGGCCTTGTCCCTGAACGTGACCGTGCCGCCGCCGGGAAGCGGCTGCGCATGGTTGGCGGCCACTCCCGGGGCAAGGCACAGCCCGAGGAACAGGCTGAAACCTACGGCCGCCGCGAACGCAGGTAGGCGGCGAGATTGCTCGAGCATGCTGGACGCTCGGGGACGCGAAGGCAAAAAACGCCCCATTTAGGCAGAGGACTTGTCCACTTCCGGGGGCCGCGGAATGCGCGGCGGGCTTCTCAGGCGAGCCGGCGGCGGCGAGGGGATGGGGATTGAAGGGCCCCCGCCCGAAGGCGGAGGCCCTGCCAGCCGGACAAGAAAAGGGCCGCGGCCGGGTCCGGGCTTGGCCCGGCAAGAGCGCCAACGTGGGCCGCCATGTAAGTCTAAGCCCCGCGGCCGGGTCCGCGCGGCGTGGACGCGGCCACGCTCGCCCTGCTGGCAGCGGCCGGGTTCCTCGCCGCCTTCATCGACTCGCAGGTGGGCGGGGGCGGCGTCATCAGCCTCCCGGCGCTGATCGCCGCTGGCCTGCCGCCCCATCTTGCCCTTGGCACCAACAAGCTGGCCGGCACCGGCTCGGCGCTCATGGCGTCGTTCAACTACGCCCGGCGCGGCCTGGTGCCGTGGCGGCTGGCGCTGCCATTGGGCGCCCTGAGCTTTGTCGCGGCGTTCGCCGGCGTGGAGCTGGCGCTCGCGGTCGATGGGCGCCTCGTGCTCTACGCGGTGCTCGGCGTCATGGCGGCGATGACGCTCTACACCGTCCGCCGGCCGCGTTTCGGCGCCGACGACCGCCCCGGCGCGACCTCGGACCTGCAGCTGCTCGGCATGGGGCTGTCCTGCATCGCCATCGGGCTCTACGACGGCTTCCTTGGGCCGGGCACCGGCTCGTTCCTGCTGTTCGCGGTCGTCGGCTGGCTCGGCATCGGCTTCCGCCGCGCCGCCGCCCTCGGCCGCGTGTTGAACCTCGCGTCGAACCTGGCCGCGCTGGCGCTGTTCGTCGCGCACGGCATGGTGGCGTGGCAGCCCGGCCTCGTCATGCTGGCGGCCATGCTGGGGGGAGCCTACGTAGGCAGCCACGTCGCGATCCGGCACGGCGACCGCTACCTCAAGCCGCTGTTCGTCGGCGTGACGCTGGTGCTGATGGCGCGCATTCTGTGGGGGCTGGCCTAGCTAGAAAAACGTTCAAGCACGGCCCGCTTGCCTCGCCTGAGCCCATGCCTGTCAAGCCCACCCCGGACGCGGAGTATTCCTGGAACAAGCCGGACTTCTTCGCGAGCTCCGTGCAGCAGGTCCAGCCGACGAAGGACGTCGTCAAGCTCATCGACATGATGCGCGACACCTCGGCGCAGGGCCGCCAGCTCGGCATGGTGTGCGACATCCTGCGCCGCGCCTTGGAGGACCCCGAGCGCCCGACCGTCGTGCTGGCCACCGCGGGCACCCTAATCTCGACCGGGATGCGCGACCTGTTCGTCAAGATGATGGAGGCCGGCTTCATCGACGCCTGGGTCTCGACCGGCGGCTGCATCGACGACGACCTCTACATCTCGCTCGGCGGCCCCGTCGGCATCGGCCGCCCCTCCATCGACAACCTGCTGCTGCGCGAGCACATGATCGACCGGCTGTACGACTCCTACATCGACGAGGACTTCCTGCGCGCCTGCGACGGCTACATCTCCTACATGGCGGACGACCCCCGCATCGCCGGCCCCCGCACCAGCCGCGAGTTCACCTACTTCCTCGGCCAGGCCATCCGCGACCGCCGCCGCTACAACGACCTCACGCCCCAGAACGACGGCGTGCTGGCCGCCGTCAACCGCTTCGAGGTCCCGCTCTGGCTCCCCGCCCTCACCGACTGCTCGATGGGCATCGGCCTCTGCATCAACCACTGGCGCCACACCCGCGCCGGCACCAAGAAGACGTTCTTCCACGACCCCGTCGCCGACAACTGGGAAATCACCCAGATGAAGGGCAACAGCAAGAAGTCGTGCGTCATCTACCTCGGCGGCGGCGTGCCCAAGAACTTCGTCAACGACTGCGAGGTCGTCTGCGAGACCACCGAGTACACCGACCGCGAAGGCCACGAGTACGCCGTCAACATCACGATGGACCGCCCGGAGTTCAACGGCCTCTCCGGCAGCACGCTGGAGGAGGCGCAGGCGTGGGGCAAGATCCACCGCGACGCCACCAAGGCCACCTGCTACGCCGACGTCCTTCTGGCCTGGCCCATCGTCGCCAACTACCTGCTCGCGACCTGCAAGCCCCGCAAGCTGCTCCGGCCCAAGTGGCAAGGCAACGAGCTGGTCGAGATGGGCGGCCGCGCCATCGGACGCCGCGACGGCGAGTTCGCCGAGGCCCCCGCCCCCTTCACGCCGGGCACCGGCAAGGCGAAGGGCAAGGCCAAGACCGTCGGCGCCAAGAACGGCAAGGCCAAGGGCGAGAAGGCCAAGCCCATCGTCCACGGCAAGCCCGGCAAGAAGGTCACGGTCAAGAGCCGGTAGCCCCGAGGTCGCTGCCGCAAGCTTGAGGTGAGCGCGGCCCATCCGTCGGCGTGCGCGTCCGACTGGCGGCCTGGGGCGCCGCGGCCCTCGCGGTCAACGCCGTCTCCTACCTCCCGCCCATCCGGGAGACCGTGTTCCACTCGATCCTCAGCCTGTTCGGGTTCGCCGGCTACCTGCTGTTGAGCTTCGACCCGCCAGTGCGCACGCGCCTCCAGTTCCGCTTCCTCGTGGCCGGCGCCATCGTGGGAGTGGCCGGCTTCCTGGCCGTGAGCCAGTCGTGGCACGTCGTGGCCCACGCCTTCGGGTCGGGGTGCGCCGTCGCGTTCCTCGCGCTCCCCCTCTGGCTGTTCGCGCGCTCCGAGCGCTTCGTGTTCGTGGCGGCCGGCGCCGTCGCGGTCGCCGCCAAGTTCCTCGACGGCACGGCGGGCGAGCTGGCCTCCTACGCCGGCTTCGGCGCCGCGGCACTCGCCACCGCCTTGTGCGCCATGCGCCTGGCCAACCCCGGCGGCACCGTGATACCGGCCCGCAAGCCGCCCCGCATGGTGTGGGGCCGCGACATCATGACCCTCACGGACGACCAGAAGGCCCAGCGGCTTGCTGCGCTGGACGCCCGCTTCGAGGCCGGCGAGATTCCGGAACACGTCTACTGGGACCGCCGCCAAGAGATCGAGTCGCGCTGAGCGACACGCACAAGAGCGGGGCCGGGCTCGATGGCGCGTTGGAGACAGAACGGCGCGAGCCCCAGCTCCTCGACCTGCCCATGGTCAAGCAGGGCCGCGCCGACCGCCTGAAGGCCGCCGGCATCGACACCGTGGACAAGCTGTGGAAGGCCGACCTGGGCAAGCTGGCGGCCGACCCGGCGTTCGCCACCGACGACGGCCTCCTGGGGCAGCTCCCTCTCCTGCAAGGCTACGCCGAGGCGCACGCCAAGGGCGCCGCCATCGTGTACGCGGCCGACGAGCGGCTGTTCCAGCTCAAGGAGCCCGTGCTGCACCTCGACCTGGAGTTCGACGGCCCCGCCTCCGAGATTTTCCTGTGGGGCTACCTCGACCACGCGACCGGGCGCATCGAGCAGCACTTCGACCACACCCGCCACGGCCAAGAGCGCCTGCTGCGCGAGTTCCAGCAGCGCTGCCGCGACATCGACCCCACCGTCGTGACCTGGGGCGGCACCTCCAGCGACCTGGTGCAGCTGCGCCGCGCCTGCGACAAATACAAGATGGACACGGCGTGGATCCGCAAGGTCCGTTGGCTGGACTTGCAGACCCAGGTGGTCTACACGGGCAACCCAGAGACCCAGCGCATCTACCTGCCCGTCCGGAACTTCAGCAGCGACACGGTGGCCAAGCACTTCGGCTACGAGAAGCCCCGGCTGCGCATCAAGGACGGCTTCGCGGCGCTCAAGATCTACCAGGCGTACAAGCGCGCGCCCCGGGAAGGCATCAAGCGCGACCTGTGCGAGTACAACGCCGAGGACATCAAGCACACCAAGCTGATCTTGGACGGCGTGCGCGAGTTGATGCGGCCGCTGATCTAAGACGGCAGTGATGGCCCCCCGAGCGCAGCGAGCGGGGGCCCTAGCGCGGGCGACCCGCGGGGCGCAGCCCCCGGGATGGCGTCCGGGAACTGATGCGGCCGCTGATGTGACCAAAAACCGGCGCGTGCCGGTGGCCTTGCCGTTCAAATCCAGGCCGGCCGTTGGCGTCCCGATGAAGGTCCTCGCCTTGCTCTTAGTCCTGGCCGTCCCGCTGGCGGCGGCCACGGACACTGCCGTCCTGACGTTCGAGTCGGTCCCGGTCGCGAAGCTGGTGGTGGACGACGCCCGGTCGGAGGCGGAGTCGACGTTCCTGCGCCGCAGCGCCGACGCCCTTGGCGACCGCGACGGCATGGTGTCCCAGGAGGAGGCGGACCAGGCGGCCACGATCGCGCGCCCGACGGTGGAGCGCGAGATGGACAAGCAGGTGCGCGGCGGCAACCTCACGCTCGACGGCCAGCTGCCGGCCACGGCGGCGCTCAAGGTCTTCACGCTCTCCAACATGACGGGGCCGGTCGAGCGGCCGGACCCCGTGGTGGCGCACGCGGAGGTCAGCATCCTGTTCGGCGTCAACGCCGGCGCCAACCATACGCTGTTCAGCCGGGTCCGCCCGGCCACCGGCCAGTACAACACGACCATCTGGCTGCCGCCGGGCTACGAAACGGTGGACGGGGCCCGGTCGCTCCAGTTCAACGTCACCGGGGAGAGCGAGGGCGCGACCATTCCGTTCCGGCTCCCGCCCGTCGTCAGCCACGACGACGAGGGCCACGCGGCGCCCGCCGGCGGGCTCGGCCTCGGGTTGTGGGCGGTGGCCTTGGCGCTCGCGGGCCGCCGCCTCACCGCACCGGCGCCAGCATCGGCGGCGGCAACTCGACGCCGTGACGGCTGAACCGGTCGAGCACGGCCGCGCGCAGGTCGGACGCGACGTCGCCGCGGTCGGCGATGTCGGCGATCCAGACGGTGAGCACGACGTCCAGGGTGGGGCCGACGCGGGCGAACGCCACGTGGGGCTCCATCTCGCCGCCGTGCAGCACCTTCGGGTGGGCGTTGGCTGCCTCCAGCATGGCGTCGCGGCTCTTGGCGAAGCCGGAGGCGCTGGTGACGCTGGCCTCGACCTTGACCTTGCAGCGCCGGTCGGGCTTGACAAGGTTGACGACGCGGCGGCTGGCGAGCTGGTTGTTCGGGACGATGATCATCTCATGGTTGCCCGGGTGGTAGAGGCGGGTGCTGCGGAGGCCGATGCGGCGCACGACGCAGGCCTCGCCCGACTCCAGGACGATGTCGTCGCCCTCGCGGAACGGCTGGTCGACCAGGAGGAAGATGCCGCCGAAGAAGTTGGACAGCGTGTCCTGGGCGGCGAACGCGATGACGGTGGTCACGAGAACGCCGCCGGCCGCGAAGTAGGTGAGGTCGATGCCGAAGGTGGAGATGGCGTAGAACAGGCCGCCGAGGACGATGAAGACGCCGCCGATCTTCTCCAGCACGGGCAAGAGGCGTTGGTCCACGCCGCGGCCGGTGCGCCCGGCGACCCGGCGGCCGTAGATCAAGAGGACTTCGTGCCACAGCCGGTACAGGATGTACACGACGCACGCCGCCACGAAGACGACGTAGAGCCGGTCGAGCAGGGCGAACAGCCAGTCGGGCAGGTCGAAGGCGCCGAGGCTCTGCTTGACACCGAAGGCGAACAGGATGGCAAACAGCGGGCCGCCGAGGATCGCCACGACGGCGTCGTCAGCGGTGGTGCGGGTGCGGCGGGTCGCGACGCGCAACAGCGGGCCGACGAGCACTCGCACGACGTAGGCGATGGCGAGCCACGCCACGACGTCGAGCAGGAACACGCCGGCGACCCCGTCGAACGGCGCCGGCAGCGGGTTCTTCCAGGTGTCCAGCACCAAGGTGTGCCCGGTCGCCGCCACGGTCGCGGTCGCGCGCAGGGTAATGGCCTGCCCGTCGGTCACGGCCAGCACCTGCAGCGTCACCTCGACGCGCCGCGGCGTCGGATGCTCGGCCGCTTGCAGGCGCACCAGGAACGTGGTCGACTCGCCGCCCGCCAGCCGCGCCTCCGGCGGCGTCACGGTGGCGGTCCAGTCGCTGCCGGCCGGCAGCTCGACGGTGGCCAACGCCAGCGTGTCGTTGCGGCCGGGCTCCGTGCTGAAGGTCCATGCCAGCGTGGTCTCGCTGCCTGGCGCCGCCTCGGCGTCGGCCGGCGCGCGCAGCTCAAGGGCCGCGGCCGGGGCGGCCATGGCCAGCAGCACGGCAAGCAGCAGCAGGGTGCGCACGGCGGAGCCAAGGCGCAGGCGGCTTAGGCCTTCTGCACGGGTTCACACCGGCCGTCCACGAGGCGCCAGGCGCGGTCGGCCAGCCGCGCCGCCTCATCCTCGTCGTGCGTGACCCAGAGGGCCGCGACCTTGCGCTCCGCCAAGATGCGCTTGACCTCGTCGCCGAGCGCCTGCCGCAGCGGCCGGTCGAGGCTCGCCAGCGGCTCGTCCAGCAGCAGCGCGCGCGGCCGGGCGGCCAGCGCACGGGCGAGGGCGACGCGCGACCGCTGGCCGCCCGACAGCTCGTCGACGCGGGCGCCGGCCTTGTCCGCGAGGCCGACGGTGTCCAGGAGGCGGCGGACCTCGGCGGCGCGGTCACGGCGCGGCACGCCGGCGTACGGCATCGGGAAGCCGACGTTGCCCGCGACCGTGAGGTGCGGGAACAGCGCAGGTTCCTGGAACATCAGGCCGATGCGGCGCCGGTGGGCGGGCAGGGCGGTGACGTCGGCGCCGTCGAGCAGGACCTGGCCGGCGTCGGGGTGCTCCAGGCCGGCGAGCAGGCGCAAGAGGGTGGACTTGCCAGAGCCGCTGGGGCCCAGGAGGAAGCCGGACTCGCCGGCGGGGACCTCCAGGCTTGCGCTGTCGAGGGTCGGCGGCCAGCCGGGATAGGTGAAGCGCAGCCCCACGGCGCGCAGGCTCATGCGTTCGGCCTCCGCGGCAGGGCGGCGCGCTCGACGGCAACGAGGGCCAAGGCGGCGAGGACGGCGAGCAGGCCGGCGAGCGCGACGGCGCGGGCGTGCAGCAGCGGGTCGAACGGGCCGTCGAGGCGGGCGATCCACAGGCCGAGGCCGGCGGTGTCGGTGGTGGCCAGCATGACGCTGGCGCCGAAGTCGCCCAGGCTCAGGGTCATGCTGAAGCCCGCGGCGGCCGCGAGCGGGCGGGCCAGCAACGGCAGATGCAGGCGGGCCGCTATGGAGCGCGGCGGGGCGCCGAGGGTGGCGGCGGCCTGCTCCAGCCGGAGGTCGCGCGCGTCCCAGGCGGGCAGCAGCGCGCGCGCCACGAACGGGAACACGACGACGGTGTGCGCGAGCAGCAGGATCCAAAGGGTCCCGGTGATGGGCAGCGGACTGGAGCGGCCGAAGGCGAGCAGGAAGCCGAGGCCGACGAGGATCGGACTGGCCGCCATCGGCAGGCTGGCGGTGGCCTCCGCGGCGCGGCGCAGCCAGGTCGGCAAGCTGCGGGCGCCGTAGGCGATGCACGCGCACAGCAGCAGGGCAAGGGCGGTGCTGCCGACGGCGTAGAGCAGGCTCACGCCGACGGCGTTGCCGAGGTCGAACCCGCCGGGGCTTTCGAGGAGGGCTTGCCAGGGAGCGAGGCTCCACGCGCCGCGCAGCCGGAAGCCGCCCACCAGGACGGCGGCGAGGGGGGCCAGCAGCAGCAGGGTCGCGCCCCAGGTCAAGGCCGTGGCGACGAATGCGCGCGGGCGGGGCCGGGCGGGCTCGGCGGGCAGCGGCCGGCGGCGCAGCAGCAGGGCGCCCAGCAGCAGCACGGCGTTGCAGGCCAGTTGCAGCAGGCCGAGCGCGGCGGCACGGGCCGGGTCCGGGTCGAGTCCTACCTGGGCCGACAGCACGGTCTCCAGCGTGCGCACCTTGTCGGCGCCCAACAGCAGCACCGTGCCGTAGCTGCTGAAGGTGAACAGGAACACCAGCAGCGCGATGGCGGCGACGCCGGGGGCCAAGAGCGGCAGCGCGACGCGGCGGCGGGCCTGGGCGGGGCTGGCGCCGAGGACCTGGGCGGCTTCTTCGAGGCGGCGCGGGCGGGCGTCGAGCTGGGCCGCGAGCATCCGCGCCGTGAAGCCGGCGTTGTAGTAGGCGTGCGCGACCACGACGGCGCCGAGCGCCCCGCCCGCCGCGAGCAGCTGCGGGACGGTGAGCTGGAGGCCGAACACCACCACGAACACCGGCATCACGAACGGGGCGGCCAGCAGGGCGAGCTGGAGCCGCGGCGCCCGGATGGCGTGGCGGTGGTGCAGCCAGGCAAGCGGGACGGCGACGGCGAACGCGAGCAGCGTGCTCAGGATGGCCTGCCAGGCCGCGACCCGCAGCGTGGCCTGGACGTAGGGGCCGGCCAGCCAGTCGAGGGCGTCGGGGGCGAGCCCGTGCCCGAGCAGGCCGGCCAACGGCCAGACCGCAAGGACGGCGAGCGCGAGGGCCGGGACCGCGAGCAGCAGCCGAGTCCGCCGCATCCGGCTACAGCCTGCAGTTGAGGGCGGTGTCCTCGTAGAGGGCGGTCCACTCCTTCAGCCAGCGCTCCAGGTTGGCGTCGATGGTGGCGCGCTGGATGCGGGCGGGGCGGAAGCTGCCGGGGCTGGGGTCCACGCCCTTGTAGGTGGACGCGACCTCGATGCCCTCGACCACGGGATAGACGGCGTCGTGCGGGGCGGCCAGCTCCTGGAAGAAGTCGGTGAGCGTGAACTCGATCCACGCCTGCGCCGCCGGGCGGTTGTCGGTGCCCTTGACGATGGCCATGGTCTGGATCTGGTGCCAGGTGGCGTTGTCCTCGAGGACGACGGTGGCGAGGTCGTCGCGCTCGCGGCCGTAGAAGTGCTCGTAGGCGGGCGACTCGGTGTACGAGGTCACGATGGGGTAGTCGCCGGCGCCGCCGTTGGAGGGGCCGTAGCCGCCGCTGAAGTGCTGCTCGTAGGCCGAGGTCCAGTCGGGGGTCACGAGGACGCAGCCGGCGACGTCGCCGTCCTGGTCGCGGTCGGTGTCGCGGCCGGTGAACAGGTCGCGCCAGTAGGACTTCCAGGAGTAGGCGCCGGGGCTGCCGGGCTGCTCCTCGCCGTACTTGGCGACGGTGACGAGCAGGAACGCCAGGCCGGGGCTCGACGTGCGCGGGTCCTGGGTCACGAACTTCTCGGCGTGGGCGCGCACCTCGGCCAGCGTGTTGACGCCGGGCGCCCCGGCCTCGTCCACGTTGATGGCGACGTAGCCGTGGTCGACGGGGGTGGCGTAGCCGGTGGTGTCGAAGCGGTAGGCGGGCGCGACCCGGTTGGCCATCTGGGCCGTGTAGCGCTCCAGCACGCCCAGGCGGATGGCGCGGCCCAGCAGCGCGTTGTCGATGCCATAGATGACGTCGTACTGCCCTGGGGACGCGGTGGTGAGCTTGTTGAGGGCGCGGCCGGCGTCCTCGCCTTCCTCGCGCTTGACCTCGACGCCGGTCAGCAGCTCGAACTGGCGGGCGGCCGCGGTGAAGGCATCGTCCGCGAACGCGCCGTTGTCCAGGATGGTGATGGTGCCGTTCAGCCGGGGCCAGCCGTCGGCGTCGCGGCCGGTGCCGTCCTTGCGGAAGCGCTCGAAGTCGGCAAGCGAGCCGGGCTCGGGCGTGGGCGTGTTGCAGCCGGCCAAGGTGGTCAGCAGGAGCAGGGCGGTCAGGGCGAGGGCTTTCATGGGTTCACCAAACGTTCGTGCAGCTTGAGGATGGCGCCCGCCGCCGCACGGGCGTCGCGGGCCGGGATGTAGAGGCAGGGCTCGATGCCGACGGCACCCGGGTCGTGCAGCGCCTGCGCCAGCGGCGCGCGGCAGGCCCGCCGGAAGGCGGCCTCCGCGTCGCCGTCGCGGTCGGCGGTGTCGCGCTCCAGCGCGGCCACCGCCCAGCCCAGCCGCCGCGCGGCGGACGCGACGTCCGCGCCGCCGCGGACGCTGGCGAGCGCGTGCAGGCCTGCGCCGCCCTCCTGCGCCCGGAGGGCGAGGAGGCAGCGGGCGAGGTGGCCGGAGGCGCCGAAGGCGGGCGGCGCGGGGCTGACGACCCGCCCGCCGGCCTCGACCAGGCGGCCGGGGAAGCTTGCGACCGCGGCCGGGCCGTCGGCGTCGGGGCGGGCGCGGGCGACGTTGAGGCCGATCTGGGGCATGAGCCGCAGCGGCGGGTCGGCCAGCAGCAGGCGCTCGGCGGCCAGCAGGTCCTGGAGGGCGTCGGCGCCGGCGCCGGGACGGACGAGCGCGATGGTGTCGCAGGAGGTGGCGGCGCCGGATCCGGGCTGCTTCAGCTCGGCCACCAGCTCGTCGGCGAGGCGGCGGACCAGCGGGTCGTCGGCCGGCGCGGGGGCGGCCAGGTGCCGGGAGACCATGGCTTGGCTCAAGCCCAAGGCCTGGGCGATGCGGGCCTGGCTCCAGCCGGCGGCCGCGAGGTGGTGGGCTGCCGCTGCCCGCACGCGCGGGAACACCGCGTCGGCGAGGTGGAAGCAGGCGGGCAGCACGCGGGCGGCGAGCGGGTCGCCCTATAATTGCCGAATGGCGGGGAATGAGTCGGTAATAACCGGGCTCAGGCGGCCACGGCGGCCGGCTGGGGCGCGGTGGGGGCGACCAGGCCCTTCATGCTGTCCACGGCGCGGCGGCCAAGGGGGGTCGCGATGTAGGCGCCGCCGTCGATGGGCAGCTCCTCGACCAGGCCGAACTCCACCAGCTTCCGCAGGTGCCAGCGGGCGGTGCCGACGTGCAGGCCAAGCTCGTGGGCCAGCTTCGAGGCGGATTGGCCGGACTGGAGCGCGATGCGCTCGAACAGCTGGCGGGCGTTGTCGTTCTGGAGGGCCGCGGTGGCGCGGCTGACCTTCTTGACCTCGATGCCGCCCTCGGTCGGGTAGAACACGCGGTAGCCGTTGGCACGCTCGGAATGCACCAGCTCGGCGGACTCCAGCTTGCGGATGTGCCACAGGATGCTGGAGGTCTTCATCGCGAACTCCTCGCTGAGCTTCTTGAGGTGGACGCCCGGGTTGCCCTTGATGAAGCCGTAGAGCATCGCGCGCTGCGGGTTCTTGAGCGCCTCCTTGGGGCTGATGTAGCGGGTAACAAGGCCGAAGGCGGTGACGCCCAGGCCGGCGACGGAAAGGGTGACGAGGCTCGCCATGGCGGAGTCGTCGCGGAACGCGGCGCGCACCTGGTCGGCCCAGCCGCCGTCGTCGCCCTTGCCGGGGTCCGTCACGGGCGGGGCCTCCTCCTCGGGCTCCTGGGGGAACAGCAGCGGGTTTGCCGCCTGGCCGGGGTCCTGGACCGCGGCGTTGGGGTCGTTGGCGACCGTGACGACGACCGTGTGCGCGCCATCCACGATCTGGTCCGGCGACGTGCCGCCCGCGGACACCGCGGCAGCCACCGCAAGGAGGGACGCGAGGAGTGCGACCAAGACGCGCATACGGTGCCAAAGTCCCCGGGTGGCGTTATCTACGTTGTGGAGGGGGCCTCGCGGTCCGGTGGGCCCAGCCCGGTGGCCGTGATGCGGAACTTCTCGGAGCGGCCGTCCTCGATGCTGCGGTGCTTGATGACGGTGGCCCGGCGGGTGCCGTCGGGGCGCTTCTCGAACCGCACCAAGGCCTTGACCAAGTGCTCCATGACGCGGCGGGCGAACGGCTGGGTCGCGTCCTCGCCGCCGTAGACCTGGCCGGTGACCAGGACGGGGACGTGCTGCTGGCGGGCGAAGCCGCTGAGGTGGTGCAGCTGCTTGTAGAGGCTGCGGGCGGCGTCCTTCTCCGCGTCCCCGCCGGCGTCGATGTGGAGGCGGTAGTGCATGTTGATGGAGTCCACCACGATCAAGCCCAGATCCGGGACCCGGATGGCGTTGGTCACCAGCCGCTCCTGCTCGTCGATGGTGTACGGCGTGAAGAACAGGATGCGGCCCAAGAGCTCCTCCAGCTCGGCGCCCTCGTGAGGGGCGAACACCTGGCGCAGGCGGACCATGCTGACGCCCTCGGTGTCCACATAGGCGATGCGCTTGCCCTGCAAGGCGGCCTCGCGCGCGCACTGGAGCGCCAGGTTGGTCTTGCCGGATCCGCCCTCCCCGAAGACCAAGGTGATGGCGTCGCGCTCCAGGCCGCCGTCGAGGAGGTGGTCCAGGGGCGAGGCGGTCGCCAGGTACTCCACGCGGCGCGCAAGGCGGGCGGCGGGCTAAAGCCGATGGGACGGGCGTTCTCCTGCCCTACAATCCACCGAACGCACTCCACCCACCGAAAACGAAGTCAGAGCCGCAGGGCCTCAAGCTCGGCCGGATGCACGTGCCGCGCCTTGGTCGCGATGAAGCCCCGCTTGGCGTCGGGGTCGGCCTCGGCGGCGACCACGATCGCCGCGTCGGCCTCCAGCGCCCGGGCGGCGGCCAGCACCTGCGCGGCCACGGCGGCGTCCAGCCGGGCGGGGGCGTAGCCCAGCACCCGCTGGGGGTAGGCGCCGGCCCGCTCGCCGGCCAAGTCCACTTGGAAATACCCCGTCGGGGGCTGCACCAGGACGTCGTAGCCGCACCGCTCCAGCGCCGCCTTGAGGGCGGCCAGCTCGGGGCGGGCGAGGATCGGCTTCGGGGCTTCGACGGCCACGGCCGGGGTCGGGGCCGCCTCCAGGGGCGGCAGGCCGAGCTCGGCGCGCTCGGCAGGGTTGCACACCGGTGGCAGCGCGTCGAGGTGCGCCAGCATCGCCTCGCGGTCGTCGCCCAGCGCCAGGTCGCGCAGCCGCCGCAGCGGCGCGGTGGCGATGCGCTGGGGAGGGCCGTCGGGGATGGAGGTTGGCGGGGCGCGCGACCGGGTTGGTGGAGGGGAAGCCAAGGGGTCCGGGACCGGCCGCAGGGCGTGCTCCTTGGCCACGATCTCGGCGGCAAGGCGGCGGCGCTCCTCCTGCTCGCGGTGGCGGGCGGCGAGGTCCTGGAAGAACAGGTCGGCGTCGATGCGCACCTCGTCCTTGTCGGCGATGACGTAGACGGCGCGCACGTCGCTGTAGGGCTTGCTGCCGGACTGGGGGGCGATCGCGGCCGTCGGGCCCAGCAGGTCGGCCTCCTCCAGCTGCTGGACGCTGGCGCAGGGGACGCGGACGGCCATGCGCACGAGCTTGCGGGGGTCCTCGGCGGCCTTCCAGAGGCGGTGCTCGCCCGGCTTCAATTCGGCGCGCAGGCGGGCGCACTGGATTCGGTCGAACTGGACGCGGGCGGCCATGAGGTCCTGCAGCGGCGTGACCGGGACCATGTGCGTGGAGCGGTGGCCCACGAGCAGCAGGTTGGAGGTGCCGGCGACGTCGGCGGGCGCCAGGACTTGGACGGCCTCCTCGAGGTCGTTGACGATGTCGGGCTCGTCGCGGGGGACGCGGACGACGAGGATGCGGTGGCCGTCCTGCTCCCACAGGTGCGAGCCGTAGCGGGGCTCCAGCTGGTCCTTGAGGCGGGCCAGCTCGACGCCGGGCAACGGGAGCGGCTGGGTCCGGCGGGTGGTCGGCATGGCAGGTTCTTCAGCAACGGCCTGAGGAAAACGGTTGCCAATTCGCCTTGCCGCCAGCGGAGGGCTTCGCCCCGCGGCGGGACCACGGATTGCACGGATGCCACGGATCACGAAGCATGGTCAACATGCGAGTCCATCATCCGTGCAATCCGTGTCATCCGTGGTTTGGCAGCGGATGAAAAAGAACCAAAACCGAGCCCGCCAGACCCCCGCCCCCTCATTTCGCCTGGACTGTCGCCAATGCTGGATGGATGGTTTTTCTTCCTTCCTTTGGAGTCAACAGTCTCCGCTGGTTCGAATCCTTCTGTCAAGATAAGGTTTGGGAGAAGAACGGCGGCGAGGCGAACCCAACGGAACCAATCCGCCGAAGGAAACGCCTTCCATGCGAACCCAAGGGGTGGGGGGTGCCCAGAATCCAAGGGCCATTCATCGACTCAAGCCGGCGGGTCCACGGGCAATCGTCCAAACGCCCGTCCAAAGCCCCAGCCCGACGCCCACGGCCCTGGGTTCCTTTGACGACACGCCCAGCCTGTCCCCCATCCTAGCCGTGGCGCCGCTCGCCGGCCGTCCACGCCGACCGCACCTTCAGGCTCGCCGCGTCCTCCAGGTCGCCGTCCAGCACCACGAAGTCCGCCCATTTGCCGCGCTCCAGCGACCCGATCTCCTTCTCCCAATGCAGGCTCCAGGCGCTCCACCAAGTGTAATGCCAGATGGCCTCCGCCGGCGCCATCCGTTGTGCAGGGTCATGATGGGCTTGCGCCGCCCGGATCCCCAAGAGCGGCCCCGGCGGCATCCCGTCGCTCCCGAACGCCAGGCTCACCCCAGCCTCCAGCAGCGTCCGGAACCGGTTGTTGAGCCCCACCCGCTGCGCCCCCAGCCGCTCCTCGTACATGCCGCCCTTCGAGGACCAGGCGCCGACGAAGTTGGGCTGGCTGCTTGCCACCACCCCGAGCCGGGCGGTCTCCCGCAGCTGCTCGTCGTGGTGGACCTCGTAGTGCTCGATGCGGTGCCGCAGCCTGCCGCCGTCCCCCGGCAGCCCCGCGAACCCTTCCAGCGCCTGGTCGATGGCGGCGTCCCCGATGGCGTGGGCATGGACCTGCATCCCCGCGGCGGCCGCCCGCCCGAACAGCCGGTGGACGTCGGCGTCGCCCCAGTTCAGCGTCCCCTGCGGGTGCGGGTGCCCGACGCAGCCGTGCCGCGACCGCCCCGCCTCGCCGCCGCAGTCCGCCGCCAGCCCGGCCGGCGCGTCCAGGTAGGGAGCGCGCAGGGCCGCCGTCCGGCCGCCCAAGGACCCGTCCAGGAACACCTTCAGCCCGCCGTCGCGCAGCCAGGGGGACCGGACCCGCCCGGTCTGGAACCCCGCCCCAATCTCGTTCTCCAACTGCTGGACGTACACGGACGACGCGACCCGCAGCCGCAGCGTCCCGGCCGCCGCCGCCCGCAACAACGCCTCGCGATAGGGGGCCTGCGAGTAGTCGCCGACCGCCGTGATGCCGAGGGCCAGCGACTTGTCGGTCGCCAGCGCCAGCGCGCGGTCCAATCCCGCAGGCGGGACGGGCAGCACCTCGTTGAGGTAGAGGCTGGCGTCCTCCAGCAGCAACCCGGTCTCGGAATCCACAAGGTCGTCCTTGTCCCAGCGGGCCCGCACCATCGGCAGCGCGGCCGACCCCGCCACCGCGACGTGCCCGCAGACGCGCCGCAGCACGATGGGCCTGGCGGCCATCCCTGCCTGGGCGGCCGCGCGGTCCACGTCGGCGCGCGTGGGGCGCTCGCGCCTGGGCCAGCCCGACTCGTCCCACAGCTCCGCGATGACGGGGTCCGTGCCGGGATGGGCCTCCAGCCAAGCCCGGACGCGGGCGAGCGCGTCCTCCTTCGAGGTGGCGGCCGACAGGTCGGGCCGGGTGGTCTTGACGCCGATGTGCAGGAAATGGGTGTGCGCGTCGACGAAGCCGGGGATCACGATGGCGTCGCCCAGGTCCTCGACCGTCCAGCCGCGGGCGGCCGCCGCCGTCCGGACCTCCTTGGCCTTCCCGACCGCCACGATGCGGCCGGCCTCCCACGCCAGGCCCTCGGCCTCGGCCCGCCAGCCGTCGGGGCCGCCGGGCATCGGGCGGACCCGGGCGAGCAGGGCACCGGAGGCGGGGCTGGGCATGGCCCGCCCAACCGTCCGGGCATCATGACCCGTTCCGTTCCGCTTATGCTAGCCTCCACCCGAAACGGAGGTGTCCCGCCGGCGCGACCAGCGATCGAGGCCAACGCTGCCCAGAAACCGCCAATGCGTCCCCCCAGTTGTTTCCGCTGGAGCCCCCCAGGAGGAGTGTTACCAGCCCTGCCTTCGCGTGTTGCGCGAAATAGGAGGGGCACTTGCGTGCGCCTGGCCCCAATGTTACCAGTTGGGGCATAAACCCCCCCAGGTTTGTCGCGAACCCCGTGCGGCTTTGTCGCGCGGGGCCTGGCCTCACCGCTGGGATGGGATGCCATTCGGGAATGACGCGGGACGTTGGACGGACCCCCGCAGCGACCCTCTCCGTCCGCCTCAGAGGCTGTTCATGAGCAAGATCGAAGTCCGCATGGGAGGGGCCGCCGCCCCACGCACCGCCGCGCCGGCCGGCCTCCACGTCGAGCGCCACTACACCAAGCCGGGCGTGGACGCCTACGCCGAGGTGCAGTGGACCACCCGCAAGTCGGTCATCAAGGAGCCCGACGGCACCGTCGTGTTCATGGTCGAGAAGGCGGAGGTCCCGAAGGAGTGGAGCCAGCTCGCCACGGACATCATCGTCTCCAAGTACTTCCGCAAGGCCGGCGTCCCGCAGCCCGACGGCAGCCTCGGGCCCGAGACCTCGGCCGGCCAGGTCGTCCACCGCATCGCGTCGTCGGTGCGCTGGTGGGGCGAGACCCACGGCTACTTCGCGGCCACGGCGGACGCGGACGCCTTCGAGGCCGAGCTCAAGCACATGCTCATCACCCAGAAGGGCGCCTTCAACAGCCCCGTCTGGTTCAACGCCGGCCACCACCACGTGTACGGCATCCAGGGCAGCGGCGGCAACTGGGCCGCCAACGACGAGGGCACCGCCGAGCAGATCCGGCACAACTACGCCCGCCCCCAGTGCTCGGCCTGCTTCATCCAGCGCGTCGAGGACAACCTGGTCGAGCGCAAGGGCATCTTCGAGCTCCTGGCCGCCGAGGCCCGCCTGTTCAAGTACGGCTCCGGCACCGGCTCCAACTTCAGCCGCCTGCGCTCGAAGTACGAGAAGCTCTCCGGCGGCGGCACCTCCTCCGGCCTGATGTCATTTTTGAAGGTCCTCGACGCCGGCGCCGGCGCCACCAAGTCGGGCGGCACCACCCGGCGTGCCGCCAAGATGGTCAGCCTCGACATGGACCACCCCGAGATCGCCGACTTCATCAACTGGAAAGTCAAGGAGGAGAAGAAGGTCGCCGCCCTCATCGCGCAGGGCTACGAGTCCGACTTCAACGGCGAGGCCTACGGCACCGTGTCGGGTCAGAACTCGAACAACTCGGTGCGCATCACGGACGACTTCATGGCGGCCGTCGCGGCCGACGCCGACTGGCACACCACCAGCCGCATGGAGCCCGGCAAGCTCGTCAAGACCTACAAGGCGAAGGACCTCTGGCAGCAGATCGCCTACGCCGCCTGGGCCTGCGCCGACCCCGGCACCCAGTACGACACCACCATCAACAAGTGGCACACCTGCAAGGCGACCGACCGCATCTACGGCTCCAACCCGTGCTCGGAGTACATGTTCCTCGACGACACCGCCTGCAACCTGGCGTCGCTGAACCTGATGAAGTTCCTCAAGCCCGACGGCACCTTCGACCTCGAGGCCTACCGCCACGCCATCCGGGTGTTCTTCATCGCGCAGGAGATCCTGGTCGGCTACTCCAGCTACCCTACGCGGGACATCGCCCAGAACTCCGAGGACTACCGCCCCCTCGGCCTGGGCTACGCCAACCTCGGCACCCTGCTCATGACGACGGGGCACCCCTACGACTCCCCCGACGGCCGCGCAATCGCCGGCGCCCTCACGGCCATCCTCACGGGCCACGCCTACCGCGTGAGCGCCGAGATGGCCGCCGTCAAGGGCGCCTTCAAGGGCATCCAGGTGGCCGACGCCACCGGCAAGACCAACCACCAGCACATGGCCGACGTCGTCGCCATGCACCTGGAGGCCGCCCGCCGGCTGCGCGCCACCGGCTCCCCGCTCCCCCAGATGGAGGGCATGGACCTCAAGAAGACCGGCGTGCGCGACCTGTCCGCCCCCGAGCTCGGGGCCACCAAGGACAAGCGCCTCACCATCTACGCCAGCCTGTTCGACGCGGCCGTCGCGGACTGGGAGGCCGCCTTGGAGCTGGGCCAGAAGTACGGCTGGCGCAACGCCCAGGCAACCGTCCTGGCCCCCACCGGCACCATCGGCCTGCTGATGGACTGCGACACCACCGGCGTCGAGCCCGACTTCACGATGGTGAAGTTCAAGAAGCTCGCCGGCGGCGGCTACTTCAAGATCATCAACCAGAGCATCCCGCCAGCACTCCGGTTCCTCGGCTACACCGAGGCCGAGGTCAAGGCCATCGAGAAGTACGCCATCGGCCACGGCACCCTGGAAGGCGCCCCCGTCCCGAAGGAGACCTTCAAGGCCAAGGGCTTCACCGAGGAGGAGTACCAGGAGGCCTACGACGCCGTCGCCGCCTCCAAGTCCTTCAACGAGTACACCCCCAAGATCAACCCCAAGACGATGGCGGCCAAGGGCTTCACCAAGCAGGCCGTCGCCGCCGTCCAAGCCTACGTCGAGGGCCACCAGACCGTCGAGGGCTCCCTCGTCAAGCCCGAGCACCTGGCGGTGTTCGACTGCGCCAACAAGTGCGGCGACGGCTCACGCTACATCCACCACACGGGCCACATCCGCATGATGGCCGCGACCCAGCCGTTCCTCTCGGGCGCGATCTCCAAGACCATCAACATGCCCAACGAGGTCGGCGTCGCCGACGTGCGCGACGCCTACGAGATGGGCTGGCGGCTGCAGCTCAAGGCCGTGGCGCTCTACCGCGACGGCTGCAAGCTCAGCCAGCCGCTGTCCACCGCGGCCTCCAAGAAGCAGGCCGAGGAGCCCGCCGCGGTCGTGCCGGGCCTCACGCACGGCGAGCTGGAGAAGCCCCCGCAGGACAACGACCAGGGCTTCAAGCGCACCGTCACCCTCTACACGCCCCGCGGCGCCGAGAAGGTCGACATCCAGGTGTGGGAGTACCCCGACGGCCGCCCGTGCGAAATCTTCGTCGGCGCCCGCAAGTCGGGCACCATCGTCGACAACTTCCTCAAGGAGATCGGCAAGAACTACAGCCGCCTCCTCCAGCTCGGCATGACGCTCGACGAGCTCACGCACAAGCTCATCAGCGAGAACGGCCCGCTCGCCGGCCAGACCGACCACAAGTACATCAAGAACGCCCTCGGCATCCAGGACCTCCTCGGCAAGCTGCTGCGCTACGAGTACTTCGGCGAGACCGACTTCCTCTCGGTCAAGCCCGACCCGACGGCGCCCGACTACGTCCTCACCCGCCGCGAGTACCTGGAGACCCTGCGCGTGGCCAAGCAGCGCCCCAAGAACGAGACCACGCTGCTGGAGTTCACCAAGGAGACGGCCACGCCGGAGCCCAGCCTCGACGTCAAGCTCGGCAAGACCGGCGCCAACGACCCCAACGCCATGCTGGCCGGCCTCGGCGGCGACGCCCCCGACTGCGACCAGTGCGGGCACACCACCGTCCGCAACGGCGCGTGCTACAAGTGCCTGAACTGCGGCAATTCGATGGGTTGCTCCTGAGCCAGTGATCCCCGCGACCTCCCACGCGGGCAGCCTCCCTCCTCCTTCTTTTCCATCCTTTTTCCCCCGCCAGCTTCAAGACGGGCCACGCCTGGGCAGGCGCATGCGCTCCGTCCTTCTTGCCGCCGTCCTTGCCGCGCTCCTGTCCGGCTGCACGTCCCCCGAGCCGCCCGCCCAGCAGGACCCGGCGCCGCCCCCAGGCCCCGACCCGCTCTGGCTGCAGGACCACGAGTTCTTCCGCGCCGACTATACGGCCTCCGCGGCCGGCGACGCAGTCCTGGAGGTCGAGGTCCCCGCCAACGCCACGGATATCCGGTATGGCGCCACCCGCATCATAGACAACCTCCTGGTGCCCGGCTTCGCGGTCGAGCTGGAAGGCTGCGGCCGTGACATGCCCGACACCAACGACACCAGCGTCGGGATTGGCGTCTTCACAACTGGGGGCCTGCTGTGCGACGAGCTTGCGCCCGGCGTGCGCGCCTTGCGCATCACGGCGCCCATGAAGCCCGAGGTCGGCGAGGTCTTCCTCACGGCGCGGGTCCGGGTCCAGTAGGCCGGCGCCGCCGCGCCACCAGCACCGCCAGCCCCACCGCCAGGAACGCCATGCCTGCCGCGGGGCTCGCCTGCGGCGGCGCCGTGTAGCCGACGACGTCGATGGCGTCGTCGCCGCTGTCGGCGACCCCGTCGCCGTCCAGGTCGGTCTCCTGGTCGTTGGCAACTCCGTCGCCGTCCAGGTCCGCGTCCTGGCCGTTGTCGACCCCGTCGCCGTCCAGGTCCGCGTCCTGCGCGTCCGGCGTGCCGTCCTGGTCCAGGTCGGGCGCGCTGGGGGCGACGTCGGCCGTCGCGAACAGGCCGCGGCCGCCCACTTGGCGGTAGAGGCGGGCCGCCTGGTCGCGGTAGCCGGCCTGGGCGGCGGCGTCGGTGGCGCAGGCGCCGGTGCAGCCGTCGGCGAAGCCGATGTGGACGCGGCCCTTCGAGTCGATCTTCATGTCGTTGAAGTCCAGGAGGTTGCGGCAGGTGCCGCTGGAGTCCACGACGGAGTCGAACACGCCGCCGCGCTGGACGGGGTCGTCGGAGACCCGGGCGACCGTCCAGGTCTGGCCGGCGTCGTAGCTGAAGGCGGTGTAGTAGCGCCACACCAGCTCCTCCTGCCGCTCGTCGCAGGCGTAGATCTTGTTCGAGCGCAGGTAGTCGAGGTCGGCGCCGGGGCCGCCCTCCAGCCCGAGGAAGCTCACGGCCACGCGGTCGTCGTCGCCGGCCTCGAGGTTGGTGAAGGCGCCGGCGACCACGGGCGGGTCGTGCAGGGCGCCGAGGTCGAGCCACTTGGACGGGGCGGTGTGGTTGGCGCCGAGGGTCTCCCAGGTGGCGCCTTCGTCCTTGGAGAGCGCGACGTGGACGCCGTGCTCGGAGGCCATGGCGTAGTAGAGCCAGCCGCCGGGGCGGGAGAACTGGAGGGCGGGGTCGAAGCCGTTGCTCCATTTGCCGGTGCCGGGGATCGGGTGCGAGGCCCAGGTGACGCCGCCGTCCGTGGAGGCGATGAAGCCGTGGTCGTTGCCGCAGTTGCCGACCGGGACGGCCACCATGCCGGTCGCGCGCGACACGCGGATGTGGCCGTGGAAGCCGCCGCAGGGGCCGGGGACGTCCTGGAACGGCAGGAAGGTCTGGCCGCCGTCGACGCTGCGGGCGCAACTGATGGGGCCGCCCTGGCCGCAGTAGTAGGCCACGTGCGGATGGGTGGGCGAGGCGGGGAGGACGCCCGCGGGCGGGCCGGTGCCGATGGACTGGTGGTCGAAGTTGAGGCCCGAGCACATGTTGGCGCTTGGCGTCCAGGTCTCGCCGTCGTCGTCGCTGACCATCATCTCGCTGCACGGCCCGAGCAGGCCGCCGGCGAAAATCCGGCCGGTGTCGGGGTCGGCCCAGAGCATGGGGTCGATGTTGAGGGGCACCTGGTAGGGCGGGGTCACGTCCACCCAGGTGGGGGTGTCGCCTTCCCAGGTCGCGCGCAGCGTGGTGGCCAGGCTGTGGAAGAACACATGGTCCGTGTTCCAGGGGATGCCGATGGTGGGCTCGGGCGCGGAGTCCACGGGCACCTGGAGCTCCACGAACTGGGCGGGGCCGGGCTCCCCGAACGCGGCGGCGACGGAGGGGGCGGCAAGCAGCAGGAGGGCCGCGGCGGCAAGGACGCGCATCGCGGGGGACGGGGCAGGGACGTTCCTAAGGGTTGCGTCGGGCATGTCTCGAAGCGGCGGCCGGCTGCCGAGCCTTGCCACGCCTTGCGCGGGCAACCGTCAAGTCCTGGGCGGTCGATGACCCCACTGATGGCGTCCAACGCGTCCAACCTGCCCCCGGTCTTCCTCGACGGCCAGCGCGTGTTCCTGCAAGGCGACCCCTGCCCGCCGGTGGCCAAGATCCTTGAGGCCGGCGGCAAGTCCTCGGACCAGGTCGAGGTCGTCCGCGTCAAGGGCCAGAGCGACAGCCGCGTCCTGCCGTTGCGGCTGTGGGACACCATCGACCGGACCCGCGAGTCCTCGGAGGGCGTCCACCTCAAGTCCGTCCCCAAGCCGAGCGGGAACGTCCCCCTCCACGAGCGCTCCTCCATGCTGATGCGGGCGCCCACGTTCGGCGCCGACTACGACGACGGCCTCCCGGAGTGGGGCTTCGGCAAGACGGGATTCCCCGGCACCCAAGGCACCCCCGGCAACGTCGCGGGCGCAAAGAAGTACCAGCAGGAGATGGAGGACGAAGGCCGTGGCCACGGTGGCCCCTTCAAGGAGACCGGCAACATCCACAAGGGCCCGACCGGGATCGGCAAGGCCGACGTAGACGAGGTCCGCCGCAAGTCGGAGGGCAACTGACTCAACCTAGGCGGTGGCAGGCGTCGGATGCGGGGCAATCATACGGGGCCTGCCACCGCTTTTTTCTTCATGCAGCCAAGGTGAACCCATGATGCTGGACATCCAGAAAGCACGCGACGAGCTGGCGGGCAAGAGCATGGTCGAGATCGAGCGGGCCACCGCCCTGACCTGGGGGAGCCGTGCCGCGGCCAGCTTCCAATGCAGCCTGGAGGCCAGGTCGGTCCACGAGCGCTTCCGCTGCTTCTACGAGGGCGAGAACTACCGCCAGGAGGCCTTGGAGCACGCCGCCATGACCGAGGACCGGGGCGAGCTGGTCGGCGTCATGCACGACGAGATCGAGGCCATCCGGAAGCGGGCCCTTGCGGCGCTGGAAGGCGGCAGGGCGGCGGCTTAAGAGGGCGGCAACCTTCGTTTCGCGTGGAACCGGGAAAACCGAAAATCCCCTGGAAGCGCCAAAAGCTTGACCGGAAACCCTGGGGTTTCTAACGAGAACGCTTGGGCTGCGGGCGGGTGCTGCCCTTGTGGCTGCGCTTGCCGCCCTTGCGGTAGACCGCCTTGTTCTCGGGCTTGCCGTAGCCGGAGCCGCCCTTGAGCTCCCCGCCGCCGTGGATCGCGTTCACGGTGGCCCAGGCGCGGCCTTCGGCGTCCTTCTTCGGATAACCCTGCCCGCGCAGCGATTCCGCGATGTGGTCGGCCTGGCGGCGCTGCTTTTCGGTGTAGTGGCGCTTGTCCCCCTGCGGCATGGCACCTGGTTTGCCGCGAACGCCGATGACGATGGCGAAACGGGCCTGGTGGGGCAGCCTAGCAGAAGCACGCCAGGACCCGGCTGGCCTCCAGCCCCATCTCCTCGGCCACGGCGGCGGCCATCCCGGGGTCCGGCTTGGGCGCGCGCGGCGGCGCCTGCGGCTGTGGCAGCTCGGCGATGAAGCGGTCCAGCTCCCCGAACGTCGCCTGGGTGAAGCCCGCCTCCTTGATCATGCGGTGGTAGCGCGTCGTCGCCAGCCCCTCCTCCGCCTCGCGCAGCACGACCCGCAGGTCGGGCTGGTCGCGCAGCATCTTGACCGCGGTCTTGGCGCCGAAGCCCCGCACGCCGGGGTTCCAGTCGGTGCCGCACAAGATCGCCACCGCGCGCAGCTGCTCCACCGTCAGGCCGTGGTGGCGCAGGTCGCTGAGGTGGTGCAGGAACGGCTCCGGGCTGCCGGCCTTCCGGAGCACCGTCGGGGCGCCGGCCACCAGGGCGTCGAAGTCCTCGGTGGCCACCGCCTGGGCGAAGCCGGCGTGGCACAGCGCCGTGGCGTGCCGCTCGGCGTCGTGCTCCGCACGCACGACGGCGACGCCGAGGGCCTCCAGCAGGCGGCTGCAGTCCTCGACCATCTTGCCGTCGAGGGTGGTGGTGGCGCGCAGGAACTTCTGGTGCGCCTCCTGGTCGCCGGCCGCCAAGGCCTCCTCGGCGTTGAGGGCGGCCTCGACGCGGCGGGCGATGCGCTCCTCGACGGTGGCGAGCTTGCGGGGGTGGACCTTGCCGTCCCAGACGACGATGGGCTCGGCGCCGCGCTCGCGCAGGTGGCGCACCAGGTTGAGGTAGCCGATGAGGTGCGCGACGACGCGCCCGTCGCGGTTCCGCAGCACGTCGCCGTCGCGGCCGCGGAACGAGGTCAGGTAGCGGAAGGCGACGTTGGGGCCGTCCACCGCGATGCGCTTGCCGAGGTACCAGCCTTCCGGGACCGGGTGCTGGGGGAAAAGGTCCCGGAGGTTGACGCCCAACGGCCAGCCCACCGCGGCGGCACGTATTGGCTTTCCCTGGCACCTGCCACCTTATGCCGCCGACCATGTTGGGCAACCGGAAAATGGAACGGCCTGACCCCGTGGACCTCATGGCCTCCCAGGACAAGGCGTGGGAAGCGGAGCGGAACACCGGCGCCATCCGGCTGCTGGTCATCTGCTTCAACGTCGCCACGTGGTACCTGTTCCTGGACGGCGGCGGCATCCCGTGGCTCGCGGCCGCGATCTCGGTGGTGGCCGTGGTCTACGGCGTCGTGGTGGTCGTGGCCGAGCCCTACCGCCGCGTCCCCGTGCTGCGGGCCGCCATGTTCACGGCCGTCACCGACGCGGCGCTGATCACGCTCTGGATCCTGGCCACCGGCGTCTTCGCCTCGCCGTACTACCTCCTCTGGTACCTGTCGCTCATCGCCGTCGCGTTCCGGTTCGAGCCGAAGGTGTCGTGGCTGGCCACCTGCCTCTACAGCGTCTGCTACGTCGCCATCGTCGCGCTGGCTGGCCAGTTCGAGGACAACCTGGTCCAGCTCACCATCCGCGTCATGTACATCGCGCTGTGCGGCGCCTTGGGCGCGCTCTTGGCCCATGCCACGGCCGAGGTGTTCCGGGAGCGCGTGGACCTCACCCGCCACGTGCAGGCCGAGCGTCAGGCCCAGGCCGCCAAGGAGCTGGAGCGCCTGCGGGAGATGGACCGCTTCAAGACCGACTTCATCAACACGGCCGCCCACGAGCTCAACACCCCGCTCACCCCCATCAAGCTGCAGCTGCTGATGCTCAAGCGCCGCGTCCCGGAAGGCACCGAGGACCGCAAGGCCGTGGACATGCTCGACCGCAACCTGGAACGGCTGTCGCTGCTCGTGGGGGACATGCTCGACGTCGCCCGCCTCCAGGCCGGCCGCCTCCGGCTCGAGCCCAAGGCCACCGACCTCGCCAAGCTCCTGGTGGAGGCCTGCGACACCTTCGCCGACTCCGCCTACGCCCGCCATGTCACCTTGGACCTGGACGCCCAGGGCCCGCTCTTGGCCCAAGTCGACGGCAAGCGCATCACCCAGGTCGTCTACAACCTCGTCTCCAACGCCCTCAAGTTCACCCCCGCCGACGGCCGCGTCACGGTGCGCGGCAAGAACGACGGCGGCCAGGTCCGCATCACGGTCACCGACACCGGCGTCGGCCTCGCGCCCGACCAGGCCGCCCAGCTGTTCCGCCCGTTCACCCAGCTGCACCGCCACCAGATCCAAGCCCCCGGCACGGGCCTCGGCCTCTACATCAGCGCCGGCATCGTCGAGCGGCACGGCGGCACCATCTCGTGCACCAGCCCAGGCGTCGGCCAAGGCGCGACCTTCACCGTCCTGCTGCCCGCCGCGGGCACGCCGCCGCCCGAGCCGCCGGCGCCTTCTGGAGCGCCGCGCGATGTCGCGGGCTTCATGTAGCGCGGGAAATTGGCCCGCTCATGGACTTCGGGCAGGCGCGCGTCCTTGTCACCGGCGCAACGGCCGGCATCGGCGCCGCCACGGCGGAGGCGTTCTGCCGCGCCGGCTGCAAGGAAATCATCGTCACGGGCCGCCGCGAGGAGCTGCTGAAGGAGCGCGCCAAGGGCTGGAGCGACCAGTACGGCACCGACGTCGCCGCCATGGTGCTCGACGTCCGCAGCCGCCCCGACATCGAGGCCATCGCCGAGCAGCACGCCAGCCTGTTCGACGTGGAGATCCTCGTCAACAACGCCGGCCTTGCCCGCGGCGTCGAGCCCATGCCCGACGGCATCCTCGACGACTGGGAGGAGATGGTCGAGACCAACGTGCTCGGCCTGCTCTACATGACCCGCCACGTCGTCCCGCACATGCTGCGCCGCGGCAAGGGCCACGTCGTCAACCTCGGCTCGGTCGCCGGCCGCTGGACCTACCCGGGCGGCGGCGTCTACTGCGCCACCAAGGCCGCCGTCACCTCGCTCTCCGAAGGCCTGCGGATGGACATGCTGGGCAAGAACATCCGCGTCACCAACATCGAGCCGGGCATCGTGGAGACCGAGTTCAGCATGGTCCGGCACAAGGGGGACGCCGAGCGCGCCCGCCGCGTCTACGCCGACACCCGCCCCCTCAAGCCCGAGGACGTCGCCGACACCATCCTATGGTGCTGCAGCCGGCCCCCGCACGTCAACATCCAGGAGATGGTGCTCTACCCGACCGACCAGGCGCACGTCGGCCAAATCCACCGCGCCCCCCAGTAGGCGCAGGGCGCAAGGTTGAAGGGCCCCCCTTTTGTGGGAAGCCCATGCGCACCCTCCTGCTCGCAGGCCTGTTCCTCGTGGCCGCGTTGGCCGGCTGCACCGGCAAGACCCTCGACTGCCCCGAAGCGTACGGCGCCCAGTACGAGGAGCTCTACCTCACCGTCGCGGACAAGCTCGAAGAGAACGGCACCCCCATCGAGGACGCGGACTACGACTGCGTCGGCGACGTCCTCGAGCAGGCCTACGGCACCGACCCCAGCGACGCCGCCAGCTACCCCTCCCTGGAGCAGCTCTCCAAGGGCTCCGGCAACCTGCCCGGCCTCGGCAACAGCACCGCCCCGCCCCCGGCCCCCACCTACGCCTGGGAGACCGACGAGATCGGCGGCACGGTCACCACCACGATGGTCGCGGCCCCTGGCGCCACCGGCGCCTCCGTCCCCGACGGCCTCAGCATCCCGGGCGGCGCCAAGCGCACCTTCGCGAACTTCACCGTCGAGGCCACCGTCCCCGCCACCGAGGTCAGCATCCGCCTCGACGCCCCCGACTGCGACGACGCCATGGGCTGCGCCGACAGCCTGACCGAGACCACCTCGGGCGGCGCCGCCACCTTCGAGATCGACAACCCCACGTCCGGCGACTGGACCATCTCGTTCTTCGCCGCCACCGGCGCCTTCAGCGGCGACTGGTCGGCCGAGGTCGCCTCGCTGGTCCCGGTCGCGCCCGCCGTCGCGGTCGCCTCCACCACCGCGCCGCCGGCCTGATGCGCCTCCACGTCTGGGTCTCCGGCCGCGTCCAAGGCGTGCACTTCCGCGCCTCGCTGCGCCGCGAGGCCGAGGCGTTCGGCCTGGCCGGCTGGGTGCGCAACCTCCCCGACGGCCGCGTCGAGGCCGTCGCGGAGGGCGAGCCCGCCGCCGTCGAGTCCCTCGTCGGCTGGTGCCGGCGCGGGCCGGAGCGGGCGGTCGTGTCCGGGATCGAGGCCAAGCCGGAGCCGGAGGAAGGGCTGCGGGGGTTCGAGGTGCGGCGGACGCCGGCGGCCGCGGCGCCAGTTTCCCTCAAATAGCTCCGCCAAGTCGCCGACCCCGATGGCCGTCGAGCAGACCTTCGTCATGATCAAGCCGGACGCCGTCCAGCGCGGGCTGGTCGGCCAGATCGTCGCCCGCTTCGAGGCCAAGGGCCTGAAGATCAAGGCGATGCGCCTGGAGCTGGCGGACCCGAAGGTCATCGAGAAGCACTACGAGGTCCACAAGGCCCGGCCGTTCTACGCCGGCCTGGTGTCCTACATGACCTCCGGCCCGGTGGTGCCGATGCTGGTCGAGGGCGAGTCGGCCATCGCCGTCAGCCGCGCCTTGATGGGCGCCACCAACCCCGTGCAGGGCAAGCCGGGCGAGATCCGCTTCGACTTCGCGCAGCACATCGGCCGCAACATCATCCACGGCTCCGACTCCCCGGACACGGCGGCCTTCGAGACCGGCCTCTGGTTCCCCAAGGGCGGCGCGTCCTACCGCACCGCCTCGGACCCGTTCCTGTTCGAGTAGCCTAGCGCGCGGCCTTCAGGGCCTTCGCGTACCATTCGACCTCGTCGAGGAACCGGCCGAGACGGCGGTCGAACTCCGGGTCCACGGGGCCGTCCGCGGTGAACGCCTTGCCGACGTAGGGGACCGACACATGGGCCGGGACGGAGACGGCCCCGAGTCCTGCGACCACTTGGCGCAAGGCCTCGATGGCGCGCAAGCCGCCCGAAAGGCCGCCGCAGCCCACCAGCCCGAACGGCTTGCGGTTCCACGGCTTGAAGGTCAGGTCGAGCATGTTCTTCAGCGCCCCCGGATACGAGTGGTTGTACTCTGGCGTGACGATGACGAAGGCGTCCGCCGCGGTGACCGCCTCCATGAACGCCGCCACTTTGGGCGAATGGGCCGGCATCTCGAACTCGCGCTGCACCAAGTCGCCGAAGCCCAGCTCGCGCGGGTCCAGCAGTTGCGCCGTGACCCCGGGGCGGGCGGCCAAGGCCTTGTGGACGTGGCGGGCCACGTGCTCCGACTGGCGGCCTTCCCGGACGGTCCCCAGCAGGACCACGACGCGGACCATGGCCGAGGGTCGGCGCATGGTATATCAAGCCAGAGGATTGTGTCAACCACGATGGCAAGCGAGTTCCAACTCTACAAGGACGCCAGTGGCGCCTTCCGATGGCGCCTCACCGCCGACAACAACCAGGTCGTGGCCGTCGCCTCCGAGGGCTACGTCAACAAGGCGGCGGCGCAGCGCGGCATCGAGATCACCCGCAAGGGGCAGGCCTCCTACACGGTCATCCCCGACGCGCAGGGCAAGTGGCGCTGGCGCAGCGAGGTCACGAACGGCAACATCATCGCCACCGCGGGCCAGGGCTACGTCAACCCCCGCGACTGCGAGCGCGGCATCACGCTCACGAAGCAGTTGGCGAAGACGGCGCCGGTGAAGGAAGTCGAGTAGGGCCTTCAGCCGCGCTTTGCTTCCTCGGCCTTAGCCTGAAAGAGGGCCGAGTAGACGATGGCGTCCCAGGAGTTGTGGATGCCCACCAGCAGCAATGCCAAGGTGATGGCCGCCACCCCGAACAGGGCTTCGCGGGCGTGGCCCAAGGCCCACGGCGCCGAAGCGGCCAGCGCGGCGTAGGCCGCCAAGGGCAGGACGCAGTGGAAGACCCAGTCCTCCAGTTGCGGCTTGTAGGTGGCCTGCTTGCGCATCCGCGCCCCCACCAGCACCGAGTAGCCGATGCCCGCCACGCCGACGGCCCCCCAGAGGAAGGCGAGCGGGGGCATCGACTCCCACGGCGCGCAGACTAGGGACGAAACCACGAGCACGGCGCAGAAGTGGACGATGGTCGGGGTCGCGAAGGCAGCGGTGGCGTCGCCGGCCAGCAGCCGCGGCCGGTCGGCGATCAGCGTCAGCACGATGAACTGCAGGCCGACCAGCGCGCCGGCGGCCGCGCCCACGATGACGTAGTAGGTCTCCCAGCCTGTCAGTTCGAGCACGCGGCTTGCTCCCCGGCGCCAACAGCGCGTCGTTTCTTGCCTCTGGGCATGGGGGCAACGTGGAGGCGCCGCACGCCGACGGCCCAAAACCCGCAAATAGCGCCCTCCTGTGGGCGCCGGCATGGCCCGGGACGACCGCACCGCCGAAGAGAAGCTCGCGGACGAGCTGGCGGACGAGCTCGAGGCCGAGTTCGCCGACGAGGCCCCGGCGGAGGAGCCGGCGCCCGTCGCGGTCGCGCCAGCGTCCAAGAAGGAGGCGCCCAAGCCGGTCGAGGTGTCCGCCGAGGCCATCGCGAAGGCGAAGGAGAACGCCAAGAAGGCGACCGAGGGCGACGTCGACAAGGCGCTTGGGGCCCTCGAGGCGAAGTCCGCGACCGCCTACACCCGGCACCCCATTGTGTCGGTGCTGGGCCACGTCGACCATGGCAAGACCAGCATCCTCGACAAGATCCGCGGCACCAAGGTGTTCGACCGCGAGGCCGGCGCCATCACCCAGCACATCGGCGCCTCCGAGGTCCCGCTCGAGACCATCTACCAGCGCTGCGGCGTCCTGCTGCGCAACAAGAAGTTCACCGTCCCCGGCCTGCTGTTCATCGACACGCCGGGCCACCACGCCTTCTCGTCGCTGCGGGCTCGCGGCGGCCAGCTTGCCGACATCGCCGTCCTGGTCGTCGACATGACGGAAGGCCTCATGCCCCAGACCTTGGAGGCCATCGGCATCCTGCGCCGCTCCAAGACCCCGTTCATCGTGGCCGCCAACAAGGTGGACCGCTGCCAAGGCTGGAAGACCGAGAACAAGCCGTTCATCCTCAACGTCCGCGACCAGGGCCCGACGGCGCAGGCGTCGTTCGACGACAAGTTCTACGCCCTCATCGCCGCCCTCTACCAGCAGGGGCTCCCGGCCGAGCGCTACGACCGCATCGAGGACTTCACCAAGAACATCGCCATCGTGCCCACCTGCGCCCAGAGCGGCGAGGGCATCCCCGACCTGCTTGCGATGCTGGTCGGCCTGGCCCAGAAGTTCCTGGAGGGCCGCCTTGAGACCGACGAGGAGCTGCCCGGCGAAGGCACCGTCCTGGAGGTCAAGGAGGACAAGGGCATCGGCACCGTCCTCGACGTCGTGCTGTACGCGGGCTCGATCCGCAAGAGCGACCGCATCCTGGTCGGCACCAAGGGCGAGCCGCTGGAGACCCCGATCAAGGCGCTCTTGAAGCCAGCCCCCAACGACGAGATGCGCGACGCCCGCAAGGCGTTCACCAAGGTGGACGAGGTCATCGCCGCCGCCGGCCTCAAGCTCCTGGCCGGCAACCTCGAAGGCGTCGTCGCCGGGGCACCCCTCCGGGTGGTGCGCGCCGACAACTACGACGAGGCCTACGAGGCGGTCGCTTCGGCCAGCAAGCCGCAGGTCGAGCTCGCGGACACGGGCGTCTTCGTCAAGGCCGACACCATCGGCGGCCTGGAGGCGCTGGCCGGCGAGCTCAAGGCGCGCGGCATCCCGATCCGCAACGCCGAGGTCGGCGACATCAGCCGCCGCGACGTCGTCGAGGCCGCCAGCATGACCGACCCGTTGAGCCGCGCCATCCTCGGCTTCTGCGTCAAGCCGCTGCCCGACGTCGAGGTGGAGGCGCAAGCCCGCGACCTGCCGGTGTTCGCCAGCCAGGTCATCTACTCCCTGCTGGACGACTACGACGCCTGGCGCAAGGCCGAGGCCGAGAAGCAGACCGCCGCCCACCGCGTCCAGCATGTCCACCCCGCCAAGCTGCGCTTCCTGCCTGGCTGCAGCTTCCGCATGCGCGACCCGGCGGTGTTCGGCGTGCGAATCCTGGCCGGCGCCATCACCCCCGGCCGGATGCTGATCCGCGAGGACGGCAAGTCCATCGGCCGCATCAAGAGCATCCAGAAGGACAACAAGACCGTCACGACGGCCAAGCTCGGCGACGAGGTGGCGATCTCCGTGCCGGGCCCGACGATTGGACGCCAAATCGCCGAGGAGGACATCCTGTACCTCGACATCCCCGAGTCGGACGCCAAGTGGCTGCTGACCCAAGGCAAGGTGACGCCCGAGGAGAAGGACGTCCTGGTGGAGTTCCTCAAGGTGCGCAGGAAAGAGGACAAGTTCTGGGGGATGTGAGCACGGCCTACGTCGCCTTGACCGACGAAGAATGGGCCGCCTACCTCCAGGACGAGGACCTCACCAGCAACGTCAACTTCTGGTCGCCGGGCGCCAAGCCGTTGCGCTCCAACCTGGCGGGTCAAAGGCTGTTCTTCTTCGTCAAGACGCCCCAAGACCGGCTTGGTCAGTTGCGGCCGCATCGGCTGGTGGCGGGCTACGGTCGGGTGGTGGGCTTCGAACTCAAGACCGCCGCGCAGGCATGGGCTGCCTTTGGGCCCGGCAATGGTGCTGCCTCCCTGGAAGCCATGCTCGCGCGCATCAGCAAGTTCGGTTCCGTGGGCGCACGGAGCGCGGAATCCACGATTGGCTGCACGGTCCTGGACGAGGTCTATTGGTTTCCGGAACCCGTACGGGCGGACCAGGCTGGGATTGCCTGGGCGCCCTCCATCGTGCGCGGCAAGACCATCAGCGACGAGCAGGAGCAGCGGCTCCTGGAGGCGGCGCACCTGGCCCCCGGCGACCTGCCTTCGGTGCTGCAACGGCTGGCGACCGAGTTCGCGCAGGCTCCGCCGCGGCGCAAGGAAACGGTTTCGAAGCGCATCGAGCGCAACCCCCTCGTGGTCGGCTATCTCAAGCGCCTTCACGACCGGAACTGCCAGTACTGCGGAACGGAGTTCTTTGTCAAGCGCGGTGGACGAGCCCGCTACTCTGAAGTGCACCATGTCAAGGAGCTTGGCGCCGGCGGGCTTGACATCGTCGACAACTGCCTGGTCCTGTGCGCGACCTGCCACCGGCGCTTCCATTATGGCGAGCTGCGCGTCGAAGCGACAAGGGATGCCTTCGAAATCCTGGAGGCCGGCGCCGTTCGGCGCATCGCGCGCAATCGACTGCCTCGTTGAACCAACGAACATCCGTTCAGCTTCATGTTGGTCGGCTGTTTCCTCAGTTCCATGGAATGGACGCTCGTTTGCCTCCGCCTGAAGAAACAGCATTACGAGGCGCGCGTGGTCGAGGCCGGGTTGGCTGGCCAAGGAGCGTCCGCCGAGGAGGCGCTCCAGCAAGCCAAGGCTGCCTTGGCCGAGGCGTTGGCGAAAGAGCAACGCTTCCACGCCGGGACGCTTGTGGTCCTTGAACGGGTCCAGGCCGACTAGCCGCCCACCAAGTCCTTCAACAACCCCGTGAACGCATCGTGGTCCTCGGGCACCGGCGTGAAGTTCGCCAGCATCCCGCGGACGTACGCTGGATCCGCCAAGCGGTAGTGCCGTTCCCGCCCGACCGCCTCCACATCAAGCACGCCGGCGGCCCGCAGGTCGCCGAGGTGGTAGCTGGTGCTGGCCTTCGCAAGGCCCAGCCGCTTCGCCATGTGGCCGTGCGCCATCGGGCCGTCCAGCAGCAGGACGGTGATGCGGAACGCGACGTCCCGACGCAGCAGGCAGAGGAACGCGACGTCGCGGGCGGACCAGCGGGGCCGGGTCGCGGCGGGGAAGCAGCGCGTGAAGCCGTGGTCTTCCACCAGTTGCACAGTGCCGTCGGCCACGAGCTGCTGGAGGTGGTAGTGCGCCAGCCGGTCGGAGAGGCCGAGGCTGCGCTCCAGTTCGCGGACGTGGATGCCCGGGAAGCGCTGCACCGACGCGAGCACTTGGCCGCGCGCGGTCATGCCGGCCTCCGCAGGATGGGGTAGGCGATGAGGCCGACCGCGGCCAGGTCGGCCAGCGAGAACGCGAGCTCCAGGGCGCCGTCCTCGCCGCCGCTGGCCATGACGGCGGCCTTGACGAGGTTCTTGGCGGCCAGCAGGGCGAAGGCCCAGGCGACCAGTTGGATGCGGCGGTTGCCGGTGCGCAGCACGGCCCGCCAGCAGCCGACGGCGACGATGCCGCACAGCACCGCGACGGCGCCGATCAGGAGTGCGGCGGGCCAGGCCATGTCATTCCACGATGAGGACGCCCTTCATGCCGGCCTGCTCGTGGCGGGTCTTGGGCGAGCCGTCCGGGTTCTTGCCGAGGCCGCCGCCGACCTCGCAGTAGAGCTTGAACGTCCCTTTCGTGCTGGCGACGAAGAAGTCTTGGCCTTCCGGGCACGGGACGACGTGGCGGAGGCAGGTGCTGGCGGTGCCGCCGGCGGGGACCTCATGCTCAATCAGTTGGCCGCCGTACTCGAAGGCGACGTCGTGGAAGTTGTCCTTGCCGGAGCCGGCCCCGTTGTAGTCCTTGTTGGGGTCGTCGTCGTTGGTGATGACGAACCGGACCTTGGCGCCTTGCGGGACACGAATCTCGGCAGGCGTTAGGTACTGGGTGGTGCCGTCGGCGTTCCAGCCGATGTGGATCTCGAACTCGCGCACGGCGTCGTCCTTGGTGGCCGCGCAGCCGGAGAGGGCCGCAAGGAGCAGGGGGAGGGCCAAGGCGGGGGCCAAGCGCACGGCATCGTCCACGCGGGCTTCCCCGAAAAGCGCGACGGTTCGAAGAACGCGGAAACGTCAAATGGCGGAGGCTTGGTCCCGTGGGCAATGCGGCTTCTCCTGCCTTGCGCCATCGTCGGCCTCGTCCTCCTGGCCGGCTGCTCCTCGACCACCACGACCAGCTCTAGCACGGGGGCGGCCGCCAAGTTCTCGACGGCCAACTTCGACGGCAGCGCCACGGGCGGGGTGCCGGCCGGCTGGAGCCCCACCGGCGGCTCCTGGCGGGTCGTCTCCGCCGCCGACGCGCCGAGCGGGACGCACGCGATGGAGGGCCGCGGCGACGCCACCGAGGGCCGCACCACGCTGGTGGCCGACGGCGCCGGCGCGCTCGGCGACTTCGAGGCGTTCGTGCGCTTCAACCTCCAGTCCGGCGAGCACCCCCAAGGCGCCGGCCTGAGCTTCCGCTTCGTCGACGAGACCCACTACTACTGCATCCGCTACAGCAACTCCGAGCAGGGCTGGCACCTGTTCCTGGCCAACGGCGCCGACCCGTCGAAGAAGCCGGACGCCACCGTGGAGTTCAACGGCACCCTGCCCGGCTTCAACGAGTGGGTGAGCCTGCGCGTCGAGGCGGACGGCAGCCACATCGAGGCGTTCGCCAACGGCACCAAGGTCATCGACTACACCGAGACGGACGCCACCGCGCCCAAGTCCGGCAAGGTCGGCCTGATGCTGCGCGGCCAGACCGTCGCGCTGTTCGACGACTTCGAGGTCGAGACGATCTAGGCGGGGCCCCACGCCACCGGCCGGTGCAGGTGCCGCCGCGCCCCGACGGCGGGCTCGTGCCACCCCATCGCCACCGTGCGCGGCTCCTCTGCCGCCACAACCGATCCGGGCGGCAGCCGCGCGCCGCACTTGCGGCAGCGGTGGCCGGCGCCGGCGCCCATGCTGGGCATGGCGCGGTCGCACTCGGGGCAGCGCGGGTTGGCGGCCTTCAGCAAGTGCCGGGCCAGCTCCTCGACGCGCAGCTTCTCCAGGTTGACCGCGCCGCCGCCTTCGGCCACGGCCCCCACGACGCGCACGCGGTCGCCGGGCCGCAGCCCGCGCGCCGCCTGCCGCAGGCCCTTGGTGGGCTCGAACGCCCAGGCCGCGAACGCGGCGCCGGCGGCGTCGGCCAGCGGGACCTCGACGTGGCCGCCGCGGCGGTCCTGCGGGAGCCCCAAGACGGTGGCGTCCAGGTCCACGGTGCCCCACTCCGGCGCCTCCGCCAGGCTGGCGACCCGGGTGGCGTGGTCGCCGGAGGCTTGGTTGGTCGCCCACAGCAGCCAGCCGTCGACCGGCTCCTGCACCGCCCACGGCAGGCTGCGGGTCGCGGCGTGCACGAGGGCATCGGGGTCGCGCCCCCGGAGGCCGAGCAGCACGGGGTCGGGGCCGTGCGGGACGCAGGCCAGCCGGTTCTCCTGCGCATCGAAGGTGTGGAAGGTCGCGCCCGTGCCGTCGAGCCCGGCCAGCGGCTCGGGGTGGACGGTGCGCGCCGTGCCCCAGCGCGACGGATGGCGGTAGGCCAGGAACTCGAAGCTCGCGGGCGGGCCGGGCCACGCCAGCGCGCCGAGGCAGCCCGGCAGGCTGCGCCCGGTCGCGGTGCGCACGTGCGCGCCCAAGGTCGCGAGGGCCTCGGCGGCGGCCCCCGGGTCCATCCGCGTCCGCACCGCCTCCCAATAGGCGGCGGCCGGCGGCGGCTCGTCCACCAGGACGACGCTGGGCTGCGCCTCCGGGCGGGACTCCTTCTTGACCACGTGCCAGGCCCGCTTCAGGAGGGCCGGCGTGGCCGCGACGGGCTCGGCCTCCGGGAACGCGAGGACCTCGAGGCCGCGCAGCTCGCCGACGCGGGCCTGGGGGCCGGCGGGGCGGCCGAGCGGCAGGACGACGGCGCCGTTGCCACGGGTCTTGTGTGGGACGTTCGGGTTGAGCCGCACCAGGCGGGGCGGGCCGCGCAGCGCCAGCTCGGGCAGGGCCAAGAGGACGTGGAACGCGAGGTGGGTGGTGCAGCCGCCCTCCCGGCTGTCCGTGTCGTCGAAGGCCAGCAGCACCGTGGGCGGGGATGGCGCGCCCTTCTCAAACGACCTGTCCATCGAGCCTATATCCTCCCCTTCGGTGGTCGGGCGATGGTTGCCGTCCTGGAGACGCGTGGACTGCGCAAGGAGTACGGGCCCGTGGTGGCGCTCGACAGCCTGGACCTGACCGTGCAGCGCGGCGAGGTGTTCGGGTTCCTCGGCCCCAACGGCGCCGGCAAGACCACCTTCACCAAGTGCGTGACCGGCTTCGTCCGCCCCACCGCCGGCAGCGTGTCCGTGTGCGGCATCGACGCCTTGGCCCACCCGACCAAGGTCGCAAGCCACATCGGCCTCGTGCCCGACCAGTATGACTTCTACCCGAACCTCACGGGCCGCCAGCACCTGGAGTTCTACGGCCGCCTCCTGGGGATGCCGACCCACCAGCGCCGCGACCGCATCGCCGAGGTGCTCGACCTCGTGGCCATGGCGGACCGCGCCGACCGCCGCGTCAAGGGCTACAGCCACGGCATGAAGCAGCGCATCTGCATCGCCCAGGCCATCCTGCACAAGCCCGACCTGCTGCTGTTCGACGAGCCCACCAACGGCCTCGACCCCAAGGGCGCCTACGAGCTCCGGGAGATGATCCGCGGCCTCGCCAAGGACGGCACCACGGTGTTCCTCAACAGCCACCAGCTGTCCGAGGTCGAGCAGGTGTGCGCCCGTGTCGCCATCGTGGACCGCGGCCGCCTGGTCGCCGTGGACTCGGTGCACGCCCTCCAGCGGCGCGCCTCCGGCAACATGGTCGAGGTGCGCGTGCTGAACCCGAGCGCCAAGCTCGTGACGGCCGCCGCCAAGTTCGTGCGCGCCAAGCCCGTCCTCGACGGCAGCCTGCTGCGCTTCGCCGCCAGCGAGGAGGAGACCGCCAACGTGCTGACCGCCCTGGTGGCGGCCGGCGCCCGCGTCGTCTCGGTCCAGCAGGCCGGCAGCCTGGAGAGCGCGTTCCTCCAGCTCACGGCCACGCCGGAGGTGCCGGCATGAACGACTTCGGCCGCGCGGTCTACGAGATTGCCCGCAAGGAGTTCATGCAGCACATGCGGACCCGCCGCGTCCTCATCATCGGCGGCGCCATCGCCGTCCTGCTGTTCACCTTCACCCTCTACTTCGGCCCGAACATCGTCGAGAACTTCCGCCTCCAGGGCGGCAAGATCTCCGGCAACTCGGCGGAGAACCTGGTGCTGGCCTACTACTTCGGCCTCGCCATCATCGGCGGCCTCGCCTTCACGGTGCTGCTCTCCATCGTGATGACGGCCGACGCGGTCTGCTCGGAGTGGTCGAACAAGACCATCTTCCTGCTCCTGTCCAAGCCGGTGTCGCGCGACGCCTTCGTGATCGGCAAGTTCGTGGGCAACGTCACCACCATCGCCGCCGTGCTCGGCACCGTGTTCACCATCGACTACATCCTGATGCAGTTCCGCTTCGACGGCTCGCCCGCCGGCAACGAGGTCGCGGCCTTCGTCTGGACGCTCTTGATCCTGGTGCTGGGCGCCTCCGCGTTCGCCGCCATGGCGCTGTTCTTCTCGACGCTGTTCCGCACCACCATCATGAGCATGCTCGTGTCGCTGGCGATGTGGCTGCTGATCTTCCCGCTCATCGGCCAGATTGGCTTCTTCACCAACCTGCACCGGCTCGAGGGCGTCGGCTTCGACTACGGCTCCGACCCGGCCGTCCAGCGCTGGCTGTACTTCAACCCGGCCGCGGACATGCAGTCGGTGGCAAGCCTGCTGATCCCCAACGACACCGGCACCTTCAGCGAAGGCCTGCGCTACATGGGCCTCCTCAGCCCCGCGCCCGAGAACGTCGGCCTCGCGGTCCTGTCGCTCGCGATCTACGCCGCGGTGTTCCTGGCCGGGGCGCTGTTCGTGGTGCGGCGGCGGAACTTCGAGTGAGCTAGGCCGCGACGGCCACCGCCGCCCGGATCGCTGCCGCGTCCGGAGCGGACTGGAGCGCCAGCCGCAGCCGGCGCGCGCCCGGGGTGCCGGCGACGAACCGGGTCGCCTGGCGCCGCAGGTCGCCGATGCGCGTGAGGCCCGCCTGCTCCGCCCGCTCCAGGTACAAGAGCAGGGTCGCGAGCCGCTGCGGGAGCGTGGGGGCGGGGCCGGGCGCGCGCCCGTCGAGGGCGGCGCGCATCCGCGTGAACACGGTCGGGTCGTGCATGGCGGCGCGCGCGACGAAGAAGCCGGCGCAGCCCGTGGTGTCGCGCATCCGCACCACGTCGTCGGGCGTCCGGAGGTCGCCGTTGCCGACGACGGGCAGGCCGACGCCGCGCACCAGCTCCGCGATGTGGCTCCATTGCGCCTCGCCGCTGTAGCCCTGCTCGACAGTGCGGGCGTGCATCGTGACCCAGTCGCAGCCGGCGTCCTCGGCCTGGCGCGCCACCTCCAGGTAGGTGAGGCGGTTGGCGCTTGGGCCGAGCCGCATCTTGGCGCTCACCTGCCGGATGCCGGCCTCGTCGGCGGCCTTGCGGGCGGCGCGCAGCACGGCGCCGGCCCGCTCGGGGTCGCGCATCAAGAAGCCGCCGGCGCACGACCGAAGGATGTTGGGCGCCGGGCAGCCGAGGTTGACGTCCACGAAGTCGGGCTGGACGCGGGGCGCCAGGCTGACGATGGCGGCCGTCATCTCCGTGGGCTCGGCGCACATGAACTGGACGCCGTAGGGGGACTCGCCTGGCCACGGGGCGAGGTGGCGCCAGGCGCCCTCGGAGCCGTGCATGAGCCCGATGGCGGCGACCATCTCGCTGCAGGTAACGTCGGCGCCGTGCTCGGCCGCGATGCTGCGGAAGGCGGCGTCGGTCACGTCCACCATCGGCGACAGCACGAGCGGGTGCTGGAGGGAGCGGCCGCCGATGCGCATGGGGGGACTACGCTCCGTGCCGTTGGGCCCACTCGCCCAGCCGGTCCATGAGGGGCACCAGGTCGCGGCCCTTGCCGGTGAGGCGGTACTCGACGCGCGGCGGCGTCTCGTTGAAGGTCTGGCGCACGACGACGCCGGCGGCCTCCAGTTCGGTGAGGCGCTGGCTCAGGGAGACCGGGTTGATGCCCAGGGCGCGCTTGATCTCGTTGAAGCGCTGCGGCTTGCCGTCCTGGAGCAGCCACACCAAGGTCATGGCGTGCCGCTTGGAGAGGAGGTCGATGGCCTCCTGGAACGGGCAGCAGCCCTCAAGGTGCGCGGCGGCCGTGGACATGCTCATGGCCGGTCCAGCCAGTAAACCAGTATAAACTTTGCACTATTAGTAGTCCAGAATCTTGACCAGGCTTACCATGAGCGACTGCCACGACAGCCTGAACGTCCGCCTGCCCCCCTCCGTCCAGGAGGTTTACTGCGCCCTCTACAACCACACCCCGATGACCGGCGCCCAGCTGCGCGAGAGCACGGGCCTCCCCCGGCGGACCATCTACGAGGCGCTGCGCCGCCTGAAGCAAATCGGCGTGCTGCGCGAGCGCGTCAGCCTGAAGGACACCCGCCAGACCTACTTCTGGGTCGCCGCCGCCCAAGTCCCCCAGCCTGCGCAGGCCTAGGGTTTCCGGGGCGCGGCCGCGGCCGCCGGGTTGCGCGGGCGCTCCAGCAAGGACTCCCACAACACCTCGTCGTCGCGGTCCATGCCGTAGGCGTCGATCCCCATCTGCCGCCGCAGGAGGTTCTGCATCGGGTTGGGTTCCATGGATGGCCACGGACCCCGGCGGCCCCATAAACCGCGCGAAGAAGGCATCGGCAGGACCCGAAGGGGTCGCCAACCCTGCTTCGGCAAGAGCCGAACGCATCAAGCAGACCCGAACATGTTCGACTTATGGGACATCATGGCCCGCTGTGGCCTGCACAGCGGAGG
>JAXDQS010000003.1:0-666170 GCA_034667725.1 Thermoplasmata archaeon
CGCGGCATCGTCACCGAGAAGGTCGGCATCGAGGCCAAGCAGCCCAACTCCGCCATCCGCAAGTGCGTCAAGGTCCAGCTCATCCGCAACGGCCGCCAGATCACGGCGTTCGCGGTGGGCGACGGCGCCATCAACTACATCGACGAGCACGACGAGGTCCTGGTCGAAGGCATCGGCGGCCGCATGGGCCGCTCCTACGGCGACATCCCCGGCGTCCGCTACAAGGTCATCAAGGTCAACAACGTCTCGCTGGACATGCTCGTGAAGGGCAAGGTCGAGAAGCCGATGCGGTGATTGCCATGGACGACGACACCACCACCCAGACCATCGACGAGACCCAGCTGGCCGAGATCGCCGCCGCCGAGACCCCGGCGCCCGTGAAGAAGGTCGACCTGCCCGAGACCCCCGTCTTCGGCAAGTACACCTCCACCGGCATCGAGGTGTCCGACGTGGGCCTCGCCCGCTACATCAACCTCGAGGCCATCGGCATCATGCACCACGGCGCGCGCCACGGCAACAAGCGCTTCGCCAAGTCCAAGGTCCATGTCGTGGAGCGCCTGATCAACGACATCATGCGCACCGAGACCTACCAGGGCAAGAAGTCGAAGGCCTACAAGGCCGTCGAGCTCGCCTTCGCCCGCGTCCAGGACCGCGCCAAGGAGAACCCCGTCCAGGTCCTCGTCACGGCCATCGTGAACGCGGCCCCCCGCGAAGAGGTCACCCGCCTGCGCTACGGCGGCATCAACGTCCCCAAGTCGGTGGACGTCGCCCCGATGCGCCGCCTCGACCTGGCCCTCCGCAACCTGGCCATGGGTGCCACCCAGACCTCGTTCAAGAGCACCAAGCCGATCAGCCAGTGCCTCGCCGACGAGATCATGAAGGCCGCCAAGAACGACCCGCAGTCGTTCGCGGTCGCCAAGCGCGATGAGCTGGAACGGGTCGCGAAGAGCGCCCGTTAAGTCCCCGCGATTCCTTTTCCCCTCCCTCTCCCCGATTTTTTCAGGTCAAGCCCGCGCAGCGCAGCCTGGGCCTTCTCAAAAAAGAAAGAGGGGGAAAAGGAGCAAACCCCGCTCAACGGAACCGGCGGACGACGGCGCGGCCCGCGAAGGCCACGCCCGCCAGCCCGGCCGCCGCCAGCGCCGCGACGACCCCCAGGGTCGTCGCCGGCACCTGGACGGCGCCGGCCGAGGCGGTGCCGATGGGCGGCGTCTCGGCGTCCGCGGGGGCCGCGTCGTCGCCGGCCGCGCCGGGCACGTCGGCGGCCGTGAGGCCGAGGGCGTCGGCCTTCTTTTGGACGAGCGCGTCGAGGCCGGGGAGGCCGATCAGCCAGCCGCCGTTGAGGCGGACGCCCTGCTGGCCGGGGGCGGCGAGCTGGACACCCATCGACAGCAGGTCGGTGGTCCAGCCGTCGGCGGGCTGCTCCGTGCAGAGGGCGCACCAGACCACGACGCCGTCGGCTTGCGGATCGGGGACGAAGTCCAGGATCGGCGTCTGGTCGTCGCACACCTTCACCAGGGCGCCGGCGCCGGAGTCGAGGTAGGGCAGGCCGGGCACGACGCCGAGGTAGAGGGTGTCCCGGTAGGTGCCCCACTCGAGGTAGGACTCGCGCCAGGCCAGCGTGACCGCCAGGTCGACGGTGTGCTCGCGCACGGTCTCCTTCAGCTCGTAGCCGACGATGCGGGTGACCTCGCGGGTCACGGGCTCCAGCAGGCCGAACAGCGAGGTGGCCGTGCCGCCGACCACTTCGGTCACGGTCTCGTACACGGGGACGATGCGGGTGACGCGGTCGACGATGGTGTAGGGCACGAGGAAGTCGCCGGAGAGGTCGCGCTGGTCGGTGACGCGGGCGCCGTACCAGGTGAAGTCCACCTCCACGGCGTCGCGGCAGAGCAGCCGGCGGACGGCGGCGCCGGCGTCGGCCACGGTGGCAATGCCGGTGTCCGCGGCGCCGTTCGCGGCGGCGACGGCGGTGGCCGGGGCGTCGGCCGCGGCGTCGAGGACGGTGCCGGCGGCGCCGCCGGTCGGGGCGACGTCACCGACGGCGCCGAGCAGCGCGCCCGTGTCGAGGCCGGCCAAGGAGAGAGAGGAGGAGGCGGCCGAGGCCGAGGCGACCGGCAGCGCCACGAGGGCGGCCAGCAGGGTCATGGTCATGATGGAGCGAGCCATCGACACGCTACGCCTTGCCGGCGCACTTAAGCAACCCAGCCGCCGCGTCGAAACGTCACCGTTCAAGTCTTGACAAAGTCCAAGTAGTGTTCAAGTCTTGACAAAACCGGGCCCTTGGGCCCAGGAAAACCCACCATGAACACCCACCTGAAGCTCCTGCTGGGGCTCGCCGCCTTGCTGGCCCTCGCCGGCGTCGCGACCGCCCACTGGCAGATCGACACCAACGGCGACGGCGACTGCGACGACAGCGGCGACGTGGACGCCCTCACCCCCACCGACGAGACGGAGCAACACCACTGCTCGGGCGTCGTCAAGTACGTCACCGCCTGGGCGCCCGGCGACCAGTAGGCCGTCCGCCAGCCTGCTCCACTTCTCCCCTCTTCCCACACCCTTTTATCGCCGGACAGGTCCCCCGCCTCTTGTAGCCCTGCTGGTGCTCTATGGGACGCAAGGAAGACAACATCGCCAAGGCCGTCGCGGTCATGGGTAACCTCGACAACATCCGCAACATCGCGATCGCGGCCCACATCGACCACGGCAAGACCACCTTCTCGGACAACCTGCTGGCCGGCGCCGGCATGATCTCCCAGGAGCTGGCGGGCCAGCAGCGCGCGCTCGACTTCGATCCTGAGGAGCAGGCCCGCGGCATCACCATCAACGCCGCTTGCGCCTCGATGGTCCACCACTTCAACAACAAGGACTACCTCGTCAACCTCATCGACACCCCGGGCCACGTGGACTTCGGCGGCGACGTCACCCGCGCCATGCGCGCCGTGGACGGCTGCATCATCCTGGTGTGCGCCGTCGAGGGCCCGATGCCGCAAACCGAGACCGTGGTGCGCCAGGCGCTGCGCGAGAAGGTCCGCCCGACGCTGTTCATCAACAAGGTGGACCGCCTCGTCAACGAGCTCAAGGTCACGCCCGAGGAGATGCAGGCGCGCTTCGTCAAGATCATCAACAAGGTCAACGAGCTCATCAACCGCAACCTGCCCGAGGAGTTCCGCGGCAAGTGGGGCGTCAAGATCGACGACGGCTCCGTCATGTTCGGCTCCGCCTACCACAAATGGGGCGTCAGCCTGCCGTTCATGAAGAAGTCGGGCGTCTCGTTCAAGGACGTCTACAACCACTGCAAGAACGACACCCAGAAGGAGCTCGCCAAGCTCGCCCCGGTCGCCAGCGTCGTGCTGGACACCGTGGCCGACCGCATCCCGAGCCCCAAGGTCGCGCAGGAGTACCGCATCCGCCACATCTGGCACGGCGACCAGGACTCCAAGGCCGGCGCCGACATGCGCGCCGCCAAGCCCGACGGCATCGTGGCGTTCATGGTCACCAAGATCATGATCGACCCCCACGCCGGCGAAATCGCGATTGGCCGCCTGTTCAGCGGCACCGTCGAGCGCGGCGTCGAGCTCTACGTCGGCGGCACCAAGACCAAGAACAAGATCCAGCAGGTCGGCCTCATGGTCGGCGCCGACCGCATCCCGGTCGAGAAGGCCACCGGCGGCAACATCGTCGCCGTCACGGGCCTCCGCGACGCCATGGCGGGCTACACCATGACCTCGGACCCCGACATGGAGCCGTTCGAGCGCATCATCCATGTCAGCGACCCCGTCGTGACCGTCGCCGTGGAGGTCAAGCACATGAAGGACCTCCCCAAGCTGGTCGAGGTCCTGCGCCAGATCTCCAAGGGCGACCCGTCGGTCCATGTCAAGATCAACCAGGAGACCGGCGAGAACCTGATGTCCGGCATGGGCGAGCTGCACCTCGAGGTCATCACCCACCGCATCGAGCGCGACTTCAACCTGCAGATCGTCACCTCGAACCCCATCGTGGTCTACCGCGAGTGCGTCAAGCAGAAGTCGCCGCAGGCGTTCGAGGGCAAGTCGCCCAACCGCCACAACCGCTTCTTCATGACCGCGGAGCCGATGCCCGAGGACCTCGTCCGTGCCCTGCGCGACAACGAAATCCCGTCGGACCCGAAGAAGCACCAGAAGGAGGTCCACGAGAAGCTGTCCACCTTCGCCTGGTTCCCCAAGGACCTCACGAAGAAGGTCAAGTGCATCAACGGCACCAACATGCTGGTGGACGGCACCAAGGCCATCCAGGGCCTGCACGAGACGTTCGAGCTGATCATCGACGCCTTCAACGAGTCGATCAACACCGGCCCCCGCGCCGGCGAGCCCATCCAGGGCGTCATGTTCACCATCACGGACGCCAAGCTGCACGAGGACGCGGTCCACCGCGGCCCCGCCCAGACCATCCCGGCCGTCCGCAACGCCATGTACGGCAGCATGACCATCGCCGGCACCGTGCTGATCGAGCCGATGCAGAAGGCCGTCGTCACGGTCCCCGACACCGTCATGGGCGGCGCCACCGGCGAGTTCCAGAAGCGCCGCGGCCTCATCCTCGACATGCAGCAGGAAGGCGACTCGACCACCATCACCGCGAAGGTGCCCGTGGCCGAGATGCTCGGCTTCGCCGGCGCCATCCGCAGCGCCACCGGCGGCCGCTGCCTGTGGTCCACGGAGAACACCGGCTTCGAGGTCCTCCCGCCTGAGCTGCAGGAGAAGGTCACGCGCACCATCCGCGAGCGCAAGGGCTTGAAGCCGGAACCGTACCCCGCGTCGTACTACGCCGAGTAGGCCGTTCTCGCATCCCTCTTCCTTTCCCTCTCCCCTTTCCTCTCAATTTTTTCCATGAGGTCCCCGCTGCCCCCGGCTGCGAACGACGCGCCCGGCGCAAGGGTCGCCGCGGCCATCCTTTATGTGTCATTCTTGAGTGCGCGGCTTGCCATGGGCAAGAAGATCGTGCATGTCGTGGGCACTGGGACCATCGGCGAGCCCCTCATCGCCCTCTTTGCGGACAAGGCGAAGGAGCTTGGCATCGACGAGGTCACGTTCAACAAGCGCACCCCGCTCTACACGGACCGCGCCAAGATCCAGGACCTGATCCGCAAGGGCGCGAAGCTTGCGACCTCGGACGACCAGAAGGCCAAGTTCGAGGAGCTCGGCATGGCGGTGTCCTACGGCATGGAGGAGGCCATCGCGCGCGCCACCGTCGTCATCGACTGCACCCCCGAGGGCGCCGGCATGGAGCACAAGGCCAAGTTCTACGCCAAGCACGACGCCCCCGGCCGCGGCTTCATGGCGCAAGGCTCGGAGTTCGGCTTCGGCAAGCCCTACGCCCGCCACGTCAACGACGGCGTCGTGGACCCGGCGAAGGACCGTTTCGTCCAGATCGTCTCCTGCAACACCCACAACATCTCGGCCGTCGTCCAAGCGGTCGGCCTGCATGACGGCAAGGACAACCTGGTCGAGGGCAGCTTCGTCTGCATCCGCCGCGCCTCCGACGTGTACGAGGACAAGTCGCTGGGCTCCCCCGAGGTCGGCTCGCACAAGGACGAGCAGTACGGCACCCACCACGCCCGCGACGTCGCGCACCTCTACAAGACGATGGGCCTGGACCTCAAGCTGTTCAGCACCGCCATCAAGGTGCCGACCCAGTACATGCACACGCTCTACTTCGACATCCGCGTCAAGAAGCCGGTCACGAAGGACGAGATCAAGAAGCGCTTCCAGACCCTGCCGATGCTCGCGGTCACCCACAAGAAGACCGCCAACACGGTGTTCGCCTTCGGCCGCGACCACGGCTACATGGGCCGCATCCTCAACCAGACCGTGCTGGCCCTCAACACCGTCGCCGTCCTCGAGGGCGGCAAGCGCGTCGTCGGCTACTGCTTCACGCCGCAGGACGGCAACTCGCTCTTGTCGAGTGTTGCCATGACCCTGCGCTACCTGTACCCGCAGGACTGGGAGACGCGGATGCAGGTCTTCGACAAGTACCTGTTCCGCGAGGTCTGAGCGTCCGCCGATGGCCGGGCTCCGCGCCACCCTCCGTTCGCCCCCGCTGGTGCTGCTGGCCGCCGCGACCGCCATCACCGTCGCGCTCGGCTGGCTGCTGCGCGCCCGCTGCGTCGGCCTCTCCGACATGGCCTTCGGCGGCCTCGACTGCTACAGCGACCTCGGCTTCCTGCACCGGATGCGCGGCCTCGACGCCGACCTCGTCCCCTACTTGCAGGCGTTCAACGAGTACCCGCCCCTGACCGCCGCCGTCCAGTGGCTGGGCGCCCTCCTGTCCGACGGCGAACGGGGCTTCTTCGCCGCCACGGCGCTGCTCTTGGCCCCGTGCGCGTTCGCGGTCACCTGGATGCTGGGCCGCGCCGGCGAGCCGCGCGCCTGGGCCTGGGCGCTGGGCCCCAGCCTGTTCCTGTACGCCTTCCTCAACTGGGACCTGTTCGCGGTGGCGCTCTGCACGGCCGGCCTGCTGGCGTTCCGCCGCGACCGCCAGCTTGCGGCCGGCCTCCTGCTGGGCCTCGCCTTCAGCGCCAAGTGGTACCCCGCCGTCCTCGGCGTGGTGCTGGCCGCCGCCCTTCTCGGCCAGGACCGCAGGCTGCGCTCGCCCCGCCTGCTCCGGTTCGTCGGTGCCGCCGCCGCGGGCGCCGTGGTCCCGCACCTCATCGTCCTCGCGCTGTCGCCGCAGGGCCTCGCCGACGCCTACGGCTTCCACCTGCGCCGCCTGCCCAACGGCGACTCGCTGCGGTTCCTGGTGTCGTTCTACGCCGAGCGCTGGGGCGTCCAGGACATCGTGGCGTTCGACGGCCTCTGGGGCGCAGCGCTCAACGTCGCCTTGGTGGGCGGCGTCGGCTGGGCGGCCTGGCAGGCCTACCGCGGCCGGCTGCCGCCGCTCCAGGCCGCCTTCCTTGCCCTGCTGGTGTTCCTCGCCTGCAACAAGGTGTACAGCCCCCAGTACGCCCTCTGGCTGCTGCCGTTCTTCGTCTTGTTGCGGGTCCCCTGGGTCCTGGTCGGCCTGTTCTGGGTCGCCGACCTGGTCGCGATGCTGCACCTCTACCACGCCTTCCCCGCCGACCCGGCCGAGTTCCCCGCCCGTTACCCGCTGTTCGCGGTGTGGAACGCGCTGCGGTGGCTGGCGCTCCTGGCCATCCTGGCGTGGGCGCTGCGCCGGCCGGCGGCCGCGGACGCGCCCGCCCAAGCCCCGCGCCCGTGGGCCCCAGAGGCGCCCGCCACGGCGACGGCGCTGGACGACGGCGCGGCGCCTTGAGTTCTGCAAGCGGCAACCACGGCGCTGGACCGGCAACCCCATCTTCCGGCTAGGCTGAGGGCGGCCCATGGAGGGAATGCGCCCAAGCGCCAGCGCCGCGGAGGCGCAGCCCCCTCCGCCGCACACGCCGGTCGAGCGGCTGAACCGGATCCTGGCGCGCCCCGTGGCCGCCGTCTTCATGGTCCTCGGCTTCCCGCCGTCGGTCCAGTCGCTCTGGATCACCATCCTGGGCGTGCTCTACTTCGCCGACGCCGTCTGGAGCCACCTGCTGCAAGGCGCCGCCCTCGTGTACCTCGGCCTGGTGTTCGACCGCGCCGAGAACCTCATCACCGAACGCAAGGGCCGCCCGCAGGTGTGGAGCCAGTTCTTCGGGCTCGCCATCGACCGCCTGGTCGAGGCCGCCCTCCTGGTCGGCTTGGCCGTGGTCGCGGCCCGCGGCGTCACCGACTCCCCCATCCCCGTGTGGGCGCCGCTGGGGCTCCCCGTCGCGATGGCGGTGGTGTGCGGCGCCGCGGGGCTCCTCATGGTGCTGCGCGCCCTCCAGCTGCACAGCGAAATCCTGCTGCTGCGCCTGCACCTCATCCAGACCCGCCGCCTGCCGGGCCCCGCCCTCGTGGCCCGCGGCAAGCAGGCCCGCGCGCGCTGGGGCGCCGTCTTCGGCCGCGACGAGATGGTGCTGCTGGTGTGCGTCGGCCTCGCGCTCGGCCAGCCGCAGGCGACCGCCGTCGCGCTGCTGGCGGCCCTGCTGGTGGCGACGGCCGAGGCGATGGTGCTGTTCCGGATGCGGCTGCGGGAGCCGGAGCCCGAGGCGAGCCGGCTCTTGGGGCCGGACTATCCCTAGGCACGAGGGCGGCCGGGCAAGCGACGAGCACTGATTCGCACAGATTCGGAAGATTCTCACAGAGCTCTGTGGAATCTGTGTCAGGTCGGCGGCGCGCGACGAGCACTGATTCGCACAGATTCGGAAGATTCCCACAGAACTCTGTGGAATCTGTGTCAGGTCGGCGGCGCGCGACGAGCACTGATTCGCACAGATTCGGAAGATTCCCTCAGAACTCTGTGGAATTTTTTGGCTAGGCCCCGCCAGAACCAAAGTCAGGGTCTGTGGAATCTGTGTGCGTCGGTCACCCGACGAGCACCGATTCCCTCAGATTCGGAAGATTCCCACAGAGCCCTGTGGAATCTGTGTCCAGCCGATGGCGCTAGTCGAACTTCGCCAGGAACCCGGCCGCGAGCGCGTAGCCGCCGAGCAGGATGTGGACGATGTTCAGGGGCAGCGACAGGCCGAGGAAGGTGTCGCCGCCGGCGGCCGCGGCCTGGAACGCGAAGAACCCGACGATGCCGAGGGCGGTGTAGACGGCGCCGAAGATGATGGCGAACACCTTGACCGTGTTGCCGGGGAGGTTGGCGAACCCGAACAGGAACGCGGCGCAGGCCAGCACCAGGTGGACGATGTCGTGGGTGTAGGTGAACGGCAGGAAGCCGCCCTCGAAGCTCAGGAAGCCGTAGCCGGCCTTGTCGTTGGCCGTGATGTTGGCGACGAAGCCGAGGACGGCGACCGCCGCGAGCGCGATGGTGCTGACGCGGAAGCAGATGACCGGGTTGAGGACGGCGGGGAGGTTGTTGGTGGGGCGGGCGTATTCGGACATGGAGGGCCTCCGGGCCGGCGCATCCCCTTCTCGACATAAACGTAAAACGTCCCCCGGGGTGGCCGTTGCGTGCGCCCGCGTCCCCTCCTCGTCCTGCTCCTCCCGCTCCTTCTGCTGCTCCAGGCCCCTCCAGCCGCGGCCCACGGCGGCCACGCCCACGGCGACCTGCCCACCGAAGGCCTGGAGGGGGCGTTCGCCTGGCTGGAGATGCGCGCCGGCGCCTCCATGGCGGCCCCCGTCACCGAGGCGCAGGCCCTCGCCGGCCGGGTGCTCACCCACGCCCAGGCCGTGGACCTGTCCGCCAACGGCACCGCCGCCCTGCGTCCGCTGCACGCCCTTGCCCTTGCCTACGGCCCCGGCAACGCCAGCGTGCAGGCCCTGCGCGACCGCGTCCTTGCGACCTTCGACGGCCACCAGTTCGGCGATCCCCAGCTCCTCAACGACGACGCCTGGAGCCTCAAGGCGCTCCGGGCCGCCGGCGTGCCCGCCGCCGACGCGCGGCTGCAGGCCGCCGCCGACGCCCTGCTCCGGAACGGCACCGCCTGGTCGCACGCCGTCGGCGCCGCCCCCGACGTGGACTCGACCGGCATGGTGCTGGAGGGCCTGGCCGCCGCCGGCCGGCTCGACGCCGCCACCGCGGCGGCCGCTGGCGCCTGGGTCCGCGCCGCGCAGGACCCGGCGGGCGGCTGGCCGATGCAGCCTGGCGGCGAGGCCAACTGCGACTCCACCGTCTGGGGCATCCGCGCGCTGCGGGCCACGGGCGGCGGCGAGGTCCCGGCCGCGGCCTGGAGCTTCCTCGCCGGCCTGCAGGGGCCCGACGGCGGCCTGTCGTGGGTCGAGGGCCAGCCGTCGAACGCCTACTGCACCGCCGAGGCGGCCGCGTTGTGGGCCGAGACAGGCGGCGGCCCCGCGACCACGGAGCCCGCAGACGCGCCGGCCCCGTTTTTCGTGGCCGCGGCGCTGGCTTTGCTTGCCGCCGCCTCGACCCGCCGACGCCGTGCCCATAAGCCTTAATTCCAAGCCCAGGGCTGGAACCGTGCAATGGTCGGGTCGCCCCTAGGCTGGAGCCTGGCAGCGTGCGCTGTGCTGCTTGGGCTCGCCTTGGCCGTGCAGGCCCATGACCCGGACCTGACGCCCGCCGAGGCCGTGGGTAACCCCGCGGGCCTGGCGGGGATCGAGTTCCGCGGCCCAGTCGGCACCCCGATCGAGAAGACGCCGTGCGAGCCCATCCCGGACGCGGACAAGGCGATGTACTCCGACGGCGGCACCGCCGGCGGCCACATGGGCCACATCTCGCAGGTGGTCGCCACCAAGCCGACGGCCCCCGGCAGCTCGTTCATCCTGCCCGCCAGCGTGGACCTCTGGCACTTCTATGACTCCACGTACAACAACCCCTCCCAGATCGAGGGCCCGTCCCCGTCCCAGGGCGTCATGCTCGGCACGGACGGCTTCTTCCGCGGCGAGATGAGCGAGGACGTCCTCGACGGCACCGGCATCGACATGCAGGTCACCGACGTCCACGACACCCGCACCTACTGCCTCTACGGCGGCCTCGTCAAGGAGGGCCCGTTCTTCTTCATCGACTCCACCTACCGTGACCCGGTCAAGATCACGATGACGGACCTGGACCTGAACATCTTCTACGCCCCGCTGTTCATGACGGAGTACCCGGGCGAGCCCGTTCGGCTGCGCTTCTTCTTCCCCGTAGCCTCGGTCTACGACGACCCCGGCCTGGTGGTCGACTTCGTCCACACCAACCTTGACGCCCCGCTCAACCTCACCCTCGACCCCGGCGTCCGGTTCGAGGACAAGAGCAGCCTGCCGCGCGGCGTCCTGGCCATCGGCACCACCACGTACCGCTGGGAGTTCGGCGACGGCGCCATCGCGAGCGGGGTCGGGGCGGCCGCCCGGGTCGCCAACCACGAGTACGCCGACGACGGCGTGTACACCTCCTGCCTGCGCGTGACCACCAAGGAGGGCGACACCGACCGCGTCTGCCAGCCGGTCAAGATCAACAACCGGCCGCCCGTGGCCTTCTTCGAGTGCCCCGTCGTCGTGCGCGGCACCGTCTCGCAGTTCGCCGACTCCTCCACCGACCGCGACGGCACCATCGACGCCTGGCTGTGGGGCTTCGGCGACGGCACCTCCGACACCGTGGCCGCGGCCGAGCACCAGTACGACGCCACCGACGACTACGCCATCACGCTCACCGTCTGGGACGACGATGGCGCCAGCGACACCCGCGGCCGCACCTGCCCCGCGCCCGGCCCGCCCAACCGCCCGCCGGTCATCGACCCCATCCCGACCTACAACGTGCCCGCCGGCACCGAGGTGTCGTTCACCGTCACCGCCTACGACCCGGACGGCGACACCGTCACGCTCCGCGCCGTCGGGTTGCCGCCCGGCGCCACCTTCGACCCGCTCACCGGCGTGTTCCGCTGGAAGGCCGACCGGGCCGGCTACTTCCCGGACATCATGTTCGAGGCCCGCGACCCGAGCGGCCTCGTGGACAACGGCGGCACCGACGTCCGGGTCTACGCCCCAAGCATCGACTCCGACAACGACGGCGTCCAGGACGGCGCCGACAACTGCGCCGGCGCCACCAACCTCGACCAAGGCGACGACGACCGCGACGGCCAAGGCGACGGCTGCTCCGCCAGCGCCGCGCACGACGGCTCCGGCCCCGCCGACCCCTCCGGCCACGCCCTTTCCGCCAGCCTCGACACCGACGGCGACACCCACGCCGACAGCGCCGACAACTGCCCCCAGGTCGCCAACCGCGACCAGGCCGACCGCGACCGCGACGGCCTGGGCGACATGTGCGACGCCGACGAGGACGGCGACGGGGTCGCCACCGACGCGGGCAGCTACATCGACAACTGCCCCGCCCTGGCGAACCCCGACCAGGCCGACGCCGACCGGGACGGCCGCGGCGACGCCTGCGACGAGCTGGCCGCCGACGGCGGCCGCGACGCCGGCGGCGCGCGCCTGCCGGCGGCCGGGCTCGCGCCGGAGTCGGCCGCGGGCGCCCTGGTGGCGGCCGTCGGCTGGGCCCTCGGCGGCGCCCTCGCCATCCTGCTGGCCGGCATCGGGCTGGCGTTCCTGCTGCGGCGCCAGAACCAGGAGCAGGGCCCAGGGAATCCGTAGGGCCGCTGCGCCAAACGGACGCCACCGGACCCAACCTTCAACAACCCCTCGGGGGATGCCCTTTCCGGTCGGGTCGATGATCAACGGGCACGTTCGAAGGAGCCTGTGGGCTTTCGCGGCGGTTCTTGCCGGCGCCGGGGCCATCCTGCTGCTGGCGGCGGCCGCGGAGGCGTCCCACTTCCGCGGCGGCACGATGTACGCCATGCCGTCGGACGACGACCCCCTCAACGTCACCTTCGAGGGCCGCATCGCCTTCAAGGCGACCTACTTCGGCCTGACGTCGGGCAGCTGCGTCACGGGCGGCTACGTCAGCATCACCGGCTCCGACGACCTGTACTTCGGCGACGGCGGCTCGTCCAAGTTCAAGCTCCAGATCACCTCGTGCAACTGGGCGGAGGACTGGTTCGTCGGCAAGATGGCCACCCTGGCCGGCGTCGAGGGCATCAACCACACCTACCCCGCCCCGACCAACGGCGGCAGCCCCTGGCTCGCCTACTGGGAAAGCAGCGCACGCCTCGGCACCAACCACATCAACAACCCGAACATCGCCTGGCGCCTGGAGTCCGAGGTGGACCTCGCCGACCCGGCCAACAACCCGGTGCGGCCGTTCGTCCCGCCCGTGGTGCAGTGCACCATCGCCACCGTCTGCAACGTCCCGATCCCGTTCGCCGACGACGACGTGGAGGACGTCCACACCCTGCGCTGGGCGACCTCGGCCGAGGCCACCGGCGGCAGCACGTTCTACCAGCCTGGCCCGTGCCCCGGCTGCGGCGGCGCCCTCGCGGCCACCCTCGACCCCACCGACCACTACATCGAGTGGGACACCACCGGCGCCGCCCTCAGCTCGCCGCGCACCTACTACTCCACCCAGGTCATGATCGAGGACGGCCGCGCCAAGGTCCCGATGGACTTCCTCATCCAGCTGGTGGACGGCGAGCGGCCCTACTGGGTCACCCCGCCCAGCCCGTGCGGCGAGAAGCTTGCCGTGCTGCAAGGCGCCACCCTGGAGTTCACGGTCGAGGCCAAGTCCGACGACATCGAGCGCATCATCGAGATCCTGGCCCTGGAGTTCCCCAAGGGCGCCGTCATCACCATCGACGCGCCGGGCAACCCGACCCGCGCCACGCTGCGCTGGGACACCACCGCGGACACCGCGCTCGGCAACTACCTGGCCATCTTCTTCGCCCAGGACGACATCGGCTTGCAGGCCACCATCTGCTCGGTCAACATCCTCGTCGTCCCGCGCCCGGAGCTGGACTTCACCTGGGTGTTCACCACCACGGCCCCCAAGGACCTCACGTTGGACCAGGTCGCCTTCTACGACCGCACCAAGATCGGCGGCCACATGGCGCACATCCCGCGCAGCTACCTCTGGACCTTCTCCGACCCGCGCGACCCGGCCACGGCCACCCTCCAGGACCCGCAGCACATGTTCCGCAAGGCCGCCGTGTACGAAGTCTGCATGAAGCTCACGTTCCACATGGGCAAGGACTACAGCGACATGGTGTGCCATGAGGTGCGCGTCAACAACCGTCCGCCCGACGCCAAGGCCACGCTGCTCTCCGTCACCGGCGCCCGCGCCACCTACACCGACGACGGCTTCGACGCCGACGGCACCGTCGTCGCCTGGGGCTGGAACTTCGCCGACGGCGGCTTCGGCGAGAGCTTCGCCATGGGCCACGAGTTCTACAAGCCCGGCACCTACCTGGTCTGCGTCACCGTCACCGACGACAACGGCGCCACCGCCTCCGACTGCGTCCCGACCCGCATCGAGATTCCCCAGCAGCGCACCGACACCGACCTCGACGGCGTCGTGGACTCCGCCGACAACTGCCCCGAGCTCTCCAACCGCGACCAGGCGGACGGCGACCGCAACGGCATCGGCGACGCCTGCCAGCCGCTCCTGCCCCCGCGCCAGGAGCCGCCCCAGGTCGGCGCCGTCCCCCAGGCGTCGGCGGGCGCCGACCAGGACAGCGACGGCGTGGCCGACGCGGCCGACAACTGCGTCGCCGCCGCCAACCGCGACCAGTCCGACCTCGACCGCGACAACCTCGGCGACGCCTGCGACCTGGACGTGGACGGCGACGGCGCGGCCCAGGCCGGCAGCCAGCCGGACGCCATCCTCGACAACTGCCCGCGCGTGGCCAACGACCAGCGCGACGGCGACGGCGACGGCGTCGGCGACGCCTGCGACCTCGACGGCGTCCAGGCAGCCCTTGGCCTGCCGCGCACCGAGGAGCTGGCCGGCCCCGCCGAGATGAAGCAGGCGGCGGACTCGCCGCTGCCGTGGTTCATCGGCGTCGGCGTCGGCCTGGCGCTGGCCGCCTTGGCCGCCGTGCTGTGCGTCTGGGCCGTGCGCCGCTGGGAATGAGCGGACAGGGGACGGCTCGCAATGGTTAAGGGCGCCATCCCCGGTTGGGCGACGGTCGTGGCCTAGTGGCAACCTTCCTCCAAGCCTCATCCCTGCGCTGGACCCTTGCCCTCGTGGCCGTCGCCGGCGCCCTCGCTGGCGTCGCGCTGCTGCTGGCGCAGGAGGCCGAGGCCAGCCACTACCGCGGCGGCACGCTCTACGCCGTCCCCGCCGGCAACAACTCGGTCCAGTTCGAGGGCCGCCTGATGTGGAAGATTTCCCAGCCGGCCTACTTCTGGGGCACGCCGTCGGCCTGCACCGTGGGCGCCACCTTCTCGAGTGTTGCGGCCAGCAACGCCATCGTGACTGGCAGCGGCCCCAGCATCCCGTTCGGCATCCGCGTGCTGTCGTGCAACGTCGCGCAGGACTGGTTCGTCTCCAAGATCATCGACCCGAGCACCGGCGCCGACGGCGTCCCGTTCACCTACCCCGCGCCGCTCGACCCGGACGGCAACCCCTGGGTCGCCTTCTGGGAGGCCGCCTCCCGCCTCGACACGACCGCGCCCAACTACCACGTCAACAACCCCGACGTCGGGTGGCGCCTCGAGACCTTGGTCGACCTGTCCGGCGTGCCCGACAACCCGCCGCGCCCCTTCGTCCCGCCTGTCGTGCAGTGCCCGACCGCGGGGGCGTGCACCGTCCCGATCCCGCTGGCCGACGCCGACGCCGGCGACACCCACAGCTACCGCTTCGCCACCTCCACCGAGGCGATGTGCCAGGTCCCGATCCCAGCGCTTCCCGGCTACTGCCCCGGCGGCGCCTTCTACCAGCCCGGCGACCCGGCCTGCCCTACCTGCGGCACGGCGGCGCCGGCCACCGTCGATCCCTACGCCGGCCAGCTCGACTGGGTCACGACCGGCGCGACCCTCGGCCCCGCGGGCTCCGCGACCCTCTACTCGGCGCAGGTGATGGTGGACGACGGCCGCGAGCACGTCGCCATGGACTTCCTGATCCAGCTCATCGACGGCGCCCCGCCCGAATGGGTCATCCCGCCCAGCCCATGCGGCGAGCGGCTGGAAGTGATGCAGGGCGAGACCATCGTGTTCGAGCTGCAGGCGCGCTCGCCCGACCCCGACCGCGTCGTCGAGATCATCCCGCTCGACGTCCCCGCCGGCGCCACCGTCGCCCTCGGCGCGCCCGCCAACCCGGTGGACGGGACCTTCACCTGGACGACCAGCGTGACGACGCCGCTCGGCGAGTACCTGTCGGTGTTCTTCGCCCAGGACGACCTCGGCCTGTCCGCCCGCGCCTGCGTCGTCGCCATCCGGGTCATCCCGATCCCCACGCCGGACTTCACCTGGGTCTTCACCACCACCGCGCCCGAGGACCTCACCAACGACGTGGTCGCCTTCCAGGACATCACCGAGTACCCGCGCACGACCTCGCCGGCGCCCCGCAGCTACGCCTGGGACTTCGCGGACCCGCTCGACACCGCCCCCGGCCTGGTCGCGGCGCCCGGCCATGTCTTCCAGAACGACGGCGACTACCTCGTCTGCATGGAGGTCACGCTCGAGTTCGCGGTCCCGCGCAGCATGGAGGCGTGCCACGTCGTCCACGCCAACAACCGGCCGCCCGTGCCGTTCCCGCACACCATGCGCGCCGCCGGCACCCAAGCCTGGTTCGGCGCCGTCGCCTCCGACCCCGACGGCCAGGTCGTCGCGTTGCTGTGGGAGTTCGGCGACGGCACCACCTCCGACGAGGCCCAGCCGCTGCACGCCTACGAGCCCGGCGTCTACGAGGTCTGCCTCACCGCCACCGACGACGACGGCGCCACCGGCCGCTCCTGCCTCCAGCTCATCGTCCGCGATCCCCAGATGCGCGTGGACACCGACCTCGACGGCGTCGAGGACAACGCCGACAACTGCCCCGAGGCCGCCAACCGCGACCAGGCCGACGGCGACCGCGACGGCCAAGGCGACGCCTGCGAGGGCGCCGCCGCCGGCGACCCGCGCGCCCCGCCTGCCGACCCGCGCGTGCTGCCGCCCCTGGAGGACACCGACGGCGACGGCGTCCGGAACGCGGCCGACAACTGCCCGCTCACCCCAAGCCGCGACCAGGCCGACCTCGACCGCGACGGCCAAGGCGACGCCTGCGACCTCGACCTCGACGGCGACGGCATCGCCCAGGCCAGCGCCCGCGCCGACGACATCCTCGACAACTGCCCCGCCGTCGCCAACGACCAGCACGACGCCGACGGCGACGGCCGCGGCGACGCCTGCGACGCCGACGGCGCCCAAGGCGGCCCCGCGCCGAAGGCGGCGGGGCAGGCCGGCGCCCGGCTCGGCGGCACGCCGCAGGACGGCACCTCCGGGCCGCTGCTGCTGGCGCTCGCGGCGGCCGGCGGCATGGCGGCCTTGGTGGCCCTCGTGGCCGTGTGGGCCGTGCGGCGCTGGAAGTGAGGCTTAAGCCCGCCCGCCGGCCTCGGCGCGTGTGCTGACGGCCGCCCTCCGCCTCGCCTACGACGGCGGCCGCTTCGACTCGTACGCCCGGATGCCCGGGCGCGACACGGTCGAGGACGCGCTCTTGGCGGCGCTGCATCCCGAGGGCTACGTCGAGGGCACGTTCCGCACCGGCAGCCGCACCGACGCCGGCGTGTCCGCGCTGGAGAACTGCTGCCGCGCCACCTTCGACCGGCCGCACCTCCAAGGCCTGGTGCCGGCGGTGCAGCGCAACCTCCCCGACGGCCTGTGGGTGACGGCGGCAACGGAAGTGCCTGACACCTGGAACCCGCGCCACGCCCGCCGACGCCGCTACCGCTACTTCGCCTTCGACCGCGGCGAGGCGCTGGCGCCCATGCAGCAGGCGGCCGCCGCCTTCGTGGGCCGCCACGACATGCGGGCGTTCGCGCGGCTGGAGGAAGGCCGCGACCCGCAGCGCAACGTCTTCGCCTTCGAGGTCGCCGCCGGCCCCGACGGCTGGGAGTTCGCGGCCGAGGGCGACGGCTTCCTGTGGAACCAGGTGCGCCGCATGGTGGGCGCCACCTTGGCCGTCGGGCGCGGCGAGGCGCCGCCCGAGGCCATCGCGGCCAGCCTGGCGTCAGGGACGCCGCACCCGCGCTTCCGCCTGGTGGCCGCCGAGGGCCTGGTGCTGGAGCAGGTGGCGTACGACGGCCTGGCGTGGGACCCGAAGGCGGGCCGGCTCGGGCCGCAGCTGGTCGGGCGCATGCACCAGGACGCGCGGGCCCGGATGCGGCTGGCGCGGCACCTGCGCGAGCTTGCGCCGTGGCCGGCCTAGGCGACGGACGGGCCGGCGGCGCCGTCCACGCACATCGTGACGGTGCGCCCGATGCTGGCCGACGGCAGGGTCGGGACCAGCGGCGTCACGGTGGCCTGCATCGTGTAGAGGACGCAGGAGCCGGCGCCGACGTCGACGGTGAAGGTCGGGTCCGCCGCGCCGCAGCCGCCCCAGGCGCCGGGCTGGAGCTGGTCGCACGACTCCGGGGGCGAGCCGGTGCAGCGCGACTCGAAGTGGACCGGGACCTCGTTGGAGAAGCTAGAGCCGCAGGTGACGACGAACTGGCACGAGAGGTAGATGGCGCCGGACTTGACGCAGGCCGCGCCGGCGTTGTCGACCTGGCCGACCAGGCCGCCGTTGACGGTGCACCAGGTGCGGGGCATCCCGGCGAGGGTCGAGTCGCAGCGGTCCTCGTCGCCCCAGGCGAAGAACCACGCGCTGGCGGCGGGGGCGGCGACGAGGGCGGCGAGCAGGCAGACGGCCGTTGCGGGCAAGGCGAGGGTGCGCATCAGGAAACCCGCGCGCCGACCCGAGGCCCGTCGGATAAGCGCTGTAGCCGAAGTGGGAACATGGCGCCCACCTCCAACCGCCCCACTGGACACAGATTCCACAGACGGTCTGCGAGAATCTTCCCAATCTGAGGAAATCAGTGCCCGTCGCGGGCCGCCGACTAGACACGGATTCCACAGAGTTCTGAGGGAATCTTCCGAATCTGAGCGAATCGGTGCTCGTCGCGTGCCGCCGACTGGACACGGATCCACAGAGTTCTGTGAGAATCTTCCGAATCAGTGCGAATCAGTGATCGTGGCGCGCCGCCGACTGGACACGAATTCCACAGAGTTCTGAGGGAATCTTCGAATCGTGCGAATCAGTGCCCGTGGCGCGGCGCCGACCTGACACAGATTCCACAGACCTTCTGAGGGAATCTTTCGAATCTGGGGAAATCCGTGCGTGGCGCGCCTCCGATTGGACACGAAATTCCACAGGTCTCTGAGGGAATCTTCCGAATCTGAGCGAATCGGTGCCCGTCGCGTCAACGGGTCTTGCGCGCCGCCTGCACGAACGCCAGGTCGTCCGGGTGCTTCTCGAAGTAAGCCCGCACCGGCTCCAGCAGCCCGATCACAGCCTCCGCGACCGCGTTCTTGAGGTCCATCGGGTGCAGCGCGCCGCCCGCGTAGTCGGCCAGGACGTCGTCCAGCAAGGCGTAGTGCTTGTCGCCGCCGAACTTCGCCGGCCGCCTCACCGTCAAGCCGTTGGTGCGCGGCCACACCACCAGCCGCAGCAACGCGACCACCGGGTTGCCGTTGGCCTCCTTTGCGGGGCAATGCGCGCCCTTGAGCTTGCGGCGCACCTCGTCCGGCGTGTCGTGGATGAAGATGCCCGAGTCCGGGTTCGACTTGCTCATCTTGTTCGCGAGCGCCAACGCCTCGGGGCTGGCGGTGGCGTCCATGCGGCCCGCGTCGGCGCTGAGGCTCGGCACGAGCGGCGTGTGGATGGCCACCGGCGGCACGAACCCGAGTTTGGGCGCGACGTCCTTGGCGAGCATGTGGGCGTGGCGCTGGTCGAGGCCGCCGTACGCGATGTCGATGCCCATGTGGAAGATGTCGGCCACCTGCATAGCGGGGTAGAGGAACTTGGACACGTCGCCGTCGGCCTCGTCCTCGCCGCGGCCCATGATGGTCATCGCGCGCCGCATCCGCGCCAGCGTCGTGTGCTTGGCGACCTTGAGCACCAGCGCCCAGTAGTCCGGGTCGCTGGCCAGCTCCTCCGCGAACTTGTAGGTCACGCCTTTTTCGGGGACGCCAAGTGCTGCGAACGCCTGCTGCATGTAGCGCCCGCACCGCTGGATGGCCGCCAGGTCGCCGCCGAGCTTGTCGTTGATCTGCGCGTGCCAGTCCGCCAGCAGGATGGTGACCTCGCAGCCCGCCTCCACCAGCCGCTTCACCATGTCGGTGCAGACCATCCAGCCGATGTGCGCCGTGCCGGACGGCTCGAAGCCGATGTAGGCGTGGATGCGCTCGCCCTTGGCCGCTCGCTCCAGCAACGCCGCCAGCTCCGGCTCCGACACGACCTCGGTGGCCGCGGCCCGGACGCGCTCGAACGCCTCGCTCACGGCCCCCTCTAGGTTCCGGCGTTTATAGGAGGTCGCCCATGCCGCGGCGTGGAGGAGCCCGTCTGGCTGGTGCGCGCCGCGGTCGTCCTGTTCCTGGTGGCGTTCGTGGCCTTCACGGCGCACCAGATCCGGGCTTGGTTCTAGGCTAGAACACCCACAGCGCCACGCGCACCGGCACCCGGCTGCCGTCCCACACCACAGCCCCCGGAACGACGGCCTGCGCGGGCGCCAGGAGCGGCCCGCCAGGGAGGGTGCCGCCGAAGTCGAACGACATCGCCTGGGCGTGCCGCACCAGGAGGTTGTGCAGCAGCCGCGTCCCCTCGACCGTCGTGCCGCTGGCGGCGCCGTAGAGGGCGGTCGGCGACACGCGCGCGACCAGCACCTGGCCGGCGCCGAGGCTGCCGCACAAGCTGGCGGCGAGGATGGGCGCGGGCAGGCTGCCGGCCGCGACCTCGAACGCCCCGTCCGCGGCGCCCAGGCCCGGCATCGCGCCGTAGGGCGCGTAGCCGCTGGCGCCGAGGAGGTTCGGCGTGGTGGTGACGGGGTGGGACGGGTCGTCGACGGCGAGCGGGGCGCACGGCGAGGCGGGCGGCGCGGCGGCGACCAGGTCGGCGAGGCAGGTCGAGCAGGGCGTCGGGGAGCCCAGCAGGACGAGGGTCATGCCGCCTTGGACGGCCGTCGCGATCGAGAAGGCGTCCGCGGCGCCGGCGTCGGCGTGGTCGGTGCCGTACACCAGCACGTCGGGCGGGGCCGCGCAGCCCGTGAAGCCGGCCGCCGCGGTCGCGTTGCCCGGGGTCTTCACGAGCGACCGCAGCATCGCCAGCTCCGCGGCCGCGAGGGTGGCGTCCGGCCCGCCGACGTAGCACACCGTGAAGTCCAGCGCCGGCGCCCCCTCCTCCAGCGGCGCCAACAGCGGCGTGACCCGGAGGTGGACGCCGTTGGCCGTGGTCAGCCCGAGCCCGATGCGCAGCTCGTCCGGCTCGAGGCGGCCGCCGCCGGAGGCGCGCAGCAGGTTCGCGAGCTTGAGCGGGTCGAGGTGGCGGCTGTCCGGCTCCAGCAGCCCTGGCACGCCGGGCGCGTTGGCGTCGTGGACCCAGGTCTGGCTCGGTCCTGGCGTGTCGTCCCAGCCGGCGCTGCCGCCGCTGCTGGTGCCTTCGGTCAAGAGCAGCGCGAGGGCGGACTCGGCCTGGATGCGGCCGGCGGGGTCGGCGTCCGAGGCCTGGCCGGGCGGGATGCTGCCGCGCGCCAGCACCATCAGAAGCCCGACGGCGGTGAGGAAGATGACGCCCGCGATGGCGAACCCGATGACGGCCGCGGCGGCGCCCTCGTCCTTTCGGAGCGTGGTCATGGGCACACCGCCAGCGAGTCCCACACGGTGCGCACCGAGCTTCGGCCGTCGGAGAGGAAGGCACGGACCCGGAACTCGGGGAGGGTGCCGCCGTCGTCCTCGAGGGCGGCGACGTAGCCGCGTTGGGCCTCCAACTGCTCGAAGTGCCCCAGCAGGGCGTCGCGCTCGGTGGCGGTGGCGGGGGTGGCGTCGTCGAACGCCGTGCACAGGCCTTCCCGAAGTGCTGCCAGCTCGGGCCCGAGCGCGGGGCCGGTCTGCGCCGCCACGTCGCCGGGCACCTGCGCGACCTTGGCGGACAGGATGGTGACGGCGAGGAAGCCGAGGCCGAGGATCACGGCCGCGAGCAGCATGAGCTGGGCGCCGTCGTCACGCATTCCACACCACCACCTGGAGGGCGTAGGCGGGGCGGGCCAGCGGCGCCGTGTCGTCGAACCGCACCAGCACCGCGGACGGGCCGGTGGCGCCAGCACAGGTGGCGCCGGAGCCGGCGCCGAGCGTGTAGAGCGTCCAGGCGCCGTAGGGCGCGTCGGTCGGGACGATGCTGGCCCACGACGCGCTCCACGGCGTGCCGTCCGGCCGCAGCCGCGTGCCGGCGGGCGACTCGACGCACGCCGGCGGCGCGCCGGAGCGCTCGTCGCCGGGCGCGAACCGCGACGCGGCGGCAGGGGCGGGCGGGGCGGGGAAGTCCCAGTCGGGCGCCACGAACAGCACGCCGACGCCGGCGTCGCCGATGTCGGGGTCGGCGGCGCCGGTGGGCAGGAGCGTGTGCGCGCCGTGGCCGTTGGCGAGCCGCACCAGGTAGCGGCCGCGGTCGCCCAGCATGGGGGCGATGCGGGTGTCCAGCTCTGCCTGGCAGGCGGCGTCGCCCTGCTCCAGCCGGTCGACCCATGTGGCGGGCGGGCCGCCGCACGCCGTCATGCCGGCGAGGGCGTCGGCGATGCCCTGCGCGTTGGCCGCGGGGCCGCCGGCGGGCGGCGGGGCGATGGCGGGCGGGCGCTGCAGCACGAAGGCGGCGAAGATGACGCCCAGGATGACGAGGGCGGCAAGGACGGCCTCCAGCACGGGGACGACGGCCTCGTCCGTGCCGTCCCGCGCCAAGCTACACCCCCGACAGCACGCGGAAGCTGAACCAGGCGGCCACCACCATGAAGACGATGCCGCCGAGGCCCGCCAGCGCCTTGCCGCGCGTCAGCACGCCGCCCACCAGGCCGCCCGTGATGGCCTGCATCAGGCTGGCGTGGAAGAACGCCGTGTTGTAGCTGTCCGGGTCGAAGTCCTGGAGGCGCAGGCCGTTGACGGCGGGGGCGCCTTGGAGGGCGAGGACGGCCGACTTGAACGCCGGCAGGAACTGCGCCTGGATGACCAGCACGACGCCGAGGAACACCGCGAACGTGACGTAGATGACGATGCTGTAGGACTTCATCTGGTTGTTGCGCGACTGGACGATCTGCTTGATCTCGCGCGCGTCGTCGGCCGCCGCGGTCAGCACGTCCACCACGTTGCCGCCGGCGCGGCGGGCCTCGATGATCAAGGTCACGATGCGGCGGATGAGCGGGCTGCCGCTGCGGCGCGAGAACCGGTCCAGCACGTCGGTGAAGCCGACGCCCCACTGCACCTGCGCGCTCATCTTGCGAATCTCGGGCGTGAGGGCGCCGTACTGGCCGCGGCTGGCGGTCACCAGGGCGCGCGGCAGCGTCATGCCGGCGCGGGCGGACTCGGCCATGTCCCGCAGGAAGTCGGGGAACTTCTCGTCGATGGCCTCGACGCGCTTGTGGTCGAGCCGCTTGAAGTAGGCCAGCGGCCCGATGCCCAGGATGAGGGCGACGAGGAACCAGTCGGTGGCCCAGCGCGCCTTCCACGGCATGACCTCGAAGGCCGTGAGGAAGCAGAGCACCAAGGCGATGGCGCCGACGGTGCCGGTGGCGATGTAGATGGAGAGGCGCAGGCGCTGGGCGGCGGTGCGGGGCTGGGCGGTGACGACACCCTGCAATTCCTCGGACAGCTCGAGGCGGCGGGCGATGTTCTCGGTCTCGGGCAGACTGAGCATCCTAGACCTCCGGGATGCGCGAGCGGATGGCGTACAGGAAGCCGAGGTTGATGGCGGGGATCAGGAGGTAGATCACGATGTCCAGCATCGCGCGCTCGGCCACGTTCATGAGCACGAAGATGACGAGCATCACCAAGAGGAACAGCGGGCCGGCGACGGCGGCGGTGACGTAGGCCTCCGACATCAGGCCCATGGTCTCGATGAACTCCTGCTGGTGGGCGCGGTTCTCGACCTGCAGGCGGCGCGCCTTGGTGCGGAAGTAGTTGGTGAGGTCGCCGCCGGAGGTGATGGTGGTGATGGCGCCTTGCAAGAGGTCGCGGAACTTCTCGCTCGGGCTGCGGTCGATGGCGCGCCGCATCGCGGTCACGACGTCCTTGCCATGCACTTCGAGGTCCTTGTAGATCCAGGCGGCCTCGCGCGCGGCCTCGCCGTACACTTGCTGGCTGGCGAGGCTCTTGAAGATCTCCGACGGGATGACGCCGGCCGACGCCATGGCCGTGATGTAGTTGGCCGCGTAGGGCAGCTTCATGTCGATGTCGCGGGCGCGCTGCTTGGCGCGGCTGCGCGGGTAGCCGAGCACGACGGCCTGGGTGCCGAAGTAGCCGAAGCCCGGCAGCACCAAGAGGAGGATGCCGAACTCGGGCGGCATCCCCACGGCCAGGAAGGTGAAGAACAGCAGGATGGCCAGGATGGTGGTGGCGCCAAGGGCCAGGATGCTCAGGAACCAGGCGTGGGCGAGGTAGGCGTCGGCGCGCACGTCCATGCGGGCCTTGCGGAGGTCGAGGTCGATGTTATCCAGGTTGGGGTGGGCCTGGGCGCGCGCGCCGAAGACGCGGTAGGCGGTGCGCTCGGACGGCGTCACCGTCATGCCGGCGGCGCCCCTCCCACTTGGGACATCACCTTGGGCTTGTCCTTGTAGTAGCTGATGATGGTCTGCGCGATCGACTCGTAGTCGCGGACCCCCGTGGACACGAGGTGCTGGATGAGGCGGACCCGGTCCTGCAGCTCGGCCACGACCTGCGGTGTCGTCATGCCGGCCTCGGCGGCGATGCGCTCCAGCGCGTAGCTCACGCCCGAGTACTCGAACGAGTCGGTGCCGGGCACCCAGCGGAACACCTCGTTGGTGAGGATCTCGCGGGTGTTCGGGTCGAGGCCGACGATCTCGGTGATCTGCTTGGTGCGGCGCACGCGCTTGCCGCCGACCCGGGTCTGGATCTGCACGGTCACGACGTCGAGCGCCTCCAACAGGGGGCGGGGGATGTTGAGCGGCTCGGACTCCAGGCGGTGGATGACGGCGTCCACCGAGTCGGCGTGCATCGTGCCGTAGGCGGCGTGGCCGGTGGCCATCGCCTGGAACAGCGAGTAGGCCTCCTCGCCGCGCACTTCGCCCACGATGATGTATTCCGGGCGCTGGCGAAGCGCGTTCTTGAGGAGCTGGAACATGTCGATCTCGCCCGCCTGGCGGCCGGTGGGGTCGCGCGGGCCGAAGCCGTTGCGGGTCACGCCGGCGATCCAGTTCGGCTGCGCGATGCGGATTTCGCGCGTGTCCTCGATCGAGACCACCTTGTTCTGGGGCGGGATGAACAGCATGATGGCGTTCACGGAGGTGGTCTTGCCGGAGGCGGTGCCGCCCGCGAACATGGCGCTCATGTGGTACTGCACGATGAGCCAGAGGTAGGCCAGCATCTGCGGGCTCATGGTCCCGAAGCGCACCAGGTCGATGGGCGTGAACGGGACCTCCTTGAACTTGCGGATGGTGAAGTTGGAGCCGAACGAGCTGACCTCGTGCGCCAGGGAGGCTTGCAGGCGGCTGCCGTCGCGCATGGTGGCGTCCAAGAGCGGCTCCGCGATCGAGATGTGCTTGCCGGCGCGCTGGGCCATGCGGATCACGAACGAGTCGAGCTGGTCCTCGTTGCGGAACCGGACGGTGGTGGTGAGCGCCTCGTGCTTGCGGTGGTACACGAAGATGGGCTGGTTCGGCCCGTCGCACGAGATGTCCTCAATGAGCGGGTCGCGCATCAGCACGTCGATCGGGCCTTCGCCGGTGAAGTCGCGCAGCACGTAGTAGAGCAGCCGGTCGCGCGACTCCTCCGCCTCGCCCTGGGTCTTCCCAAGCTGCACGCCGTAGTCGGCCAGCACCTGGTTGAACTTCTCCAGGATGTACTTGTCCAGGTCCAAGAGGCCCATGTCGCTCGGCTGCAACTCCAGCACGTCGACCATCGTGCTCTCGATGAAGTCCAGGAGGCGGCGCTCGGCGTGCGACAGCCGCGGCTCGATGACATGGTAGCTCAGCTCGTGCGTCCGGCGGTTGCGGAGGATCTGCACGTAGGCGAACGGCTCGCGGATCGGGTAGGCCTCGACCTCGACGTCGTCCGCGTCGTAGGCGTAGAACAGCCGGTCCTCGCCGGCCCAGTCGCGCACCAGTTGGCCGCGCTCGTCGGGCGGCGTCTTGCCGAGCAGCTTCATGCGGCGCTGCTGCTCGTCCTGGACGATGCGCATCCGGCGCTGCTCCTCGCGCGCCATCGGCGCCGGCCGGTCGCCGATGGCCGGCGGGAAGTTGGGCGCCCGGGCCGCCAGCTGCGGCTCCGCCGACAGGCTGGCGGCCGGCCGCGCCGTGAAGGCGGCCGTGCGGGTGCCGGGCGGCAGCGCCTTGACGGCGGCCGGCGCCGGCGCGCGCTGGCCCTTGGCCCCCGGCGGCGGCGCCTTGGGCGCCGCGCCGTTGGCCTGGCCGGCGCCGGGGCGCTGGCCCGTGGTGATGGCCGGGTTGCGGGGCTTGGGCTTGGTGGCGGGGGGACGCGGCTGGGCTTCCGGGCTCATGACGACCTCAAGTGAAGGCTGGGGGCGGACTCGCCGGCGTAGCGGTCGAAGACGACCCAGGCGTCGCCGTGGACCGCCAGGACGTCCTTGCTCGTGGGCACGTGCAGGGCGGCGGCGCCGGGGGCGACGCGCGCGACCGTGAGGCCCGGGGCGGCCACGACGACGGTGCCGTTGACCAGGCGGACCGTGTAGGACAGGCCGGCCAAGGTGTCGGGGATGTCGACGTGGCGGTGGACCTGGAGGGTCTCGACGGCCACGGCCTCGCGCTCGGCCACCACGATGGCGGCGACCTCGGAGACGGCGGCGGCCATCGTGACGGCGACCCCGTCGGCCTGGGCGGCGGCGGCGCGGTCGCGGGCGTCGGCCTGCACGACCCCCAGGCCGAGGGTGAGGCCGATGAGCACGAGGGCGAGGATGCCGAAGGTCAGCACCGAGCCGAGCACCTCGCTGGCGGCCGTGTCGTCAGACGGCCAGGCGGACACGCACGACCTCCTGGAGGAACCGAAGCTGGAACGGCTCGGCGTCGAACGGGGCGCCCTCGACGGGCACGTGGTAGGAGACGGAGCGCACGCCTTGGTCGGGCGCCGCGCCGCCGTCCTCGCAGGAGAAGTCGGAGTCCTCCTGCCAGCGGGCGGCCTCGAACTGGGCGTTGCGCAAGAGCAGCGCGCTGCACGCGGCCGCGGCGTGCTCGCCATCGAGGTCGAGCCGCAGCCGGTACGCCTCGGCGCCGTTGCCGCCGTCGAGGCGGGTGCGCAGCGCCGCGCCGGCCTGGCGCAGCTCGAGGCGGTGCTCGCCGCGGTCGTTGAAGCCGCCGTCGGGGTCGCCGCGCAGCACGGGCAGGCGCAGGACGAAGTCCTCGCCGCCGTCGCCGAGGGCACGCTCCGTCAGGCCAGGCGCGCCCGCCTCAATCACGGCGTGGCCGTCGCGGCTCCACAGCCAGCCGGCGGACAGGACGAGGCCGACGTCGCCGCCGGTCTCCCAGGTGACGCGGTCGCTGGCCGACAGCCAGGCCTCGGCATAGACGACGAGGGGGGCGGCGGTGCCGGGGTCGTTCTCGCCGTTGCTGAGGCGGAACAGCCAGTCGGCGTCGCGGCTGAACGTGCCGCCGTCGATGCGGCGCAGGGTGCCGGCGGCGCCGCTGGTGGGGACCAGGGGGACGGCTTGGAGGCTGGCGCCGTCGACGCGGTAGGCCTCCCACACCGAGTCGTCGGTGAGGGTGCAGATGAGGCCCAAGAGCGGGATGAGGTTGCACAGCGGCGTCAGGGCGGCCACGATGTTGCGGCAGCCGGGCGCCACGTAGCCGATCGTGGTCGTGTCAGGGTCGGTCCAGCCTGTGAGATGCACGTCGCAGGCCGGGTTCTCGGCGTCGCGGTCGACGGCCACCAGGACGCGGCCGTCGTCGCGCACGGCGACGGCGCCGGCGGGCAGTTGGATGGGCACGACGCGGGTGGCGTCCACGCCCGACAGGTCGCCGAGGGCGGCGTGGGCCTGGCCGAGCTGCCCGGCCATCGACTGGAGGGCGGCGCGGTCCTGGAGGCGCTGCAAGGCGGGCAGGCCCATGGCGGCGACCAGGCTGATCGCGACGGCGGTGATGCCCAGGAGCAGGACGGTGCCGATGACGGCGCTGACGGCCTCGTCGTCGCCGGCTTCGGGGGCGGCGCGGCGGGACCGGTTGGCGCGCGCCATCAGAACACCCGCTTGGTGGACTCCATGAAGAGCCCCCGCTCGGTCTCGCGGAACAACAAGAGGCGCGCCGACTCGGCGACCCCGCGCATCTTGGTGAGCTTCATGTACGGATACAGGCCGAAGCCCTGGCGGTCGAAGCCCAGCTCCATGACCCCGTCGGCCCACTCCTTGAGCTGGATGCGCTCCACCTCCGAGTGCAGCCCCGCCGTGACCAGGATGAAGACGTTGTCGCCGCTGGCGCGCACCTGGGTCCGCAGCCGCTTGAGCTGGCTGAAGGCGTTCGCCCACCCCGCCTGGAGGATGACCTGGCTGAACGAGTCCACCACGTAGCGCAGGCCCTGCTTGGCGTCGGGGACGGCCCACGCGCCCTTGTAGGGCAGGGGGAGCACATGGACGCGGTCCTTGCGGCCGCCGACCGCCTCGATGGCCTTCTTGACCTCCGCCTCCGGCAGGTCGCTGGAGAAGTAGGCGCAGCCGCCGCCCAAAAGCGAGCCGCCGGCCGCGAAGTGGGCGGCCAGGAGCTCCATCGCGTTCATGGGCTCGCCGAGCACCAGATGCACGGTCCCAGGGGGCACGCCGCCGCCGAGCTGGGCGTCTAGCCCGGCTAGGCCAGTGGTCAGGCGGTCGGCCACACCTCTTGACACTAATGCCCCTTAAAACGGGTTGTGAACCGAGTCGCGGTCCCCTCAAGGAGGCGGCAGCAGCCGCAGCGCGAGGTTGCCGACGGCCAGCGCGGCCAGCCAGCCGAGGGCGACGAAGGTCAAGAGCGGGACCTTCGGCGTGGCCCAGACCCGCTGCACGCCCTCCGCCCGCAGCGCGGCGTAGGCCTCGGCCCGCGACCCGCCGGCCCGCTGCCAGTACCGCCAGGCCAGCCCGCCGCCCGGCGCGGCGGCCTGCATCGGGTACACGTGGCGGGCCTCGGCGGCGTCCAGGTCCATCGGGACCCCCAGCAGCAGCGCCGGGAACGCCAGGTTGCCGCGCGCCAGGTTGTAGGCCGCCATCGCGAGGGGGAACGCAAGGACCAGCAGGGTGCCGTTGGTGATGGCGTCGAGCGCGGGCGGCAGGCCGATGGGTAGGAACGCCCCGGTCCAGGGGACGATGGGGAACGGCGCCAGCAGCGCGAGCACCATGAGGCCCTTGGCGTCGGCGCCGCCGTACAGGCCCACCCGCCAGATGGCGTAGAACATCCCGCCCACCAGCGCCGCCAGCACGAACGGCACCTGCACGGCCTCCCAGCCCATCGTCCAGGCCGCGTGGGCGTCCAGCAGCACTGCCAAGCCAAGGAACGGCAGCCAGTAGCGGTTCGGCACGCGCCGGGCCCGCAGGTCCAGGACGGCCGCTCCCAGCAGCATCCCGGTCGCGGCCACGACGCGCACGACTTGGAGGTCCAACGCCATCAGCCCGCCACCTCGGCCGCCACCGCCCGCAACTGCCCCGCGAACAGGTCGTTGCGGCGCCGCGCCGGCTCGAACAGCAAGTCCCGTGCCCACGCCGTGTCGCTCGCCGGGTCCGGGTGCCACGCCCACTCCCGCACCGGGTCGCCCGCCCAGAAGCGCGGCACCCGCGCCGCCAGCTCCGCGCCCAAGCCAGGAGCAGGGCCGATCGGCTCGGGCGCCAACAGCGCCACCGGCAAGCCGGCGCAGTACGCCTCGACGCCAAGGCAGCCGCCGTTGCCGCCGTCCGCCAGCACTGCCCGGGCGCCATGCAGCAACGGATACCGGTCGGCGCCCGCCGGCGCGAGCGTCACGCCGTGCGCCGCCGCCAGCCGCCGCCGCAGCCCGGAGGGCGCGGCGCGCGGCAGCGCGGCCAGCACGGGGACCTCGCGGGCCAGCGCGACGGCCGCCGCCGCGGCCTGCGCAAGCGCGCGGCCACGGACGGCCGGAAGCCAGGCGACCGGGCCTTCGGGGTCATGGCCGAGCCCCTCCAGCTCGTTGAGGGCCGGGTGGCCGAAGCGCGACACCTCGGCGCCCGGCAGGCGGCGCTCGAGAGCATCGACCGCGCGCGGGCCGTAGGCGTTCACCTGCTCGAAGCGCACACGGGGGGCCAAGCGGGTCAGCCGGGCCAACGGCGGCGGCTTGGCGCCCAGGCCATGGAACACCTGGACGTTCCAGACCCCGCGGCGCATCCGACGCGGGCTCGCCTGCACCACGACCGCCGGCCGCTGCGGCGGCGGCACCAAGAGGTCCTGCAGGCGGCCCATGAGCGGCCGCAGGTGCGCCAGCTCCTCCGGGTGGCGGTGGGGGAACGCGACGCCAGGCTGCAAGTGCTGCGCGCAGGGGCAGCCGCGTCAAGAACACGCTGGCACGGCAAGCCTGAAAAGCCCGCGCCGCAGCCGAAGGCCTGGTGGCTGCTTGAACCGCTGGAGCCTGGCCTGGTGGATGCGGACGGCCATCCTTGTTGCCTGGTTCCTCGTGGCCGAATGGCGGGTTGGCACGTTCCCGAAGACGGGAGCGGGGATGGCGTGGCTCACGCTGCCGGCGTTCGCGCTGGCGTTCCTGGTCCCGGCGGGCATCCTGTTGTGGGTATGGCCTGCCAAGAAGGCGTCCCGGGAACCCCAACGGGGGCCGGCGGCGGAGCCCGCCTGGAAACCAGGGGACACCGGCAAGCTCCTCGTCGGCGTCGGGGCCGCGCTGGCCGGCTTGGCGGTCGCCGGCTTCCTGCTGGCCGCGTTCCCGATGGGGCAGTGCGGGAGTTCCGGCCACTACCAGTACACCTGGCGGGACCCGGGCCTGAACGCCCACCTCCATGACCATCCCGTGTTCGCGGGCGACATCAACGGGGACGGCAGCATCGTCTTCCGCGAAGACCATGAGCGCTGGTTCCGCGTGGAGGCGAACGACACGGTCCGGACGCTGTGGCGAGGCAGCCGGGAGTCCCCTGACGACGCCATGGAGACCGTGGCCGGGATGCTGCTCCCGTTGGACTGGACCCCGCATCCCCAAGACCCGGCCAGCCGCAGGGTCATCGAGACGGAGCACCAGAGTTGCTGAGCTCCGCACGAAGGCCAAAACCCCTAAGTCGCCCATCCCGTGCCGCGCCGCATGGCCAAGAAGGAAGGCGGCCTTCCCGTCGTCCGCATCCAGACCAACCGCGGCAACATCGACATCGAGCTCTACAAGAAGGACGCTCCCAAGACCGTCGAGAACTTCCTCAAGCTCACCAAGAGCGGCTTCTACGACGGCCTGCACTGGCACCGCGTCATCTCCGACTTCATGGTGCAGGGCGGCTGCCCCCACTCGCGCACCAAGGGCGACCGCCGCGCCGGCACCGGCGGCCCCGGCTACACCTTCGCGGACGAGACCCGCGGCAACCCGCGCCGCCACGGCACCCACGTCCTGTCGATGGCCAACGCCGGCCCCAACACCAACGGTTCCCAGTTCTTCATCACCCACTCGCCCCAGCCCCACCTCGACGGCAAGCACACCGTCTTCGGGCACGTCGTCGAGGGCGGCAACGTCGTCGACCAGGTCCGCCAGTGGGACGAGATCCAGAAGGTCCAGGTCCTCGAGGAGGCCTAGGCATGGCCACTTGGCGCGTCCTCGTGAAGGCCCCCACCGCCGAGGCGATGGAGCCGTTCAAGAACGAGCGCGACCGCTTCAAGAAGCTCTACAGCCACGGCGGCGCCGAGGCCATCTTCGAGGTGCCCGAGCACAACGAGGCCGGCGCCGACCAGATCGTCGCCGAGGCGAAGGCCGCCGGCTTCGAGGCCAAGAAGGAGCGCTACGAGGACCCGTTGGAGTCCAGCGGCGCGTCCGCCGACTTTTGGTAACGCGATGAAGGGGCCGCTCCCGACGCTCCTGCTGTTGGCGGCCTTGGCGCTGGCAGGGTGCCACGAGCAGGCGCCCGAGAAGCCGGCCGAGCATCCGGCCCGCGGCGAATGCGCTTGGGGCGACCCCGACTCCACCTATCCGGTGGCGCTCTACTGCCGCACCTTCGACGGGACGCAACTGTTCTCCAAGACCTTGGGGCCCTGCGGTCGCGCCGTGCTGGAGTTCGCGTTGGAGCTTTCCAGCGGCAACGTGACGGCGACGGTGTGGGGCGACGGCGGCCTGCTGGCGGGGAAACGGCTCACGGGGCCGGGCTTCACCCAGCCCGCCAACCTGACCGACCTGCCCGCGTCGAGCTTCTACACGCTCGACGTCGCCGCGCACGACGCCGTCGGCCTGGAATGGAAGGTGGCCGTCTACTGCGTGCCTACAGATCCAGCAGCACCCTGAGGTGCCAGCGTCCCTGCCCGTCCGCCTCGAACCGGACCTGGTGGTACGTCACGGCCTTGACCTCGACGCCGCGCCCGTGGCGTGCGGCCTCGAAGCGGCTGCCGTTGCCGTCGGCCTCGGCGCGCAGGATGCCGTCGGCGGCGCGCACGACGCGGACGCCGCCTTGCAGCCACAGCAGGTCGTCGGACTCCATCAGCCAGACCAGCTCGGCCAGGAAGGCGACGGCGAGGGCGGCGTGGTCGGGCGCCTCGACGGCGAACGCCATGGGCCGGTCGGCCAGGCGGGCGTCGGGCGGGCGCCCTGTCAGCACTTCGGCCAGCCCGCGGGCGGCCTCGGCGAGGCAGGCGCCGGCGGTGTCGGCGTCGGCCTCGATGGCAAGGTCGGCGGTGTGGTCGACGAGGCGGTAGCTCATGGGGCGGCCCCCGGGTCGATGAGGACGACGGAGAGCGCCACGAAGTCATAGACGAAGTGGGCGACGATGACGGTCCAGAGCGAGCCGCCGCGCACCACGATGGCGCCGAACAGGACGCCGAGGGCGCCGGGCAGGATGACCTGCAGGGGCGTGCCGTAGCCGAAGTGCGCCAGGCCGAACAGCAGCGACGACACGCCGACGGCGAGCACCTGGGCGCCGCGCAGCGACAGGCCACGCCTGGCGCCGGCCTCCTCCAGGCGGCGAATCATCCAGCCGCGGAAGAACACCTCCTCGCCGACGGCGGCGGCGGTGGCCACGGCGACCACCAGCGGCCAGGTCATGGCCTCGACCAGCTGGTCCTTGACGGGGTTGTCCTGGGAGACGCCGGACTTCTCCAACAGCAGGCCGATCGCGATGAAGGCGCCCAGGATGGCGGCGCCCCAGGCGAGCCCCTTGAGGATGCCCTTGCCGGGGTCGGTGAGGCGGAAGTAGCGCAGCGTGCCCGCGACCGGGACCAGGCGGGTGCCGAGGCCCCAGGCGAGCGGGATGGCGGCCATCAGCAGCAGCTGGGCGCCGGACTGGACGTAGAGCGCCTGGCGGAACGCACCGGCGTCCAGGTCGCCCTCCGGCGCCGGGCCGGCCAGGCCGGAGAGGATGACGAGGACGCCCAGCAGCGCGAGCAGGCCGACGTCGACGCCGAGCACGACGTCCCAGCCGCGCCCGCCCGGCGCCGGCTTGCGCGCCTCCGGCGGCAAGGCCGGCGTGGCGGGCGGCGGCCGGGGCGTGGCGGCGCGCCAGGCGCCGGTGGCGGGGTCGAACGGCAGGTCGCGCATGGTGGCGCGTCAACCCCAGCGGTGGTAGGCGGGGTGGCCCTCGCGCACGGCCACGAAGGTGCCGTCGCAGGTCGCGGTGACCTTGCCGTCGCACAGCAGGTCGCAGTGGATGGTGGCGCGGTCGCCGTCGATGGAAACGGCCTTTGCTTCGAGGCGCAGGGGCTTGCCGGCGGGGGTGGGCCGGCGCAGCTTGACGTGGAAGTCGGCGGTCACGGTGCATTGGGGCTTGTCCCAGCCGTGGGCCTTCATGAGCGAGGTCGCGGCGCACCAGTTGCTGTGGCAGTCCAGCAGGGTGCCGAGGATGCCGCCGTTGACGACGCCGGGGAACGCCTGGTGGTGCTCCTGGGGCGTGTACTCCATGACGTAGGCGTCGCCCTCCCAGCGGCTCTGGATGCGCAGGCCTTTGGGGTTGGCGGGCCCGCAGCCGAAGCAGATGGAGCCGGGCGCGAGGCGCTCTTGGTCGGACACAGGCCGCGCAACCGCCGCCCCGCCTTGACGGTTCCCTCAAAGCGCCAATGTGTTCAAGTAGCCGCAAACCAGGTGATGGGCGTGGCCTCCCGCTGGGCCGTGCTGGCAATGGCCGTCCCCCTGCTGCTGCTGGCAGGCTGCACGGGCACGCAGCCCTACACGGACCTGCCCCAGACGCCGGCGGTCTACGAGCCGCCGGAGCCGAAGCCCTACGTCGCCGCCGCCGACGCCGGCGGCCCGCCCTTGCCCGTGCTGGTGCTGCCGGGCTTCAACGAGAACCGGCCGTCGTCGCCCGCCGCGCCGCCGCCGGTGGCCGTCGAGGCGCCCCGCCTCCGGCCCGGCAGCCAGTTCCTGTTCGAGACCATCACCGAGTCCAGCAGCGAGGCGGACCTCGGCGGCCTCCCGGTGCGCGCCAACGCCACCCATGGCCTCCGGATGCTCGCCACCGGGCTGACGCTGGAGGACCGGCCGGTGGTGCTGGCCGCCCGCCTCGGCCACTTCGGCCGCGGGCTCACCGTCACGGGCGCCACCACCCTCGACCCGGCCACCTTGGCCCAGCGCGACCTCGCGGACCTGGCGTGGCTCAACGACTGCCAGGAGAAGCCCGAACGCTGCCCCACCGACCTGAAGGTGGGCCTGCCGGGCAACATGACGGAGCGGCCGAAGGTGCCGTTCCCGCTCCGGGTCGGCAAGGAGTGGACCGACGTCGCGTTCCACGAGGAGGCCGTCGGCTCCTGGGCCTGCCGCGTCGAGGCCATCAACACCACCATGCTGCTGGGTGCCCTGGACGTCGCCGTCTGGCTGGCGTGCGACGCCATCTTCCCGCTCAATCAGGAGGAGGGCAGCACCTTCCAGACCGGCGCCGCGACGATGCGTTGGCGGGCGGTCTACAGCGACGCGCTCGGCATCCTGGTGGCCGAGGCGCGCACCGAGGAGGTGCGGCTCCATGTCGAGGACCTGGAGGGCGTGCGCGACCTCGCCAGCATGTCGAACCGCACGGTCCACGTCATCGACGCGACCCTTGCCGACGAGCCCGAGCCGGACATGGTCGAGCTCTACACCCTCCTCAACCGCACCGGCCGCTCCCTCCGGACCAGCCTGTCGCCGTACGGGGACTTCCGCTACAATGCCCACGTCTTCACCGAGGAGCTGCCCAACAGCACCATCGCGTGGTCGCTGCGGGACGGCGCCGGCAAGGTGTGGCAGCAGGGCCAAGGCAAGGCGTTCAACGTCAGCCTGGAGCCCGGCAGCTACCTGCTCCGGGTCGAGGCCGTCCACCACGGCAAGGTCCTCATGTTCCAGGAGCGGCCGCTGCTGCGCCACCTGTTCGTCGAGGGCGAGAAAACCTGCAGCACCGTGGTGGTCGTGCTGCCCACCGGCGCCAACGGCTCCTGCCCCAAGCACCAGTTCGAGGTCCGCGGCGGCGTGTCGTTCCTCTACGTCTGGGTCGCGGGCTACGGCAACGGGGAGGGCACGTTCGCCATCCTGGACCCGCGCAACGTCACCCAAGGCACGTCGGACTGGGGATGGGGCCTGTTCTGGCTGGAGCCGCTGGACGCCGCCGGCACCTGGACCCTGGAGCCGCGCCCTGAGGTGATGCACGACGGCAGCTACCAGTTCGAGGTCGTCGCCATCTATGAGCCCCTGAAGCCTCAGCAGCCTGGATGAAGGGCCTGCTGCCGTGGTACGACGCCCACGCCCGCGACCTGCCCTGGCGCCGCAGCCGCGACCCCTACGCCATCTGGGTGTCCGAGGTCATGCTCCAGCAGACCCGCGTCGAGGCGGTTCTGCCCTACTACGCCCGCTGGATGGCCCGCTTCCCTACCGTCCACGCCCTCGCCCAGGCCGACCTGGAGGAGGTGCTGCGCCTCTGGAGCGGCCTCGGCTACTACCGCCGCGCCCGCCACTTGCACGCGGCCGCCAGGCAGGCGGCCCGCGACGGCCTGCCCGCCGACGAGCACGGCTGGCGCCAGATGCCCGGCATCGGCCCGTACGCCGCCGGCGCCATCGCCTCGATCGCGCACGGCGAGCGCGTCCCCGCCGTGGACGGCAACGTGGTGCGCGTCGCCACCCGCGTCCTCGGCCCGCCGGAGGCCAGCCTGGCGCGGGTGCGCGAGGCCGCGGCCGCGTGGGTCGATCCCGCCCGCCCCGGCGACTGGAACCAGGCCCTGATGGACCTGGGCGCCACCGTCTGCACGCCGCGCGCGCCGCGCTGCGGCGAGTGCCCGGTCGCCGGCGCCTGCGCCACGCGCCAGGCCGGCCTCGACCCCGCCGGCATCCCCGCCCCGCGCAAGCGGGCGGCGGTGCGCGACGAGGCGCTGCACTTCGCCGTCGTCCGGCGCGGCGACGACATCCTCCTGGTCGAAGGCACCGGCACGCTGCTGGAAGGCCTCTGGCGCCTCCCGGGCGGGCCGCGCGCCGAGCCGCTGGCGCGGCTGGTGCGCGAGCAGGCCGGGGTGGCCGTGCGCTGGCAGGGCGAGCCCGCCGAGGTGCGGCACGAGTTCACGCACCGGCGCTGGCGCATGGAGGTGCGCGCCGGCACCGCCCGCGACGACACCATGGCGCTGGCGCCAGGGGCCCGCTGGGTGCCCCGCGCCGAGCTGCCCGGGGCCCCGCTCTCGACCGCGATGCGCAAGGCCATCGCCGCGCAGGGGCTATGAGGCGGCAGGGCTCGGGCGGGCGCGTGCGCGGCGCGCCGCTGCTGGTCCTCCTGCTGCTGGCGGCGTCGGCCGCGCCGGCCAGCGGGCAGGCGGTCGTGCTCATCCACCACAGCCGCGACGACGTCGACCCGTTCGGCGTGGCGCTGCGGCAGGGCGACTCGTTCTCGGCGCGCTACGCCCACGTCGCGGCCGGCGCCGGCCGGTTCGACTACCCGACCTTCGTGGCGGACGGCCTGAACCCGATCGTGGCGCTGCCCGTGCCCGCGCAGCCCTACGCCGGGACCTTGGACGCCTACGCCGCCGGGTTCGCCGCGCGCGCCGCCGCCCCCGCCGGCGCCACGCTTGCCGTGCAGGCGATCCCCGACGGCAAGGAGGTCCGCGTCGAGGTGGGCGTCGCGCCGGGCCAAGGCCTGGAGCCGGTGCGGCTCTGGGTCGCCATCACAGAGGACCATGTGCGCTACATCGCGGACAGCGCCATCTCGAACGGCGTCGAGGACCATCGCTTCACGGTGCGCGCCATCGTCGACGGCGGCCTGGTCGAGGGCCCCGCCAACCGCACCTTCCGCCTCCTCGCCGGCGACTGGGACCCGGATTTCGTGTCGGCCGCGGCGTGGCTGCAGGCCGAGCCCAACGCCGTCCGCCTCGCGCCCCACGAAGCGGTGCAGGCCGCGTCCGCCAAGCTGGGGGCGCCCGCCACCGTCCAGGCCAGCAAGGCCGTGCTGCTGGAGCTCTACTCCGCGACCTGGTGCGACCCGTGCCTCTACGGCGACCTCGCGATGGAGGAGCTGGCCGTCCGCCACGCCGGCGCCAGCAAGGAGGCGCCGCCCGCCAAGGGCTACTACCGTGCCCCCGACAGCGTGCTGGTGTTCGCCGTCGCGGCCGTCGGCGGCCTCGCGTTCGCGCTCGTGGGGAGGCGGCGCTGATGGCGCCGGTGCTCGGCGACGCGCTGCTCTGGCTCGGCGTCGCCCTCGGCGCCGTGGCCGTGGCCGCGTGGGCCTGGGCCGCGCGCGACCCGGCGCGGGGACGGCTCGCGCGCGCCGCGAGCCTCGCCGCCGCCGCGCCGCCCGTGGTCGCGCTGCTCTACCTCGTGGGCCGGTTCCTCGCGTCGGACCTCACGGTGGAGGCCGTGTTCTACTACAGCCGCTCCGACCTGGCGTGGCAGTGGAAGCTCGCGGGCACGTGGGCCGGCCGCGAGGGCTCGCTCCTGCTCTGGACCGCGATGCTTGCGGCCGTGTGCGCGCTGGTGGCGCGGCCGCTCGACAAGGCCAAGGCATGGACGATGCTGATGCTGCACCTCGCGCTCCTGGCGTTCCTGTGGTCGGCGGCGCAAGGCTCGCCGTTCGGGGCGACGCCGCCGTCCTACCTTGCCGGCCGGCCGCTGGGCAACGGCCTCAACCCGACCCTGAAGTCGCCGTTCATCCTCATCCACCCGCCCATCATGTTCGCGGCCTACGCGGCCACCGCCGTCCCCGCCGCCGCGGCGTTCGCGCACTGGGTCGCGGGCGAAGGCGGAGGCGTGGGCAAGTGGAGCCGCGACGCGCTGCGCTCCTCGCGCGTTGCGTGGCTGCTGTTCACCGCCGCCATCGGGCTCGGCGCGATGTGGGCCTACTACACCCTCGGCTTCGGCGGCTACTGGGCCTGGGACCCTGTCGAGGTCGCGAACCTGCTGCCCTGGCTTGCGCTCACGCTCTACCTGCACACGCAGCTCCACCACCTCCGCCATGGCGCCTACGCCCTCCTGGGACCCGCGCTGGCCGTGCTGCCGTTCCTGCTGTCCCTGTTCTCCACCATCTCGACCCGCAGCGGCCTCTGGGTGTCCGTGCACGCCTTCACGGACCCGACGGACACCTTCGACCCCGACGCCGCCACCCGCTTCCTCGACATCCTCCGCCTGGAGCCGAGCCTGCGCGACCACGTCGGCCTGTTCGGCGCCGTGCTCCTGGCCGGCCTCGCGCTGTGGAGCCGCAGCCTCGCCGCCGCCACCGGCCGGATGCGCCTTGCCAGCCGCGCCGTCGCGGGCATCCTTGGCACGCTCGCCGTGCTGTTCTTCCTCGCCCCGACCACGGCGCTCTCCGTGCTGCTGGAGGCCTCCACGTTCGCGGGCGGCGCCGGCTACGGCTTCCTCGTCGTGGTGGCCGCGCTGTTCGTCGCCGCCGCGCTGCCCGCGCTGCTGGCGCCCGCGCCGCCCAAGGAGCCGCGCCACGGCCTCGCCCGCGTCAACCTGCGGAGCCTCAACGGCTACGCCGTGCTGGCCCTCGGCCTCGCGCTCCTGGTGCTGTTCCTGTTCCACATGGCCGCGACCGGCGGCTGGAGCACGGCGTTCTACGAGGCCCGCTTCCCCTATCTCACCGCCCCGATCGCGCTCGGCCTCCTCGTGTTCCAAGGCCACCAAATCTACGGCCGCAAGCGCTCCATCGTGCTGGCGGCGCTCGCGTTCGTCGCGGCCCTCGTGTGCGAAGCCGTCCGCCCCAATGGCGGCGGCACCTTCCTCCTCGCCCTCGCCGCCATCCTGGTCTACGTCAGCCTCGACCGCGTCCGCCGCGCCGCCCCAGCACCCGGCACCCCGCGCCGCGTCCGCCGCGGCCACCTGCTCCTCTGGCTCGGCGCGCTGGTGGACCTGCTGTTCTGGCTCAACCCGCCCACCGTCCGCCTCGGCCCGCTCGCCTTCGAGGTGCCGCTCGCCCTCCAAGCCGTCGGCCTGGCCGCCGCCGTCGTGCTGCTCTGGCTCACCACCCGCCAGATGGCCGGCGCGCCCGGCCCCGCCGCCCCGCTCGCCCTCGGCGTCGCCATGCTCGGCGGCTTCTACGTCGCCCCCGTCCTCGCCCTCCTCGGCCTCGCGCTCGCCCGCGGCCACCGCCCCGCCGGCGACCCCAACCGCGCCGCCCGCCTCAAGCAGGTCGGCCTCTACGGCGTCCACCTCGCCCTCGCCGTGGCGCTCCTCGGCTACGCCCCGAGCACCTACCAGAAGGAGACGGTGAAGGGCACGCTCGCCGACGGACAGACCCTCGAGCTGGCCGGCCACACGCTGCGCCTCGACGCGGTGCGCACGCACGCGGACGGCGCCGGCGTCGTCGACCAGCTGGAGGTGGTCGTGGACGCCGGGCAGGCGCCAGGCCGGCTGGCCGCCGAGGTGCGGTACGAGGAGACCGCCGGCGCGCACTTCCCCACGCCCGCCGCGTTGCGGCTGTGGGACGGCGACCTCTACCTCGAGGTGGAGGCCGTCCAGGCCGCGCCGGGCTCGCCGTGCGCCCGCGACGGCGCGGCGTATTGGGTCGAAAGCTACCAAGGCGGCCCGCGCCTGTGCGAAGGCCACCCCGTGCAGGCGGTGCGCGTCGAGGCCGTGCACCTGCCCTGGCTTGGGCTGGTCTGGCTCGCGCTGGCGCTGGGCGTGCTGGCGATGGTGCTGGTGATGGGCGGAAAACGCCCCTGACGATCCACCGACAAGACTTTTCCCGCCGCTCCCCCACCCCGCCGCGATGAGGGCGGTTGCGGTGCTGCTCCTGCTGCTTGCGGTCCCGTCCGCGTCCGCGTGGCCGGAGTCTGCCGCTCCCGGACTCCGCCCTGACGTCGTCGCGGCCTGGCACGCCCCCGCCGAGGTCCAGCCGCACACCCAGTGGCAGGCGTTCCTCCAACTGGCGCCGGGCAGCAACATCACGGCCGTGCAGTACCAGGTGTGCCGCGTCGGCGAGCCGGCGTGCTTCGCGCCGCCGCACCCGGCCGCCCGCCTGGCCAACGGCACGTGGACGTTCGACACCAAGGACTACCGTGCCGCCGGCCAGCCGATCGACTACCAGCCCGGCTGGCGGCTGGGCGTGAAGTGGCTGCTGCGGGAGGCCGACGCCACGGAATTGGTGGCGTTCCCGGCCGGCACGCCCCTTGCCGACGCGGCGTGCCGGGGCGACGGCGCGGTCGCGTGCCTGGAGACGCATTACCTCGCGTTCCAGGTCGCGGGGTCGCCGGCGTCGAGCCCGGCCGCGTCCGCCGCCGCGCTGCTGTTGGTGCTCGCCGCCGCGGGGGTGCGCCGTGGCCGACCTGCGTAGCCCCTCCAGCACCGCCGGGATGTGGATCGTTGTCCTGCTGGCCATGGGCCTGTTCGCGGGGGCCGCGGCCTGGTCGAGCCTGCACGCCGACACGCCGGCGCCGCCGTTCACGCTCACCAGCACGGGGTTCGAGGACGGCGTCCGCGGCGAGCCCGTCGCGTTCGCGCTCTCCGACTACGCCGGCCGGACCGTGGTCCTCGACTTCATGGCCGTCGCCTGCACCGCGTGCCAGTACGTCACCGAGGACGTCCTCAAGCCATTGTGGGACCGCCACGCCGACGACCCGCGCTTCGCCATCCTCAGCATCGACACCTGGGCGGACCCGGGCACCGGCTCGTTCGGCGGCGAGACCAACGAGACCCTGCGCGCCCTGCAGCAACGCACTGGCGTCCCGTGGCGCCACGCCCTCGACACCGACCAGGTCTGGCAGAAGTACGGCGCCGTGACGCTGCCCCGCCTCGCCGTCGTGTCCGGCGATGGCCGCATCGTCCACGACACGGGCATCCCCACCCTCGCGGGCGCCGAGGCCGCCGTCCAGGCCAGCCTTGCCGGCGAGGCCGCCAGCGTCCCGATCCTGCGCGTCGGCCTCACCGGGCTGGCCGCACTCGCCGGCGGCGCCTCGGTGTTCACGCCGTGCAGCGCCGGCCTGCTGCCCGCCTACCTCGGGATGCTGCTCGGCGACGCCGCCGCCCAGCCCGCGCCGGCCCGCTTGCGCCGGGCCGCCCGCGGCGGCCTGGGCGCGGCGGCCGGCATCGTGGCCGTGTACGCGGCGCTGGCCTTGCTGTTCTGGGCGGCCGGGCCGCTGATGCAGCGCGCGGTGCCGTGGCTTGGCCCCGCCGCGGCCTTGGGGGTCGCCGTCGCGGGCGCGCTCGCGGTGCTCGGCCGCGGCCTGCCGTGGCTGGGCCGCCTGGGCGGGGCGGTCGGCGGCACGCGCGGCTTCTTCCTGTTCGGCCTGGCGTTCGCATTGGTGGGCTTCGGCTGCACCGCGCCCCTGTTCCTGCCCATCCTGCTCGCTGGGTTCCTGGAAGGCCCCGCCGTCGGCGCGCTCGCGTTCCTGGCCTACGCCGCCACCGTGGCCGCCGCCGTGCTCCTGATGGCCGTCCTCGCGGGGCAGGGCTCGCAAGGCCCTGTGCGCCGGCTGCTGGCGTGGACGCGGCGCGTGCAGGCCGTCGCCGGCTGGGTGATGCTTGCGGCCGGCGTGTACCTGCTCGCCTACTTCCTCGGCCGTCCCTGAGGAATCCGCAGGGCGCCTGCGTTCGGCGGAGCGGTCCTCCGGCACAATGTTCAAGTCTGGACCGTGGCGTCCGCAGGCGCCCTCGCGGGCACGGTGGTCGTCGATGCGCGTGGTCCAGATGCACAACCAATCTCCTCTCCTTCGGTCGGCCCTGCTGCTCGCCGTCGGCCTGGCCGCCGTCGCGGCGGTCGCCGCGTTCGCGTTGCTTGCCGACGAGGCCGACGCCGCCGCCCCGTGCGGCCCCGGCGCCTGCTACTCCGTGTCCGACGGCAGCCCGCAGAACTACCGTTGGATCGACATGCTCGACCTGTCGGGCCGCCCGAAGCCCAGCTACAACTGGGTCGAGATCGCGCCCGGCGGCTCCCCCGGCGGCGGCAACGCGGTCCCCGGCGTGCGCTCCGGCGCCTGCGGCCCCGCCGCGCCCGCCAACTGCATCGACGACGACCAGTACAGTTCGACCGCCGCCGGCACGCCCACCTGCATCGGCCTCGGCTTCACCTTCCAGTACTACGGCGCCGGCTACAACTGCGCCTGGATCAGCGACAACGGCTTCCTGATGCTGGACAACAGCCCCGGCACGCTGGTGAGCGGCACCATGGCCGCGGGCGTCTGCTACCCGGACTGCACCTACGCGCCCGCCGCGTTCCCGACCAGCCTCGGGCCCGACCGCGTCATCGCCAGCTACTGGGCCGACCAGAACCCGTTCTTCTGCGGCTGGACCGGCACCGCCGCCGCCTGGGGCGCCTTCAGCCGCACCGTCTCCTCCAGCGGCGTGACCATGTTCGTGGTGGAGTGGAGCGGCACCCTCGCCCTCCCCAACGCGCCCTGGACCTCCGGCTGCCCCGGCGCCATCGCCGGCACCTCCGACTGCAACGTCAGCCCCGGCGACCCCTCCGGCTGCATCCGCGTGTTCCACCAGGTGCAGCTCCACAAGGACACCAACAACGTCGAGGTCATGCTCAAGAACGTCAAGACGCCCGCCGCGCCCGGCTTCACCACCGTGGCTGGCCTCGGCATCGAGAACGGCGGCGGCACCAACGGCCTCAACTACGGCTACGGCGCCAGCGAGACGTACACCAACCACGCCGTCCGCTACTTCCCCAACCACGCCCCCGTGTGCCCGTCCGCCCTGGAGACCAGCGTGTACGAGGACGCCGTCGGCGTGCCCCTCAAGCTCACCGCCACCGACCCCGACGGCGACACCCTGACGTTCGCGGCCACCTCGCCCACCATCCGTGCCGCCACCTTCACCGGCCCCGTCGGCGACACCATCACCTACACCCCGGCCGCCGACTTCTACGGCAACGACCTCGTCTCGTACACCGTCAAGGACGTCTTCGGCCTCGCCTCGGTCGCGACCTGCGAGCTCAAGGTCGTCGTCAAGCCGGTCAACGACGCCCCGCGCGCCGGCGCCTCGCTTGCGACCCTGCCGGCCGCCACCGTCGGCAACCTCTACGCCAAGGCCGGCGTCATCACGGGCATCGCCTCCGGCCCCTCGGTGCCGGCCCCCAACGAGCTCGACGAGCAGGGCATCCTGGCGTTCGAGATCGTCTCCACCACGCCCGACATCTTCGCAAGCGGCCCCTCGCTCGCCTGCGTCCCGGGCCCGCTCGGCTGCAGCTCGGCCACCCTCTCGTTCGTCGCCGACACCCCCGGCACCTCCGACATCTGCGTCATCATCGTGGACGAAGGCGGCACCGACACCACCATCGGCGACAAGTGGCGCGGCCCGCTCTCCGGCTCCGCCGAGGCGCCCGTCTGCATGAAGGTCGAGGCCAAGTCGGCCTCCACCGGCGGCGACCCCACGCCCCCGCCCAGCGCGTGCAGCGGCCCGCTCCCCACCGCTCTCATTGAGCTGACCTCGCCCGACGTGTTCGCGGCCGGCGGCTCGCTGTCGCTCCGGGACGACTCCACCGCGGTCGCGCCCAAGACCATCAAGTCCCGCGTCTGGGACTTCGGCGACGGCCTGTCCGCCACCGACGCCACGCCGGTCCACACCTACAAGGGCCCCGGCGCCTTCGTGGTGCGCCTCACCGCCTTCGACAACACCGGCTGCGCCGCGTTCGAGGAGACCGTCGTGCGCGTGCAGTCGCCCGCCCCGACGACGGGCATCGCCTCGTCGGGCGGCGGCGCAAGCGGCCCGCTCGCGGACGCCGGCGCCGACAAGGTCGTGCGCGAGGGCGCCACCGTGGAGCTCACGGGGACCGCCAATGGCTACTCCGCCACCGACGTCGCCTACCGCTGGATCCAGGCCTACCCGGTCGAGCCGAAGCTGGCCGTCGAAGGCGCCGACACGGCGACGCTGCGCTTCACCGCGCCGGCGCTGGCCGACGTGCAGCAGGGCGAGGCCTACGTGTTCGCGCTCCAGGCCACCGACCTGCGCACCGGCATGGTGTCGCCGTTCGACACCGTCCAGGTCGACGTGACCGCCCGCAGCGCGCGCCCCATCGCCGACGCCGGCCCCGACGCCACCGTCGTGCCCGGCCGCGACCTCCAGCTCGACGCCTCCCGCTCCAGCGACCCCGACGGCGACGCGCTCGCGTTCGCCTGGACCCAGGTGGCCGGCCCCAAGGTGGTCCTGCTGTCCGCCGACGGCCCCAAGCCCAAGCTCACCACTCCCGTCGGCACGACCGCGGCCTACCTCGACTTCGAGCTGTCGGTCAGCGACGGCGTCTTTACCGCCCGCGACACGATGCGCGTCTGGCTCCAGCCCGAAGGCACGACGCCGCCCGCCTTCCTGGTGCAGGCCATCCCGGGCGAGCCCAACGCGTTCCGCTTCCAGGCCAACACCCCCGGCGACGCGTTCGCGTGGGACTTCGGCGACGGCAGCACCGGCAAGGGCGCCGTCGTGACGCACACGTACGCCTCGCCCGACGCCTACAAGGTCAAGCTCACCGTCGTCGACGACGCGCGCGCCACCGCGCCCGTCGAGCGCGTCGTGACCGCGAGCGCCCCGGCCCGCGTCGACGCCGTCGGCGCCGACGTCGCGGCCGCCGCCGGCATGGGCCCGGCCTGGCCGTGGCTCGCCGCCGCGGCCGGCGTCGTGGCGGCCACCGCCGCGGCCTTCTGGCTGCTGCGCCGCCGCGCCGCCGCGGCCGCCGCGCCGGCCGGCGAGCCCGCCACGCCGGGCTGGCCGCCCGCGCCTCCCGCCGAGTAGCCGCGCCGTTTCGCAGCGGCGGCACGAAACCAGGAGGCCGCCCAGAAAGGGCTTAAATCCTGAGCGTCGGGTGCCGCCCGTCCGGTGGTCGTCAGTTGAACCAAGGCCTTTCCGCTGTCCTCGTCGCCCTGGCGTTCGCCGGGTCCGTGCTGGCCTCCCTGGTCGCGGTCGCCGTGCCTGCCGAGGCCGCGTTCGCGCCCGCCCCCACGGGCGGCGCCGACGCCTCCGCCCAGCGCTACCGGTGGGTGGACAGCACCGCCCCCGGCTGCACGTTCTACGTCGGCGCCACGGCGCCCTCGCCGGCGCCCGCCTCCGGCTGCCCCACCGGTTGGGAGGACGTCTCCTCGTCGGGCACGCTCATGTGCAGCGGCACCGGCTGCGGCGACGACGCCTCGACGGTGATGTGGTACTACTGGACCGACCCGTCGCTTGCGACCAAGTTCTACGGCCAGCCCGTCATCGCCGGCTGCTGCGGCCCCTGGCCGCACTACTACTCCATCACCATCGGCGCCAACGGCTACATCAACATGGGCTACAACTGGGTCTCGCCCGGCGGCGCGATGGAGCAGACGCCCGTGGCCCTGCCGTCCAGCGCGGCCCCGCCCTACATGGTCGCCCCCTTCTGGGCCGACCTGAACCCGAACGTCCCGGTCTGCTCCGGCGACACGCTGCCGACCCCCGGCGGGCAAGGCGTCTACGCCCGCAGCCTCGGCTCGGGCTCCAGCAAACGCCTCATCATCCAGTGGAACAACATCATGGTGACCGCGACCCACCCGCCGACGGGCACCGCCCCCGGCTCCGCGGCCTACAACGCCGCCATCTGCGGCGCCGCCCACGCCTACGCCACCTTCCAGGTCAAGGTGTTCAACACGGGCGCCCTCGACGCCGTCATCCGGAGCGCCGACGACAACGGCCAGGCCGTCACCATGGGCATCCAGGACCCAAGCCGCCTCTACGGCCTGACCTACCACTACGAGGCCGCCGGCGCCCGCGACGTCGTCACCGACCGCGCCGTGCGCTACTACCCGAACACGGCCCCCGCCATCTCGCCCTCCAGCCTCAGCATGAGCGGCCTCGAGGACACGCTCGCGGGCACCGTCACCGCCACCGCCACCGACCCGGACTACGGCGACGCCGGCTCCGTCCCGTCGTTCTCGCTGTCGCCCAGCTTCCCCGGCAGCCGCGGCACGGCCACCATGCTGTCCACCTCGACGCCGAGCCCCGGCACCGCCTCGGCCACCTTCGACTACACCGCCGGCGCCCCCGCCGCCTCGCATCTGAACAAGAACGGCGCCGACAGCTTCCGCATCCGCGCCACCGACACGACCGGCGCCTTCAACGAGCGCATCGTCAACGTCAACGTCGCCTGGGTCAACGACCCGCCCGCCGCCGTCGACAAGGGACCTTACCCCGTGGCCGCGGGCGACCTGGTCTTCGTCCCCGCCGACGCCGGCCTCCTGGTCGGCGCCAGCGACCCCGAGGTCGCCGGCTTCCGGCACGCCGTCGAGACGCAGCCCGTCCAGAAGCTGACGGCGCACCGCGACGAGTGCCCGGACAAGGCCACCTGGCCGTCGCTGCCCGCCCGCGAGCTGCTGCACGGCGCCGTCTCCGACTTCAAGAAGGACGGCTCGTTCGTCTACACGCCGGACCCCACGCACACCGGCGGCGACTTCCTCTACTTCTGCGTCTCCGACGGCACCGCCTTCAGCCCCACCCAGAAGGCGTTCTTCGACGTCAACGTCGTGTCCGCCGACATCCTGGCCAAGTCCGACGTGCTCTACAGCATCAACGAGGACGGCAGCCTGTCCGCCATGGGCGCCTTGGGCACCCGCACCAACGACGTGCTGTCCGCCGGCCTCACGGGCGTCGCCTACAACCTGGTCGGCGCGCCGCCCGCCAGCGCCGCCAGCTTCACCTTCAACCCCGACGGCACCTTCGTCTACGTGCCCAAGGCCGACTGGAACGGCGTCGACACCTTCCGCTACAACGTCACCGCCGACGGCGGCAAGGCCAGCAACACCGCCCTGGTCCGCCTCACGGTGCTGCGCGTCAACGACCCGCCCACCATGGAGCTGGCCGCCATCACCGACCGCGTCAAGGAGGACGCCTCGCTGCGCACCGTCAGCGCCTTCCTGACCGGCGTCAGCGTCGGTCCCGCCACCGCGGCCGCCTTCGACGAGGGCGGCCAGGCCGTCACCATCGAGATCGTGTCGCAGGAGGACGCCACCCTGTTCGCGGGCCCGACCGGCAGCCTCGGCTTCACCGGCGCCGGCGCCAACCGCAACCTCGTCTACCGCCCCGCCCCCGACGCCAACGGCGAGTCGGAGATCTGCGTGCGCGCCCGCGACGACGGCCTCGGGCCGCTCGACACGGTCGCGCCGGCCTACTCGCCGGCCGCCTGCTTCGTCCTCATCGTGGACCCGGTGGCAGACGCGCCCAAGACCCAGCCCGACACCTACGTCGTGTACCGCAACCACATGCTGGTGGTGGACGAGGCGCACGGCGTCCTTGCCAACGACGCCGAGGTGGACAACGAGAGGATGGTCGCCGACAAGCTCACCGACCCCTCGCTGGGCTCGCTATCGTTCAACCCGGACGGCGCGTTCATCTACACGCCCAAGGCGGACTGGGTCGGCAACGTCCTGTTCAACTACAAGGCCAAGGACGAGACCGGCAAGCTCTCCGGCGTCACCCCGGTGACCATCAAGGTCAAGGACAACAAGCTCCCGGCGGCCACCCTGTCGGCCAGCGCCACCACCGGTGTCGTCGGCGACTCCATCGTGTTCTCCGCTCTCTGCTCCGACCCCGAGGGCGCCCCCGTCGGCCTCCTCGTCGACTTCGGCGACGGCTCCTCCTCGACCCTGACGACCCCCATGCACAGCTTCGAGCAAGGCGGCGTCTACGAGGTCCGCCTCACCTGCACCGACGAGGTCGGCGACGTCCGCATCACCTCGCTTCTGGTCAACATCAAGTCCGACGGCGACTTCTCGCCGGTGGCCTCCGAGCTCGACGCGCTGGCGCTCCTGGTCGCCTTCGCGGGCGACAACCAGAACGTGCACGAGCAGGACGCCGTCACGCTGCGCGGCACCGGCCAAGGCGGCGACCCCGGCCGCTACAGCTACGCCTGGAAGCAGGTGCAAGGCCCCACGGTCGCCCTCGCGGACGCCGACACCGCCCAGCCCAGCTTCACCGCGCCGTCGTTCCAAGGCACCGCCCCCGTGGCGCTGGTGTTCGCGCTGGAGCTCTCCGACGGCACCCGCAACTCGCTGCCCGACCTGGTGCAGGTCAACGTCGCCTCCACCAACAAGCCGCCCGTCGCGCACGCCGGCGCCGACCAGCGCCTGCCCGAGGGCAGCCTGGCGACCCTGTCCGCGCTCGCCTCCAGCGACCCCGACCACGACGCGCTCAGCTATGAGTGGAGCCAGGTCGGCGGCACCCCGGTGACCATCTCCGACCCCAACGCGGCCCAGCCCAGCTTCACGGTGCCCCCCTACAGCGGCGTGCCCCTGACGTTCCAGCTCTTGGTGTCCGACGGCGAGGCCCGCGCCAGCGCCCTTGCCACCGTGCTCGCGCTGCCGCCCGAGGTCACCGACCAAGGCTTCACCTACCGCGTCACCGACGGCGCCGACGGCGCCATGGTGCGCTTCGACCCGAACATCTCCGGCGAGACCTACGTCTGGGACTTCGGCGACGAGACCGAGTTCGGCACCGCCGCGAACCCCGAGCACGTCTACAAGCGCGCCGGCCAGTACACCGTCCGGCTGACGGTCATCGACACCGCCGGCCAGGCGCAGGCGTTCGAGAAGCCGATCACCGTGTCGGTGGCCGACAAGGCCCGCGGCGCGCCCGCCGTCCAGCCGGACGCGGCCGGCGGCGGCTGGCTGCTGCCCACCGCCGGCCTCGGCTTCGCCATCGTCGCGGCCGCCGCGGCGGCGGCACTTGTGCTGCGCCGCCGCGCCTGAGGGCGACAGCGTCGGGCCTGCAAAGATTCAAGACCTGCCAGGGTACGTCCCTCCCGTATGGTCCGGTGGGGACACCCTCGCGCGTTCGTCTGGCTCGCCATTGCTAGCGCCTTCATCCTGGCCGGCCTCGGCACCGCCGCTGGCGGCCCTTGGACGCCCGCCACCGGCACCTCCACGGACGGCCTCTACCACGGCAAGGACTACGCCGACACGGTGTCGTCCCAGCCCTTGGTCTACGGCTCGGGCGACTGGGCGGCCACCGGCGGGCCGCCGATGCCGTGGTCGAACATCGACATCTCGACCTGCACCACGGGCTGCGTGACCCCCGCCCTGCCCGACTCCTACGGCGGCGGCGCCTGGAGCGCCGACCAGGCCATCGGCTTCAACTTCGAGTTCTTCGGCTGCACCTACAACAAGCTCAAGCTGCACGGCTTCGGCATCGTCGGCTTCTCCGGCAACACCTGCACCGCGGCCCTCCCGACCCCGGGCAACATCGACACCAACAACGTGCTGACCTCGAGCAGCAAGGCGTGGTACGTCATCTTCCCGTTCACCAGCACCTCCCAGAACGCGGCCTGCAAGGGCGGCTCGATCGCGGCGGGCAACGTCAAGACCATGCAGGTCCCCGCCACGGCCACCAGCCCCGCCGTGTTCGTCATCCAGGTCACCAACGCGCCCTTCACCAACGGCGGCTCGTGCTCGACCTCGACCTACGGCATCAACACCTACCAGGTGCGGCTCTACCAAGGCACCAACGTCATCGAGGTCCACTACAAGCAGGTCAGCAACGCCGACCCGTACGGCGGCGCCGACGTCGAGTCCGGCATCAAGGGCGGCTCGACCGCGAAGTACCTGCGCTACGCCAACCTCTACGTCACGGGCGCCACCAAGACCGCGAGCGGCCTCGTCGTCCAGTACCGCCCCATGGTCGCCACCCCCACCGCGCCGGTGCCGACCCCGAAGGCCGTGAACGACACCTACACCTTCGACTTCCTCAACAACGGCCCGACCTTCATCGTGGACGGCCTGCCGCACGGCACCCCGTCCTACACCGCCAACCGGCTCACCAAGAACGACCTCTCGGTCGCCTCCGCCTCGTTCATCGCGCTGCACGCCAGCGGCCCCTCCGGCGGCAGCCTCCAGGCCGCGAGCGGCGGTGCCTGCACCGGCAGCAGCCCCGCCATCTCGACCGACGGCAGCTTCTGCTTCACCCCGCCCGGGCTCAACCCGTGCGCCGAGGGCCCGTACCACTTCAACTACCGCGTCAAGGACGCCTGGAACTCCAGCCCCGTCGGCAACGTGACGCTCCAGTTCGTCAACTGCAACATCGCGCCGGTGGCCAACGACGACGCCTACTCGGCCACCGAGGACACGCCGGTCACCGTGGCGGCCACCGCCCCCGCCGGCGCGTGCCCGCCCGCCGCCGGCCCGCTGTGCAACGACACCGACGACGGCCAGCCCGCCGTCCCCGGCTCGCTGTCCGCCCTGCTGTCGGCCGCGCCGCTCACGGGCGCCGTCGCAGGCGCGGGGCTGCCGGGCGTCGCGCCGGGCGGCGACGGCGCCTTCACCTACACGCCGGCCGCCAACGTGTGCGGCACGGACACCTTCCGGTACCAGGCCTACGACGGCATCGCGCGCAGCAACAACGCCACCGTCACCATCGCCATCGCGTGCACCCCCGACTCGCCCGTGGCCACCGACGACGCCTACACGCTCGACGAGGACACCACGCTGGCTGTGGACTCGACCTGCCTGGGCTCGCTCGTGAGCCCGAAGTGCAACGACGCCGACCCCGACGACCAGACCGGCACGCTGCACCGCGACGCCGCCGGCTTCTCCATCACGGCGGCGCCGCTGCACGGCACCATCGCGTTCCCGGCGTGCGCGAGCTGCCCCGGCGGCCCCGGCGGCGACTTCGCCTACACGCCTGCCGCCAACTACTGCGGCACCGACGCGCTGCAGTACAAGCTCACGGACGACGCGGGGATGCCCGCCTCGGCGCCGGCCACCATCGCGTTCACCGTCGTCTGCCAGCCGGACGACGACGCCTACGCGACGGTGGAGGGCGAGGAGCTCAACGTGCCCGCCCTCGGCGTGCTCGCCAACGACAACGACGCCTTGGGCAGCGTCCCCATGACGGCCGTCCTCTACGGCGCGGGGCCCACGCACACCATCCCGAGCGGCTTCGCGCTGCACCCCGACGGCTCGTTCGACTACGCGCCCGCCGCCGGCTACGTCGGCACCGACGCGTTCCAGTACAAGACCAACCAGGGCGGCACCCTGTCGGCCCCGGTCACGGCCACCATCACCATCAGCCCGGTCAACCCGGCGCTCATCGCGCGCGGCGACACCCGCAAGATGTCCGGCGCCGACCACTCGTTCGGCGCCACCGAGGACGCCACCGTCGTCGTGAGCTCCCCCGTCCACGCCACCGTGCCCGGCATGGTCGGCGTCCTTGCCAACGACCACATCGCCGACACCACGACCGCGTGGTCGCTGGTGCTGGTGTCGCTGCCCGCCCACGGCACCGTGACCCTCCGCAACGACGGCTCGTTCGACTACGACGCCAGCGAGGACGACTACAACGGCCCCGACAACTTCCGCTACAAGATCGTCCAAGGCGCCCAGGAGAGCAACCCCGCCATCGTCCAGGTCCGGGTCGCCTCGGTCAACGACGCCCCCATCGGCCTGTCGCGCAGCTACCCCTGCATCGACGAGGACACCTGGCTGACGGTCGCCGCCGCCAGCGGCCTCCTGGTGGGCTCGACCGACCGCGCCGGCCTGCCCGACGAGGGCAACTTCCCGCTCGTGCCGGTGCTGGCCACCCCCGCCATGCTCGGCACCGTCCTCGTCAACTCCGACGGCTCGTTCAGCTACACGCCCGACGCCAACAAGAACGGCGCCGACAGCTTCCAGGTCCGGCTGCGCGACGCCAAGGGCACCCCGCTCTCGGCCCCGCTCACGATCAGCCTCTGCGTCACCCCGAAGACCGACCCGCCGGTGGCCGTCAACGACGCCTGCAACGCCTACCTCGGCTACCGCAAGACCGTCGCCGCCCCGGGCGTCCTGGGCAACGACCTCGACCCCGACATCCCCAACGGCGACACCATCTCGATCGTGCCCAGCTCGCTGTCCTACACGGGCCCCGGAACCTTCGTGGTCAACGCCGACGGCTCCTGGCGCTACGACCCCGACCCCGCCATGACGACCGCCTACATGGCCGGCTTCACGTACCGCATCCGCGACTCGACCAACCAGCTGAGCAACGTCGCCACCGTGTCGTGCAGCGTCCAGCCCAACCTGCCGCCCACCGCCGCCTTCTCGCCCAGCAGCCAGGTCGCGCTGGCCCACGAAGGCATCAGCTTCCTCGACGCCAGCACCGACCCCGACGGCACGGTCGCCGCCTGGTCGTGGGACTTCGGCGACGGCTACACCAGCACGCTGCGCTCCCCGACCCACGCCTTCGCGGGCCCCGGCGTCTACCTGGTCCGCCTGGTGGTGGCCGACGACCTCGGCGCCACCGACGACACGGCCCACTACGTCGAGGTCCGCCTGCCCGCCGAGACCACGCCGGTGGACGCCAACGAGGCCGGCCAGGACGCGCCCGAGGCCAACGCCGGCCCCGACCTCACGGTGCCCGAAGGCAGCGAGGTCACGGTCCACGGCGTCGTGGCCAAGGGCGACGGCCGCCACGTCCAATGGCGCCTCCTCGGCGGCCCCGCGGTCGCCATCCGCGACCCGACGGCGCTCAACCTCGAGTTCACCGCCCCCGTCCTCACCAGCGACGAGCCGGTGCTGCTGACGTTCTCGCTCACGGTCGGCAACGACCGGCGCGACTCGCTGCCCGACCTCGTCGAGGTGCTCGTGGTCACGAAGAACCACGCCCCCGAGGCCGACGCCGGCCCCGCCGCGACCGCGCTGCCCGGCGCCAAGGTCACGCTCGACGGCTCGCGCTCCAAGGACGCGGACGGCGACGCGCTGTCCTACGCGTGGCGCCAGGCCACCGGCCCGAAGGCCGAGCTCGCCGGCGCGGACGGCCCCAAGCCCAGCTTCACGCTGCCGCAGGCCGCCGCCGGAACGGTGCTGGTGTTCGAGCTCGAGGTCCGCGACGCCCGCGGCGCCTCCGTGGACGCCGTCCAGGTGCTGGTCGGCCGCGCCCCCGAGGCGCCCGCCGGCTTCCACCTGGAGCAGGGCACGGACGGCGAAGTCCGGTTCGAGGCCATCCCCGAAGGCCAGTACGCCTGGTTCTTCGGCGACGGCGCCTCCTCGACCGAGGCCGCGCCCGCGCACGTCTACACCCGCTCCGGCGACTACGTCGTGACGCTGCGGGTCGCCACCGACAAGGGCGTCCAGGAGTTCAGCGAGCTGGTGCGCGTCGACGCGCCCGCCGTCCAGGAGCGCGCCCGCCCCCAGGTCGAGCTGGCCGACGCCTCGGGCGCGGACGCCGGCCTCTGGGTGGGGCTGGGCGCCGCCGCCTTGGTCGCGGCCGGCCTGGCCACGGTTCTCGTCGTGGGCCTGCGCAAAAACCGCGCCCGCTAAGGGGGCCGGCCAGCAAAGGTTCAAGAGCGGCCGTTCACGATACCGGCCGTCCTTCTCGGACGGTTGGTCGGATGTCCATGCACCCTCGGAAACTCCTCTTGCTCGCGGCGGTCGCCGTGTTCGTCGGGGCCAGCGTCGCGCCGGCCGCCAACGCCTGGAGCGGGCTGGACGCGCCCTCGCCCTCCAAGTACGCCGGCGTCGACAGCGTCGGCACCTCGCTCCCGTGGGACGACTACACCAACCTGGTGGACCCGAACCCCGGCCTGGACTCCGACGGCGTCGTGACCCGCAGCACCTACTACCTGGTGTGCGAGTTCATGGTGGACCTCGGCTTCGACTTCACCTACTACGGCAAGACCTACCGCAAGGCGGCCGTCTCGCCGTGGGGCTACATCCGCCCCGTGCCGGACACCGCCACCGCGACCTTCTGCTACAACTATTACCCGTACTCCAAGCTCGGCACCGCTTCGCCCCCGGGCGCCATCGCCGGCCTGTGGACCTACTACGCCTACTACTACTCGGGCGGCACCATCACCGCGGGCACCGTCGGCGCCCCGGGCGAGCGCGAGTTCGCCGTCCAGTACGACAAGATGCGCGAGGGCACCAGCCTGCAGTTCGCCACCTTCGAGATCCGGCTCTACGAGGCGGACAACCACATCGAGGTCCGCATCCGCGACGCCACCGTCGGCGTCGAGTACCCCTCGTACACCTACTCCTACTACACCGCCCAAGGCATCCAGGACGGCGTCTACGGCGTCACCGGCGTGACCCGCGGCCTGGACAAGCAATACTCGGGCTACTGCTCGTGGTCCTCCTGGATGGGCGGCACCCCGCTCAAGTGCAAGCGCGTGTTCGACGACGTCCGCACCATCTACATGCCGGCGCCCCAGCTTGACTTCAAGGTCGAGCCCAAGCCGCCGTGCCCCGGCGAGGACGCCACCTTCACCGCGAAGTACCAGTCCCCGATCGGCCCGCCCCGGAAGGTCACCTGGAGCTTCGGCGAGGAGGGCGAGACCGCCATGCACCGCTTCCTCGACGGCCCCGCCGAGACCGAGGTCAAGATGACCGCGGAGTTCGACTACGGCTTCACCATGGACTGGGCCAAGAACGTCCACGTCAACGGCTGCAAGCCGCCGGTGGCCGTGTTCCGCGCCGACGTCTTCGGCACCGAGGGCGCCGTCAGCGACGAGTCCTACGACGTCGACGGCCGCGTCAAGACCTGGACCTGGGACTGGGGCGACGGCACCCCGAAGGTCCTCGGGCGCGTCCCGCCGGCCCACCCCTACACCGCCGAAGGCAGCTACGAGGTCCGCCTCACCGTCACCGACAACGAGGGCCTCTCCGGCACCTCCACCCAGGTCGTGCGCGTCAAGGCGGCCGCGGGCTACATCGGCCCCAAGCCGGTCGCCGACGCCGGCCCCGACCAGACCGTCCGCAACGGCGACCGCGTCCAGCTCGACGGCTCCGGCGCCGACGCCAACCGCGCCGTCCGCGTCACCTGGACCCAGTTGTCGGGCCCGCTCGTCGACCTCGAGGCCGCCGACACCGCGCGCCCCAGCTTCGTGCCGGCCGCGATCGCCGAGAACGCGCCCCAAGTCTACGGCTTCGCGCTGCAGATCTTCGACGGCTTCCGCACCTCCGACCCCGACCTCGTCGTGGTCACCGTCGAGCCCCGCGTGCCGGTGCCGACCGCCGACGCCGGCGTGGACCTGCTGGTCCCGCCCGGCCTCCGCGTCGGCCTCGACGCCTCCGGCTCCAAGGACGCCTTCGGCAACCCTCTCACCTACGCCTGGCGCCAGGTGGACGGCCCCAAGGTCGAGCTGCAGGACGCCGACCAGGTCGCCCCCAGCTTCGACGCCCCCAAGGCGACGGAGCCGGTCGAGCTGGTGTTCGAGGTCGTGGCCGCCAACTCCGAGGAGCGCTCCCTGCCCGACACCGTGAAGGTCGTCGTGCAGCCGCCGGTCGAGGCCAACGTCCAAGGCTTCACCCATCGCCCGGACTACGCCAGCGGCCTGAACGTCGTCCAGTTCCAGGCCACCGTCAAGGCGCTCGACGAGGCCACGTTCGAGTGGGACTTCGGCGACGGCACCGCCCCGCGCACCGGCCCCCTGGTCGAGCACGCCTACCAGGAAGCCGGCGCCTACCCCGTCACGCTGCGCGTCAAGGGCGCCGGCCTCGAGCAGGTCTTCCAGGACAACGTCGAGGTCGCGCACGCCGAGGCGCCCGCCACGCCCGCCCTGGGCGCGCCGGCCGAGGCGCAGCCGAGCCCGGGCGTCGCCCCGCTGGCCGTCCTCGCCCTCTTGGCCCTGGCGGCCTTCGCGGCCCGGCGCCGGTGAGGCAGCCAGGCGCCGGCAGGTTCCTGAGGCCCGCGCGGCCTGCGCCGGCCATGCGCATCGCCGCCCTTGCCTGCCTCGCCGCCCTCGCCCTTGCCGGGTGCACGGCCGACGACGGCCCCGCCACCACGCCGCCGCCGACCGACGAGGCGCCCAGCGCCCTCGACCGCCTGCGCGAGGCGATGGCCGGCGTGCCGTGCGACGTGCCGCCGCCGGCGGGCAACGAGAACACGGCCAACCTCAAGCTGCTGGCCACCATCCAAATCCCCGCCGAGGCCGACGGCATCCACGCCGAGCTGGACATCCGCGGCGACCTGGCCGTCCACGCCCGCTACGGCTCCGGCGGCTTCGAAATCTACGACATCTCCGACCCGCTGCGGCCGCTGCACCTCGGCAACTTCACCGAGGCCGACGGCGCCCTCGACGTCAAGTTCGGCCCGGACAACACCACGGTGTTCGTCGGCACCGGCGCCGGCATCACCATGGTGGACCTGCGCGACCCCTTCAACCCCGTCAAGTCCGGCGAGTGGCGGTTCACCGACGCCCAGGTCGCCACCGACCCGCTGCCGCGCGTCGGCGAGAACGCCCACATGTTCTACGCCAAGCGCATCGCGGGCAAGGACTGGCTGTTCCTGGCGCCCAACTCCAACACCGGCGCGTGGGTCCTGGAGATCGGCGGCACCCCGGAGGCGCGGACCTTGACCTACCGCGCCCAGACCCTGCCCGTCCAAGGCGGCCCGCTCGGCCCCCACGACATCTACGTCCAGCAGGACGCGCTCGACGGCTCCTGGTACCTCTACTCCGCCGACGGCTTCCACGGCTGGACCGCGTTCAACGTGGACGACCCCGCCAGCCCCCAGCCCGCCGGCGGCTTCGTGAACCCCGCCGAGGGGGCCTACACCCACACCTTGCAGGCGGCGGCCGTGAACGGCAAACGCATCGTCGCCACCATCGCGGAGATCGGCGCCGACTTCCTGCGCCTCTACGACGCCACCAACCTCGCCGCCCCGGTCCTCGTGGGCGTCTGGCAGGCCGACACCACGCCGCAGGGCGCCTCCTCGCCGCAGCACAACCTGAACATCGCCAACGGCAGCCTCTACATCTCGTACTACGGGCACGGGATGTACGTGTTCGACCTCGCGGCGGCCACCGCCGGCCCGTCCCTGCCGCTGGCCGGCAGCGCCACCCTGGCCCCGAGCGCCCACTGGTCGGTCCTCGGCGAGAACGTGGACCAAGGGTTCACCGGCTACTGGGACACCCTCGTCAAGGACGGCGTCGTCTATGTCAGCCACATCGAGGGCGGCCTCCTGGTGCTCGGCTACGGCTGCAACGCCCCAGGCGACCCGGCGGCCACCAGCGACGGATAAGCACCCCGTCCCGCGGGCGTCATGCTTTAAGCGGGGCCCCCAGCATCCACCGGCGCGAACATGGCCGTCGGATTCGTCCTCATCAGCGCCGCCCCGGGCAAGGAGCACGAGGTCTACAACACCCTCCTCAAGGTGAGCGAGATCGTCGAGCTGCACCCCCTGTTCGGCGAGTACGACCTGATCGCCAAGCTCGAGGCCGCCGACTTCGACACGCTGGGCCACGTCATCGTCAACAAGATCCGCTCCATCGAGGGCGTCGTGGACACCAAGACGCTCACGGGCACCAAGTTCTAGCATGGCCGGCCTCGTCTCCACCCTGCTCGCGAACCTGTTCCTGAGCTTCGCGGTCATGCTGCTGGTCGCCGGCCTGTTCGGCGCCTACTACGGCAAGGGCCGCAGCCGCAGCATCGGGGTCGCGGTCGCCATCCTCGCCGGCGTTTTGATCGGCCTGTTCTGCGCCCTCACCTGGCCGCTCGTGCCAGGCCTGGAGCGCGTGTTCGACCCGCAGCTGGTGCTCACGAGCATGGCGGCGGTCGGCGGGGCGCTCTTGGGGGCGCTGGTGGCCGGCGGGCTGTACGTGTTGATCGTGGTGCGGAACTAGCCGCTCCCGCGCACGTACCCACCCACACAGATTCCACAGACCGAAACGATCGTGGGTTCTGTGGAATCTGTGTCTCGTCGGGTGCGTCGGGCCGTCCATCCAACCCACTCACCCACCCCGCCCACCCACACAGATTCCACAGACCGAAAACGATGGTGGATCTGTGTCTAGTCGGGCGAATCGGGCTGCCCACCCACGCACCCACACAGATTCCACAGACCGAAAACGATCATGGGGTTCTGTGGAATCTGTGTCTAGTGGGGGAGCGGGTGGCTCAGGCCGCGACCTTGGCCGGCCGCTCCAACGCCGCGATCCCCGGCAGCACCTTGCCCTCGAGGTACTCCAGGCTGGCGCCGCCGCCGGTGCTGACGTGCGTCATCCGGTCCGCGACCCCGTACTTGGCCGCGGCCGCCGCCGAGTCGCCGCCGCCCACGATGGTCGTGCCCTTGCAGGCGGCAACGGCCTCCGCGACGGCCTTGGTGCCATGCCCGAAGGCGTCCCACTCGAAGACGCCCATCGGGCCGTTCCACAGCACGGTCTTGCTGCTGGCGATGGCCTGGGCGAAGCGCTCGCGGGTGCCGGGGCCGATGTCGAGGCCCATCCACTCGGGCCGCATGGCGTCGACGCGGACGCCGCGGTGGACCGCGTTCTCGGCGAACTCGTCGGCGGCCACCACGTCGACGGGCAGCAGCACCTCGACGCCGTTGGCCTTGGCGCGTTGCAGCAGCTCGCGGGCCAGCGGGACGCGGTCGGCCTCGACCAGCGACTTGCCGACCTCGTGGCCCTGCGCCTTGAGGAACGTGAAGGCCATGCCGCCGCCGATGACGAGGCGGTCCACCTTGGCCAAGAGCGACTCGATGACCAGGATTTTGTCCGAGACCTTGGCGCCGCCCAGGATGGCGGTGAAGGGCCGCTGCGGCGCCTCCAGCGCGGTGCCGAGCGCCTCCAGTTCCTTGGCGATGAGGAAGCCCGCGTAGCCGGGCAGCAGCTTGGCGACCCCGGTGGTGCTGGCGTGGGCGCGGTGGGCGGTGCCAAAGGCGTCGTTGACGTACAGGTCGGCCAGCTTGGCAAGCTCGGCGCAGAAGGCGGGGTCGTTCTTCTCCTCGCCCGCGTGGAACCGGACGTTCTCCAGCAGCAGGACCTGGCCGGGCTGGAGGGCGGCGACGGCCGTGCGGGCGGGCTCGCCGACGCAGTCGGAGGCGAACGCGACGGGGGCGCCCAGGAGCTTGGCGAGGTGGTCCGCGACCGGCTTGAGGGTGAAGGCCGCGTTGTCCTTGCCGGGCTTGGGGCGGCCCAGGTGGCTGGCCAGCACCACCTTGGCGCCGGCCTCCTGGAGGTGGCGGATGGTGGGCAGGGCGGCCTGGACGCGGGCGTCGTCCGTGACCTTGCCGTCCTCCAGGGGGACGTTGAAGTCGACGCGCACCAGGACGCGCTTGCCGGCGAACTTCCCCTCGCGGATGGACGGGACGGGCACGGGGGCCCGCAGGGCGGCCCGGGGTTCAAGGTTGCGAGCGGCGGCCCGGGCTTGCCGCGACCGCAAGCGCCGCGCCATCCGTCGGCCGGATTGTATGTTCCGCAGCGAAGATTCCTGAAAAGGGGCCATTTTTTGGGCAGGTCCGCGGAAACCGTAGCCAGCGCGTCGGGCAAAGGAGTCCCGCGACCACAAATCTTTAAGTTGCCCCACAGGTGAGCGGTCGGTCGGCATGGCAGAAACCTATCAGGTCCCCGTAGAACAGCTCGCCCGCTTCAAGCGGACCCATGACCACTTCAAGAAGATCGTCAACCAAGAGGTCGTCGGCTACGACGACGTCGTGACGGACCTCCTGATCGGCCTGCTCGGCAAGGGCCACGTCCTCTTGGAGGGCGTCCCCGGCACCGCCAAGACCACCACGGCCAAGTCGTTCAGCAACACCCTCGGCCTGTCGTTCAAGCGCCTCCAGTTCACCCAGGACCTGATGCCGCAGGACATCACCGGCTACAACATGCTGAACCCGGTGACCAAGAAGTTCGAGCTCCGCAAGGGCCCGGTCTTCACCAACTTCCTGCTGGCCGACGAGATCAACCGCGCCCCGCCCAAGACCCAGTCCGCCATGCTGGAGACCATGGAGGAGCGCCAGGTGTCCATCGAGGGCACGACGTTCCCCATGGACAGCCCGTTCATCGTGGTCGCCACCATGAACCCGGTCGACTCGGAGGGCGTGTACCGCCTGCCCGAGGCCCAGAAGGACCGCTTCATGATCCGCACCATCATGCACTACGTGGCCCCCGAGCTCGAGGAGCGCATGATCAAGATCAAGATCGCCGGCGGCAAGCTCAGCGCCGCCGACGGCTCCGACGGCGGCCGCCTCAAGATCGACTCGATCCGCGAGGGCATGAAGATGCGCGAGAAGATCTACATGGGCGACGAGACCGTCCGCTACCTCCAGCGCGTCGCGGCGGCCACCCGCAACCACCCGGACATCCGCGTCGGCGCCTCGCCCCGCAGCATGACCCAGATGCTCAACGCCAGCCAGGCCTACGCCCTCATCTCGGGCCGCCCCTTCGTGCTGCCCTCCGATGTCAAGTACATCACGCCCAAGGTGCTCGGCCACCGCCTCATCATGAAGGTCGAGGCCGAGGCCAAGGGCAAGACCACGACGGAGATCGTGAAGGAAGTCCTGGCCGCCATCCCTGAGCCCAAGGTCCTCGTGAAGTAGGCGTCCCCATGGACGAACCCACGCCTGACCCGACGCCGACCGGCCCGAAGCGGGTCATCGGGGGCCGCCCCGAGCTGCCGAAGGTCATCGGGCGCCCCGCCGTCGAGCCCAAGACCTTCAAGCCCGCCCCCATCCCCGCCGCCGGCGAAGCCGCGGCGACGTTCGAGGAGGTCGGCGAGGACGGCCAGCCCCTGGCACCCCTTGAGGGTCCCGCCCGCGTCACCGGCATGACGGTCGTGCCCGGCTCGCCCCGGCCGGCCGAGTCGGTCGACTTCGAGCACGCCTGCTGCAAGGCCGTCCGGCAGAACCCGGACGACCCCGACCCGCTCGGCTCCCCCGGCGAGCCCCAGCAGGAGCTCAAGAAGACCGAGCCGTTCCTCACCTGGCAGGGCCCCCTCAAGCCCACGGCCCGGTTCGGCATCGTGGCGGCCGTCGGCGGCGTCCTGTGCGCCGTCGCCGCCGTCCTGGGCGCCAGCGGCCTCGTGGTCGCGGCCCTCGCCACCAGCGCCGCCACCGCCTTGGTGCTGCTCTACATCATCGTGAGCGGCCTCGTCGCCTCCAGCGCCACCAAGCGCATCGCCATCCTGGCGACCCGCCACATCGTGGACCCCAAGCTGGAGCGCGGCAAGCTGTTCCACGCCACCCTCGACACCAGCGGCTCCGTCATCCCCGGCGCCGTCCGGGTCGAGATCACGGACCAGGTCGCCCCCGGCCTGCGCCCCGTCGAGCGCCCGCTTCTGACCGGCCCCGGGCGCGTCACGTACAAGGTCCGCCCCCAGGGCCGCGGCCTCCTGACGTTCGCCGGCCTCGACGTCGCCGTCACCTCGCGCGACGGCATGTGGGTCTCCGACCAGCAGTGGCAGCTCCGGACCACCGTCGAGGTCGAGTCCAGCACGGCCGGTGTGATGTGGAAGGCGCTCGTCACCGGCTACATCCCGTTCGACCAGTCGATGCCCAGCGCCATCGTCAAGCTCTACCGCGACATCGAGACCGAGGTCGTGCGCGAGATGGCCGCCGGCGACAAGATGCGCGACGTCAACTGGAAGTACTTCGCCCGGATGGGCAAGATGATCGTCCGCCAGCGCACCACCGAGGGCGAGACCACCATCCTGCTCGCCATCGACTGCACCCAGACGATGCTCATGGACCAGGCCGGCTACCGCAACCTCGACATGGCCGTCGAGATCGCGCACGAGATGGCCGAGGCCGGGCTGCGGCGCAACCACGAGTGCGGCATCCTCGCCTTCAACGAGGCGCGCATCCTCGACCACGTGCGCCCCACCCGCGCCAAGATCCAGATCAAGCGCATCACCAAGCACCTCCAGAACCTCGCCAACCACCACCTCCCGGAGGAGGGCGAGGACCCCGTGGAGATCCTCATCGCCGGCGACCCGGAGAACCTGCGCCTCGGCATGGGCCAAGGCTTCAAGCAGCGCAACACCGCCAGCCTGACAATGATCTTCTTCACCGACCTGCAGGGCACGCCCGACGAGGTCATCCAGACCGTCAGCAAGGCCGCCCAGTCCGGCACCCGCGTCGTGATCATGCTGCTGCCCGGCCCCAAGCTCAAGCCCGTGGCCGGCGGCAAGAAGGCCATCGACTACACGCTGCGCAGCGTCGCGCACACCAACAAGATGCGCGAGCTCTTGATCGCCAACGGCTGCGAGTTCACCGAGGTCAACCCGACCCCGGACGACTTCAAGCTCGAGGCGGAGCTGCCGGAAGGGTTCGAGGACCAGGCCGAGGCGCAGGCGTAGCCGCTCCCACGGGCCGCAGAACCCGGGATCACACGAATTCCACGAACGAAGATTCCACAGACCCGGACTTTTGGAGCGGGCGGGGCCAGGAACAAAATTCCATGATTTCTGTGGGAATCTTCCGAAATTGCCGCATTTGTCCAAGCGGGGAGAAGGGGAGAAGTCGGGCGCTCCGGCCTACGTCTGGCACACGGTCCCGGTCGCGGCGCCCTGCACCGTCAGGATGGCCGTCTGGGCCTGTCCATTGTTGACATGGTCGCAGTGGGGCGAGGTGGAGGCGATCTCGAAGTCCACGCCGTCGCTGCAGGTGGTCTGGAGGCTGCCGATGGGGACGTTGGGGCAGTTCAGCGAGTAGTGCCCGCCGCTGGCCTGCGCGTCCAGGCCGAGGCCCGGGATGAGCGTCGAGGCGAACAGGTCGTACGAAATCGCGTAACAGAACTCGCCGCTGGGCACGGTGGTCCCGCGCGAGGTACAGTAGGCGTTGGTCTGGCGCGAGATCACGATGGTGACGGTGACGCACAGCAGCGGCAGCACGCCGTCGACGGGGGCGCACATGCCGTCGGTCTTGACCACGGCGGTCGCGGGCGGCACCATGACGATCAGCAGCGATACGACCGCCGCGGCGGCGAATGTCTTTTTGGGGGCAATCATGGGTTTCACATGCCGGCGGACCGGCCGCCCGAAAGAGGAAGCCCGGCGCATCAGCCTTGTGGCCGATCGGGGCCTCATGGGACATAACCTGGGCACAGGCAGCCCTTCACCTTGCACGGTCCCATGCCCATGGCGCCGCGCCGGTTGCCGGTGAAGTGGGCCTCGCTGGCGGAGGAGCGGGCGTGGCCGCAGCCCGACCGCTGGCAGCGCTGCCCTGGCCCCATCGCGGTGCGCCGCCGCGGCGGCGCGCACGCGCTGGGGGCCTCGTGGCGCTGCGCCTCGCGCCAGGGCTCGGCGAAGCCGCCGTGGCGCCGTGCGACGGCGTGCGCTTCCTGGAGGGCGCGGAACGGCTGGGCGATGCCGAGGCAGGCGGTCCAGACGTCGCGGCCGTGGTCGCTGCAGTAGAGCCGGTCGCCGGGGCGCAGCTCGAGGACGGCGACGTAGGCGTCGGCGGGGAGGTCGAGGGCGGGCACGGTTTCCTCATGAGCGGGCAAAGGTCTTGCGGGTTTGGCGGAGGACGGCGAAGCCTTCACACGCCTCCTGCATGGCGGCTTGTGGCTGGCGCCGAACCCAAGGACCGCCTCGTGGACGCCTGCGACGCCCTGGCGAGCCCCACCCGGATCGCGCTGCTGCGGCAACTGCGCATCCCGCAGTCGCTCGCCAACATCGAGGTGCGGCCGGCGGAGGGCGGCGAGCGCAACATCGCGCGCCAGGTCGTGCGCCGCCACCTCGACCGCCTGATGGAGGCCGGCCTGGTGCGCAGCCGCCCAGGCCCGACGCCGCGCTCGCTCGAGTTCGTGCTCGACAACCAAGCCATTTACGCCGTCGCCGAGGGCCTCTTGGACCTCGCGCGGCTGCGGCCCGCCGTCGAGCCGTCCGCGCCCACCATCCTCGCCAGCCCGCCGTCGCGGCCCGTCCACGAGGGCCCTATGCTGCTCCTGGTGCGCGGCCTGGAGCCCGGCACGCCCTACCCGCTGGGCGAGCCCGGCGCCACCGGCGGCTGGGTCATCGGGCGCCGCCGCAGCCACGCCGTGGCGCTCGACTTCGACCCGTTCGTCAGCTCCGACAACGCCCGCCTGACCCGGCAGGGCCCGGCCGTCGCCATCGAGGACATCCCCGGCAGCCGCAACGGCACCACGGTCAACTTCCGCCGGCTCGCGCCCGACGAGCGCGTGGTGCTGCGCCACGGCGACGTGGTGGGCGTCGGCCGCAGCCTGCTCCTCTACCGGGCGTGAGCCGTCCAGGCCGCCAGCATCTCGCCCCCGTCCTCGAAGCGGCGCGCCGGGTCGGGGCTCTGCGCCCGCGCCACCACGCGCTGCAGCGGACGCGGCAGCGACGACAACGCCATGCGGGCCAACGCGCCGACGGCGAACACGTCGGTGCGGAAGGTGGCGTCCCCGCCCGCCAGCTGCTCCGGCGCCATGACGAGCGGCGTGCCGACCGCTCCCGGGCTTGCCAGCCGGGTTGCCGCTGCCCCCGCCCGCGCCACCCCGAAGTCGGTGATCTTGGGCCCGTCGTCGTCCAGCAGGATGTTGCCGGGCGCGAGGTCGCCGTGCACGATGCCGGCGGCGTGGAGGGCCGCGAGCCCCTCCAGGATGCCGCGCACCAGGCGCACGCCGTCCTCCGGCGGCAGCTTGCCCGCTTGCGCCAGCCGGTCCGCCAGCGAGCCGCCGGGCACGAACTCGGCGACGATCAAGGTCGCCCCCGGGCCGGCGACCACGTCATGGACCGCGACCACGCGCGGATGCCGCACCGTGGCGGCGAGGCGGGCCTCCCGCATCGCCTCCGACACCGAGCCCAGCACCGGCACCTCCTTGATGGCGACGTGGCGGCCGAGCCGGTCGTCGCGCGCAAGGAACGTGCGGCCCGCCGCGCCGCGGCCGATGTAGCGCTCGATCAGCCAGCGGCTCTCGACCACGGTGCCAGGCGCCAACGGGTCGCCCAGCCGCGTCTCGGGAGGCGGCCCATAGAGCAGCACGACGGCGCGGTCCACCAGGTTGCGGAAGCCCTGCGACACCACCAAGGCGACCCCGACCAGCCAAAGCTGGGCTTGATCCGGCGCCGGCGCGCCCGCGAGGCTCGCGCCCGCGACCGCCAGCACCATCACCATGGCGAAGGCGGCGCCGACGGCCACGCGCGCGGCCGCGACGCGGGCGCGGGGACTGACGCCCAGCATCCCCTGGCGTAGCACCGCGCCCGAGACGAGCGCGCCGAAGGCCAGCCAACGGCAGGTCGTCTCCAGCACGATGACATCCAGAAGCGGGGTCACCGTGACGTCCGCCGGCGGCGGGCCCGTGAAATAGCCGACCTCGGGAAGCTTGAACGCCAACTGGAACGCCAACACGCCCCAAACGGTTGCGCCCACGACCCGCCCCGCCGCCGGCCGCCGCCGCACCAGCACGAGCGCGATGGCGGACGCCACCAACAGGACCGTGAGGTGCGCCACACTCGCGGCCAGCACCGTCGAACGCTCGAAGATGGGCCCGCCGTCCGCGCCAGCCAGACCGTGAATCATCTGCCGCGACCCTTGCGCGATCGTCGGCAACGCCACCACCCACAACGCCGGGAACAACAACTTGGCCGGCCCCTCCGGTCGCTCCGAGATCCGCCGGCCCAGCTGCACCAGCACGTACGCCAGCGTGCCCGCGACGTACACCGAGATCAAGCCCGAACGCAAGAACGACGGCGCCTCCGCCATCGGGACCGCCCGCCACGCCGCCAGCACCCAGCCCGCCCCCAGCACGGCCGGCCACGCGAAGCGATGGCCGCCGGCGGGGGCGGCAGGCCAGCGCGCAAAGAAGCAGAACAAGTACGTCGAGGCCAGTACCCAGGCGGCGCCGGCGCCCGCCAGCACCGACTCCAGGGCAGGGCCGGGCGCCATCCAGGTGCGTGCCGGCGTCGAGACCAAGCCCAGCGCGGCCATGAAGAGCGCCAGCAGCAGGAAGCGCGCGTCCGCCCGCCGGCGACCCGCCGCGGCCAAGACGGCCCCGAAAGCCACCAGCGCCACCGCCGTCAGCAAGGCGAGCGCGGCGCCGACAGGAACCACGAAGGCGACCACGACCGGCGCGGCACTTCAACCCTTTGTCGAGCGTGTTGAAACGCTGACGCCCTTTTGGCCAATTTTGGGATGGACGGACTGCGTATGGAGGTGGGTCTGACCAGATTTGAACTGGTGATATTCACCATGTCAAGGTGACGTCATAACCGCTAGACCACAGACCCGTGTGCGGCGCCGACATGTGCCGGCGAGCCGCCGACCTAGGGCGTCCATTTAAGGGCTCTGCCGGGCCGCTTCACTCGGGCTGGCGCAGCTTCCAAGCGGTGAACGCCAAGCTGGCGACCAGCGCCGTCGCAGCCGCTCCGCACACGACCGCCAAGCTCGTCCAGGCGGCGCCGTCGGGGGCGCCCGAAGCCAGCAAAGCAATCACGTTGAACGGGTCCCGCGGGAGCCACAGCAGCGCGGTCCCGACCATCAGGACGGCGATGGCGTAGCCCGCCTGGGCGCCGCCGGGGTGGCGGACGGCGGCCGCGACCGCGAAGCCGATGGCCGCAAGCAAGGCGGTCAGCGCCGCCTCCAGCGCCAGCAAGGGCAGCAGGTTCTGGATGGGGACGCGGTTGAGCGTGAGCAGCGCGGACCAGAGGGCGAACTGGGCGACGGCGAGGCCGATGGGGACGGTGAGCTTGCCAAGCAGGACGGACGGGATGCCGGCGGGGCTGGTGCGCAGCAGGACGAGGGTGCGGGTGTGGCGTTCGCGGGCCAGGGAGTCGCCGGCGACGGCGCCGGAGAGGAAGGCGGGTGCGAGCAGCAGCAGGGGGACGAGGGTGCCGTAGAGGAACGGGAACGGCAGCGCGGGGCGGCCGGGCAGGCGCTCGAGGTGCACCAGTTCGTGGGCCAGGCGGGTTTGGCGGTCTTCGCGCAGCGTCTTCTCGTACTCCAGCAGCAGGCCTTTGAGTTGCGTGAGCAGGAGGGTGGCGGGCAGGTCCCCTTCGGCGATGATGATGGTGAGGGCGCGGGCGCCGCCGGGCTCGGTCTCCCGTTCCAATACGGCCGCGGTGGCGTCGCCGCGTTGGAACGCCGCGATGGCTTCGTCCTCGGTGCCGTCGCGGACGTCGATGTTGGGGGTGCGGCGCAGCAGCGGCAGGAAGCCGCCTGGGCCGGCGTAGGCGACGTCGGCGTCGGGGCGGGCCTGCAGGCTTTCGGGGTCGTAGAGGCCGAGCAGCCCGACGGCGAGGAAGGCGCTGAAGCCTGCGATGACGAGCTGGACGACGAGGGCGACGACGACGGTCTTCTCGCGCACGAGGTCGCGCAGCTCCTTGCCCGCGATGGCGGTCCAGGGCCTCACAGGGAGCCTCCGAACCACAGGGCGGCCAGGTCGTAGGCGAGGTGCAGCGTGGTGGCGGCGAGGAACGCCAGCGGCCAGCCGAACCGGCGCAGGGGCAGCGCGACGGCGATGGTGAGGGTGTGCACGGCGAGCGGCAGCAGCAGGAGGAGGGGCGTGCCGAGGACGCCGAAGCCTTGCAGCGTCTCGTCGCCGAGGTCCAAGGCGCCGAAGCCCGACCACGTCAGCAGCAGCGCCATCTTCTCGCCGAGGAAGAAACCGGGGCCGGCCCAGAGCGCGTGCCAGGGGTGGCGGCCGTTGCGGAGCCAGGCGGCGGCGAGGCCGAGCTTGAGCATCTCCTCGATGGCGGCGACGCCCACGAGGATCAGCGGGAACGCGGCGCCGAGGCCGAGCGGGATGACGAGCGACAGCACCAGCAGCTCGGCCGCGAACGCGAATGGCACCGACAGCGCGGCCGCGGCGACCAGGCGGGGCCGGGTGCGCACCAAGGCCGACGCGCCCGCGACGCCCTTGCGGGTGAGGCTCGCCGGGCTGAACATGGTCTCCTCGCGCGTCAGGCCGATGGCCAGGAACGCCATGGCGACGGTCGCGAGCGTGAGCGGCACGGTGGCGTAGAGGTAGAGGCTGGCGGGCACCGGCGCGCCGTCGATGGCCGCGGCGACAACACTCACGGGGCTGAGGAACGCCACCTCGGGGATCGCGGTGAACACCGCCGGCAGGAACAGGAAGACGGCGTACAGCGTCGTCGTGCCCGTGAGCAGGAAGGTGAGGTCGCGCTCGCTGCGCGCCAGCAATCCAAGCAAGGTCGAGAGCGCCAGCGGGAACGCGACGATGACGACGGCGGCCGGGATGGCCCACCACGCCGCGCCGATGACGGGCGTGGCGACCAGCGCCACCAGCGCGGCCGCCGCGACCGCGAGCGCGCTGCGGCCGAGCAGCAGCCGCGCGGGCCCAAAGGGCGCCGCGAGCAGCAGCAGGCCGCGGCGGCGGGTGCGGTCGGCCAGCAGGCTGCCGGCCTGGAGCTGGCCAAGCAGGTTCATCGGGATGACGTAGGCGAACGCCAGCAGCAGCCCCTCCAACGGGAACGGGGCCTGCACTTGGCTCGGCCGCAAGTCCTCCTGGAGCGAGGTGGTGGCGACCTGGTCCGCGACCGGCGGCGCGGCCGTCGCGGCGGGCCCCGTCGTCGTCCCGGGCGGCGGCGCGGCGGCGGCCGGCGGCGTCCGGAGCGCCGTGACCACGGCGACTTGCACCGGGAACGCGGCGCCTTCGTCCGCCTCCCGCGCGAGCCGGCGCTCCTGCCACGCCGCGGTCGCGTCCCGCAGCGCGTCGTAGGCCGCGCGGCCGCCGTCGGAGCGGGTGGGGCTCGCTTGCTCGCCCGCGACCCGGACCAAGGGCGGCGCGTCGATCCGGAAGCGCGGGTCCTCGTGGGCGGCCTGCGCCAGCGGCCCCGTGCCCTCGTAGGGGAACAGGCCCGCGTCCGGGTGGAGGCGCCCCGGCGCCGAGGTGGCAAGGGCGGCGGCGAGCGCCAGCAGCAGGACGGCGACGGCGGCGTTGCGCGGCCGGGCCAGGCGCCCGAGGCGGCGCAGCTCCAAGGTGGCCAATGCGCCTGCGCCCATTCAGGTCCCTACGGCGCGGTGCAGAATCTCCTCCAGCTCCGGGGTCGCGGACTCCAGCTCGACGACCCGGCCGCCCGCGCGCTCGATGCGGGCGACGGCGTCCTGGGCGGCGGTCCAGTCGGGCAGTTCGCCGACGTGCAGGGTGCCGTCGCGGGCGCTGCCGGGGAACGCGGCGGTGGCGCGCAGCCGGTAGCGCGTGCCGCCCCATGCCTTCCGGAGCTCCCCCAAGGTCCCGTTGGCGACGATGCGGCCCCGGTCCACCAGCAGGATGCGGTCGCACAACTCCTCGACCTGGCGCAAGTGGTGGCCGGAGAGCAGGATGCAGGTGCCGGCGCGCCGCAGGTCGGAGAGCACGGCGTCGAGCTCGCGCCGGGTGGCCGGGTCGAGGCCGCTGGCGGGCTCGTCGAGCACCAGGACGGGCGGGTCGTGCAGCAGCGCGCGGGCCAAGGCGACCTTGCGCACCGAGCCCTTGGAGAGCTGGCCGATGGGCTTGCGCCAGTAGGGCTCGTCGAGGCGCATCCGGTGCAGCAGCTGGAACGCCTTGCGCGCCGACGGCTCGGCGGGCAGGCCGTAGATCCGGGCGAAGAACGCGAGGCACTCGAGCGGCGTCTGCTCCTCGTAGAGCGGCGAGTCCTCGGGGACGTAGCCGATGGCGCGCCGGGTGGCGGGCTTGAGCGGGTCGGCGCCGGCCACGCGCACCGTCCCCTCGGTCGGCTCCAGCAGGCCGCACACCATCTTCAGCAGCGTGGACTTGCCGGCGCCGTTGTTGCCCACCAGGCCGGTGACGGTGCCCTTGGCGAGCTGGAACGAGGCGCCCCGCAGCGCCCACTGGCTGCCGTAGCGGCGTCCCAGGTTGTCGGCGGCCAGCATCGTCACCGCGTCACCCACTCGAACACCTCGTAGGGCGCCTGCTGCATCCCGTGGCCCCGGTAGGCCCGCAGCGCGTTCTCGTTGTTCGACTCGACGTAGAGCCGGACGGCACGCACGTTTCCAGCCGCGCGGGCCTGGCCCTGGAGGTGGCGGTAGAGGGCGGAGTAGACGCCGGTGCCGCGGCGCTCGGGGACGACATAGACCGACTGGATCCACCAGTACCACTGCGCGTGCCAGTCGGACCACTCGAAGGTGACGTAGAGCGAGCCCACGGGTTGGCCGTCCAGCTCCGCCACGAGGGCGCGGCCCTTGCCGGGGTCGGCCAAGAGGGCCCGCACGCCGCGGCGCGCGACCGCCTCGTCCAGCCGGATTCCTTCCGACTCGAAGGCGTTGCCGAGGGTCGAGCGCAGCAGCGCGTCCTCGTCCGTGGGCCGCGCGTCGCGCACCGCCAGCATCACGCCTGGATGGGCTGGAGGTCAAAAAACCGGAAGAAGGAAGGAAGAGGGAAGGAAGAAGGTGCGCGCGGGGAGGGCCCCGCGGTGCTCAGCCCAGCCTTAGCGGGGGTTGGCGGCGCGGAAGCAGTCGCGGCAGAACACGTCGCGGCCCGGGGTGGGCTTGAACGGGACCTGCGTGGTCGTGCCACAGCGGGTGCAGGTGGCGTCGAACATGGGGCGGTCTGCCCCGCGGTCGCCGCCGAAGCCGCCGCCGCTCGAGCGGGGGCCGCCGAAGCCGCCGCCACCGGTGCGGGGGGGGCCACGGCCGGCGCCAGCCGGGCGGTCCTTGCTGAAGCAGTCGCGGCACTTGACGGGGCGGGTGCCGGTCGGCTTGAACGGGACGGTGGTCTGCTTGCCACATTCGGCGCAGACGACATCAAACTCTTCGCGCGGGGCGCGGTTCTCGTACATTTCCAATACCTACTTGGACCTAGGGCGCGGCCTCGGTCCTGGCCCGCCGAGGAAGGGCCTCTATAAATATCACGCCGTCAGGGGTGGCTCCAGGAAGGGCAACGGTCAAGCGCCCAAGGCCCCGTGCCGCCCTCATGCGGACCCTGCTCCTCTGCGCAGCCTTGCTGCTCGCGCCCGCCAGCCTCGCCCTTGCCGCCACCGCCGCCCCCTGCGAGGCAGGGACCTCCGTCTCCTGCCAGGACGTCAAGGTCGGCTCCTGCACCTACGACGCCAGCGTCGCCGCCAGCGTCTCCTTCGACGTCACCCAAGACTGCTACTCCGGCATCACCCGCTGCCACACCGAGGTCTCCGGCGGCCTGGGCCAGCCCATCAACCCCCAGCGCTGGTGCGCGTACTAGGTGATCGCGATGCGCATCCTCCTCGCCGCCGCGATCGTCCTCGCCGCTTTCGCGGCCCTCCCGACCGCCTCCGCCTGGGAGCCGCCGGCCATCCCGTGCCAGACCGGCATCGCCGGCACCGACTGCTCCGTCGGCGCCTTCGACTGCGCCGTCGGCGTGGGCTACCGCACCGGCGGCGCCTCCTACCAATACGCCGGCGCCTGGTGCGGCCGTCCCACCTGGTACCCCTGCGTGCTCGCCTACGCGGACACCAACGGCAACGTCGCGTCCTGCCTCCTGGGCTAGAGCTTCAGGTCCTGCTTGACGAACCCCGCGATGTCGGTCGGGAAGGTCGCCACCTTGACGCCCGCCGCGGCGAACGCCTTGAGCTTGCTCTCCGCGGTGCCCTTGCCCTTCTCCACCAAGGCGCCGGCGTGCCCCATCTTCTTGCCCTCGGGGGCGGTGCGGCCCGCGACGTAGGCGTACACGGGCTTGCGCTTCGTGAGGCCCGTGCGCTGGATGTACTCGGCCGCCTCCTCCTCGTGGCCGCCGCCGATCTCGCCCACCAGGACGATGGCCTTGGTGTCGGGGTCGTTCTCGAACAGCTTGACGGCGTCCAAGAGCGTGGTGCCGGGGATGGGGTCGCCGCCGAGGCCGAGGCAGGCCGACTGGCCGATGCCGTTCTCCGACAGCGCCGCCACGATCTCGTAGGTCAGGGTGCCGGACTTGGAGGCGACCGCGACCGGGCCGGGCTTGAAGATGGTGCCCGGCAGGATGCCGACCTTGGACTTGGCGCCGGGGCTGCACGCGCCGGGGCAGTTGGGCCCGATCAGCACGACGCCTTTGGCCTTGGCGTAGTTGACGAACGCCTCCGCGTCGTGGACCGGGATGTGCTCGGTGATGACGATGACGACCTTGCAGCCGGCGTCCACGGCCTCGATGACGGCGTCCTTGGCGTAGGGCGCGGGGACGAACACCAGGCTGGTGTTGGCCTTGGTCTCGCGGACGGCCTGCGCCACGGTGTCGAACACGGGCACGTCGTGGACTTTCTCGCCGCCCTTGCCGGGGGTCACGCCGGCCACGACGTTGGTGCCGAACTGCTTCATCTGGCCGATGTGGAACTGCCCTTGGTAGCCGGTGGCGCCCTGCACGACGATGCGGGAGTCCTGGTTCAGCACGACAGACATGGACAGGAGCGGCGACTTGGGGGCGGGATAAGGGGCTTCCGGGCTCCTCTAGGGCGCGGTCCAGGACAGCTTCCCCATCAAGGCGGGCGCGACGCCGCCGCAGTGCTGCTCGAAGCGCAGGACGACGTGCTGGAGCTTGCCGTCCGCGTCGTAGCCCGCCTCGTCCACCACCATGGCGCCCTCGAGCGTGTTGCAGCCCCGGCCGTCGCCGCCGACGTCCACGCTGCCATGGTTGCCGTAGGCGGACCGGGTCAGGCCCTCGAAGAAGCCGGGCGCCACGCGCGCGCAGGCGTCGGGGACGGTGAAGCCGGCGGTCCACCAGTGGGAGTAGCCGGTGTTGTTGAAGTGGAGCGAGACGGTGGACGGCCCGCCCGTGACCAGGAACCAGCCATCCATCGGCGTGTACGCGAACCGTTGGCTGCCGCCGATGTAGTCCCCCGGCTCGCTCTCCATCACGAAGTAGGGGCCGGACGTCGGCGTGGACTTTGGCTGCCAGGCGGGCAGCCGCGCCGGGTCGTCGCCGGCGGGGATGCTGCCGCACCGAGGCGCCAGGTCGCCCTTGGGCGAACCCATGGCGGCCGTCGGGGCCCCGAGCCCCACGCCGACCTTGTAGTGGACGCGGCACGGGACGCTGGAGACGCATTCCATCACCAGGACATGGTCGCCGCGGGCCAGCTTGACGGACCCGGACGGGCGGATGCCGCTGGCGACGGCCTTCCCGGTGCCAGGCTCAGGTTGAGGGTCGTTGGCGTCGGCGGTCGCGTAGAACCCCGCCTCGATGGTGCCGGCGGAGGCCTCGGCCTGGTAGTCCACCGTGAGGGGCGCCCCGCGCACCTCGAAGCCCTGGAGGTACACCTCGCCGGCGGGGATGGCCACGGTGTCCTCCGCGATGACGTCGCCGGCATCGATCCGCGCGAGGATGGCGACGATCGCGGCCAGCAGGATGATGGTGCCCGCGACGGCCCAGGCGCTGCCGACGGCGACGCCGGCGGTCCCGAGGCCCTTCTCGCGCGGGAAGGGGGCGCCGTGGCGGGCGTTGCGGCGGGCGCGCACGCCAAGCACGATGCCAGTGCCGGCCAAGGCGAGGCTGGCCACGAGGCCCAGGATGGAGAACACGGGGCTGACGGTGATGCCGAGCGCGAAGCCGAGCAGGAAGGCCGCCACGGCGCCGACGGCGACCATGAGGGCGGCCGGGCCGCGCGGATTGGCCGGCTGGACCGGGCGTCCCGTGTTGTTGCAGGCGGGGCACACCAGGCCGCCCTGCGCGCCGCGCGTGGGCACGACCTGCTGGCGGCAGCGCGGGCACGCCTGCGTCGGGCGGGACGGCTGGCCGGTGTTCTGGCACCGCGGGCAGACCATGAGGCCCGCCGCGTCCCGGACGGGCGCGACTTGCCCGTGGCAGAACGGGCATTCGACAAGCATGGTCCGCGCCCACTTGGAGCGGGGATAAGGAGGTTCTCAGCGGGCTGCCGCCGGCGGGTCAACGGCGTGCCTGAACGAATGCACGAAACGCTTATTGTGCGACGTTTTTTGGAAAACCGCATGGGGGCGGCGCGATGACCGTGATCGTGGGCCTGCTTGCCGTGCTGCTCGTCGCGGCCTACATCGCCGGCATCGCCTTGATCGTTCGGTCCGTCCAGGCCACGGGACGGCGCCAACGCGAGGCCGCCGCCCGCCAGCCTCGGGTCCCTCCTCCAAGGCCGTGGCTGGCCATGCAGGAGGCGGACGAACGGCACGCCCGCCGCTGGGGCGACCAGGGGCCCAGCGGCCTCACCCGCGCGCAATGGGAGGAAGGCCGGGCCTTGGCCACGCGGCGCGGCGAGCTGGTGCGCTCGTGGCCGGAGGTGCGCATCGCGGACTGGCTGCACGCGCATGGGCTGGACTATGCGTACGAGCCTGCGGTGTGCGGCGGCCTGCGCCCCGACTTCCTCTTGCCCGTGCCCGGCGTCATCGTCGAGTATTGGGGGATGGGGGGCGCCGAATACGATGCAAGGCGCCGGCAGAAAACGGCGACCTACCTCAGGGCCGGCTACCAGTTGGTGAGCCTGGAGCCCGGCAAGCCGGTCTCGCTGGAGGAGGACCTCCGGCGGCAGCTTTGGCACAAGGGCGTCCGGCCCGTGCCCGCGGGCGCCCGGACGGTCCAGGCCGCGGCTTAGGCCTGGGCGCGGACGACCTTGTACCCCGCCGGGTTGCGCGCCATCTCGGCCGCCTTCTGCGCGGCCTCCTGGAGGGTGTTCGCGGTCTCGAGGCCGAAGGAGTGCAAGATCTCGTTGGCCTCCTTCGCGTTGGTGCCCTTGATGCGGGTGATGATGGGGAACTCGACGCCTTCCTTCTGCAGCACGGAGACGAGGCCGCGGGCAACGGTGTCGCACTTGGTGATGCCGCCGAACAGGTTGAGGAACATGACCTTGGGCCGGGCCTTCTTCATGAGGCGGACGGCCTCCGCGACCTTCTCGGGGTTGTCGGTGCCGCTGAGGTCCAGGAACACGCCGGCCTTGCCGCCGAAGTTGGTGAGCGCGTCGAGGGTGGCCATGGTGAGCCCGGCGCCGTTGGCCATGACGCCGATGTCGCCGTCGAGCTGCACGAGGGCGACCCCCTTGTTGCGGGCGTCCTGCTCCAGCTCGGTCATGGTCTCGTCGCGCTGCTGGAACTCCTTGTGGCGGAACAAGGCGGAGTCGTTGAGGACGACCTTGGCGTCGCCGGCCACCACGCGGCCGTCGGCGAGCTTCGCCAGCGGGTTGACCTCGACCAGCTCGGCGTCCATCTGGACGAAGACGCGGTAGAGCTTCTCCATCATCGCCGCGACCTGCTTCTGGGTGTCCGCGTCGAGGCCGCTGGGCAGCAGGACGGCGCGGGCGTGGAACGGCTGGAAGCCGGTGAGGGGGTCGATGGCGACCTTGTGGATGCGCTCCTCGGCGACGGACTCGATCTCGACGCCGCCGTCGGCGCTGAAGATCATGAGGTAGCGGCGGGTGGCGCGGTCCACCAAAAACGAGAGGTAGTATTCTGACTGGAAGTCGAGCTTCTGCGCCACCATGACCTTCTTGGTGACGTGGCCTTTGATGTCGAGGCCGAGGATCGACTTGGTGACCTGCCGCAGCTCGGCGTCGTTGTCCGCGAACTTGACGCCGCCCGCCTTGCCGCGGCCGCCCACGAGGACCTGGGCCTTGACGACGACGGGGTAGTGCGCCTGGCCGAGCTTCTGCTCGAGCTCCTCCATCGATTCGACGACGAAGCCCTTCGCGCACGGGACGCCGAAGCGCTCGTACAGTTCCCGACCCTGATGTTCGTACAGGTTCAACCCGGCACCCTCGGGCGCGGCGACTTGGAACGGTGATAAGAGGGTTGGGGGACGAGCCTCATATCCCCATGCCGCTGGCCGTCGCGTGCGCGCCCTCCTGGCCATCCTGCTTCTGCTGGCGCTGCCTGCCGCCGAGGGCCACAACACCTACCAGGCGCAGGAGCTGGAGGTCCACGTCCTCAACGACGAGGGCTCGGACGCCATCGAGGCCTACGGCGGCTACGACATCACGGAGGTGTTCGTCGGCGGCGCCTACGTCCAAGGCATCGGCGACGCGCTCTACTTCCGCATCGAGGCGTACGGCCGGATGGAGGACACTAACGGTGCCATGCCGTGGTCGCTCAAGGTCCGGTTCCGAGGCGCCGGCGAGCCGGTCGAGCGCACCCTCACGACGGCGGACGGGGCCACGTTCGAGAGCGACTTCGACGCCCTCCAGTTCGAGGTCGAGGACCGCGACCTGCACGTCCAGCGCGCCGTGGTCGCCCTCGCCTCGGTCTTCCTCCAGCCCGGCGACCCCATCAAGGACCTGGTCGTCGAGTCGTATTTCGGCGACGACCTGCGGGACGTGGCGCCGGGCGGCATCCCGGTCCCCGGCACCGGCGGCGCGCTCGAGTACCCGGACCCGACGCAGATCGACGGCCAAGGGCGCCTCGTGGAAGCCCCGCCGGCCCCGAGCCCCGAGGCCTACTTCGGCGAGGTGCGCGCCACCTTGGCCGGCGCCAACTACACGCTCGAGGTGGACAACGCCCTCACGGCCGGCGGCCAGCATTTCTTCCTGCGCGACTGCCTGTGCGAGGCTCCCGGCTGGGAGTTCGCCATCACCAAGGGCGCCCAGGAGGTCGCCGCCAACGGCACCGCCACCTTCACGTTCCACGCCCAGGCCGGCCCCGAGGCGGCCGCGCGAGAACTGGAGTTGATCAGCGACGTCGGCGGCCGCCTGCCCATGACCCTTGACCCCGACGGCACGCTGCGGGTCCGCGACCAGTCGTTTGCGCCGCCGCCGGCCGTCCCCGCCCCGCTGCCGCTCGCCGTCGTCGCGCTCGGCCTGGCCGGCGCGCTCGCGACCCGCCGGCGGTGACGCGATGCGCCGCCGCCTCCGCTTGCAGTTGGGCCGCGGCGCCCGCACGGCCTGCGGCGTGCTGCAGGTCGTCCCGCTGCCCGGCGCCGGCGCCATCTACGCCGGCTGGCGCAACCCGCATACCCGCCTGCTGCGCAACGGCATGGTGCAGGCGCTCCTGGTCGTGACCGGCAGCTGGCCGCTCATCGTCCCCGGCGCCGTCGGCCTCGGCTGGGCGGTCTGGGACGCGGCCCGCATCCTGCAAGCCGACCTTGCCCCGCTGCCGCCCAAGGAGCCGGCCGCGTGAGCCCGCCGCGCAAGCCGGTGGTGCTGATCACGGGCACCTCGTCCGGCATCGGCCGCGAGGCGGTCGGCCACCTGCGCGCCGCCGGCTGCCTGGTCCTTGCCACTGCCCGCGACCCGGCCACCATCGCCGGCCTGGTGGCGCCCGGCGAGGTCGAGTGCCTCCAGCTCGACGTAGCGGACGACGCCAGCCGCCGCGCCTGCGTGGCGGAGGCGCTGCGCCGCCACGGCCGCATCGACGCCTTGGTCAACAACGCGGGCTACGGCGCGATGCTCGCGGTCGAGGACACCGACCTGGTCGCGATGCGCACGATGTACGACACCAACGTGTTCGGCCCCCACGAGATGGCCCGCCTGGTGTTGCCGCAGATGCGCCGGCACGGCTCCGGCCGCATCGTCAACGTCGCGAGCATCGCCGGCCACGTCCCGGTCCCGCTCTTGGGCGCCTATTGCAGCACCAAGTTCGCGTTGCGGGCCTTGACGCAGGCCTTGGACTCCGAGGTGCGCGAGTTCGGAATCCGCGCTGTGCTGGTCGAGCCCGGCGTCATCCAGACCAACTTCGGCACGCACAGCCTCACGCAGACGCGGGCCAACGTCGAGATGGAGTCGAGCGTCTACGTCCGGCTCTACCGCAAGTGGGGGGCTCGCCGCGAGCGCCGCCACGGCGCCCATCCCCGCGTCGTCGCCAAGCGCATCGTGCACGCCTGCACCGCCCGCCGGCCACGCAACCACTACTTCGCGCCGATGGACGCCAAGGCCACCAACCTCCTCAAGCGCCTCCTGCCGGACGCATGGATTCTGTGGGGGATGCGGCGCTACTTCAGGTAGCCTCGTAGTGGATTTCCGGCTGGCGCTCAAAGAACGCAAGGTGGACCTCCAGCCGGTAGTCGATGGGCGTACTCTCGTTGCTGAAGACGTCGGCCTCGTCCCATCCCACGTTGCTGCCGGCGCCGGCGCATGACGACCCTTCCGATGTGTGGAGGCAGGGCGTCCCGGGCGTCGAGCCTGTGTTGCGCAGGTGCCACCACCCTTGGCGCGGCAGCGACAGCGGCGCGGGGAGGTGGTGGACCGGGCCGTGGCCGTCGAGCGGCACGCTGCCGTTGAACACGAAGTGCTGCTCGGCCGGCGGCCGGTCTGGGTCGACGTAGACGTAGGCGTGCGCCGACACGCTGGCGCCCTTCGAGTCGGTGGCCGTCGCCGTCACCAGGTAGGTCCCCGCCTCCGGGAACCGGAGCGCGACGGTCGCGCTGCCCGCAAGCTTGGCCCCGCACTCCTGCGGCTCGGTGTAGCTGCGGAGGCCGGGCGCCACGACGGCGTGCGCCGGGTCGTGCTGGATGAAGTAGCTCCGATCGGCGTGCTGGGGCCGCAGCGGCCCACGGCGCTCGCAGGTCCACCGGATGTCGAGCGGGTCGTGGTCGGCGTCCGCCAGGCGGAGCCACGCGTCCCAGCGCTCCGCCTGCGGCAGCACCCAGTTGAGGGTCATCACCATGTCCGCGCGCGGCGGCGTGTTGACCCCGGTGCCGAGCACGACCTCGCGTTGCGCCGTCGCGGCCGCGTCGCCGCGGGCCACGTCGAGCCGCACCGTCACGACGCCGTTGGTGGACGCGATCGGCAGCGACCGCTCGCGCCCCTCGTATTGGGTGCCGTCCACCGTCCAGACATACTGGTCCCAGCCGGCGGGGCCCACCAAGTGCAGCCGGCTCCCTCCGTGCGCGACCTCCGCGAGGAAATCGAGCGGCGGCTCCTCCGTGGCCGGCGGCCCGCTGCATCCCGTCAACAGGAACGCGGCGACCCATGTTGCCCAACCACGCACACCTTGGGTCCGGTCGCCAGCCCCTTGAGGCTTTGCGTCAAGTCCACGAAGCCGACGCCATCGAAACGCTCAACCCGCCCTCCCCGGGTTGCCCGTCCGTGTATGCCATCGTGGGCGGCGCCGGCGAGGTCGGCACCAACGTCGCCAAGGCCCTGCGCGACGAAGGCCACGACGTGTGCGTCGTCGACCAGTCCGCGGAGCGGCTGGAACGGTTGCAGGACCTCGACGTGCTGACCGTCCAAGGCAACCTGGCGTCGAAGTCGGTGCTGGAGGGCGAGGTCCGGGTCGCCGAAGCGCAGCTGTTCGTGGCCTGCACGGGCGACGACGAGGTCAACATGGTGGCCGCGGCACTTGCGAAGACCTACGGCTGCCGCACCGTGGCCCGCCTCAACAACACCGAATACCTCAACGTCCCCGAGTCCGACGAGTACGCCAAGATGGGCATCGACGTCGCCGTCTGCCCGGAGATGGTGGCCGCCATCCGCATCAAGCGCATGCTCAACCGGCCCCGCCTCATGGACGGCGACGTCTTCGCGCAGGGCAAGGTGTTCATCGCCGAGGGCCGGGTCGCCGAGGACGCCTTCGTGGTCGGCAAGCGCCTCGACGAGGTCGAGCCCCCGCCCGGCTTCCACCTGTTCGCGATCTACCGCGGCGACGACGTGCTGCTGCCGCGTGCCCACCTGCGCCTCATGGCCCAGGACCGCATCATGATGGCCCTCACCGGCCCCGAGGTCTTGGCGGACGTCGAGACCTACATCGGCAAGGCCCGCCGCGCCCGCCAGGAGCGCGACGTCAAGCGCGTCATGATCGCCGGCGCCACCCGCATCGGCATCCAGCTCGCCCGCCTGCTCGAGCAGTCCCGCCGCGAAGTGGTGCTCCTGGAGAAGGACGCGCAGAAGGCGGCCGAGGCCGGCGAGAAGCTCCAGAAGACCCTCGTCGTCCACGGCGACGTCACCGACCGCCGCGTCCTCATCCAGGAGAACGTCGACACCTTCGACGCCTTCGTCGGGGCCACCAAGGTCGAGGAGTACAACGTGCTGGCCGCCCTCATGGCCAAGCAGCTCGGCGTCGGCCTCACGGTCGCCCTCATCCACCAGCCGGAACTGAAAGGGTTCCTCGAAGGCCTCGACATCGACCTCGCCGTCGCCCCCCGCCTGGCCACCGTCGGCGCCATCCTCAAGCAGGTCCACGGCGGCGCCGACGAGGTCGCCCTCCAGAACGTTGGCGGCGAGCGCCTCATGGTGTTCAAGGTCCGCGAGGGCGCGCCCGCCGTCGGCCAGAAGCTCAAGCAGATGCCGTTCCCCGACAACGCCATCGTCGCGGCCGTGGTACGCGGCGAGCAGGTCATCCTGCCGCGCGGCGAGGACGCCATCGAGGCCGACGACACCGTGGTCGCCTTCTGCCTGCACGAGTCGAGCGAGGCCTTGGAGCGTCTGTTCACGTGATGCGTGGCTTGCGGGTGGTCGGCGCCCTCGGTGGCGTGCTGCGGCTGTTCTCCGCCGCGCTGCTGCTGCCCATCCCCGTGGCGCTCGCCTACGAGCCCGTCGACTCCAGCCTGTTCGGCGTCGTCGAGGTGCCCGCCATGGCCATCGTGTTCGCCACCGCCGCCGCGCTGTGCACGCTGGCCTGGCTGCCGATGCGCCTGCTGGGCCGCCGCCGCGCCCACGAGGACCTGCTGGACCGCGAGGCCTACCTCACGGTGGCGCTCGCCGGCCTCCTGGTCGCCGCGTTCGCGATGCTGCCGTTCCTGCTGTCGCGCGCCGTGCCCCGGCCCGTCGACGCGCTGTTCGAGGCGATGAGCGGCCTCACCGGCACCGGCATCACCACCATCGCGCCCAACGTCGACCTGCCCCCGAGCCTCATCTGGTACCGCGCCTTCACCCAATGGCTCGGCGGCCTCGGCATCATCATCCTCACCGTGGCGCTCCTGTCCAAGCTGACCCACGGCGGCCTCCAGCTGCTGCGCACCGAGGCCTCGGCGCACGCTGCCACCCGCATCCAGCCCAAGATCGCCGAGGTCGCCAAAGGGCTGTGGCGCATGTACGGCCTCATCACCGTCGTCCTGGTCGCGGTCCTCACCCTCGTCCTGCACCTGCGGGTCGGCATGACGGGCCACGACGCCGCCTTCCACGGCATGGTCGCCACCTTCGCCGCCTACGGCACCGGCGCCTTCACGGACCCGGGCTTCGCCGCCGTGCTCGCCGACGGCTGGGTGCGCGCCATCCTCGCCTTCACGATGCTGCTCGGCGCCACCAACTTCACCCTCACCTTCCTCCTGCTGCGCCGCGGCCAGGCCAAGCCGATCCTGCGCAACCCGGAATGGCGCTTCTTCCTCGTCGCCCTCGGCGTCGGCGCCGCCGCCCTCGCCTTCCTGCTGTGGCGGGCCGGCACCCCGTTCGGCGTCGCCCTCGACGGCGGCGCCTTCACGGCCGTCTCGATGGGCACGGGCACCGGCATCGCGCACCCCGCCGGCCTCGCGTTCCCGCACGCCGCCACCCTCGTCGTCATCCTGCTCGTGCTGCTCGGCGGCACCGCCGGCAGCGCCTCGGGCGGCCTCAAGGCGTTCCGCGGCTTCGTCCTCATCCGCGTCGTCAACCGCGAAATCCGCCGCATCCTGCACCCGCGCGCCGTCATCCCCGTGCGCGTCGCCGGCCGCGTCATCCCCGAGACCGGTGTCAGCGCCGTGATCGCGTTCTTCTTCACCTACCTCATCCTGTGGACCTGCGGCGCCTTCCTGGTGGCCGCGATGGAGCCGCACCTCGACCTCACCGCCGTCTCCGGCACCGTCCTGGCGGCCCTTGGCAACGTCGGCGCCGGCTTCGGGCCGCTCTCCGACGGCGTCTGGGACCTGCACGCCGGCAGCAAGCTGGTGCTCACCGCCCTCATGTGGTTCGGGCGCATGGAGCTGTTCGCCGCCATCCTGGTGTTCACGCCGCGGTCTTGGCGCAACTGATTTCAGCCCGCACCGCACCGCCCGCCGCATGGCCCTGGCCGAGGTCGCGGACGCCGTCGCCGCCGCGATGCGCGCGGGCCGGGTCGGCGACAAGGCGCAGCTGCACACGGCCAAGCGGGACGCCGCGGCCGCGCGCGGCATGGCCGCCCCCAGCGACGCCGACCTCGCGCCGCTCCTGCCCGCCGACCTGCGCGACTCGTTCGCCGCCATCCTCCGGACCAAGCCGTCCCGCAGTGCCTCGGGGGTCGCCGTCGTCGCCGTCATGTCGAGTCCCGCCGCCTGCCCGCACGGCAAGTGCACCTTCTGCCCCGGCGGCCCCGACGTCGACGCGCCCCAGAGCTACACCGGCTTCGAACCCTCCACGATGCGGGCCAAGCAGTTCGGCTACGACGCCTACTGCATCGTGCGCGGCCGCCTCGCCCAGCTCGCGCGCAACGGCCACGCCATCGACAAGGTCGAGGTCGTCGTGCAGGGCGGCACCTTCCCGGCCCGCGACCCGGCCTACCAGGACTGGTTCGTGGCCGGCATCTTCGCGGGCCTCAACGATGGTCCCGGCGACGGCGCCTGGGACACCGAGGCGGCGTGGCAGGCGTTGGGCGAGGCCGAGCGTTCGGCCCGGCTGCTCGCGCTCCAGCAGGCCAACGAGACCGCGACTTGCCGCTGCGTGGCGCTTGCCATCGAGACCAAGCCCGACTGGTGCCTGCAGCCGCACGTCGACGGGATGCTGCGCCTGGGCGCCACCCGCATCGAGGTCGGGCTGGAGTCGCTCGACGACGAGGTACTGCGGCTGACGCACCGCGGGCACACGCTGGCGGAGTCGGCGCAAGCCTTGCAGGTCGCGCGCGACGCCGGCTTCAAAGTGTGCGCGCACATCATGCCGGGGCTGCCGCGGCCGCCGGTTGACGGCAAGCTCGACCCGGACCCCGAATCCGACCTGCGCGAGTTCGCCACCCTCTGGACCGACCCTCGCTGGCGCCCGGACATGCTGAAAATCTACCCGACGCTGGTCGTGATGGAGGGCGAGACCACCCTCAAGCGGCAATGGCAGCGCGGTGAGTTCACGCCCTACGACACCGCCGCCGCCACCCGCGTCGTCGCCGCGATGAAGCCCCTCGTGCCCGAGTATTGCCGCATCCAGCGCATCGACCGCGACATCCCCACCACCCACGTCGAGGCCGGCGTCCTGAACTCCAACCTCCGCCAACTGGCGCAGCAGGCCATGGCCGCCGACGGCAAGGCGTGCCGCTGCATCCGCTGCCGCGAGGTGCGCGACCAAGCCCCCGCCGGCGAGCCGGTGTTGCGCCGCCTCGACTACGCAGCCTCCGGCGGCAGCGAGGTGTTCCTCTCGTTCGAGACCGACGACCGCGTCGCCGGCTTCCTGCGGCTCCGGCGGGTCGGGCCGGACGCGCACCGCCCTGAAGCCCAGGCGGCGGGCGGCTGCGCCTTCGTGCGCGAGGTCAAGGTCTACGGCACCGCGACCCGCATCGGCGACGACCCCGAGCTTGGCGCCTGGCAGCACCGGGGCCTGGGCGCGCGGCTGATGGCGGAGGCCGAGCGCATCGCGTTCACGGAGTGGGGCGTGCGCCGCCTGCTGGTGATCGCGGGCTGGGGCGTCAAGCCCTACTACCGCAGGCAAGGCTACTCGGACTGTGGGCCCTACCTGGCCAAGGATGGGTAGCGAACGCCTCAAATCCCCCCGCGCATCGAAACCCCGTGGCCGACTGCCTCTTCTGCCGCATCGCGGCGGGCACCATCCCGAGCGCCGAGCTGTGGCAGGACGACCGCGTGTTCGCGTTCCTGGACATCCGGCCGCTGCGCCCCGGCCACGCCCTGCTGGTCCCCAAGCGGCACGCCGCCAAGCTGGAGGACGCAGCCCCTGAGGACGCCGCCGCCCTCATGGCCGCCGCCCGCCGGCTCGCGCCGGTGCTGTGCAGGCTGACGGGCGCCCCCGACTCGACCTTGGCGATCAACAACGGCCCCGCCGCCGGCCAGGAGGTCCAGCACCTCCACCTCCACTTGGTCCCCCGCGGCCCCGGCGACGGCGCCGGCCCCGTCCACGCCGCCTTCCCCGGCCCGATGGCGATCCCCTCGGAGCAACTGCATGACCTGGCCGTCCGCGTCCAGGCCGCCCTGGGCCGAGGCGCCTGATGCCCGCCTACAGCGTCGCCATCGAGGTGCGCTTCAACGACATCGACGGCATGGGCCACGTCAACAACGCGCTCTACCTCACCTACCTGGAGCACTGCCGGATGCGGTTCTTCACTGAGGTCGCCGGCAGCACCTCCGAGCGCGACTTCCCGTTCATCCTCGCCCACGCCGCCCTCGACTACAAGGCGCCGATGAAGATCAACGCCAAGCCCGTCATCAAGATGTGGACCAGCCGCATCGGCGGCAAGTCGTGGGACTTCGACTACGAGATCAAGGACGCCAAGAGCGCCGTGCTGTACGCCACCGGCAAGACCGTCCAGGTCGCCTACGACTACCAACTGGAGAAGTCGGACCAGCTGGAAGGCAGGCTGCTGGAACTGGTCAAGGGCCTGAAGCCGTGAGTCCCCGGGGCCGGGCTCGCCAAGCCTCATCAACCCGCCCCGGCATCGAAGGGCATGCAAGCCCCCTCCCCAGTGCAGAGCCGCCTCGCCGCGCTGCTGGCCGGCCTTGTCGGCCTCGGCGTCGCCGTGGTGGCCGCCGCATCCTGGCTGTCCTACTTGTCGGACTACCCTAGCGAGGACGTCGTCGGCCTCGCCCTGGTCTTTGCCGTCCCCACCGCCCTGCTGCTGTTCCTGTCCACGGCGGTCCTTGCCCTGGCCCTCTTTTCGCAGCGCCAGCCTTGGGCCTGGAGCGACGCCATGCTGCTGCGCCAGTCCGGCGTCCCCGCGCTCTTGGGCAGCAGCGCCGTGACCGTGCTTGCCGGCCTGAGCGGCCTTGCCCTGCAGCAGCCGGAGAAGAACTGGCCCATGGTCGCTGCCATGGGCGTCCTCGCCATCGTCGCCTGGGGCGTCAGCGTGCTGCACTGGGGCCGGTTCCGCGGCGCCAAGGTGCCGGCGGCGGGCACGACGGGGACCGAAACCTGAGCCTCCCGCGCCCAGCCTTTAAGCCGCCCTCCGTTGGGCGCCCCGTGGCCGAGGCCCAACCCGGGGACCGCATCCGCCTGACCGCCGCCGACGGCACTTCGTTCGAGGGCGTGCTGGTGCCGCGGCACAGCTTCAGCGGCCCGGACATCGTGACCGTCAAGCTCGGCAACGGCTACAACGTCGGCATCCTCGCGACCGGGGCCAAGGTCGAGGTGCTGGAGAAGGCCAAGCCGGCGGCGCGCCAGGCGGTCCAGGTCGCGGAGGACCCGCGCAAGCCGACCATCGCGGTGCTGGGCACCGGCGGCACCATCGCGTCGTTCGTGGACTACCGCACCGGCGGCGTCACCCCCGCGACCCGTCCGGAGGAGCTTGCCGCCGCCGTGCCGGAGCTGTTCGGGTTCTGCAACATGCGCGCCGAGGTGCTGTTCAACATGTTCTCGGAGGACATGCAGCCCGAGCATTGGACCAAGATCGCGGAGCGCGCGGCGTGGCACCTCAACCACGGCGCCCGCGGTGTTGTCATCCCGCACGGCACCGACACCTTGAGCTACACCGCGACGGCGCTGGCGTTCGCCCTCAAGGACCTCCCCGGCCCCGTCGTCCTCGTGGGCTCCCAGCGCAGCAGCGACCGGCCGTCGTCGGACGCCGCCATGAACCTCTTGGCCGCCGCTCGGGTCGCCGCCCTCTCCGACGTGGGCGAAGTGGTCGCCGTGCTGCACGCCACCTCCAGCGACGACGCCTGCGCCATCCACCGCGGCAGCCGTGTGCGCAAGATGCACACCAGCCGGCGCGACGCGTTCCAGAGCATCAACGTCCCGCCGCTCGGCCACGTCGTCGGCGACCGCATCGAGCTGCGCGCGCCCTACCGCAAGGCGACCCCCGGCCAGGCCCGCTGCGACGCCGTCTGGGACGAGGAGGTCAGCATGATCCTCTCCTACCCCGGCCTCTGGCCCAAGCACGTCGAGGACGTCGTGCTGAAGGCCACCGTGCTGGTCGGCACCGGCCTCGGCCACGTCGCGCAACGGGTCTTGCCCGGCATCAAGACGGTGATCGAGCGCGGCGCCCACGTCGTAATGGCCAGCCAGTGCATCCACGGCGCCGTCAACATGAACGTCTACTCCACCGGCCGCGACCTGCTCCAGATGGGGGTGCTGCCGGCCGGCGACATGACGCCCGAGGCGGCCTACATCAAGATGATGTGGATCCTGGGCCACACCTCCGACCCCGCCGAGGTGCGGCGGCTGTTCCAGGCCGACCTGGCCGGCGAGATGGGCGAGCCGGTCGCCCCCAACGCCTTCTGCTCGGCCTGCGCGCCGGAGGCCGCCCCATGACGATGACCGGCGCCGACGCCCGCCGCTGGGCCGACGCCAAGCAGCTCGACTACGGGGCCATCGGGTTCCGCTGCGGCCTGGAAATCCACCAGCAGCTCGACACGGGCAAGCTGTTCAGCCGCGTCCCGAGCGCCGTGCTGGAGCCGGAGGAGATCGCGCGCCGCACCGTCGGCGAGGTCACGCGCACCCTGCGCGCCACCGGCTCCGAGTCGGGCGCCGTCGACGCCGCCGCCGCGGCCGAGTCCCGCCGCGGCCGCCGCTTCCGCTACCTCGCCATCGAGGGGCTCACGAGCCTGGTGGAGCTGGACGAGGAGCCGCCGCGCCCGCTCGACGGCGACGCGCTCGACGTCGGACTCACGTTCGCGGGCCTCTTGGGCGCCCGCCCGGTCGACGAGGTCCACGTCATGCGCAAGACCGTCATCGACGGCAGCAACACCAGCGGCTTCCAGCGCACTGCCTTGATCGCGACCGGCGGCCGTTTCCCCGTCGAGGGCGGCGACGTCGGCGTCTGGACCATCGCGCTGGAGGAGGACTCGGCGCGGCCGCTGGAGGAGAAGGACGGGGTCGCGACCTACACCCTCGACCGCCTCGGCATCCCGCTCTTGGAGGTCGCCACCGCGCCCGACGTCCGCGACCCGGCGCACGCCCAACGCACGGCCGCCCGCCTCGGCGCCCTGCTGCGCGCCACCGGCCGGGTCAAGCGCGGCCTCGGCACCATCCGCCAGGACCTCAACGTCAGCGTGGGCGTCGGCGCCCGCGTCGAGATCAAGGGCTGCCAGGACCTGCGCGCCGTGCCCCGCGTCATCGAGGCCGAATGCCGCCGCCAACTGTGGATGCACCACGTCGCCGGCGAGCTGGCCGCGCGTGGCTTCGACCCGGAGCAGGTCCCGCCCGCCGTCCACGTCGGCGCCGCGTTCGCCAACACCCAGGCCAAGGCGGTCGCGGACGGCGCCAAGAAGGGCCACGCCGTGCTCGCCCAGCGGCTGCCCAAGATGGCCGGCCTGCTGCGCGGCGCCAGCAAGGACGGCCCCCGCCTCGGCCGCGAGCTTGCCGACCATGCCCGCGTCGCCGCCGGCGTCAAGGGCATCTTCCACTCCGACGAGCTGCCCGGCTACGGCATCACCCCCGACGAGGTGCAGGCCGTCCGCGTGGCGCTCGGCTGCGGCCCCGACGACGCGTTCGCCATCTGCGTCGAGCGCGACCTCGTGGCCCGCCGCGCGCTGGACGCCGTCGCCGACCGCGCCCGCCTCGCCGTGGGTGCGGCTCGCAGCGAGGTGCGCGGCGCCCAGCCGGACGACTCGACGCGCTACATGCGCCCGATGCCCGGCGCCGCCCGGATGTACCCCGAGACCGACGTGCCGCCCATCCGGGTGCGGCCCGAGGCGTGGCGTGCCGTCTTGGGGCGCCTGCCGCCGCTGCCCGAGCAACGGGTCGAGGCGCTCGCCAAGGCCGGCCTCAGCGTGGACTTGGCCCAGCAGCTCGTCGCCGACGACCTGGAGCCCGCGTTCGCCCGGCTGCGCGCCGCCGGCGCCGAGCCCGCCGTCGCCGCCCGCACGCTGCTGCAAGACCTCGCCGCCCTGGAGCACGCCGACGCCGTGCGCCCCCGCCTCGACGAGGTGTTCGCGGCGCTGGCCGCCGGCCGGTTCGCCAAGGAGGCCGTGCCCGCCATCCTCAAGGTCCTCGACGCCGAGCCCCGGCTGCCCATCGCCGACGCCATCGCGAAGGCCGGGGTCGCCGCCGCCGACACCGCCACCGTGGACGCAGTGATCGCCCGCGTGCTCGCGGAGCGCGCCGACTTCGTCAAGGCCCGCGGCATGGCGGCCCTCGGCCCGCTCATGGGCCCCGTCATGGCGGAGCTCCGGGGCAAGGCGGACGGCCAAGTCATCTCGGCGCGCCTGAAGGACCTGCTTGCGAAGGCCGCGCAATGAGGCTCGTGCTCGCCTCCCGGTCGCCGCGCCGCTCGGTGCTGCTGCGCCTCCTCGTCCCCGAGTTCACGGTGGACGCCGTGCCCGTCGAGGAGGTCGCGCCGCGTGGCCTGCCCGTGCCCGAGGCATTGCAGGTCATCGCCCGCAAGAAGGCGCTGGCCGCGAGCGCCAACCACCCGGACGCATGGGTGCTGGCCGCCGACACCGTCGTCGTCTGGCACGACGAATTGGTGGGCAAGGCCCGCGACCCCGGCCAGGAGCGCGAGCGGCTGGCGCTTCTTTCCGGCTCGACCCACCAGGTGGCCACCGGGCTTGCGCTGGCGTGGGACGGCAGGGCCGTCGACGCCGCGCATGCGGTTTCTGCCGTGCTGATGGAGCGGCTGCCGCGCGAGGCCGTGGACGCCTACGTCGCCTCCGGCCAATGGGAAGGCAAGGCCGGCGGCTACGGCATCCAGGACGCGCTGCTTGCGCCCTACCTCCGGGTGCAGGCCGGGCCGTGGAGCAACGTCGTCGGGCTGCCGCTTGCGCTCACGGCGCAACTGCTGCGCCGCAACGGCATCGGCACCCTCGACCCGCCTTCGGAAGCCTGGCTGCGGGACCACAACCCCTTTCAGGAGCCGGCCGGGTCGCCGCCTCCGGCATGAAGGTTCTCGTCGCGGCGGCCATCGTCTTGGCAACACTCGCCGGCTGCCTGCAGGACGGGCCGGCCGGCCCGGACCTCGGCGCCGTCCGGAGCCAGGTCGAGGCCGCGGCCGAGGCCGTGCTGACCCTCGACCACCCGGACGAGGCGCGCGGCCACTTCGACGCCGCCGCGCACGCCGGCAGCGCCAACATGCGCCTGGTGGGCTACGCCAACGGCGTCGACGACTCCGGCGACCCTGCCCGCATCCCGGCCAAGGGCGTCTACAACGAGCTGGCCGTCGCGCCTGAGCACGCCTACTTGTCCGCCGTGTCCGCGGACGGCAGCTTCGGCGGCTTCTCGATCCTGGACATCCGCTCCCCGAGCCCGACGTTCGTGGCGCGCTGGCAGGGCCCGCCCGGCTTCGACCTCGAGGTCGACCCCGAGGAGCATTTCGTGTACTTCGCGACCCAGCGCAACAGCGTCGAGCAACTGGCCGGCGGCGCCCAGGCCAACCCCGAGCCGCCCGCGACCCTGCCCCGCGGCATCCACGTCGTCGACGTCTCGGACAAGCGCGCGCCCCGCCTCGATTCGTTCGTGCCGATGCCCGCCAACGGCCCGCACACGCTCACCTACGTCCGCCACGAGAACGGCCTGGACTACCTCATCGCGTGCACCTACGACCTGTTGACCGAGCCCGGCACCGGCGCCATCGTCGCCACCGTCCCCGTCACCCAGCGCGTCGTCGTGTTCCTTGTTCAAGAGCGTCCTGAGGCCCCTGCCGGCGTCCCCGGCGTCAACGTGCCGAAGGTCGGCCTCGTGCCGGTCGCGCAGATCCAAGTGACCGAGCAGGCGGCCCCCGGCGGCCTGGTGTTCCCGCACGACACCCGCGTCCAGGTCCACCCCGTCGACGGCCGCACGCTGCTCTACGTCGCCTACTGGGACAAGGGCACGCGCATCTACGACTTCACCAACCCGCCCAGCCCGGCGGCAGACCCCGCCAACCCGCCCAGCCTCCCGCTCGTGTCCAGCTTCACCGACTTCAGCCCGAGCCGCTACAACAACATCCACCTCACGGCGCCCTTCGACACCCTGCTCGACGGCCGGCACGTCACCATCGCGGAGCCCGAGATCATCGACGCCGAGAACGAGACCGGCCAGCTCACCTTCCTCGACACCACCGACCCGGCCAGCCCCGCCAAGCTCGGCCACTGGAAGCTGCCGGGCGAGCTGGCGGTGCGCGCCCTCGACTTCAGCCCGCACAACTTCGACACCTTCGGCACCAAGGTCGCGCTGGCGCACAACCACGCCGGCGTCTGGGTGCTCGACGTCGGCGGCCCCAACGGCCTCGCCGACCCGGCGTCGGTCGGCTTCTACATGCCCGCCAAGCCGCGCCCCGACTCGCCGGCGATGCAGCCGCGCGTCTGGGGCGTGTTCGAGCAGGGCGGCCTGTTGTACGCGAGCGACGAGGCCACCGGCCTCTACGTCCTCGAATACACCGGCCCCTGACGCCGGTTGCCGCGACCGGCGCGTCGATGCCCGGCCGCGGCCATGGGCGAGGGAGCGATGCCCAAGCCGACCGCGCGCGCTGCGCTCCTCCTGCTGCTGCTTGCCGCCGCGCACGCGCACGGCCAAGCGGAAGCGCCAGACTCGTTCGCCCTGCTTGCGGTGCTGGACTCCAACGACCTCGGCGCCTCCATGCCGCTGGAGTCGTTCGACGCCTACGGCGCCACCCTCGCGGACCTCGACGGCGACGGCCGCAACGAGCTTCTCCTGATGAACGACAACGCCCGCGCCTACGCCATCGACCTGCTGCGCGGCGCCGTGCGCGCCGAGCTTGCGACCCCGCATCCCGGCAACGGCACCGTCTGGCACGCGCAGACCCGCAACGGCCTCGCCGTCGGCGACCTTGACTCCGACGGCCTGGTGGACCTCGTGGTGCTCAACGCAGGCGGCGTCCTCACCCGCTTCGAGCGCGAGATGGGACTTGACGACGCCGACACCATCGGGATGCACGCCGAATGGAGCCAGCCCGCCTACGCGCCCGCCCACGACCCCGCGTTCTGGGACCACCACCCGTGGCTCGCGCCGACCCCGCCTGAGAACCGCACCCGCCTCGCCCAGGGCCACCCGTTCCTGGCCCGCCCCGACCCCGCCGGCCCGGCATGGGTCTACGCCCAGGCCGACGACGTGCCCGGCCAGTTCGCGTTCCGCGCCGACGGCAGCCTCGCCTGGATGGAGACCAGCCACGCCGGCCCCGCCGGCCCCTGGGTCGGCCCATTGCGCGCCGGCGGCCCGCCGGTCGCGGTGTTCGCCACCGGCGACGGCCACGTGGTCGCACGCCAGGCCGCCACCGGCCGCGAGGTGTGGGCCTACACGGTGCCCGCCAGCGAGGCGCGGCCCGGCGGCTTCGCGGCCGCGCCCGCCGTGGCCGACCTGGACGGCGACGGCGCCGTCGAGCTCCTGGTCGGCGCCCGCGTCGCGGTCGAGCACGGCAACGGCGACGGCTGGATGCGCGCGTCGCACGCCCGCCTGGTGCAGCTTGGCGCCGACGGCCAGCCGCGCTGGTCGGTCGCGCACCCGTTCGGCAACCCCATGGTGCAGTCGCGCGCGATTCCTCTCGACGTGAACCAGGACGGCGTGCGCGACTGGGTCGTGCTCGACTGGAACACCGTCGGCGAGCACCCGGGCGACGGCCGCCGCCTCGGGCCCGGCAACCTGTTCGCGCTCGACGGCCGCAACGGCGACCTGCTCTGGACGGCTGCGGTGGACGCGCCCCAGACCGGCTTCGACCTTGCGGTGGCCTCGGTCGGCGGCGGCCCGGCCGCGGTCGTCCCGCACGCCCGCGACGGCAACCCCGGCCTGGCTGCCTTCAACCTCACCGACGGCCGCCTCGCCGCCTGGGCCGCCCTCCCCAACGGCTGGACGCCGACGCGCGGCGCCGTCCTCGACGACGTGGACGGCGACGGCCTGCTGGAGGCCATCGTGCCCGTCCACCGCGCCGGCGCCGCCTGCACGCCGAAGCCGGAGGTCGCCTGCCGCGCCGGCGCCCTCGCGCTGCTGGCCACCGGCGCGCCGGCCGCCACCCTGCTGGAGAGCGGCGCCTCGGCGCACGCCGACCGCCCGCTGCCGACGGCCGCGCGCAGCGCGCCGGAGCGGCCGGCGGGCGAGGCGGCCGAAGGCGCGCCGGCCGTCGCGTTCGGCCCCCAGGTGACCGGCCACGACGACGGCGTCCCCTGGTGGGGCCTCGGCTTCGGCGCCTTGGTGGGGGTCGCGACCGTGGTCGCGTTCCTGGCCGTGCGGCGGCTGTAGCCTACGCTTCGCCAGTGCAGACGACGAGCAGCGTGAACTCCTGCTGCGCGACCAAGTCGCCGCTGCCCGGGCCCACTTGCCAGTCGTGCAGGCCGGGCAGGACGGCGGCTTGCAGCTGGAGGTCGGGGCCGCCAGTGGCGTTCGCGATTTCCTTGCCGTCGCGCCCCAGCCAAAGCTGAAGGGTCTCGGCCCCGCCCGGCGCAGGCGTCCAGCCGAGCGTCAGCGTGCATTGAGCCGAGTCCTGGGGCGCCACGAACTCGCCGAGCCTGTCCGACGCGGGCAGAAAGCCGATGCCGAACGCCGTGCCAGCCAGGGTGCCGTTGAACGAGGCGCGGTAGGTCTCCGCCGGCGTGTCGGCGTCGCGCGACGAGCCCGGCGCCACGATGTCCTTGAAGCCGCCGGCCACCAGCAGCGCGACCACGCCGAACAGCGCGACCATCGCGACCACGGCGATGATGGCGCCCTTGCCGTTCTTGGAGGGCGGCGGAGGCGGCGGCACGACGGCCTTGCGGCTGGCCGTGCGCGCGGGCGCGGCGCCCGTGGCGGTTTCGGCAGGGGCGCCGCGCGCGGCGATGCTGCGCTCCAGGGCGCGGCGGCCGCGGGCGCCGCCGCCGGCCAAGAGCACGGCCGCGACGATGGCAAGCAGCAGGCCGGCGCCGGCGCCGATGAGGCCGTACAGGACCATCTGCTGGTTGATGTCGCCCTCCTGGCCGTCGTAGAACGGGCCCTTGTCGCGGTTGTCGCTTTCCTGGACGTAGCCGGTCGCCGCCGCGGCCAGGCCGCCGAGCACCAGCACGCACCCGAGGACCAGGAAAATCCCGCCAAACGTCTTGAGCACGCCGCCTGCCATTGGCCGGCCAGACCGGGGTGGGGTCAAAAAGGGCAGGGCTGGTGCGCGCCCCATGCAGGTCCGCAAGGTCACGGTCGTGGGCGCCGGCAACATGGGCTCCGGCATCGCGCAGGCGTTCGCCGCCGGCGGCTTCGAGGTCACGGTCAACGACGTGTCGCAGGAGGCCATCGCCCGCGGGCTGGAGCGCGTCCGCAAGCCGCTCGAGAAGCGGGTCGCCGACGGCAAGATGCCCGCCGCCGAGCTGGACGGGCTCATGGGCCGGCTGCGCGCCGAGCCCGACCTGGGCAAGGCGGTCGCCGACGCCGACCTGGTCGTCGAGGCCGTGTTCGAGGACCTCAAGGTCAAGCGGGACCTGTTCGCCCGGCTCGACGCCGCCGCGCCCGCCAAGGCCGTGCTCGCGACCAACACCTCCAGCTTCTACGTCCGCGACCTCGCCGCCGCCACCAAGCGCCCCGACCGCGTCGTCGGATTGCACTTCTTCTTCCCCGCCGCCGTCAACAAGCTGGTCGAGGTCGTCCAGGCCGACGGCACCAGCCCCGCCGCCTTCCAGGCCGTGTGGGACGCCGCCAAGCGCGCCGGCAAGCTGCCGATCCGCACCGCCGACGCGCCTGGCTTCGCGGTCAACCGCTTCTTCGTGCCCTGGGTCAACGAGGCCTGCCGCCTGCTGGACGAAGGGGTCGCCGACATCCCCACCATCGAGGCCGCCGCCAAGGAGGCGTTCCAGATCTCGATGGGCCCGTTCGAACTCATGAACGTCACCGGCGTCCCGATCAGCCTGCACGCCCAGTCGACGCTGCACCGCGAGCTGGGCGCGTTCTACCAGCCCGCCCAAGCCCTTGTGGGCCAAGTGGAGAAGAAGGCGAACTGGGACCTTGCCGGCGTTCCCGCCGAAGCCAAGAAGGCAGCCGTCGCCGCCCGCCTGCGGGGGGTTGCCTTCGGCATCGCCTGCCACCTTGTTGCGGACGGGGTCGCCACCCGGCGCGACACCGACCGCGGCGCCACCGTCGGCCTGCGCTGGGCCGCGGGGCCGTTCGCTATTATTAACCGCCTGGGCACCGCGCAGGCCGCCGCCGAGGTCGGCGCCCTCGCCAAGAAGTGGGGCGCCGCGTTCCCGATGCCCGCCACCCTCGCCAGCCTCAAGGGCGCGCCGTGGCCGATGCCGGCCGTCGTCCACGAGCTCCTCGACGACGGCCGCGTCGCGCTCGTCACGTTCGACCGCCCCGAGGCGCTCAACGCCCTCAGCCCGCCCGTGCTGCGGGACCTTGATGCCTGCCTCGACGCCATCGACAAGGCCGGCACCGTGCGCGCCGTCGTCCTCACCGGCGAAGGCAAGGCGTTCATCGCCGGCGCCGACATCCCCACGATGCGCGCCATGGACGCCGCCGGCGCCAAGGCCTACACCGAGCTGGGCAACCGCGTCCTCGACCGGCTGGCGGGCCTGCCCTGCCCGGTCCTGGTGGCGGTCAACGGCTTCGCCTTCGGCGGCGGGCTGGAGCTGGCGCTGTGCGGCGACCTGCTGTACGCCTCCGACAAGGCGCAGCTCGGCCTGCCCGAGGTGGGCCTCGGCATCCACCCGGGCTTCGGCGGCACCCAGCGCCTGCCTCGCCGCGTCGGCCTCGGCGCCGCCAAGGAGCTGACGTTCACGGGCCGGACCCTGAGCGCCGCGGAGGCGAAGGCGATCGGCCTGGTCAACGACGTCAAGCCCGCCGGCGACCTGTTGGAGTTCGTCCTCGGAGTGGCGCGCACGGTCGCCCAGAAGGCGCCGCTCGCGGTGGCCGGCGCCAAGCGCAGCATGGACCGCGGCCTGGGCGCGGACCTGCCCACCGGGCTGCGCATCGAACAGGACTCCGTCGTCCTGCTGTTTGCGACCAAGGACAAGCAGGAAGGCCTGGACGCGTTCGTGGAGAAGCGGGCGCCAAGGTTCGTCGGGAAGTAGCCGCCAGGCGCCGAGCCGCTTCGCCAGGCGAAGGACCTAGGGAAGAAGGAAAGGAGAAGGGGGAGTGCCAGCCTACTCGTACGGCGCGGCTTCCTTGATCAGGTCCACGTGCGAGATGAGCATCCTGCGGCAGCAGAAGCGCGTCAGCCCGGTGGCGTCGAGCGCCTCCTTGGACTTCTTGCCCTTCGCGACCGCCTGGGTGTACTGCTCGTACGCGGAGCCGACGACCTTGCCGCACGTGAAGCAGCGAACCGGAATGATCATCCGGTCACCTGTAGGACTTCTGGCGCTTCTTGCGGGCGCCGCGGCCGAGGGGCTTCTTGCTCTCCTTGACGCGCGTGTCGTTGACAAGCAGGGTGCGGTCGTACGCCAGGTACTGCTCCTTGAGCTCGGCGTCCTCGGTGTACTCGAGGATGGCGCGGGCGATGGCGGTGCGGACCGCGTCGGCCTGGCCCATGATGCCGCCGCCGCTGACGGAGACCTGGATGTCCAGCTTCTCCGCCTTCTTGCCGGCGATGAAGACGGGCTCGCCCATCTTCATGCGCACGAGGGCGGGCTCGACGATCTCGAGGGGGACGCGGTTGACGCGGATCTTGCCGTCGCCCTTGAGGGCGGTGGCGCGGGCGACCGCGGTCTTGCGCTTGCCGGAGGTGTTGACGACTTTCTTGGCCATGGGTTACGCCTCCACGAGCTTCTGGGCGCGGTTGCTGCCGAGCCAGCCGGAGATCTCCGCCACCGTGAGGTAGGTGCGGGCGGCGCGCTTGGCGGCCGGCAGGTCGAGGGCCTTCTGGCCCGCCAGTTCCTTGGGGACGCCGATGTGCGCCTTGATGCGCTTGTAGGCGGCGCGGCCGGCGGACGACTGGTAGTTGATCATGCCGCGGCAGGTGCGCTTGACCATGAGGTGGGGCTCGCGGGGGAAGAACGGGCCCTTGCGCATGGTGCCGACGTGGCGCTTCTGGAGGTAGTGCTCCTGGATCGCCTTCTTGCTCGAGCCCACGACGATGGCGCGCTCGGCGTTGACGATGTGGACCTCGTCGCCCTCGATGGCGTGCTTGGCCACGTGGGTGGCCATGCGGCCGAGGACCAGGCCGGTGGCGTCGATGACGACGACGTTGCGGGTGGTGCCGATGGTGGGCACGGGATTGTAGTGCTTGGCTCCGGACATCAAATCACCCGAGGATCCTGCAGTTCTGGCCCTTCGGGAAGCTCTTGACGCCCTCGCTGAGGGTCAGGACCTTGCCGCCGGCCTTGGCGATCTTGGCCTTCGCGGACGCGGAGGCGCTGAACGCGATGACGGTCACGGCCTTCGTGACCTCGCCGTCGCCCAGGAGCTTGCCGGCGATGACGGCGTTCTCGCCGTCGCGCAGGTTCTCGTTCAGCTTGCTGACGTTGACCTGTGCCCAGTTGCGCGACGGCTTCTCCAAGCGGGAAGCGATGTCTCGCCACAGGGGGGCCTCGTTCGAGCGGCCTGCGGTGTACAGGTCGCCGATCAGGGCCACGAGCACAGGGTTCGACTTGCGGTCGACTCCAGTTGCCATTGTGACTCACACTCGACATTGCGCCGGTCGGTGCTCCCAGGGGAAACCCCGCCGGCCTGGCGGCCGACACGCGGGAGGTATATGAGCCAAAGGGTTGGCGGGCAGGTCGCGCCGGCTGCTGCGCGATCCATGAGCTTCCGGTTCGTCCGCTGCCGTCGCCAGATGGGCAAATGACTTCTAGGCGCACTGCCGCAACAACGGGGTTGCCACGGTGACTGGGGCATGATCGATGCGTGGCGTCACATGGACTTCAATGGCACTGTTTTCGGGGCCGACCGAGAACGAGTGCTTGACGCGTGCGTTGCCATGCGCTTCATCAAGCAAGAATCGCTTGTCCTGGAACCGCATTTCGTGCACGCCTGATGGCGGATTGGTGGGCCGCCAATAGATGCGATCATGGACGATGGGCGCCGTCAGGTTTGCCTCAATGGACACATCGTACACGAACACGGTGGCCGTGAGCGGCTGGGTCATCTCGTAGCCGCGGTCGGTGACGACAGCGACGTTGCTGGCCGATGTTGAAAAATTGTACACGTCTCGCTGCGACGCTTGCTCCAAGACCAGGTAGCCTCCCCGAATCGGCTGACGTCCCAAATCGAACTCGAATGCGACGGGGCTTGCAGTGGACCCGGAGAGGGCTGGGAGGCGATGGTGCAGGCTCCACTCGAACGCTGGCTCGGCGGTCGAGAAGAAGCATCGCCAACCCATGGGATTGAATGCAGCCGCGTCGAGGCTTTGGGCCACCTCCGGCGGGTATGCGATGCACTCGCCGGGGGCGTCTCCATCGCACGCCGCGTACTCGTCCAACCACGCCAGCGCTTCACCGGGGTTGTCCGGGGTTGTCGTGCATCCGGCGAAAGCCGCGAACATCAACAGAAGCACCAGTGCGGCTCCGCGCCCTGGCTCGGCCGGTCTCATCTAGGCAACGCCTCGCCAAGCCAGGAGCGGCTTGACGTAAATGGTCGACGTTCCGCCTGGACCAACGCATCCGTTGGCCAGCGCCGGTCCCGTCGCCGTGGACATGGCCGCCGTCCCGGCTCTGGTTCCCACCCAGGGAGCCGCGCTGCAACCAGCAGATTGCGAACGGACGGCTTGGCTAGCGAGTTGGACGCTGACGGCGTCCGCCTCGACATCGTCGGCCAACTTCTCACACGCGGCGGACGCCCTCGCCAGGATGGCGGTTCCGGCATCCCCAATCTTCCAGGCGATGACGGGGGACATGGTGCCTGCCGCAGGAGCGGCGACGTTCCACGAGGCGTAGAGTTCGCTGGCGTCGGAGCGGAACAACTGCAACGTCGAGCCGTCAAGACCCACGACCTGCGTGCTGATGGCGTCCGCGGCCGTGCAGCCGCTCGAAATTGGAACGGAGCCCTCGGCCATGCAGGGGGTGCACAAGCCCGTTGGTCCGATGTATTTGAACAGCAGCTCGCTGTCGTATGTCGTGGAGCTGGTGCAGGCAATCGAGCCACCCAAGGTCATCTCGCCCTTGAAGGTCGGCCCATCCCAGATGCTGTACTCAAGCCCAACCGTGACGTCCCAGTGGAATTCGACAGTGCAGGAGTCTGCGCCGGCCGAGCCGACGGTCCCCGCGTTGACTTCCACGGTCGCCCCTGCCATCGCGGCGCCCAGATGGTAGCAGGTCGCGGACTGGTAGCCGATGCCGCGGGCGATGTCCGCAAGAAGGCCATCCATCTCGAAGCCAATGCCGTAGGCGTCCGGGCCAACGATGATGGCGCCGGGGGCCAGGCTCCAACTCGCGTAGACATCGGACTGCCAACCGCCGAGGACGACCGGCTCGACGGGTTGGACCTGGAAGAGTTGGAACCAGCTTCCGCCGGGGCCGTAAATCTTGGACGTGATGGGATAGGCCAACTTGCCCGCTCCAGCGTCGCAGGTGTTCGTCGCGCCGATCGGGTCGGCCGACACGGGCATCGCCACCCCCGCGAGAATCAGCAGAGAGGATAGCCCGAGGGGTAGGACACGCCGGGGCACTGGAGAGAACTTGGATCTCAGGGTTCTGGATGGGGTGGTCATCCCATCGACGGCCTAACAATCTCGGTATTTCCATGTTATGGCTAATAACGGCACATTTGATGGTATTGAAACGACGTCCCGGCGACACCGCCATGGATGCGGCGGCCGCTAATGATGCCCCGCCACCGTGTCCCTTCCCCCAGGCCGTTCCGCCTCGATGGAGCGCAGCCCCCAGCGCTTCTGCCATGCCCGCGGGGGCCGGTAGGCCATGAGGATCGCCAAGCCGCCGAGCACGGTCAGCATGCGTGAAACATACTGCCACGCCTCGGAGCTGGCGGCGCCCGTGCTGGCTTGCAGGGCGCTGGCGACCAGCGAGGCGCCGAACCAGACGACGATGCTGCCGGCCACCATGGCGATGCGGTAGCGCTGGGTGTTGTCCTGCGCCTTGCGGTAGAGGCCCGCGTAGGCCAGGGCGGCCGCGACCTGGGGGCCGATCAGGAGCACGACGAACGCCAGGGCGACGGCGGGGTTGTAGTCCACCTTGGGCAGGCGGGTGATGGTCCAGCCGTTGTCGGCGAGCTGGGTGGGGGGGCCGATCTGGTAGAGGAGGGCCACGACCCAGCCATACATGACGATGTAGAGCACCACGAGGGAGGCCAGGTAGCGCTTGTTGCCCGTGTAGAGGTAGATCAGGTAGTACAGCAGGCCGAGCAGGCCGGAGAGCAGCACCAGGAGGGCGACCTGGGTGATGGCTTGGTAGAGCCAGATCTCCAGCCGGCCCGTCATGTGCAGCACGTTGGTGGCGACGGTGAGGGCGCTGGTGGCGGCCAGGGCGTACCACCACAGCACGAACATGCCGTGGGCGACCTTGGCGTCCTCGGAGACGCGGCGGGCCTGGAGGCGCCAGCCGACGTAGGCGTAGAGCAGGCCGGTGAGGGCCGAGAACCCCGTGGCCATCACGAAGGTGGTCAGCATCGTCAGATCAGCTCCCGGAGGCGGCGGGCCAGGGCGGTGGGGGAGCGCGGCTCGGCCTCGTGGACCACCAGGGTGGGGTTGGCGTGGGCCAAGGGCAGGCTGAAGCGGAAGCGGGCGCCTTTGCCGGGGCCGCCGGAGCGGACGGTGACGCGGCCGCCTTGGGCCTCGATGATGCCTTTGCAGATGTAGAGGCCGAGGCCGGTGCCTTGGACCTTGAGCTGGTTGGGGTCGTGCACTTGGCTGAAGGGGCGGAACAGGCGGGAGATCTGCTCGGCGGTGAGGCCGGCGCCGGTGTCCTCGACGTCGACCTCGGCCATGCCGGCGATGCGGCGGGCGCGGACGGCGACCTGGCCGCCGGCGGGGGTGAACTTGATGGCGTTCGAGAGGAGGTTGAACAGCACTTGGAGGACCCGTTGGCGGTCGGCGTGGACGTGCAGGCGGGGGTCGATCGCGACCTGGTTGGTGAGCCCGACGCGGCGGGCGGTCTCGGAGTAGGAGTCGACGGCCTCGGCCACGGCCTCCTCGAGGGCCATGGGCTTGGGATCGATGGGCAGGCGGCCGGCCTCCAGGCGGGCCACGTCGAGGATCTCGGTGACGAGGTCGGAGAGGCGCTTGACGTTGCGGCCCAGGACGTCGATGGCGTGCTTCTGCGGGGCCGTCATCTCGCCGAGCGCGCCGGAGAGCAGCAGGTGGGTCTGGAGCCGCAGCGGCGTCAGCGGGGTGTTGAGCTCGTGGGCCGCGATGTTGAGGAGGCGGGTCTTGAGGCGGTCGGCCTCCTGCAGGCGCTCCAGCTCGGACTGGCCGTCGTGGGGCCGGAACACCCACAGCTGCACCCGCTTGTCGTCCAGCTCGACCTCGCGGGGCACCAGGTCCACTTCCAGGAGCCCTTCCGGGCGCTCCAGGGTGATGGCGACCGTCTCCTGGCCGGCGCCGGCCATCCGGTCCAGCATCGCCTGGCGGTCGCGCGCCGGCATCAGGTCGCCGATGAGGCGGCCTTCCAGGCTGGCCACCGTCTGGCCCAACAGCCGCGCCAGCGGGGCGTTGGCCGCAAGGATGGCGGACCCGTCGTGGGCCGCGATGGGGTCGGGGCTTGCCGCGAGGATGGCCCTGACCGGCGCTTCGGTGGAAGCCGGCACGGGGTTCGATCCTGCCCTCGGTGCATAAATAGCATTGCCCGATTGGCTTTGTACTGCGGAGTGCGGACATCCGCAATCCCTGAGGCCCCCATGCCGGAACCTATCCTGCAACTGAGCCAGCCAGGCCGCGTCCTGGTGGTGGACGACGAGCAGGACATCCTGGACTCGCTCAAGACCCTCCTCGAGAGCGCGCTCCCCGGGCTGGAATGCCTGATCGCGCCGTCCGGCGCCGAGGGGCTGCGGCTGCTGTCGCAAGGCGGCGTGGACATGGTCATCTCGGACTACAAGATGCCCGACATGAACGGCCTGCGCTTCCTGGAGCAGGCCCGCGCCATGGCCCCTGAGGTCCCCCGTCTCCTGATGACCGCCTTCCCGCACCTGGAAGTGGCCATCGAGGCCATCAACGAGGCCAGGGTCGAGGTCTTCCTGACCAAGCCCCTCGACCCCGACAAGCTGCTGAAGGTCGTGGCCGAGAAGCTGAACGCGCGGGCTAAGTGAAGGTCAGCACGACCACCAGGTCCTGGAAGTCGGCCGCCGAGCTTTGCAGGTCGTCCACGAACTCGAAGAGCAGGATCAGCTGGTTGGCGTCCAGCACCATCGTCTGCGTCTGGGTGTTGACGTAGGGCTGCATGAAGGCCTCCAGCGACTGCTGGTTGCCGAAGGCGGGCACGTTGGGCGCGGGGTCGCCGGCGGCCAGCACCTCGACGTGCGGCGTGAACACGATGGAGTCGTACTGCTCGAAGAAGTTCCCGCAGCTTGCCATCTGGGCGGTGCCGCGGATGCCCACGGCGGTGCCCGAGGCCACCAGGAACTGCGCCGTCTCGCCGCCGTCCACGGCAGCACCGCCGGCCATCGGCGACCAGCTGGCGCCGCCGTTCTGGCTCCAGGCGGCCGTGACCGGGATGGTCGGCCCGTTGGCGCCGCAGGTGATGGCGGCGCCGATGACCTCCACGTCGATGGTGCGGTCGCCCTGCACCACGAGGCGGGGCGTGCCGGCGCCGACCTTGAAGGCCGGCTCCTGGGAGCGCAGGGCCTCGATGGCGAACACGAACCGGGTCGGCGTGTAGACCTCGACGGCCACCTCGACGGCGGAGCCGACGTAGCACAGCGGGTCGTGGCCGGCGATGCAGATGCGCGTGCCGGGCCGCCACTCGGTGGCGCCTCCCAATTGCGCCTGGAACGTGGACAGCGGCACGTCGACGCGGTTGCCGTCGATGGTCAGGCGCAGGAAGGTGCCTTCCACCGGGATGGGCATCGGGCCGGTGGGCTGGACGCGGTAGCCGTCGCTGTTGAAGATGGCCTGCCCGCCGGAGCTCGTGGCGACCTCGTCGTCGGCGCCGAGGCGGCTCGACATGAGGAAGAACAGCGTGACCAAGGCGACCGTGATGCCGACCAGCAGGATGACGCCCACCGGCGTGACGGCGGCCTCGTCGTTGCGCCGCATGGGCCTGCTGCGGCCGCTTCCTCCCCTTAAGCTTGGCCGCATGGGTCTATCCGCTGGCCTGGAGCGCGATGTCCACGGTCGCCGCCACCAGCTCGAGCTGCACGTCCTTGGTCGTGTCCGCGGTGGCCGAGCAGGGCCCGAACAGCACCAGCGTCGCCGAGGTCGCGGTCGAGGAGACGGAATACTGGGCGCCGGGGGTCAGGACGGTGCAGGGCGGCACGGGGGCCACCGGCGTCGCGCTCAGGCCGGCCAAGGCAAGGCGGTCTTGCCAGAACGCCACCCAGGCCTCGGGGTGGCTGGTGCTGATGGTGAAGGTGAGGTCGGCGGCGGCCAGCTCGGTCCATTCGCGGCCGGTGGTGGGCGACGCCACCACGGTGGCGCTGCGGGAGCCGGTGACGGCCGCGGAGCCGCCGGCAAGCGCGGGGAACGACCAGCGCAACCGGGTCTGCCCCTCGGTGACGCCGAGGGCGAACTGGGGCGGGACCAGCATCGCCTCGCCGTCCGCCTGCTCCAGGAACACGCCGCCATACTCGAAGACGTAGGTCTGCGACGGCAGCTGCTGGTTGGCGATGCCGACGCTCAGCACGCCCGTGGGGATGAAGTTGGTGTAGGTCGACAGCGTCTGGCCGGCGCCGCCGGCGCGCACCGTGCCGAACGAGGTGAGCTGGTCGTAGACCACGGCCGCCTGGCCGCCGGTGGTGCCCTGCGAGAACGCGATGGTCAGCGGCGCGACGCCGACCGGGATGCCGGCCAGCGCCGTCGGGAACATCGTGCCCGGATCCATCAGGTCGACGTAGTAGTTCGCGGGGGCCGCGGCGCCGATGTAGGTGTCGCGGATGTGGATGGCCGACGAGGCGCACGCGGCCGCGGCGGGGACGGCGGCGGCGAACACCTGCAGCTCGACGCTCTTGGACACCAGCGTCGTGCCGGTGGCCACCAGCCGGGCCTGCGCCTGGCAGTGGCCGTTGGCGTCGGTGACGGTGAACGACAGCGTCTGCGTGCCGGTGGGCAGGCCGCCGGGCGACGGGATGCGCAGCCGCAGGTGCACGATGCCCTGGACGTTGGCGATGGCGGCGCCGGTCCAGCTCCAGTCCTCGTCGAGGGCGTAGAGCGGGTTGCCGCCGGAGCGCTGCAAGGCCACGGGCCGGGCCGTGCTGATGGTGAGCCCTGCATTGGTGGCCGTGGGCGTGAAGGTGACGGTGCCTGGGATGGGCTGGCGCCCGAACAGGCTGAACCCTTGCTCATGCACCAGCGAGACGGGCTGCGACACCGGCGACAGGGTCTGGTTGCCCACGACGCGGTCCAGGTCGGAGCGGATCTCGCTCACTTGGCGGGCGGCCAGGATGCTGGCGTCCTTCTCGCGCTGGCGGTCCCACACCGGGACGTAGTCCACCTCGATGGTGACCAGCGTGATGACCAGCAGGCCGAACATCAGGATGGCGCCCACCACGGAGGAGACGCCCTCGTCGCCTTGGTCCGGCGTCATGGGGCGCTCACCACCCGCACGAAGTCGAGCCCCAGGCTTGTCTGGAGGGTGTCGGCGCCGGCGTCGACGAGGCGGATGCGCACGTCGCGGGTGCCGACGGCGACCTCCGTGGCCGCCAGGAACACCGAGACGGTGCCCGCGCCCGACAGCGTGGCGCGGCCGGTGTTGTAGGAGTTGCCGGTCCAGTCCCAGACGCGCACGTCGAACGCCTCGTTGGCGCCCGAATACTCGAGCTGCAGGTAATAGGTGCCGCCGACCGAGAGCGGGACGACGCCGGCCCAGTCGAACTGCTGGGTGGCGGTGAAGGCGCTGGAGCCGACCTCGACCCAGACGCGGTCGACGCGCCAGCTGCTGGTGCCGCCGTTGTTGTCCTTGCTGCCCACCTGGGCAGGCAGCACCATGACCTCCAGGTTGGAGAGCGTGGTGGCGTCCCAGGCGCTGACGCCCGGCGGGAACTGGGCGGTGATGTCGAAGGTGAGCTGCACGTCGTTGGGGTTCGACTGGGCGGCGACGACGCCCGAGGCCGTCGGGGTGGCGGGGAACGCGGTGCCGCAGGTGCCTGGGTTGATGTTGCACACCTGGAGCTGCCAGCCGTCGTTGCTGTAGCGCACGATGGACTGCTCCAGCTGGACCTGGACCTGGGTGACGGGGCCGATGGAGACGACGTTGCTGAACTGCACGCGCAGCCCGCCCAGGTTGGTGGTGGTCGAGTCACGGGTGTTGTCCGAGGCCTGGATGGCGGCCAGCACGGTGCCGGACGAGGCGGTCCAGCCGGTGGTGAGCGGCACGCCGTCAGGGTTGAGCGTCACCAGGGCCGCCGCCGAGGCGCCCTCGACCACGTTGGCCAGCGCGCCGTCGTCGGCGTTGACGTTGGCCGGGCTGGTGATGGTGGTGGGCGCCACCGCGGTCTGGCCGTTGGGCGGCGTCACGGCGCCGAGGATGTCGATGAAGTCGGTGCGCACCGGCGTGCTGCCGACGTTGCCGCCCCGGTCCGTCACGCCCGCGGCGTAGTATTGCAGCGTCTGGCCGCCCTTGGCCGCCCAGCCGCCCCCGCCCGGCGCCGGGATGCTGCCGGTCCACCGGGTGGTGAGGCCGGCCGCGGGCGCCATCGCGCCCAGGTCAGCCAAGGCCGCCGGGGTCACGGAGGCCCACAGGTGAGGCGCCGGGACCGCCGAGAACGGGGCCTGCATCGCGTCGACGCCGGCGCAGTCGTCGGTGAGGTCCATCGTGACCGTCACCGCGCCGCTGGCGCCGCTGCCGATGGTGAGGTCGACCGGCGCCTGGGTCCAGGCCGCCGTCGGGGGCGAGGTGTCGAACGGGCAGGCGGCGCCCGCCGTGACGGCGCCCGGCACGACGGCGGCCGTGGCCAGGAGCGTGGAGGCGCCCTCGGTGTTGACGACGTTGATGGCGACGCGGTCGGTCGACTGGAGCGGGACGGTGCGGGTCCAGCGTTCGCCGACGCTGAGCCGGCCGCCGGAGAAGCCGAGCGCCGCGCCCGTGATGCCGACCGGGGCGCCGCCGTTGAGGCTGTAGGAGACGATGGTGGTGTCCTGGGCCAGCGGGTCGCCGCCGAGGTGGGTCACGACCAACTGCTCGTCGCCGGTGCCCCACGCCTGGTTGCCAGGGCTCACCGACACGGCGAGGTTGCTCTGCGGGGTGGCCTGCGGCGGGGGGAGCGCGAACAGCAGCCCGGCCATCGCCACCGCCAGCAGGACCGTGATGCCGACCAGCAAGGCAGACCCGACCACGTCGGAGACTGCCTCGTCGTCGTTCAGGTGCGGCAGCCTTTCCATCCGGGGGTTTGTAGGAAAACGGGGTTGATACCGCTTTGGGAAAGAGCCTGGGAGAGCGTCCCGGCCGATGAGCCAACCTTTTGAGGGTCGCGCGGGCTTGGGGAGCGCAAGGATGACCGTCCCGCCTGCCTCCCAGGACGACCGCCTCCGCAAGGCGCTGCGGACCCCGACGGGCCACGGCGAGGACGACGAGGCCAAGCCCAAGCCCGAACGCAAGGCCAAGCCCGGGGCCCACCCGGTGGCCGCCCAAGGAAACGGCGCCAGCCGGGCCGTGGCCACCCCGCACGTCATCAAGGACCGCCAGCCGCTGCCCGAGGCGCGGCCGCCCCCCGTGCCCGTCGTCGCGCCCAGCAAGGCCGGGCCCCGCAAGGCCGCCCCGGCCGGCGCGGGGGCGCGCGTCGTCGCGGCCGGCGACGCGCGGCCGGAGGGCGCGGTCGTGCCGCCCGACCTGTCGTCCGGGATGCGCGAGGTCGAGCGCACCCCCATCATCCCCGACAAGGCCTGGGTCCGCATCGTGTTCAACGAGAGCGAGCGCACCTACTCCTACGAGGTCACAGAGCCGACGCTGTCGGAGGACGAGCGCACCATCCTCAAGTTCCTGCGCGACACGCTGCTGCGCACCCTGGACGGCCGCTACGCCAACCGGCCGGAGGCCGAATGGTCGGACATCCTGCTGGAGGCGACGCGCGACGCCATCCACAAGCACCAGGTCCGCCTCGACGACGCCGGCCGCGAGCGGGTCGAGTACCACCTCATCCGCGACTTCCTCGGCTACGGCCCCATCGACGTGCTGATGCGCGACGCCATGATCGAGGACATCTCCTGCGACGGCCCGGGCATCCCGATCTACCTGTTCCACCGCAAGTACGAGTCGCTGCGGACCAACGTGCAGTTCGACGACGAGCTGCAGCTCGACGCCTTCGTCATCCGCCTGGCCCAGCGCTCCGGCAAGCACATCAGCGTCGCCGACCCCTTGCTGGACGCCACCCTGCCCGACGGCTCCCGCCTCCAGGCCACCCTGAGCCGCGAGGTCACCACCCGCGGCAGCTCGTTCACCGTCCGCAAGTTCCGCGCCGACCCGCTGACCCCGCCCGACCTCATCCGCCTGGGCACCTTCGACGCCCGCATGGCGGCCTGGTTCTGGTTCGTCATGGAACTGGGCGCGAGCTTCGTCCTGGCCGGCGGCACCGCCTCCGGCAAGACCACCAGCCTGAACGCCATCTCGCAGTTCATCCCGCCCGAGAAGAAGATCGTCAGCATCGAGGACACCCGCGAGATCAACCTCAGCCACGAGAACTGGATCGCGGGCATCACCCGCACCGGCTTCGGCGGCGAGATCGTCGGCGGCAAGGTCGCCGGCACCATCGACATGTACAAGCTGTTGGAGGCCGCCCTCCGCCAGCGCCCGGAATACCTGCTGGTGGGCGAAGTGCGCGGCCCCGAGGCGCTGACCCTGTTCCAGGCCATGGCCACCGGCCACGCCGTCTACTCGACGATGCACGCCGACTCGGTCCAGTCCGCCGTCTACCGCCTCGAGAACCCGCCCATCAACGTCCCGCGCATGATGCTCCAGACCCTGGACATCGTCGCCATCCAGGCCCAGGTCCGCATCGGCGAGCGCATGACCCGCCGCATCAAGGAGGTCACCGAGATCGCCGGCTTCGACCCCGACTCGCGCGAACTCCTGACCAACACGGTCTTCGTGTGGGACTTCGCCACCGACCAGCACCGCTACCTCGGCAAGTCCACCCTGCTGGAGCAGGTCATGGAGGCCCGCAACATCCCGGAGGACCAGATCATGAAGGAGTGGTCCGACCGCACCGAAGTGCTCCAGTGGATGGTGCAGCAAGGGATGCGGCACTACGCCGACGTCGCCCGCGTCGTCAGCGCCTACTACCGCGACCCGAAGGGGATCATGGCCAAGATTCGGGCAGGTGCTTCGTCCTGAGCGTCCAGTCGTTCGCCAACCGGCTCTACGGCCCGCTGGCCCGCCAGCGCGTCCAGCGCAACATCCGCCTTTCCGAGGTGCTGCAGCGCGCGCACATCCCCGTGCGCCCGGAGACCTTCCTCGCCTCCGCCTACCTCATCGCCACCGTCGCCGGCATCGTCGCCTTCCTCCCCGTCCTCCTCCTGATCCTGGCGGCCTTCGCCGGCGCCATCCCCATCGAGCCGGCCTACACCGTGTTCCTGGTGCCGGCGCCGGTCATCGTCGCCGCCCTCGCCTACATGCTGGCCGTGCTGCTGCCCGAGCTGCGCGCCCTCAACCGCCGCCGCGACATCGAGGCCAAGCTCCCGTACGCCCTGAACTACATCGCCACCATGGCCTCCGCCGGCGCCACCCCCGACGCGCTGTTCGCCGGCCTGTCCCGCCAGCCCCTCTACGGCGAGGTCGCCGAGGAGTGCGCCTGGATCACCCGCGACCTGCGCCTGCTGGGCATGGACGTCATCGGCGCCCTCCAACGCGGCATCGAGCGCAGCCCCAGCCCCAAGTTCCAAGACTTCCTGCAAGGCGCCATCACCGCCCTCAGCTCCGGCGGCGACCTCAAGGTCTACTTCACCGGCAAGGCCGAGCAGTACCTCCTCGAGAACCGCCAGGAGCAGCGCAAGTTCCTCGAAGGCCTCGGCGTCCTTGCCGAGTCGTTCGTCACCGTCGTCGTGGCCGCCCCCCTGTTCATCATCGTCATCCTGTCCGTCATGACCAGCTTCGGCGGCAGCGCCTCCGAGACCCTCCTCATCGGCTACATCCTCGTGTTCTTCCTCATCCCGCTCGCCCAGGCCGGCTTCGCCTGGACGGTCCAGGTCATGACCCCGGAGGCATGAGATGGAGCAGGAGCAGCCCAATCCGCCCCCCCGCAAGGAGTTCATCGGCGACAACCCCAGCGAGCGCACCGCCTCCTCGCTGCCGACCATCCACGGCATGTCCTCCGTCGAGTCGCCCAGCCCGCCGCAGCGCCCCGGCTCGCTCCGCCTCCGCCTCATCCTGCTCGGCGGCCTCGCCAGCATCGGCGCCGCCCTCGCCCTCGGCACCGTGTTCGCCAACGCCGGCGCCGCCCTCCAAAGCCCCCTCGTCCTCGGCCTCCTGCTGCTGCTGTTCGCCACCGCCGTCGCCGGCATGGTGGTCGCCACCCGCCTGTCCCAGACCCCCAAGGGCCAGAAGATCCTCTACAAGGTCCCCATCAACGCCAAGCGCCGGTTCGAGCGCGGCCTGGTCCTGGTCTCGGTCATCCTCGCCGCCGTCCTCGCCCTCCCCGTCGTCGCGTTCTTCCTCGGCGTCCCCACCGGCCTCCCCGGCACCGCCTGGATCCACTTCGCCTGCGCCTCCCTCCTCGCCGCCATGGCGCCCTACGGCTTCTACCGCGCCCGCGAAGAACGCCGCATCCACCGCATGGAAGCCCGGTTCCCCGACTTCCTGCGCGACATCGCCAGCTCCCACAAAGGCGGCCTCACCCTGGCCGAATCCGTCCGCGTCGCCGCCCGCGGCGAATACGGCCCCCTCACCCCCGAAGTCCGCCGCATGGCCGACCAGATCACCTGGAACCTCGCCTTCACCGAAGCGCTCCAGATGTTCGCCGACCGCGTCGACACCCCCCTCGTCCGCCGCGCCGTCGCCCTCATCCTGCAAGCCGACAAGTCCGGCGGCGCCACCACCGACGTCCTGCTGGCCGCCGCCCGCGACGCCCGCGAGATCAAGACCCTCCAGAACGAGCGCCGCCTCAGCATGAGCCTGTACGCCGCCGTCATCTACGTGACGTTCTTCGTGTTCCTCGGCGTCGCGGCGGTGCTCTACTCCCAGTTCATCCCGCAGCTTGTCGCCAGCCAGAACGCCGCCGCCGCGCAGGCCGCCGCCACCGGCGTTGGCGGGCCTGGCGGTGTCAGCGGGGTTGGCGGCGCGACGCTCAGGATCGAGGACTTCCAGCTGTTCTACTTCATGGCCGCCATCATGCAAGGCATCGGCGACGGCATCGTGGCCGGCATGATGGGCCAAGGGCGGGCTGTGTTGGGGCTGCGGCACTCGTGCATCATGGTGTTCATCGCGTACGTGACGTTCGTGTTCCTGCTGTGAGCCGCGCGACGAGCACCGATTCACTCAGATTCAGAAGATTCACACAGAAGTCTGTGGAATCTGGGTCCAGTCGGCGGCGCCCGACGGGCACTGATTCTCCCAGATTCGGAAAATTCCCGCAGGCCATCTGTGGAATTTTGGCTAGGCCCCGCCAGAACCAAAGCAAGGTCTGTGGAATCTGTGTGCGTCGGGAACCGAACGGGCACTGATTCACCCAGATTCGGAAGATTCACACAGAATTCTGAATCTGTGTCCAGGCGACCGGGTGGTGGTCAGCCCACGACCTTCTCCCACTTCTTCAGGTGTAGCACCGAGCTCAGGGTCTTGCCGCGCCGAATCTCCTCCCGCAGCCGGCCCTCCTTCTCGTGGACCTCCAGGCTCCGGTTCGCGACCTGCTGCGCCTCCTCCTGCGGGACCACGACGACGCCCATGTCGTCCGCGACGATCCAGTCGCCGCTGCGGACCGCCTGGCCGCCGCACTTGACCTCGGCGCCGATCTCGCCGTACCCTTTGGGCTCGCCGGCGTTGGGCACCACCCAGCGGCTCCAGGCGGGGAAGCCCATGGCGCGGATGTCGTCGATGTCGCGGATGGCGCCGTCGATGACGACCCCTGCCACGCCTTTGACCTTGCAGGACCAGCTTGCAAGCTCGCCCCACATGGCGGTGGTGGTGCCGCGCGAGTCGATCACGAGCACGTCGCCAGGCTGCGCGACGTCGATGGCCTCGACGGGTTTGGCCCAGTCGCCGTCGGCGGTGAACACCGTGACGGCGCGGCCGGCGATGCGCTTGCCTTGCTGGCGGGCCTCGATGCCGAGCATGGCGCCTTTGCGGTGCATGGCGTCGCTGACGTTCGAGGTGCTGCATTGGGCGAAGGCGGCGGCCAGCTCGTGCTGGGAGTAGCGCTTGCCGTGGTCGGTGGGCAGGACGGAGCGGTCGCGCATGGCGCGCGCGAGCTTGCTGGCCTCGGAGGTGATGTCGGCCGCCTTGGTGAGGGCGCCGCCGACGATGACGATGCTGGCGCCAGCCTTGACGCACGGCCCGACGGTCTCGGAGTTGAGGCCGCCGGCCACCATGACGGGGATGCGGACGGCCGCCACGATGGCCGCCAGGACCTTGAGCGGGTCCTCGCCACGCATCTGCTCGTCGATGCCGAGGTGGAGGCTGACGTAGTCGCAGCCGAGCGCCTCGGCCTGCCGGGCGCGGGCGAGCTTGTCGGGCACGGACAGGAGGTCCATGTACACCTTGGCGCCGTGCTTGCGGGCGGCCTTGACGGCTTCGCGGAAGGTGTCGTCGGAGGCGGCGCCGAGGATGCCGACGACGTGGGCGCCGGCCTTGATGGCGATCTCGGTCTCGAACGCGCCGGTGTCCATGGTCTTCATGTCGGCGACGATGGTGCAGCCGGGGAACTCCTTCCGCAGGGCGCGCACCGCGTCCAGGCCGCACGCCTTGATGAGCGGCGTGCCCGCCTCGACCCAGGTGGCGCCGCCGGCGACGGCCTCGCGCGCATACTGGAGGGCGCGGTCGAGGTTGACCTCGTCGAGGGCGACTTGCAGCACGGGCCAGGCCGGCGTGGGCGGGGCTTGCGCGGGCGCCGGGCTGGCCTTGAGCGCCACGGTCATGCGGCTTTCCAGGGCCGAGGCTGGCTTCAAGGTTGGGACGGGTGCAGGAGGGTGCAGGCCCCGCGCACAAGCCTTTTCCATCCCGGGCCGCCCTGGGCGACCCCATGCAGGTCCGCCTCCTAGCCTTGGCCGCAGCGTTCGTGGCCGCCACCTTCGCCGGCTGCGTCCAGCCCGACGACAACCTCCCCGTCGGGACCCCGGACGCCACCGTTTCGCTCCTTGCCGGCCCCGCCCTCTGGAACGACCCCCAGAACGCGCCGCACGCCAAGTGGGGCTGGGCGACCCTGAGCAACCCGCCCGCCGGCGAGATGCCGCGCTGGTGGCAGCCGTTCAACGGCACCGCGCTGCCCGAGCACGTCACCGGCTTGGCGCACGTCGTCCAGGCCCCGGGCGTCGAGCAGGGCGCCGGCATCGCGCTGTTCGGCAGCGTCGCGGTGGTCCCCGACGACGCCGCCAAGGCCTACTTCGTGGACATCTCGCAGCCGGCCGACCCGAAGGTCCTCGGCACCCTGGAGTCCAGCGGCCGCGGCGCCGCCATCATCGCCTACCCCGACGGCCGCCTCGTGGCCGTGAGCGCCACCACCGCCGGCTTCGACGTCATGGAGTTCACCGACCCGACCGCCCCCGAGATGCTGTCCCAGGTCGAGGTCCCCACCCAGGGCGGCCACAAGCTCGGCGTCGTCCCCGGCACGCCCATCGTCTACAACGCCGGCAGCCAAGGCGGCGACCCCATCGCGCCGCTCTACAGCCCCGGCCCGTGCAACATCGACATCAGCCAGTGCGTCGGCTACACCGAAATCTACAACCTCACCGACCCGAGCAACCCGGTCCTGGTGCAGAACTTCCAGAACGGCCTCAGCTGCCACCACGTCTTCTTCTGGAACGCCCCCGACGGCTCCAAGTCGCGCGCCGTGTGCGCCGGCCTCCAGTACACCCAGCTCTGGGACACCGCCGACCCCGAGCACCCCACGGTCCTGGTCAGCCTGCCCGTCCACCACGGCACCCCCGGCACCCCGAGCGCCATGGTCAGCATCGCCGACTTCAGCCACTCCGCCGGCCTCAACGCCGCCGGCGACGTGCTCTACGTCGGCGACGAGTCGGGCGGCGGCGCCATCCCGCCCGGCTGCGTGGCCGGCGCCGACACCCCCGTCGGCGCCACGGGCACCCCCATCGGCGCGACGTGGTTCTACGACGTCTCCGACGAGGCCAACCCGCAGCTTCTGGGCTACTACACGCCCCTCAACGACCCCCGCATCAAGGACCCGCAGACGAGCTGCACCACCCACCACGGCCGTCTCGTCCCCGAGGAGGGCCGCGACCTCTTGGCCATGAGCTACTACGGCTCCGGCGTCATCCTGGTCGACTTCACCGGCATCGGCGCCGGCACCCTCCCCACCTCCGTCGCCCAGTTCGCCGACGGCTCCAACACCTGGGAGACCTGGTACGCCGGCGGCTACCTGTTCACGGGCGACCTGAGCCGCGGCATGGACGTCCTGCGGCTGACCTAAGGGACCGACCCCAACCCCCTTAAGTGTCCCCCTCCTGGGCGCAGCAATGGCTGGGATGACCCTCCCGCAAAAGATCCTGGCGCTCAAGGCGGGCGCCAAGTCCGTGACGGTCGGCGAGGTCGTCGACTGCAAGGTGGACGTCGCCATGGCGCACGAGGCGCTGGCGCAACTGGTCAAGCCGTTCGCGGAGATGGGCGCCACCAAGGTCTGGGACCCGAACCGCATCGTCGTCCCCATCGACCACTGGATCCCCGCGTCGAGCGAGTCGTCGGCCAAGATGCACGCCAGCATCCGCGCCTTCTGCGAGAAGTACGGCCTGCCGCACCTCTACGACATCGGCCGCCAGGGCATCTGCCACCAGATCCTCGCCGAGGAGGGCTTCTGCTTGCCGGGCGACCTGGTCGTGGGCACCGACAGCCACACCAACATGGCCGGCGCCCTGGGCTGCTTCGCCTCCGGCATCGGCCCCACCGAGATGGCCGCCGTGTTCGCCACTGGCGAGCTGTGGCTGAAGGTCCCGCCCACCATCAAGGTCGACCTCCAAGGCGAACTGGTCGAGCCCGTCGCCTCCAAGGACGTCGTGCTGTCGCTGATCGGCCAGATGGGCGACGACGGCGCCCGCTACCAGGCCGTCGAGTTCGGGGGCCCCGCCGTCGACCGGATGCCGATGTACCAGCGCCTCACCCTCACCAACATGACCACCGAGATGGGCGCCAAGGCCGGCCTCATCGCGTGCGACCAGGAGACCCTCGACTACCTCGACGCCACCCCGATGGCCAGCGGCCGCCGCGCGGAGATCCGCACCCATGCCGGCCTCCGCAGCGACAAGGACGCCAAGTACGCCAAGACCTACACCCTCGACTGCTCCAAGCTGGAGCCCGTGGTGGCCTGCCCGCAGAGCCCGGAGAACGTCAAGAAGGTCCGCGACGTGTCCGTGCCCAAGGTCGACCAGGTGTTCATCGGCTCCTGCACCAACGCCCGCTACGAGGACCTGGAGACGGTCGCGGCCATCCTCAAGGGCAACCACGTCAAGAAGGGCACCCGCCTCGTCGTGTTCCCGGCGAGCACCAGCATCTACCTGCGCGCCCTGGAGTCCGGCATCATCAAGACCATCACCGAGGCCGGCGGCATCTTCAACCCCAGTTCGTGCGGCGCCTGCTTCGGCGGCATGGGCGGCGTCCTGGCGGAGAAGGAAGTGTGCGTGAGCACGTCGAACCGCAACTACAAGGGCCGCATGGGACACCCCGACTCGATGAGCTACCTCGTTTCGCCCGCGACGGCGGCCGTCACCGCGCTGGAAGGCAAGCTGACCGACCCGCGGCAGTACTTCAGCGAGGGCGAGCTGCGGAAGAAGGTCGTGGCGTAGCCGCACGACCTGAACCACGGAACCCACGGGACCACGGGTCCGTGAAATCCGTGCTCCGTGGTCCGCCTCGCCGTCAGGCGTTGGCGGCTTCCCGCTCCAGGTTCGCAAGCTCCTGCGCGTACGCCTTGCGCGCAAACCGCGGCGCGCCCTTCGACTCCAGCCAGCCCTTGAGCCCGGGCTTGCGCGGCCACACTGTCGCGATCGTCACCTTGCAGCCGCCGTCGTCGTCCGGCTCCAGCAGGAACCGCGTGACTGTGCCGTCGTCGAGCCGCTCCTCCAGCACCCGGCCCGGCACAGGTTCGATCACGTGCATCCGCAGCACCAGGCGCCGCCCGCCCGCCTTCACGGTCACCCGGAGCACGGTGCCAGCGCCGCGGCCGCCCTCCTCGACGACGAGGTCCTCGAAGGCGTCGGGCAGGATGCGGGCGTGGCCGCCGCGGTAGTCCACCAGGATGGCCCACAGCCGCTCGGCGGTGGCGGGGATGCGGCGCGACACGGCGGCGGCGAACGTGGCCATGCCCGCGCAAAAGGCATGGGGCCTTTCAAGCCCGGCGCCCTGCGCAAGCCCATGCGCGTCCTTTTGACCGGCGCCACCGGGACCGCCGGCTCGGCCGTGCTGCGCGCCTGCATCGCGGACCCGCGCGTCACGGAGGTGCTGGTGGTGGGCCGGCGCGCGCCGGAGGCCGTCCACCGCAAGGTCGAGCCGCGCATCCTGCCCGACCTCGGCGACTGGGCCCCGTTGCGCGGCCAGCTCGGCGGCCTCGACGCGGTGCTGTGGTGCCTCGGCGTGTCCCAGTCGGCGGTCGCGCGCGATGAGCTGCGCCGCGTCACCGTGGACTTCACGGTCGCGGGGGCGCGCGCCGTGCGGGCCGAGTCGCCGCAGGCGGCGTTCCTGTTCTTGTCGGGCGGCGGCGCCGACCCGCGCGGCCGCAGCCGGCTGCCGTTCGCCATCGAGAAGGGCCGCGCCGAGACCGCGCTCGACGCCATGGGCTTCGCGCGGCTGCACCACTTCCGGCCGGGCTACATCCACCCGGAGCGGCCGGGCGCGCGCAAGCCGTGGACCGAGCGCGTGATGGCGCGGCTGGCGCCCGTGGTGCGGGCCGTGGCGCCCGGCGCGATGGTGGACGCGGGCGACCTGGCGCGCGCCATGGTGCGTGTTGCCGTCGATGGCCATCCGCTGCGGGTGCTGGAGAACCGCGACGTCCGGGCCGCGGCGGGCCTGGTGCGCGGGGCGCGGCCCGTCTAGCCCAGCCGGCGGTATTGCGTCACGGCCAAGGCAGCGAACACGGCGACCAGGCCGGCGCACCACGCCACCGTGACGAGCGGGTCGGTGCCGGGGTCGGTGCCGAGGCTCCAGGAGCGCACCGCGTCGGAGGCGATCGAGACGGGGTTGTTGCTCGCGAACGCCTGGAGCCAGCCGGGCATGCTCTCGACGGGGACGAAGATGCTGCTTGCGAACACGACGGGGAACGACCAGGTGAAGCCCGCCATCTCGGCCGCCTGGGTGGACTTGACCAAGAGGCCGATGGTGGCCGCGATCCAGCTGAAGGCGTAGCCGACGAGGACGACGAGGCCAAGGGCGAGGACGGCCTCGACCAAAGTGCCGTGGAAGCGGTAGCCGACGAGGTAGCCGACGCCGACCATGATGAGGGCGCTCGCGATGTTGCGGACCGAGTCGCTCAAGGTGCGCGCCGACAGCACGGTGCCGCGGGCCATGGGCAGGCTGCGGAAGCGGTCCATGACGCCCTTCTGCATGTCCTCCGCGAGGTTGATGCCTGATCCCAGGCTGCTGAAGATGACGGTCTGCACGATGATGCCGGGCAGCAGGTAGTCGGTGTAGTCGCCGTTCGGGGTCTGGATGGCGCCGCCGAAGACGAACACGAACAGCAACGTGAACATCACCGGCTGCACGACGGCCATCGAGATCCAGTACGGGTTGCGCGAGTAGTATAGCAGGTTGCGCTTGGTCATCAGCCAAGTGTCGGAGAAGCCCCAGCCGAAGCGGCGGGCGCGGGTCGAGGAGGCGGTCGCGGTCATCGGGCGCCTCCGCGCGCCAGCGGCACGCGCAGCACGTCGTAGGCGTCCGGGGCGGGCGCGGGCGCCTCCCCAGGCCCCTCCTCGGAGTCATGCCCGGTCAGCGCCAGGAACACGTCGTCCAGCGTCGGGCGCCGCAACGCCACCTCGGCCTGCGCCAAGGTCGCGGGGTCGAGCCGCCGCATCACCTCGGCAAGCGTGCGGGCGCCGTCGGGGGCCGGGACGCGGACCCGCCGCCCGCTGGCGGAGGCGCCCATGCCCAGGCGGGCCGCGAGCGCCGCCGCGTCCAGGTTCGGGCCGCTGACCTCGACGACGTCGCCGCCGACCTGGGCCTTCAGCTCGGCCGGGGTGCCGCGCGCGATGATGCGGCCTTGGTCCACGACCGCGATGGTGTCGGCCAGCCGGTCGGCCTCCTCCAGGTATTGCGTCGTGAGCAGCACGGTCTTGCCCGCGGCGCGCAGCTCCTCCACCAGGCCCCACAAGGCGGCGCGGCTGGGCGGGTCGAGCCCGGACGTCGGCTCGTCGAGGAACACGACCTCCGGGTCGCCGACGAGGCTCATGGCGAGGTCGAGCCGGCGCCGCATCCCGCCCGAGTAGCCCTTGGCGGGCCGGTCGGCGGCGTCGTCGAGGCCGACGCGGCGCAGCAGTGCTGCGGCGTGGGCCTTCGCCGCGGCCTTCGGGAGGTGCCGGAAGCGGGCGGTGAGCTCCAGGTTCTCGCGGCCGGTCAAGTGCTCGTCGACGGCCGCCGCCTGGCCGGCGAGGCCGAGCTTCTCCCGGAGCCGGGCCGCGTCGCGCACCACGTCGTGGCCGGCGACGGCGGCCGTGCCGCGGTCGGGCCGCAGCAGCGTGGCCAGGATGCGCACCAGCGTGGTCTTGCCGGCGCCGTTGGGGCCGAGGAGGCCGAGCACGGTGCCGCGCGGCACCTCCAGGTCGACGCCACGCAGCGCCTGCACCTTGCCGAACGACTTGACGAGGCCTCGGACGACGATGGCGGGCGCGGGCGGCTGCACGGCGGCGGCGACTGGATCGGGGTTGAAAACCGTCTCAGTGGCTCCGAGGGCGCCTGCGCCTCGGCTTGCCTCTGGGCCCGAGCAGCTCCTCCGCCCGCCGCACCGCCTCGTCGCGCGACAGCCCCGCCTGCATCCCGAAATGGATTTGCAGGGCCCGTTGCAGCGCCGGGTTCGAGCTTGCGCCGGGGAACCGGTCGAGCGGGACCTTCACCGGCGGCGCCGGCCGCGCCGAACGCGTCCTCGGCGCGGGGGCCGCCACGACGGCCCGACCCTTCTGGGGCATGGCCATCCAAGTTCTGCGGCCGGGGAGATAACCTTGGCTTTGCCGGTCATGCTTAAGCGGGCCGCCTCCGTGGGCGCCGCATGGGAGACGACTGCTGCGGACCCGACGGCCACGCCCACGGGGACGCGGCCGCCGAGGGCGACGCGGACCACATGCACCCGACCGAGGCGGCGGCACTGCGCGGCTTCCTCTCTGGCATCTACGCCACCCGCCTCGACCCCGACGAGCTGCAGGCCTACCTCGACGCCATGGGCGACGACCACTCCGCCTTCGGCAAGCCCGCCCGCTTCCTGGCCGAGCAGATGCGCGCCCTGGTCGCCACCGTGGACCTGCCCGAGGACGAGCCGCCGGCGTGGCAGCTCTTGCAGGCCGTCTCGCAAGAGGCCGAGGAAGAGAACGTGGAGGACGGGGAGGGCGAGGAGGAATGAGCCAGATGCAGTTCCGCACCCAGTTCACGGGCCGCGCCTGGGCCCTGCCGGACTCCGTGGACACCGACATGATCACGCCCGGCAAGTACCTCACCATCATCGACCCGAAGGGCCTGGCCGAGCATATCCTGGAGGGCTGGCGCGCCGACTTCCCCAAGAAAATCCAGCCTGGCGACATCCTCGTGGCCGGCGACAACCTCGGCTGCGGCTCCTCCCGTGAGCACGCCCCCCTCTCGATGCTCGGCGCCGGCGTCCCCGTCGTGGTCGCCCGCAGCTTCGCCCGCATCTTCTACCGCAACGCCATCAACGTGGGCCTCCCCGCCCTGGAGTGCCCCGACATGCCGTCCGACTTCGTGCGCGACGGCGAGACCGTGCAGGTCGACCTGGAGCGCGGCATCGTGCGCAACGAGACCCGCGGCCTGGAGACCAAGGGCATTCCGCTGTCCGCCAAGGCCATCGAGATCCTCGACGCCGGCGGCCTGGTCAACATCGTGCGCCACAAGCTCGCCAAGCGTGGTGCTGCCCCCGAGCACACCGCGGCCACCACGACCAAGGTCACGGACTTCAAGGCCGACTGAGCCTGCCGCCCGCGGAACCCACGGCGCCCGGAACCGCCGGTTCAAGCCGTCCCGCGGACCAACCTGAAGGCATGTTGGACCCAGACCGCGCCACCATCCTCGTGGGCGTCGACTTCACGCAGGCGTCGGAGGCCGCCGTCGACCGCGCCATCGAGATGGCTCGCAAACGGCACGCCCAGCTCCGCCTGGTGCATGCCCTCAAGCCGCTGGGCGCCCCGGGCCTGGAGCCGTCGAACCCGTCGCCGCTCAAGTACAACAACGAGACCGCCGAGGTGGACGAGACCGGCCACGCGCCGACCGACACCTGGCTGCGCCGCATCCGCGCCAAGGGCGTCCACGCCGATGCCATCGTGCGCGCCGGCAGTCCCGCCGCCGTCATCCTGGAGGAGGCCGACCGCATCTCCGCGGCCGCCGTCGTGGTGGGCTCGCACCGCCGCACGCCGTTCGGCAAGGCGCTCTTGGGCAGCGTGTCGGAGGAAGTGGCGCGCCGCTGCCCCGTTGAGGTCGAAGTGGTGCCAGGGCCGTCCGGGCACGCCGGCGCCGCGTAGCAAAGATGATGGGCACAGCCCTAGGTCGGCCCGCGTGGCCCACGTCCAGCGCATCCCAGTGCGGTTCGCCGACATCGACGCCCTCGACCACGTCAACCATGCCGTCCTTCTGACCTACTGCGAGACGGTGCGGTGCGACTGGTTCCAGGAGACCGGCTACCCCTCGATGGCCCGGCTGCCGTTCATCATCGCGTCGGCCCGCATCGAGTACAAGGCCCAGGTCGCCAAGGCGGACCCCGTCGAGGTGGCGATGTGGACCAGCCGGGTCGGCGGCAAGTCGTGGGACTTCAGCTACGCCGTCCGCAACGTCCAGACCAAGGCGGCCTACGCCGAGGCGACGACGGTGCAGGTGGCGTACGACTACGGGGCCAGGAAGACGGTGGAGATCCCGGCGGAGCTGCGGGCCCGGCTGGAAGCGCTGCGACCCGATTGAGCCCCGTGGGGCGCGAAACCAACCAGACCGTCGATTTTTTCCCTAGGCCCCGCAAATGCCATGCCTGGAATGGACGCCCTAGGCTGGTTCCTCATCATCGGCGGCATCCTGCTCGCCGTCATCCTGATCGCGTGGATTGTCTCCACCATCAACCGGTTCATCCGGTACGAGAACGAGATCGACAACGCCTGGGGCCAGATCGACGTCCAGCTCCAACGCCGCGGCGAACTCATCCCCAACCTCATCGAGACGGTCAAGGGCTACGCCAAGCACGAGAAGACCACGCTCGACGAGGTCATCCGGGCCCGCGGCGCCATGCTCGCCGCCACCACGCCCCAGTCCAAGATGGCCGCGGAAGGCATCCTCGAGCAGGCGCTCGGCAAGCTGTTCGCCATCGCCGAAGCCTACCCGGACCTGAAGGCCAACACCAACTTCCTGCAGCTCCAGGACGAGCTGTCGCACACCGAGAACAAGATCTCGTTCGCGCGCCAATACTACAACGACGCGGTGCTGCGCTACAACAACGCCATCGAGACCTTCCCCGGCCGCCTGTTCGCCGGCGCCCGCAAGGAGCGCGGCATGCTCGCCATCCCCGAGGCGACGCGCGCCGTCCCCAAGGTCCAGTTCTAGGACGGCCGACCCGTGGACTTCCAGGACCACATCCGGCGCAACAAGCGCGCGACCATCCGGCTGTTCGTCGTCGTCTTTCTGATCGTGGCCGCCCTGGTCACGGTGCTGGGGTACGTGTTCCTGGGGAACATCTTGATCTCCGCCGTGCTGGCCATCGTGATCGGCCTGGTCTACCTCGCCATTTCCAGCGCCTTCAGCGTCGCCGCCGTCCTCAAGTCCGCCCGCGCCCGCCCCGCCAACCCCGCCGTCCGCGAGGAGAAGCTCCTCGTCTACAAGGTCGAAGAACTGGCCTTGGCCGCCGGCCTGCCGGTCCCGAAGGTCTACGTCCAGGAAGACGACGACATCAACGCCTTCGCCACCGGCCGCAACCCCAAGGAGGCCATCGTCTGCGTCACCACGACGGCGCTGCGCGAACTGAACCAGGAGGAGCTGGAGGGCGTCCTGGCGCACGAGTTGTCGCACATCAAGAACTACGACATCCGCGTCAGCCTCTACGCCATCGCCCTCATCGGCCTCATCGCCATCCTCGGCGAGATCACCTTCCGCGCCATGTTCTTCAGCGGCGGCCGGCGCGACTCCAAGGTCCCGCCCGTGTTCATCATCGTCGCCCTGGTGTTCGCCATCCTCGCGCCCATCCTGAGCCGCCTGGTGTACCTCGCCATCAGCCGCCGGCGCGAGTTCCTCGCCGACGCCACCGGCGCCAGCCTCAGCCGCAACCCCGAAGGCCTCGCCCGTGCCCTCGAGAAGATCGCCGGCCGCCAACCGACGGCGCACCACGGCGACCGCACGGTGGCAAGCCTCTACCTCGACAACCCGTTCCGCAAGCGCGGCCACCGGGGCTCGGCGTTCAGCACGCACCCGCCGCTGGAGGAGCGCATCGCGCGGCTTAGGAACCGGCGGCAGGGCTGAGGCCTCTCCGGCCACCACAAACCCTATTCCGCGCCCCCCGCGTCGCGCGTCCCATGCGCATCCTGGTCGCCGCCTTCCTGGTGGCCGCCCTCCTGGCCGGCTGCCTCGGCGACAGCCAAGACACGACCACGCCGCCCACGCAGCCGCCGGCCGTCGAACTGAGCCCCAAGCTCTACGACGTCCTGCCCGCCGAGGAGGCCTGGATCGGTTCGCCGCAGGACGGGGTGCGCCTCCACAACGCGGTCTATCGTCCGGACACGGACGCGCCGGTCCCGGTCTTCATCAACTTCAGCCCGTACTGGGGCGACTCGGCGATGCTGGGCGGCGACAACTTCGCCCGCTACATGGTGGAGGAGTACGTGCCGCGCGGCTACGCGGTGGTGCTGTCGGCGGTGCGCGGCACGGGCCATTCCGAGGGCTGCTTCCAGATCGGCGGCGACGTGGAGCTGCAGGACGCGCACGACGTGGTCGACTTCTTCGCCAAGCAGCCCTGGTCCTCCGGCGCCGTCGCGGCCGGCGGCAAGTCCTACGATTCCACCACGCAGAACGGCATGGTCGCCAAGTTCCCGCACCCCGCCCTCAAGGGCATCTTCCACGTGTCGGGCATCACCGACATGTACGCTTACAACTACAAGGCCGGCGTCCCGTACTCGAACGGCCTGGAGTTCACGCCGCGCTACTTCGCCACCCAGGCGTTCGACGAGTACTTGGCCGGCGAGCCGGCAGACGAAGGCCCCGAGTCGTTGGCGCGCGTGCTGGACGACGCGGCCTGCGCCGAGCTGCCGGAGCACGTCGCCTCCGGGGAGGGCTCGGCGGCGCACGGCATCAAGGACGCCTACTGGGTCGAGCGCGACTGGGCGCCGTTCATGGAGGACTCCACCTGGAACGGCACCGTGTTCTTCGTCCACGGCCTGTCGGACTGGAACGTCAAGCCCGACCACATCCTGCCCTGGGTGCAGGTCCTCCAGCAGAAGGGCGTCCCCGTCCTCGGCTGGCTGCACCAGTGGAGCCAGGACGGCACCGGCCACGTGTACCCGATGCGCGCGGACTGGAACCAGACGATGCTGGCCTGGCTCGACTTCACCCTCAAGGGCAAGGACGTCCCGGTGCCGTGGGGCTACGAGGCGCAAGGCAGCGACGAGCTGTGGCGCCGCAGCGACGCCTGGCCGCCCGCCAGCCGCGTGGTGCTCGTGAACGGCACCGGCGACGCCGGCAAGGTGCCGCCGGGCACCCGCCTCGTCGGCGTCCAGAAGGCCGAGGTCCGGTTCATGGCGGCCACCGCCGACCCCGTCCTGCGCGTCGTCGTGTACGACGGCGACCGCTGGGTGACGGAAGGCGTGGCCCGCCCCGCGCTGTCGGAGGACCTCTCGGGCCCCGCCGGCTACGTCCCGGGGACCGAAGAGGCGTGGATGGTGACGCTGTTCCCCGTCGACCACGTCGTGGAGGGGGCGTTGAGCCTCGCCTTCGGGTTCCCGACCAACGGGCAGGCGGAGACGCCGTCCGGGTTCGTCGCGACGCCCCGTCACCTACCTGGGCGGGGCGCTGTTTGCCGCCGCCGCGGCCGACGCCACCCCGACCGCCGTCCAGCCCGCGCCGATGGCCTGCTTCGCCTGCTGAGGATTCCCATGAAGACCGTCTTCGCCGCCGCCCTGCTGCTCGCCGCCCTGCTCGCGGGCTGCGCCAACCCCGAGCCTGCCCCCGAGGCGCCGCCGTCGAGCCCGGTGCGGGCGCCGCTCACCGAGCCCCTGCACAAGATCGGGGCGCACCTCGACCACACCTTCGTCGCCACGACCGGGACGCAGCTCTACGTCGACTACGTCCTGCCGGAGCCGCTGCCCCAAGGCGGCGCCCCCGTGATCCTGGTGTTCACGCCCTACCAGGACCCCGACGCGCCGCAGCCTCCCGCCGGCGAAGGCCCGGCCGGCCAGGACGCGCCGTACAACACGCGGCTGGTGGAGGACTTCGTGCCGCGCGGCTACGCGGTCGCGTTCGCGGACGTGCGCGGCAACCACAACGCCGGCGGCTGCGTCGACCAGACCGGCCCTGAGCAGTGGCAGGACGGCTACGACTACGTCGAGTGGCTGGGGACGCAGGCATGGTCGAACGGCAACGTCGGCATGTACGGCGCCTCCTACGACGGCGAGACCCAGTTCACGACCGCCATGATGGCGCCGCCGCACCTGAAGGCCATCGTGCCCGTCGCAAGCGTCAGCAACCAGTACGAGTGGAGCTTCTACCAAGGCGTCCCCTACGAGACGCAGCCCACTCTCGGGATGGCGGTCTACCTGCAAGGCTCCCTGGTCCCCTCGACGGACCCGGACAACGCCGCGCTCTACCCCGAGAAGCTCTCCTGCCAAGACCAGATGCTCGCGGCCGGCGTGGACTTCAGCGGCGACATGAACGCCTTCTGGAAACGGCTCGACTACCGCCCGATGGCCGGCAACATCACGGCCGCCGTGCTGCACGTGCACGGGCTCGTCGACTGGAACGTCCGCCCCGTCCACATCGACCCGCTGTTCAACGACATCCAGTCCACCAAGCGCGCCATCTACGGCCAATGGGCCCACGCCTACCCCGACCGCAAGGACTGGCAGGACCTCCTGCACGCCTGGTACGACCACTTCCTGTTCGGGCGGGAGAACGGCATCCTCGACATCTTGCCCCCGGTGCTCATCGAGGACGACCAAGGCGCGTGGCACGGCATCGAGAGCTTCCCGCCGCCCGTGGAGTGGCTGGAGCTGGAGCTGACGGGCGACGGCCGCCTGGTCCCGTCCGGCCAGGCCGAGCCTGTCGAGGCCGAGATCGCGGACTACCCCGAGGAGGCCATGGTGGGCGCCGGCGCCGTCGACGTGTCGGACCCCAGCGGCCAGCTTGCCCCCGACCGGCTCGCCTTCGCCTACACGCCCGACCGCGAGCTGCGCCTCGTCGGCCGCCCCGAGCTGCGCTTCACGGCAACTACCGACGAGAAGTCCACCCACTGGGGCGTCCACCTCGGCGCCGCCGACTGCGCGGGCGCCAGCGACTGCCTGAACACGGGCTACCAGGACACGCGGCACCGCGACGGCCTCGACAACCCCAAGGACCTGGAGTCCGGCGTGCCCTACAACCTCACCGTCCGGATGTATCCCCAGTACGACGTGCTGGGCGCCGGCCAGGAGGTCACGTTGACGCTCCTGCAAAACGATGGCGAGGTCAGCCAAGACCCCACGTTCGCGCGCAGCATGGTGGCGCTGGGCGGCGGCCGGGCCCTGCTCAGACTGCCCGTTCATTCCGGCGGCGTTCCATTGCCGGCGGACGAGCTGCCCGAGACGTATCCGGGCTACCTGTAGAGCGGCGGCTTCAAAGACCACCGTCGGGTCGGCGCTCGCGATGGCGGACGCGAAGGTTGTCTCGACCCCTGGCGACGGCGTGGGCAAGGAGGTCGTCCCGGCGGCCTTGACGGTCCTGGAGGCCTTGCAAGAGAAGCACGGCTTCCACCTGGACGTCCAGCACGTCGACTGCGGCGCGCAGCACTACCAGAAAACCGGCCACGAGTGGGAGGAGGGCGGGCTGGCGCGCTGCGGCGAGGCCGACGCCGTCCTCCTGGGCGCCGTGGGCTGGCCGGGTGTCTCGCTGCCCGACGGCAACATCGCGGGCTGGAACGTCATCTTCGGCCTCCGCCTCGGCCTCGACCTGTACGCCAACGTCCGCCCGTGCCGCCTCTACCCCGGCGTCCCGCACAAGATCTCTGAGGCGTTCACCCAGGTGTGGAAGCCCGAGAACGTGGACATGCTCATCTTCCGCGAGAACACCGAGGGCTCCTACACTCCGACGCGCGGGATGCTGACGCGGGCTGGCGTCGACGAGGTCGCCATCGACTCGCGCGTCATCACCCGCAAGGGCGCCACCCGCATCAACGAGCGGGCGTTCGAGGCCGCCGAGGCGCGCGCCAAGGCCCGCGGGCCCGGCTCCAAGCGCGAGACCAAGGTGACCTGCGTGGACAAGTCGAACGTCCGCGCCGGCTGCCGCTTGTTCCGCGCCTGCTACGACGAGGTCGGCAAGGCCCACCCGGCCGTCAAGCGGGACTACTCCTACGTCGACGCCTTCACCCAGAGCCTGGTGCGCAACCCGGAGTGGTACGACGTCGTGGTGGCGCCCAACATGCTCGGCGACATCATCACCGACCTCGCCGCCGTCCTCCAAGGCGGCATGGGCATGGCCGGCAGCGGCAACATCGGCGACCGGCACGCCATGTTCGAGCCCGTCCACGGCTCCGCGCCCAAGCACGCGGGGCAGGACGTCATCAACCCCTATGCCACCATCCTCACCACCGGCATGATGCTGGAGCACCTCGGCCGCAAGAAGAACAACGCCCGCATGACGGCCGCCGCCGCCACCTTGGAGCGGGCGGTCCAGGAGTGCCTCGCGCGCCGCGTCTTCACCTACGACCTCGGCGGCAAGCACAAGTGCAGCCAGGTCGGGCACGAGGTCGCACAGGCCGTGAAGGCCCTCCCCTGACCCGCCCACTACCCACCACCCGCCCCCTACCACTGGACACAGATTCCACAGACCGCCTTTTTGGACAGGTTCTGTGGAATCTGTGTCTAGTTGGGGCGGCTGTGTCTAGTCGGGGCTAGTTGGGGGCGTGCGCGGTCTTGGCCGCCGGCACGATCGCTTGCGTGCTGGGGCCTTGCGGCTCGACGTACACGAACTTGAGCTGCGGCAGCGCCTGCACCAAGGCGGTCTCGATGCGCGCGGTGGCCGCCAGCATCTGGCCCGGGCCCGATTCGCGCAGCTCGACCTCGGCGCCCAGGAGCACCACGTCGGGGCCAAGGTACATGCTCTGCAGGCCCGCGATGCGCACGGTAGCGGGGTCGGCCGCGATGATGGCGGTGACGCGCTCCAAGTCGCGGCGGGACAGGCCGGCGCCGATCAACAGGCGCTGCACCACGCTGCCCAAGAACAGCGCGATGCCCATCAGCAGCAGGCCGATGGTCAGGCTGCCGGCGGCGTCCCAGCGCGGGTCGCCGGTCGCCTGCGCCAGCACCAGCGCGAGCGCGGCGATGGGCAGGCCGACGAGGGCGAGGCCGTCCTCCACCAGCACCGTGATGAGGGTGGCGTCGCGGTTCTCGTCGAGGAACTGGCGGAGGTTGGCGATGCCGCGGCGGCGGGCGCCCTTCTTGGCTTCCCGGAACGCGATGAACAAGGAGACGGCTTCGATGGCGAAGGCGGCGGCGAGGACGGCGAGGCTAAGGCGGATGTCGCCGATCGCGTGCGGGTGCTGGAACTTCTCGATGCCCTCGAACGCGGAGTATGCGCCGGCGACGCCGAACAGCAGGATGGCGACCATGAACGGCCAGAAGTAGGCGGCCTTGCCGGTGCCGAACGGGTGCTCCGGCGACGGCGGGCGGTGGGCGCGCGCGATGCCAAGCAGCAGCAGGATCTGGTTGCCGACGTCGCTGAAGCTGTGCGCGGCCTCGGCGAACATGGCGGCGGACTGGGAGGCAAGGCCCGCGACCAGCTTGAGGATGGCGATCAGCAGGTTGCCCAACAGGGCGGCGACGACGGCCAGGCGGGACTCGGCCACGGGCGGCGGAGGGGGCGCGACGGAAAAACTCCCTGCCGCTACCCGGGTTGGGGCGCCAGCTTCGCCAGCCGCGCCACCAGCTGCCCCAAGAACGCCTCGTCCGGCGCGTCCCGGCCCTCGACGACGCCTTGGATGTCCGCCCACTTCGACTCCAGCACGCCCATGACCTCGCGCTCGATGGTGTTGGCGGCGACGATGTACCAGGCGTTGACGTGGTCGCGTTGCCCGATGCGGTGCAGGCGGCCTTCGCACTGCTCGTGCTTGGTGGGGGTCCAGTCCAGCTCGACGAAGGCGACGTGGCTGGCGTGCATCTGGATGCCGTCGACGCCGTAGCCGGTGGAGTCCATGGTGGCCACCACGAAGTCGTAGAGGTCCAAGGTGTCGAGGATGCTGCGCCGCGTCTGCACCGGCGTGTCCCCCGTCAGGATGGCGACGTCGCCCGGCAGCGCCTCCGCCAGGCGCGCGACCACCTCCTTGTGGTAGGCGAAGAACACGACCCGCTCGCCCGACTCGACCAAGGGCTCCACCCAGTCGCGCACGAAGCCGATCTTGCCGAGCGCCGCCTGCTTCCGGAGCTTGGTGAGGTGGCCGCGCAGCTCCAGGAAGCCGCCGCCGGGCCCCATCATCTTGCGGGCCTCGTCGCCGTGCAGCGCCTGCCACTTGCGCACCCAGTCGAGCACCGCCTTCTCCTCCTTCTGGTAGGCGGGGGTCGCGACCATCTCGACATCGACGCGGGTGCGCACCAGCGGCGGCAGGTCGGCGGCCACCTCGTCCTTGGTGCGCCGGACCATGCAGGTCGCCTTCAGTCGCTCATGCAGGGTGCGGCGGTCGAGGCGGGCAAGCGCGTTCAGGGCGTGCGTCTCGGGAAGCGGCCCTTGCTCGGGGCGCCACCAGTGCGGCAGGATCCCCCGGTAGATCGACAGCACGTTCTCCAGCTGCCCGAGCAGCCGCAACTGATGGAGCAGGTCCTCGCGGCGGTTCTTGATGGGCGTGCCCGTGAGCGCCAGCCGCATCGCGACGCCCTCGACGAGCGCCATCGCGTTCTTGCTGCGCTGCGCGCCCGGGTTCTTGAAGAAATGCGCCTCGTCCAACACCACGGCCTTCGGCTTGAGCGCCTGCAAGTCGTCGAGGCGGCGGCCCAAGAGCTCCGGGTTCAGGACCGTGATCTCGGCGCCTTGCAGCTTGTCGCGGCCGGCGTGCAGCACCTGGACGTTGCGCCACGGAGTCCACTTCAGCACCTCCTGCCGCCACCCCAGCTTGACCGCCGCGGGGCACACCACGACGGCCGGGTACGCCTCCGCCTTCTCGATGGCCACCAACGCCTGCAACGACTTGCCGAGGCCCATCGAGTCCGCCAGCAGCACCCGCTTGCGCTCCAGGATTGCGGCAACACCCTCGCGCTGGTAGGGCCGCAGCCGGGTCTCCAGGTCGCGCACCCGCTCCGGCCGCCCCCCCTCGCCGACCTCGCCCTCCAATTCGTCGAGCCGGGCCCGGGTCGCCAGCTGCGCGTCGATGGCGCCGGTGTCCAGCAGCCAGCGCATCGCGGCCACGTCGCGGGTGGCGGCGCCGAACGTCCAGGCGTGCGCGGCGCGGTCCCAGCGCGGCAGGCCGAGGCCCCGGTCCTTCAGTTCGCGGCTGGCCTCCGGCGGCAGCGCCCGGTCGAGGCGGAACTGCCCGTCGGCGAAGCGCAGTTGGAGCATCTATTGGGCCGCCAGGGCGACCGTCGGCGACGGCACGGCAAACAGTACGACCGGCCCGTCGCTGCGCATCGCGACGACCTCGTGGCCGGCGCCCGCCAGGACGACGGCGTCCGTCGGGTGGAGCGCGCCGGCGTCGGCGAGGACGGCGGCCGACCGGCACAGCACCCGGCCGCCGTCGACGCGGCCCACCGCCTGGCCGCCGTCCGCCGGCACGAACGCCCAGCGCGGGCCCGGCGCGGGCCGCGGCGGCGCGTCGGCCGCCAGGCGCGGGAAGCGCGGCTCGGTCGCATCGACGGCGGCGGACTGGCCGTCGCCCTCGACGTGGAGGGTGTGGTTCCAGGCCAGCAGGGTGGCCGGACGCGGGACCGGCACCTCGATGCTGGCGAGCTGCTGGAGGTGCTCGTCGTAAGCGGCTAGCCGGCCGTCGGTGGCCACCCACAGCACGTCCTGGTCGAGCGCGAAGGCGCGCGCCGGCGGGCTCGCGGCGCTGGCCAGCTCGAAGCCGGCGTCGTCCACGCGCGCGATCCGGCCCGGCTCCGCGACCACCCACCCGAACCACGCCGGCGCCACCATGGCGACGCCGGGCCGCGCGCCCAACTGGACGTGCGCGTCCTCCATGCGCTGGTGGATGCGCAGCACGCCGTCCGCGCCGAGCGCCGCGATGCGGTCGGGCACGTCGCCGTCGGGAAGCGGGCACGCCGGCGGGCCGCCCAGGCTGGCCCACATCAGGCCGCTCAGGATGGCGACCGCGGCGGCGGCCTTGGCGACAGCAAGCATTTCTCCCATGGCGATCCGCTCAGTGGGCCTTCGGCGGCCACTCGTACAGGCCGCGCTCGACCTCGGAGCGCAGCTGGCGGGCCTGGTCCTTCAGGAGGTCGGGGACAGCCTCGTAGACGTCGTAGAACATCGACTCTGGCTCGGGCAGGCTGGCCGCCTCGGCCTCCTTGATGGCGACGTCCACCTCGCGGTCGATCTCGAGCTGGAGCTGCTCCTCCCACTTGGCGCTCCACACCTTGCGGGCCTTGAGGTGGCGCCGGAAAATCTCGACCGGGTCGCGCTTGAGCCACTTCTGGAACGTCGCCTCGTCGCGGTAGCGGGTCGGGTCGTCGCTGCTGGAATGCGGGACGATGCGGTAGGTGAGCGCCTCGATGAGGGTGGGGCCCTCGCCCTTGCGCGCCCGCTCGACGGCCTCGGACACTGCCTGATGGACCGCGAGGATGTCGTTGCCGTCCACCAGGACGCCGGGCATCCCGTAGGCGACAGCCTTCTCGGCGTACGTGCGCGTGGCCGTCTGCTTGTCGTGCTGCACCGAAATGGCGAACTGGTTGTTCTGGCAGACGAAGACCACCGGCGACTTGGTGACCGCCGCGAAGTTGAGCGCGCTGTGGAAGTCGTTCTCGCTGGTGGCGCCGTCGCCCAGGAACCCGATGGCCACCTGGTCCGTGCCCTTCAGCTTCATGCCATAGGCGGCGCCCGCGGCGTGCGGCAACTGGGTCGCGATGACCGAGGACCACGACACATGGTTGATTGAGCGGTCCATGTAATGGCACGGCATCTGCCGGCCCTTCTGCAGGTCGTGGTCGTTGCCGATGCACTGCGCCGCGTAGTGACTGAGCCTGAGGCCACGGTAGAGCGCCGCCGACCCTTCCCGCAACGCCGGGAACAGCCAATCGTCCGGACGCAACGCCATCGCGGTCCCGATCGGCGTCGCCTCCTGCCCCGTGCAAGCCCCGTAGAACCCGATCCGGCCTTGGCGCTGCATGTTGCTCAACTTGACGTCGAGCGCGCGCACCAACAACATCGTGCGGAACGCCTTCTTCAACGACTCCGCCGGCAGCCGCGGCGCCTCGACGCCCTCCACGCCCTCGCCGTCGCCGAGGATGCGCAGCATGGGAAGCTCAGGGGCCTTGGGGTTCACGACGCCCAGGGGAACGGCCACGCCGCGGGGAGCCCGGAGGGCCGATAAAAGGCAAGTCCCAAGGGCCAGTCAGATGGGGGACTGGCCAAGCGAGAGGCCCACGCGGTAACGACTGTCCGCAGAATAGACCACGATGGAGGACTCCCGGTCGCAGGGCGGGAGGTTCTCTTCGGCCATCACCAGGAAGCCGCCGTCGGTGCGCGCGCCCGCCTCGGCCGTCGCGTGGACCAGGCTGCCGCGCAGGTAGCGCAGGGTGGCGATGTAGCGCACCTCCTCGGGCGCGGTGCCGCAGGTCCGCGGCAGCAGGCCGGCCAACAGGTCTGCCGGCACCACGGCGGCGACCGTGGCCGGCTGCGGATTTGCGAACGTGCCGGTCTTGACGCTGAGTACGGGCGGCCCGGCAAGCGGTTCCGGCAGCGGGCCGGACGTCGTGACGAACTCGATCCAGTCATGCCCGTCGGCGTCCACGATGCGCAGGTCCCATTGCGACTCCCAGAAGGGGGCCCGGACGAACTGGATGAGGTCGAAAGCCCATTTGGGGTGCGCCTGGAGGAACGCGGCCACGTCGGGGTGGGTCCGCCCGCGCTCCATCGCCTCCAGAAGGGTGCTCTCCTCGCGCCCCGGATCCAGGGGTGGCACCTCGCCAAAGCCGGCCGTCACCGCCGCGACCGGCTCCAGCAGGCCCGGCGACAGCGGCGGCATTTGCCATGGGCCGTCGCCTTGGCTGGCCTCGGTGCGATTCCAGACGCCGACAAAGAGGGGCCAGACAATGCCTGTCCGGCACGAGGGCGCGGGGCACGCGAAGGAGACCTCCAGCCGGACGGGGAAGGGACTGGCGTCCAAGGTGTAGGCCAGCGTGGTCGTGGAGCCCGTGTCGTCCGTCTGATGGAACGCGAGGCGGACCGTGTCGCCGACCTTGGCTTCCAGGACTTGGCTGCGCCACGCGGCGACCGGCGTGCCTGCGGGGAGCCGGGTCTCCATGGGAACGTCCAGCAGCAGCATCGGCAGCAGCACCAGCTCCGTCGTCATGAGACGGACACGCCCAGGGTTCTGCATGACGACCAGCTCAGCGGCGGTGCCGGCCAGGACCGGGACATGATACGCCACCGGGGCGCCCCCTTGCCACCAGACCGCCGAATCGCTAAGGTTGCCGGACGGTCGGACCGTCGAGCGGGCAAACTCGGCCCCAAGCGGCGCGTAGGCATCCGGGCCGTCTTCCTGGAACGTCATGGCTGTTCCCGATGGGGCTTGGTAGGTGGCAGTCCAGCCCTCCTGCAACGACCCTCGGGCCTCGGCCCACGACGCCGGCGACGGACTGTCGGGCGGCGTGCTGCATCCCGCCAGCACGAGCGCCACGGCAAGGAGCGCGAGGACGGCAGCGTCAGAACGGCACGCCATACATCTCCGCGTGGACCGGGACGAGGCCGGGTCCGAGGCCGTCGAACTCTCCCTTCCAGATGATCGGGGCATTGGAGGGAATGGCTTCCCAATGGGCATGGCCTGAGGCTTGGAGCTTGCCGAAGGTGAGGCTGGCGGTCAAAGTGTCATACGACGGCGCGGTGTCGGCCCAGAGTTGGCTCGGCACATACCCAACATCCGCTTCTTCCAAGGACTGGTACAGCAGGACCGTGCAGAAGCAGTGGCTGTCCTGGTAGCTCCAGGCCGTGCTGGTGCCCACGTAGCCCCACTTGTAGCCGTAGTAGGCCACCTCGTTCGCGGCGTCGCGGTCCGTGCACTTCCAGATTTCCACGTGGTAGGAAAATTCGCCCGGTTCAAGGCGGGACGTCGGCGCGTCGCCGTGGCCGGGCAAACCTGGGGCCATTGCCACGACGCCAGTCATCTCGTGGGTCGCAGTGTAGACTTGCTTCCATTCGTCGTCGCCGTCATCGCACAGGTCCGGTGTTGGAACGGCGTCGATGCAGAGCAGGTCTCCCACGCAAATCGCTGTGGCAGGGCTGGCAAGCCCAGCACCGGCCATCGTGAGGAGCACCAGGGCCGCAGCAATGAAGCGGAAACCCCGATGTTGCATAAGTCCGGCACCCGGCCTTTGCGCGATAAGCCTATTCTTGCCGATGGCGTGGGCGCTTCCTTCATGCCAAGCGACCGCCGCCTCGTGCGTTGGGCCCTCTTGGGCTGCCTCCTCTACTTGGCCACCACCCTGCTCGTCGTCTTCGGCCTCGCGGACGGCCTCGACCTTGCCATCGACCGCGTGGTGTACCGCGTCTTTGGCGACGATTTCGAGAGTGCCTGGAACCTGCTGTCGTTGCCGGGCGGGGTCCAGATGTCGGTCGCGGCGGCTGCCTTCGGGGCCTTCGTCGCGTGGGTGGCCGGCTCCCCGCGCCGCGCCGTCGTCATCCTGGTGGCGGCCCTTGCCGGCGGCCTGCTGGTGGACGGCCTCAAGACCCTCCACGAACGCCCCTACCCGCACCATGACCTGCCGACCTTCACGCTCGCGGACGGCGAGGTGGCGTTCCTGGGCTACCGGGGCGTCCAGGTGCTGCCCGCCAACGTGACGGACCCTTACGACCGCGACCAGTGGCAGGAGCCCAACATCACCATCCGGCCCGCCGACCTGTCGCGGTTTCCGACGAGCCCCGCCAATGCCTACCCGAGCGGCCACACCATCGGCGCCGCCGTGTCCTGGGGCGTCGCCCTCCTGTTGGCGACCATGGCGGTGCAGCGGGCCTGGACGCCCGACCGGCGCGCCGTCGCCGCCGTCCTGCTGCTTGCCGTCGTCGTCGGCGTCGACCGCGTCGTCGTCCGCAGCCACTGGGTGACCGACGTGGTGGCGGCGTGGGGCCTCGGCGTCGCCCTCGTCGTGGCGGCACTGCTTGCCGACCGGGCGCTCAAGGACCGTTGGCCCGACCGCATCGCCGCCTGACCGGCCGGCGGCGGCAAGCCTTCAAGCCCCGCTCCGATGCTCCTCCATGCCCGGCCATCCGATCCCCCCGGACCTCGCCTCGGCCCTCAAACGCAACGCCGCCGCCCGCAAGCACTTCGACGCCCTCCCCGGCAAGCGGCGCGAGCGCTTCGTCACCTACCTCGACGAGGCCAAGCGCCCCGCCACCCGTGCCCGCCGATTGCGCGGCGAGATCCTCCAGCTCAAGGCCGGCAAGTCCCATCCGCGCTGCAACTGGAGCAAGGCCGAGTCGCTCGGGTAGAATCCCAAGGGCCTTGACCAAGCACCCGATGGTCCCCAGCGTGCCCCGGCCCGCCCCCGCCACCACCGCCATCCTGGTGGATGGCGACAACGTCCCGCCCTCGGTGCTGGCCGACCTGCTGGACCACGTCTCCGGCCCCAGCGAGCGCCGCGTGTTCCGCAACTGGCGCAGCACCCGCGACGCCAAGGCGTGGGACGACGCCTCCAAGCGGCTTGCCTTCGAGCGCGTCGACCGCTACCGCACCACCTCCGGCAAGAACGGCAGCGACATCGCCGTCGCGGTCGCCGCCATGGACTTCCTGCACGACGGGGTCGCGCGCTTCGTCATCGTCTCCGGCGACACTGACTTCACGCCCCTGGTCGAGCGCCTGCGCCGCGGCGGCGCCCACGTGACGGTGGCCGGCCACAAGGCCGTCGGCGGCCTGCTTGCCGACGTCGCCGACGTCTACATCCCCTGGTCCGCGCTCGGCACGGCCAAGAAGGCCGCGCCGGCGCCGCGCAAGCGGGCCGCAGCACCCGCGCCCAGGCCGGCCAAGGCGGCCGCGCCGCGCAAGCGCGCGGCGCCGCCCGCCCGCTCGGCTGCGCCGCCGGCGGCGCGCCCGGCCCCGCCGGCGGCGCGGCCGCTGCCGCCGGCCCGGCAGGCGGCGCCGCCGCCCGCCAACCGCCTCGTGGAGGTCCTCAAGGACGCCTACAACGTGGCGATGACCGACGGCGAGGTCGACGCCGAGGGCTGGGTCGCGGTGGACCGGCTCGGCATGGTGGCGCGCACCGTCGAGGCCGACTTCTCGCCGGGCAAGTACGGGCTGCCGAAGCGGGCGAGCCTGAGCAAGGTCCTGCAAGGGCTGCCCGGGTTCGAGGTGGACTCGCGCGGCCGGCGCGGCAACTCGGTGCAGTACCGGGTCCGGCTGCGGCGGTGACGGCGGTGCGCACCGTCCCCTTCGGCGGCAGCCGCGACCAGGTGAGCGTCATCGGCCAAGGCACCTGGCAGGTCCGCGACGCCAAGAACGCCAAGCAGGCCATCGAGGAAGGGCTGCGGCTCGGCCTGACCCACATCGACACGGCGGAGCTGTACGAGCGCAACTCCAGGTCCGAGACGATGCTGGGCGAGCTCCTGTCCCGCCCCGACCGCGACGGCAAGGGCACGATGCGCGACCACGTCTTCCTCGCGAGCAAGGTGATGCCCCAGCACGCCGACCGCCGCGGCACCGTGTCCGCCTGCAAGGACTCGCTCGTCCATCTCCAGACCGACCGCCTCGACCTCTACTACCTGCATTGGCCGGGCCGCCACCCCGTCGCCGACACCATGGCCGCGATGGGGGACCTGGTGGACCTCGGCTGGATCCGCCACGTCGGCGTGTCCAACTTCGACGTGGCCCAACTGGAGGAGGCCCGCGCCGCGCTGGGCCCGCGCCGCCTCGCCGCCAACCAGGTGCTCTACCATCTGGCCGACCGCGGCGCCGAGTCCGAGGTCGTCCCCTGGTGCAAGGCGCACGGCGTCACGGTCGTGGCCTACTCCCCGTTCGGGCAAGGCAGCTTCGTGCACGGCCCCGGCCTGCGCGCACTGGAGGCGGTCGCCAAGCGCGAAGGATTGACGGCGCGGCAGGCGGCCCTGGCGTTCCTGACCCGCGACCCGGCGGTGGTCGCCATCCCGAAGGCGGAGACCGTGCCGCACGTGCGCGACAACGCCAAGGGCGACGCCCGCCTCTCCGAGGAGTCCGTCGCCGCCATCGACGCCGCCTTCCCAACCGAGCCGGGGCTGCGCACGGTCTAGCCTTTTCCGCTGCCCCTCCTTCGCGGCCCTGCCCATGCTCAAGGTGGCGCCCTCCATCCTGTCCGCCGACTTCGGCCGCCTGCGCGACGAGGTCCAGGCCATCGAGAAGGCCGGCGCCGACTGGCTGCATTTCGACGTGATGGACGGCCGCTTCGTGCCCAACCTGACCATCGGCGCCCCCGTCCTGAAGAGCCTCCGCCCGCACACTCGCCTGCTGGTGGACTGCCACCTCATGGTCGTCGAGCCCGAGAAGCTGGTGCCCGACTTCGCCGCCGCCGGCGCCGACTCCATCACGGTCCACGCCGAGGCCTGCCCCCACCTGCACCGCAACCTCCAGCAGATCAAGGGGCTCGGCAAGCGCGCCGGCGTCAGCCTCAACCCCAGCACCCACGAGTCCATCCTGGAGTACGTCATCAAGGACGTCGACCTGGTGCTGGTCATGTCGGTGAACCCGGGCTTCGGCGGCCAGGCGTTCATCGAGGCCGTCGTGCCGAAGATCCGCCGCATCGCCGAGATGGCCAAGGCGGCCGGCCGCGAGGCGCCGCTGGAGATCCAGGTGGACGGCGGCATCAACGGCGACACCGCGCGCACGGTGGAGCGGGCCGGCGCGACCTGCGCGGTGGCGGGGTCGTTCGTGTTCGGCGCCAAGGACTACGCCGCGGCCATCCAGGCGGTGCGCGGCACGCAACGCAGGCTGGGCTGACGCCGGGTCGAGGCTTCGACGGACGTCCCAACGTTTCTTCCTGTTGGCTACGACGACGCCACCACGAACCTTTTCAACCCTGGACCGCGGTGCTTCTCCCGATGAGGCTCGGCGCGGTGCTTGGATTGGCGGCCCTCCTGCTGCTTGCGGCCCCCGCGTCCGCCGCGCCCGCCGACATGGCCGGCTCCGCGGCCCTTCCCTTCCAGTTCACGGGCGACCACCGCGCCCAAGGCAGCGGCGAATACCTGGTCACGGGCAACGCCGGCCTCCTGGAGATGGAGCTCCTGGGCGACGGCGGCACCGCGATGCGGGTGCAGCACCGCGCCTTCGGCCTCGACTCGTCGGACCCCGAGGCCCAGGTGCTCTGGCACCAGCGCGTCGACCGCCTGCCGCTCCCGCTGGCCGGCGCCAAGGTCGCCCTCGCCGGGCGCGACCCGGCCTTCCAGCTCCTCGCCACCGGCACCGGCGACCTGGCCGCCACCACCGGCGACCTGCTCTTGGGCACCCTGGCCCAGGACCGCGTCGTCGACGCCGAGGCCGTCCCGCCAGTCTCCCTCACCCTCTCCGACGGCACCCCCGCCTTCTCGCAGGCCATCCCCGCCGGCCGGTTCGCCGCCCGCAGCGCCGCCGGCACGCTGACCCTCGACGGCGCCCTCCAGCTGTTCGTCTCCGGCGCCACCCTGCGCTACACCGCCCCCGACGGCAGCGTCCTCGACATCCCCGCCGGCTTCCGCACCGAGCGCCGCCAAGGCAGCGTCTACAACCCGCTCGACGGCACCTGGATGGGCCCCGGCAGCCACGACGAATACATCCAGGAGTACCTCGTGGTCGAGGGCGCCGGCCGCCTCGTGGCCCGCCACGCCCACCAGGCCGCCACCTTCCACCTCGCCGCCCCCCAGATGCAGGTCACCGGCACCGCCACCCTGCCCGCCATGCAGGGCACCGTCACCGTCCACGACGCCGAGGGCGACGTCGTCCACACGCTTGCCGGCCAACGGCTCGAGCTCGAAGGCCGCGTCACGCTGCGCGCCACCGAGGCCGCCGGCGACCGCGCCGACGTGCGCGGCTCCGGCGACGTCGTCCGGGTCGCCTACGGCGCCGTCGCGGCCGCCTACGACTGGACGACCGCCATCACGGCCGTCGGCATCGGCGCCGTCGTGCTCGCGGCCCTCGGCTGGGTCGCCGTGCAAGGCAAGGCCCTCCTCGGCCTCGGCGGCGCCGGCGGCCTCGTGGCCGGCTACGCCCGGGTCGCGGGCGACGACGTGCTGGAGCACGCCGGCCGCAGCGAGGTGTACGAGCGCGTCAAGGCCTACCCGGGCGTCAGCTTCGTGCAGCTCCAGGAGGCGCTCGGCATGGGCGCCTCGACCCTGAACTACCACCTGCGCGTGCTGGAGAAGAACACCTACATCACGCCGGTGCGCGACGGCCGCTACCTCCGCTTCTTCGACCGCCGCAGCGGCCACTACTCCCAGAACCGCAAGTTCGCCGTGAGCGCCCTTCGGAACCCGACGACGGCCGCCATGGCCCGCCACATCCGCGAGCACCCGGGCGTCAGCCAAAGCGACCTCGCGCAGGCCTTCGAGGTCACCCCGAGCACCGTCTGCTGGCACATGGCCCGTCTCGCCGGCGCCGGCCTGGTGCAGAAGCAGCGCGACGCCCAACGCACCCGCTACTTCGTCGGCGAGGGCTGGGCCCAGCTTCCGGCCGACGAGCAGGCCCGCCAGGCCGTGCAGGTCCCCGTCCTCGCGTAGGTCACAGGATCCTCCGCGCCAGCCACCCCACGCCGAGCGCCGCCAGCGACGCGAGGGCGCCCACGGCCAGCATCTCGACCCCCAAGGCCACGGGGCGCCGGCCCGGCATGAAGTGGCTCCGCGCCGCCCCCACGCCGAACAGCGCCGCTCCCGTGAGGCCGACCGCCCACGGCCATGGGTCGCCCGGCAGGAAGAACGCCGACAGCGGCACCGCGCCCACGATGGCGAAGGCGGCGAAGGTGGCGGCGGCGTGCCGCATCGGACTCCCGACGCCCGGCTCCTTGCCGGCCTGCTCCTTCTCGCTGCGGATCGCCATGTAGCTGCTGGCCGCCATCGAGATGCCGTCCGCCACCAGGTTGGCGAGGCCCAGGATCAGGATGATGTGCGTGCCCAGGTCGGCGCCGGCCGCGCCCGCCGCGATGGCGAACGTGGTCACCGCGCCGTCGAGGGCGCCATAGACCAGGTCGCTCAGGTAGTGTCCGATGCCCGTGGCCGGCCGCATGGGTCCATCGGCAGGCAGAGGCGGGCGTGGAATGAAGGTTCTGGAGGCGGCGGGCTACGAGAACGTCTCGGACGAGAGCGCCAGGTGGGCCGTGTCGTTGAGGCGCTCGACCCGCACCGACTCCTCGTCCACGGCGAGCACCGAGATGCTGGCGTTGCTCTGGGGGAACTCCTCCAAACGGGTGAGGCCGGCGCCGGTGAGGGTGGCGATGAGGACGCGGTTGATGCGGCCGTGGGCCACGACGGCGACGTCGGCGGTGGCGGCCTGCCTGCGCACCCGCTCGGCGAACGGCCGGATGCGGTGCTGGGCGACCCGGGCGGACTCGCCGCCGGGGAACGGCTCGTCCAAGAAGCCGAGCTTCCAGGCGTCGAGGACCTGCGCCATCTCGGGCGCCACGTCGTCGTAGCTCCGCCCGGCCAGCAGGCCGTAGTCCATCTCGTACAGCTCGGGGACCACCTGGACCGCGAGGCTGCCGGCGATGCTGCTGGCGTGGCCGCGCATCACGGCCTCAGCGGTCTGCCGGGCCCGGGCCAGCGGGCTGGAGTAGAGCGCCTGGATGGGGTGGCGCGCCATCGCCTCCGCGACGCTGGCCGCCTGCAGCAACCCCCGCTCCGACAGCTGCGTGTCGATGCGCGGCCCCTGGAGGATGCGGTCGTGGTTGGCAGGGGTCTCCCCGTGGCGGACGATGAACAGGAGGCCCATGATGGTTCCAATGGGACGGCCCAAGGCATAAGCCCTACGCGTCGGCCCCTTGGGCCGCCAGCCGCCGCTCCGCGAACGGCGCGGCGTCCCGCAGCGCCCGGGCCTCGAAGGCCGCGGTGGCGCCCGGCCCGAGGTCGCGGGGGTCGGTGGCGGCGCTGGCCACGTCGCCCACCGTGCCGTCCTCCAGGAGGAAGGTGGCGCACACCTTGACGCCGACCGCGGCGCCGGGGCCCGGGTTCGTCACGGTGCCCGCGACCCGCTCGTGGCCGAGGCTGTCGAGGCGGGCCGTGCCCGTCACGGGAAGCTCCAGGACGGCCCCGCTTGCCCCGGGCACGGGGCTCAGGACCCAGTCCGCGACGGCCGCGTCCTTGTCCTGGACGTCGACGCGGAAGCCGGAGCGGCCGCCCGCCGGCACCAGCGGCAGGCAAGCGTAGGTAAAGGTGGTGCCGGCGTCGGCGCCGGCGGCGTCCAGCAGCCGGGCCTCGACCTGGACGGCCAGGGCGTCGGCGCCGCGGTTCTCGACCTCGCCCACGAGGTGCAGGTAGCCGATGGTGTCGCGGTAGTGGCCGACGCCGCGCAGCACCAGGGCGCCCGCGCCATCATCCTCCATGGGCTCGATGGGGGCCGGGCCGCCGCAGCCGGCCAGCAAGACCATCACGAGGACCGGCAGGACGGGGCGCATCGCGCGTCCGACCGTGCGGGGCGCGAAAAGGTTTGTAGGATGCGCCTGTGGCGCGCCCGATGCGGCGGCGCGACCTCGAGGCGGCCTTGGCGGGCGTGCCCAGCCACGCCGACCCGAAGCCCGAGTTGGAGCAGTACCGCACGCCCGACAAGGTGGCGGCGGACCTGCTGTGGGCGGCCGGCGAGGACGGCGCGGTGCGCGGCCGTCACGTGCTCGACCTCGGCTGCGGCACCGGCGTCCTCGGCATCGCGGCGGCGCTTTTGGGGGCCGCGCGCGTGACCGGCGTCGACGTGGACGCGCGGGCGCTGGCGATGGCGGCCGGGGCCGCCGGCTCGCTGCGGGTCGCCGACCGGTGCGCCTGGGTCGAGGCCGACGTCGCGGCGTGGGCGCCCGTGGCCGCCGACACGGTCGTGATGAACCCGCCGTTCGGCGCCCAGGCCGGCAACCGGCACGCCGACAAGCTGTTCCTCCGGAAGGCCGCCGACTGCGTGCGGCTCGGAGGCGACGGCACGGTGTGGACGCTGGCGCAGGTGCGCACCGAGCCGTTCTTGGGCACGTTCGCCAAGGAGCTGAAGTTCAGCGTGGAGCGCGTGGCCATGTGGGACTATCCGCTGGTGGCGACGATGGCGCACCACGAGCACGAGGTCCGCATGGTGCAGGTGGGCGGCTACCGCCTGGCGCCGCTCTGAACATCCAAGGTCAGGCCAGGGGCAGCTTCGCGATGGCCGCCTCGGCGTCCGCCCGCGCGTCGGCCTCCCAGCCGTCCGCGAACCACGGCCGCTCCATCGTTGCAGTGTAGACCTTGACCGCCGCGCCGTCGCGGGTGTCGGGCCAGACCGGGTGGGCGGCGCGCCACGACGAGTCGATGTCGTTGTAGTCGCCGAGGAAGATCATGCCGTTCTGGTGGTGGCTCAGGGCCGGGTCCCAGCCGCCGTCGTCGGCCGCGCGCACGTCCACGGGGACGCTCCAGGTGGCGCCGCCGTCGAGCGAGTAGCTGTACATCTGGGCGATGCGGGCGTGCTCCGGCAGGTCGCCGTTGGCCGGCACCATGTCGTGGGTGGCCTCCATCCAGGACACGTCGAGGACGCCGCCGGGGCTCACCGAGATTGCGGGCATGAGGCGCCAGTGCGGGTCGGGTTCGGAGACCAGCACCGGGTCCGACCAGGTGGTGCCCTTGTCGAAGCTGGCGGCCACGAAGACGCCGGAGCCGTCGCCCGACGCGCAGCCGTCGCCCCAGTCGTCGAGGCAGGCGTCGTGCCACACCACGTAGATGGCGTCGGCGAACGGCGACGCAGGGTTGCGGTCGGTGGCCATGGCCGGGAAGCCGGTGACGCGGTCGCGGGGGCTCAGGCCGGGGTGCTGGGCGGCGTGGACCTGCAGGATAGCGCGGTCCTCGTCCCAGGTGGCGCCCGTGTCGGTGCTGCGCCGCATGTGCACGTCGCTGCCGCTGGTCCACATGGCGTAGACCTCGGCGCCGGTGCCGACGTCCAAAAACGAGCCTTGGCCGGCGGTGCCGACGAGGGTGGCGAGCACCTCGGGGTCGGCGTAGGTCTTGCCGCCGTCGGTGCTGCGGAAGTAGACGTTGCCGGGCGCGAGGCTGGCGAGCCACATCACGTGGATGGTGCCGTCGGCGGACGCCGCGATCCAGCCCTTGTCATGGAACGAGACGGGGTAGGAGCCCTCCAGCACGGGCGTGAAGGTGTGGAAGGTGTCGCCGCCGTCGTCACTCACGGCCACGATCTGGGTGGCGCGGTTGAAGGCCCAGTCGTTGAGGGCGCCGTCGGGCAGCTCGTCCTCGCCGGTCTTGCTGCCAGTGACGGGGTCGGTCTGGTACGCCATCAGCAGGTAGTACAGGTTCCCGTTGACGTCGAAGTAGGCCACCGGGTCCGTCGTGCACCAGAAGGTGGAGGCGTAGTTGGGCGTGAAGCCCGTCGGGTCCGACAGGGCGCGCCAGGGGGAGCCGTCGAAGCTGCGGTCGGCGTACGTCCTGCCGCCGTCGTGGGTCACGTAGACGCCGTCCCACACGCAGTCGCCCGCGTCCGGCGGGTAGTAGTCCTTGGCGCCGCCCACGACGTTGCGCGGGTCCTTCGGGTTCACGGCGATGGTGACCTCGTTGCCCTGCCGGCCCTCGTCGGGCGTCATGTTGAAGTCGCAGGCGGCGAGGCAGAGCGGGAACGGCACGGGCAGGCCGTTGGCGTCGTAGGCGGTGTAGTTGAAGCCGGAGCCGTGGCGCAGGTCGCGCTCGAACGCGGGCGGCGGCGAAGTGGTCTCGGGGCCGGTGCCGACGCAGCCGGCGACGAGGGCGGCCAACAGGAGGAACGCCACGAAGCGCGTCATCGCCGCGCGACTTGGCGGGGGCGGTTAAAGGGTTGCCTCGGGCGGCGCCGTGAACACGTCCAGCCCGAGCTGCTTCGGCGCCACCAGGTCCCTCGCCGTCGCCCATGTCGTGCGGGTCCCCTCGGGCAGCTCGCGGAACTCGGCCCAGTACGCCTTGAGGAACGCCTGCGTCAGCGGGTCGGAGGCGTAGCCGGACCCAAGCGGCAGGTTGAGCTTGCGCTCCAGCCGGCGGGCCAGCTCCGCGATGGCCTTGTCGCGCGCGACCTTGGCGACGATGCTGGCGGCGCCCACGATGGGGAACTTGAGGTCGGCGCCATGCTGCGACACCACCTCGGTCCCCGGCGGCAGCGCGGTGGCCAACTCGCGGCCGAAGCGCGCCTCGTTCACGTCCGCCGCGTCGATCCACGCCTTGTGCGGCGCGAGCGTCCGCGCGATGTCCTGGAAGCGGCGCATCTCGATGACGTTGAGGCTGGTGCCCTCGCGCCGCTCGGCGTCCAGCACGTCGGCGTCCACGACCCGGACCTCGATGCGCACCGACGATTCGGCCCGGAGGGCGCGGTCGAGGGCGTTGCGGCGGTCGGGCGACAGGAGCTTCGAGTCGGTGCAGCCCAGCCGCTTGAACAGCTTGGGCTCGGCGCTTGCGACCCCGGCCATCACGATGGGGCCCATGACCGGGCCGCGGCCGGCCTCGTCCATGCCGGCGCACACGGGCATCGTCGCCAGCACGGCAGGGTCGATGGGGGCCTTGCGCCGCGGCGCCACGATGGGTTCGACTCGGCCGCCCTCCTTGAAGCCTGGGGTCGGGCCTTAAACGCCGACGGACCCATGGCGGCCTGTGCTGGACAGTCCTGGCGTGTGGACCGCGACGACGTTCCTCATCCTGGGCATCCTGTTCCTCCTGGTCGAGGTGTTCAACCCCGGCTTCTTCATCGCGGTGCCGGGCGGGACGCTGTTCATCATGGGCGGCATCGGCCTGCTTGCGCCCGACCTGATGTTCGGCTCGCCGTGGGCCTGGCTGCTCTGGCCGCTGGCCGCCGTGCTGTCCACCGGCGCCAACCTGTTCCTCTACAAGCGCTGGGCCCCCGCCGGCGACCGGCCCTTGACGCTGGGCAGCGACTCCTTGCCCGGCCAGGTCGCCACCGTGGTGACCCCCATCGCCCCCGGCGGCCGCGGCGAAATCCGCATCGCCGGCCAGACCTGGTCCGCCCGCTCGGCCGTCGCCATCCCGGCCGGCGCCGAGGCGCGCATCGTGCGCGTCGAGGGCGTGTACGCCGTCGTCGAGCCCGCGTAGGCTGCACACTCTAGCAGGCCCTCCAGCAGGCTTATCCTGCCCGCGGCGGGCTGCGTGGACCCATGCGCCCTGCATCCCTGGCCCTCCCCGCCTTGGCCCTCCTTCTGCTGCTGCCCGCCGCCCAAGCCCAGGTGCCCTCCGAGATTCCCTTCATGATCACCAACGCCCAGGTCGCGGACGCCATCGGCCCCGGCGAGACCACCAAGGTGTCGTTCCAGGCGGTCCGCGCCTGCTCCACCACCTCCCCCATCCTGCCCGCCGGCACCCTGCAACTGGAGCGCGCCGCGAGCCCCTTCGTCACCCTCACCGGCGCCATGGACGTCCCCGTGCCGGAGCACAACTGCCTCACCAGCGGCCACCAGGCCATCGCCTTCGAGCTGCAGGCCACGGCCGGCCCCGAGATCCCTGAAGGCATCGCCTCCGAGGCCGTCCTGCTGCGCGCCCACGTCGACCAGGCGTCGCCGACGCACACCACCACCTCCGAGTCGGCCATCAGCTTCATCGTGCCCTTCAAGGCCAAGCCCGTCCCCGACTCCTACATCGGCCCCGTCGAGGAGAGCCCCGTGCTGGCGCCCGGCGTCATCCTGGCGGCCCTCGGCGCCCTGGCCTCCCGCAAGCGTTAGTTGGAGTCGGCCAGGAACTCGTCGAACACGTAGTGCTCCATCGGCCGGATGCCGAGAACGATCTCCAGCTCCTGCGGCGTCAGGAACGGCTGCTTGTAGCGGCCCTGGTCGTCGATCGGCACCCGCGGGCACGCGACCCCCACGAAGGCGTCGAGGTGGCGGAAATAGAGCAGCGTCTCCGGCGAGATCTGCTTGTTCTGGATGATGTAGCCGGTCTTGCCGTGCGCCTGGAGCTGGGCGAGCACCTTCTTGGCGAGGTTGAACCGCATCTGGCCCGCCTTGGTGGAGACCACGATGCCGAACGACTTGGCCTGCTTGGCGTTCCCGATGGCGGCCCAGCGCTGCTTGAGGATGCGGCCCTTGGCCTCCGTCAGCGTCCGCACCGTGTTGGTGTAGGGGTCCGCCGCCGTGATGCGCTTCTCCGTCTCCAGCGCGAGGGCGAGCGGGTGGAAGTCGCCGCTGCCGATGAAGATGAACTCGTCCACGTCGCACTTGACCGCCGCGATGACGTTGCAGCCCAGAAGCTGGCCGCGCAGGGCGGTGCGCTTGTCGCCCAGCATCGTGACCGGCTCGAAGCCGTGCTCCCGAAGGATGCGTTCCGCGACGTCGAGCTTGTGGACGTGCTGCGCCGTGGTGGTGACGCCGATGCGGGGGCCCTTCATCTGGGCGCAGGCGGCCTTCACGACCTCCTCGATCGGGTGGACCGAGTGGGCGGGGACGTAGTAGACCTGGACGCCGAAATCCGTTTTGACGGACGGCATGGGACTGTGCCCGAAGTGGATCATCACCTCGATGCCGAGCTTCGCCATCTCGTCGTCGCACAGGTCGCAGGCGCCATAGCACGGGTCGGCCGAGACGACGGGCAGGGCGCCGGTCTCGCGCTGGACGATCTCCGCGATGTGGGTGCCGTAGTCCCGCAGGCCGTCGGGGAACTGGAGGCCGATGCTCTGGAGGCCCGGGTGCGCCTGCTTGATGCGAGGCAGCAGCTCCTCGAAGTCGAGGTGGTAGCCGAACAGCTCCATGGGCAAGCGTCCGACGAGGGGGGCGGTTTAGGGCTTTGCCTCCGGGGGCGGGACGCGACGGGCACTGATGTTCCCAGATTCGGAAGATTCCCACAGACGGTCTGTGGAATTTTTGCAGGCCCCGCCAGAACCAAAGCCAGGTCTGTGGAATCTGTGTGCGTCGGGAACCGAACGGGCACTGATTTTCTCAGATTCGGATGATTCCCACAGAGGCCTGTGGAATATGTGTCCAGTCGGCGGGACGCGACGAGCACTGATTTTCCCAGATTCGGAAGATCTCCACAGAACTCTGTGGAATCTGCGTCCAGTCAGCAGCCCTACTCGTACGCAAGGGCCTGGATCGGCTGGATCCGCGTCGCCCGCCGTGCCGGCAGGAACCCCGCCGCGGCGCCGACGAACAGGCCGATGGCCAGGCAGATCCCGACCCATTCGTAGGGAATCACAGGCGGGATGCCGAACAGGCCCCGCACGATGCCCATCCCAAGCCCGAGGCCCAGCCCGATGGCCAGCACCGAGCCCAGGATGCCGATCAGCATCGACTCGACCAAGAACAGGCGCAGCACCTGGCCGTTCTTGGCGCCGATGGCCTTGAGGACGCCGATCTCGCGGGTGCGCTCGGTGACGCTCACCAGCATGATGTTGGCGATGCCGATGGCGCCGACCACGAGCGAGACGCCGCCGATGGCGCCCACGAACAGGGTCACCTGGCCGAAGGTGCGGGAGATGCTGGCCTGGATGTCGTCGGCGGTCGCGACCAGCATCGACTGGCCGTCCTGGCGCAGCCGGTTGGCGTCGGAGCCGTGCTCGACGAAGGCGGTGACGCGGTCGCGCACCTCGTCCACCTTGCGGACGTCGGCGGCCACGACGTTGAGCGCGGAGAACACGCGGACGGTGGCGCCGGTGGACGGGCTTGCGCGGGTGGTGGCGTAGAACGGGTCGACGGGGACGAAGACGCGGCCGTTGCGGTCGCCGAACAGCGACTCGTCGCGGGTGAGGACGCCGGCGACGGTGGCGGCCTGGGTGCGGCCGTCCTGGAAGCGGACGGTGATGGCGTCGCCTGCCTGGACGGAGCCGTTGCCGAGCAGTTGGGCGACCCCGGCGCCGAGGACGAGCTGGGGCTTGCCGGACTCGAAGGCCTTGCCGGCGGCGTAGCCGGAGGGCTCGCGAAGCTCGTCGGCGTCCGGGGTGGTGGCGGTGAGGCGCTCGAAGGTCAGCTCCTTGCCGTTCCATGCCAGGCTGCTGGCGGGCAGCTCGGCGGACACCAGGACGCGCTCGACGCCGTCCAAGGCGGCGATGCGGTCGATGTCGACCTGGGTGAAGATGTTGCACGCCGTCATGCAGTCCGGCGGCCCTTGGTCGACGGGGGTGAGGGTGCTGGTGACGAAGATGGATTTCTGGTCGACCGAGTCGAACTGGCTGACGATGGTCTCCTCGAAGCTGGCGCCGATGACGACGACGCCGAGGACGGAGCCGATGCCGATGATGACGCCGAGGATGGTGAGGATGCTGCGCACCTTGTGGCCCCAGAGGTTGCTGGCGGCCATCCGGAGGGTCTCGCCGAACCGCATCAGGGCCGCCTCCGGACGGGATGGGGCCCGCTGATTGGCAAGCGGCGGCCAGGCAAGGGCACCGAGGGCGCCGGCGCGGGGGGCGCCTTGGGGTGGACCTGTTCGTCGCGCTCCAGCACGCCGTCCTGGATGCGCAGGATGCGCTGGGCGTGGCGGGCCATCGACTCGTCGTGCGTGACCTGGATGATGGTGCGGCCCTGCGCGTGCAGCCGGCCGAACAGCGCCATGAGCTCGCGGCTGGTGGCGGAGTCGAGGTTGCCCGTCGGCTCGTCGGCAAGCAGGATGGGCGGGTCGAGCGCGAGGGCGCGGGCGATGGCGACGCGCTGCTTCTGGCCGCCCGAGAGCTGGGCGGGCCGGTGGTGCAGGCGGTCGCCGAGCCCGACGGCGTCGAGGAGCTCGGCGGCGCGGGCCTTGCGGCGCGCGGCCGGCCAGCCGGCGACGGCCATGGGGAGGGCCACGTTCTGCTGGGCGGTGAGGCGCGGCATGAGGTTGAAGCCCTGGAACACGAAGCCCAGCAGGTCGCGGCGGGCCTCGGCGGCGGCGTCGGGGGTGAGCTTGCCGACGTCGCGGCCCATGAGGCGGAGGGTGCCGGCGGTGGGGCGGTCGAGGATGCCGACCAGGTGCAGCAGGGTGGACTTGCCGGAGCCGCTGGGGCCCATGATGGAGACGAAGGCGCCGCGCGGGATGGTGAAGCCAAGGCCCTTGAGGACCTCGACGTCGCTTTCGCCGGCGCGGTACGATTTCCGCAGGCCGGCTGCGACGATGGCGGGTTCGCCCACGCTCAGGTCAAGGCGTGCCGGACTTCAGGGCTTCCTTCCAGCCGGTGATGCGCAGGTGGGCGATGACCGGGAGGAACAGGTCGCCAAGGCGCTTGCCCTTGGGCGTGAGGGTGTACTCGACCCGGACGGGGACCTCGGGGTACACAGTGCGGGCGACGATGCCGAGGCTCTCCAGCTCCTTGAGGCGGATGCTGAGGGTGCGGCTGCCGATGCCGGGGAGGTTCTCCTTGAGCTCGTTGAAGCGGCGGGGCTCCTTCATCCGCAGCAGGAAGCACACCTCGATGCTCCACTTTTGCAGCAGGGGGTTGAGGGCCTCGACGGACTTGCGGACCTCGCGCTCCAGGTCGCCGAAGCCGGTGAGCCAGGTGACCACTTGGTCCATGGCCTTGCGGTGGCCTTCGGCGAGGTCGTCGAGGAAGGCGTCGAGCTGGCCGATCATGACCTCGTTGAGCTCCTGCTGTTCCTTGCTGGGCCGCGGCTTGGAGGGGTCGGGGAGGTCCTTCGGGCTGGGCGGGCGGGGGGCCCGCTGCTGGCGCGCGCCCTTGGTGTCGTCCGGGATACCTGGAGTAGCGCCCATCACTGCCCCCCTTATACCGCCCTTTCACATCTAGGTTCTGTTCAGAAAGCAGTGTCGCTTATGGCGGCTGCTTCCAAAATGAAACCGCAGGCCCTTCCCATGGACGAACTCGACACCCCAAGCAGCGACCCCTTCCCGTTCCACCATGACAACGGATGGAGCAAGGCCCTCGTCCTGGTCTTCGTCATCCTCCCCCTGCTGGCGTTCGGCTTCGGCGTCTGGTCCTTCTGGGGCGTCGGCGTCGGCGTGTTCGAGCTGACCCTGCTGGCGGTCATGTGGACCGTCACCGGCCTCGGCATCAGCGTCGGCTTCCACCGCATGCTCACCCACCGCGCCGTCACCCTGCGCGCCCCCGCCCGCTTCACCATGCTGGTCCTCGGCACCATGTCGATGCAGGGCCCCGCCTCCGACTGGGCGGCCACCCACATCCGGCACCACGCCAAGGCCGACCGCGAAGGCGACCCCCACAGCCCCCTCGAAGGCTTCTGGCACGCCCACTTCGGCTGGCTCCTCCGGGACCGCTTCGTCCGCGACGGCCTGGCCCACGAGAAGCTCATGGCCGACCCCGTCACCCGCTTCGTCAGCAACACCTGGGTCGTCTGGGCCACCCTCGGCATGGTCATCCCCGGCATCGTCGGCTGGCTCGTCGTCGGCGGCGTCTGGGGCTTCGTGGACGGCCTGCTGTGGGGCGGCTTCGTCCGCGTCTTTTTGGGCCACCACATCACCTGGAGCGTCAACTCCCTCGGCCACATGTTCGGCACCCGGCCGTTCGCCATCCAGGACCGCGCCACCAACAACTTCCTCGTCGCCCTCCTGGGCTGGGGCGAAGGCTGGCACAACAACCACCACGCCTTCCCCCGCGCCGCCTTCATCGGCATGCGCTGGTACCAGGTCGACGCCGGCAAGATGCTGATTCGCGTCCTGCAGGTCCTCGGGCAAGTGCGCAGCATCCACATGCCGACGCGCGAGGAGCGGCAGGCGAAGCGCGCCCGGCGGGCCAAGAGCAAGAAGCCGGCGGCGGCCTGAGCGAACTGGACACAGAGTTCACAGACTTCTGTGGGAATCTTCCGAATCTAAGGGAATCCGTGCCCGTCGCGTCTCCCGCCGACTGGACACAGATTCCACAGACTTCTGCGGAGATCCTCCGAATCTGGGTGAGTCAGTGCCGTTCGGCTCCCGGCGCACACAGATTCCACAGACCTGGCTTTGGTTCTGGCGGGGCCTGCAAAAATTCCACAGACCGTCTGTGGGAATCTTCCGAATCTGAGAAAATCAGTGCTGGTCGCGCCCCAGGATGGGCACAGATTCCACAGACCCTTCTGGGAGAAACCGAACGCGCGTGCCGCTCCTGGTCTTTACTCGGTGGCGAGCCGGACCTTCCCCGCGACCACCTTCAAGGTCTTCATCGCCCGCACCGGCACGCCATGCCGCTCCTCCAGCGTCGCGCGGCTCTTGCCTTTGTCCGCGAACACCAGCACGCCGTTGACCTTGGCCTTCATGCCGGCCAGCGCTCCCAGCAGGGCGTCGAGGGTGCGGCCGGTGCTCACGACGTCGTCCACCAGGACCACCTTCTCGCCGGGGCGGACGTCGTTGACGTGCAGGCAGGATTCGCCGTAGCCAGTCTCGCAGTAGGCGACCTCCTCGCCGGGCAGGCCGTACTGGCGCTTCCGGATGACGGCGTAGGGGATGCCGGTGCGCAGGCTTAGGGCGGCCACCAAGGGGAGCCCCATCGCTTCCGGGGCCAGGAGCAGGTCGGCGTTCTCCAAGATGTCACCCTGCTTGGCGGCCCAGCCGGTCCAGCCCTTCAGGAGCTTGGGGTCGCAGCGGGGCACGCCGTCCATGAGCGGGTGCACGACGTAGGAGTAGCCCTTCCGGTCCAGCACCAGGGCCTCGGCCAAGCTGCGGTCGATGGCGTCGCTCACAGCACGGCCTCCAAGGCCTTCAGGAACGACTCGAGCCGGTCGCGGGTGATGTGCGGGTTCACGACCACCCGCAGCGCGCTGAAGCGGGGCATGACGTTGCACCGGAAGCCCTTGGCCGCGAGCTTGGCGGCCAGCACGCCCGGGTTGTCGGCGCGCAGCGCGACGACGGCCAGCTCGGGGCTGGCCACCAGCTCGACGCCCAGCTCCGGCAGGCGGGCACCGAGCCAGGCGGCGTTGTCGAGGCAGGTCTCGGCAACACTGGCGAGGCCCTTGCGGCCGAGGTGGCGGTGGACCGCCCAGGTGGCCGCGATGGGGCCGCCGGGGCGCGTGCCTAGCAGGGTGCTCTGCGACTCGGTGGAGACGTACGGGGTGCGGACGGCGGTGTGGCTCCAGTCGCGGCCGTCGCGCAGCAGCAGCACGCCGGCGGGGATGGTGGCCATGGCGGACTTGTGCGGGTCCACGGCCAGGCTCCAGACGCCGGGCAGCGCGAAGTCGAACGGGATGGGCTTGCGGCCGGCCTCGCCCATGAACGGGAGGAAGTAGCCGCCGTAGGAGGCGTCGACGTGCAGCAGGACGCCGTGGATGTGGCACATGCGCGCCAGGTCCTCGATGGGGTCCACCAGGCCCAGCTCCGTGGTCCCCGCGATGCCGACGACGAGGGCGGTGCCTTCGCCCACGGCCGCCTGCATGGCCTTGACGTCGGCGCGGCCGGCCATGTCGGTGGGGACGTAGCGCAGCTTCATGCCCAAGAGGCGCGCGGCCTTCTCGAAGCTGAAGTGGGCCGAGTCGGGGAGGACGACCTCGCGGCGGCCGGTCTTCTCGCGCGCCAGGTAGAGCGCCAGGATGTTGGCCTCGGTGCCGCCCGAGGTGAAGCGGCCGGCGGCGCCGCGCGGCGCGTGGAACAGGTCCAAGAGGTCGGCCAGCGCCTCGACCTCCAGCCGGGCCGCGCCGGGGAAGTGGGCCGGGTCGCCCAGGTTGACCTCGAGGAACACGGCATGGGCGTGGGCGGCCTCGTCGTGCGGCGCCGTGCACATCGAGCCCAGGATCTGCCCCTTCGCGAAGGAGGCGTCCTCGCGCCGGGCCCGCGCCAGCGCCGAGCGCACGCGCGACCTGCTCCAGCCCTCCTCCTGCACGGGGCGCGGGACCGTCTTGGCTGATAAAAGGGGGGCGGCCCGGCGGCCGCGGACGGGGCGCGTCAAGCGCCGTGGGCGGCTTCGGCGCGGGCGGCGTGGCGCATCCCGATCCCCAGCGCGACCGTGCCGGCGAGGAGGATGACGACCCCAAGGCTGGCCCCGAAGCCCACGACGGCGTAGCCCAGCCCGCCGGGCGGCCCGGACAGGTCCATGGCGCGATGGAGCGTGTCGTCCGCCTCCGCCATGCCCGCGCCGGCGAAGGCGAAGCCGACCCAGGCCAGGCCCGCTGCGCCCCAGCCGGCCCACCGCCGGAGGCGCCGCGCCCGGGCTGCCTCCGCGTCGGGGGGCCCGGAGCCCATGGTGACGGCGACGGCTGCCAGGGCGACGGCGGCCGTGGCGCCCGCCATCATCCAGGCGCCCACCATGATCTTGCCCGTGCCCGCCAATCGGGCGGAGGCGTCGCCGGCCCAGCCGTGCCCTTTCCCCCAGGCCCGCCATTCCCAGGGCTCATAGTGGATGCTCCGGCCGTCGCTGCACCGGTGGTCGTCCCAGGAGCACCGCTCGACCAGCCTCGCCTCGAACAAGGGCAGGGCGTGGAGGGCAGTGAACGCGGCCAAGGCGAGGCCCATCCAGCAGCGGGCCAGCGTCGAAGGGTCCCTCGCCACGGACGCGGACTCGCTCGGGCCGATAAAAAGCGGCTCGCAGCCCTGCCGCTCCCTGCACGGCCATGCTTTCACCAGCCTCTGGACGCCTGTTCCTAAAGCCCGGCATGGCTCCCCTTCCCCATGACCTCGCACCTTGCCCGCCTCGCCCAGGCCGGCATCCTCAGCCGCAACGGCGCCGTCCTCCGGGCCACCCCCCGCTTCCTCGCCCACGCCGAAGCCACCGCCGCCCGCCTGCACGGGCTGGGGACCGTGGGCGTGCTGCACGCCGCGCTCTCGAGCTGGGACGACGTCGCCGACGTCCGGGGCGCCGCCGCCTTCCTGGCCGACTTCCTGGGCGAGCGCGACCAGCTCGGCGCCCTGCGGCCGGTGTTCCCGGTGCTGGAAGGGTTTGGGGTCGCGGCGTAGAGCTCCAGTCGCCCCCATCGCAACTAGAGGTCCCATTCGGCCGTATCTACCGCCGGAAGGTCGGGCTCCTCCCAATCAGCGAGGCGAATGCGGGAGGACGGATTTGAACCGTCGAAACACGAAGTCCCCGATCTTAAGTCGGGTGCCGTTGGCCGCTTGGCTACTCCCGCGCGAGGTCGCAGAACGTCAGCCTAAGCGGGGGGCGGCCACGCCGACGCGAGGGGTGCGATGCAAAAAACCGTGCGCCTAAGGGAATATACCTCCGGGGAATCGCCAAGCCCATGTCCGGCGGCGGATCGACGTCTAAAGGTTGTGCAAGCGGTAAGCTGTCGCCGAATGAAATAGGAGCGCACGGTCGTCCTGCCGTGGTCTCCGTGGTCGGTGCACGCAAGCGAACCTTTGGTCCCGCCATCCTGGCAATCGTCCTGGTGGTCCCGCTCCTCTCCGGCGCCATCGCGCCGCACCCCGAGCCCGCCGCCCCTGTGGACGAGCGCCGCGCCGCCCTCGGCGAGCTGCTGGACTTCGTCGAATCCGCCGACGCCCGCGCCTTGGCCCAGGTGCGCGACCGCATCGCCCCCGGCCCCTTGGCCGCCCCGTCCTTGCTGTTGCACGCGCATGGCGAGGCCCTGCGCTCCGCCATGCTTGCGGCGCTTCTTGAGGCGCCGAGCGACGCGTGGAGCCTGGACGAGGCCGCCTTCGCCTACCAGGTCGCCCTGCGCACGGCGGCCGCGCACGCCCAGACCGAGCTCAGCTCCAGCCTCATGGCCGACATGCACGACTGGTTCGAGGACGGCACGCCGCCCGCGTCCATCCACGTCACGTCGCCCGCCACTCCCAGCGGCTCCGCCGGCCTCCCGGTCCAGCCCCTGGAGGCGCCCGCCAAGCGCACCGCCTCGAAGCAGGCCAACCTCAACGGCGGCTCGCCCGACGCGCCGCCCGCCCACCCCGTGACCCCGTCCACCGACCCGCCGGCCACCAGCGCCCCCGCGGCGGGCGGCGGTGGCCTCGGTGGCGGCGGTGGCGTCGGCATCATGTCCGCCGACACCTGGAGCTGGGTGTCGTGGCAGGCCACGTCCACCCCCTTCTGCACCAACTGCGACACCAGCATCACCTCCGGCACGACGGTCTCGGCCAACATGGACGGCTGGGAGTTCAACGTCCGCACCGTCAACGTCAAGGTCCGCGCCTACGACGTGGACGTGGCCGAGGGCGAAGTGGACAAGGTGTTCTACAACGGCGTCCAGATCGGCACCCTCACGGGCAGCAGCAACACCTGGAGCATCACCACTATCTCGGTCCCAGTCTCCTACTTCCAGGACTACGGCAGCAACTCCATCACGGTCACGGTGAGCCCGCCCGGCTACTACGCCGAGATCGACTACATCGCCCTGGAGGCCGAGACCAACAGCATCATCACCATCACGACGCCCGTGGTCACCGACCGCACCTGGTACGACTGGGGCGAGTCGATGACGGTCACCTACACCGCCAGCATCGGCAGCAGCTTCAGCCAGAACCTGCCCGTCGAGATCTACCTGCTCGACCCCTCCGGCACGGTCCAGTCCAGCTACTCGCACCGCATCACGCTGTCCAACGCTGCCTCCAGCGTCCAGACCGTGACGCTCTACGTCCCCTGGTCGGGCACCCGCAGCGAGCTTTGGAAGGTGGACGTCAACCCGCAGTGGTCCTACTTCACCAACGTCAAGGTGGGCCTGCCGCCCGCCGACATCACGTCGCTGACCGCGAACGCCCGCATGACCTGGGGCACGACGTTCAGCTGGAACGCGAACATCGCCAACACCTACGGCGCGGCCCACCGCGTCGACCTGCGCGTCACGCTCTACGACCCCTACGGCTCCCAGTATGGCAGCACGCAGCTCCAGAGCTTCACCCTGGGCACCGGCGGCGCCGCGCGCACCGGCAGCTTCACGCTCCCCGCGAGCGGCTCCGGCTACTGGCAGGTGTACGCCACCGTCAGCGGCGACTCCGCCAGCACCTTCCCGCTCGTCGGCCCCGACCTGACGGCGGCCACGGCCGACGTCGCCGTGTCGCTGGCAAGCTACAGCGGCTCCGGCCTGTCGCAGCTCACCGCCTCAGGCCTCATGCGCTACAACACCGTCTCCTCGGCCACCACCGCGCAGACGTCGCTACAGATCTACGACTACGTCGGCCACTCCACCTCCTTCCCCGAGACGGAGAGCGTCGGCACCGGCACCGGCAGCGCCGCCGGCAGCGCCTACACCGCCTACGTGGACCTCGACAACAGCCCCACCGTCACCTACACGGTCGACACCGGCTCCAACGTCAACGAGGCCATCGAGTCGAACAACCAGGCCACCAAGGCGTTCACGCTCTCCGGCGGCACCTCCGTCACGAGCCTGACCACGACCGCGTCGGCCTACGCCTTCGGCGACACCGTCTCGCTCACGTTCCGCGTCCAGGAGACCTCCGGCACGGCCCAGACCACCGGCATCGCGTGGGAGCTCGTCAACCCCTACGGCACCACCGTCAACTCCGGCTCGGTCATCACCACCGTCTCGTCGTCGACGCCCTACGTCTCGACCCGGACGCTGGCCATCCCGTCCTCCGGCGTCGCCGGCACGGGCTGGCAGGTCAAGGTGTACGCCAATTACGCCTACCGCGCCGTCTCCATCCAGGTCGGCCCCGACTACTCGGTCGGCGCCGCCGACATCGAGGCCACCCTGTCGTCGTACAGCGGCTCCGGCCTCTCGGCCATCCAGGTCCGCGGCACCGAGCACCACGCCTACGTCGGCCCCGGCTCCGCCAGCCTCTCGACCTACATCTACGGCTACGACTACGCCGGCCACACCGACTCGCAGGCCAACACCCTGTCCATCCCGGCCGGCAGCGGCGCGGTCACGACCCCTTACGCCTTCATCGACCTCGACCTGGACAACTCCCCCACCCTGGAGTTCTACGCCGACTACACGGGCGCCATCCAGGAGGTCTCCGAGAGCAACAACTACGCCGCCAAGGCGTTCACGCTGTCCTCGACCTCCTCGGTGTATGCCTACTCGACGCCGGACTCGTGGTACGCCTTCGGCGCCACCATCCCCGTCGACATCCAGGTCCGCGAGACCTCCGGCACCGGCAAGACGACCGGCATCTCCTGGGAGCTGGCCAACCCGTCCGGCACCATCGTCGCCAGCGGCTCCACCATCGCCACGGTGTCCAGCTCGACGCCCTGGTCGGCCCGCCAGTACCTCACGGCCCCGTCGTCGGGCGCCGTCGGCTCCGGCTGGACGGTGCGCGTCTCCGCCAACTACGACCACCGCAGCATCCCCGTGACCCTCGGCCCCGACCTCAGCGTCGATGGCGACGCCATCACGGCGACCCTGACGCAGTTCAGCGGCTCCGGCAAGTCCACCGTGCGCGCCTCCGGCTCCGTGGACCACGACCGCATCGGCCCCGGCGCCGCCACCGTGCAGGTCCGCCTCGTCGGCGACGACTCGCTTGGCAACACGGCCACGAACACGCAGTCGCGCACCTTCCCCGCCGGGAGCGGCAGCGTGGCCACGTCGGCCTTCGACTACGAGCTCGACCTCGACGCCGCGCCCACCCTCCATCTCACGGCAGACTCAGGCACCACCCTGGCGGAAGTGTCGGAAGGCAACAACTTCGTGGAGACCCCCTTCACGCTCTCCACCTTCGCCGACGTCTACGCCGCCGCCACGGACGCCACGTCCTACGCCTTCGGCGCGCCGGTCAGCGTGACCTTCACCATCAAGGACATCGCCCCCTTCGGCACCACCGTCGGCGTCGCGTGGGAGCTGGTGGACCCGGCCGGCACCACCATCGTGGAGGGCTCGACCATCCGGTCCATCGGCCTCTTCTCGCCCTACACCGCAACCAAGGTCCTGACGGCGCCCGTCTCCGGCCTGGTCGGCGACGGCTGGAAGGTCCGCGTCACGGCCAACTACGACCGCGTCGAGATTCCCGTCAGCCTGGGGCCCGACTTCCGCGTCGACGCCTACGACCTGCGCGCCCACGTCATCACGCCCGGCGCCCCCGGCGTCCCCGCGGTGTTCGCGCCCGACGCCACCATCTACTACCAGACCGTGGGCCCCGGCCCCGCCTCGCTGGCCGTCACCGCCAGCGTCGTGCAGGGCGGCGTCGTCACGGACAGCACCTCCGCGACCGTCTCGGTCCCGGCCGGCACCGGCACCATGGTCCTGCCGCCGCTGTCGCTCAGCGTCGACCTGACCGACATCGCGTACCTGCGCGTCGAGCTCGACCCGGCCAACGCCATCGCCGAGCGCAGCGAAGCCAACAACGTCGCGGAGCGCGAGCTGGACCCCGTCCCCACCGTGGAGTCGGTGGCCACCAAGTACGGCGACGTCTTCGTCGCGAACCAGGAAATCCCCAACACCTTCTCGCTGCCCCCGTACAAGCCGTCGGTGGACGATTTCTTCACCTCGGCCACGCACGAGCCGGGTATCGGCGAGATCACCTACGTGACCTACGAGGTCGTGGACCTGGACACCGCCGTCGCCGTGGTGACCCTGGACAGCACCGCCGGCAGCGACGCCTCCTGGGAGAAGCTCTACGACCCCAGCACGCTCGACGCCGGCCACTACAAGGCGCAGGCCACGGCGCACACCGACCTCGGCGGCGTCTCGCCGACCGTGGACGGCCCGTCCTTCTGGGTCGCCGAGCCGCCGGTCATGATCAACTACATCGGCCTGCTGGGCATCCCCCTGTTCCAGCCGAACTCACCCCGCGAGACGGACACGGCGCGCGAGCTGGTCTATTGGGGCGACTTTGGGCTTGAGTTCGAATGGGACCCTATCGAGGAGACCGCCGCCACCATTGCCATGAAGAAGTACGGCCTGTGCGGGGAGGCGTCCACTGCCAAGCCGGTCCATTTCAACTTCGAGATGAACCTCGAGCATGAGATGTCGTCCCTGGACACCACCTGGGAAGGCGGGTTCGCCATGGGCGGCCAGCTCAAGGCGTTCTTCCTGCCCAAGCCCGTTGGCGGCAAGGCGCCCATTTCGCTCTCCGGCGAGGTGGACATCGAGTGGGAGTTCGAGAACGGCGAGTTCAGCTATGACTCCGCGACCATCGGCGTCGCCGCCGAAATCTCGTTCAGCTGCGAGATCAGCAAATTCATCTACAGCATGATTCCAGGCATCGGTCAGGTCCTCGCCTACCTCAACATCGTGGGCCTTGGCGTTGACGCCGGCGGCGGCCTCGACCTCAGCATGACGCTGGACGAGGACATGGACCCCCTGTTCGACTTCCTGCCGCTGCGCAGCGCGCAGGCCGGCATCACGCTGGAAGGCGGCCTGCACGTCTCGCTCGGCGCCACCGATTGGGCGCGCGCAACGCTGTCCGCCTACGGGCAACTGCTCCGACTCGAAGGCCAGTACGACCGCGTTGAGGACGACTTCTGCATCTCCGAGTTCAGCGTCATAGGGGAAGGCATGGACCTCGCCCTAAAAGGGGAAATCGACTTCTGGTGGTTCACCGCCGAGAAGACCTTCTGGACGCACACCATCGGCGGCGACGGTCTCTTCAACTACCAGAACTGCGAGGAGGAAGGCGGCATGGCCCCGATGGCGATGCGCTCGATGGCCCCTGCAGCAGCCCCCTCGCTGCCCGGCGACCTGTTCGAGCTCATCCCCGGCGCCCAGCCCGCCTCCATGGCGCTGGTGGCCTCGGGCGACGTCCTGGTCGATGGCGCCCCCGGCAACCGCACGGTCGTGAGCCTGGGCATCGACGCCCTCGGCAACGTGGTCGTCGTCCATGACGGCGACAACCCCGCGCACGCCACCACCGGCATGCCCGACGTGGCCCAGATCGTCCGCAAGGACGGCACCTGGACCTCGGGCTTCGCCACCGGCGGCGCCCGCCTCGACGCGCAGCCGAGCGTGGCCGTCGCCCCCACCGGGCAGGCCGTGGCCGCTTGGATCCAGATCGAGCACGACCTGGCCACGACGGACAACCCGTTCGACTACCTCAACCAGACCCGCATCCACGTGGCCTCCCGCGGCCCCTTGGGCGAGTGGACCGTGGACGTGCCCGTGTACGCCAACCCCGGCAACACCAGCTTCCAGAGCCGCCCCCGCGTGGTCATGGACAGCAGTGGCACCAAGGCCGCGGTGGCCTGGCTGGAGCACCCGGACGGCACCTACACCGGCCCGGCCGTGCCGATGCTGGCCATCCTGAACGTCACGGCCCTGGCCACCAAGGTCCCCATCGGGCCGGTCACGACCCCACCCGTCACTGGCGTGCCCATCTATGACCCGAACCCACTGGTCGGCCAGGTCAACCCCCTGCCTGCCATCAACGTCGGGCCGGTGCACATCCCGTCGGTCTGGCTGCCCATCCCGCCGCTGCCCATCGTGGGCGTGCCGGAGATCCCATCCATGGACATCGGCACCGAGGTCCCGGTCGGCTCCCCGCCCACCGGCGGCCCGGCCGTGGCCCTGGACGCCCCCGGCGCCTACATCGACTCGCCCGACCCCGCCTTCCTGGCCACGGGCGGCCTCGCGGTCGCCTGGTCGAAGATGCACGCGGACGGCACCAACGCCTCCGTCGAGATGGCGCAGCTCAGCCCGGCCGGCAACTGGACGCACGCCACCGTCGCGGTGTCGGACAACATGCCGATGTCGGCCCGCCTGACGGTGACCCCGACGGACGCAAGCCTCATCTGGCTCGAGCGGGACTACCGCACGATGTACCCGGTGCAGCGCTCGGTCGGCCTCAGCGTCTCGCTACCGGCGGACCTGGCCGCCGCCCCGTCGGTGCCCCTCACGGACTACGACAACGAGCAGCCGCGCTTCTACGGCGCCATCCGCGCCGCGACGGCCAGCAACGGCACCCGCGCCCTGACCTGGATCGACCCGGCCACCGGAAGCCTCTGGGGCATGCGCTTCACGCCCACCACGGGCGCCGCAGCCATGCAGGAGCCGGCGGAGATGCTCACGGGCCTCTTCCTGTCGCAGGACGTCGCCTACGACCCCGACAGCGAAGGCTTCCTTGTGGTGGGCGCCGAGTCCGGCAACATGGACGACGGCGCGCCCATCCGCCAGGTGACGATGTGATGGAGCAGCGATGATTCGGGGGCGCTCCCTTGCAGAAGGCCTCCTGGTGCCGGCGGCCATCGCCTTCGCGTTCTACCTTTGGAGCCGCCCATCCTGGACGGAGCCTATCCCTGGGTGGGCGCTGGTGGTGGCCGCCATCGTGGCCATCCTTGGCGCGGCCCTGTGGGCATCGTGGTTCGGCCCGGCCTTGCGCTGGGCCACCCTCGGCCGGGCCCTCGGCTTCCGCATGGTCGCGGCCTTCCCTGGCGCCCTCGCCCACCCGCTGGTGTGGCCGAGCTTCGAAGGCATCGTGCAGGGGCGGCGCGTCCGGCTGGACATCCAGGGGATGTCCTCGACGCACGGGGCGTACGGCAAGAGTCCCATCCAGCAGTCCATCGTCCTGCCCATCGCCACGCGCGTCGAGATGCACGGGGCCATGCGCATGGCACGCCGCCGGAAACCCCCCAAGGGCCTCACCCAAATCTACGCCGCAGGCCGCACCAAATGGCACGCCTCGGACCCAAGCCTCGCCCCCCGCCTCAAGGGCCTCCTCGACCAGTTGGCCCGCGTGCCCCTGGCCGCCGGCGTGTGGACCGTCACCGAGGACGGCCGCCGCTTCCTCGTGTACCGAAACTCCTGGGAGCAGCTCGACGAAGCCCGCGCCAAGGCCCTCCTCCCCCTGCTCGCCGCCATCGCGGCAGAACTCGAAAAAACCTAGGAGACCCACCCCATGCACCTGAAGACGGCCGTCCTCGTCCTGCTAGCCCTCGCCATCGTGGCCCCCGTGGCCGCCCTCCCGCCCCCGCCCGTCGTGGACCCCGCGGCACCCTGCCAAGTGGTCCAGCCGGCCTTCATCGAGACCATCGCCGTCATCCCGGGCGTCCCTATCGACATCGTGATGGAAGAGACCGGCGCCTGCGTCTCCCCCGCCGGCGCCTGCGTCTACACCGACAGCGAACTCCTCGACGTCACGCCCTACCTGGGCGCCTGGCTCGACTCGCACGGCAACGCCACCTGCGGCGCCGCCACCGGCTCCACCTGCGACACCGTGGACCTCCGCGGCAACGGCGGGGCCGTCGAGCCCGGCATCGCGCACGCCACCACGGCGGACGCACGCCGCTCCTGCGACCGCCTTGTGGCCAGGGCATGCCCCCAGACGGCCGCCCCCCCGGTCTACAGCAGCACCTGCCTGGGGATCAACGCCATCGGCCTCGGCCCCTACCTGTGCGCCTTCGTGGAGTCGTTCACGGCCTTCGGCGACATCTTCACCCTGTACGCCGAGGCGTGCGAGACCCACTACCTCGACGACACCTGCGTGCTTGCATCGACGACGCTGGCAGGCATGGGCATCAGCGCAAAGACCTGCACGCCGGCCGGCTCGACTTGCGCCCCCACCTCCGTGGACCTCAGCGGCAGCCTGCCGCCGACCAGCTTCGTCGGCTGCATCCCGCTGCCCCACCCCTGCGTCCAGGAGGCCTTGGACTTCATCACGGCAAGCGGGCCGGCGCCGCTGTGCGACGCCAACGGCGACGGCATCCCCGACTACGTGGCATAGCCAAACGCACCCATGCCCAGCCGCCGCGCCTCCCGTCGTGCGCCTTTCATGCCGATGGCTTGCGCAGCCTCTTTTAAGGGGACCCGAGTCCGAGCGTCGGCCCCGGGCGCTGCTCACGCGGCGGCCGAGGCCGCCGCTGGCCTGTTTCAGCACGCTGAACCTTATGCCGGTGGGCGCATCTTGCCGCCTTAGCTTAGCTGGTGGAGCATCAGACTGTTAATCTGAGGGTCGTTGGTTCGAATCCGACAGGCGGCGCTACCGAAGCCCTGCGGCCGCGCTGCGCGCGCCGCAAGGGCTGGTGCGACGGCCTATGGGATTCGTGGGTTGCGGCCCGCGCCGGGGGAAGCCCCTTCGCTGCGCTCGGGGCGTCCCTCGCCGAATCCGACAAGCGGCGCAAACGTGGGAAGGCCTATCCTTGCGCGTCCGGTCGCGGCGGCGTGGGCTTCTGGGACCTGGCGACCACCATCCGGTCCCGCTGGAGCCTGCTTGCGTTCGTCCTTGCGGCCGACGTCGCGGGGATGCTGTTCGGGTGGTTCTACTACTACGAGGTCGGCCAGTTCGACCCGGCGTCGCAGCACTACACGCAGCCCTATTGGTGGCCGTTGGTGTCGGACTCGCCGAACGCGGTGCTGCTGTTCTTCGTCGCGGCGCTGGCGTACAAGCTCACGGGCTGGCGCAACAAGTGGCTCGACGTGTTCGCGCTCACCCTCAACGCCTACGTCGGCGCCTGGACGACGCTGCTGTTCCTGTCCTACCCCGAGCGGATGGGGACGTTCGACTGGGGCTCGGCCAATAGCATCCTGTTCGTGACCCACATGGGGATGCCGCTGCAGGGCCTGCTTCTGGTCCCGCAGATGCGGCGCGACCGTTGGCGCCTCTGGGAAGTCGGCGTCGTGCTGGCGGCGCTCGCGGCGTTCGTCGCCGTCGACTATTGGGGCCCGCATCTCCATCCGGCGCCGTTCCTGCATCCCAACGACGGGGTGCTGCACGCCTGGAGCCCGTGGCTCATGGTGGCGGCGGCCGGCTTGTGGCTCTTGCTACAGCGCGTGGGTCGTGAGGAACGGCCGGACGGCGGCCGCGGGGTCCGCTGACACCACGGTCGGCGCGTCGGGCAGGAGGCTGCGGTACGGCGGCCCCGCGTAGCGCTCGTCCAACAGCAGGATGGCGCACTTGTCGACGGGCCCGCGGATGGCGCGCCCCATCGCCTGGAGGACCTTGTTCATCGCCGGGTAGGTGTAGCCGTAGGCGCGGCCCATGCCGGGGAAGCGCGCCTCCAGGTAGCCGATGGCGGCCTCCACCTCCAGGTCGGGCGGGGCCAGCGGCAGGCCCGCGACCGCCACGACGGACAACAGGTTGTCGCGGAAGTCGACGCCCTCCGAGAACGAGCCGCCCAGGACGCCGAGCAGGATGGCGCCGCCCTTGCCGCGCCACGACTCCAGTTGGTCGAGCACCTCGTCGCGCTCGCGCTTGCCCCAGGCCGGATCCTCCAGGATCAGCTCCTTCACCACGCCGCTGGCCTCCAGCGCGTCGCGCAGGTCGCGCAGGATGGCGTAGCTGGGCGCGAACACCGCCAGGTTGCCGCGCGTCGCGCTCGCGGTCTCCTGCAAGATCGTCGCCATGCGGGTCCACAGCTCGGGGCCGCGGCTGGCGAAGCGGGTGGTGAAGCCCTGCGCGATGGCGACCAGGCGGTGCTCCGGCGGGAACGGGCTCGGGTAGGTGCGCACCGTCGTGCGCGCCGAGTCGAGGCCCAAGAGGTCGCGGGCCATCTCGGGCGGCCGCAGCGTGCCCGACATCAGGATGGCGCTGTGGACGCGCTGGAACACCGTCTTGGCCGGGATGGCGGCGTCGAGCAGGCGGACGTTCAGGGTCGGGCTGCCGGCGTCCTCCCACTCCAGGTAGCGCAGCGCGCCGCTCGCGAACCGCCCCCAGTCCTCCAAGGCCTCCGCCAGCTCCTCGGCGTGGACGACGCTGTCGGTGCCCTTGCGGACCTGTGCCGCCAGTTGCTGCAAGCCCTTGACGGCGTCCTCCAAAGTGCGATGCAGGCCGAGGATGCGGTTGCGCTCGGCCTCGAACGCGATCGGCAGCGCCTCGATGGGCAGCTTCGCGACCCGGGCCGTGCCGCCGCCCAGCTTCGCCTCCTGGTCGCTGTTCGACCGGAGCGCCTGCTGCGCCAGGACGCCGAGCGCGTTCCGGAGGGCGCCGAGGTCCGCCTCGACGTCGCGGGCCTTGTGGGCACGCGCCTCCGAGCCCACCTGGTCGAGGAGGAACGGCGTCACGCGGTGGCTGTGGCTCGCCCGGATCCGGTCGGGCAGGTTGTGCGCCTCGTCCACGATGAGGATGCAGTCCGCGAGCGTCAGGCCGAGGCGCTCCAGCGACTGCTCGCGGATGTCGCTGAACAGGTGGTTGTAGTCCGCGACCACCACCTTCGCCTCCTTCGCCGCCGTCAGCGCCACCAAATGGGGGCAAAGCTGGGCCTGCCGCGCCACGTGCATCAGCTCCGTCACGTGCAGCACGCCCTCCCGGACGCGGCGCAACGTGTCGCCGTCCACCTCGCCGAGGAACTTGCACGACTTGGTGCGGGTCTCGGTGGCGCAGAAGTCGCCGAACCGCCCAGGATGCAGGTCCTGCGCCTCCGCCCGCAGGCACATGTCGCGCTTCGACACGAGGTCCACCACGCCAAAGCTCGCGCCGCGCCGGTCGCGCACCGTCCGCAGCGTCTCGACGGCGATGCGGTGCTGGCTCTGCCGGCTCGTCAAGAACAGCACGGTCTTGCCGGAGGCGATCGCGAACTGGAGCGCCGGCGCCAGGCTCGCCGCCGTCTTGCCGATGCCCGTCGGCGCCTGCGCCACCAAGTGCTTGCCAGCCTGCACGGCGAGCGTCACGTCCCGCGTCAGGCGACGCTGCCCGTCGCGAATCTCGTCGTACGGGAACAGGCCAAGCTGCGGATGCAGCTGGCCGCCGAAGCTCGGCCGGTACGTGCTGGCCTGCGGCTGCAGCGGCGGCTCGACGCCGCCAGCGGCGGCGGCCGGCACCCCGCCGAGGCCCTGCTGGCCGGCGGCAAGTGCTATGCGCCGGCCGCCCGCGAGCACCGTGCGCGCCTTGCCCTGCGTCGTGCAGCGGATGCACAGCATGGCGCCGCGCGTGGGCCGCATCAGCCCCCGGCACGTCGGGCAGTAGGTCGCCACCGGCGCCCCTCAGGCCGCGACGGGGCCGTCGACCAGGACCACCAGGAAGGCGACAGGAAGAAGCACGCGCATGGCCGAAGCGACTTGCGCGCCGGATAAGGGCTTTGTCGCACGAGGCGCAGGCGGCGCGTCAGCGCGCGTCCTGGCTGGCGCGCATCTCCCGCGCCACCTTGTCCAGCACCGCTTCCTTGCTGCCGTCGCGCGCCACCCGCACGCAGCCCGCCTTCTCCCACGGCTTGGCCGGGTCGCGGGCCGCCTCGTCCACCTCAGGGTCGAGCTTGACGCGCGCCGCCGCCGTCTCGATCCACCGGGCGTCTGGGTCCTTGACGGCGAGGGCCACGGGGACGCGACGGCCCTCCGCGCGGCTGCGGCGCGCATCGAAATAGCGCGGCCACAGGACGAAGCGCTCGTCGCCCTTGGGCATGAAAAACCCCTTACGCGACCTTGACGCCGTTCAGCGCGCCGGACTGGCCGGGGCGCGACGTGACCTTGACCTTGCCGACGTCGGTGTCCACGACGGCGCCCTTGGTCAGGATGTTGCGGCGCACGTAGTGGATGTTGGCGCCGTTCTCGGTCACCGTCTTGATGGTGGCCTTCGACGCCTTGCCCGTCTTCGGGTCGGTGACGTTGATGAAGTCCGTCGCCAGCAGCTTGACCTTCTGGCCGGCGCCCTTGGTGCGGATGAGCTTCTGGGTGTGCTCGCCCAGCTTGGTCTCGGCGTCCTCGGGGGCGACCTCGAAGCGGCGCTTCTTGCGGCCCGCGATGAGGCGGCCACCGGTCGGCTTGCGGACAGAGGTGCCTTGCCAGAGGGACATGGACGGGACTCCTTGGAGTAGGCTGCGCGACAGGGCGGGGGTATAAATGCGTGATGTTGGGCCAAATAGAGGCGGACGCGGGCTGGACGACCCTCCGGCCTTTTGATGCGCGCAGATTTCCAAAAACCAGGATGGCGGAGAAGGTAAGCCATTGGGCGCGCGACGCCTCCTTGATCGTCGCTGGGGCGACGGTCCTGGTGTACCTAGTGGGATACTTCCGCACTACGGCATACTATTCCCAGTTGGGAGTTCCCGCCGAGGAGTTGCCTTTTGACCTCCCCGCCTACATGGTGAAAAGCACGCCCGTCCTAGTCCTGCCCGTCTTCACGTCGTTCTTGGCTTTGATGGCCAATGTCCTCGGTCGCGAGATTGGGCGGCGCCATTCACGTCTGGTTGCCGCTCGGGAGCCGCAAGCTGGCGCCACGCCGGAAGCGAGCCCCCCTTTCCCGCCCAACGATGAGCGCCCCCTCCGCGTCGGACTCCATCCGGAAACAGTGGCGCTGATTCTGGTGGTTGGATTCTTTCTCTACGAGGCGCTGCCCGGCCGAAAGAGTGCCATGGGGGTGTGGGACCAGGGATGGCTTTACTCGGTAGGAATCACGATTCTCGTTTTCGTTCTCGCGTGGCGGTCGAAACGGACCGGCCTTGAGCCTCCCTTGCAAGCACGCGTTCCCACATTCCCTTCATGGTTCAAGCGATGGCACAAGCCGTGGTTCATGACCGCCCTGAAGGCGATCTTTGCGCTTGGGTTGCTGGGCGTCATCTGGTGGATTGGTGAGTTCTGGACTGCGGTGTTCAGCACATTGGGCGCGGTGTTCGCCCTGCTGCTGGGCGCCCTTCAGCTTTGGCTCCAGCGGCGGCGCTCGGAAAAGCCTCCAAAGTTCCCCGGGCATGGATACGGGTCGCGAGTCGCGCCACACGCCCAGAAGCTAGGGCGGTCCTATTTCGCGTTCGTCGCCGCGTATTTCCTCATCGTCGTGGCCATTCTGCAAGGGCTCCACGTTGGCCAGTCTGCCGCGGGCGGCTGCGAATCGGCGCACGTCATTGCCTTCGACCCTCAGCCTGCGAACTTGGATTCGAATCGAACCTACTGGCTCGTCCTTCATGCGAACTCGAACTACTACCTGCGCGACGTGGCCGAGAAACCCGACAACAAGACTGTCCATCTCGTCCCGGACAATCAGTTCGCGGCGACGATGTCGGGCGCGAAGGCGATCCGCGACTGCTAGGCGGGCTTGGGCTTGCCGGGCTCGGGCTCCCCATTGACCGCCCGCACCCTGCCGTTCTCGTTGTCGTACAGCAGTCCGACGACCTCGAGGCCCTTCGGCATCAAGGGGTGGTTGCGGATCAGTTGCACGCTGCGGCGGACGTTCTCCTCGGCGTCGGCGAAGCCGCCCAGCCATCGTTGGAAATCCGGGCGCATCGCTTCGTGCAAGGGGACGTCCGTGCTGGCGGCGATGCTCTTGGCGATGCGGAACTCGCCGCGGCCGACCAGGGTCATGCCACACTTGGTGTGGCCCAGGATCGCGATGTTCCGGACGCCCAGGAGGTGCACGGCGACGACCAGGCTGCGCAGCGTCCCGTCGTCCAGCAGGTTGCCGGCGTTGCGGACGACCTTGGCGTCGCCGTGGCGGAGGCCGAGCACTTTCTCGACGTTGTGGCGGGTGTCCATGCAGGCGACGACGGCGAGTTTCAGGGCGGGCGGGGTGGCCAGGTCGCGGTCGGCGGGGTCCCAGTCTTGGGCGACGTAGGCGCGGTTGCCCTCCAGCAGCTGGTCGAGGATGGGTCGGTCCACGCGCGGGCCCAGGCGCGGGCGGGCAAGAGGGTTGCGCTGGCGGGGCCGAGGGTTTTCGGCAAGCCTATCCGCGAGGGGCCGGTTTGGGTGCCATGGCTGCCAAGAAGGCCTCCAGGAAGACGGCAAAGAAGGCCACCCGCAAGACGGCGAAGAAGGCGCTGTCCAAGAAGCAGGTGGCGCAGCGCAAGTACGCGGGCGCCATGTCGGGCATCCGCAAGCGCGCCGCCACGGCCAAGGGCGGCAAGGGCCGGGTCAAGAAGCGGGCGGCGGCGACGGGGCTGCGGCGCAAGCTGGGCCTGAAGTCCGCGTGAGGCGGCCCGGTTCGGCACCGGCTTCAAGGAGCGGGGCGAAACCTAGGGCATGACGCAGAACGTCGAGGGCCGGGGCGCGGCCGTGAAGAAGCCTGCCAAGAACGATTGGGGCAAGGGCGACGCCGAGGAGCATGGCCTCAAGGAGTGGGGCCAGGGCCGGCCGCTGTTCGGGGCGGGCGGCATGAAGCCGGCGGAGGGCAAGCTGGCTGAACACTACGAGAAGGGGGAGGGCAGCGTGTTCCGGGGCGCGGAGGACCTGAAGGCGAAGACCGGGATGGGCCGGGAGCACGTCCAGCGCAACAAGGGGGACGACAGCCTGGAGGCGGAGAAGGAGGGCGGGGTCGCGCGCATGGACACGGAGAAGGAAGGGATCGGCGGCGATCCTGGGAAGCGCAGCGACGGCAAGGTCCGCCGCAAGGGCGCGGACGCGTAGGGTCGCGGTTTCCGCGGTGCGTCCCCGATTCGCCGGCGGCAGCGTCGCCCCCCGCATCCCTGGCCTTGAGGCCGCGGCGCCGCGGAACTGCGCAAGGCCTGGCGCTTTGGCCGCGGAAGGCGCGGGCCGGCAAACGGGCGCCTCGGGTGCGGTATAAGCCTTGGGGTCGCGGATGCCGCGGAAGGGCTGCTTTTGACCAACGGGCTGCTGTCGTCAACTCCCATGGTCAGCAACACCAACCAAGGCAACAACCAGGGCAAGAAGACCGGCAAGGAGTCCGAGGAGTTCTCGAAGACCGGCACCCAGGGCGGCCAGAACGTCCAGAAGGGCAACGTCGGCGGCAACATCCAGGGCGGCCAGGGTGGCAACATCCAGGGCGGCCAGGGTGGCGGCTACGGCCAGCAGGGCGGCCAGGGCGGCCTCCAGGGCCAGTCCGGCGGCTCGCAGCTCCAGAAGGGCGTCGGCGGCCAGGGCGGCACCCAGGGCGGACAGTCCTGGGGCGGCCAGGGCACCCAGGGCGGCCAGAACTACTCCGGCGGCCAGGGCGGCGGCCAGAACTTCGGGGGCCAGGGTGGCAACCTGAAGGGCAACCTCCCCACGCCGTCGGGCAAGACGACCGGGATGAAGGAAGACCTGGCCAGCGAGGACGTTGGCGAGGACGTCGAGGAGGACATCGAGTCCGGCGAGGAGGAGACCTCGTACGGCACCGGCGGCAAGCCCAGCGGCAACACCGGCTCCGGCAAGGACAACAAGAACAAGGGCAAGTCCGGCGGCATCTAGGCCGGTCCAAGGTCCTGGGTCCACACCTCTTCCCGCTCTTTCCCTCTCTCCTCCCCCTATTCTCCCTCCTGTTCTAGTCCCCCAAGTGCCGAGCGACGAGCTTGCCCACGGCCCGCCTGATCCGGTAGCTCGCAGCGCTTGGGCTGAGGCCGGCGGCCGCGGCGACCTCGCGCACGTCGGCGCGGCCCGGCACCTCGAAGTAGCCGAGGCCGGCGGCCTGGCGCAGGGTCGCCTCCTCCGCCGGCGTGAGCGCCGCGGCGGCCTCGTCGCGCGGCGGGCCGAGGTACAGCAGCTCCAGGCCAGGCTCCAGCTCGCGCACGGCCTTGAGGTAGCCGGCGACGGCGCCGGCGCGCCGGGCCAGGAGGCGCACCGTCAGGACGCCGGCGCGCGTCGAGTCGGTCACCACCGTGTCGCGGCCGAGCATCCGGAACGCCAGCGCGGTGTGGCTGGGCCGGCCGCGCGCGACCTGGGCGCGGTACTTGTACCACAGGATGAGGCGCTGCGGCGTGCGCGCCTGCACCTCCTTCTCGACCACGTGCGGCGGGTCGTAGGCGGCGAACGCCGCGGCGGCGGCCTCGACGCCGGCCTGGTCGCCGTGGACGTCGAGGACGCGCCACACCATGCCGTCGTCGTCGAGGTGGGCGACGGTGGTGTCGATGGCTAGCGTGGGGGACGCGCGCGACAGCAGGAACGGCAGCTGGCGCACGGGGCCGCCGGGGTCGTGCAGGCGGTAGTGCAGGGCGCGCGTGGGCACGAGGCGGCCAGGAGGAAGGGGGACTTGAGGTTGCACCTGTGCAAGCCCTAAGCCGGCGGCGCCTGCTCGCTCAAGGCCGCCAAGTTGTCGAGGCTCTGGCTCCAGCCGTAGGGGGCGCCCTCGGCTGCGGGGCCTTTCGGGATTCCAGATTGGACGATGGTGACCTCGGTGCCGCCCGCGACCGGCTTGAGGTCGATGGTGACGGTCATCTCGCCCTCGCCGAAGGCGGGGTCCTCGAAGCAGTCGGTGTGGACGATGCGCTTGCCGGGGACGAGCTCCTTGTAGGCGCCGCCGAAGAAGTGGGTGAACTTGCGGTCGAGGGTGCTGAAGCTCATGCGGAACGTGCCGCCGACCTTGGGCTCCATCTTGTGGACGTGGCCGGTGAAGCCGTGCGGCGGCAGCCACTTGGCGTAGGCGTCGGGGTCGACGAAGCAGGCGTAGACCCGGTCGGCGGGCGCCTTGAGGACGCGCACGAGGCGCAGCGTCGTGGTGCCGTCGGCGGCGTGCGTCACGGTGGCGTGGGTGGCGCCGAGGGTCAGGGTCTTGCTGTCGGGCTTGCTGGTGGTGGTCTTGGTCATGGGTTCACTTCTTTCGGTGGGGTTTGGCGGGCTTCTCCAGGTGGCGGGCCATGGCGTCCAGGGCGTCCTCCCAGAACAGCCGGTACTGGACAAGCCAGCCGAAGGCGGACGACAGCGGCGCGGCCTGCAGGTTGCAGCGCCGCACGCGGCCGTCCGGCGTCTGCCGCAGCAGCCCGGCCTGCTCGAGCACCCGCAGGTGCTTCGAGATGGCCGGCGGCGAGACGGCGTGCGGGGCGGCGAGGTCGCCGACCGTGCATTCCCCCTCGGCCAACTGCGCCAGCATGGCGCGGCGAATGGGGTGGGCAAGGGCCGCGAACACCGCGTCCAGGTCCACGCCGCCATTCTTCACCATCGGGTTAACCATAGGCGCCCCCATCATTTAACCATTTGGTGAACAATCCCTCGTGGGTTGCACCTGTGCGAAGCATGGCTCTTATCGCCTGCCCGGCTCGGTGGCCCCGAGGCCCTCCATGGTCACCGCCCAAGTCACAGTCCACCTCAAGCCCGGCATCTCCGACCCGGAGGGCAAGAACACCGAGAAGGCGCTCCAGCTCCTGGGCTTCGACGGCGTCAAGGGCGTGCACACCACGCGCGTCTGGAACATCGAGCTCGCCACCAAGTCGAAGGACAAGGCCAAGGCGGACGTCGAGCGGATGTGCCGCCGGCTCCTGACCAACCCGGTGATCCACGACTTCAGCATCAAGGTCCTGGACTGATCGCGATGCACTCGGCCAGCAAGTCGCAGCGCAAGAACGCCAAGATCGTCAAGAACGCCGACCGGGACGAGCGGGAGGGGCGGCACAAGGTCATCGGGAAGGGCAAGGACCGCGCGCCCAAGGCCATCGCGGGCGCCCGCAAGGGCAACCGCAAGCTCGCGAGAGTGGTCTCGCGCGCCCAGAAGAAGCTCGACACCGACATCGCGCGCGCCAAGACCGCGGTCGCCAAGGCCCGCAAGGACTTGCACCGCCACGCCGGCGGCTCGGTGCTCCACCAGCGTGAAGCCGGCCCCGCGGCGCCCGCCATGGTGAGCCCCGCCGACCGCATCATCCATCGCCTATTGACCAAGGCCGCCCCCGAGGCCGCGGCCGCGACCGGCCCGTCGTGGGAGCGCCACGTCCACAAGGCCGACGTCGGCTTCCCCCTCAAGACCTTCAGCCTCGCCCGCATGACCGACGACGAGCTGACGGCGTGCAGCAAGGCGCTCGGCATCCGCCTGTCGCTCGCCGAGATGAAGGCGGCGCGCGACTACTTCGCCGGCAAGGGCCGCGACCCCACCGACGTCGAGATGGAGGCGCTCGGCCAGGCCTGGTCCGAGCACTGCTGCTACAAGTCCTCCAAGCCGGTGCTGAAGCGCAACGTCTACGGCATCGCGGAGGACAAGATCGTCTGCCGCGAGGACGCGGGCGTGCTGCCGTTCGACGGCGACTGGTACTACTCGCCCAAGCTGGAGTCGCACAACCACCCCTCGGCCATCGAGCCCTACGGCGGCGCCGCGACCGGCATCGGCGGCGTCATCCGCGACGTGGTCTGCATGGGCGCCCAGCCGGTCGCCCTGATCGACCCGCTGTTCTTCGGCCCGCTCGACACGCCGCTGGAGTCGCTCCCCGCCGGCGTCAAGCACCCGAGCTTCCTCCTGTCCGGCGTCACCGCGGGCATCCGCGACTACGGCAACCGCGTCGGCATCCCCACGGTCGCGGGCGGCGTCACGTTCCACCCCGGCTACACCGGCAACTGCCTCGTCAACGTCGGCTGCGTCGGCGTGCTCCGGAAGGACCACCTGACGCACTCGAAGGCCGGCGGCGTCGGCGACGTCTTCGTCTACCTCGGCAACCCGACCGGCCGCGACGGCATCCATGGTGTTGCGTTCGCGTCCGAGGAGCTGTCCGAGGCCTCCGAGGAGGCCAGCCGCTCGGCCGTCCAGGTCGGCGACGCCATCCTCAAGGAGCCGCTCATCCACGTCACGCTGGAGCTGATCGAGAAGGGCCTCGTCACCGGCTGCAAGGACTTCGGCGGCGGCGGCCTGTCGTGCGTCGCGGGCGAGCTGGCCTACGACGCCGGCTTCGGCTGCGAAATCCTGCTGGACGCCGTCCCCACCAAGGTCCCCGGCATGGCGCCGTGGGAGATCTGGGTCAGCGAGTCGCAGGAGCGCATGATGGTCACCTGCAAGATCGCCCAGGCCGAGAAGGTGCTCCAGGTGGCGCGCAAGTGGGACGTGCCCGCCGCCGTCGTGGGCAAGGTCATCAAGGAGAAGGTCAACCGCGTCCTCTACCACCACACCAAGGTCCTCGAGTTCGACCTGAGCTTCAGCACCGGCGGCCCCGTCTACGACCGCCCGATGCAGCCCCGCGCCATCGACCGCAAGTCCACGCTTTCGTTCAAGGAGCCCAAGGACCTGTCCGAAGTCCTCCTGGCCTTGATGGCGCACCCCAATGTCATGTCGAAGGAGCACATCGTCCGCCAGTACGACCACGAGGTGCGCGCCAACACGGTCCTCAAGCCGTTCCAGGGCGTCATGGGCCACGAAGGCCCCGGCGACGCCGCCGTCCTCAAGCCCGTCGCCGAGTCGAACAAGGGCCTCGCCCTCAGCTGCGACGTGAATCCCAACTACTGCGTCCGCGACCCCTACTGGGGCGCCGCCTCCGCCGTCGACGAGACCGTGCGCAACCTCGCCGCCGTCGGCGCCCGCATCAGCTCGATGTGCGACAACCTCAACTTCGGCAACCCCGAGAAGCCGGAACGCATGTGGGAACTGAGCGAGTCCACCCGCGGCCTCGGCGACATGGCCCGCGTCCTCGACGTCCCCTACTCGTCGGGCAACGTCAGCCTCTACAATGAAGGCCCCAGCGGCCCGATCCCGCCGACCCCGACGGTCATGGGCATCGGCATCCTGAGCCACTACGCCCACGCCACCACCATGGACCTCAAGGAGGCCGGCAACCCGCTGTTCCTGCTGGGGCACACCTTCCGCGACCTGGGCGGCAGCATCTACCTGGAGCACCTCGGGCTGGAGGGCGAGCGCGTCCCCCAGAGCGACCCAGAGTTGCTGAAAGTCCTTGCCGAGAAGCTGGTGTCCGCCATCGAGAAAGGCCTGGTGCGCGCGGCCCACGACTGCTCCGAGGGCGGCATCGCCGTGACCCTCGCCGAGATGGCGTTCGCCGGCAAGATGGGCGCCAAGGCCGACCTCGCCCCCATCGGCGGCTTCGGCGACGAGACCGACTTCGCCCCGGGCCCGATGCGCAGCGACCACAAGCTGTTCAGCGAGAGCAACAGCCGCTGGATCGTCGAGGTCCCCGCCGCGAAGGCCAAGGAGTTCCACAAGCACTTCGACACGCCGCTCGTGCGCAAGTGCGTCTACCCGCTCGGCGAAGTGACCGACGACGGCCGCGTCGCCATCGTGGACGGCCGCAAGAAGCTCGTGGACCTGGAGGCAGAGGCGTGCCGCGAGGCGTGGCGCACCGCGCTGCCCAGGCTGCTGGGGGTGCCGGCTTGACGCCGCACCCGACCACGGATTCCACGGATTGCACGGAACGGACATGGTCCGTGGAATCCGTGCAATCCGTGGTTGTCATGGAGGTGGCGTAGGATGCGCAAGAGCGACATCAAGTGGGCCGTGCTGCGCATCGAGGGCACCAACTCGGAGGACGAGTCGGCCGCCTGCATGCGCGAGGTCGGCGTCCAAGCAGAGATCGTCCACCTCAAGCAGTTCACCGGCGACGACGTCACCAAGGCCGAGCGGCGCAACCTTGCCGACTACGACGGCCTGTGGATCGCGGGCGGCTTCTCCGCGGGCGACTACATCCGCGCCGGCGCGATCCTGGCGGCCCGCATGAAGAGCCGGCTGGCCCCCGACCTCAAGGAGTTCATCAAGGCCGGCAAGCCGATGCTGGGCGTCTGCAACGGGTTCCAGATCATGGTCGAGCTGGGCGTGCTGCCCAACCTGGACGGCAAGCCGATGACCGACACGCCGACGGCGGTCCTGCACCTCAACGACTCGGGCCACTACGAGTGCCGCCCAAGCCTGCTCCGGCACGTCAACGCGGGCACCTGCAAGTTCACCGCCAGCATCCCCAAGGGCGAAGTCCGCACCGTCATCACGAGCCACGCCGAGGGCAAGTTCCTGCTCGCTTCCAAGGAGGACTACAAGCGCCTCGCGGACCAGGACCAGGTCGTGTTCCAGTACACCGACCCCGACGGCTCCAAGGCCCCGAAGTATCCCTGGCTGCCCAACGGCGCGCCGCACGCCATCGCGGGCATCTGCAACCCGGACGGCACCGTGTTCGGCATGATGCCCCACCCGGAGCGCGTGTTCTGGCGCCGCAACCACCCCGACTGGACCCGCACCGGCCTCGACGCCGGCCTGGGCTTCGACGTGGGCGACGGCCGCGCGGTGTTCGAGAGCATCGTGGACTACCAGGTGAAGAAGCTGTGACGACGGCCGCGGCTTGGCGGCGCCCCGCGCTCCAACCCTACTACTTCGGGCTCGCTTGCCTCCTGGTCCTGGCCATCGTCGTGCAGGTCTACCTCGCGGGCCTCACGGTGCTCTACGAGTACGACACCTACGCCCCGGCCCACCGCGGGCTGTCGCACGTGCTGGAGCTGGCGCCGATCTTGCTAGTCGTGCTGGGCCTCGTCGGCGGCGCCCCAAAGCCCGTCACCTGGGCTCCGCTCGGCCTGGTGGTCCTGGTGGGCCTGCAGCACGCCACCATCGCGGCGGTCGGCAGCCCCCTCCGGGCCCTGCACGCCGTGAACGCGCTGCTGATCCTCGCGGCCGCCGCCTGGCTTGCCTACGCCTCGCGTCCCACTCGGGCGTAGGACGGGCCTCGGCCTGCCCGAATCCGGCGTGCCCTGGCGGAGGGCCAAATCGGGGGCGCGCATGGCTTGGGGCATGGGAGCCCTGCTGCTTGCCCAGAAGCCGACGCCCGCCACCCCGACCGCCCCCCGCCGCAACAAGGTGCTGGTGCCCGTGCGCTACAGCGCCTGGCTGGCCGGCGACCTCGGGCGCACCCTGGAGGCCACCCTCCTCGGCGCCTTGCACGACCTGAAGGAGCCGACGGTCACCCGGATGCCGCGCGCCTTCGTGGTCGAGGCCGCCGAGGAGCCCGGCCCGATGCTGGAGGCGGTCCACCGCGCCGTCCAGGACCTGGAGCGCGCCGTGCAGCAGCGCTACCCGGTGTTCCATCACCAGCTCGGCCCGGTGTGGGCGGGGACGTTGCAGGCCGTGTTCGCGTAGGTCCAAGACGGCCGCCCGCCTGCGGCGCCCGTGGAGCCCACCCCGCTCTACTTCACCTACCCGTCGCCGTTCTGCTACCTCGCCTGGCAGCGGACCCGCCTGCGGCCCGAGCGCTACGCCAACGTCCGGCTGTCCTGGACCCCGATCCTGTTCCGCCGCCTCATGGCCCTGACGGGCGGCGCCGCCGGCGGGTCGCCGCCGTTGCAGCTCAAGTACGCCTACGCGGACGCCGAGCGCTGGGCCAAGGCCTACGGCGTGCCGTTCGCCAACTTCGACCGCAGCGCCCCCGCCGACCAGACGGCGCACAAGGTCCACCTGCTTGCCCAAGACGCCGGCGGCGGCTGGGAGGCCCGGTGGCTCCAGGCCGCCTTCACGGCCGGCCGCATCGAAGGCCGCGACCTGACCGACGCGACCGTCGTGCAGGCGTTGGCCCGCCAGGCCGGCGTGCCTGGGCTCGCGCGCCTGGGCGAGCCGGAGCTGGACGCCCGGCTGGAGGCGAACACGCAGCGGGCGATGCGCGACGGCGTGTGCGGCGTGCCGTTCCTGCGCCACGGCGGCGAGGCCTACTGGGGCAACGACCGCCTGAGCTGGCTCGAGGCCCGGCTGGCGGGCAAGCCGCACCCGGAGGCGCTGTGATGCAGGTCCATCTCTACTTCGCCTACGGCAGCAGCTACAGCTACCTCGCCTGGGCACGCATCACGAAGGCGCTGGCGAAGCGCTGGGACGGCGTCGAGGTGCTGTGGAAGCCGGTGCGCTTCGCCCGCCTCATGGAGCTGCAAGGCCACGACGGCACCGGCCCCAGCAACGAAGGCCCCTACGCGCGGCGCGACACGGCGCGGTGGGCGCTGGCCTACGACGTGCCGATGCGCTACCCGCCCAGCTACCCCATCGACTCGTCCGACGCCGCCCGCGCCCACCTCCTGGCCGAGATGGAGGGGCCCGCCAAGGAGGCGGCCTGGCTGGCGGCCTGCATGGCGGCCCATTGGGAGCAAGGCCGCGACATCAGCGACCCCGCCGTGCTGGAAGACTTGGCGCGCGAGGCCGGCCTGCCGCCGCTCGGCCCGCGCCTGCGGTCGGAAGGCATCGAGAAGCTCCTGGAGGCCAACACGCAGGAGGCGGTCGCCGCCGGCGCGCCCGGCGTGCCGTTCGCCGTCCTGGAAGGCGAAGGGTTCTGGGGCAACGACCGGCTCGACTGGGTCGAGGCCATGGTCGAGGCGATGCGGGGCGGGTAGGGTCGCGCGGCAGCGCGCGCCGAAGGCGAAGCCGAGGCGGCCGGTGGGTCACGCCCGGAGGGCCGTGACCCGCCAGGGGGTCCAAGGGGCGAAGCCCCTTGTGCGGGCAACGACCGGCTCGACTGGGTCGAAGCCATGGTCGAGGCGATGCGGACGCCCTGAGGGGCCCCCGGTCAGCTCCTGATCAGCGCCGCCAAGGCCGTGAGGGCCAGCAGGCCGACCATGATCAGCACGAGGATGCGGGCGCGGCGCACGCGGCGGTCTTCTTCCTTCACGCTGGGCCGACTTGGGGCGCGGCGTCATGGCCCTTGCGGTTCCTGCGCAAGGCGGCTCCTTGAAATATCGAACGCCATTGACGAAAACCATGGCCTCCTGGATGGACAACGAGTCCATGTTTCGGTTCCTGCACATCCTGTCCGGCATTGTCTGGATCGGGATGCTGTACTTCTTCAACCTCGTGAACCTGCCTCTGTTGAAGTTCCCCTTGACCCGCCCGGTGGCGGCCAAGATGGACGAGAAGGTGAACCTGCACGTCGTCACCAAGACGCTGTTCTGGTTCCGCTGGGGGGCCGCCTTCACGCTGCTGTTCGGCCTCATCCTCCTGGAGATCGAGCGCCAGACCTTCCCCGGCGGCTTGAAGGGCTACTTCCTGGAGAACGGGATGCAGGGCCACGCCATCCTGATGGGCGGCCTGTTCGCGCTCGTGATGTTCTTCAACGTCTGGTTCGTCATCTGGCCCCGCCAGAAGAAGATCCTCGCCAACAACCTCCGCCTGGCCGGCACCGTCACCGACGAGGAGAAGGCCCGCCTGGCCGCCGAGAACGCGCCGCTCGTGAAGACCGCGACCCTGGCGTCGCGCACCAACACCTGGCTCTCGGTCCCCATGCTCTGGGGCATGGTCATGGGCGCCCACGGCTACCCCGTCGGCAACGACCTGCGCTCCTGGCTCATCCCCATCCTCATCCTGGCGGCCGTGCTGCTGATGATGGCGGCCTACGCCAACCAGAAGCCGAAGAAGGCATAGCCCTAGGACGCGGGGGCGGCGGCCAGCACCTGCCAGCCGGCCCGCCGCGCCCGCCGCTTGAGGCGGCCGCGCGGGTTGACGGCGACGGCGTGGCCGACCGCCTCCAGCATGTGCTTGTCCGACCAGTGGTCCGAGTAGGCCCAGCAGTCCGCGAGCCGGATGCCCTTGGCGCGCGCGTAGGCGTGCATGATGTTCGCCTTGTCGAGGCCAAAAAGCGGGCCGTCGACGCGGCCGGTGAGCCGGTCCTTGCGCTCCCGCAGCCGGCAGCCGATGACCTCGATGGCGGGATCGACGGTGTGCACGACGCGGCGGATGAGGTCCTCCATGCCGGTGGTGACGACGACGCAGTCGCGGCCGGCGGCGCGGTGGGCCCGCAGCTCCCGGACCATGCTGGGCAGCAGGCGGGGCACGAGCGCCTCGTGGGCGAACTCCTCCATGAGTCCGTAGAACTCGCTGGCGGGGACGCCGCGCAGGCCCTTGTAGGCGGCGCGCAGCAGGCTGCTGCGGCGGCGGGCATGGACCTTGTAGAGCGCCGCCTGGAAGCCCATCCCGGTGAGGTAGGGCACGTAGCGCAGCCAGAGGCGGAAGCGGCGCCAGAAGTGGCCGGCGAGCTGGCGGCGGCGCCAGAAGAACAGGTAGAGCCCGAACAGCGGGCCGGCGTCGCCGTGGATGAGGGTGTTGTCGAAGTCGAAGAAGGCGATGCCTGGGCCGGCGGGGCGCGGCGCCGTCACCGCGCCTCCTCCAAGTGCCGGTCGAACCAGGCCAAGGCCGCGTCGGCCAACAGCGGGCCGTCGAGGTCGCGGAAGCAGGAGTGGCCGCCGCGGTGCTGCAGCAGCTCCTTCGGGCCGCCGAGGTTGTCGTAGACCTCCCGGGTGTGGGCGGGCCGCACCGCGCGGTCATGCGGGCTCGCGAACACCAGCACCGGGGCACGGACGTCGCGCGCCCACTCGGCGGCGGACATCGTCATCGCCGGCCGGTAGTTGGCCAGGCTGACGCGGCCCAGCAGGAAGCCGTCCGCCTTCGCCTTGCGGGCGGCGTCCTGGTCCACGAACAGCTGCGGATACGACAGCTTGTAAGGAATCGTGCCGGCCGGCTTGCCCTTGCGGACCCGGCGCTCCGCCCACTTGCCCACGACATGGTAGCCCCACTGCTCCCACGGCCGCAGCTCGTCGAACAGCCGCGACACGGGATGCGCGACCACCCCGGCGCCGAACAGCCGCGTCCGCCCCATCGCCGCGATGGCGTAGGAGCCGCCCAGGCTGTGGCCGACGACGCCGAACGGGCCGGCGGTCCGGGCGGCCAGCGCGTCGGCGGCGGCGCGCAGGTCCTCCAGCGCCAGCTCGACGCTGGTGCGGCCCGGCTCGCCGCCGGAGCGGCCGTAGCCACGGAAGTCGAACGCCAGCACGTCGTAGCCGCCCTTGGCCAACGTCGCCGGCAGGGGCCCGAACTCGGCGAGGCTGGAGTTGAAGCCGTGCGCCAGCACGAGGCCGCCCTTGGACGGGCCGACCGAGCGGTGCAGCTCGCCGTGCAGCTGCGTCCCGGCCACGTCGATGCGCAGCGGCTCCATGAGCAACGCAGCAGCATCGGCTTTGAAACTTCACCGCTGCTTCCGCGACAGCATAGGCGGCGCGTCGCGGAGCGCCGCGAGCGACTCGGAAGCGCTCAGGATTTGCTTCATGACATAGGCGGTCGTCGCTGCCGTTGCCACGATCGTCATCCCTGTCCCCGCCAGCCACCATCCCTGTGCAAAGGCATACCCGACCGAAACCCACCCAGAAATCGGAAGAAGGCTGGCAATTTCTGGTCGCACGGGAACCACCTCACTTTTCGGCCTTGAGGTCGGCTAGAATCCGTTCAAGCACCGCGATTTGCTCCTTGCGGTCGCCTTCGACAAGGGCTCGGTTGAGGCGATGCTTGACGCTGTCTCCTCTTCTCCATTTTGGCAGGTCCTTGACCTCGATGCTCAACAGTGCCAAGCAGCCCAACAACCAAGCCCGTTCTTCTGATGACAGGGTCACGTCGTTGTTGTTTTTCCGCTGAATCGCGACCAAGCCTCCACCCGCCTGCATCAGATCGAGGGGCGCCCACTCCATGTCTTGATGGTAAAGAACCGGCTTGGGCTCGCGGCGAGACGTTGTCAGCACCATCTCCTCTCCATGTTGGTTGAGAGCGTGGGTGGCAAACATGGTCCCGTCAACAATGAGTCCCGGTGGCGCATGGTGCTCATCCGAGCTTCCTGAAACGTAGACCAGGTTCTTGGCTGGCACGACAACAACGTCCTGCCCGACCCAGGCCCGCGGCAGCGTGATGTGCGCTCCGTTGCCGAAGTTGGCCACCCGCTTTGTCGTGACCTCTATCCCAGGCACAATTCGGATAAACGGTGGATATACATGGCCTTTGCTGGCCGAAGCCTTTTCCCGACGCCTCCAGTCGCGCGCCTCGTGCAGTCCCCCCTGGCCGCCTTCCGGGCCGAGGTCGAAGCCCTCCTGCGGGCGGCGGTGCCCGAGGGCACCAGCCTGCCCGCGCTGGAGGTGCCGCCCGACCCGGCGATGGGCGACCTGGGGATGCCGTGCTTCACGCTCGCCAAGGCGTTGCGGAAGGCGCCGCCGGCCATCGCGGCCGACCTCGCCGGGCGCATCGCGCCGTCCGGCTGGGTGGCGCGCGTGGCGGCGGCGGGGCCGTACGTCAACTTCGCCATCGACGGCGCCCGGCTGGCGTCGGCCGTGTTGTCGGACCCGCGCGCCGCGCTCGACCCCGTGCCGGCGCAGCGGCCGAACGTGCTGCTGGAGCACACCAGCGCGAACCCGAACGGGCCGCTGCACGTGGGCCGGGCGCGCAACCCGATCGTGGGCGACACGCTGGCCCGCCTGTACCGGGCGGCGGGGCACAAGGTCGAGGTGCAGTACTACATGGACAACCTCGGCCGCCAGGTCGCGACCCTGAGCTGGGGCAAGTGGAACCTGGACCCTGCGACCCTTCCTCCGGCGGGCCGCGACAAGGTCGACCACGACCTCGTCCGCTACTACCAGGCCGCGCACGACCTGGCGAAGCAGGACCCCGCCGTCGCGGCGAAGGTCAAGCATCTGGTGGAGGAGCTGGAGGCCGCCAAGCCGGAGCTGCTGGCGCGGGTGCGCTCGGTCTATGGCGCGTGCTTCGAGGGGATGCTCCAGTCGCTGCACCGGCTCGGCGCGCGCTACGACTCCATCAAGGACGAGTCCGACGTGGTGCTCGACGGCTCGGTCGCGGACACCATCGCGCGCCTCAAGCAGTTGCCGATCGCGGGCGTCGACGACAACGGCGCCAACTACCTCGACCTCTCGACCCTCCTCAAGGGCCAGAAGGACAAGTTCTTCTTCACCCGCGGCGACGGCACCTCGGTCTACGCCACCCGCGACGTCGCCTACCACGCCTGGAAGGCCAAGCACGTCGCCGGCGGCGTGCTCTTGAACGTCCTCGGCGAGGACCACCGCCTCCAAGCCCTCCAGGTCGGCACCGCGCTCGACGCGCTCGGAATCCCCCGGCCCACCGTCGTGTTCTACGCCTTCGTGTCGCTGCCCGAGGGCAAGATGAGCACCCGCGCCAACCGCGTCGTGTTCCTCGACGACCTCTTGGACGAGGCCGCCGCCCGCGCCTACGAGGAGGTCAAGCTGCGCCGGGGCGCCGAGCTGGGCGAGCCGCAGCTGCGCCGCATCGCCGAGGCCGTCGGGGTCGCCGCCGTCCGGTTCAACATCGCGCGCATCCAGCCCGAGAAGCCCATCGAGTTCCGCTGGGAGGAGGCGCTGTCGTTCGACGGCGACGCCGCTCCCTACCTCATGTATGCCTACGCCCGCGCCGCCAGCCTCCTCCGGAAAGCCAAGGAGGCCGGTCTCGCCCCCGCGGGCGCCGCCCCGCCCGAGGCGGGCGAGCAGAAACTCCTCGCCACCGTCGCGCGCTTCCAGGAGGCCGTCCAGGAGGCAGCCCGCCAGAACGCCCCGCAACGGTTCGCCGCCTACGCCTCCAGCCTCGCCGCGGCGTTCAACGAATACTACCGGGACCACCGCGTCCTGGAGTGCGAGGACCGCGCCCAGCAAGCGCTGCGCCTGGCCGCCGTGGCGGCCGCGCACGCGGCGCTGGCGCGGACCCTGGACGCGCTCGGCATCCCGGCGCTCGAGGACATGTAACACAACGGTTATGCCGCTGCATCCGTCGGTTCCCCGCATGAAGGCCTTCCTCGCCGCCGCGCTGCTCGTGGCCGCGCTGCTTGCCGGCTGCTCCGCCAACGACACGACGGAGACGACCGGCCCGCCCACCCAGACGACGGGGCCGTCGGACCAGCGCTACGACCTGCCCGCGGACCCGAACCCGGAAGGCGCCGGCCACGTCCACGGCGACCCGGCCCAGCACAAGTTCCTGTGGAACTACAACTTCACCGCCCGCGACCCGCTCTTGCAGAACCAGGCCAACGTCGCCGGCGTCCACGCCCTCGACGTCCAGGCCGGCTACCTGTTCGGCGCGGTGTACGGCTCGCACGCCGCCAGCGTCGACGGCGGCCTCGTCATCTGGGACCTGTCCGACCCGGCGCACCCGCAGCAGACCGGCCGCTGGATCATCCCGGGCAGCGTCGGCGGCGACCGCAGCATGGAGGCGACCCCGGACGGCCGCTTTGTCGTGATCGCGACCGAGCCGGTCGACTGCGCCGGCCACGTCAACCCGCTCGGCGTCGTGGGCGCCTACCTCCTGGACACCCAGGACAAGACCCTCCCCGTCGTGGCGGACGCCATGACCCTCAACGGCGTGACCCTCGGCAACGTCCTCGGCGGCCAAGGCCCCGGCCAACCCGAGCAGGGCCAGCACTCGGTCGCCGTCCACCGCATCGGCGGCGTCGACTACGCGCTCATCTTCGGCAAGGTCTACCAGATCGAGCTCAGCGAGCAGGGCGCCCACCTCGTGCACGTCTCGACCATCCCGACCGGCCACGACATCTACGTCCGCGACACGCCTTGGAACACCACTTGGGCGCTGTCGGCCAACGGCGGCGGCGGGCTCACCATCTGGGACCTGACCGACCCCACCGCCCCCTTCCAGCTTGCGACCTGGGACGTCCCCGACCGCGAGGCGCTGGCCAACAAGGGCGTCGAGTACTACATCCACACCGCGGACGTGAGCTTCCAGCCCGACGGCCAGGTGCTCATCGTCGTGACCTCCGAGGACTTCGCCGAGCACGTCAGCCCCTTCTGGGTCGTCGACGGCAACCCGCTGCGCGGCGTCACCACGGCCAGCAGCCCCATCGAGCTCGACAACACGCTCGGCTCGTGGAGCAACCCCGGCGACCACAACGCGCTGGCCGGCCTCACCTTCAGCCTGCACAACCCGCGCTTCCACGACGGCGGCATCCTCACCCTGTCCAGCTACCACGGCGGCATGTGGCAGCTCGACCTGCGCCACCCCAGCTTCTGGGCGGACCCCGCGCCCATCGCCTACGCGGCCTATTCCGACGGCGAGCCGCCGCAGGTCTCGGACCCCGTCGAGGGCGCCGTGCAGAAGAACCTGTGCGGCCTGGAGATCGCGGTCGACACCCCCAGCTACTGGGACGTCGAGGTCGGCCCCGGCGGCCACCTCTACCTCGCCGACGGCATGATGGGCCTGTACACCTTCGCGCCGACCAAGGACCACCCGGTCTACGGCGCCCCGGGCGACTACCCCGGCACCGCAGGCCTCTGACCCCGCCGACCGATGCCCTCAAGACCGGCCATCCGCCATCGGCCCGCATGGTAGGCGTCGACTGGGTCGCCATGGCCATGGAGATGGTGCAGGCCACCATCTGGTCCATGTTCGTCCTGCTGCTGGCCACAGGCATCCTGTGGGGCATCGACCGCGCGACCCACCAATGGTTCGACCTGCGCGTCATCGGCCGCGACCCGCAAGGCATCGCCATCCTGGCCGCCGGTGTCGTCATCGCGACCGTGCTGATCATCGGGTTCGTGCTGGTCGCGCTGAAGTAGCTGGCTAGAACAGCCGCGCCTGCCGGCCCTTGCCCGCCGCGGCCACGTACTTCTCCAGCGCCGTGTCGACGCGCTCGCGCTGGAACCCGAACTCGCCCACCAAGAGCTGCCGCACGGCGTCGGCGTCGGGCTTGCCCATCGCGAGCGCCGCCGCCTCGACCGGGGCGTGCGCCGGCTCGAGGAAGATGCGGCGCACTTCGTCGCGGTCGGCGAGCGCCTCGTGCTGCTCCACGATGGCGCGTTCGACCGCAGAGACGGCCGAGCCCGGGTTTGCCGTCAGCCGCTCCAGGAGGGCCTCCAGCGAGCCGTGCTTCTGCAACAATGCCACCGCCTTCTTGGGGCCGATGCCTTGGACGCCCGGATGGAAGTCGGTGCCCACCAGCAGGGCGCAGTCGACGAGCTGCTCGCGCGTGAGGCCCAAGGCGGCCAGCGACGCCGCCAGCGGAATCTCCTCCGGCGGCACGTCGACCCAGACCTGCTTGCCGGGCATCTTGCGGCGGCCGCCGACCCCGAGGTTGCGCACCAGCACGGGCGTCCCGAACAAGAGCGCGTCGAAGTCTTGGCTGACGGTGGCGTCCGCGAGGCCCTGCTGCACCATCCAGGCGGCCTGCGCCTCGCCCTCGCCGGGCGCTTGCAGGACGGGGATGCCGAGCGCGCGCAGCAGCCGTTGCGCTTGCTCGACCATTGGCACCGTGAGACGGCTGGTCTGCTGCGCCTTGGTGCGCGCCGTGGCCAGGTCGCCGGCCTCGACGGCGGCGTCGTAGGCGGCCTGCGCCTCGACCTTGCGGGCCTGGCGGTGCGCCAGCGTGTCGGCCTTGAGCGCGTGCGGGGCGCCGTCGAACACGAAGACGGGGCGGACGCCGGCCTCGACCAGCGCGCCGGTGCGGTGCAGCACCCCCGTCAAGTGGCTGGTGACGCGGCCTTGCGGATCCGTGAGCGGCGTGCCGTCGGGGCCGCGGATCGAGGCGAGGAACTGGTAGAGGATGTTCCAGGCGTCGAGCGCGACCCGCTTGCCGGCGAAATGCTGCATGGTGACGGGGCGGCGCACCACGACGTCGCCCAGGTCGATGCCCATGCGCGGCGGCACGCCGATGGACCGGAAACCCCTTGTGGCGGGCGGCCCAGTCGTGGCCGTGCGCGTCCTTCCCGCCACGCTCGCGGTCCTGCTCTTGGCCGGATGCCTGGGCCCCTCCACCCAGTCCACCACGACGCCCGCGCCGCCGGCCAAGTTCGACGGCCAGGCCGCCTACAGCTTCGTCGAGGGCCTGGTGTCGGAGGCCGGCGGGCCGCGCTTCCGGGTGCCGGGCACGCCGGCGCACGCGCGCGCCGCCGCCTGGCTGGAGGCCGCCATGCAGGTGCCAGGATGGACCGTGGCGTGGCAGAACTTCACGGGCGCGGAGTACCAGGCGATGCCCAAGGGCGGCGTCGCGGGCTACACCACCCAATGCGACATCGGCGAGCCGGAGCGCGTCAAAGGCCTGGAGTTCCACAACCTGGTGGCGCGCTGGGACGGCGGCGACACCGGCCGCACGATGGCGCTGGGCGCGCACTGGGAGTCGAAGAAGGCGGCCAACCGCGACCTGGCGGCGGCCAACCAGACGCAGCCGGTGCTAGGCGCCAACGACGGCGCCTCCGGCGTCGGGATCCTGTTGCAGTTGATGCGGCACGTCGCGGCCCACGGCGGGCCTGCTGGCGTGGACCTCACGATCGTGCTGTTCGACGGCGAGGACGGCTTCGAGGACTGCCACCCGCTGGCCGGCTCGATTGCGTTCGTGCAGGCCCTGGAGCCCGGCGAGGTGGACCGGATGCTGCTCTTGGACATGGTCGGCGACCCGGCGGCCCGGTTCATCCAGGAGACCCGGGGCTGCGACCCTGGCATGGCGGCGCTGTTCGCGCGCCACGCGCCGCGACTCGGGCTGGCGGACAATTTCTTGGAGCACAAGGCGCCGATCTACGACGACCACCTGCCGTTCGCCGAGGCCGGCATCCCCGCCCTGGACCTGCTGGACGCGGGCCGGCCCACCACCTTCCCGCCCTACTGGCACACCTCGCACGACACGCTCGCGAACATCAGCCCGGCCATGCTGGGCCGCGTCGGCGACCTGGTGGCCGCGTCCTTGCTGGACCCCGACTTCACCGCGCAGTGGCCAGCATCGTGCGCTCAAGCAGCGCCTTGAACCGCGCCACCAACGCCTGCGCCTCGGCCTCGGTCTTGGCCTCGGCCTGGATGCGGAAGATCGGCTCGGTGCCGCTTGGCCGCACCAACGCCCAGCCCTCCTTGGTGTAGACCTTGACGCCGTCGCGCGCGTCCACCGACACAACACCCGCCTCGCGGCCCACCGCCTCGCGCAACGCGGCGAGGGTGGCCTGCTTGGCGGCGTCGGGCACCTGGAGCTTGTCCTTGACGAGGGCGTAGCTCGGAATCTCGGCCACCAGCTTCGAGAACGGCTGGCCGGTCTTGGCCAGTAGCTCCAGCATGAACGCGAGCGCCATCAGGCCGTCGCGGCAGACCTGGTGGCGGGCGAACATGAGGCCGCCGTTGTCCTCGCCGCCGAAGACGGCGCCGACCCGCAGCATCTCGCGGGCCACGACGGGGGAGCCGACGATGGTCCACTCCAGCTTGCCGCCTGCCATCTTCACGGCGTCGGCGACGCAGGAGGAGCTGCTGACGGCGGTGCAGACGACGGCGCCGGGCTTGCCGTGGCGGCGCAGCTCATGGAGCGCGGCGAGGGCGAGCGACTTGTCGCCCCAGACGTAGCCGCCCGTCTCGTCGATGAAGACGGCGCGGTCGGCGTCGCCGTCCTGGAGGACGCCGAGGCTGGCCTTGCTGGCCTTGACGGCGGCGATGGCGCGGGTGGCGTTCTGCGGGCTGGGCTCGCTGGGCCGGTCGCGGAACGCGCCGTCCAAGGTGGTGCTCAAGGGCACGACCTCGACGCCGAGCGCATCCAACAGCTTGGGGGCGGTCACGCAGCCGGCGCCGCCGCCGGGGTCCAGCACGACCTTGAGCTTGGCGGCCCGGATCGCCTTGGCGTCCACCTGCTGGAGGACCGCCTGGAGGTAATGCGCGACGGCGCCGTCGTCGGTGGAATGCGTGCCGATGCCCTTCCAGTCGGGGCGGCGGAAGTCCTGCTTGGCATAATGGCCTTCGACCACCGCCTCCTCGGCCTGGCTGGTCTCGGTGCCGTCCGGGGCTACCAGCTTGATGCCGTTGTACTCGGGCGGGTTGTGGCTGGCGGTCACGATGGCGCCCGCCGCGAACCTGCGGTCGCGGACGTAGAGCTGGATGCCGGGGCTCGGCAGCACGCCGATGTCGACGGTGTGGACGCCGGTGGCGTTGACGCCGGCGCAGAACGCCGCCTTGAGGTGCGGGCCGGAGGCGCGGGCGTCAGAACCCACCGTCATGCGGTCGCCGGGCTTGAGCCAGGTGCCGACCGCGAGGCCGAGGCGGAGCGCCACGTCGGGCGTCATGGTCGAGCCCACGGTCCCGCGCACCCCGTTGGTGCCGAACAGCTTGGTCATCGCCCCAGGAGGGTCCGGGAGGCCAAAAAGGGCGCTGGAACCGGAAACGATAGGTCCCTGGCCGCGCTGTCCGCCGGCGTGGCGGTCCCGAGCCGCATCTTCGTCGGCATCACCCTGTTCGGGCTGCTGTGCTGCGTGCTCCTGGTGCCCTACACCGTCCTGGTGGTGGCGTGCCACGCGCAGTACGCCGCCGACCTGCCCGGGATCCCGTGCGCCGAGATTCCGGTGGGCACGCGGCTGCTGCTGGTGCTGGCGAGCTTCTTCGCGGTCGCGTTCACGGTGCTGTCGTGGCGGGCCTTGCTGGCGGGGGCGCGGCGGGACCGGGCGCGGCGGCAGGCGCGGGCGCAGGGGAAGCCGGATCCGCTCAAGGAGCAGGACCCGCCGGGCTGAACGGCGGCCAAAGGACTACTTGGACGCCTGCCGGCGCTCCCACGCGGCCTCGTTGAGGCGCTGGTAGAGCTTCTCCGTCGGGTCCGGGGCGGCGCGCGCGGGGGACTCCTCGGCGACCTCCTCCTCGCGGACGCGCCACAGGTACTGGCGGCGGGCCTGGCCGTCCTGGCGCAGCTCGATGCGGCGGACCTCGAGGATCTTCTCGTCCTGCAGGTCGTAGAACACCTGGCGGAGGTCCTTGTCGAGCACCTCATCGTCCAGCTCGGAGCTGCCGGCGAACGCCTCCTCGACGACTTGGGACACGGCGAGGGCGTCCTCGCGCATCATCCGCATCTTCTCGGAGAGAAGCCGGAGCAAGGAGCCCATGCCTGGTGGATTCCGACGGCCCGGGATAAGCCTAGTGCTGAGGTTCGGCGGCTCCCTAACGTTGGCCGACTGCGGATTTCGCAAGCCGGAGGTTGTCGCGGTGGAGCGCCATGTGCCCCCGTTGGATGCCTTCTCCAGAGAGGGCCTTCAAAGCCGCGAGGTTCTGGGCCAGCCCCACGCTGGCGCACACGGCGGCAAGGCGGGCGGCGTCGGGGTCGCCGAGGATGCGCAGCGCGACCCGGGCGGTGGGATGGAGCCGGGTGACGCCGCCGACGGTGCCCAGCGCCAGCGGCAAGGTGAGGCTGCACTCGAGCGCGTCGCGGCCGCGCTTGTACGTCGTGAGGGGCCGGTACTTGCCGCCTGCCGCCGCGAACGCGTGCGCCCCCGCCTCGACGGCGCGCCAGTCGTTGCCGGTCGCGACGGCCACCGGGTCGATGCCGTTGAGGATGCCCTTGTTGTGCGTCGCGGCGCGGTAGGGATCCAGTTCCGCGAACCGGTTGGCGGCCACGATGCCGTCCGCGACCTCCTTGCCGCCCAGCACGTCCAACGGGACGCGGGCGCGGGCGGTGGCGAGCCGCTGGTCCGCCAGGTTCGACAGGATGCACAGGCCGAGCTTCGCCTCCAGCGCCTCGGCAGCGATGGGGCCGAGGTGCTCGCACAGCGTGTTGACCGTGTTGGCGCCCATGGCGTCGCGCGTGTCCACCCGCAAGTGCAGGACGGCGTGCTTGGCCCCGATGCCGCGGAAGTCGATGCCGCGCACGCCGCCGCCGCGGGCCACCATGCCTGGGATCAGGCCGTCCAGTTCGGCCATCCAGGCGGCGGCGTGGCGGGCGACCTTGCGACGCGCCGCCGCCATGTCGGGCACGCCGCGCAGTTCCACTTGGCCGATGGTGACCGGCGGCATGACGGCCGTGGCGAAGCCGCCGCCCGCCGCCGCGAGCTTGGCGCCGTGGCTGGCGGCGGCGACGACGCTCGACTCCTCGACCGCCATCGGCACCGCGACCGGGACGCCGTCGACGACGAAGTGGACGGCGAGGCCGAGCGGGAGCGGGAAGCTGCCGAGCGAGTTCTCGATGAAGCGCTCCGACAGGTCATGTGGCAGCGCCGAGGTGGCCACCAGGTCGCGGAACGCGGCGGCGTCGAGCCGGGCGTGGGCGCGCACCCGCTCCAGGCGCTCGCGGCGGGGCAGGCGGTGGAAGCCGCTCCAGGACATGCGGGCACGACCGGATGCGCCCATTCAGGCTTGCTGCTTTATCCCGGCCGGGGATGGCCGCGCGTCCATGCCCGTCGTGACCTTCCAGGCCTCCGACCTGTGCCGCCTCATCGGCAAGAAGGTGCCGACGCAGGAGCTGGCCGAGCGGATGCCGATGATGGGCGGCGACCTCGACAAGGTGGTCGGCGACGCCATCACCATCGAATGGTTCCCCAACCGGCCCGACCTGCTGGTGCTGGAGGGGACCGGCCGTGCGCTGCGGGCGTTCCTGGACGTCAAGCCCGGCCTGCCCGAGTATCCGGTGGCGCCGCCCAAGACCGAATTGCGCGTGGACCCGATGGTGCAGGCCGTCCGCCCCTACGCGGCGCTGTGCTTCGTGCGCGGCGTGCCGTTCGACGACGCCTACGTCCAAGCCGTCATCGACGCGCAGGAGAAGCTCACCTTCAGCCCAGGCCGCAAGCGCCGCAAGGTCGCGATCGGCGTCCACGACGCCTCGGGCCTCAAGGGGCCGTTCAAGTACACGTGCGTGGGGCCGTCGGAAAAGCCGTTCACGCCCCTGAACGACACCGCGCCGCGCACGCCGGAGCAGATTCTGCGCAACCACCCCAAGGGCCTGGAGTACGGCCACCTGCTGCCGCAGCCGCGCGCCAGCTCGAAGACGTTCCCGGTGTTCCTCGACGGCGACGGCCAGGTGCTGTCGATGCCGCCCATCATCAACGCCGCCCGCACCGCCGTGACCGCCAAGACCCGCGACCTGCTGCTGGACGTGACCGGCACCGACCTGCGCTCCGTCAAGCAGACCATCGCGCTCCTGGCCACCTGCTTCGCCGAGCGCGGCGGCGCCATCGAGGCCGTCAGCGTCCACGACGGCAGCGGCGCCTGGACTTGCCCCGAGCTCAAGCCGTCCGAGCACGTGCTGCACACCGACGACGTCGCCGCCCTGCTCGGCCTCCACTGGACCGGCGACCAGGTGGCCGCCTGCCTGCGCCGCATGGGCCACGAGGCGACCGCCTACGACAACAAGGTCCACGTCAAGGTCGGCGCCTGGCGCCAGGACATCCTCCACCCTGTGGACCTGCTGGAGGACGTCGGCATCGGCTTCGGCTTCGACCGCTTCCCCGGCGACCTGCCCACCACCCAGACCTTCGCCGCCCGCCTGCCGCTGCAGGACCTGGAGGACGCCCTCCGCAGCCTCATGGTCGGCCACGGCTGGCACGAGGCCCGCACCCTTACGCTCTCCGACACCAAGCAGCAGTGGACCCACTGGGGCGACGAGCCGCGCCGCGCCGTCACCGTCCTCAACCCCGTCGTCGAAGACCAGACCCTGCTGCGCCAGCAACTCGTCCCCAGCCTGCTGCACGTGCTGGCCAACAACCGGCACCGCAGCCTGCCGCAACGCCTGTTCGAGGCCGGCTACACCGTCCACGACGACCGCAAGGCCTGGCGCAACCACCTCCACTTCGCCGGCGTCGAACTGTCCGCCAAGGCCGGCTTCAGCGAGGCCAAGGGACTGGTCGAGGCCCTCGTGCGCGACGCCCGCCTGGACGCGGTGCTGGAGCCGGGCACGCGCCCGGGTTTGATCGAGGGGCGGCAAGGCCGCATCGTGGCGCACGGCATCGAGGTCGGCTGGTTCGGCGAGCTGCACCCGGACACCCTGGTGGCGTTCGGGCTGGGGGCGCCGGGGTACGCGTTCGAGATGGATTTGGAGCCGTTCCTCGGCGCGAAGCCTTAGCCAACCACGGATTTCACGGATGCCACGGGACCAGCGGTCCGTGCGATCCGTGAAATCCGTGGTCAGGCAGGCGGCGCAGGAACGGCCTCGTCGGGCCCGCGCAACGCCGCCTGGATCGCCGCCGCCACCGCCGGCGTGACCCCCCGCACCTTCTGCAGTTCCTCCAGGCTGGCGGCCCGCAACCCCTCCAGCCCGCCGAACGCCGTTACCAGCTCCGCCCGCCGCTTCGGCCCGATGCCGGGCACGTCGTCCAATGGGCTGGACACCACGCTCTGGGTGGACTTGCGCTGCACCTGCTGGATGCCGAAGCGGTGCGCCTCGTCGCGGACCCGCTGCAACAGCTGGAGCGCCGGGTCGGAGCGGGCCATCCGGAGCGGCTTGAGCCGGCCGGGGATGTGCACCAATTCCTCCTCCTTGGCCAGGCTGCACACCGGAAGGTGCAGCAGCGCCAGGCCCCGCAGCGCCTCGCGGGCGGCGTTGAGCTGGCCGGGCCCGCCGTCCACGAGGACGAGGTCGGGCAGCGGCTCGCCGCGCTCCAGCACGCCGCGGTAGCGCCGGCCGACGGCCTCCCCCATGGAGGCGAAGTCGTCGACCTCGCGGCCGGCACCCTTGGAGGCGGCGGTGCCGGCGGCGACGGCGGCCTCGCCGACCAGCTTCATGTTGAAGGTGCGGTAGCCGGCCTTGTCGGGCTCGCCGTCCACGAAGCGCACCATGGCGGCGCGGGTGAAGTCGCCGGCCAGGTGGCTGATGTCGAAGCCCTCGACGACGCGGGGCGGAACGGGCAGGGCGAGCGCGCGCTGGAGCGCCTCGAGGGCGCCTTGGCCGCGGCGGGAGCGGCGGTGCAGCTCCTCGGTGAGGCGGAGCGCCGCGTTGGTGCGCGCCACCTCGATCCAGCGCCGCTTGTCGCCCTTCTGGGGGGACTCGACGGTGACGGCCCCGCCCCGCAGCAGGCGCAAGTCGGCCTCCAGCGGGGCGGCGACGGGGTCGGGGGCGTCGATGGCGAGGTTGCGCGGCACCGGGATGTCCTGGTAGTAGCCGCGCAGGAACGCCACCAGCGGGTGGTCGTCCTGCTCGTCGGCGGCGGCCCCGGTGACGATGAACGGGCTCTGGCCGACGACCTTGCCGTCGCGCTGGTGCAGCACCACGACGACGCCGAGGTCGCCGTCCACCGCCATGGCGGCGACGTCGCGGTCCTCCAACCGGTCGGCGACCATGTGCTGGCGGTCGAGCACGTTGCGGAGGCCGGAGAGCTGGTCGCGCAGCCGGGCGGCCTCCTCGAAGCGCTGCGCCTCGGCGGCGGCCTCCATGCGGGCCTGGACGCGGCCGACGAGGTGGCCGGAGCGGCCCTCCAGCAGGTCGCGGACCTCGGCCACGAGCAGGTCGTACTCGTGGTCGGTGCAGGCGTCGATGCAGGGGGCCACGCACTTGCCGATGTCGTAGTAGAGGCACTTCTCTTTCGGGAGGACGCGGCAGCGCCGGAGCGGCACGAGGTCTTGGATGGCCTGGAGCACGTGCCAGGCGCCGGTGCCGTCGGGGAACGGGCCGAAGTAGGTGGCGCCGTCGGCCTCGCGGCGATGGACCTTCAGCAGGCGCGGGTAGGGTTCGCGGGTGAGCTTGAGGTAGGGATACTGCTTGTCGTCGTTGAGCCGGACGTTGTAGCGCGGCCGGTGCAGCTTGATGAGGGTCTGCTCCAACAGCAGCGCCTCCTTCTCGGTGCGCACCGCGATGAAGTCGAGGTCGGCCACGTCCTCCATCAGCCGCGCCGTCTTGGGCGTCGTCGGGTCGAGGTAGGAGCTGACGCGGCTGCGGAGGTCCACGGCCTTGCCGACGTAGAGGATGGTGCCCGTCGCGTCCTTCCACTGGTAGACGCCGGGGCCGCGGCTGAGGCGCGCGACGCGCTCCTGCAACGCCGGTGACACGGGCACGCGCATGTCCAGGAGGGTTCTCCGGATGAGCGTGGTGGAGGGGGAAAAACCACTGCCGGGTCGCCATCGTCGCCGGCGCACGCTTTTTTGTTTCAGCCGCGCGGGCGCCGCAGGGCCGCCGCCAGCCCGACGGCCAGGAGGCCGGCGGCGAACGCGGGCGCCGGCAGGTCGAGGACTTGGCGGCCCGACGGCGGCGCGTCGACGCCGAGCCGCACCTGCTCCCCGACCGTGCCGTCCCGCAGCGAGGCCGCCGTCGCCACCAGCCACAAGGTGGTGGCCGGGCCGCGGACGTAGTGCAGCACCGGATGCGCGGTCTCGCCCGGCTGCAGCGGCACCGGCGTCGGCAGGATCGGGGCGCCGACGACCTCGTCGTCCTGATCGAGGTCGAGCTCGAAGCGGACCTCGATGGGGGAATCGCCCACGTTCGAGGCCGACAGGACCCAGCGGGTGCCGCCGACGTCCTCCGGCGGGCCGACGCCCACCGCCAGCCTGCCGTGGAACGCCAGCGCCACGCGGGCCTCGCCCACGGCTTCGACGGCCGGCGCCTGGGCGGTGCGCAGGGTGGCGGTGGCGCGCAGCGCGTGCTCTTGGTCGCCCATGGCGTCGGGGCTGGTGGTGAACCGGACCGGCACCTCCAGGTCCCAGGCCTCGCTGAGGCATGGGCGCGAGTCGAGCACGAGCGGGTCGGCGGCCGCCTTCACGGCCCCTTGCTCGAAGACCAGTTGCACGACCGGGTCGATCCAGGCCTCGTTGCCGGCGCAGCCGACCCGCACCGGGACCGGCACCGTGGCCTCGTCGCCGACCGACATCTGGACGACGTCCCAGGGCGGCAGCTCGACCCGGGCGGCCTCGGCGGCGGGCAGCAGCAACAGCAAGGCGAGCGCCCAGGGGGCAAGGGCCATGGCGGCCGCAGCCGGGTCGGCCGGGCTTAGGGATTCCGGCGAACGGCTGCGAACGGGTCGCAAGGCGCCATGCTTATCGCGGTCCCGCCGGTTTGCCCGGCATGGCCTTGGCCCTCATGGACTCGCAATACGGCTTCCGCTTCGACACGCCCGGCATCGTCGGGTTCCTGGTCGTGCTGCTGCTCACGGCGCTGTTCATCTACTTCGCCGCCAAGCTGCTCGGCGAGACGGAAGGCTACGGCACGGCGCTGGTCGTCGCCCTCGTGGGCGGCATCCTGGCGAACCTCGTGTCGTACTTCGTGGCCGGGCTGCTCGGGCTCATCCTTGCCGTCGTGGTGTGGGCCCTGGTGGCCGCGGCCGCCTACCACACCCGCTGGCTCAAGGGCCTCTTGATCGGCTTCCTGGCCTGGGTGCTGTTCTTCCTGGCCCAGCTGGCCGTGGCCGCGCTGCGCTGAACCGCGCGAAACCGGAAGCCTGAACTCGCGCCCCGCGGCGTGCGACGCATGGGCCTGGAGTCCTGGGGCCTGCCGTCGCCCAACTACGACATGGCGACCCCGTCCGGCGTGCTGTCGCTCATCCTGTCCATGGCGGTCGTGGGGGCGTCGATGTGGCTGGCCGCGCGCGCCGTCCTGCGGAAGGACGACTTCTTCCGCGCCGTGTGCGCCGGCATGATCGGCCTCCTGGTCGCCCACCTGGCCTACGTGCTCACGGACGAGTACCCCATCGTCGGCCTGCTGCTGGGCCTCGCGGCGTTCGCCCTGGTGACGGCGGCCATCTACCGCGCCAAGGCCGCGCAGGGCTTCGTCGTCGGCGCCGTCGCGTGGGTGCTGTGGATTCTGGCCACCCTCGCGCTGGCCTACGTCAAGGCCCACTGGACCCCTTGAAAGAGCCGCTGGCGTGATTCGAACACGCGACCACCTCCTTACCAAGGAGGTGCTCTACCACTGAGCCACAGCGGCGGCGAAGCCGGCCACAGGAGGCCCATATTTAGCGGCTTCCAAGCCCGTGCATCCCAAAAAGCCGACGAAGGGATTCAACGCCGGGGGCTGCGCCCCGCGGGCCGCCCGCGCGTCGTGGGGCCTGCGGCCCCACATAGCAAAAAGCCGACGAAGGGATTTGAACCCTCGACCTGCGGTTTACAAGACCGCTGCACTACCGCTATGCTACGTCGGCGGACGGAGTCGCCGCGCGGCTTGCGGCGTGCAGGCTGCACGGCCGCATGCTGCGTCGGCGTTGGGCAGGCGAGCCGGCCGGTGTTCAAAACGGGCTTGGCGGGCTCAGGGCCACACGAAGTCCACCGTCAGGCCGGGGTCGCCGGCCGCGTACGGGTAGATGTAGAGCCAGGAGGTGAGCTCCGGGACCTCGCCTTGGCACAGGCCGCTGCCGTTGCTGGCGTCGCCCAGGATGCTGGTCTGGTCCTCGGCCACGAACACGCAGTCGGAGTCGGGGTTGGCCGTCGAGTCCGAGGTGAACTCCACGCCCCAGTAGCGGCTGTCCAACGGGACCCAGTGGCCGTCGATGGGCTCGGCGTCGGGGCCTTGGCCGAAGCTGATGCACTTCTCGGGGCCGATGACGTCGCCCGCGCAGCCGGCGGAGGGACCGAGCTCGAAATGGAGAGGGTCCGGGGCGGCCGGGGGCGGGGGCGCGATGGCCTTGACCTCCAGGGCCTTGCCGAGCTTCTGGCCGTCTGCGTAGGTGACGTTGAAGGTGGCGGTGAAGTTGCCGCCGACGCTGTAGACGTAGGTGAACGAGGCGGGGACGCTGCCCTTGCCGGTCTTGGCCTGGCTGCCGTCGCCGAAGCTGAGGCGCCACTGGGTCTTGGGGTCGGTGCCCGTGGCCGCCGTGCTGAAGGTCACGTTGAGGGGTGTCGAGCCTTGCAGGACGGGGGCCGTGAAGGTGATGGTGCGGTTGCCGGCCCCGGTCCCGCCGGTGCCCGTGCCTGCCGTCCCGCCGGTGCCGGTGCCGCCCGTGGCATGGGTGCCGGTCCCGGAGCCGGTCTGGGTGTCGGCGCCGGTGCCGCCGCCCGGGCCCGTGGTGTCCGTGCCGTCAGGCCCCCCGTCGTCCGACGAGCAGCCCGCAAGCAAAGAGAAAAGCAGCATGGCCGTGGCCAGCACCCAACGCATAAGCCGGCAAGAAAGGGGGCCCTCTTCAGGATGCCGGGTTTGGCCAAGTCCCCAATGCTTATCCTGGGGCTCCGGGTAGGAGCTTCTGCCATGGTCGCCACGATCAACGACATCCTGGAAATCGTGCGCAGCAACCCCTTCATCGACGGGGTGGGCTACTTCGTGGAGATCACGACCTCCCAGCCGGTGCCCAAGGGCGACGTCCCCAAGCTGTCCGAGAAGATGCGCGACGCCTTCTGCGAGCACGCCCAGGTCACCTTGGAGGGCGAGGACGTCCTCGGCCTGGACTTCCATGAGCACATCTTCACCCAGGGCGACGAGGCCGACGAGGACCTCCAGGCCTTGGCCGACATCCTGCACCACGTCGAGCGCCGCTACGGCGTCGACCACCTGTGCATCGAGTTCCAGTTCGACTTCAGCCGGGCCCGCGAGGCCAAGAAGGAGCTGGACGAGCTGCTCAAGCCGTAGGCCGAGACCCGGGCCTGACGAGCGCCCACCCGCGTCAGTCCGCGACGACCAGGTCGTCCCCGTACCGCTCCTCGGCCCCCGGCGGCAGGAACTTGCTGCTGCACCCGACCAGGTAGCCGTCCACCTGGTAGACCAAGGCCCCGGGGGGCAGCGCGGTCCCGTCGGGCAGCGCCGTCAGCAGGCGCCCGGTGAACTGGCCCGGCTTGGGCTGGAGGGGATGCTCCGGGGCGGCGTCGTACCAGGCCCAGACCCGGGCCGGCGTCTCCCCGACGCCCGCCAGCGCCTCCACCGGGAAGACCTGGCCTGCGCGCCCGAGGCGCCAGGCCGTCTCCGTCGGCGGGAGGGCGGGCTCGGGGTCGGCGGGGCTGCGGCGCGTCTCGTTGCGCAGCGTCCAGGCGACCTCGCCGTTGGTCTCCTCGATCGAGAGGCGGAGGGTGCTGTAGAGGCGGACGCCGTCCTGGGTCCAGCCTTGCGTCCAGGCGATGGCGTCCGAGAACGCGGGGTTGGGCGCGAGGTAGGTGCCGTTGGGGCCGGTGAGCGGGATTTGGCGGGGCTGGGGGACGCCGAGCATCGTCCAGGAGCCGGTGGTGTGCGCGGCGGGGTCGGCCAGGATCTCGGGGACTTGGCGGACGGCGGCCTCGGACTGGGAGGCGGCCAGCCAGAAGGTGGCGGCGCCGGCGGCGAGGATGGCGACCCCGACCAGGAGGCGGCTGCGGGCGTTCATGGACGCCTCCGCAGCTCCTCGACCTGGCGCTGGAGGCGGCGGCTGCGGCGCTCCAGCAGGGCGAGGTAGGCGCCGACCAGGAGGGCGATGCTGCCGAAGGCGAGGGCGAAGCTTTGGGCGTCGGTCATGCGAGGGCCTCCTCCAGCTGCGCGAGGCGGACGCGGGCGAGGATGAGGTGGGCCAGCAGCAGCAGGAAGGCGACGGCGCTCAGGGCCAGCAGGACGTTGACCTCGGTGCTGGTGGCGGCGTCGTTGTTGGCGCCGGGGCCCAGCACGTCGGGGTGGAGGCTGGTCTGGACGAGGCGGCTCACGAGGAAGCTGGCGGGGACCGCGATGAAGCCGAGGACGCCGAAGGCGGCGCTGAGGCGGGCGCGGCGCTCGGCCCCGTCCACGAGGCGGCGCAGCAGCAGGTAGGCGGCGAAGGTGAGCCAGAGCACCAGGACGACCAGCACCTTGGGCTCGGAGTAGACGGTGGCGAGGGCCGACTGGCCGGTGCGCGACCACTCCTGCATCCCCCAGATGGTGCCGGTCGCGAGGGCGATGGTGTTGAACAGGAAGCCGACGCCGGCGGCGGCGCGGGCGTTGCGGTCGTGGCGCAGGTCGCGCTCGTTGAGGTAGGCGACGCCGTAGGCGAACGTCACCAGGTAGGCGGCGAACGAGGCCCACGCGGTGGCGGGGTGGTAGAAGGTGAGCTTGCGGGTCAGCGGCGCCGTCACGTCGGGGGCGTAGGACCAGTCGGGGCCGCCCATGCCGCCGAGGAGCGGGACCCAGGAGGGCAGCGGCAGCCACGCCGTGTAGCCGAGCAGCAGGAGGGCCGCGACGGCGAGCACCAGGGTCGCCACGCGCCAGGGGCGCATCGGGTCCTCCATGGGGGCCGGTCCAGCCGGGGGGGCCGATAGGGCTTGTGGTGGTGGAGCGGAAGCTTGGATCCCCGACAGCGAACCGAGGATTGCACGGATCGCACGGAATGGCGTCAGCCTCCTTGAAATCCGTGCAATTCGTGGTGGATTCGGGGCGACCAAGCCGCTCACTCCCCCTCCAGCACGATTGGCCACAGCAGCCATGCCGCCCCCGCCGCCAGCAGGTCGTAGCCCGCCATCGCCAGCAGGGGGGCCCGCGCGTCCGCCACGCTGGCGCCCGACAGCAGCGCGGTGGTCGCGGCCAGCCCCGCCTGCAAGAGCGGGAACGCAGCGGGCACCAGCAGCACCGGCAGGATGGCGTCGCGGGCGCGCGCCTGCACGGCGAGGGCCGCCGCCAGCGTCGCCAGCACCGCCAGGCCGACGGCCGCCAGCCCCAGGACCACCGCGAGCCCAAGCGGCGCGGGCAGCGCGAACAGCCAGCCGAGCACGAGCCAGGCGGCGCCGCCCAAGAGCAGGAGCAGGACGAAGTGCAGCAGGGTGCGGCTCCAGCCGTGCAGCCCCACGGACACCGGCGCCGAGCGCAGCAGGTCGAGGGTGCCTTGGTCGGCCTCGGCGGCGAGGCCCCGGCCGGCCACCGCGCCGGCGCCGAACACCAGCGGCGTCCAGAGCAGCGCGGCGGCGGTGGCGTGCGCGCCGGCCAGGCTGCGGAACGACAGCAGGTCGACGGCGGCGAACAGCAGCACCAGCACCAGTCCCGCTTGCAGCGCCTCGCGGCCGCGCCACTCGCGGCGCGCGTCCTTCCACAGCAGCGCGCCCAGGCTCACGCCAGGCGGCCCTCCTGGAGGCGGACGGCGCGGTGCGCGACGCGGGCGGCCTGCGCCTCGTCGTGCAGGGCGACCAGGATGGCGCCGCGGTGGCGGGCGAAGCGCCCCTCGAGCCAGGCCGTGCCTTGGGCGTCGAGGCTGGCGAACGGCTCGTCGAGCAGCAGCAGGGGCCGCTCGGGCAGGAGGGCCATGGCGAGGGCGAGGCGTTGGCGGGTGCCGCGGCTCAGGTCGCGCACCGGGGTCTGGAGGTGGGCGGCGAGCCCCGCCTCTTTCAGGAGGCCGTCGTCGCCGGGGACCCCTTGGACGCGGGCCCACCAGTGGAGGTGCTCCGCCGGCGTCAGCTCGGGGTAGAGCGGGGCGTCCTGGGTGAGGAGGGAGAGGCGGCGGCGGGCGGCCTCGGGGTCCTTGGCGGCGTCGACGCCGCCGACGTGGACCGTGCCCGCGGCGGGGCGGCTGAGGGTCGCGGCGATGCGCAGCAGCGTGGACTTGCCGGCGCCGTTGGGCCCTAGCAGGGCGACCCGTTCGCCGGGGCCGAGCTGGAGGTCGACGCCGCGCAGCACCTCGGCGCCGTCGAACGACTTGCGGACGCCGGCCAGGCGCAGCATCGCGGCTAGGCTCCCTCGAACTGCCGGCGGATCAAGGCGTTCTCGGCGGTCTGGAGGCGCTTGTGGACGGCGGCCTTGGAGACCCCGAACGCGGTGGCAAGCTCGTCGAGGGTGCAGGCGCGCGGGTCGGAGTAGTAGCCCATGCTGATCGCCATCTTGACCACCTCGACCTGGCGCGGCGTCAAGAGGCGGCCTTTCTGGCGAAGGCGCAGCTCGGGCTGGTACTCGCCGACGTGCAGCAGCTTGAAGTCGTCGGCGGGGACGACGCGGCGCATGTGGACCGTGAACTCGTTGAAGGCGGCCAGGCCGGCGGGGTTGGGGGACAGCACGGCGATCACGATGTAGCCGCCCTCGACCACCACGGGCTGGAAGATGGTCTCGGGGCCCAGCATCCGGATGGTCATCTGGATCGGGTCGTGCCGCTGGTAGTAGGTGAGGACCGTCGTCGAGATCTCCACCGAGCCGTAGTCCTCGCTCTCGGACAGCATCTCGAAGGTGCCGTAGCGCTTGGCGAACTGCCCCGTCAGGAACCGGGTCCGCGTCTGGCGGTCGGCCAGGATGGTCACGATGGCGCGCTCCACCGGCGCGTGGGCGCTGGCCCGCATCAGGTTCAGCACGATGCGGGCCTGCGGATGCTCCTGCGTGAACTGGCACAAGAGGTTGTCCTGGGACCGGATCTTGAAGACGTACTCCGTCAGCCCCTGCACGCCGGGCCCGACCGCCTGGGGGTTGATGAAACGTGGACCTGCGAACCCGCCCGGTTTCTATGTCAACCCCGCGGCAAGCCGACCGTTGACTTCTCAAGCCTCGGCACGGCAAAGGTTTAGATGCGACGAAACTGGCCGCGGGCCCATGCGAGGCCTTGCCCTCCTGGCGACCGCCATGGTCCTGCTGGCCGGCTGCACCGGCGGCGCCGACGACACTTCGTCCCCCGGCCCCGTGCCCGGCGACGACTACCCTGGCAAGCCCACCGGCAGCGACGCGCTCGCCATCGTCGGCGTCGTGCATTCCGAGGCGCTCGTGCCCCTCGCCCAGGCCGAGCTGGCCATCGACGGCCTCGGCCTCCGCGCCATCTCCGACGCCCAAGGGCAGTTCTCGTTCCCGCCCGTCGAGCCCGCCATCTACACCGTGCACGCCACGGCGGCAGGCTACCGGTCGGCCACCCTCACGGCCCGCCCCGCCGGCGGCGCCCTCGAGTTCATCCTGGCCTCCACGGGCCCCGTCCAGCCCTACAACAACACGCTGCCGTTCCACGGCTACCTGGAATGCGCCGCCGAGTACCTCATCATCACCGGCCCCTGCGACGCCGTCCTGATCGCGGGGGGCCAGGAGCCGGTCTTCCAGAACCAGAGCGCCTTCCAGTTCGCCACCGACCCCAACTGGGCCACCATGGTGTTCGACGTCGACTTCGACCCGGACCAGGCCCAGGCCATCGACGGCCTCCGCCTGACGCTGCGCGGCAAGGACGACTCCGACTCCACCGGCACCTACGAGCAGTACGGCCGCTTCCACGACGCCGCCCCCTTCAGCTTCCGCGTCGAGCCCAACGGCAACTACACCGACGGCACCAAGCCCGTGCCCGCCAACGCCACCGCGTTCACCGTGGACGTGTACCCGCAAGGCAAGGCCTACCACGAGGTGTGCGACCCGTCCGGCGCGACCTGCTTCCTCGGCGTCGGCGCCGCCACCAACATCCGGTTCGACGTGTACGTGACGGTGTTCTACCTGGAGCCGGCGCCGGCAGGGTTCACCCTGCTCGGGGCCTAGCATGGGGCCGCCGCCCTACTCCACCGCCAGCGCCGCCAGCGAGCTCCTGGTCACGGCCGCCGTCCTCTACGTCGTCGCGCGGGCCTACCGCCGCGGCGACTTCCGCCGCGCCCTCATCGCCATCGTCCTCGCCTTCGAGGTGTTCGCCAACGTCCTCTACATGGCCTACCGGATGGCCGTCCCGACGCCGCCGCTGGCGCAAGCCGCGGGCTGGCTGGGCGGGGTCGCCGCGCTGCACGGCATCCTGTCGCTTGCCATGCTGCTGTTCCTGGGCATCCTGGTGGCGCTGGCGTGGCGCGACGGCGAGCGCGGCACCAACACCTTCCGCGAGCTCAAGGGCACGACGTGGACGTTCGTCGGGCTCTGGCTCGTCTCGGTGGCAAGCGGGGAGTTCCTGTACGCGGCGCTGTACCTGGCCTAACGCTTCTTGGCGCCCATCCCAGGCATGGCCGCGGCCTGCCGGAACCACTTGGCGAGCTGCCGCTCGTCCAGCTTGTCCCCTTCGCGCAGGTCGAGCGAGCGCATCAGTTCGCCCGTGCCTTCCGGCGGAGGCGGCGTCAGCTCCGCGCCGCGGAAGAAGTTGACCTTGACGTGCGCCTTGAAGCCCGCCAGCGCCGCGAACCAGCCGTTCGCCTCGGTGCCGTAGTTCGGGACGCGCCACTTGATGGCGCGTCGCACGCCGGGCACCTCCCGCGCGACGATGGCGTCGATGCGGCGCGCGACCTCGCGCTGCCAGCCGGGCAGGGCCGCGAGGTAGGCGGCGACGGCCGCGTCGTCGCTGGCCGCCGCCATCAGTGCACGCCGCCGACCGGGTGATGCACGCCGGTCCCCTTCGCGACGTGCCCGACGACCTTCACGTCGTACTGGACCTGCTTGCGCAGGAAAGCGACGGCCTCCTTGGCGCTCGCCTCGGGGACGACGACGCAGAAGCCCATGCCCATGTTGAACGTCTTGTACATCTCGGCGTCGGCGACGGCGCCCAGCTCCTGCACGCGGCGGAACACGGGCTGGACCGGCAGCGGGTCCACGATGTCGTAGCGGACGCCCTGGTGGATGCGGCGCAGCTTCCGCAGGCCCGAGCCCGTGATGTGCGACAGGCCGTGCACCGGGATGCCCGACTTCAACAGCGCCAGGATCTCGCGGACGTAGATCCGGGTCGGCTCCAACAGGACGTCGCCGACGCGGGCGCCCTTGGCGTAGCCGTCCGCCGCCCACGGCCACGGGTCGGTGTACTTGTGGCCGCCGCGCTCGAACGCCTTGCGCGCCAGCGAGTAGCCGTTGGAGTGGATGCCCGTCGAGGCGAGGCCCACGATGGCGTCGCCGGGCTGGATCTTGCTGCCATCGACGATGGCGTCGCGGCGCACGTGCGCGAGGCAGGTGCCGGCGAGGTCGAAGCCCTTGATGATGCCGGGCAGGCTCGCGGTCTCGCCGCCGATCAGGCTGCAGTTGGCCTGGCGGGCGCCCTCGTTGAGGCCGATGCCAACTTGGCGGGTGAGGTCGGGGTCCGGGTCCTCGACGGCCAGGTAGTCCACGAACGCCAGCGGCTCGGCGCCGACGCAGAGCGCGTCGTTGACGTTCATCGCCATGCAGTCGATGCCGACCGTGTCCCACTTCCGCAGGGCGTTGGCGACCTCGACCTTGCTGCCGACGCCGTCGGTGCACAGCACGAGGGCTTGGTCGGGGCCGAACTCGATGAGGCCCGCGAAGTGGCCGATGCGGCCGAGCGGCTTGCCAAAGCCGGAGCGGGCGAAGCTCACCATGCCCGCGAGCGCGTCGATGGCCTTGTCCTCGCGGTGGATGTCCACGCCGCTGCCGGCGTAGGTGAGCGCGTCCTTGCCCGTCACGCCCGCCGCCACAAGGAGGCCGCTTAGAAGCTTGGCTACGGCTGGACGGCGTCGGGCGCGGCGGGCTTGCGCTTGGGTGCCGCGAACGCCAGGATGGCGGCCTGCAGGGCGGTGAGTGCCACGGCGCCGGTGACGAGCAGGATGACGGTGGCCTCCGGCAGCGGGTACTGGTGCTGCTTGCAGGTCGCTGTGAGGATCACGTCCGCGCAGGTCGGCTCCGCGTCCAGGTCCAGGAAGCCCCGGCCGGCGACCACGAAGTTGGGGATGGCGAAGATGATGGCGCCGAACAGCCCGACGACGCGGGCGTCCGGATGGCCGCGCGCGTACAGCAGGCCGCACATCAGCGTAAACACGGCCGACACCAAGGTCGCCGCGGCCCAGACGGGGTCCGGGGCCGTCTTGGCGGCCCCGTCCAGCGGGTAGCGCACGACGTACCAGAGCGCGACCGCCCACCCGACGCTGGCCAAGCCCGCCAGCAGCATCCCGACGGCGCCGGCGCCCCGAGCCTTGAACACGCGCGAGCGACGGGGCTGCGCGCTATTCAAGGGTTGCGAAGGCCGCGGCCGGCCGCGGGCGGGCTACGCGACCTGCTCCTCGACCGGCACGGGGTACAGCTTGTCGATGGAGCTTGCGAACTTCTGCTGGATGATGCGCCGCCGCAGCTTCAGCGTGGGCGTGAGCTCGCCCGACTCGACCGACCATTCGCCGGGGACGATCCAGAACTTCTTCACCTGCTCGTAGCGCGCCAGCCGGGCGTTGACGGCCTCCACCTCGCGCTCGATGAGGCTGACGACGCGCGGGTCGGCGGCGAGGCGGTCGTGGTCCTTGGCGGCGATGCCGTTCTCGAGCGCGAACCGGTCGATGGCCTCCCAGTCGGGCACCACAAGGGTGGCGACGTAGTTGCGGCCTTCGCCGAGCACGCAGGCCTGGGCGATGTGGGGCTGCAGCTTGAGGGCGTTCTCGATGGGCTGCGGCGGCACCTTCTTGCCGTTCGACATGACGATGATCTCCTTCTTGCGGTCGGTGATCCAGAGGAAGCCGTCGCCGTCGAGGTAGCCGATGTCGCCGGTGTGGAACCAGCCGTCCTTGTCCATGCACTCCTTGGTGGCCTTGGGGTTGCGCCAGTAGCCCTGCATCACGTTGGGGCCCTTGAAGCAAATCTCGCCCTCGGGGAACGGCCGCATCCCTTGGGGCCAGTCGGAGATGTCGATGCGGCACTCGACGCCGGGGATGACGGGGCCGACCGAGCCGAACCGGATGGCGCCGGGGCGGTTCACGTTGGTGACCGGGCTGGTCTCGGTGAGGCCGTAGCCCTGGAGAATCTGGATCCCCGCGCTCCAGAAGAACTCCTCGATGTCCTTGCTCAGGGCGGCGCCGCCGGAGACGAAGTAGCGCAGCCGGCCGCCGACGCGGGCCTTGAGCTTGCGGAACACCAGCTTGTCGGCGCGCTTGAGCTTCGACTGGAGGCCCTTGGGGATTTCCTGGTTCTGCTGGATGTAAGGAAGGCTCTGGCGGCCGACGCCCATGGCCCAGTTGAAGATGGCCCGCTTCACGAACGAGTCCTCGGCGACCTTGGCCTGGACCTTGGCGTGCAGCTTCTCGTAGAGGCGCGGCACCGCCATCATCAGCGTCGGCTGGGCGCTCACCATGTCCTCGGCCAGCGTGTCGATGCTGCGGGCGTAGACGACCTGGGCGCCGGCGGCGTAGGCGGCGAAGTGGCCGGCGGTGCGCTCGAACACGTGCGACAGCGGCAGGAAGCTGAGGAACACGTCCTCGGGCGTGATCTGGACGCAGGTCAGCGCCGCGGTGGCGTTGGAGGCGAAGTTGCCGTGGCTCAGCATGGCGCCCTTGGGCTCGCCGGTGGTGCCGGAGGTGTACACGATGCTGGCGAGGTCCTGGGGCGCGACCTTGTCGGCGATGGCGTCGAGCTTGTCGGGGTTCTTGCGGCCCCAGGCGCGCCCCGCGGCCACGAAGTCGGCGTGGGCGACGGCGTCCTGCCCTGGGCCCGGGCCGAAGACCACGACGGTCTGCAGGTGCTTCAGGGCCTTGCGCACCGGCAAGAACCGGGCGAGGATGCCGGCGTCCTGGACGAACAGCACCTTGGCCTCGGCGTCGTCAAGGATGTAGGCGGCCTTCTCGCCCGTCAGGGTGTCGTAGATGGGGACCGTGACGAAGCCGGCGGTGAGGTTGGCGAAGTCGACCTCGGCCCACTGCGGGCAGTTGCGGCTCCAGATGGCCACCCGGTCGCCTTTCTTGAGGCCGGCCGCGAGCAGGGCGTGGGCGGTGTCGCGGACGGCCTGCCCCATGGCGTGGAAGCTGCGGCTGCGCCAAGCCTCGCCGTCGTGCCAGCCTTGGGCCGCCTTCTCGCCGTTGGCCTGCACGGAGTCCCAGTAGAGCGAGGCGAGCGTGGCGGACACGCCCCAGGCAACGCGTGGTGCCGTGATAACGGTGATGCAGGCTAAGAGCGGCCGGGGCTTGCCGCGGCCGTGGAACAAGAGGCCGCCGCCTGGGATGCCCGCGAGGCGTACCGGTTCCTCACCGCGGCCGTCGCCCCCCGCCCGATCGCCTGGGTCACGACCCTGTCGCCCGCCGGCCTCCCCAACGCGGCGCCGTTCAGCTGGTTCAACGCCGTGTGCGCCGACCCCATGATGCTCGCCATCTCCATCCAGCGGCGCGCCGACGGCTCCCTCAAGGACACGGTGCGCAACATCCGCGACACCGGCGAGTTCGTCGTCAACGCCGTGACCCGCGGGCTGGTGGCGCCGATGGTGGCCTCCTCGGTCGACTTCCCGCCCGACGTGTCGGAGCCCGAGCGCCTGGGCTTGCGCCTGGCCCCGTCCAAGGCCGTCCGCCCGCCCCGCCTCGCCGACAGCCCGATCCACTTCGAATGCCGCCTGCACAGCGAAACGGTGCTGGGCCGCAAGGGCGACCTCAGCCACGTCCTGGGGGAGGTCGTCCACGTGGGCGCCGACGACGCGGTGCTGGACGCGCACGGCCACCTCGACCCCGCCAAGGCGGTGCTGCTTGCCCGCATGGGCGGCGCGAACTACGTGGCGGCCGACCGGCCGTTCGAGCACAAGCGCCCGAGCGGCGACGCGCTGCGCGGCGCTTGACGGCCTTCAGAACGTCCCGCGCGCCACGACGTCCCGCACGAAGGCCGGGTCGTGGTCGATGCGGACCTCGCTCACGCGATCGCCTTGGGCCTTGAGGCGCACGACGGCGTAGGGGACCTGCAGGCGCTCGGGGTCGCTCCACTGCACCAGCATGGGCTCGCCTTCGACCATCAGCACGCGGCCGAGGCCGCCGGCGAACTCCCTGCCAAGGGCCGCAAGGACCGAATCTGGGCCCTCCCCGACCCATTCACCGTCGCGCACCACGCGGGACGAGGCGGGATAGTGCCCTGCGAGCGCGGCCGTGTCCTGGCCGTTGCAGCAGGCAGCATGATGCCGGAAGAGGGCTGCGCGAGCGGCGTCCATGGCAACCACGGAATGATTGCACGGCGACCATAAGAACCCGCGGCCGGCAGCCGAACGGGTTCACGTCCGGCGCAGGGACAATCCTCGTAAGCCGGCGGCAACTGGCGGCCAGGTGAACGGCGCGGGCGCCTCGCCGGACTTTTACCTGAAGGCGATCGCGGCGGTGGGCGCCCTGCTGTTCGGCGGCTTCGTGCTGGCGGGCGGCCCCCGGCGCCGGGCGAGCCTGTTCCTGGCCGGCTTCCTGGCGCTGATCGCCGGCAACCAGGCCGTCGAGGCCTACCGGGCGCTGGTGCCCGGCGCCTACGAGGACCTTGGGCTGTTCCGGCTGGCGACCCTGTTCGCGCTGCTGGACCCGCTGCTGCTCTACGGCTTCGCCGCCTCGTACCCGCGCCGCAACCGCCTCGCCCAGCCCGCCCGGTGGCTGCCGCTCGCCGCGGCCCCGCTGCTGCTGCTCGGGTGGGCCTTGAGTGTTGCGACCACCGACGCGGGCGACCCGCGCTTCCTCTGGGGCGAGGTCGGGCTGGCCGCCTACACGGCCGCCGCCTACCTGCAGGTCTGGGCGTGGGCGCTGCGGCGGGCGGCGGCGCGGCCCGGCTCCCCGACCCGGCTCCTGTTCGCGGGGATGTGCTGCGCCGCCATCCCGGCGTTCGAGCGGGTCAGCGGCGACCTCAGCCGCTTCGCCGACGGCCCCGCCGCCCAAGACCTCGTCAAGGTGGCCTTGTGGGCCCCGCTGGCGGCAGGCGTGCTGTGGGCCGTCGCGCGCCGGGCCCGCGGCCGCCGCACAGGGCCGTTCCTGCTCGGCTGGGCCGGCTTCGGGCTGCTCTTGATGGTGCTGCTCAACCTGTTCTCGGCCATCGCGGTCGTCACCCGCCACGACCCTGCCCCAGAGCTTGGCGTGATCGGGCGGGCCGCCGCCTCGGTGCGCTGGCTGCTGTTCGCCGGCCTGGTGTCGGTCGCGGTGCTGCGCCACGACCTCCTGGGCCTGAGCATGGGCGTCCGCCGCGCCGCCGCCCGCGTGATGGTCGCCTTCGCCTTCGTCGTGGCCGCCGTGCTGCTCTTGGTCTCGACCAGCCCGCTTTTGGGCCCGACGGGGCCGTCGCTGTGGTTCGAGCTGGGCATCCTCGCCGCCGCCGTGCTGCTGTCGCAGGGCTTCCGCGCGGTCGTGGGCCGGGCCGCGCGCATCCTCTACGGCGTGCCCGACCGCTCCGACCCCGCCGCCGCGGCCGACGCCTACCGGCTCGGCGTGCTGCAGGCGCTCGAGAGCGGCATGACGCCGCACGACGCGCCCGTGCGCCGGCTGCAGGCGGAGCTCGGCCTCGACGACCGCACCGCCGCCGCCATCGCAAGGGCCGCGGGCGACGCCGTCGGCGGGCCGCTCGCGGCGGGGCAGGTGGTCGGCGGGCGGTTCCGGGTCGAGCGCTTCCTCGGCCGCGGGGGCTCCGGCCGCGCCTTCCTGGCGCACGACGAGCTGCTGCAGCGCACCGTGGTGCTGAAGGAGGTCCTCACCGACGGCCCCGACGACGAGGCGGAGGTGCTGCGCGAGGCGCGGCTGGCCGGCGGCCTGCAGCACCCGAACGTCGTCACGGTCCACGACGTGCTGCGCCGCTCCGGCTCGATCCTGCTGGTGTCGGAGCACGTGGCCGGCGGCTCGCTCCAGCAACGACTGGCGGAGGCGCCGCCAGAGCCGGAGGAGGCGCTGGACATCGCCGATGGCGTGCTGGCCGGGCTGGAGGCGATCCACGCGCTCGGCATCGTCCACCGCGACCTCACGCCCGGCAACGTCCTGCTGCGCCCCGACGGCCTGCCGAAGATCGCGGACTTCGGCATCGCGCGCGCCCGCGCCGGCGCGGCGGGGGCCACGGCCCGCTTCGGCGACGAGCCCGTGCAGGGCACGCTCGGCTACATGGCGCCCGAGCAGCGCCGCGGCGAGCCGGCCACGCCCGCCTCCGACGCCTACCAGGCCGGCCAACTGCTGCGCGCGCTGTTCGCGGACGCCATGCCGGCCGGGCTGGCGGCGGCGGTCAAGCGGGCGCTGGCGGCCGACCCGGCGGCGCGGCCGGACAGCAAGCAGCTGCGGGCCGCGGTGCGCCGCGCCCGCGCCGCCCTCAAGCCTGGAACACCAGCGCGCTCCGGCCGACGCCGATGATGTCGCCCTTCTCCAACGGATGCTGCTTGCCCTTGGCGATGGTCTCGAAGTTGAGCTGGGTGCCGTTGCGGCTGTGCGGCAGGTCCTCGATGCGGTAGCCGACGCCGTCGAACCGGATGCGGGCGTTCTCGGCGCTCACCGAGGCGTCGAAGTCGAGCGACACCGCCAGCCCGCGGCGCCGCCCGATGAGCCAGGCCGCTTCCCCCGTGGCCGGCGGCTTGAGCCCGAACACCTGGCCTTCGTCGAGGCCCTTCACCAGGACGAGGCGCGGCCCAGGGGCATGGGCCGGCGAGGGCGCCGGCGCGAACACCTGCGTGAGACCGGCCACGGGCTCCGCGGGCCGCAGCCGGGCCAGCGCGCGCACCTCCTCGCTCAACGAGAACAGCGCACGGTGGTTCACCACGTACTCCAGCGTCGTGCCACGGCCCCGGTCGGCGTCGCGCGCCACCACGATGCCCATCTCGACCAGCCGGTCCAGGTGCTGCTTGACGGTCTGGCGCGCCAGGATGCGGCCGCCCGCCTTGGTCTCCGGCCCGCGCAGCGTGATCTGGGTCACCGTCCGCGGCGTGCGCAGCTCGCGCAGCAGCCGGATGCGCGCCGGGGTCGCAAGCGCCCGCAGCGCGTCCGCGAACGCTGCCGTCGAATCCGGCGCGCCCAGAGGCTCGTCCTGGTCCATGGCGTGGCCACCGCATCCCGTGGGTATATGCTGCGCGGCCCATGCCGGGCCGCTTGGACGCGACCTTCTTGGCGCACGGCGGCGCGACGGCCGGCAAGGACGCCGCGGACGGCACGCAGCGCGCCTGCGCGGCCGGCCAGCGGGCGTTCCAGGAGGGCGCCTCGCTGCTGGACGCCGCGGTGCTGGCGTGCCGCGTGCTGGAGGACGACGGCCGCTTCAACGCCGGCCGCGGCAGCCAGCTCCGCCTGGACGGCAAGACCGTCGAGATGGACGCCGCCTGCATGACCTCCGACGGCCAGTTCGGCGCCGTCATCTGCGTTGCCGACGTCCGCAACCCGATCCTGGCCGCACGCGCGGTCCACGACACGCCGCACAACGCGCTCGTCGGCGACGGCGCCACCGCGTTCGCCCGCAGCCTCGGGCTGGCGGGCCGCGAGGCGCCCTCGGAGGCCGCGGTGCGGCACGCCCTCGCGGCCCGCAAGGCGCTGCAAGAGCACGGCCACGCCCAGGAGACGGGCTGGCGGCTGGACAAGATCCTGGAGCACTGGAACTACCAGGAGCCGCCGCCCCAGGAGCTGCTCGGCTCGGACACGGTCGGCGTGGTGGCCACCGACGGGCGCGCGTTCGTGGCCGCCGCCAGCACGGGCGGCCTCAGCATCACGCTGCGCGGCCGCGCCAGCGACGTCGGCATGCTCGGCGCCGGCATCTACGCCGGGCGGCACGGCGCCGTCGCCTGCACCGGCCGCGGCGAGTTCCTCGCCCGGTCGCTGTTCAGCCACCGCGTGTACCAAGGGCTGGCCGACGGCCTCGACGCGGGCGCCGCGATCGAGCGCGCCATGCGGGTGGTGCCCGACAAGACCGCGGTCGGCGCCATCGCGGTCGGGACGGGCTCGGCGGCGGGGGCGGACAACTGCCGGATGCCGTGGTCGAGGGCCGGGTAGCAGGCATCGCCAGGTTCAAGGCCTTGCGGCGACGACACCGAGGCCATGCCGCGTGGGAGCGGACGCCCGGACGTTTCGCAACGCCCTCGCAGGGAAGCCCCTGGAATGCTCACGGGGCTGGCCATCCTGGAGCGCGAGCTTGGGCTGAACGAATACGCCCGCCACCAGCTCGAAGGCCGGCTGGCGCGCAAGCTGCCGGCCGCCGAGGCCCAGCGGCTGCGGGCGGAGCTGGAGGAGCTGCGAATCCGGCGGCTGCAGACCATCCGGCTCCTGGACGACCTGCACGCCAAGCTCGAAGGGCTGGCGGCGGGCCCCGATTGAAGCGTGGCCCGCGCGGCTCAGGTCATTCGGTCTTCGGCGCGACGGGCGCCACGTCAAGGCCAGCCAGGCCGGCACGCTGCAGCCGACCAAGGCGGTCCGCCGTGGCGGGCTCAAGGACGAGCATGGCCCGCGCCGCCCGCTTTGGCTTGGCGGGCCAACGGGACCGCAGCATGGGCAGGCCCGGCGGCCGGTCCTCCACCAAGGACTCGATCACGAGCTTGGACCCGATGCGCTCCAACGGGGTGGCCGACAGAAGGGCGGCCAGCTGCTTCAAGTCGTCCACGCGGCCGGTGCGCGCAAGCACCATGACATTGCAGGGCCCCGTCGTCGCGAAGGCATGCACCACGTTGGGGATGGCCTTGAGCAGGGTGGCGGCTTCCGCAAGCCGGGCGGGCGGGCAGTAGGCCTCGACGAGTGTAAGCACGGGCAGGCCGACGAGCGCCCAGTCCACGGTCGCCTCGAAGCCCAGAAGGACGCCATGCGCCTCCAGGCGGGCCACACGGTCCTGGACCGTGCGCTCGTTGCAGCCGATGGCCTCCGCCACCTCGCGCAACGGGCTGCGGCCATGGGTTGACAGCACTTCCAGGATCCTCCGGTCTGTGTCGTCCAAGGCCCAGGGGCGTGCCATGGCGTGTGCCATGCGCGCTCCAGCGGTTAGGGAGGCGCCCGTGCGCACATGTTGGGGTCCTGGGTCGGGTTTGCAGCACGGCGCCCAAGGGGTCGAGCCGGAATTTTGGCCAAAACCCGCAAAGTGCGTTGGGCCCGAGGCCAGCGCAGCAGCCGATGCAACCAAGGCGGAGTAGGTTTCGCCATGGATTTTGACCTTCACCGAGAATATACCGCGAGCAAATCGCTCTACAGGCGGGGTATGAGGCTCGTCAGACACAAGGTGGCATTTGGGGAACGGGCTTCGCCACCTGAAAGCCGCCATTCATTCCGCCCCCCTTCCCATATTTAGCCTGCCTCGCCTTCGCATCGCCGCTATGGATCAGACCGAGCGCGCGGTGTTGAACTGGTTGAAGGCGCACCGGTCCAGCACGCCTTCCCCAGGCACGGCGCATCTGCCCGGCGACAAGGTTGGAATGCGACCCTTCGTTCTCGCGTCCGTCCCGCTGGCCAAATTGGACTTCCAAGACCACCGCTTCAACCCACGCACGCCAAGTCCGGCCAAAGTGAATGAACTCTCCGCGTCTATCCGTTATCTTGGTCTCCTCACCCCGCTGACGTGCTGCTACATCGAGGAGGAGGACAAGGTTGTCCTGATTGATGGCCGCCACCGGTATGGCGCATTGAAGTCGCTAGCCCAGGAAGACGCGGCGTGGGCGAAGGAAGCGGAGGTGGACGTGAAAATCTACTATCGCCTCCTAGTGAGCGACATCTACATTCTCGCCACCTACCTTAACCGCACGCGACGCAACCTGAAGAAGGGCGAATACTACCAGGTAATCGTCAACATCTACGAGAATAAGCAGCAAGAATTGGAGAGCGAAACACGGAAGAAGCACACCGAAAAGGAGATTTTTGGCAAGATTAGCCATCGCGAACTCACTGATCGCAACTTCGACCTTTCCATTGGGCGCCTTGTCGGCATTGCAGCCTTCGATGAAGAAGAGGACGACGCCTGGTTCCCCTACGTTGGCAATCACCAGAGCGCCCGCGTCCAAAACGATTCGAGCCGCGGCTATTGCCCTTTGACCGCGGGCAACCTCGCATCGTTCCTACGGTTTCTCTGCAAGGCCCAGCCTTACGACGATGTTGGCCAAGCGCGTGCAATCGAACTCGCAAACGTCATCGAATTGGGCCGCATTTTCCACAAAGGACTGTTGGAGCCCGTGGAAAGTTACATGCAAGCGACCGCTACTACTGTTGCCTGCAAGCACTGGCCACTCGTGGCATTTGGTCACCTACTCCGCGACTCCTCCATCTTTGCGGACCGCGAAGCAAAGTCCGCGCCGTTTGCAACCACGCTCAAGGCGAGCCAGAAGACCATGCTTACCAAGGCCGTAGCCGCTTACAAACAGGTAATGGCGGAACAGGCCACGCTGATTCAGGAGTTCAAGGAATCAGACAACGACCAAGACATCCTGCGAAAGGCATGGAGTTACCAGACGCAAAAGAACTTGATTCTGGGCTATCTCAAGGACGAACTTGAGGCAAGGGTCACCGGGTTCACTGCCAAAATCGCGGAAGATGACCAAGAATGACTGCCACTGATGCGTTCTTGAAAAACGCGGGCGTTCCGTTCGACGCGGCGACTGCGATGGTCAATGCATGGCCGATTGCACCCGATGCCGGCGGGGAGTTGAATGCGGCCGCAAAGCGGGTATCCTCGCTTGCACAGTTGGCTGTCGGCGAAGACAGCGACTGGCCCACCAAACAGAACATCCTGGAACGAAGTAGACTGGGCATCTACTCTCCCGTTCAACTCGTCCTGCTTGAGGCTGCAAACGCGACTCCTGCGAGCACCGACCTTGAGTATCCTTTCGCTTTCAGCAGCGTCGGGCTTGCAACAGAACTGCTGGTCAAAACACTTCAACGCGAGCCAAATCCTACGGGCACAACGGGATGGCCCCCCACCGATAGCACATCCTACGACAAGACCCGCCGCCTTCTTCAGTCGATGTTCCAGCAGCGCGAAGTCCGGGAGGAAGGTGAACCGCCGTCAATGGAAATCATCATCCCAATGGCGGAGGACGACGCAGCACTTCCTCAAGTGACGTCCAAAAAACTCGGGCAGGTGTTCGGTCGCGGCGTGGCCATGCTTCAAGGAAGTGGATTGGCGACATTGCCCGCATCTGGCGGCCAGGTCTTCGAAATTTTCCAAACCCACGACACCGCACCCGGCACTAATCTCTACACGTTGGAGGAATCGTTCTCGCACCTTCCGGAGCGCAAAATGTCGTTGACCTTGCGCCGAGACGGTCATGTGACTATTGCGATGGACAAGAATCCAATCTTGGAGTTCTACAACGGCGGCTGGCACATCTGCGACCTGAAGTATTCTAGGATCGCCCTGCAAGCCATTGCTCAGGCCGCATTCGGAACCGCCGTGCGCCCCGAAATCTTGCCCCGCATCCTCACCCTTGCTTACCACATGGCCACGCACGGTCACGGTGGAATCATCGGAGTAGTTCCGGAGGCCGTCGCGGCAGGCGCCGATTCCACCATCGTTGAGTTTGAACCGCAATCGCCGGAAAGCATCGGGGTTACGAACGCCATTCGTGCGGTCAAGGACAAGATGAAACTGACGGGCGACCTGACGATTGATCGCCTAGCGCAGATCGGCTTTGGTCGGTTGCTCCTGGCGGCCAACCTTCAGGATGGTGCGACCTTGTTCTTGCCCGATGGCCATTTCCACTCCTCGGGTAGAATGGTGAAACGGATTGCGGCCGGAGCGGGTGGCGGTTCTGGAGCCCGCGCGGCAAAGGGGATTGGCGCCGCCGGATTGGCCATCAAGATTAGCGAGGACGGCGCTATCAAGGTCTATTCCAGCATGGGTGGGGACAAGACCCCCGATGATGGACTGCGCATCCACTGAACTACGCGGAAACCACGAGATTGGGCACGTCCTTGATTTCCTCCGTGACGTGCGATTTGAATGCCGCAGCGACTGGACCGAACACTTCACGGTATGGCTTGGGGGGAAGGAAGGCGACCGCCGCAGCGTATTTTCGGCGAATGACGCCAAGGACAGTGGCTGTCCGAACACGCAAGTCCTGCTTGTGAGCCACGCTCGTCAACTCCGATAAGCGCATGTCGTAACTCACAATCTCGGGCAACGACTCATGGCGCCAATGCACAGGGTCAAACAACCTGCTGAGCGTAATTCGGTCAAAGTCTCGGCCTTCCGCCGCGCCGTTTGCGTTCAATAAATCGATGGTCCTCTGATGAGGCCTGGAGGAGCGGTAGGGTCGCTGCTTGGTGCAGCCTAGGATCAGAAGCACCGAGCCTAGGCTTGAATTCGGATACCGGTAATCGGATCGTTTGTTGGCTGGCGCCCCGCTTGCGGTTAGCCCCGCAGGCACAGTTCTCTTGTAGCGACGAGTTTCGTCCGCCAGTCGGCGTTCTCACGTAGCAAGATTGTGAAGCGCAAGTGCCGCAAGGACGTCGGACTTGTTGACTTGCTGTTCGCCAAGTCTCAACTTCCTTGGCAATCTGCGATTTGGTCAGCCCTTGCCTGGCCAGGCCCGCTATGCGGTGGAGCATCGCTTCATCCAGAAGGGGATGCGAGCCCCGCTTGATGGGCGGCGGTTGGGGCGCTTCCATGCCCGTTTGTGGGGCATGGGAATCCAAAAGCCTATAGTGGTCGAGCCGGGATTTGAACCCGGGTCGGAAGAGTGAGAGTCTTCCATGATTGGCCGCTACACTACTCGACCTGAGGCAGGCCCGTCCAGGGGCTGCAAGGGCGCGCGACTTGGCGACCTGATTTAACCCCTTTCACCAGGTGCGCGGCGGCTCCTCGTGGACTTCGAGGTAGACCTTGGCTTTCTTGCCGGTGGCGAGGCCGAAGCCGGCGTCGATGCTGGCCCAGTCCCAGGCGAGGCGTTCGCAGAGGCCGGCGAGCGAGCCGGGGCGTTCGGGGAGGATGACTTCGCGGACCTCGCGGGCTTGGAAGTGGTAGGCGTTGGCGTCGAGGGCGTGCTTGGCGGCCTTGAGGTCGCGGGTGAGGAGCTGGACGCCGCCTTGGTTGGCGACGAAGCCTTCGAGGTTGACGCTGGCTTCGGCGAGGGCGCCGGCGAGGCGGGCGAGGGCGCCGCGTTCGTTGGGGAGGTGGACGTGCAGGAGGTGGAAGCCGGTGGCCTTGGAGCCCTTGGCCTGGACCGTGACGGGCTTGGCAGGCTTGGGGGCGGGCTTGGCGGCCTTCTTGGGCGGCGCGCGCTTGGGGGCGGCCTTGCGGGTGGGCACGTCCGTTTGGAGCCGGGCTTGCCGCAAGAGGGTTGTGGCCGGGAAGGCTACGCCGGCTTCTTCGGGCGCTTCGGCCGTGGCGCGACGGCGCCTTCCTCCAGCCGCTTCTTGGGGGTCAGCAAGGGCTTGAGGAAGCGGCCGGTGTGGCTGGCCTCGACCTGCGCGATCTCCTCGGGGGTGCCTTCGGCGACGATGCGGCCGCCGGCGTCGCCGCCTTCGGGGCCGAGGTCGATGACCCAGTCGCTGCACTTGACGACGTCGAGGTTGTGCTCAATGACCACCACGGAATTGCCGGCGTCCACCAGGCGTTGCAGGACGCCCAAGAGGTGCTGGATGTCGTGGACGTGCAGGCCGGTGGTGGGCTCGTCGAGGATGTAGAGGGTGCGTCCGGTGCCGCGCTTGGCGAGCTCGGTGGCCAGCTTGACGCGCTGGGCCTCGCCGCCGGAGAGCTGGGTGGCGGGCTGGCCGAGGCGGATGTAGCCCAATCCCACGTCGTGGATGGTCTGGAGCTTGTTCCGGATCTGCGGGAGGTTCTCGAAGAACCCGAGCGCCTCCTCGACGCTGAGGTCTAGCACTTCGCGGATGTTCTTGCCCTTGTAGCGGACCTGGAGGGTCTCCTTGTTGTAGCGGGCGCCCTTGCAGACCTCGCACGGGACGTAGACGTCGGGGAGGAAGTGCATCTCGATCTTGACGACGCCGTCGCCTTCGCACGCCTCGCAGCGGCCGCCCTTGACGTTGAAGCTGAAGCGGCCGGTCTTGTAGCCACGGTTCTTGGCGTCGGCCGTCATGGCGAACAGGTCGCGGATCGGGGTCCAGACGCCGGTGTAGGTGGCGGGGTTCGAGCGCGGGGTGCGGCCGATGGGCGACTGGTCGATGTCGATGACCTTGTCCACGTGCTGCAGGCCGAGGATGCCGCCGTGCTTGCCGGGCTTCTCGCCGCCGACGTAGCCGAGCTGCTTGAGCGCGGCCTTGTGCAGCGTCTCGTTGATGAGGGTGGACTTGCCGGAGCCGGACACGCCGGTCACCGCGACGAACACGCCGAGCGGGATGTCGACGTTGATGGCCTTGAGGTTGTTCTCCTCGGCCTTCAGGATCCGGATGGCCCGGCCCGGCGTCGGCTCGCGCCGGCTCGGGGGCACGGCGATGGCGAGCTTGCCCGCGAGGTACTGGCCGGTGAGCGACTTGGTGCTGCGCGCGACCTCGGCGGGCGTCCCCGCCGCCATCAGCTGCCCGCCGTGCTCGCCGGCGCCGGGGCCGAGGTCGATGAGCCAGTCGGCTTCGCGCATGGTGTCCTCGTCGTGCTCGACCACCAGCACCGTGTTCTCCAGGTCCCGCAGGCGGCGCAGGGTCGCGAGCAGGCGGTGGTTGTCGCGCTGGTGCAAGCCGATGCTGGGCTCGTCGAGGACGTAGAGCACGCCTTGCAGGCCGGACCCGATCTGGGAGGCGAGGCGGATGCGCTGCGACTCGCCGCCGGACAGGGTGCCGGAGGCGCGGTCGAGGTTGAGGTAGCTGAGGCCGACGTCGTCGAGGAAACGGAGGCGCTCGACGATCTCCTTGAGGATCTCCTTGGCGACCTTGTTCTCGCGCTCCGTGAGGTGGCTGGGCAGATCGCGGAACCAGGCCAGGCTGGCGTTGACCGGGAAGCGGGTGGACTCGATGATGGACTTGCCGTGGACCTTGACGGCAAGCACCTCGGGCTTGAGGCGCCAGCCTTTGCAGCCGGCGCACGGACGCTCCGACATGAAGGCGGCGATGCGTTCCTTGGCCTTGTCGGACTCGGACTCGCGCATGAGGCGCTGCATCCGGGTGGACAGGCCTTCCCAGCTGGACTCGTTGCCCCAGCGGGTCGGGATGCCTTCCGGGCTGCCGTAGAGGACGATCTCCTTGTGCGCGGGCGGCAGCTTGGCCCAGGGAACGTCGACGCTGACGCCGAGGGTGTCGCAGACGTGGGCGAGCCAGCGGCCCATCCAGCTCTTCATGATGAAGACCTCGGAGTCGAAGCAGCCTTGGCGGATGGTGCGGTTCTTGTCCTTGACGATCTTGTCCTCGTCGGGCTGCATCGAGAAGCCCAGGCCCGAGCAGGTGGCGCAGGCGCCGTGCGGGGCGTTGAACGAGAACATGCGCGGCGTGAGCTCCGCGAGGATCGAGCCGTGGTCGGGGCAGCCGAACGACTCGGAGTAGAGGTGCTCGCCGTCCTCGGTCCACACCGTCACGAGGCCTTCGGCGGCCTTGAGCCCCGTTTCCAGGGCGTCGGTGAGGCGCTCCTCGAACGCCTCGCCGTCGGGGCCTTGCTTCTTGACCGCCAGCCGGTCCACGACGATGTCGATCGAGTGCTTGTAGGTCTTCTCGAGCTTCCAGTTGTCCTCGACCTCGCCGAACTTGCCGTCGACGCGGACACGGGTGTAGCCCTGCGCCTTGAGGTCGGCCCAGAGCCGCTGGTACTCGCCCTTGCGGTCGCGCACGACGGGGGCGAGGATCTGGAGCTTGGCGCCCTCGGGCAGGCCCTTGGTCTCGGCGACGATCTGGTCCACCGACATCTTGCCGATGGGGCGGTCGCACTTGGGGCAGTACGGGGTGCCGACGTGGGCCCACAGCAGGCGCAGGTAGTCGTAGATCTCCGTGGTGGTGCCGACGGTGGAGCGCGGGTTCTTGGAGGTGGTCTTCTGGTCGATGGAGATGGCGGGCGACAGGCCCTCGATGTGATCGACCTCGGGCTTCTTCATCTGGCCCAGGAACTGGCGGGCGTAGGCGGACAGCGACTCGACGTAGCGCCGCTGGCCTTCCGCGTAGATGGTGTCGAAGGCGAGCGACGACTTGCCGGAGCCGGACAGGCCGGTCACGACGACCAGCTTGCCGCGGGGAATCTCGACGTCGATGCCCTTGAGGTTGTGCTCGCGCGCGCCGCGGACGATAATGGAACCGGACATTCTTTCCCTCACGCGATGGAAACTGCGTGCGGAAGCTTTCGCCCCCGAGTGGTTTTTCTCGACGGGAGGCGTCTCTTTCAGGGTTTGGGACGGGGTAGGTGAAGGTTCGTCGCTCAAGCCTTGCCCTTTGGCCCCTAGTCTCAATAGGCGGCCCGGTTCGGGCAGAAGCCTCCCCGCTGGCCAGCTTTATCCCTGGTGGGTGGATCGCACGGCATGGCCGTCCCCTTCCCGTCCACCGCGGACCGGACGGCCGCCAGGCGCGCGGAGGCCCTCCCATGGGACCGCGCCTGACCCTGCCCACGATGACAGGCTGGGAGGTGGCCGTCCTCCACGAGCTCGGCGGCCGCACCAGCCAGCAGGACGCCTGGGCCTGCCTGCCCGCGACCCCGTTCGCCGGCGCCACCGCCGACGTGTTCGCCGTGTTCGACGGGCTCGGCGGCCTGCCGCGCGGCGCCGACGCGGCCGACGCCTGCGCCAAAGGCCTGGCCGCCGTGCTGCAGGCCTGCCCGTCGCTGGAGCGCGCCATGCAGGCGCTCGACGCCGCCGCCCGCGCGACCGGCGGCGCCACCACCGCGACGCTGCTGGCGGTCGCGCCCGACGGCCGCGGCCAGGTCGCCACCGTCGGCGACTCCTCCGCCTACCACCTGCGCGACGGCCTGCTCGACCTGCTGGTGCCCGGCGGCCGGGCGGCCACCGGCGCCGTCACCTCGGCCCTCGGCCGCGGCGGCGCGCCCCGCCTCGCGTCTTTCACTGCGAAGCCCGGCGACACGGTGGCGGCCGCGACCGACGGCGTCGGCGACTTCTTCGCGCCGCTGCACCTGGAGCGCCTGCTGGCCCGCGCCCCCGCCGAGGCGGCGCAGGCGGCGTGGGCCGAGGTGCGGCGCCGCGGCGCGCCCGACAACGCCACCCTGGTGGTCGCGAGGCGGGCATGAAGGTCCGCCGCGCCGGCCCCGCCGACTTCGACGCGGTGCGCCCGCTGGTGGCGCTGCTGCACGCCCACGAGGAGCTGCCGCCGGCGCCCGAGACCGACCATGCGCTGCGGCGGCTCCTGGCCAACCCGCGGCTGGGCCGCGTCCTGGTGGGCGAGGACGACACCGGCGCCCTGCTTGGCTACGTCGTGCTGGGCTTCGGCTTCAGCCTGGAGTTCCACGGCACCGACGCCTTCGTCGACGAGCTGTTCGTGCTGGAGGCGCACCGCGGCCACGGCGTCGGCGCCCTGCTGATGGCGGCGGCGGAGGGCGAGTGCCGCAGCATCGGCATCCACGCGCTGCACCTGGAGGTCACGCACGCCAACCCGGCCGCGGCGCTGTACGAGCGGCAGGGCTACAAGCGGCACCAGCGGCACCTCATGACGAAGTGGCTGGCCAAGGACGGGCACGACCCGGACTAGGGGCCGGTCGCCGCGTCCCGCGTCCCCGACAGCAGCCGCACCATGCGCGTCTCGTTCCAGCCCGTGACGACCCGGATGTGCTTGGGCGCCGAGGCGTCGAGCTCCGCGTCGCCGGTGTCGATGTGCAGCCCCTTGAGGCCGGTGAGCTTCTCCGGTGGCGCGATGACCTGCACGTTGTCCCAGCCCACGGCCTTGAGCACGTCGGGCCGGAACACTTGCGTGCCGCGGCCGAGCAGCATCCCCTGGCCGCCGATGGTGGACAGCACGATGCGGACCTTGCCGTTCTTGGCAAGCTGCGCCTGCGCCATCTCGGCGATGCGGCGGTCGTCGAGGTCGGTGGCGACGATGCGCGAGCCCTGGATGGCGTCCACGCCCAGGAGAGTGGGCTTGCCCCAGAACTGCGACTTGACGGCGACGCACACCGAGCCGGCGCCGACGAAGTGGAGCGCGTCCGGGTCCCAGTCGCGCAGCACCTGCTCCACCAGCGGCTCCAGCGGCGTCTCGACCGAGGTGGCCACCTTGCCCTGCTGGATGGCGGGCGACAGCGGGACGCGCAGGCTGCCCTTGAGCTCGATGTCCACGCTGCCCTTGCGGTAGGCCACCTCGTCGAGGTCGGTGACGTCGCGCAGGATGGTCTCGAAGCCCGGCGCAAGGTGCGCCACCAGCCACGCCGCCTCGGCCACGTCGTGGGTGTAGACGGCGCTCGTGATCTTGACGCCGGCGGGCACGCCGAGGCACGGGACGCTGGTGCCGACGGCCCGGCTCACGTCGGTGGCGGTGCCGTCGCCGCCGAGGAAGCACAGCAGGTCGACCTTGGCGTCCCGGAGCGCGACGGCGGCGCGCTGGGTGTCGAGGTGGGAGGTGGCGCCCAGCTCCAGCTTGGCGGCCTCCATCACAAGGCGGGCGCCGGGCACGAGGTCGCCGCCCATGGCGCCGGGCACGGTCCACCATTCGACCGCGTCGCCGACCAGGCCGACGAAGCGGCGGGCGCGCTCCGGCGCGGTGGGCGCGTAGCCGTGCTCCAAGGCGTCCTTCCAGCCGGTGTCGGAGCCCTTGTAGCCTCCCGGCCCCCCGAGCCCCGCGACGGGGTTCACCAGGAGGCCGGCCCGGAGCACTTACCGCTCCAGGCGGTCCGTGCCGTGCGCGTCGCGCTGCCAGCAGCCGACCGGAGTCATGCTGCCTCCAGTCGGCTTAGTGTGTGCCACCGCAGCACGAGCTTGCGGGCGGCGGTGGCCTCGTCGAGGCGCTTGACCGGTGTCGTGTGCGGGGCGGCGTGGACGAGGGCGGGGTCTTCCTTCGCGATGGCCTGGACGGCGGCGACGAAGCGGTCCAGCTCGCTCCGGCTGGCGGACTCGGTCGGCTCGAACATGATGGCCTCGGGCACCAGGAGGGGGAAGTAGACGGTGGGCGCGTGCAGGCCGTAGTCCAGGAGGCGCTTGCCGACGTCGCCGGCGGTGATGCCGGTGCGCTTCTTCAGGCCCGACGCGGAGGCGACGAACTCGTGCATGGAGCGGCCGGGGTGCGGGAAGTCCAGCACGCCCGTGAGCTTGGCCTTGACGTAGTTGGCGTTGAGGCAGGCGATCTCGGCGGCCCGGGTGATTCCAGGTCCGCCTAGCATGCACATGTAGCTGTAGGCGCGCACAAGCGCGGCGCCTTGGCCGTAGCCGGCCTTGATTTTGCCGACCGACTGGGGGTGCCGGTCCATGTCCTCGGCGGCGAAGGTGCCGTCCGACTTCTTGGCGATGCGCGGCACCGGCAGGAACGCCTCCAGCCGCTTCTTGACGCCGATGGGGCCGGCGCCGGGGCCGCCGCCGCCGTGGGGCACGGCGAAGGTCTTGTGGAGGTTGATGTGGACGATGTCGAAGCCCATGTCGCCGGGGCGCGCCTGGCCCGTGATGGCGTTGAGGTTGGCGCCGTCGTAGTAGAGCAGGGCGCCGGCGTCGTGCACCATCTTCTGGATCTGCTGGATGTTCTTCTCGAAGATGCCCACGGTGTTCGGGTTGGTGAGCATGAACGCCGCCGTCCTGGGGCCGATCGCGCCCTGGAGGGCCTGCAGGTCCACCAGCCCGTCCGGGCCGGAGGCGATCTCGACCACCTTGTAGCCCGCCATCGACGCCGTCGCGGGGTTGGTGCCGTGGGCGGTGTCGGGAAGGATGACCTCGTCGCGGTGACCCTCGCCGCGCGACTCATGGTAGGCACGGGCGACCAGCAGGCCGAGGAACTCGCCTTGGGCGCCGGCGGCGGGCTGGAGCGACACGGCGTCCATGCCGGTGACCTCCGCGAGCCAGCGCTCCAGCTCGAAGAAAATCTCCAGGCTGCCCTGGATGGTGCGCGGGTCCTGGGAGGGATGCACCAGGTTGACGGTGCTGAGGCCGGCGACCTCGTCGCACGCCTTCGGGTTGTGCTTCATCGTGCACGATCCGAGCGGGTAGAGCGCGGTGTCGTTGCCGAAGTTCTTTTGACTCAGCTTGGTGAAGTGCGCAACCGCCTGCGGCTCGCTGAGGCCGAAGTCGCGCTCGGTGCCGGGCGCGAACTGCAGCTCTTTCGGGACGCGGGCGGCGAGGCGCTCGTCGGCGGGGCCTTGGTTGGTGCCGGTCTGGCCGGGACGGGCCTCCTCGACCACGAGCGGGACCTCGTGCGGGATGATCATCAGCGACACGCCGGGAGTAGGCGTCTTGAGGGTCAAGCGAGGACCCCCTTGAGCGACGGCATCACGGCGCGGGTGAGGCGCTGGTAGTCCTCCTCCATGTGGACCGGCGACGCGCCCCACAGCAGGCAGTTCCGCAGCTTCGGCACGTCGCGCTCCAGGCCCCAGCCGACGTGGACGCCCTCCTTGAGCGCCTTCTCGTGCAGCGCCTTTGGGTCTTGGACATGGGTGACCAATTCGTTGTAGAACTGCCCGGAGAAGCGGGGGCGCAATCCGGCGGCGGCAAGCGCGGACTCCAGCCGGGCGCCGGCCTCCAGGTTCTGCAAGCCCATGGTGCGCAATCCGGTGCGGCCGAGCATCGTGAGGTGGATGGCCGCCTGGTTGGCGATCAGCGCCTCGTTGGAGCAGATGTTGGAGGTCGCCTTGCTGCGCCGGATGTGCTGCTCGCGCGCCTGGAGCGTCATGACGAAGCCGCGCTTGCCGGCCTCGTCCTTGGTGGCGCCGATGATGCGGCCCGGCATCTTCCGCACCAGCGCCTCGGTCGCGCAGAACACGCCGAGAAGCGGGCCGCCGAGGGCAGGGGCGCCGCCGAAGCAGGAGCCCTCCGCCACCACGATGTCGGCGCCCAGCCTGCCGGGCGGGGTCGCAACACCCATGCTCGTGAGGTCCACGCCCATGACGAACAGCGCGCCGGCCGCGTGCGCCAATTCGCCGGCCTTCTTCGCCTCCGCCTCGAACACGCCGAAGTGGTTCGGGTTCTCCAGGTACACGCCGGCGACGTCGGGGCCGAGCTTGGCCTGGAGGCTCCCGAGGTCGGCGCGGCCGGTCTTGTCGTCGTAGCCGTAGGACTCCACCGTGATGCCGGGGCCGACGGTGTAGTTCCGGAGGATGCTGCGCTTCTCCCAGCCCATGTGCTCCGGGACCAGGAACCTCATGCGGCCGGTGTGGCGGGTGGCCATCAGGGCGGCCTCGCCGAGGGAGGTCGGATGGTCGTACATGCCCGCGTTCGACACCTCCATCCCGGTGATGTCGCACATCAGCGACTGGTACTCGAAGATCACTTGCAGCAGGCCCTGCGACACCTCCGGCTGGTACGGCGTGTAGGAGGTGATGAACTCCTGCCGGTGCGCCACCGCCTTGACGGCCGCGGGGACCATCTGGGGCTTGAGGCCGCCGCCCAGGAACACCGCCATGCGCTCGTAGGACTGGTTCTTCGCCAGCAGGGTCCGCAGCCGGCGCACCATGTGCCGCTCGGGCTCGGCGACCGGCAGCCGCAGCGGCTTGGCGCGCACCGCGGCGGGGATGTCCGAGAACAGGTCCTGGGCCGTGGCAACTCCGGCCACGCGGGCCATCTCGGCCTCCAACGCATGGTTGGGGATGAGGTGCACGCGCGCGCGAGCCAAGGCCGGCTCATAAGGCGTGGCCTGGGCCGCCATCGGAGGCCAGGGAAGGGCTGCGCTCGCCAGCTTCAAGTGCTTCCTGGCGTGCTCGCCCCGCGTGCGTCCCTTGCCCGTCTTCGTCCTGCTCCTGGCCGCGGCCGCCGCGGGCTGCGTCACGCCGGAGCCCGTGCAAGACCTGCGCCCCGACGTTGCCGTCCTCCTCCCCGCCGACTGCGCCGCCCTCGGCTGGCGTTGCACCGACGCGCCGGAGGAGATGGTCGTGCAAGGGCTCGACCTCCGCCCGACGGGGCAGGAGACCGTCGGCATCTGGATCGAGGGCCTCACGAAACCCCTCCTGCTGCACGACGTCACGGTGGCAGGGTTCGCAAGCGGCGTCCACGTGGGCCCCTCGGCGTGCTCCGCCTGCCCGGTCCGCCTGCGCCAGGTCCACCTGCTTGGCCCCGCCCCGGAGGGCCCCCTCGACCTCTCCGACCCCCTCTCCATCGGCGTCCTCGACGAAGGCGGCGCCGGCGACCTCGAGCTTTCGGACATGGAGGTGCGAGGCTACCGCATCGGCATCGCCGCCACCCCCTTGCACGAAGGCCCCGTCCGCGGCAAGCTCGGCCTGGAGCGCGTGGACGTCACCTGCGGGATGCTGGGCGTCTACGCCGCCGCCCAGCGCATCGAGACGGTGGACGTGCAGGTCCGCGGCTGCTCCGAAGGCCTTGGCCTGCAGGCGCTCGGTGCCTCCACCCTGGCCGGCGGGTCCGCCACCGGCAGCGACGTCGGCGCGCGGCTCTCGGGCGACTGGCGCGTCACCGGCTTCGAGGCCAGCGGCAACCGCCTGGGCATCGTCCACCACGAGGGGCTCCTGGACGCCGAGGGCCTCACCATCACCGGCAACGGTGCTGCCGACGACCCCTTGTCGGGCGGCCTGGTGTCGACCGGCTCCGGCTCGGTGCACGGCTCCACCCTCGCGGGCAACCTGGGCGTCGCCCTCCAAGCCAGCGTCACCGACCTGCCCGAGGGCGAGGCGCGCACCTTTGACGCCACCGGCAACTGGTGGGGCGCCGCCACCGGCCCGACGCCGCATCCCGCGCGGGCGCCCGGGCTCGGCGACTCGTTCTCCGGCCCCGTGGAGGTCGTGCCGTTCCTGGCCGCGCCGCCCGCTAGTGCCTGAGCCCGAACGGCAGCAGCGCCACCGGGAACAGGAAGAACACCCAGAGGCCGTTCTCGCCTTGCAGGGTCAGCACCACGGACACGACGGCGGTCAGCACGAGCATGGCCAGCGCCACCAGCGCCCGCCACGTCCCGCGCCGCATCACTCGGTCTCGGCCAGGTAGTCCTCGGCGGACAGCAGGCCCTTCGCCTGGCTGGCGTCCGCCATCTTGATGCGCAGGAGCCAGCCCTTGCCGTAGGGATCCTCGTTGAGGGTCTCGGGGGCGTCGTCCAACGCCGCGTTGACGGCCAGCACCTTGCCTGCCACGGGCATGTAGAGGTCGGACACCGACTTGACGGACTCCACCACGCCGAACTCCTCGTCGGCCTGGAACTCGTCGCCGACCTTCGGCAGCTCGACGAACACGATGTCGTTGAGCGCCTCCTGGGCATGGTCGGTGATGCCGATGGTGGCGGTGTCGCCCTCGATGCGGACCCACTCGTGGGACTTGGTGTACAAGAGGTCCGGGGGGGTCTTGGACATGCACGGGGGACCGTGCCCCTCGCCTTAGGCGTGTCGGGCGATCCGGCCAGCCCATCCGAAAGGTCAAGAACCGCTCCCTTGTCGCCGCAACCGCGGGCTCGGGCCCGCTGGCGCCCCATCCAACCGGATCGGGACTTAGTCTAGCTCGGTTAGGCGCCAGACTGTAAATCTGGAGTAGGCCGGTTCAAATCCGGCAGTCCCGACTTCTTTCCCCCCTTCTTCCTTGGTTTCTTCGTCCGTGAAGGGTGCGCGTCAGCGCCGCCGATGCGCAGCGAGGCGCAGGGGTGGTCGTCGAGCGAATGCGAGGACGACCGCCCAGGGGGTCCTAGGGGCGAAGCCCCTAGCTGCGGGTGAGGCCGGTTCAAATCCGGCAGTCCCGACTTCTTTCCCCCCTTCTCCGTCCTTTCTGGCGGCCTGCGGCCCCCCGGCCCGGCGTTGCTTTCCCCTCGATTCCGGGTCCCTCCCAGCCGGCCCCTCTCCTGGGCCCCTCCAACCCTCTCCTGATGCCCTCCGAAGCCGGTTTCCGCCACCCCCGTTTCCACTGGCCCAACAGGAGGAAAACCACCCTCCCCGAGCGCTCCGGAAACCCCTCCTGGGCCCCTCCTGGAGCACTTCGGCAAGGTTATCATCCTCCGCCATCTGTTGGCCTCCTGGAGTTGGCTTCGGCCTCTCTGGAGGATGCCTCAACATGCCCTACGAACACAAGACGAAGAAGGGGACCTATGTCCTGGCGACGCGCAACGTCGAGCTGAAGGGTGGCCGCAAGCAGCAGATCTACTTCTTCTGCAAGACCGGCGCCAAGCTCAAGCCCGGCTGCAAGTGGTCCGAGATGCCCGCCGGCAAGAAGGTCGGCATCAACGCCCGCACCGGCCTCCCCTTCCTGGCCAACGCGGTCGCGACCAAGAAGGCCGCGAAGTAAGGCCCCCAGGCCCGAAGCCCTCTTCCCTCCTTCTCCCCGTCTCTTTTCGCGCTCAAGCCTTCCGCAGCACCAGCAGGCCGCGCACGACCTTGTAGGCCACCGCCGCGCCCGCCAACGCCAGCGGCGCCAGCAGCAGGTACGGCCAACTGGTCCTCGGCTCCGCCAGCACCACGCGCAGGCTCAGCACCGCCAGCGTGAAGAACAGCAGCAGCACGAACGCCACGCCCCACGACGTCAGCAGCCGCAGCACCAGCAGCAGCACCGGCGCGCCCAGCACGAACACGGCCCACCCCAAGTCGCCGCCGTTGAGGATCAGCCGCGCCGCCAGGATGGCCAACAGCCACAGCCCGGCGCCCAGCAGCACGAAACGGCCGGCGCCGGCACGGGACTCCGCCACGGCCGCGCGCAGGCGCCCGGCACCTTCAAGCCTCCCCGTCCGCCTGCGCAGGCCATGGACCCCGCAAGCCGCGCCGGCGCCTTCGTCGCAGGCGGCGCCCTCATCGGCGTCTGGCTGTTCTTCGTCCTGTTCAAGGTCCCCGGCATCCACCTGGACGCCGGCCCCTGGCTGTTCTGGGGCGCCATCGGCCTCGTCATGGCCGGCGCCGGCCTCGGCGCCCGTTTCGCCACCCCCGTCGTCCGCATGGGCCTGTTCGTCGCCCTCGGCATCGCCGCCGGCCTCCTGGCCTCCGCCGCCGTCTTCCTCCAGGTCAGCGAGTCGTTCGCCGCCCTCCTCACCGCCTGCGGCGGCGCCATCATCGCCAGCGCCATCCCCCTCCAAGCCTGGCCCGACGCCACCCCCGCCGACGCCGAACGCGAGGCACAAGCCTGAAGGCGCCGCACGGAGCGAAGTGCCCGTGCAGCGAGTGCGGGGACTGGGACCGGGTCTTCCTGGAAGACCTGCGCCCCCCGCGGAAGACAAGGAAGAAGGGGTTATCTCCGCGACGAGCTAACGAGGAACCAACCCCGTCGCTTCAGGACGACTGACGGTAGCCCGCAAGGGCGGCTGAGGAAGGTCTCCGCATCTGCGCGCAAGCGCAACCTGCCGCCTCAAGGCGGTGTCTGGAGACGGACAGGGCTGGCGCAGAAACGACACAGCCGCGGGGCTGGGATGAAGGGGTCGCCCCGGACGTCCCCCACGGACTTGCTGAAACGTGCCATGGCCTCAGGGGATGCAAGTCGCAAGGACGCTTAGTCGGATGTCGTCTGGCCGGCGGTCGTGAGGCCGCCCGGCGAAACAGAACGGAGCCTACTCGAGGCTGCGGGGTTCCCAGTCCTCCCATCCCAAGCACTTGCTGCCAAGGCAGCTGCGCGGGCGGCCGCACGTCGCGGCGCAAAAGCGCCTCGGCGCTTTGCGCCTGGCCTACTCGGGGCTGGGATCGACCGGCATCCAGCGAATCCGCACGTCCGTCGTGCTGACCCGGTGCAGCAGCCCAGGCAGGGCGGGCGGGCCGCCGTCGGCGTTCGCGGCCGCGAACACGGCTTGGCCGTCGCCGACGTTGGTGGCGTTGCTGTTGTCCCATTCGACGTGACCGTCGGCGCGGCCGTCGGCGCCCTTGTGCCAGACGGCGTACGTCATGTCGAAGGCGCCGGCGGCCTCCTGCACGGCGAAGTCGAGGTTGAAGTCGATGTCGTTGGTGTCGACGGCGACGGTCTCGAGGCGGGTGCCGGGCGGGGCGGGGCTGGCGGTGAAGGCGAAGGCGGCGTCGGTCCAGGTCACGTTGGCGGCGGCGAGGTAGGCGCGCAGGGCGTCGTCGTCGGTGGCGGACTCCAGCGGGTAGAGGTCGAGGTCGTCGGGGCCTTGGTCGAGCTCGGCCGGCGGCTGCACCACGAGGTAGGCGGCGAAGGTGGCGGACTGGGCCTGGTCGCCGCAGCGGCCGGTGTCGACGAAGACGTTGACGGTGGCGCCGGCGGCGTCGGCGGCCCCGAGCGTGAAGCCTTCCGGCAGCGGGTCGCCGACCAAGCCGCCTTCTTCGAACGCGGACTTGGGGAACGGGAAGAAGGCGTGCCATTGGTCGCATTCCTGCAGGTCGTAGGCCGGCTGCGCTGGGGGCGTGGTGGCGTTGCCCGCCTGGCCGGCGCCCGTCGTCGTGGCGGTAGGGCCGGTGGTGGCGGACTGGGACGGGGGGTCGTCGGGGCCGGAGCAGCCGGCCAGCAGGACGAGGGCCAGAAGCGCCGTCGCGAGGGCACGCACGCGCATGGCCGGCGACCCGTGGCGGGCTTCTTGGGGCTGTTGGCTGGCGGTGGCGCGGGCACCATCGTTTCTCCTGCCAAGCATTAAGGCCCGCCTCCAATCCGGCCGTGCCTTCCCTTTGGGGAAGGAGGAAACTTGCCCCCATGAAGAACCTCAGCCTTGCGCTCGCCGGCCTCCTGTTGGCCGTCCTTGCCGCCCCCGCCGTGGCCGCCGATGACGTCTCGGTCGCGCCCCCGAACCCGTGCTACTACACGCAATGCCCGCCGCCTTGCCTGGCCTGCCCGCCGCCGGTCTGCCTCAGCTGCATCATCCCCGCGACCTGCGACCTGGAGGACCGCGAGTGCCACCCTGAGCCGATGGACTGGGCCTGCACCACCGGCCCGTCCGGCCTCGGCGGCGTCATCGGCGCCACCGTCGACTACGCCTTCACCCTGGCCTTGATCGGCTGCGTCGTGAGCCTCTCCGAGGCCAACGTCGCCCTGGACGCCACCGGCGACACGACCTACTACGCCTACATGCAGGCCCAGGACACCGCGGACTTCGTGCTCGGCAGCACCCTGAGCATCCCGACCAACGAGGTCAAGCCCGCCGTCCAGGCCCTCCAGGACACCGTGGGCTACGAGTTCGCCCTGGTCTGCTCCTTCCTGCTGGGCCCCTCCGCCTGCACCGGCCCCGCGCCGCTGCCCGGCGCCTGCCCCGTCGACCTGCCGGACGCCGGCGGCGTCGTGGGCGCGGCGCTTGCCACCGCCGAGGCCGGCTGCGCTGCCGCCCAGGGCGGCGCGTCCGCGGCCGCGGGCCACGCCGTCGAGGCGGCCCGCGACGTCGCGTTCGCGGTCAGCGTCGTGCTGCGCAACTTCGGCGGCCACGCCAACGAGGTCGTCGACGGCGCCGAGGCGCACGCGGCGAACCTCGAGGGCCACGCCAACGACGCGGCCGGCGTCGCCCTGTGGGGCGCCCAGGCCGGCTACACGGCCACCTGCGGCTACCTGTTCGGCGCCTGCCCCGTCTAGGCCGCCTGCGGGTTCCTTTTTCCCCTCCTCCCAACCTTTTTGCAAGCGGCCCAGGTCGCGCGGCCCGTGAAGGACGCGCTCGCGGCATTCTACCACCGGCACCGCGTCCGCCGCCCGCGCACGCCGCCGGCCGGCCCCCGCGACCCCGTGCGGCTGGTGTGCTTCGACATGGACGGCGTCCTCATCGACGTCGGCTCGTCGTGGGTGATGGTGCACAAGCACTTCGGCGTCCAGAACGAGGCCAGCCTGCGGGCCTACCTCAACGGCGAGTTCGACGACCGCGAGTTCATCCGGCGCGACGCGGCGCTGTGGCTGCGGCTGCGGCCCAAGCTGGCGCGGGCCGACTTCGAGGAGATCTTCCGCGTGCCGCCGTTCATGCCGGGCGTGCAGGCGACGGTGGCGGCGCTGCGGGACGCCGGCGTCGAGATGGCGATCGTCTCGGGCGGCGTCGACATCATGGCGGAGGAGGTGGCGCGCCGCCTCAGCATCCCGCGCGTGGCCGCCAACGGCTTCGAGTACGACGCCGCCGGGCACATCACGGGCGAGGGCGTGGTGCGGACGCCGCTCAACGACAAGGCCGCGCCGGTGGTGCGGTTCGCCGAGGAGTCGGGGATCCCGCTGCGCAACGTCGCCTGCGTCGGCAACTCGCTGCCGGACGTGTCGATGTTCGAGGTGGCGGGCCGCAGCATCGCGTTCCACCCCGAGGACGACTACACCCGCGAGCACGCCACTTGGGTCGTCGAGCAGGGGCCGCTCGACCAGGTCGTGCCGCTGCTGCTCACGGCCGCTTCCGCTCGGCCACCTTGACGGCCGCGTCGTCCTCCTGGCCGGCGCGCCGCAGCGGCCGGGGCCGTGCGGCCGGGCGGTCGGCGGGGTGGCCGGCGGCGCGGGCGGCGTGCTCCTGCACCAGCTCCAGGCCGGCGCGGACGTCGTCCAGCTGAAGGACCACGAGGTCGCCGGGCTGGGCGAGGGCGAGGGCGCGCTCGATGGCGACGCGCTCGGAGTCGGCGGTCTCGAGGCGGGCGGCGTCGAAGCCCGTGTCGAGGATGCCTTGCCGCAGCACGGCCATGGTCTCGCCCGGGGCGCGGCGGCGCGGGTCCGGGTCGGAGAGCAGGATGTGGTCGTACATGGTGGCGAGCTTGGCGCCGAAGGCGAGGATGTCCTCGTCGCGCCGGTTGCCGGAGGCGTTGGCGGCGGCGATGACGCGGCCGCCGCGGCGCAGGCCGTCCACGACGCCTTGGAGGGCGGCCAGCGCGGGCGCGTTGTGGCCATAGTCCACCAGCACCTGGACCGGGCCGACCTCGAGGAGGTTCATGCGGCCGGGCAGCGCGCTTGGCGACGGCGTGAAGCCGCGCAGCGCCGCGTCGATGGTCGCGACCGGGACGCCGAGGGCGCGGCAGGCGGCGACGGCGGCCATCGCGTTCTGGACGTTGAAGCTCGCGACCCCGCCCATCGTGACGGGATAGTCGCGCACGTCGCCGACGGTCTCGTCGCCGTTGCGGTCGCGCAGCACGATCTCGGTGCCGACGACGGTGACGGCGGTGCCGCTGCGGGCCACATGCTCGGTGAGCTCGCGGCCGGCGGGGTCGAGGCCGAACAGGATGGTGCGGCAGCGCAGCGTGTCGGCGTAGCGCGCAACCGCCGGGTCGTCGGCGTTCAGCACGGCGGTGCCGCTGCGGGCGACGTTCTCGACCACGACCGCCTTGAGCTCGGCGAGGTCCTGCAAGGTCTCGATGCCGCCCTCGCCGAGGTGGTCGCTTGCGACGTTGAGGAACACGCCGACGTCGGCGCGGTCGTAGCCGAGGCCGCGGCGGAGGATCCCGCCGCGGGCGACCTCCAGCACGGCGTGGTCGACCAGCGGGTCGGTCAGCACGGCGCGGGCGCCGTCGGGGCCGGAGTAGTCGCCTTCGAGGGCGGGCTCGCCGTCGATCTCGACGCCCGTCGTGGTGGCGATGCCGACCCGGCCGCCGGCCGCGGCCAGGATGTGGCTCACCAGGCGGACGGTGGTGGTCTTGCCGTTGGTGCCCGTGATCGCGACGATGGGGATGCGGCCGTCGGCGCCGTTCGGAAACAGCATGTCCACGATGGGGGAGCCGACGTTGCGCGGCCGGCCGACGGTCGGCTGGGCGTGCATCCGCAGGCCGGGCGCCGCGTTGACCTCCACGACGCCGCCGCGGGTCTCTGCGAGCGGGCGCGCGAGCGTGGGGGCGACGATGTCGAGGCCCATGATGTCGAGGCCGACCATGCGGCTGACGCGCTCGGCCATCCGGCGCACCAAGGGGTGGACCTCGTTGGTGACGTCGGTGGCCGTGCCGCCGGTGCTGAGGTTGGCGGTGCCCTTCAGGATCACGGCCTGGCCGGCGGCGGGGACCGACTCCAGGCCCATGCCTTGGCGGTTGAGCTGGCGGTGGCTCTCGGCGTCGATCTCGATGCGGGTGAGCCAGGACTCGTGGCCGTCGGCGCGGCGCGGGTCGGCGTTGGCCTCTTCCACCAGTTGCGCGACGGTGCGGCGGCCGTCGCCGACGACCTGCGCGGGGTCGCGGCGGGCGGCGGCGATGAAGCGGTGGCCGACGACAAGGACGCGGAAGTCGGCGCCCTCCAGGTGCTGCTCGACCAGGACGGCGGCGTCGACCTCGCGGGCGGCGGCGAACCCGATGGCCAGCTCGGCGGGCGTGCGCAGCCCGGTGGAGACGCCGCGGCCGTGGTTGCCGACGCGGGGCTTGACGACGACGGGGTAGCCCAGCTCGTCGGCGGCCTCCAGGGCGCCTTCGAGCGAGTGGACCAGCTCGCCGCGCGGGACCGGCACGCCGGCCTCCTCCAGGATGGCCTTGGTGCGGTCCTTGTCGTCGGCGATCTCGCAGCCGATGCAGCTGGTGTTGCCGGTGAGCGACGCCTGGATGCGCTGCTGCCGGGCGCCGTGGCCGAGCTGGAGGTAGCTGGAGGCGTTGAGGCGCAGCACCGGGATGCCGCGGCGGCGCGCCTCGCCGACGATGGTGTTGGTGGACGGGCCGAGGCTTTGGCGGCGGTGCAGCGCCTCCAGGTGCTCGGTGACGGCCTTGACGTCGAAGGGGACGCCTTGCAGCACGGCCGTGACGAGGTCCACGGCGGCAAGCCCTGCCTCCAGGCCGGCCTCCTCGGTGCGGTAGCGGTAGACCACGGTGTAGACGCCGGGCTCGTGGGTCTCGCGGGTCTTGCCGAAGCCGACCTTGAGGCCGGCCATGCACTGCAGCTCGATGGCGACGTGCTCGACGACGTGGCCCATGTAGGTGCCTTCGGCGAGGCGCTCGGCGAAGCCGCCGACGTGGCCGCGGCTGCAACGGTGCTCGCGCAAGGTCGGCAGCAGCTCGAGCAGCCGCTCGTTGAACCCGGGCACCGCGTTGCTGGGCGTGGCGGCGTGCTCCTCCAGGTCCAGGCGCATGAAGACGGTCGGGTAGGGCGAGTAGTGGTTCGGGCCTGGGATGGCGCGTTGTTCGAGGACCTTCATGCGTTCGACGGCTCCTTCCGGATCGAGGGGGCGGGCTTGGGGAGGACGGCGTGCGCGCCGTTGGGCGGGAGGGCGCCGTTGGTGGCGCCTTCCGGGGGGACGAGGGGCACCGGCTGGGGCGGCGGCCTGAGGTAGCGGCGCTCGCCGAGGTGGAAGCCGTGGCCGGCGACAAGGGTATGGACCGTGATGTTCTCGACCGCGATGGGCTCGTGCAGCGCGATGTCGGTGAGGTTGGTGTAGCGCAGGTCGTGGCCGTCCACCAGCACCACGACGCCCTTGCCGAACACCTCCAGCTCCTCGCCGTGGCGGACGATGATGCCGGTGTCCTCGCCGAGGCCGACGCCCATGAGGCCGGGGTTCGAGGCGACGACCTCCAAGAGGCGGCTCAGGCGGCCCCGGTCGAGGAAGTGGGTGTCGAGGACGGCCTTGCTGATGAGGCCCAGGCCCGGCGTCATCTGGACGGAGCCCTTGCGCATGCCGCGGTTGGGCTCGCCCTCGAAGATCATGGTGGCGCTCATGGCGGCCGCCCCCGCCGAGGTGCCGGCCACGACGCCGCCGTTGCGGTGGTGGTGCCGGATGGCCGCGGCGACCGCGGTGCCGCCCAAGAGCGTCGTGAGGCGGAGCTGGTCGCCGCCGGTGAAGAACACGACGTCGCAGTCGCGCACCCGGTCCACGTACTCCTGCAGGTCCGCGGCGCGGCGGTCCCGGATGTCCATGACCTCGACCTTGGGGATGCCGAGGGCGCCGAACGCCTTGCGGTACTCGACGGCCATCTGGTCGGGGAACTGGCTGGCGGTCGGGATGACCTCGACGTGGCGCGTGCCGCCGGCCGGCAGCTCGCACATCTGCTTGAGGACGGCCTTGCCGAACTCCTTGTCCTCGTTGCCGCCGATGGCCACCAGGAAGCCGAGCGGCGGCGACCGCAACGGGCCCTCGGTCACTTGGCGGCCTCCGTGAGGGCGGCCCACGCCATGTCGCGGTTCGAGCCGCCGGCGTAGCGCTTGCCCCAGAGCAGGATGACGCCGACGTCCACCAGGTCGGGGAACATCTTGAGGGCGTTCTCGACCGCCTTCTTCGGGCTGGTGCCGGACTCCAGGTCCTGGTGGATGCGGAACGAGAGGATCTTGCGGGCGAGGAAGTCGCCGTCGCCGGTCACGGCCACGGCGCCGCGCTCGCTGGCGTAGATGCCGCAGCCGATGAGCGGCACGTCGCCGACGCGGCCCAGGAGCGTGCTGATGGTGCCGCCCGTCGAGCTGGCGGCGGCGTAGGTCTTGCCGTCGGTGCACACACAGCCCACCGTGTCCGAGCCGCCGCCCATGGCCTCCTTGAGGTCGCGGGCGTAGTTCCAGTGCGACGCCAGGCTGGGCAGGTCCCACGCGTACTCCTGCGCCTGCGCCTTGGCGAGCCGCAGCACCTTGAGCACCTGGGTGTACTTCTGGCGCGCCAGTTCGGTGGTCGGGTCGTACTCCTCGAAGCCGCGGGCGCGGGCGTAGACGATGGCGCCGTCCCCCGCCAGCAGGTTGTGCGGCGTCTCGTGCAGCAGGCGCGCGACCCGGACCGGGTTCTTGACGCCCCGGATGTTGGTGACGCCGCCGAACTTGCCGTCGGAGGTCATGCAGGCGGCGTCCATCTCGATGGTCTTGCCGTCGAGGCGCAGGTTGGAGCCGGTGCCGGCGTTGAAGCGCGGGTCGTCCTCCAGGTGCGCGCAGCCGGCCACGGCCGCGTCCAACGGCGTCCCGCCCTTCCGGAGGACCTCCATGCCTGCGCGGCACGCCGCCTCCGGCCCGTCGACCTCGGTGCGGCTCGAGCCCGCGCCGCCGTGGGCCAGGATGGCGCGCCGGAGCTTGGGGGCCTTCGCCACCGTGGGCGGCGAGACGTACCTGCGGGTGGGGCTCATGCGCCGCCGGGCACCGGGCCGCTTGCGGTTGAGGGTTGCGCCCGCGGCTCCCGATTGCCCACGCCAACCCGTTGCCGGCATCGCAAGCAAGGTCGTTGGGGCCCGGCGAGCCACGATTAGCCAGAATCTACAAATGGTTGCATGCAAAGCGGGCCAGGATTGTCCAAAAACGAGACAAAGGCCCTGTTCCCTGCCGCCCCTCGGATGACCGAGCCGCCGCCGACCCGCCTCCACCCGCTGCGCGTCCTGGAAAGCCCCATGCGCGCCGCCATGGTCGCCGCCGTCCTCGACACCCCAGGATTGTTCCTGGGCGAGCTGGCCGCCCGCGTCGGCTGCTCGCGCGCCACCGCCCGCCACCACCTCAAGGTGCTGCGCCGCGCCGGCCTCCTGAGCATCGTCTCCTGGGGCCGCCGCACCGCCGTGTTCCCCGCCACCATGCAGACGGCCGAGCAGGACGCCTGGGCCGCCTTGCAGCGCGGCCGCACCATGGACCTCGCCCGCCTGGTGCGCGCCGAGCCCGGCCTCGTGCAGAAGGAGATCACCGCCCGCCTCGGCCTCACCCGCAAGATGCTGCGCCGCTACGTCGACGCCCTGGTGCTCGGCGGCCTGCTGCAAGAGCTCGAGGACCCGCCGTTCCGCACCTACCACCCCACTCCGCTCCTAGGCCTCCTGCTCGACCTGGGGACGCCGGCAGGGATGATGGTGCCCGAGGCCGTCTGGATCGAGGAGAAACCCGACGACGAGGAGCTCGTGAAGGCGGCCACGGCCGGTCGCGTCTAAACGCCCCCCACGCATCCGCAGGGCGATGGCGCGAACGACCGGGACGGCCGTCCTGATGGCGCTCGCGGGAGCGGCCATCCTGGCGGGCGGCGTGCTGCATCCGCAGGTGCCGCCGGAGCCCGGCGACCAACAGGCCGCCATCGCGGCGTCCACCCTGTGGGCGCCGGCGCATTGGCTGCTGACCCTCGGCCAGGCCGCGGCCGTGGCCTGCGTGGCCATGGTCGCCGTCGTCGCCGCCCGTTCCGCGCTGGCCGTCGCGGGCGGCGCGGCCTTGGCGCTTGGCTTGGCGTTCGGCGTGCTCGGCACCCTGCTTGCGGCCACGGGGCTCCGGGCCGCCGCCGTCAGCGGCGACACGGCGGCGTTCGCGGCCTGGGGCGACGCCGCCATGGGCGTCGGCTGGCTGTGCCTGCTGCTGTCGGCGGCGGGTGCCGCCGCATGGGGCTGGGACATGATGCGCGCTCCCTGGCTGCTGCCAAAGCTGGGCGCCTTGGTGCTGCTGGCCGGAAGCCTGCTGTTGCTGGTTGCCGCCGCAGCGGTCCCCTACGACCACTGGTGGACGCACCAATACGTCCTGCGGGCCGGCGCCCTGGGGCTGGGCGTGGGGCTGCTGGGGCTTGCGGCCGCCTGGCGGGCTAGGCCTTCGGCAGCGGCTTGACCGCCGGCCCGCGCAGCACGGCGCCGTCGGGGCCGAAGCGCGACCCATGGCAAGGACAGTCCCAGCTCTGCTCCAGCGCGTTCCAGGCCACGATGCAGCCCTTGTGCGTGCACGCCGCCTGGACCGTGTGCTCCGCGTCGTCCATCGTCCGGCAGACGGCGACCTTGTGCAGGCCCCGGTCCTCGATGTGGCCCTCGCCGGGCCCAAGCGGGGCGTGGGAGCCACGCTGCAAGCGGTCGCCGACGAGCCCGCGCGCGATGGTGGCGCCGGAGGCCAGCATCCGCGGGTTGAGGATGCCCTTCGCGAGCCGGTCGGCGCTGTAGGGATCGTACAGGGCCGCAAGCGGGTTCTCCTTGCCCAGCACGAGGTCCGTCAGCAACTGGGCGGCCACCGTGCCTTGGGTCATGCCCCAGGCACGGAACCCGGTCGCGGCGTAGGTGCCCTTGGCCTTCGGGGTGTAGCGCCCGACCAGCGGCAGGTCGTCCAACGGATAGTAGTCCTGGCTCGACCAATGGTAGCGCGCGGCCCCGGCGCCGAGCTGGCGCGAGAACTCCGCGAGCGCCTCGTAATGGGGATGCGGCTTCTTCTCGCCCACCGCATGCGTCTCGCCCACGAACACCAGCATCGGGCCGTCGGGCCCCTCGAACGGCCGCACGCTGCGGCGCGGCTCGTCCGCGCTCACGTGCATCCCCCGAACCTGGCTCGACCCCGCGTCCGCCGCCAACCCGTACTCGCGCTTGGCGTGCATCCGCGTCACGAAGAACCAGTCGTCCAAGACCGGGACGTTGGTGGCCACCAAGACCTGCTGCGCCGTCACCGCGCCGCCCGCCGTCGTGACCTTGCAGCGCTCCCCGTCCTCGATGCCCGTGACGCGCGAACCCTCGAAGACCACGACGTCGCGGGCCAGGCCGAGCAGATACTTGCGGGGATGGAAGTGGCCTTGCCCGTCGAACCGGACGGCCGCCGCGACCTGGAACGGCAGATCGGTGTCCACCACCAACGACGCCGGCAGCCCCAGCTCCTGCGACGCCTCCGCCTCCTGCGCGAACTCCTTGGCGCGGGCATCGTGCGTTGTGTAGACATGGTTGGGCGCGTCCACCCACTGCGCACCCTCCGACCGCGACCGCATGAAGCCGACCGCACGCTCATTGGCCTGCGCATGGACTCGAACCCGCTCCACCCCGAAGCGGGTGGTGAGGCGATGATAGCCGATGCCATGCTGCGACGTCACCTTGGCCGTCGTCTGGCCCGACACGCCCGCCCCGACGGCGCCCGCCTCGACCACGACGACCCTCTTGCCGGCTTGACGCAGCAAATGGGCCGCGGTCAGGCCGACGATGCCCGCACCCACGATGGCGACGTCCGCGTCCACTTCACCCTGTAAGGCAGGCCTCGCCTCCGACGGCGCAGTGGCGATCCAGACCGATTCATGGCGCCCGGCGACGGTCATCGCGACGGCATGCGGGCGGTGGCGATAAACCACCGGGAGGCGGCACTGCGGGGCGACGTCGCGAACCCTTGAAGGCGACGACTTCCAACATGGGGTTGATTGACGACGCACGCGCCAACAGGAGGGCAGCAAAAGGGGTGTCCAAAACCCCCTTGCTGCTCCGTCCCTCCTGTTCTCGAAAGTGGGCCCGTCCAGATTCGAGGCCAAGGCCACTGCGTGGCCTCGGCCATGACCTCGCGCCTGACGGCGCTTGGCAAATCTGGACAGCCTCTGCCGAGGCGCACCGGCGCGCCAAGAGCCGCCGTGCTGCACGAAGTGGGCCCGTCCAGATTTGAACTGGAGGCTACTGCACCCCAAGCAGCAAGGTTACCAAACTACCCCACGGGCCCCGCGTGCCTGGGGCGCTGCGGGCCTCCGTCATCGCCGAAGCTTGGAGGCCTGGGGTCTCCCCGGGCACGTGCCAAGGGCCCGAGGGCCCCTGGTGCAGGCGCGCCACAAACCGGCGGTATAAGGCCCCTTCTACCGGCGGCGGGGGCGCGCCATGCCGGCGGCCGCGAGCAGGGCGACGACGGCGAGCCCGGCCCATGGCGCGGGGATGTCGAAGCTGTCGTCGCTGCTGGAGCTGCTGGCGGGCGTCGTGGTGGCGGGCGGGATGCCGACCTCGATGGTGTAGTCGAACTCGACGATGTTGTTGGCTTCGTCCTTTTCGGGGACGAGGTTGTCGGGGTCGATGGCGAGGACGTAGTGGTTGGTGGTGGGCTGCTCGTCGACGGTGCGTTCGAGGCGGGTCTCGGCGCCGGGCTGGAGGGCGGGGATGTCGAGGCTGAGCCAGGGTTGGCCGTCGCGGGTGTAGGTGAGCTTGGTGGGCGCGGACGCGGCTTCGCCTGAGTTGCGGACGTTGAGCCAGAGCAGGGTGGTGGTGAGCTTGCCGTCGGCGGGGTGGAGGTCGGCCTGCTTGGGCCGCACGGGCCCGAAGGCGTAGAGGGTGCCGTCGGTGGCGGCGACGAACGCCATGCTGCCGTCGATGGCGGGGCTGGTGCTGACGGCGGCGGGGGTCTCGACGGTGCGCAGGATGGTGCCGTTGCTGGCGGCGATCCAGTAGACGCGCTTGTCTTCGGAGCCGACGGTGACGATGCCGTTGGCGATGGCGGGGCTGGAGGTGACGGGCTCGAGGTTGCTGCCTGCGACGGTTTCCCAGACCTTGGTGCCGTCGCCGGTGTTGAGGGCGTAGACGCGGCCGGTGTTGGTGCCGACAAAGACGCGGTCGCCGGAGTTGGCGGGGCTGGAGTGGACCTTGGCGCCGCGGGCGGTGCTGTCGCCGACGGGGTCGGGGGCCTGGAAGCTCCAGTCGGGGGTGTGGAAGGCGCCGTTGCAGGGGTTGTTGCCTTCGCCCGAGGCGGTGGCGAGGTAGCCGCGGACGTAGCCGTCGTAGCTGCCGACGACGACGCGGGTGGTGCCTTGGTGGGTGGCGATGGTGGGGGCGCCCACGACGATGTCGTCGGTCTTGTGAATCCAGCGGATGTTGGTCTTGCCGTCGCCGTTGCCGTCCTCGGCGAGGGCGACGACGTAGTGGTTGAGGGCGCCGAAGAACACCTTGCCGCCGAAGACGGCGGGGGCGCCGCGGATGGGCATGGCGGCCACAGGGTTGGTGCAGGTCCAGCCGGTGGCGGTCGCGAACGTGGCGGTGAGGCGGATCTCGGTGAGCTTGAAGGTCCAGAGGAGGGTGAGCGTGCTGGCGAGGTAGGCGCGCAGCTCGCCGGCTTCGTTGCCGACGAACAGCTTGCCTTCGTGCTCGGTGATGGAGCCGAGGGTGGCGCCGACGCTGGCGGTGTGCTCGACGCGGCCGTCGCGCAGGTTGAGCGCCTTGAGGTTGCCGGCCTTGTCGACGACGTAGGCGCGTTCGCCCGCGATGGCGCCGGTGCCTTCGACGCCGGCGTCCATCTGGTGGCGCCACAGCTCCTTGCCGGTGCGGCTGTCGAGCGCCTGGACGAGACCGGCGGCCGACGCGGTGAGCAGGAGGTGGTCCTTCAGGATGGGGCTGGCCTTGGCCTGGGCGTCGCCTTCGGCCTTGACGGTCCACCAGGTCTCGGCGGGGACGCCGTAGGCGGTGCCGCTGGCGAAGCCGGTGTTGCGGTCGTCGCCGTGGAACGAGGCCCAGTCGCCGGCGGCGGCCGGCGCCAGGAGCAAGCAGGCCAGCAACGGGGCGAGACGCACGCGGGTGGACCTGGGTCCTGCATAAAGAACACGTGCGCTGGCCGGCGAGGCCTGGGGCGGGGGGTGGCGGCCCCTATAAGCCGGGGAAGCTTGGGCGGCGCGTGAAGGTCGAGGTGAGCCACGGCCGCTGCATCAGTTGCGCCGGCTGCGTGGGCGTCTGCCCCGTGGACACGATCACGCTCAACGAGCTGCATCTGGTCGTCGACCAAGCCCCTTGCATCAGTTGCGGGCTGTGCATCCAGTTCTGCCCCGTGGGCGCCCTGACGCAGGGCGCGGACTACGGCGCGCCGGCGGAGCGCAAGCGCGACCGGGTGCTGGTGGTGCGCTGATGGCCGGGATCGCGGGCACGCCGGACATGACGGTCACGGGCAAGCCGCTCGTCGGCCTCCGGCCCGGCACCATCCCCCGCGCCGTCGACCTGCAGGTCGACGTGCTGGTGGTGGGGCTCGGGCCGGGCGGGCTCATCGCGTGCCGCGACTTCGCGCGCCAAGGCTTCACGGTGCTGGGCATCGACCGCAAGCAGGAACTGGGCTGGCCGAAGCGGTGCGCCGAGGGCGTGTCCGACGAGGGCCTGGCGCATTGCGGCGTCAAGGCGGACCCGGCGTGGGCGTACGGGCGCATCGAGGGCGCGGCGTTGTACGCGCCGAGCGGCAAGCGCGTCATCCTGGAAGGCTCCGACACCTACGGCTGGGTGGTGGAGCGCAAGATCTTCGAGAAGCACCTCGCGCGCGACGCCATCCAGGCGGGCGCGAAGCTCATGGTCAAGACGCAGGCGACGGCGCTCCTGAAGGACGCGGCCGGCGCGGTGGTGGGCGTCGAGGCGGAGTTCATGGGCAAGCGCTTCCAAGTCCGGGCGCGGCTGACCATTGGCGCGGACGGCATCGACTCGTTCATCGGCAAGTGGGCGGGCCTGCGGACCCTCAACCGGGTGCGCGACTACCACGCCGGCTTCCAGTACGAGATGGTGGGCGTGCAGGGCTACGAGCAGAACTGGCTGCACCTCTACTTCGGCGAGGACGTGGCGCCCAAGGGCTACGTCTGGATCTTCCCCAAGGGCGACGGCGTGTCGAACGTCGGCATCGGCATCCTGGCGAAGGAGTCGGAGTGGGGCAACCGGGCGCAGGACTACCTCGACCGGTGGATCGAGCGCAACCCCCAGATGTTCGCGCACGCCTCGGTCACGGAGATCAACGGCAGCGGCATCCCCGTCTCGTCCCGCGTGCCCGAGCCGGTCGCGGACGGCGTCATGCTGGTGGGCGACGCGGCCCAGCTCGTGAACCCCATCCACGGCGGCGGCATCATCATCGCGATGCGGGCGGCCATGATCGCGGCCCGCGTCGGCGGCGAGGCCATCCGGAAGGGCGACGTCTCCAAGGCGGCCCTCCAGCCCTACGTGGTCGAGTACCAGACCAAGGACGAGGGCGCCGTCACCGAGAAGCTGCTGAAGATGCGCTACTTCATGGAGAACCTGACCGACAAGGACTTCGAGCGCCTGGCCGGCATCCTCGACGGCAAGGTCATCATGGAGGTCGCGAACGCCCAGTTCCCGACCTTCGTCAAGCTGCTGCTGAAGCACTTCCCCAAGATGGCGCCGCTGGTGCGCAAATACATCCTCGCAGTCAAGCAGATGGAGCAGGAGAAGGCCAAACGCGACTGGGACGAAGTGGACGAGCTCTTGGCCGAGGCCGAGGCGAAGGTCGCGGCTTGACGGCGCTCGGCCTCCTCGCCTTGGCGCGCCCCGTCAACTGCGCCATCGCCGCCCTCGCCACCGTCGCCGGCTACCTGCTCGCCCAAGGCCACGACCCGTTGGCCGCCACCCTCGCCGCCCTTGCCACCGCCACCATCGCCGCCGCCGGCAACGCCCTCAACGACGCCCAGGACGCCGAGCTCGACCGGGCCGCGCACCCGCGCCGCCCCATCCCCGCGGGCCGCGCCACCCCCGCCGAGGCGCGCGGCTTCGCCGGCGCGCTCGTGGCGGTGGGGCTCGCGGCCGCGGCGGGGGCCGCAGGCTTCGCGCTGGCGGGCTTCGCGGCCGGCACCGTCGCGCTGCTGCTGCTCTACGAGTGGCGCCTGAAGCGGTGGGGCCTGGCCGGGAACGTCGCGGTCGCGGCCCTGACGGCGGCGACCCTGCTGTTCGGCGCCGCCGCGGCCGGCGCGTGGCCGCGCATCGTGGGGGTGGCCGCCGCCATGGCGTTCCTGGCGAACCTGGCGCGCGAGGTCGCCAAGGACGCCGAGGACATGGCGGCCGACGCCGGCCACCGCCGCACCTTCCCGATGCAGGTCGGCCCGCGCGCCGCCGGCGCCACGGCCTGCGGCCTGGCGCTCGCGGCGGCGGCGGTGCCGCTTGCCGCCGGGCTGCTGGATTGGGCCGTGCTGGCGGCCGCCGCCGTCGTGCTGGCGGGCGGCGCGTTGGCGGTCGCGCGGCCGGGCCTCGGGCAGCGGGTGTTGCGCGTCGGCATGGCGCTCGCGGTGGCGGGGTTCCTTGCCCTGGGCGTTTGGAATCCTTCATAGGCACGCCTGGGGTCCGACGAAGCGTGCTCTTCCAGCGCGGACCCAAGCCCCGCTTCGTGGAGGAGTACCTGATGCGGCACCTTCGGCATGGGCCGCTGCATATCACGCTCATCGACCCGGACAAGCAGGGGCCGGAGGAGGCGGGCGCGATGGCGAAGTCGGCGGCGGACGCGGGCAGCCACGCCATCATGGTGGGCGGCTCCACGCCGGAGCGGCGGCGCGTGCTGGACGAGGCGGTGAAGCTCATCAAGAAGGAGTCGGGGCTGCCGGTCATCCTGTTCCCGGGGGCCGCCACCCAGGTGTCCGCGCACGCCGACGCCATCTGGTTCATGTCGCTTTTGAACAGCCGCAGCCGCGAGTTCCTGGTCGGCGAGCAGGTGCGCGGCGCCCCCATCATCGAGAAGCTCGGCATCGAGCCGATCCCCATGGGCTACATCGTGGTCGAGCCCGGCGGCACCGTCGGCCGCGTCGGCCAGGCGGACCTTCTCCGGCGCGACGACCTCGACGGCGCCATCGCCTACGCCTTGGCCGCCCAATCGTTCGGGATGCGCTTCGTCTACCTCGAGGCCGGCTCCGGCGCCGACACGCCCGTGCCGCCCGAGATGGTGCGCGCCGTCAAGCGGGCCGTGCGCGTCCCGGTCATCGTCGGCGGCGGGCTGCGCACCGCCCAGGCGGCGCACGACGCCATCGAGGCCGGCGCCGACATCATCGTGACCGGCACCTTGGTCGAAGGGGTCACCGACGTCCGCAAGACCTTGGGCGACTACCTGTTCAGCCTGTCCGAGAAGCTCCGGCGCGAAGTCCGACGGCACCTCATCCCCGACGACGAGGGGGCGCCGCGCAAGGAGGTCGAGCCGCAATGACCGCCGGCAAGGCGAGCGCCATCGCCTACCCGATCCAGGGCCTCGTCAAGTACCACGGCCTCAAGGACCCGGTGCGGCGCATCCCCTACCACGACTCGATCAGCCTCTGCACGGGGCCCATCCACACCCACACCACGCTGGAGGTGCTCGACCAGGGCCCGTCGCAGGTCGAGATCGACGGCAAGCCCGTCACGGGCCGGCCGCTGGAGCGCGTCCGTGTCGTGGTGGACGCCGTGCGGGAGAAGGCCGGCGACGACCGCTCCTTCCGCCTGGTGTCCCGCAACGACTTCCCGCAGTACGTCGGCCTCGGCAGCAGCAGCAGCGGCTTTGCCGCGCTGGCGCTGGCCGCGGCGGCCGCGTACGGCTGGAAGGCGGGCGCCGAGGAACTGTCGGAGGTCGCCCGGCTCGGGGCGGGCTCGGCGTCGCGCGCCGTCACGGGCGGCGTGTCCGAGTGGGTCAACCGTGGCGCGCGCAGCTTTGCCCGGATGCTGGCCGCGCCGGAGGACCTGGCCGACTGGCGCATCGTGGTGCCGCTGGTGCAGCACGAGGAGCCGACCGAGAACGTCCACGCCGAGGTCGTGTCGAGCCCGTTCTTCGCGCCGCGCAACCAGTACGTCGAGGGCGCCTTGTCCGAGATGCGGCGCGCCGTGGCCGCCCACGACCTGGCGGGCATCCACGCCATCGCCGAGCGCGACACCCTCAACCTGCACGCCGTCACGATGACCGCCCAGTCCGGGCACATCACCTGGATGCCGGCGACCTTGGAGGCCATGCACCGCGTCCGCCGGCTGCGGCGCGACGGCGTCCCCGTCTGGTTCAGCATCGACACGGGCGCCACCGCCTACCTCAACACCACGGCCGCCCACGAGGAGCGGGTCGCCGCCGCCATGGAAGGCATCCCCGGGGTCGCCCGGCTGCTGCGGCTGCGCCCCGCCGGCCCGGCGCGGCTGGTGCCGGACCACTTGTTCTGAAACGCAAGCTTTTCCCATCGGCCGGCGCGTCGCGGGGCAATGGCCAGTTCCCTGACGCGCGCCACCATCGCCGGTTTGATCGTCGCGGGCGCCTTGGCGGCCGCCGAGCTGGTCGCGGTCGTGATCCTCAAGCTCCGCGAGCCCGGCATGGGCGACTTCTTCTCCGGCAGCTTCGGGCTGTACGCCTCGTTCGCGAGCATGTTCAGCATCCTGTCGATGGGCAACCCGCTGGCAAGCGCTGCCATCGGCCTCGCGGCGGGGCGGGGCTCCAACTCGATGGGGACGGCGGCCGCCGCCGGCGCCATCGCGGGCGCGGCCGGCTACATCGGCATGGTCCTCGTTAGCTTCCTCTCCATCACCGTGTTCTTCGACGGCGGCAGCGCCATCTGGGACTCCTACGGCGACACCTTCTGGAACCTGCCCGTCGCCGCCGTCGCCGCCTGCCTCGCCGCCGTCGGCATGGCCTACGCCCGCTCCCCGTCCGCGCCAGCCCCCGCCCCGGCCTTCGCCAGCTACGGGCAGCCGGCCGCCTCCACCGCGGCCCCCGCCATCACCACCGGCCCCGTGTCGTCGCGCCGCGTCAAGTGCCCCCGCTGCGCCAACATCATCACGGTCGCCCCCGGCCAGCGCCCCTCCTGCGACAAGTGCGGCCTGACGTCGTAGCGGCTCACAACCTCTTTGAAGCGCCCCAGGAGTGTTCCGGCCGTGGCGGACACCCAGCGCTACGTCGCCATCGGTCTCCTGGCCGCCGCCCTCGTGGCCGGCGCCGTCGTGCTCTTCATCCCCGAGGACGGCACCAGCCTGCTCGACCAGGCCGGGCACTTCGGCGACCTGTTCGAGCCGAACGCCGTCCCCGGCATCCTGGTGCTCACCTCCTTGCTGGCCCCGCTGTTCGCGCTCGGCGGCCTCGGGCTTGCCTTCCTGCGCAAAGGCCTCGGCTTCGTGCTCGGCCTGCTGGCCGGCCTCGCCCACGCCAACGTCGTCGCCTTGATCCTGGTCAACGACGGCGGCAAGCTGTTCCTCACGAGCGCCGGCACCCCGTTCTACCTGCTGTGCGCCGCCTCGGTGCTCGGGGTCGGCGCCGGCATCGTCGGCATGCTCGCCCCGCCCGCCGCCCCCGTCAAGAAGCGCTCCGACGTCGTGCTGCCCCCCTCCCCGGTGCTGTCGGCGGAGAACCCGAACGCCTTCAACCCGCTCGCCAGCCGCGAGCCCCGCCCCTTCAAGCCCGACCCGCCGCGCGAGTTCCGCGAGTTCCAGGTCACGACCCGCCCGCCCGGCGCCCCCGACGCCCCGCCCGCCCAGGAGATGAGCAGCTGGGACGAGATTCCCGACGAGCCCGCCAAGCCGGCCGCCGCCCCGGCGCCCCCGGCGAAGCCGGCCGGGCTGCCGGTCGCGAAGCCGGCACCCAAGCCGGCGGCGGCCCCGGCTGCGAAGCCCGCTGCGGCCGCGCCGCTCGCCAAGCAGGCGGCGGCGCCCGCCGCAAAGCCGGCGGCGTCCAAACCGGCGGCTCCGGCCGGCCCGGCGAAGCCGGCCGCCAAGCCCCCGGCGAAGCAGGCCTAGGTCAAAGGCCGAGCCGGGCAGGGTTCGACTTCGAGAGGAGGCGCTTCGGGGCCGCGGCCAGCCTGTTTTGTCTTTCATGCCGTCGAGGGGGGAACATAACGACACCATGGTCGCCATTAGCCAAAGGGTCTATCCAAGGCCAGGGGGTTTGCGCGCGTTCCTGGCCATCGACGCCGGGAAAGGACCCAGGAGAAAACCCCAATGGAACGACACGAACCCTTGGCCGGCGACACAAGCCGGCCCCGACCCCTCTTCCTGGCGCTGGCCGTGATGCTGGCGCTCGCGCCCTTCGTGGTCGCGGACCCCATCACCATCACGCTGGCGCCGACCCAGTGCAGCGACCAGGTGGACAACGACGGCGACCGCAACACGGACTTCCCGCTCGACCTCGGCTGCACCGACCCGCTCGACAACGACGAGTCCAGCGAAGGCACGCCGCCCACGCCCGAGTGTTCCGACGGCAAGGACAACGACGGCAACTACGTTGCCGACTGGCCCAACGACGCTGGCTGCCGCACCCCGCTTGACCAGGACGAGTCCTTCGACCCGATCCTGCCCTGCGGCGTCCAGATCGCCCTCACTTTCAACGGCGCCGGCGACAGCCCCGACAGCGAGCAGACGCCCCCGGCGACCTCGCCCCTTTGCATCCTGCCCACGCAGGGCCAGTGCTCGGACGGCGCCGACAACGACGAGGACGGGCGCGCCGACTGGCCCAGCGACCCCATGTGCACGGGCCCCGCCGACGACTACGAAGGCGGCGAGCCCCAGTGCTCCGACAACAAGGACAACGACGCGGACTACATGAAGGACATGTCCGACCCCGACTGCGACTCCCCGGAGGACGACTCCGAGGATCCCGTCCCGCAGTGCCGCGACGGCCTCGACAACGATGCCGACGGCGACTTCGACTACCCGATGGACGGTGGCTGCGAGCACCCCGACGACGGCAGCGAGGACCCGCAGTTCGAGTGCAGCGACCGCAAGGACAACGACGGCGACGGCAAGGTCGACGGCGCCGACACCGGCTGCGACGGCCCCGAGGACAACACCGAGAACCCCAACCCGCGCTGCTCCGACGGCCTCGACAACGACCGCGACGGCCGCACGGACTACCCGGCCGACCCCGAGTGCTCCGACGAGCGCACCGACGACGAGGGCCCCTCGCCCGAGTGCGTCGATGGCATGGACAACGACGTCAACGGCAAGTTCGACTACCCGGACGACGCGGGCTGCAGCGGCCCGACGGACGACGACGAGAGCGGGCCCGCCTGCTCCGACGGCACGGACAACGACCGCGACGGCAAGACCGACTACCCGGCCGACCCCGGCTGCGACTCGGCGCTGGACGACGCGGAGAACCCAGACCCGCAGTGCGGCGACGGCATCGACAACGACGGCGACCGCCGCGTCGACTACCCGGACGACCCCGGCTGCGACGACGCCCACGACGAGACCGAAGACCCCGACAGCGACGTGGTCCCGGCCGGCGGCAGCTTCAGCAAGAGCAGCCCCAGCGGCCCGATCTCGTTCACGCCCGACTCGGGCGCGCGCTGCGACGTGACGTCCACCTCGACGGACATCTACATCACGTGCCACGCGGCTGGCTCGGCCATCTGCGCGAACCCTGGGTTCGTGGCATACTCCTCCAACGGAGGCGGCATGTCCGTGACGGGCAAGTGCGATACCTCGCGGACCCTCACGGCCACGAGCCCATCGGGCAGCAACTATGACTACCAGGGCGGGAACTTCCGGTTCCCCTTCACCTGCCACGGGCACTACGACGCGGGCGCCACCGGTTACGGCACCTGCCACGCCCCGGACCCGTAAAGCCCAGACAAGCGCCTCTTCCCCTCTTTCCCTCTTTTCCGTGACGGCCTCCAAGCCGGCGGCTCCGGCCGGCCCGGCGAAGCAGGCCTAGAGCCCTAGCCGCGCGATCTCGCGCGCACGGGCCGCTGCGCGACCCGCGGCGACAAGCTTGCGCACTGGGCGCTAGAGGCCCAGGCGCGCAATCTCGATCTTGATGCACCGGTCCACGACCACGTCGAGGCCGGCCTTGAGGGCGCGGTCGATGGCGGCCGGGTTGACGACGCCGAGCTGGAACCAGACGGCCTTGGCGCCGACGGCGATGGCCTCCTCAACGACGGGGCCGACCTGGTCGGGGGCGCGGAACACGTCCACGGTGTGCACGGGGCCTTTCTGGGCGGCGGCCTTGAGGTCGGGCACCGTCGGGATGCCTTGGACCGACGGGGTCACCGGGTTCACGGGCAGCACCTGGTAGCCGCGCCGCTGCAGGTCCTGGAAGACCCGGTTGGAGTCGCGCGCCGGGTTGTCCGAGGCGCCCACCATGGCGATGGGGTTCGACTTCGACAGGAGGCGCTTCATGGCCGCGTCGTCGTGGGTGAGGTCGGGCACGGCTGCGCCCAGCCGGGATTCGTCTTTAATGCCGTCGTGGGGGGAACAAAGCGACGCCATGGTCTATGGGGGGCGGTTCGGTTCCCGCGCGTTCCTGGCCCTGGCGCCAGGAAAGGACCCAGGAGAAAACCCGATGCAACGACACGAACCCTTGGCCGGCGACGCAAGCCGGCCCCGCCCCCTCTTCCTGGCGCTGGCCGTGATGCTGGCGCTCGCGCCCTTCGTGATGGCCGACCCGATCGGGGTCCCCACCGTGCGCGTCCCGACCCAATGTAGCGACCTCGCCGACAACGACGGCGACGGGAACATGGACTTCCCGCTCGACCTCGGCTGCACCGACCCGCTCGACGACGACGAGTCCAGCGAAGGCACGCCGCCCACGCCCGAGTGTTCCGACGGCGTCGACAACGACGGCAACGGCGCCCGCGACTTCCCCGACGACAACGGCTGCCGCACCCCGCTCGACCAGGACGAGTCGTTCGACCCCGTCCTGCCCTGCGGCGGCCAGGAAGGCCAGGCCATCAACCTGCAGAACTTCGAATTCATCCTGACGCTGCCCAACTTGTCTTGCCTGCAGCCCAGCGAAGGCCAGTGCTCCGACCACGCCGACAACGACGGCGACGGCCGCACCGACTTCCCCGAGGACCCGAGCTGCACCGGCCCCGCCGACGACGACGAGGGCGGCGACCGCCAGTGCGACGACGGCAAGGACAACGACGGCGACGGCCGCAAGGACATGGCGGACCCGAAGTGCGACGGCCCGTCCGACGATTCGGAGGACTACGTGCCCGAGTGCAGCGACGGCTTCGACAACGACTTCGACGGCAAGCCCGACTTCCCGCACGACGGCGGCTGCCGCAGCCCCGACGACGGCAGCGAGGGCCCCGACACCGAGTGCAACGACCGCATGGACAACGACGGCGACGGCCGCTTCGACTTCCCTGACGACCCCGCCTGCGACTCGCCCGAGGACCGCGCCGAGGACGACGACCCCCGCTGCGGCGACCGCGTGGATAACGACGGCGACGGCAAGGCCGACTACCCCGCCGACCCCGACTGCACCAGCGAGTGGGACGACGACGAGGGCATGCCGATGGAGTGCTCCGACGGCTTCGACAACGACGGCAACGGCCCCGCGGACTTCCCGTCCGACCCCGGCTGCGACAGCCCCTCGGACGACAGCGAGAGCTCGGGCGCCTGCAGCGACGGCACCGACAACGACCGCGACGGCCGCACCGACGCGGCCGACCCCGGCTGCGACTCGCCCACCGACGACACCGAGAACGGCGATCCGCAGTGCGGCGACGGCTACGACAACGACGGCGACGGCCGCACCGACTACCCGTCGGACCCCGGCTGCGACGACGCCCACGACGAGACCGAGGACCCGGACAGCGACGTGGTCCCCGCCGGCGGCAGCTTCAGCAAGAGCTCCGCCAGCGGGCCGATCACCTTCACGGAGGACTATGGCGCCCGCTGCGACTGGAGCGCCACCGCCACCGACCTGACGGTGACCTGCTACGCCTCGTCGTCCGCCATCTGCGAGAACCCCGGCTTCGTGGTCTGGAGCGACTCGTCCGCGGTCGTCTCGACCCAGGGCCAGTGCACCAGCTCGCGCCTGCTGTCGGCCTCCAGCGCCGGCATGTCGTACGACTACCAGGCGGGGAACTTCGGGTTCCCCTTCACCTGCACGGCGCACTTCGACGCCGCGGCCACCGGCGGCGGCATCTGCCACGCGCCGGACCCGTAGTCCCTCGGACGGCTCCTTCCCCCCTCTTTCCCTCCTCCCGCGCTTCTGCCGGGCACCGCCGTGCTTTCAAACAGGGAGCCCGTCGCCTTGCCGTGGACCCCGGCGAGAAGCTCAAGCACATGGTGTTCCCGCGCCACGTGCTGGTGGGCACGCGCGCGCTCGACCGCCTGGGCGACACCGTCTCCGACCTGGAGCTGGACCCGACCGGCGTCGTCGTGGTCGACGCCAACACCCGTCGCCTGGTGGGCGACCGCGTGCTGCGGAGCCTGGAAGGGTCGGGCTTCGTGCCGCACTTCTACGAGTCCACCGGCGCCACCATGAAGTCGGTGCAGGCCTGCATGAGGCTCGGCAAGAAGGTGGGCGCATCGTGGTACATCGGCGCCGGCGGCGGCTCGGTCATCGACGTCGCCAAGCTCGCGGCCCACCAGCACGGCCCAGCGTTCGTGTCGGCGCCCACCTCCGCCTCGCACGACGGCATCTGCTCCGGCCGCGCCAGCATCAAGGAGAACCGCGGCAGCGTCAGCCTGGAGGCCAAGCCGCCCGCGGCCATCGTCGCCGACACCGAGATCATCGCCAAGGCGCCCTACCGGATGCTCGCAGCCGGCTGCGCCGACGTCATCTCCAACCTCACCGCCGTCCTGGACTGGAAGCTGGCGCACCGCCTCAAGGCCGAGGAGTACTCCTCGTTCGCCGCCGTCCTTGCCCGCACCGCCGCCGAGCAGGTCGTCGAGAACACCGCCATCATCCGCCCCGGCATCGAGGAGGCCTGCTGGCTCGTCGTCAAGTCGCTGGTGGTCTCGGGCGTCAGCATGGCCGTCGCGGGCAGCAGCCGCCCCGCCTCCGGCGCCGAGCACCTCTTTGGCCACGCCATCGACCGCCTCAGCCCCGGCCCCATGCACGGCGAGGTCGTCGGCGTCGGCAGCATCCTCACCATGAACCTGCACGGCGGCGACTGGGAGTCCATCCGCAACGCCTTGCGCGAGGTCGGCGCCCCCACCACGGCCAAGGAGCTCGGCGTGCCGCCCAAGAAGGTCATCGAGGCGCTCATGACCTGCCACAAGATCCGGCCGGAGCGCTACACCATCCTGGGCGAGTCGGGCCTCACCAAGGAAGCCGCGACCCGGGTGTGCAAGGTCACGGGCGTCTGCTAGCGCTCCTCCTCAACTGGACACAGATTCCACAGAACCTGCCCAAAAAAGACGGTCTGTGGAATCTGGGTCCCGTGAGTGTCAGGGGGTCGCGTGGTTGCCGCAGCCGGGGCAGTAGGCCGCACCCGTCGGGGTCGCCGCTCCGCAGGCCGTGCAGTGGCCGGCCTTGAGCTCGGCGAGGCCGCCGGCGTAGAGCGTCGGCAGCGTGTCGGCGGCGACCCGGATGGCGCAGCCGATGCCGAGGACGACGGCCGCGAGCACGGTCGTCCACGCCAAGGCGCGGACACCGGTCTCGACGGCCGCGTCGGCGGGGATGGCGCCGAGGTCGTTCCACGGTGTCGCGCCGAGGACCTCGAGGCCTTGGCTGGCGGCGGCGACGGCGGCCACCATGACGGCGACCGAGGCCACCAGGCGGGCCAGGCCGTGGCCGCGGGCACCCAACAGGAGGGCGTGGGCCAGCAGGGCCGCGGAGGCCAGCAGCAGCGCAAGCGGGTGCGGGGGGAGGGTCCAGGCGGCGAGGCTGGCGGCGTCGTCGAGGGTGGCGACGGTGTGCGCCAGGATGGCGAGGGTGGCCCAGAGCCAGACGCGGGCCTCGCGGCCGAGGTGGCCGGTGAGCCAGGTGCCGGCGGCAAGCAGGCCGAACAGCGCGGCGGCCAACTCCAGGAGGCCGGTCCATTGGCCGGCGAGGAGCATGCGCAGGCCGAGCCCGCCCACCAGCAGGGCGCCGACCTGGGCGGCGCGGGCGGTGGCGTCGCCGGAGCCGGTGCGGCCGAGGATGCCGGCGGCCTGGAGCAGGCGGACGGCCAAGAGGACGGCGAGGACCGCGAGGGCGGCGTCAAGCACGAAGGCGCGAACCCCCGTCGAGGGGTCGGTGCCGAAGGCGGCAAGGTCGCGGCTGATCTGCGGGACCAAGGCGATGCCGAACAGGGCGGTCGCGCCGCCGAAGCCCCAGAGGCCCCAGCGGCCCCAGGCGAAGGCCGGGTTTCCTTGCGGGGAGTGCATGCCGTTTGGACGCCGGGCGGGGTCTTGGACCTTGTTACGCGAGAGGCGCCAGCCATCCCTGGGCCAGCCAGAAGAACGCGGCCAGCCCGACGGGGTTCAGCAGGTTGTCCGAGACCGGCACCCAGGCGGGGGCCACGAGGTCGATGGCGACGAACAGCAACGCGGCCGCGACGGCGAGCGGGACGCCCGTGAACGGCAGGGCGACGACGAAGGCGACGGCAAGGCCGGCCGCGGTGCCGGCGACCGACTTGCCGGGGCTGTGCGGCCACTTGGCGCGGCCCCAACGGGTGCCGACGAGGGCGCTGGCGGTGTCGGCGAACACCGACACGGCGATGGTCGCCATGGCGGCGTGCACCAGCGGCTCCCAGCGCTCCGGATCGTGGCCGAGCCACAGCACGGCAAGCGCGGCGCCGACCGCCATGTGCATGTGCGCCATCACCAGCCCGTGCTCGCGCGGCCGCATCCGCGACTCGAGGATGCGCTTCCACGGATACGGCAAGTCGGGGCGCCACAGGCGGACGACTTCGACGGGCGCCAGCACCAGCACCAGCACCAGGAACCAGGCGACCACGAGCTGCTGGCCCGCGTGCGCCCACGGCAGCGCGGCCGACGCCGCCAGCTCCGGCTGCAAGCCCCGCAGCAGCACCGCGACGCCGTGGCCGACGCCGAGGTAGCCCGCCAACGACAACCCCATCGCCAAGTGGGGCAGCTTGCGGCGCTCCTCCTGTCCCGCCTCGTGGGGCGGATGCAGCCACGCCGGCAAACGGTCGAGCAGCCGCTGGCCGCCGCCGACCGTGAAGACGACCGTTGCGACGGGGGCCACCACGGCCGCCGCGGCCACGGCCCCGAGGTACGGCAACGGCATGGCGGCGGCACCGTAGGCCCAGACGACGCCGGCGAGCGCCATCAACGCGATCGTGCAGGCCAGGGTGGACCAACGGTCCGCGAGGCCGCGCCGGAAACCCCGCACCGCGAACGGCGCCAGCAAGAACGCGTGCGCCAACAACGCCGCCACCGCCACGCTCGCGGCCAACTCGGCGTCAGGGCTTGGGCTCACGGCTTGCCGCCCTCAGATGTTCTTGTCGCAATAGCCGTTGGTGCCGCCCTCCGGCGTCACCCGCGTGGCCAGCCAGACCCCGAACGGCGTCACCGCGACCAGCCCAAGTCCCCAGGGCTGCCCCTCGGTGGTGAACATCAGGCCCACGATGCCGACCGTGACCGAGGACAGAACGAGGAGCACGGCGCCCAGCTTCCGGAGCCAGTCAAGGGCGGCGCGCATGAGGGGCCCGGGGAGGGATTCGAACCCTCCACAAGGGAGCCACAATCCCATATGTTAACCAGGCTACACTACCCGGGCCATGCAGTTCGGACGCGCGGCCGAGGGAGGCCGCAGCGCAAGGGTGGCGGCGCGGAACCCCGTTCCATGCCTCTTGCGCAGGGGCGCCCGACTCGGGCGGGCTTAAAAAAGACGCGCCGGCGCCTTCGGGTCCTGCCGCTTGGAAGCCTGCCCCCTGCGAAGCTTGAAGCCCACGACATGCTGGACGGCTTGCAATGGCCGTGGACCCCGCCGTCATCGTGATCAGCCTGGTGGCCGCCATCCTCCTGATGCTGCTGCTTGCCGCCTCGATCCGTGTCGTCCAGCCCTATGAGCAGGGCCTCTACATCTTCCTCGGCAAGTACCGGGGCAAGCGCAACACCGGCGTGAACCTCATCATCCCGATGGGCAGCCGTCTCATCAAGCTCGACATGCGCACCCAGGTCCTCGACGTCCCGCGCCAGGAGGTCATCACCAAGGACAACTCGCCCACCAACGTGGACGCCGTCATCTACACCAAGGTCATCGACGCCGAGCGCGCCACCTTCGAGGTGTCCGACTACCGCTTCGCCACCATCGCCCTTGCCCAGACCACGCTGCGCTCGGTGATCGGCGACATGGAGCTGGACGAGGTGCTCAACTCGCGCGAGCGCATCAACACCCGCCTGCGGGACATGCTCGACCAGGCCACCGACGCCTGGGGCGTCAAGGTCGAGGCCGTCGAGATCCGCGAGGTCGACCCCGTCGAGCGCGTCAAGCGCGCCATGGAGGAGCAGACCTCGGCGGAGCGCGAGCGCCGCGCCGCCATCCTGAAGGCCGACGGCGCCAAGCGCGCGGCCGTCCTGGAGGCGGAGGGCCTCAAGCGCGCCCGCATCCTGCAGGCGGAGGGCATCCGCCAGTCCAAGATCCTGGAGGCCGAGGGCGACCGCACCGCCCAGATCCTGACCAGCCAGGGCCGTTCGCAGGCGCTGCGCATCCTGGCGCTCGGCACCGTGCCGCTCGACGCCAAGGCGATGTCGGTGCTGTCGCTGGACGCGCTCGGCAAGCTCGGCGAGGGCCAGGCCACCAAGATCATCCTGCCCTTCGAGGTCACGAAGGCGCTCCAGGGCGTCAGCAACTTCCTGGGGGTCGCGCCCGACGCGCCGGCCGGCCGCGCCACCGACGCCAAGGAGCTCGAGAAGATCATCGGCAAGAGCGAGGACGTGCTGGGCGACATCCCGAACCACGCCCGCATCAAGGCCGAGCTCGACAGCCTCTCGAAGGAGCTCGAGGCGGAGCAGCAGGAGGCCGAGGCCATCGCGGAGCCGCGGGCGCTCACCAAGAAGGGCAAGCAGTCGCACTCGACGGCGTAGCCGCGAGTCCGACCACGGATTCCACGGATCGCACGGAACGATCGTCGCCGTGGAATCCGTGCGATTCGTGGTGCCTGGAGGGCCCGCGAAGCAGCCCGAACAGGCTTTCCCCGCCCCCTCGCTCGACCCTTCGATGGCCAAGGCCTGGTACAAGGCGGCCTGGAGCGTGGCCGACAACGCCATGCGCACCTGGTCGGAGCGGCTGCAGAAGGTGGTGCGCCTGCTGCGCCTCGCGCGCGCCCTGCTGGTGGTGGGCATCCTCTTGGTGCTGGCCTCCGCCGTCGTCGGCCTGGCCTGGCCGCAGTACTTCGCCTACGCCTACGCCGTCGCGGTGCTGGTCCTCGTCGTCCCGCTCGTGATGCTGGTGTTCCTGGTCGGGCTGCCGCTGCGGGCCCGCTCGGTGGTGCGCCTCATCGACATGGGCTACCCGGCCAACGCCCGCGAGCTGGCCATCCGGGTCCTGGCCCGCAAGCTGCACGACGAGTCCATCGCCAGCGAGGAACTGCTGTGGGACACCGCCGTCAACGAGGGCCGCAAGTGGATGCGCAAGATGGAGGAGGAGCGCGGCAAGCGCAACGGCCCCGACGGCCCCGACCCTCAGCCTTGAAGACGCGGCCGGACCAACCTGAAGGCTGAAGGGACCCGTGCCGGAGCCCGGTGGGCACGGCGCGGAGGCCCGTCCTCCAATGGGCCGCGCCCTCGGGTGCCCCTTCCTTTTCATTTCGCCCGTGTTCCCCCGGCCGTGCCCGAGCTGGCCGGCCTCGACCTGGGCACCCTCCTGGGCCTGCTCGCCACCGGGGCTGCCGCCGGCTTCCTCTCGACCACCTTCGGCATCGGCGGCGGCATCCTGATGGTCCCGGTGCTGCACTATGGCTTCGGCGTCTCGTTCCCGGAGGCCACCGCGCTCTCGCTGCTGGCGATGTGCCTGCCGGCCAGCCTCGGTGTCTACCAGCACGCCCGGCGCGGCGCCGTCGACTGGCGCATCGGCGGCACCCTCGCCGGCGCGGGCCTGGCCGGCGTCGCCCTCGGCATCTGGCTCCAGCCGCGCGTGCCGACGACCGGCCTCAAGCTGCTGTTCGCCGTCGTCCTTGTGACCGCGGCCTGGCGCCTGGCCCTGCCCGTCCCGGTGCGGGAAGGGCGGGCCGGCCCGGTCCTCCTGGGCCTCCTCGGCGCGGGCGCCGGGGTCGCCTCCAAGCTGCTCGGCATCGGCGGCGGCCTGGTCACCGTCCCGGTCCTCACGCTCTCCGGCGTCCCGGTCCACACCGCCGTCGGCTCCAGCCTGGTGCCGGTGTTCACCAACGCCGCCGTCGCCGGCACCGCCGCCGTGGCGGCGGGCCTCGACGGGCGGCTGGCGGTGCCTTTGGCGTTGGCGTCGGCGGTGGCGGGGCCGCTCGGGACCCGGCTGGCGCATGGCATGGCGCCGCTGGGGCTGCGCCGCGCGTTCGCCGGCCTGCTGGTGTTCACGGCCGCCTACGTGGCGGCCACTAGCGGGGCGTTCTAGCCGGCCCGCGCTTACTCGTGGGCGCCCTGGGGGCGCAACAGCAGGCCGACGAGGCCCATCAGGATGAACACGCCGGCGGTGGAGAGGATGCCGACGTCGGCGGGCGGGGTGGCGGGCCACAGGAGGCCGGCGACCGCGGCGACGTAGAACAGGACCCCGAAGGCGAGGCTCGCCAGCGACAGGACCTTCGACAGTTGCATGACGGGCGGGTTGCGCCAGGGATTCTTGACCCTTTTGGGTCGTTCGGCCACCCTTAGGCGGTCGTCGGCTGCGCCGTGGCGGCCTGGACGGGCACCTGGCGGCGGCGGACCATCGCGACCCCGGCCATGGCCAGGCAGGCCACGACGGTCACGGAGACGATGACGGCCGGCTTGAAGCCGCCCGGGACGATGGCGGTCGCGAGCGCAAGCAGCCCGACGAGGGCCGGGCTCAGGCCCAACGCGAACACCAGGTGCAGCGGGCGCCGCTCGGCGGGGCCGGGTCGGATGGCAGCCTGGAGGGCGAGGTAGCCGGGGGCCAGGAGGACGGCGGGGGCGCCGATCAGCAGCCGCAGGAGGTTGCCGGAGGGAAGGACGAGCGCGACCACGCCAGCCAGGAGCACGAGGCCAGCGGCGACCAGCAGGTCGGCAGGCCCGACGCGGCGGACGGTCGGGGTGGTGGGGTCAGCCGTGAAGCTGGGCGTGCGAGACACGCCGGAGCATCTGCGCCCCAGGGCACAAGGGCCTTCCGCCAGCATTGTCCGCCACCCGTCCGTCCACTTCCAACGATGTTCCATGGGACGTTTAAGGCCCAATCTGCGACCTGGGGCTTGAATCGCCATGTCGGCTCAACGTGTCAATCTGTGGCTTTGGTCGGTCGCCATCCTGGCCGCCGTCTTCGTCGGTCTCCAGGCCCGCCTGGACGACCCGATGTCCTCCCCTGTCATCCCGGCAGAGGACCCCTACACGCACATGGCGCTCGTCCGCGAGCACTTGCGTGACGGGAGCCTCGACCCCCTCAACGAGCCTGGAAGCCTGTACCCGCCAGGCCTTCACGCCTTCCTTGCAGGCATCGTGGTCTTCACCGGCTACGACCTCTACGACCTGGTCCGCTTCGGCCCCGTGCTGTTCGGCGCCATCGCCATCGTCGGCATGGCCGTCCTGTTGTGGCGCTTCGACTCCAAGGTCGCCGCCTTCGTGGGCGCGGTGGCCATCGCGATCATGCCCGAGGTCGTGTTCCGCAGCACCATGATGAGCCCGACGGCGCTCGACATCGCGATGCTGCCGTTCCTGTTCTACAGCCTGCTGGAGCTGATGCGCGGCCGCCTCGCCTGGCTGGCCGCAGCCATCCCGATCACGGCGTTCCTGCTGTTCGCGCACCCGTGGCTCATGGTCATCGTCGGCCTCACCGGCCTCGCCTTCATGGTCCTGACCTGGATCATGCCGTGGCGCTCCCGCGGCGCCGCCTTCGCGCCCGCCGGGTTCGCCGCCAGCCTCGCCATCGTCGGCAGCGCCCTCGCCCTTGCCCTCGTCGGCTGCGGCGGCGCCTGCGGCCCCGGCTTCCGCGACGTGCTGTCGCCGTCGGAGCTCAACGACCTCTGGCTCTTGGCGCCCGTCGTGCTCGGCGTCTCGCTCTTGCCCCTGGTCATCCTGCGCTTCGCCCCCCGCGCCTTCGACTGGGTCGGCAACCGCCGCCGCGCCACCCCGCCCGCCTGGTACCGCTTCGTCGTGAGCGGCATCCTGGTCGGCGCCCTGTTCGCCATCAGCCTGCCCGCCTTCGCCAAGGGCCTGCCCCAGTTCGTGGACCTGCCCGGCATGTTCGGCTGGCCCATCCTCGCCATGGCCGCCGTCGGCCTCGCCATCCTGCCGTTCGCCCGCAGCCCCGGCGCCCACCTTGGCGTCGCCATGGCGATCGCGACCTACCCCTTCGTGGTCCACAACCCGCTCGACTCCGAGTTCTGGCCGCACCGCACCGCCGTCTACCTCGGCGTGGCGCTCGCGATGCTGGCCGGTGTCGCCGGCGGCTTCCTGGCCCGCGTCACCTGCAAGGCCTTCGAGGACGCCACCTCGTCCGGCCGCAGCGGCGCCGAGGCCGAGACCGAGGCCGCCTACACGCTGCCCAAGACCCCCTCGGCCCGCCCGATGTTCGTCGTGCTGCCCGCCCTGATCGTGGCGGTCTGCCTGGCCGGCGGCGTGTACGCGGCCACCCCCGACCGCTACGACGAGGGCTGGTACCGCCTCTACAGCAACTGCGAGCTCAAGGGCCTGCAGGAGGTCGCCTCCTGGGTCGACGCCGAGCCGGAGGCGCTGGTGATCGCCGGCTCCTGGCAAGCCAAGCTGGTCTTGGCCGGTGTGGCCACCGACGCCTCGCGCATCTGGTTCAAGCCCGAGTTCTTCACCGACGCGGGCGAACGCGACGCCACCATGCGGCAACTGGCCAAGGACGGCCGGCCCTTGGTCGTCGTCGTGGACGGCCACCTCCCCGACGAGACGCCCGGCGCCGACCTCAGCTTCCTCGAGTCGATGCCCTACCAGAAGATCGGCTCCTGGTGCAGCAACACCAAGCCGATGGCGGCCTACACGGCGGTGTGACGCGATGCAGCCCCCCACCCCGGCCGCCGCGCCGCACAAGCCCGGCCTCGTCACCATCGTCGTGCCCGCCAAGGACGAGGAGGCCGCCATCGGCGGCACCCTGCGCTCCCTCCCCGTCGAGACCCTGGCCGCCGCCGGCTTCCGCTCGGAGGTGTTCGTGCTCGACGGCCGCAGCAAGGACCGCACCGCCGACATCGCCCGCGCATGGGGCGCGCAGGTCCTCACCGACCGCGTGCCCGGCAAGGCCGCCGCCCTCCGGGAGGCCCGCCCGCTGTTCGCCGGCGACTACGTCGTGATGCTGGACGCCGACGGCACCTACGCCCCGGACGCCATCCCGCGCATGGCCTCGCTCTTGGCCTGGGACCACGCCGACGTCGTCATGGGCCGCCGCATCATCCAGGAAGGCGCCATGTCGGTGACGCACCGCTACGGCAACCGCGCCCTCAGCCTCGGCGCCACCATGCTCTACGGCCGCCGCTGCCCCGACCTGTGCACCGGCCTGTGGGGCTTCCGCCGCGACGCGTTCCAGAGCCTGCCCCTGACCAGCACCGGCTTCGAGCTGGAGGCCGAGCTGTTCGCGCTCTCCGCCCGCCTGGGCTACCGCATCGCCCACGTGCGCGCCGACTACATGCCGCGCCCCGGCGAGTCCAAGCTCAACGGCGCCCGCGACGGCCTGCGCATCGGCTGGACCCTGGTCCGCACCCGCTTCACCACGCTGCCCGAGGTCGGCCCCGCCGGCGGCAACCGCAACCCCCGGGAGGCGAGCGCGTGAAGGCAGCCGCCCTCGTCGCCACCCTGTTCGTGGCGGCCGTCCTGCTGGCCGGCTGCGGCGACTCCGCCGGCGACACCGCGCTGCGGGAGAAGCTCAAGAAGCCCAGCCTGCAGATGCCGGGCGGCACCGACATGGTCAAGGTGCTCGGCACCCAGGACGGCGCCCTCCGCCTGCTGGGCGACCCCGACACCAGCGGCCTCGACGACTGGACCCCCGAGTTCGACTCGGTGCCCACCCTCGTCGACTTCGACGGCGACGGCCGCAGCGAGGTCGTCACCTACGGCGGCGACGGCCAGGTCCACGTCTTCCGCCAGGACGGCAAGGTGCTGGCGCGCCTGCCCACCACCGTCCCCGACGGCTGGTACGTGGACCGCTACCTCAACGGCGCCGACGCGGCCGTGATGCACCCCGGCGAGGCCCCCAGCATCGTCGTGGCCAGCCCGGCCGGCTACGTCGCGCTGTGGAAACTGCAAGGCAAGGGCGGCGACAGCCTGACCTTCGCGAAGGCATGGGAGCGCCGCATGGACGACTGCATCGACGGCGCCTCGATGGACGCCAGCGCCACGCTGGCCGACCTCGACGGCGACGGCGGCCGCGAAATCCTCGTCCAGGCGGAGGAGCGCGGCCTGTTCGCCCTCAACGCCGACGGCACGCTCCGCTGGGGCTGGTGCTGGGGCGGCGGCAACGCCGCGCCCATCGCCGAGGACCTCGACGGCGACGGCCGGCGCGAGGCCATCTTCGCCTCCGACGGCGGCGTCGTGTCGGTGTTCGACGGCGCCAAGGGCTTCCCGCTCTGGACCTTCGACGCCACCCAGTACGGCTTCACGCCCGCCAGCATCTCGGTGAGCCCCACGGTCGCCGAGCTCGACGGGGTCGCGCCCAAGGAGGTGCTGTTCACCGTCCGGCAGGCCGAGTCCGGCCGCCCCGACACCTTCGCCAGCCAGCACATGGGCATCTTCGCGGTCCACGGCCGGCAAGGCGCCGACCACGGCGCCGAGGCGCTCTGGGTCCGCAACCCGCAGTGGGCCAATCCCCTGAGCTACACCATGCTGCGCGCCGGCGACCTCGACGGCGACGGCATGACGGAAATCTACGGCATGGACTGGAACACCATCGGCCACAACCCCGGCAACTGGGAGAACGTCGGCAAGCCGCACGTGTTCCGCCTGGACGCCAGCGGCCTCGAGGCCTGGGTCACCGAGCTGGAGACCTGGTGGTCGAACAAGGACATCGCGATCGCGGACCTGGACGGCGACGGCGTGCAGGACATCCTGGCCACCGGCCCCTACGAGGGCGCCGACGGCATCTGGGCCCTCCGGTCCAGCGACGGCCGCCCCACCGCGTTCGTGCCGACCCTCGGCTGGGAGCTGCTGCGCGGCCCCAGCGTCGCCGACCTCGACCGCGACGGCAAGGTGGACCTCGTCGTCCCCGTCAAGCCAGCCAACACCTCGGGCGAGGCGGGCGGCGTCGCGGTCATCCAGATCGAGGCCACCTACACGACGGGGGCTTGGCGATGAAGATTCTCCCACGCGTGGCCGTCACCGGCCTCTTGGTGATGACGGCGTTCGCGATGGTGCCGCCCGCGTCGGCCGCCACCAACCTGGTGCGCAGCATGACCAACACCACCTCGAACCCGGCCGTCGCGTTCGCGGCCTTCGACGGCAACCCGGCCAAGCTGTTCGACTTCGACAACGACGGCGACCTGGAGATCGTCGCCCAGAACGACAACAACTGGGCGTACATCTTCGACTCCCGCACGGGCGCCATGAAGGCGGAGCTGAAGACCAGCTTCCCGTCCGGCTGGGGCGCCCGCACCTTCAACGGCCCCGAGGCCTACCGTGAGGGCGGCACCTCCTACCTGGTGCTGGTCAACTCGGCCGCCACCGTCACCAAGTACCGCTTCGACGCAAGCACCGCCGCCAACGCCAAGTGGACCTTCGTCAAGGAGTGGGAACGCCGCCTGTCCGACTGCTTCAGCGGGCCGGGCAGCGACTCCAAGCCCGTGATCCACGACCTCGACCGCGACGGCCACTACGACATCATCGGCACCACCGAGGAGTCCGGCGTCTACGCCCTGCGCGGCGACGGCTCGCTGCTGTGGAAGACCTGCATCGGCGGCGGCAACGCCGACGCGGCCGTGGCCGACCTCAACCTGGACGGCTGGCCCGAGGTGGTGCATGTCTCCGACGGCGGCGTCGTGACCGCGCTCAACGGCCGCACCGGCGGCCAGGTGTGGCGCTACGACGCCCGCGCCGCCTTCAGCCTCGGCTCCGGCAGCATCCCCGTCGGCCCCGGCATCGGCCAGCTCGACGGCATCGGCGGCCCCGACGTGGTCTTCGGCGCCCGCGACTCGCACGACCCCGACAACGTCGACGCCAACCATGCCTTGATCGCGGCCTTGGACTCCAACGGCAAGCTGCTGTGGGGCCGCCGCGACCCGAACGCCAACCCGCTCACCTACACCCACCCGATCGTCGCGGACGCCGACAACGACGGCCGCAACGAGGTCTACTGGGGCGACTGGAACACCATGGGCCACAAGCCGCCCTTCGACGAGTCGCAGGCGTGGCAGCTCACCGGCCCCGCCAACTACTACCGCTACGACCACGCCGGCAACCTGGTGTGGCGCACCGAGCTTGCCACCTACTGGAGCAACAAGGACCTGGTGCTTGCCGACGTGGACGGCGACGGCGCCCAGGAGATCGTGGCCAACGGCCCCGGCTCCGGCGGCGACGGCCTGTGGTACCTCAACGCCGCCACCGGCGCCAAGGAGACCTTCGTCGGCATCAACCCCTACAAGGTCCAGCGCAACGCCATCGCCGGCGACCTGTGGAACACCAACACGCTGCAGCTCGTCGTCGAGGCCAGCCCGGCCGCCAGCGGCGCGCAGGGCCCGGCCATCCAGATCTACGACACCCACGTCGGCTACAACGCGATGTGGCCGCACCTGCCCGACCCCGCTCCCCTCGGCGGCGGCGTGACGCCTCCGCCGCCTCCGCCGCCCCCGCCTCCGCCCCCCCCGCCGACCGGGCCGTTCGACGCCACCTTCACCGCCGTGCGCGGCAACGAATGGTGGGTCCAGGCCAACGTCGGCGCCACCGGCGAGGCCCTCGACAAAGTGGACGTCAGCCTGAACGGCGGCGCCTGGAAGCCCCTCACGAAGCAGTCGTGGGGCGGCTGGGGCGCGTCCTACCAGGTCGTGCAAGGCACCGTGGTGCAGCTGCGCGCCACCTCGACGGCCGGCTCGACCGACCCGAGCGCGTGCTACCAGTGGATCCCGCCCAGCAACGTGGACGCGACCCAAGTGGACTGCGAGAGCACGCCCACCGAGCCGCCCCCGCCCCCGCCGCCCAGCGGCGCGTTCGACGCCGTCTACAGCCAAGTGCGCGGCAACGAGTGGTGGGAGCAGACGGTCGTCAGCGCCGCCGGCCACACCGTCGCCAAGGTGGACGTCCGCCTCAACGGCGGCGCCTGGAAGCCCCTGACGAAACAGTCGTGGGGCGGCTGGGCCGCGTCCTACCAGGTCGTGCAAGGCACCGTCGTGCAGTTCCAGGCGACCTCCGGCACGGGCGCCATCGACCTCAGCGACTGCTACCAGTGGATTCCGCCCAGCAACGTGGACGCCAGCAAGGTCGCGTGCAGCGGCGGCACCCCGCCCCCGCCACCCCCGCCGCCTCCGCCGCCGACCGGGACGTTCACCGCCTCGTTCGTGCCCAAGTCGCAAGGCAACGACTGGTGGGTCGAGGTGCAGGTCACCGCCAACCACCCCCTCGCCAAGGTGGAGGCCCAGGTCAACACCAACGGCTGGGTCGTCCTCGACAAGCAGAGCTGGGGCAACTACGCCAAGTCGTTCTTCGTCGCCAACGGCAGCATCGTCAAGTTCCGCGCCACCGACACCGGCGGCGCCATGGTCGTGAGCGGCAGCTACCTGTGGGGATGACCATGGGCGAGAGCAAGCGCATCACCCTGGTCTCGCCCTACGACCCCACGCCGGACCAGCTCGACACCAAAGGCGCCAAGGTCGGCGGCGTCGAGCGGGTGTTCGCCGAGGTCGCCAAGGGCCTGGTGGCCCGCGGCCACGACGTGACGATGCTGTGCAGCACCTCGGGCCCGCCCCGGCGGACGGTCGACGACAACCTGCGCACCATCCGGGTCCATCGCCACGCGACCCTGTTCCGTGACCCGGTGTGCCGCCTCGACCGGCACCTGCCGCCCGGCGCGGACATCGTGCACGTCGCGGCCACCTACCCGTTCACGACGGCGCCCGTGCTGCGGCGCGCCGACCGCGACGGCGCGGTGCCGGTGCTGGACTTCCACTTCGAGCCGCACCCCGGCAGCGCCGCCGGCCGCCTTGCCGCAGCACTCTACCGCAAGGTCGGCCCGCCGAGCTACAGCGTCGCCCAGGCGGTCCTGGTGCGCTCGCACGCCTACGCCGAGTCGGCCCCGAGCCTGGCCGGCGTGCCGGCGGAGCGGCTCCGGATCGTGCCCAACGGCATCGACCCGGCCCGCTTCCGCCCGGACGGCCCCGCCAGCCCCGGCGACTACCTGCTGTTCGTCGGCCGCCTCGTGCCCTACAAGGGCGTCGAGGTGCTGCTGCACGCCATGGCCCTCGCCCGCCTCGGCCTTCCCTTGGTGGTCGTCGGCGACGGCCCGCGCAAGCCGTTCCTGGAGTCGCTGGCGCGCAACCTCGGCGTCGAGGTGCGCTGGCTCGGCCACATCCCCGACGACATGCTGCCCATCCTGTACCGCGGCGCCACCCTCACGGTGCTGCCCAGCGTCAACCGCCAGGAGGCCTTCGGCATCGCCCTCATCGAGTCGATGGCGTGCGGCACCCCGGTCGTGGCCTCCGCGCTGCGCGGCGTCGAGGACGTCGCCAAGGTCGGCGGCCTCACGGTGCCGCCCGGCGACCCGGCCGCCCTCGCCCAAGCGCTGCAGCAGGCCATCGCCGCCAACCTGCCGCGCGGCGCGGCGCTGGCCCGCAAGGTGCACGCCCTGTTCTCGTGGGACGCGGTCACCGACCGCCTCGTCCAAGTGTACGACGAGGCGCTCGCGGGCCGCCCCCGCCGCGAGGTGAACCCCCATGCGCATCCTGGCGGTCACGCCGTACTATAGCCCCGAGGGCGGCGGCCTGGAGCGGTACGCGCACCAGATCCTGCGCCGCCTGGCCGGGCGCGGCCACGACGTGCAGGCGCTCGCCTTCAGCCAGACGCGCGCCGGCCGCGTCGACGTCGAGGGCGTCCCGGTCGAGTTCACCATGCCCGACTTCCGCATCGGCAACGCCCCCGTCGGCGCCGGCTTCCTGGGCGCCGTGCGCGACCGCATCGCCCGCGACCGCCCCGACGTCGTGCTGGCGCACACGCCCGTGCCGTTCTCGGCCGAGATGGCAAGCCTCGCCGCCGCGCGCGCCGGCGTCCCGTTCGTCGCGACCTACCACGCCGGCCGGCTGCAAGGCAGCACCGGCGTCCGCAACGTGCTCGCGGCCCTCGACCGCGCCACCTTGGAGCGCCGGATGCTCAAGAACGCCGCGCGGCTGATCGCCGTGACACCGTACGTCCGCGACCACGCGCTCGGGAAGCACAAGGACCGCGTCGCCATCATCCCGCCGGGCGTCGACCACGCCACCTTCGCGCCGCAGCCGATGGAGGACGCGCCCCCCAAGGAGGTGCTGTTCGTCGGCCCGCTGGACCGCAGCTACGGCTGGAAAGGGGCCGACGTGCTGTGGGACGCGTTCCAGGCCGTCGCCAAGGCGCACCCCGCCGCCCGGCTGCGGCTGGTGGGCAAGGGCGACCGCGCCGCCGAGTTCCGGCGCCTGGGCGCCCGCCTCGGCGGCGTCGAGGTCAGCGGCCGCCTCAGCGACCCGGAGCTGGTCGCGGCCTACAACCGCGCCTGCGTCACGGTGCTGCCCAGCCTGACCGACGCCGAGTCGTTCGGCATGGTGCTGGCCGAGGCCAACGCCTGCGAGCGGCCCGTGGTGGCAAGCCGGGTCGGCGGCATCCCCGACTTCGTGGCCCACGGCGAGAACGGCCTGCTGGCGGCGCCCGGCGACGCGCGCGACCTGGCGGCGCAGCTGTGCGCGGTGCTGGCGGACGAAGGGATGGCGCGCCGGATGGGCCGCGCGGGCCGCAAGCGCGTGATCGAGGGGCACGACTGGGACGAGCTTGCGAAGCGGACGGAAGCCGTGCTGGCCGACGCCGCCAACGCTTAGTCTGGTTCGTTCGAGGCAAGCGGTGCCGCGCCAGCAAGTCCTTTCCGCGCGGACGGTTGCCGACGCTTGCGATGGGGACTGCCGGAGCCGGGCGCGAGCCGCCGGAGCAGGACGTCCGCCGGCTGCTGCGGGTCGCGGCCAAGGAGGACGGCAGCGGGCCGCGCCGGGCCGCGGCGGAGGACGCCATCGCCGGCATGGTCTCGGGCCTGGTCGAGACCAGCGCGTTCCTTGCCAACATCCTGGAGTCGAGCACCGAGCACAGCATCATCGCCAAGGACCTGGAGCGGCGCATCCTGAGCTGGAACGCCGGCGCCCGCCGCAACTACGGCTACGCGCCCGACGAGGTGCTCGGCAAGTCTTCCGACCTGCTGCACAGCCCGGAGGACCTGGAGGAGGGCGTCGTCAAGCGGCTCCACGACGAGGCCTTGGCGCACGGCCACGCGGAAGGCAAGTTCCGGCGCCGCCGCAAGGACGGCACCACCTTCCTCGCCAGCGTCGTCATCACCCGCCGCGACGACGCGCACGGGCGGCCCATCGGCTACCTCCTGGTGAGCCGCGACATCACGGCGGAGGAGCGGCTGCGGCGCGAGGCGGACGAGAACCGCCGCCTGCTGGCCAACATCCTCGAGTCGAGCACGCAGTACAGCATCATCGCCGAGGACCTGGAGCGGCGCATCCTGAGCTGGAACGCCGGCGCCCGCCGCAACTACGGCTACACCGCCGACGAGGTGCTCGGCAAGTCCTCCGACCTGCTGCACGACGACCAGGACCTGCGCACGGGCGTGGTGGGCCGGATGCACGCCACGGCCCTGCGCGACGGCTACGCCGAGGGCGTCTTCCACCGGCGGCGCAAGGACGGCTCGTCGTTCCAGGCCTCGGTGGTGCTGACCCGCCGCGACGACGCGCACGGCAAGCCCCTCGGCTACCTGCTGGTGAGCCGCGACGTCACCGAGGAGCTGGCGCTCCGGCAGGAGGCCGAGGAGCGCCACCGCCGGCTCGCCGAGGCCGACCGCCGCAAGGACGAGTTCCTGGCGACCCTGGCGCACGAGCTGCGCAACCCGCTGTCGCCGCTGGCCATGGCGTCGGAGCTGCTGAAGCGGGAGCCGGACCCCGCCAAGCAAGCCCACTACCACGACATCCTGGACCGCCAGGTCGCGCACCTGACGCGCCTGGTGGACGACCTCCTGGACGTCGCCCGCTTCTCGCGCGGCAAGATCCAGGTCCGCCGCGAGCCGATGCCGCTGGCCGCCGCCGTGCTGCAGGGCGCCGAGATCGCCGGCCCGCTGATGCAGGAGAAAGCCCAGGCGTTCAAGCTGCGCGGCGCCGCGGCCCCCCTGCTGGTGGCCGGCGACGCGGTGCGGCTGGCCCAGGTGTTCGGCAACCTGCTCCGCAACGCCGCCAAGTACACGCCGGCCGGCGGCCGCATCGAGGCCACCGTCGAGGCCGAGGGTGGCGAGGCGGTGGTGCGCATCGCCGACAACGGCCTCGGCATCCCCGCCGACCGCCTCGCCAGCATCTTCGACCCGTTCGTCCAGGCCCACGCCGGGCAAGGAGGCGGCGGCCTCGGCATCGGGCTCACGCTGGCCAAGAGCATCGTGGAGCTGCACGACGGCACCGTGGTGGCGTCCAGCGCCGGCGAGAACCAAGGCAGCACGTTCACGGTGCGCCTGCCGCTGCTGACGGTCCCGGCCGCCGGCGAGCCCGCCGCGCCGCCGCGCACGGACGCCACGCCGGCCCGCCGCGTCCTGGTGGTCGACGACAACCCGGACGTCGGCGAGACCCTGGCCGACCTGCTGCGCCTCGAAGGGCACACGGTCCAGGCCGCCACCTCAGGGCAGGAAGGGCTGGCCAAGGCCCGCTCGCTCCGGCCGGACATCATCTTCTGCGACCTCGGGATGCCGGGCATGGACGGCCACGAGGTGGCGCGCCGCGTCCGGGCCGACCCCAGCCTGGCCGGCTGCACCTTGGTGGCGCTCTCCGGCTACGCCACCGATGCGGACCGGGCCCGCTCGATGCGGCAGGGCTTCGACCACCACCTGGCCAAGCCGCCGCTTGCGGCCGACCTGCTGGCGCTGGTGCGGCGCGCGCCGCGGCTGGCCTAGTCCGCCGGCTTCGGCTCGGGCTCCGGCTTCGGCTCCCAGCGCCGCAGCACCACGAACCAGAAGCACGCCATGAACAAGGCGAACAGGATCCAGCCCATGTGGGCGTGCGCGGTCTGCAGCGCGGCGGGGCCCCAGGCGATGCCGATGCGGGCCAGGATCACCAGCCGGAGGATGTTCATCACCCACAGTCCGGCCAGGCCCAGCAACAGCGTGGCCGCCAGGCGGGTGCCCGGCATCTTGGTCTGCCAGGCGTGCAGCCCGACCAGCCCGAGGAACAGGACGATGGGGTACAAGCCGGCGCAGACCAGGCCGACGCCAAGCGTCAGCCCGCCGCGCGGGGTCTCGAGGACCAGGTTGTGGCCGACGACCTCGACGGGGGTGCCCAGCAGCACCAGGCCGAAGGCGGTGGGGGCGACGACCAAGGAGGCGACCGCGCCCGCGGCGCCAGAGCCCGCCTCGGGGCTCGACACCATCGCGTTGGAGGCGAACAGCACCATCGGCGCCAGCAGCAAGGGGAACGACCAGCCGACAAGGCTGCCGACCTCGACCTTGCCGAGCTTCCGGTCCAAGAACGGGGAGGAGGCGAGAAGGGCGGCGCCGTAGGCCAGGAGGCCCCACTCGGGGAGGCCGAGGCCGTTGGCGCGCACCGCGTTGACCGCGATGGTGCCGACGACCAAGGCCGCCCCGAGGGCGGCGACCCAGCGGCCGCGCCGCATCTGGATGCGCGGGAGCCCGAAGGCGAGGATGGCTGCGCCCGCGGCCAGGCTCAGGAACCCCGCGACCGGGGATTCGTGGGCCAGGAGGCCGAGGAGGACGAGGAGCCCGTAGCCGGCCAACAGGAGGCCGAGGAGGCTGCGCAGCCCGCCCATCGGCTCACTCCTGCTTCCGGCGGGCGATGGCGTAGGCCGCGGTGCCGAGGAGGCCGGCGGCGCCGACCGCGACGAAGGTCGGCAGGTCGGGGATGGTGGTGACCTCGACCTGCGCGCAGCCCTCGCTCTCGGAGTCGCCGAACAGCGCCGTCACCATGTAGGTGTAAGTGACGCCGTCCTCGGTGTCCGCGTCGATGTACGTACCGACGCCGGCGTCGAGGTTGGCGATGTGCTCGAAGTCGCCGTCGCCCTCGGCGCGGTACACCATGGTGCCGTTGCTGCCGGGGGCGGGCGTGAAGGTCAGCTCGACCGAGCCGTCGCTGCGGGCCAGCAGCACGAGGTCGGTGGGGCACGGCAGCTCCTCCGGGGGCGGGCACTGCTCGGAGCCCTCCTCGCACTCGGGCGCGCACTCCTCGACCCAGAACATCTTGTTCTTGGTGCTGTCCTTGCCGTCGTCCTCGGTGACCTCGAGGCGGTAGTGGCCGGCGGCCAGGGTGTAGGGGCCGCTCAGGAAGTGGAAGCCCTCCTCGTCGTCGCCCGTGTCCGCCGTCCATTCGCCGTCCAGCACCATCGTCATGTCGCCCGTCGGGGGCCAGGAGAAGATCTCGAACGAGCCGGTGCCGGCGTTCATGTTGAAGCCTTCGATCCAGAAGTCCTCGCAGTCGACGTGCGGGATGTTGCGCGTCGGCGGGTCGGCGGTCTCCTCGTCGTGGACCTTGACGTCGCCCGCGTGGCCGTGGGCGCTGGTGGGCGTGGCAAAGAGGACGAAAGCCCCGGCGATGGCCAGGGACAGGACGGTGGCGGTGCGTGCATTGAGCATAAGGCTCACTGGAATGTCTCGCGCGGCGCTCCATTAGGCGTGTTGGGACAACGATCCATGGCACGTTCCTCGAAGCTACTGCCGGGTCGCCGCCTAGGGGCTTCGCCCCTAGGACCCCCTGGCGCGTCACGGCGCTGCGCGCGCGACGCACCGAACGCCTTCGCTTCGCGTTCGGCGCGCGCCGACGCGCGACCCTTCCCCATCATTGCCGCGTCGCCGCCCGCAGCCTTGCCAACTCCGCCGTGGGGTCCGGCGCCGCGCGCGGCCCGAGGATGCGGACGGCGTCAGCGGGTGCGATGGCGGGCTCCGGCGTTGCCTCCAGCAGCCGCAGCGTCGCCTGCCGCACCTTCATGGTGGGGTGCCGCAGCAGCCGGGCCTGCGCCTGGCCTCGGCTCCGCGCCAGGTACAAGAGGTGGTCGACCACGCCGTCGCCGGCCGGCCCCGCCAGCCGCAGCGCGGTCGGCACGGCGTCGAGCAGGGCCGCGCGCGCGGCCCGCCACGCCTGCGCGGCGTCGCGCGGGGGCGCGTGCGCGAGGTCCACCTTGAAGGCGAAGGCCCACTCGAACCACGCCCGCCGCGCCTCGACGGCGGGGATCGGGGGCAGCCGGGCCCACAGCTCCTGGCGCTCGCGCTGGCTGGGCGCGAACGCGCCCGCGCCCAGGAGGTGCGCGTCCAAGGCGGCAAGCAGCGCCTTGGCCGCCTGGATGCGGCGCGCGTGCGGGTCGGCGTTCGGCGTCACCAAGAGGAGGCCGGCGGCGCGGTTGGCCACCAGCCGGAGCGCCTCGCCGGGCGCCAGGTCCTGGGGGCCGCGCACTGGGATGCGGTCCAACAGCGGTTCGCCCCACACGGTCTTGCCCCGGAGCGCGGTCTCGTACCAGAAGATGGACGGGGCGACGCGCGGCAGGCGGGCGGCGGCGACGGGCGCGAGGTCGATGTGCAGGCCCAGCTCGGCCTCGAGCTGGCGCGCGAGGGGGCCGTAGCGCGCGGGCGCGCCCAGCCGCCGGACGGCGACGAAGTCGTAGTCGTTCTGCGGGACGCCGTCGAGCACCGTGCCCTCGCCGCGCGCGAACCCGCCCGTCAGCACCAGGCTGCGGAGGGCGGGGTCGCGGGCGCGGACCGCCTCGGCGACGCGGGCGAGGTCGCCTTCGACCCGCGCCACGACCTCCGGCGTGTCCCGGAGGGTGTAGCTCATGCCTGCTTGCGGGCCGAGGCGGGGGCCACTTGGATGGGGGCCCGGAGCAGCGACTCGCCCTCGTTGGTGTCGGGGACGGGCAGGCGGAGCATGTCGCACAGGGTGGGGAACACGTCCACGAGGCTGCGGTTGCCGACGGGGTGGGGCGGGACCCGGCCGGGGCTCGACGAGATGACCATGGCGCCCATGCCCTCCTCGGACTTGTCGAGGTAGCCGTGCATGCCGACGATCTTCGAGTCGGTGACGTGGAAGTAGTCGGGCCAGTACATCACACCCGGGTTCGCGATGAGCATCCGGTCGCCCCAGCGCCGGTCCATCGGGATGCGGCGCGCCTTGCGCTCGTCGTCGGACAGCACCCGGCTGCCGGCGATGCCGGGCAGGACGGCCTCGACGGCGTCGCGGCCCTTGGGGGTCAGGTACCACAGCACCGCGATGGTCGAGTTGACGAAGACCACGTAATCCTCGGCTTCCTTGGCGCCGCTGGCCCGGAGCGCCTTGAGGACGTTGACCTCCTGGCGGACGGGGCCCATGCCGTGGTCGCCGCAGATGAACAGGTCCCACGAGTCGTAGCCGGCGGACAGGGCGGCGTGGATGCTGGCGAACTTCTGGTCGAGCTCGCGCAGGTGGCCTTTCTGCATCTTGTCGCTGAAGGGGCCGTCGACGTGGCCGCGCTGGTCGCACACCGAGAACTGGGCGACGTAGAGGTCGTAGGGGGCCGAGGCGCGCAGCTCGCGCACCAGGATCTCGTGGATCTCGTTGTCGACGCCGGAGATGGGGTGGGCCAGGTAACGGAAGCGGAGGTCGTTCTCGCGGCACAGGTCGAAGATCGACTTGGCGCCCAAGGCACCGGGCTCGTACATCGGCTTCATGTCCTCGCACATGGCGAAGCTGGGCAGGAACTTCGGCGGGATCCAGGCGGGGTCGGTGTGGAACGCGCCGGTCTTCATCTTGGTGATCTTCTCGACCACCTTGCGCGTCGGCCAGAACAGCTTCTTGGGACGCACCAGCGCCCGCAGCGGGCCGAGCTTGCGGACCCACTTGAACGGGCTCTCCTCGGGGTTGAACACGAACTGGCTGAAGTTGCCGGAGGTGTCGGGGTAGCGGCCGGAGAACAGCACCGTGCGCTGGGCGAAGCCGGGCGGGCTCTCGAACGAGCCCGTGAGGGACTTCTGGGCAAGGCCGTGCAAAAACGGCATCGTGTCGGGGCGGACGTAGTCGGCCCTGCCGGCATCCATGATGATGAAGACGGTCGCGTGGGTCATGTGGGGGTCTCCTTGGGGGTCTTGCGGCGGCTGCGCCCGAGGGCGAGCCCGTGCACATACTGGACGAGGAAGGCGAGGTCGAAGGCGGGGGAGGCGGCGACCCCGCGCACGAGGTGCAGGGCCGGCAGGCTGCGGCGGCGGCGCACGGCGCGCCGCACGGCCGGGACCCAGAGGGCGCCGGCCAAGAGGGGCAAGCCGAGGATGGGCAGCCAGACGGCAACCAGGGCGCAAGCGGCAAGCCCGCCGCCCCACGCGAGCACCTCGCGCTGGACGCCGAGCTCGCTGGCGTAGGCGCCGCAGCCGTAGCCCTCGCGGACGTTCTTGCGCATCTCCTGGCGCAAGGTGGCGACGTCGTGGTGGCGGACCACCATGCGCGGGTTGTAGACGGCGGTGTAGCCCTCGGCGGCGGCCCGTTGCGCCAGCAGCAGGTCCTCGGCGGCGTTGGCCCACGGGTCGAACGGGTGGCGCTCCAGGATGGTGCGCTTGTAGCCGGCGGCGACGTTGGAGGCGAACCGTAGCGGCTCGGGGGTCTCGCCGTCGGGGAAGTGGTAGCGCAGGCCGCGCACGGCGGCGGCCGTCGTCCAGCGCTCGGGCGAGTGGATCTGCGGGCCGAACGCCATGTCGGCCTTGGCCAGCGAGGACGCCATCTCGGCGGTCCAGTGCTCGTCGGGCTCGGCGTCGGCGGACAGGAACGCGATCCAGTCCGATTTGGCCATCGCGACGCCGCGGTTGCGGGCCTCGCCGATCGGGAGGCAGGTGTCGGCCATGCTCAGGCGCAGCGGGACCGGGAACTCGGTCTGGGCCTGGCGCAGGATGGCGCCGGTGCGGTCGGTGCTGGCGGCGTCGACCACGAGGACCTCGAAGTCGCGCATCCGTTGGCGGGCGAGCGCTGCGAGGGTGGCGCCGATGTTGCGCTCCTCATTCAGCGTCAGCACCACGACCGACAGGCGCGGCATCCGGCATCACCTCCTGCGGGCGGGCTTCGCGGGTTTCTTGGTGCAGGCGCCAGGTGGCGTAGGCGGCGAACGGCACGTTGGCCAACAGCCAGGCGAACGCGGCGCCGGTGGTGCCGGACGAGCCGGCGAGGGTGGGGGCAAGCACGAGGAGCATGGCGAGCGTGAGGGTGGGCAGCAGCACCATGGGGGCGGTGTGCTCGCGGGCGCGCAGCACCGACAGCGCGAGGCTGGCGGGGGCCGCAAGCAGGGCGCTGGCGGCCAGCACCACGAGCGCCGGCGCGGCGTCGGCGTAGCCGGGCCCGAAGACGCCGAGCAGCCACGGCGCCAGCAGCGCGAGGCCGGCGGCGCCGGGCAGGACGATCCACGCCTGCTGCCGCAGCGCCCGCCGGAGGGTGGCGGGGTCGGGCTCGCGCGCGACCAGTTGCCGCAGCGCGCTGCGGGCGATGGCGGAGCACGCCAGCAGCAGCATCGAGGCCAGGGTCCAGGCCATGGCGAAGTGCGCCGCGGCCTCGGGGCCCTGCACCGCGAGCAGGATGGGGGTCAAGAGCAGGCCCGGCAGGAACTCGGCGGCGGTGCCGGCCATGTTCCGCACGGCGCTTGCGACGAAGGTGCGGCGCGAGACGGGCGTCCCGCCCGCGTGCTCGATGCGGCGCTGGATGCGGTTGCCGACGACGACGGCGCACAGCACGCCGATGGCCCAGGCCAGCGGGATGACCAACGGCAGCACCAAGGCGAGGGCGACGGCGGCGACGATGCGCACGACGGCGCCGCCCAGGTTGCGCGCGGCGGCCTGGCCGGCGCGGCCGCCGGACAGCAGCACGGCGTCCTGGAGCCAGGCGTAGAGCAGCAGCATCCCGATGAGGGCGACGAGCAGCCATTCGGTGCGGCCCAGCTCGGGCCACGCGCCGGCGGAGGTGCCCCACAGGGCCAGCACGCCCCAGACGGCGAGCAGGAAGGCGCCGCCGAGGCCGAGGGCGAAGCCGAACAGGTTGCCCTCGCGGCCCGTGGACGGCAGGTAGCGCAACAGCGCGGTGTCGAGGCCGCCCTTGGCGAGCACCGCGACCAAGGTGCCGAGGGCGATGACCGCGGAGCCGACGCCGACCTCACGGGCGGGGAGTTGCAGCACCCGGGTCGCCACCAGCCAGAACACGAGTCCCGCCGCTGCCGTGGCGACCGTGTTCAGCATGAGGTAGGCGGCGTCGCGGTGCTGCGCCTGGGCCCAGGCCTGGCGGAGTCTCGGCAGGGTCATCCGGCACGCTCAGGGAGAGGCCGGGACGGCTTCGTTCAGGACGCGCTGCGCGGCCGGGCTCAGGGCGTACAGCGTGCCGCCGGGGCCTTGGCGCTCGAGGTCGCCGGCCTGCAGCATCCGGGTGAGGTGGTAGCCGAGGGTGCTGTCGGCGCAGCCGAGGCGGCGGCGCAGCTCGGTGCGCGCCAGCGGCCCGGCCAATAGCAACTGGGCGATCTGGCGGGGCACCGGGCGGGCCAGGCGCGCCATGCCGGGGCGGAGCTGGGGCTCGTGGCCGTCGGTGACGAAGAACCGGCTGAACCGGCCGTCCTTGACCTCCACCAGGAGGCCTTGGCGGGCCAGGCGGTCGACGTGGTGGCGGAGCTGGCCGTTGGAGTGCAGGCTGGCGGCGCGCTCCAGGCCGCGGAAGTGGATGCCGGGGCTGGCGCGCACGATGTGGCAGAGCTTGACGCCGACGGGGGCTTCGGCGGGGGCCTGCATGGGGGCGGACATCCACGATGGGCCGGTCGCGGCCGAGGCAAGGGCGGGGCGGGGCTCGTCCATGGTCATCCGCCAACCATCTGGCGTCGAGATGGTTATGAAGCATGGGGGCGGATTCGTTGCCACATCCCTCGAAATGTGGGAACAAACCTAGGCAATGCCGCGGCGGCGCGCGGCGGGAGGGGCAAGGTTCAAGGGTTCCATCGGCCCAAGTCCCGTGACATGCACGGCGCAATGGCCGAAGGACTTGTGGACATGGTGCGGGAGGGGCTGTCCGCCCGCCCGCGCCGCTTGCCCTCCATGCTGTTCTACGACGAAGAAGGGTCGCGGCTGTTCGACGCCATCACCCAGACCCCGGAATACTACCTGACGGAGACGGAGCGCCGCATCCTCACGGAGCACGCCGCCGCCATCGTCGCCGCCGCCGGCACGCCGGCCCAAGTGGTCGAGCTGGGCGCCGGCTCCGCCGCCAAGACCCGCGTCCTATTGTCCGCCTTGCTGCAGCAGCAAGCCCAGGTCCACTACACCCCGATCGACGTGAGCCCGACCGCGCTGGCGCCGCTCAAGCCCGCGCTGGAGGCCGAGCTGCCAGGCGTCCAGGTGACTCCCGTCGTCGCCCGCAACCGTGCCGGGCTTGCCGCCTTGCCGTCGTCGCCGTCGCGCCGCCTCGTGCTGTTCTTGGGCTCCAGCATCGGCAACATGGACCCGATGCAGCAGGCCCGCTTCCTCCGGGACGTGGCCGAAGGGCTCGGGCCCGGCGACCGCATCCTCCTGGGCACCGACCGCGCCAAGGCCCGCCCCATGCTGGAGCGCGCCTACAACGACGCCGCCGGCGTCACCGCCGCCTTCAACCGCAACGCCCTGGTCCGCCTCAACCGCGAGATGGGCGCCGACTTCGAGCTGGAGGCGTTCCGCCACCGCGCCTTCTTCAACGTGGGCGCCAGCCGGGTCGAGATGCACCTGGAGGCCGGCCGCGACATGCGGGTCGAGGTGCAGGCCATCGACCTGTCGATGCGGATGCGCCGGGGCGAGACCATCCACACCGAGTCGTCCTACAAGTTCACCGACGCCTCGCTCGGCCGCCTGTGCAAACGCGCCGGGCTGGCCGTCGACGCCACCTGGGCGGACCCGCAGGGCTGGTTCAGCGTGCAGTTGCTGCGCAAGCCGTGACCCGGCCCGACGCCAGGCGCAGCACCGCGCCCGCCGGCACCGGCGTCCAGTCGCCGGGCCAGAGCGGCTCGCTGGCCACGAACGCGGTCCCGTCCCGCTCGGCGGTGTAGAGCGAGTTGCTGCGCGGCAGGTTGCCCGCGCGGGTCGCCCACACGCCGGCGGTGTCGGCGGCGATGAGGTTGAGCTGCGCGGGCGCCCGCTGCGCCGCCGCAAGGGCCAGCGCGTCGGCCACGAGCGCCGGCAACGCCTCCGCCATCGGCCGGTCGCGCAGCAGCGTGCACAGCCAGCGCAGCAGATGCTCGGTGTCGATGGCGGACGGCGGCGGCACCAGGTCGGGCGCGATGCGGGCCCGCACCGCCGCCTGCAGTGCTGCGAACCCGCCCAGGTAGCCGTTGAGCGACAGCAGCACGCCCTCGCACGCAAACGGCGCGCACGCGGCCGGGTCGGGCGGCGCCGGCACGGTGGCGTTGCGCACCGCGGCCACGGCGACCGTCGCCCGCACCTCGCGCGCGAACCCCATCTGCTCCTGCGCCTCCCAGGCGGGCGTCGCGCTGCGCACCAGCCGGACGTCGCCGCCATGGAGCCAGCCGACGCCCCAGCCGTCGCCGCACGCGGCGCCCGACAGCAGCTCGCGCGCGTCGCACGCCTGGCGGGCCAGCGGATGCGGCCCGTCCAGAAGCAGCGCGGACAGCGGCTGCGGCGCGCCCGCGAAGGCGGCGTGGCGGCACATCAGGAACCCTCCGCGTCCCGCGCCAGGCGGACGCCGGCGAAGATCTGGCGACGCATGGGCAGGTCCCAGTTGCGGAACGTGCCCGTGGCGCAGCCGGCGCGCGTGGCCCACGAGCCGCCCCGCAGGGCCTTGGAGGGGCCGCCGAAGAACGGCGCGGAGTAGCCCTCGTAGGCGAACGGCGCGAAGCCGCGGTAGGGCAGGAACGAGCTGGAGGTCCACTCCCACACGTCGCCCACCATGTGCTCGACGCCGTAGGGCGAGGTGCCCGCCGGGTAGGCGCCGGCGCGGGCCGGGCCCCAGCCCAGGTGGTCGAGGTTGGCGCACGCCGTCGTCGCGGGCGCGTTGCCCCACGGGTTGCGGCGCGCGCCGTCGGGGCCGCGGCAGGCCTTCTCCCACTCGGCCTCGGTCGGCAGCCGGGCGCCCGCCCAGGCCGCGTAGGCCTCCGCCTCCCAGTAGCCCACGTGGCACAGAATTTCGTCGGCCACGTCCCGCACGCGGGCGGTGCCTTGCAGGCCGGCGCGGTGCCAGGTGTCGCCGTGGCGGGACCAGTGCAGCGGCGCGTGGTGCGGCTCCGCCTCCAGCCAAGCCCGGCCGTCCTCGCTCCACCAGGCGGGGTCGTGGTAGCCGCCCTCCTCCAGGAACTCGAGGTAGTCGCCGTTGGTGACGGGGAAGCGCGCCATCTCGAAGGCGACGGTGCGCGCCTGGTGCGGCGGCGCCTCGTTGTCGTGGACGCCGGGCGCCATCGGCGTGCCCATCTCGAAGGCGCCGGCCGGCACTCGCACCCATGCCGGCTCACGGTGGGCGTCCGGCATCGGCTCGGGCAACGGGCGGGCGGCGGGCTTGCGGTAGCTGGCGTGCCGCAGCGCGATGGTCTGCAGCAGCGTTTCTTGATGCTGCTCCTCGTGCAGCGCGGCCAGCTCGTGCAAGGCGCCGTCGCGGGTGTCGGGCCGGCCGTCCAGGTCCAGCCCGACCAGGACGGCAAGGCACTCCTCTTGGACGCGCGCCATGTAGGCCAGCACGCCGGCGCGGTCGGGCAGGCGCAGCCTCGGCCGCTCGGGGCGCGGGTGCAGCATCGGGTCGTAGGTGTCGTCGTCCGCCGTCGCCGGGGCGCCCGTCAGGCGCTGCACCAGGAAGCGGCGGTGGAAGTTCGCCATGTGCCCAAGGTCCCACACGGGCGGGCCGAGGATCGGCAGGGCCGGCGCCGCCAGGTCGGCGTCCGACAGGCCGGAGGCCAGCAGCAAGGTGCGGGCGCGCGCCTCCTGGAGCCGCCCGGCCAGGCGCGGCTGGAGCAGCTGGCGCATGGCAGGCCGCAACCCGCACCGCGGCAAGAAGGGCTCGTTCCGCGGCCAGACGGCCCGTCGTTGCGCGATGTTCGCGGCAATTGTTTCTCGGCAACGAGGGAACAGGGGCCAAACCGGATAGGGCGCAAGCCCAATCCCCGGCCCACTTTCCCATGACCGAAGCATCCTCGCGAACCCTTGTCCGCAGCCCGCGGCCGCCCCTCTCCGTCTCGCCGCGCACCTGGATGCGCTGGGTCCAGGAGGTGGACGAGGCGTGGGTGCGCGCCCTGCCCATCCCCAAGGAGCAGTACGGCCGCCACGTCGTGCGCGACGACGACGAGGCCGAAATCATCGCCTGCACCTGGACCCGCGGCGAGGGCACGCCGCTGCACGGCCACGGCAGCAGCCAAGGCGTCACCTACGTCGTCGAAGGCACCCTGCTGGAGGAGCGGTTCATCCCGTTCGGCGCCGGCGCCGGCTTCAAGCACGAGGTCCGCCGCATCGAGGCCGGCGCCTGGGCGCACCACCCGCTCGGCTTGTACCACCGCGTCTACGGCGCCACCAAGGCAAGAAGCATCCAATGCACGGTCCCGCCGCTGGAGGACCCGCTCGCCCCCGTCCCCGCCGACGTGTGGCCCCGCCTCGACGCCGCCCGCACGCGCACCATGCTCCAGGAGTCGCTGTGAAGGCCCTGCTGCGCTCCCGTCCCCTCCTCGATGAGCGGCTGCTGGAGGCGTGGGGCCAGCGCGAGGCCGCCGCCGACGCCCAACGCCACCGCCGCCTCCCCGAGGAGACCGTCGCGGACATCCGCGCCTCCAGCGTCCTCTTGGCTCCCGTCCCGGTCGAGCTCGGCGGCCAAGGCCTCCGCCTCCCCGAATGCCTCGGCATCCTGCGCCAGGTCGCGCAGCACGCCCCCGCCACCGCGCTGGCGCTCGCCATGCCGCTCGGCAACGCCGCCACCGCCTGCATCCCCGACAGCGCCGTGCCCGCCAACCGCCGGCGCGAGCTGGCCGCCGGCCGCCACTGGATCGCCGAGCAGGCGCGCGCCGGCCGCATCCTGGCCGTCGCCAACTCCGAGCCCGGCGCCGGCGGCGACCTGGAGAACACCAAGACCGCCGCCCGCCTCGACGGCGCCGCCTGGCGCCTCACCGGCCAGAAGGCGTTCGCCACCTTCGGCTCCGACGCCGACTACTTCCTGTGCGCCGGCCGCACGCCCGACGGCGTCGAGGGCTTCTTCGTGCCCCGCGACGCGCCCGGCGTCGTCGTCGGCGACGACTGGGACGGCTTCGGCATGCGCACCAGCGCCAGCGTCACCCTCCGGCTCGACGACGCGCCCGCGGCGGCCGTCCTGGGCTACCGCGGCGCGCTCCGGGGCGCCAACGCCCGCCACTGGTCCACGCTGCTGTTCGGCGCCGTGTTCGTCGGCGTCGGCGAAGGGGCCCTCCGGGAGGCGTGCAAGGTCGCCGACCCCGGCAGCCCCTTCACGCGCGCCAGCGTCGCCGAGGCGGCGCTCGGGCTGGAGGCCGCGGCCGGCTTCCTGGAGGCGGTCGCGGCGCGCGACGGCTTCCCGTTCCGCGCCGCCAACGCCGCCCAGCGCGCCAAGACCGTGGCCGCCCAGGCCGCGCTGGCCGCCGCCACCACGGCGGCCGTCGTGGGCGGCGGGCGCTGCTACACCGACCGTTCCCCTATCGGCAAGTTCGTGCGCGACGCCATGGCCGGCCCCCACCTCCGGCCGCCGCTGCCGAAGGTGCTGGACGCCGTCGCCGCCGAATGGCTCGACCAAGCCGACCGCCAACAGCCTCAAGCCTAGGACGCGGCGTCCCGGCCCCATGCGCGCATGGGCATGCCTCGGCCTGGTCGTCCTGTTGGCCGGCTGTGTCGCCGAGCCGCCGGTCTGGACCAACGACGTGGCACCCATGGCGCCCAGCGAGGGCGGCACCGGCCCGCGCACCCTGCGCGTCCACGCCACCGACGGCCAGGCCGCCATGCCGGCCGCCGTCCTTCTGGTCTGGCAGCAGGACCCCGAGGCGCCGCCCGCGGCGGACCCGTTCGTCCTGCTCCAGCTTGGCCTGCGCACCGCCAACGGCACCGTCACGGGCCACGTCCCGAACGACCGGGTCGTGTACGCCCTCGTCGGCGCCGGCGACGCCTGGACCGAGGAGTGGACCCGCGTCCAGGCCGGCGCCGACGCCACCGACCTCACCGTCCGCCTGTTCCACCGCGGGCCGTATCCCTTCGCCATCGAGAAGTCCTGGCAGGGCGCCGCCGTCGGCTTCGACGCCTGGCCTTACGCCGAGCACGCCGAGTGGGACCCGTCGCCGCTGGTGCTGTCCCCCGACGAGCAGGTCAACGCCGCGCTCCAGGCCCGGCTCGGCAGCCTCGAAGGCACCCTGAAGTGGGAGAACACCCCGACCGCCATGGGCGACCTCGGCGTCATCGCGGCCACCCGCGGCGGCGCCAGCGCCTGCGCCATCCACGACGACGAGCGCGACCTGGCCCTCGGCGCCGCCACCCAGGAGTTCCGGATGCCGTACGACAGCCACTGCACGTTCTTCGGCCCCAACACCATCACCAGCATCGCGCTGCCCATCGACATCGGCCCCGCCACCCGCAGCCACATGGCCGCCCCGCTCGGCCTGCCCTACACCATCGAGGGCAGCGGGTCGCTCTTGGCCTCCTACGGCTGGCAGGCGCTGGCCGACGAGTTCGGCGAACGCCCCTACTCCCGCGTCTGGGTCAACCCCGAGACCGGCGCGGCCGAGAAGCCCGTGGCCGGCCACTACTCGGGCTGGGCCGTCGCAGGCCTGGCCGGCGTGCTGCTGGCGCTGGCCCTTCGGCGGCGGGCCTAGTCGCCGCGGAAGTCCTCGTGCATGTTGCGGGTCCAGACCCGGAACTCGGCTTGGCAGCCCGGCGAGTCGCCCAAATGGCCAAGGAACGCCAGGTTCTCGGGATAGGACGGGTCGTCCGTCAGGGGCGCATGGCAGAACATGCACTCGGTGGTTGGCGCCTGCATGCCCAGGCTTTCGGCGTCCCCCCGGCATGAGGGTTGCGCCGTGGAAACCGCGGGCCTAGGCGACCTTGACCGTCATTTCCATGGACGGGTGGATGTCGCAGTGGACGTGGAACTCCCCCGCTTCCTTGAACGTGTGCTGGACGGTCGCGCCGGGGTCGAGCGTCATGTCGGCCACGCCGTGGATGGTGACGGTGTGCGGGTTCTTGCCCTCCGACACCCAGGCGATGGTCTCGCCCTTGACGATGTTGACCGTCGTCGGGTCGAAGCTGTTGTCGTGGACCTTCACCGTCTTGGCGGGGGTCGGGTCGGAGCCGGAGCAGCCGGCAAGCAGGAACACGGCGAGGGCGAGGACGGCGAAGACGCGCATCGGCCGGGCGACGGGGACGGGGATTGATGGCCTTGCCGGATGCCCGCGCGGCCTCAGGCCCACGCCTGCGCCAATACCGTCAAGAGAGCCCCTCCCGTCCGAGCGGCGTGGCCCTCCAGGAGCTCGGCATCGACCCCCGCGTCGCCGCCGCCCTGGAGGCGCAAGGCATCCGGGACCTCTACCCGCCCCAGAAGGAGGCGTGGAAGGCGATCAAGGAGGGCCGCAACGCCTTGGTCGCGATCCCCACCGCGAGCGGCAAGTCGCTCATCGCGTACCTCGCCATCCTGCACCGCTGGCTTGCCACCGGCAAGAAGTCGCTCTACATCGTGCCGCTGCGGGCGCTGGCGTCGGAGAAGCACGAGGAATTGCAGGCGTTCAAGGCGCTCGGCGTCACCGTCGGCCTGGCCACCGGCGACCTCGACGACAAGGACCCGCGCCTCGGCCGGTTCGACGTCATCGTCTGCACCAGCGAGAAGGCCGACGCGCTGCTGCGGCACCGCACCGAGTGGACCCTCGACATCGGCTGCGTCGTCGTGGACGAGCTGCACCTCTTGAACGACGCCAGCCGCGGCCCCACCCTGGAGGTCATCCTCGCCCGCTTCCGCGCCTTGGTCCCCAAGTGCCAGGTGGTCGGCCTCAGCGCCACCGTCGCCAACGCCAAGGACCTGGCCGAGTGGCTCGACGCCAAGCTGGTGACGAGCGAATGGCGCCCCGTGCAACTCCACCTCGGCACCTACACCGGCGACCGCCTCGAGTTCCTCGGCCAGCCCGCCCGCCGCCTGGAGGCCGGCGGCGACCCGGTGGCGAGCCTGGCGGAGGACACCATCCGGACGGGCGGCCAATGCCTGGTGTTCGTCAGCACCCGCAAGTCCGCCGAGGCGCAGGCCACCAAGCTTGCCGGCCCGGTGCGCGCGCTGCTCTCGGCCGACGAGCTGGCCCGCGTGGACGCGGCCGCCGCCGACCTGGACGGCGAGGACGGCTCCGCGGCCGGCAAGAAGCTCGCCAAGCTCGCCCGCGCCGGGGTCGCCTACCACACGGCCGGGCTGGACTCGGCGCAGCGCCGCTGGATCGAAGCCGCGTTCCGCAAAGGCCTCCTCAAGGTGCTGTGCGCGACCCCGACGCTGGCGGCCGGCGTCAACACGCCGGCCCGCCGCGTGGTGGTGCGCGACCTCAGCCGCTTCGAGATGGGCGAAGGCTCGCGGCCGCTGCCCGTGATGGAGGTCAAGCAGATGATGGGCCGCGCCGGCCGCCCGCGCTACGACCCCTACGGCGAGGCGGTGCTGCTCGCCAAGTCGCAGGAGCACAAGGAGGCCATCGAGGAGACCTACCTGCGCGGCGAGGTCGAGCCCGTCACGTCGAAGCTGGCCGCCGAGTCGCCGCTCCGAATCCACGTCCTGGCCTCGATCGCCGGCGGCTACTGCTCGACCCCCGGCGAGCTGGAGGCGTTCTTCGGCCGCACCTTCTGGGCCCGCGAGACCTCCGACTGGAAGGTGCGCGACCGCATCGAGGACGTGCTGGCGTTCCTGCAGGACAACGATTTCGTCCACCCCCAAGGAACCCGCTTGAAGGCCAGCCCGTTCGGGGCGCGCACCAGCGATCTCTACATCGACCCCCTGTCCGCGCTCCGGCTCCGGGAGGCGCTCGAGTCCAAGGGCGAGCCGACGACGTTCGCCGTGCTGGAGGCGGTGTGCGGCTGCCCCGACCTGTTCCCGCTCTACCTCCGCCAAGGCGACGACTGGGTGCAGGAGCGCTTCTGGCAGCACCACGAGGAGATCCTGGTCGAGGCCGACGGCCGCGACCTTGAGTCCGCCATGAGCTACGCCAAGACCGCGTTCCTGCTCACGGACTGGCTGCACGAACGCCCGATGGACGCGCTGGAGGAGCGCTACGCCGTCGGCCCCGGCGACGTCCGGATGCGCCTCGACGCCGCCGCCTGGCTGCTGCACGCCATGAAGGAACTGGCCCGCGTCATGCGCCCCGACTGGCAAGCCCCGCTCACCGACCTCACGCTGCAACTGGAGCACGGCGTCAAGCCGGAGCTGCTCCCCTTGATCCGCCTCAAGGGCATCGGCCGCGTCCGCGCCCGCACCCTCTGGAACGCCGGCTTCACCACACCCGCCAAGCTGCGCGGCACCCCCGTCGAGCGGCTCGCAAGCCTGCCCGGCTTCGGCGTCAAGCTCGCCCTCGACCTCCTGCGCCAGGTCGGCACCGCCGCGGCGGCCGTGCCCGAGCCGCCCGCCCCCACCCCGAAGGAGGCCGGCGGCCAATCCAGCCTCGGCCGGTGGTCCTGATGCACGGCGAGTTCGCCTGGGCCGGCGTCCTCGGCCCCCTCAGCCTGGAGGACCTTCTGTTCACGGCCGCCAAGTCGAACCGCATCGCGCCGCTGCAGGTCGTGCGCGCCGACCGCGTCGTCGGCGAAGCCCACCTCCGCTCCGCCGCCCTGCACGCCCAACGCGCCGAGCGCGAGGGCCGGATGCAGGCCAAGAGCCTGGAGGTCGAGTTCGTCCGCTACCTCGCCGGCGAGCGCCAGATCCGCGCCGCCCTCGCCAAGGTCGGCGTCGTGGATGGCGCCGCGGCCGGCGTCGTGGTCGGCCTCGGGCCGAAAGGGCACGACGCGGTGGCACACTTCGTCCATAGCCTGGGCTTGCGCACCGACGACGCCGTCGCGGCGGCCGACGAAGCGAAGCTGGCAGGATTCGGCGTGACCCCCGCGATGCGGGCCGCGACCTTGGGCGACCCGGCGGGCATCGTGCTGGAGATGGTGGCGATGGTGGACTTGATGCGGAGCTGAACGGGGTTCTTCGGCAGGTCGCCACCCCTCGGCCTTATCGCCGCCCAACCGATCGCGGCCCGGCGACATCCCATGGCTCCAACCACGACGCAAGGCAAGCAGGCCAGGCCGCCGGTCCAGGGCTTGGACGCCATCACCCCATGCCTGTGGTTCGACGGCCAGGCCGAGGAGGCGGCGCGGTTCTACGTCTCCGTCTTCCCCGATTCCAGCCTCGACCGCGTCGTGCCATCGCCCAGCGACTACCCGGCGGGCAAGAAGGGCGACACCGTCGTCGTCGACTTCACGCTCATGGGACGCAAGTTCATGGCCCTCAACGGCGGCCCCTACTTCCGCTTGAACGAGGCCGTCTCCTTCGTCGTGCCCTGCAAGGACCAGGCCGAGGTGGACCGCTACTGGAAGGCCCTGTCCGCCGTGCCGGAGGCCGAGCAATGTGGCTGGCTCAAGGACAAGTTCGGCGCCTCGTGGCAGATCGTCCCCAACCGCATGTTCGAGCTGCTGATGGACCCGGACCCCAAGAGGGCGGCGCGGGCGTACCAGGCCATGATGGACATGAAGAAGCTCGACGTCGCCGCGTTGGAGCGCGCCGCCAACGGAAGGTAGCGTCGAGGCCCTCGCGCTTATGTAGGGGACGCAAGTGGCCGACCCTGCGTCCCTCTGTGGCGGCCGCCTCTCCGCAAGGTGGCTCCCAACGCCAAAGAAGGACCTGGGCCCATGGGGTAGCTTGGATATCCTTTAGGCTTGCGGAGCCTGCGACGAGGGTTCGAATCCCTCTGGGCCCGCTTCATCCGGTCAGGGCTTCGAGCGCTTGGCCTTCCTGCGCTCCGGCGCCCGCAACGCCTCGGCGATGAACGACGCCGCGTGCGCGAACGCGCGCAGGCCGGCGACCGAGGACATGGATTGGACTTCGCGGCGCATGGCGCGCACCATCTCGGACACGTGCCGGACTTCGGGTTCGGCCATGCGGGCGACGATGGGCAGCGACGCCAGGGCGGCCGCCGCGGAGGCGAAGGCCAGGAAATGGAAGCCGCGCAGGCCCCAGGCGGCGTCGCCCCACAAGGGGATTTGCACGAGGACGCCGGTGCCGATCTCGCGCCACACGAAGGCGGCCGTGAGGGTGGTGACGCCGGCGACGGCGGCGCGGGTGATGCCGAAGGCGGCCAGGTGGGCGGGCGCGGCGCCGGGGGGCGCGGTCTTCAGCAGCAGGTTGCTGGTGGTCAGCTCCAGTCCGGCGACGGCGGCGCCGGTGGCGACGTGCAGCAGGAGCAGGTGGACGTAGAGGCCGGGGCCTTGGGGCCATTCGATGCCCCAGCCCACCATGGTGAGCGCGAGCAGCACGGTGGAGAGCTGCATGACGGGGCGGTTGCCGTAGTGGTCGGAGAAGCGGCCCCAGGCGCGCAGCACGAGGATGTAGGCGAGCAGGTTGGCGAGCGTGAGGACGGTGACGGCGAGGAACGAGAACCCGAGGCTGCGCAGCAGGTACACGGCGGTGAAGGGCAGCGCGGTGCTGACGGCGACGGCGAGGAGGCCGAGGGCGAGGACGATGCGCGGGTTGCCGGGGGCGCGCAGGTTGCGCAGGATGGCGCGGGTGGCGCCTTGGACTTGCGCGGGCTGGAGCGCGGGCGGGGTGCCCTTCGGGGTGCGGGCGAGGATGGCGATGCTGACGAAGCCGGCGCCGGCGGCGGCCCAGTAGAGCAGCGCGTAGGCTTGGGTGGCGGGGCCGACGGCGCTCCAGGCGTCGAGGAACCAGGCTCCGGCAAGCAGCGCGGCGGCGCCGACGGCGGTGGTGGCCTGCATCCGGGCGGCGAAGAACCGGCCGAGGCGGCGGGGCTCCAGCAGGTCGCGCATCCAGGTGTTCCAGGCGGCGGTGGCGACCACGGTGAACACGGCGGCGACGGCGAGCAGCACGATGAGGATGGTCGGCGTGACCTTGCCGAGCAGGATGACGCCGGCCAGGACGGCGAGGAGGGCGCGGCTGGCGGCGCAGAAGGCGACGACGATGCCGCGGCGGCTCTGGAAGCGGGCCATGAGGTGGACGGCGGGCAGCTGCGCGACCTGGGCCAAGAACGGCAGGGCGGCCAGGATGCCGATCTCGAAGTTGTCGGCGCCGGCCAGGAGGGCGAGGCCGGCGAGGAAGACGCCGCCGGTCCAGGCGTCCATGAGGCGGCTGAAGGCGCCGTCGAGCATGACGAGCCGCTCGGCCTGCGACCGCACGCTCCCGCAAGGGCGCGGGGGTCTTCAGGGTGGGGGCCGAGGTGCCGCGGCCAAAGGCCTTGAAGGCGTGGGGCCGATTGGAGGCCATGGCCGACAAGGGAATCCTGGACGCATGGTGCCCGGAGTGCGTCGAGGTCCGCAAGCACAAGCTGCTGGACCCGGGCTCCTGCCAATGCACGGTGTGCGGCCACGTCGAGCAGATGACCCGGCCGCTCAAGCCCGGCGAGGAAGTCCAGGCGTAGCGGGCCGCGCCCGCTCGGCGGCGCGCTGCACGCGGCGGCTGAGGGCGGCCACGTCGAACGGCTTGTGGACGACGTGGACGCCGACGGCGCCAGCCTCGTCGGCAAGCGCGCGGTCGCCGAACGCGGTCACGAGGAACGCGGCGCGGCAGCGGCCGCGGGCGCGCAGGTCGTGGGCGAGCGCGAGGCCGTCCATGTCGGGCAGGCGGTAGTCGGTCACGAGCACGTCGAAGCGGCCCTCGTGGGCCAGCCGCAGTGCGCCGGCGCCGCTGTCGGCGGCGCGCACCTGGAATCCGGGCAGCATCGCCGTGAACGCGTCCACCAGCGCATCGCGGATGTCCTCGTCGTCGTCCACCACGAGGACGCGGCCGGCGTGCGTGGCCGCCGTGGCCTCGGCCTGCGGCTCCGGATGCACCAGCTCGGCGACCCCGAACGGCTCCAGCGGCTCGGTCATTGCGCCGCCTCCGGGGGCGGGCTGTTGGGCAGGCGCACGGTGAAGGTCGCGCCTTGGTCGGGGCCGGGGCTGTCGACGGCGACGGCGCCGCCGTGCTCGCCGATGATGCCGTGCGTGATGTAGAGCCCGAGGCCGCTGCCGCCGTTGCTGGCCTCTTGGCCGTGCACCTGCGTGAACGGCTGGAACAGGCGGTCGCGTTGCGCCGTCGTGAGGCCGCGGCCGGTGTCGGACACTTGCAGGATGGTCTCGTTGGGGGCCTGGTCGAGGCGGACCCGGACGATGCCGCCGGCGGGCGTGAACTTCAGGGCGTTCGAGATCAAGTTGGTCACCACTTGGAGGAGGCGGTCGGAGTCGCCGTGGAGCCATGTCGGGCCGGCGCATTCGACCAGGAGCCGGATGCCTTTGCTGCGCGCCTGGGCGTCGTGCCGCTCGATGGCCTCCGCCAGGACCTCGGCGAGGTCGACGGGCTCGCGCCGTGTCCGCAGCTGCACCGCCTGCACGCGGGCCGCGTCGAGCACGTCCTCGACCAGCTTCTGCAGCCGCGCCATGCCCTTGCGGGCCGCGCGCACGGCCTTGAGCTGCCCCGGCGGCGCGTCCGCGCCCAACAGCGCCTCCAGGAGGTCGAGGTGGATGACGATCGGCGTCATGGGGGTCTTGAGCTCGTGCGCGGCGACGTTGATGAAGCGCGCGCGGAACTCGTCCATGAGCCGCAGCCGCTCGGCCTCGGAGGCCTCGCCGGCGCGGCGCCGGTGCTCGGTCACGTCGCGCACGGTCCCCACGACGCGGACGGCGGCGCCTTCGGCGTCGCGCACCACGCGCCGCTGCGACTGCAGGCTGCGCACCTCGCCGTCGCTGCGCCGGATGCGGTAGTCCACCGCGCTCTCGTCGGGGCCGCCGGGCGCCATGGCGGAGCGCAGGCGGGCCCGGTCCTCCGGCAGCACGGCGGAGGCCAACTGGGCGTCGGCGGGCCGGGGCTGGTCCGGGTCGTAGCCGTAGATGCGCAGCATCTCGCGGCTGAGCTCGGTGCGCCCGGAGGCCGCCGAGTACTCCCAGCTCCCGGTGCCGCTGACCGCCTGCGCCTCCTCCAGCGGCACCGTGCCGGCCGGCAGCACGGCCAAGACGTGGCCGCCGCCCGCCGCCGGCGTCGCGGCGGCCTCCAGCGCCACCGAGGCGCCGCCCGGCAGGCGCAGCCGGCCCTGCCAGCGCGGGCCGCTGGGCGGCGGGTCGAGGCGGCCGCCGTCCGGCCGGCGCCCGACCATCCGGGCCAGGGCGGCGTTGCCGGACTGGACGACGTGGTCGGCGTCGGTGCGAAGGACAGGCAGGGGAAGCGCCTCGAGGATGCGCGCGGCGTCCAAGGGGTCCACGGCCCTGCCACAACGATGGACCCATCGTGATGATTATGCGGGGTTTCGGCGTTGACGAAACGGCCCGAGGGATTCTTGGGCTGGAGGGGGGCCGCGCCACGGTTATGAGGCGCCCCCGTGTCGCCGGCCCGATGCATCTGCGGACGGCGCTCTACGACACCCACGCGGCGGCAGGCGCCACCTTCGTCGAGTTCGCCGGCCACGACATGCCGGTCCACTACGGCAGCATCAAGGAAGAGCACGCCGCCGTCCGCGCCAGCGCCGGCCTGTTCGACGTCTCGCACATGAGCAACCTCTGGGTGTCCGGGCCCACCGCCGCCAAGGCGCTCGCCCGCACCACGCCCACCGACCCTGAATCGGTTCCGGTCGGGAAGGGCAAGTACACCGTCTTCCTGCGCGACGACGGCACCATCCTCGACGACGCGTTCTACTTCCGCGCCGAGCCCGACCGCTACTTCGTGGTCCCCAACGCGGGCCGCAACGTCGCCGTGCTGGAGCACCTGTCGGCCAACGGCGCCAAGGACGTCGAGGACGTCACCCGCGCCTGGAGCATCCTCGCCCTGCAAGGGCCCAAGGCCAAGGAGGTCCTCGCCGCCGCCTCCGCATCGGCGCCCCCCAAGTTCCACCACCTCGCCACCATGGAGGTCGCGGGCGTCCAGGTCCTCGCCTCCGGCACCGGCTACACCGGCGAGAAGGGCTGCGAGCTCTACGTCCCGTTCGCGGACACCAAGAAAGTGTGGGACCACCTCATGCACGCCGGCAAGCCCCAGGGCCTGCGCCCCATCGGCCTCGGCGCCCGCGACACGCTGCGGCTGGAGAAGGGCTACTGCCTCGCAGGCAACGAGTTCGCCGGCGGCCGCACCCCCATCGAGGCCGGCCTGGAGTGGACCATGGGCTGGGACGGCGACTTTCTCGGCAAGTCCCGCCTGCTGCGCCAGAAGGAGCAGGGCGACCACCTCCGCCTGGTCGGCCTCACCCAGGAAAAGGGCATCCCGCGCCACGGCTACGGGATTCTGAAGGAAGGCCAGAGCATCGGCACCGTCACGAGCGGCACCCTCAGCCCCACGCTGGGCGTCGGGATCGCGCTGGGCTACGTCAAGGGCGTCGAGGTCGGCGACGAAGTGGCCGTCGACGTGCGCGGCAAGGCGATGCAGGCGATAGTCGTGAAGACGCCGTTTTTGTAGAATTTACCTGAAAAATTAGCGGTTTAACTTGGCCAACGTGGTGCGTCCTTCTGCTGCATTTTCCAGGCTTTGGCGCAACCTACCTAAACCTAGGCATTCCCTCAGCATATCGCAATAAATATGTGCAACCCATTGATTGAATGGGAAATCAAGTTGAGGCGTAAAACCATTATGAATAATTTTACTTCGCAGCCCAAGCAGTCGGCCCAACGGAATAACCTCTTCCAACCGGTCAAGCGGCAAATCCAAGGCGGCTGCAATTATCTTTTTATGTACAGCGATATTGCTCTGGTCGCTACCCACTAAAGTTTCAATCGCAATCCAATGATAAAGGAAAGAATCAAGGCCTTCTTCCGCTAACCCTCGCATATGCCAGTGCAAAGAGAGCCTTGCGCCGAAGAGCCCATCGCCCATCTTATTAAAACAGGAATCGGCATTCGTGATTTCTGAATTCATTAAACTTTTGCCACCCACCGAAACAGGTGGCATTGAACCAATCACTGATCGCGTTCCTCGGGCCGGGTCATATACATTCTCAAAAATTTGGAACTGGACTAGATATGGTCCAACCATTACGGCAACGAGTCCAGCCAATTGATCAGCAATTCTCTTGGCCTTTTGGGCTCCAAATTCAAATTCCGTTTCATTGTGGGGACAAATGATGAGCAAGTTTGGCCCCGCCAATGTCGCATCTTGACTTGGAAGCGGCATTCCTACGTAATTTGCACCAGTTGAAGAGGGGGTGGCAAAAATCATACCGAACGGGCCCGCTGTTGTAATGCCCGGTGGTGCGTTCGGAATGTAAATGACGGGTTCGTTGCTTCGAACAATCCAACCGTCCTCCAGTTTGACAATCAATTGATTCTGATTTGAGTCTGGATTGGTCATCAGTTTGTACCCACGGACCCATACTTCTCGAGTCCCTGGGCGAGCCACTGCAAATTCTTCTATGAGCGCCTTTAGCCAAGGACTCCCAGGCATTGGCCAACAAGATGTGGTTGCATTTTAAGGATAATGTAGGGACGCGCGTTTTCGCAGGGCCAGAGACTACCTCAATCCCACCGCGAACTCTCCCACCAGCTGCGCCGCCGTCCGCGCCGTCATCCCTCCAACGTCCAGGTTGGGGGCGACCTCCACCAGGTCCATGCCGCGCACCCGCGGATCCGCCGCCACCGTGCGCACCAACGTCGCCGCCTCGTCGAACGTCAAGCCGCCCGGCCCCGGCGCGCTGCATCCGGGCGCGATGGCCTGGTCGAGCCCGTCGATGTCCACGCTCAGCCACAAGTGCTCCGTGCCCTTGCCCGCTTCCTTGAGCGCCTGCCTTGCCACCCGTGCCATGCCGCGGCGCCGCACCTCGCCCACGGTGTGGACCTGGATGCCTTTGCTTGCGGCATAATCCGCCAGCACCTTGGTGTTGGCGAGCGGCCGGATGCCCACTTCGGCGAGGTTGGGCCCGCGCACCCGGCCGTCCAGCTCCTCCAGCACGCGCCGGTACGGCGTCCCGCTCGTCGGCTGGCCTTCCCACGGCCGCACGTCGTAGTGCGCGTCCAGCACGACCAGGCCGATGGGCCCTGACGTCTCGGCCGAAAGCGCGTCGAGCACCGGGAAGCTGAGGGAGTTGTCGCCGCCCAGCACGACCAGCGGCTTGCGGTGGGCGAACGCCGGCCGCAGCGCGCGCTTCGCGGCGGCGTGCGCGGCCAGCACGTCCTCCTCCGGCAGCCCGGCGACGTCGCCGAGGTCGTGCAGCCGCAGGCTGGCGAGGTCGACGCGGGCGTCCGGGTCCCAGGTGGCAACATAGCGCAGCGCCTCGCGGATGGCGGTCGGGCCGCCGCGGGCGCCCTTGCGGCCGATGACTGCTTCGTCGAACGGGATGCCGCACAGCAGCACGTCGGCGGCGGCGGGCGCGTCCACGAACAGGTCGAGGAGGCGCGGGTCCGGCGCGCCGTCGCGGCGCGGCGGCAGGCGGGCGGGGCTGGGCGCGAAGGCCATCGGGTCCGTGACCGCCGCCATCGCCTTGAAACCCCACCTCCGCTTGCCTGCCGCGTGCCCCCCGGCGACGCCGACAAGGCCGACCTCTTAATCCGCAACGCCACCGTGGCGACGATGGAGGGCCCGCGCAAGCCGCGCGACGGCTTCGAGGCGTCCGACTGCGCGCTGGAGGCGGGCTGGGCGGTCGCCGTCAAGGACGGCCGCATCCTGTGGGTCGGGCCGGAGCCGGACTGGCGCGGCAAGACCGCCCGCGCCCTCGATGCGCGCCGCAAGCTGGTGACGCCGGGCTACGTGGACAGCCATACGCACTTGGTGTACGCCGGCGACCGGGTCAACGAGCTGAAGATGAAGCTCGCGGGCAAGTCGTACATGGAGATCCTGGCGGCCGGCGGCGGCATCATGCAGACCGTGCGGGCGACCCGCGAGGCAACCGAGAACGAGCTGGAGGAGCAGGCCACGGGACGGCTGCGCCGGATGCTGGAGCTGGGCACGACGACGGTGGAGGGCAAGTCGGGCTACGGCCTGGAGACCAAGACCGAGCTCAAGCAGCTCGCGGTCGCGCCGCGCCTGCGCAAGCGGACGGGGATGGCGGTGGTCTCCACGTTCCTCGGCGCCCACGCCGTGCCGGAGGAGTTCAAGGGCCGCACCGACGCCTACGTGGACCTGGTGGTGGACGAGATGCTGCCCGCCGTGGGCGCGCAGGACATCGCGCGCTACTGCGACGTCTTCGTCGAGGAGGGCGTCTTCACCTTCGAGCAGGGCGAGCGCATCCTCATGGCGGCGAAGAAGCTCGGCTTCGAGACGCGGCTGCACGCGGACGAGATCGTCAACACCAAGGGCGCGGAGCTGGCGGCCAAGGTCGGCTGCGTGTCGGCGGACCACCTGCTGAACGTCTCGGACGCGGGCGTCCAGGCGATGGCCGACGCGGGCACCATCGCGACCCTGCTGCCCACCGTGCCGCTCACCATGATGAAGCCGCGCTGGGCCCCCGCCGCCAAGCTCCTGGACGCCTTGGTGCCGGTCGTCGTGGCCACCGACCACAACCCGAACAACCCGGTGCTGGACCTGGGCTTCGCGGCGCAGCTGGCCTGCTACTCCCTCGGCCTCAACGCGCCCCAGGCCCTCACCGCCGTCACCTGGAACGCCGCCTGCGCCTTGGGCGTGGAGGACAAGGTCGGCAGCATCGAGGCCGGCAAGGTGGCCAACCTGCTGGTGCACGACGCCCCCACCATCCACCACTGGGCCGCCGGGCTGGGCCACTCCAGCGTCGCGCACGTCATCCTCAACGGCAAGCTGGTCCCGCCCCGCGCCGCCTGAAGATGCAGGCAACTGCCTGCCTGCCGGCTCGTTGGTTGCGCATCCAGGTTCCACCTGCAACCAACCCCCTAGCCTCTCCTGGAGGCCCCGGGTTCGTCAGGAGGGAAACGGTCCATGGGCCGGTTCAGCGAAACCTGAACCCGTTCGATTCCTGACGCGAAATCCACCAGGAAAACAACGGAAACCGGGGCCACGATCAGCCAAAAAGACCAAGAATGTCCCAAGTGCGTCGGGCCGTCGTGTCCGCCCGTGCGCTGTCGCAAGCCCGGCCCCTCGTCGCCCTCCTGGCCCTCCTGATGGTGGTCGCCCCCGCCCTGGCGCCCGCCACCCAGGCCATCACCGTCGGCCCCGCCGACGTGACCCAGGCCGTCCAGGAGGTCCGCACCACGGCCACCAGCGCCAGCAGCAGCGCCCGCGCCGCCGTCACCGAGGCCGTCCTCGACGCCGCCGACCCCGCCCTCGACCTGGCCCTCGCGGAACTGGACCAGGTCGAGGCCGAGGCCAACGCCGCCCGCGACCAGGCGCTGGCGCTCCTGGCCCAGGACGCGGCCTGGCGCGACGAGGTCCGCGCCATCCCCGAGGCGCTCTACGGCGTCCTGGCGATCCTCGACCAGACCCTTGCCGACGCCCGGCAGGCCGCCGACCCGCGCCCCTACCTCGCGCCGCTTTCGACCCTGGTCGCCGAGCAGGCCGCCCTGGTCGAAGAGCTGCGCGCGGCGGTCGCGGCCGCCACCGACGTCGCGCCCGACGCCCCGGTCGAGGCCGACGCCCCCGACGAGCCGACCGAGCAGGAGCACGTCCACGCCGCCGGCTACGGCGAGGAGGAGCACGCCGACGGCCAGGCCGGCCGCGTGTTCGCCGACGACCTGGCGGACGACCTCGGCCACCGCGCCTACTTCGCGATGGACCGCAACTGGGCCGTCGTCGGCGCCCCCATCAGTGTTGCCTCCCTGAGCAAGCCCGCCGCCACCCTGGCGGGCGTGCAGTGGCACTTCGACGAGCACCCCATCGCGGGCGTCGGCTTCGTCGGCGGCGACTCCGGCGCCAACGCCGCGGCCATCGTCCCGAGCTTCGAGGGCGACCGCCTCAGCGTCCGCCCGATGCGCTCCGGCCTGCACCACCTCACCCTCACCGCCACCTGGGAGGACGCCGACGGCACCCACCTCGACCGCGTCACGACGCCCATCTACGTCGAGGACCCCGCCATCGCCACCCTCCAGGCGCTGCCGCCCCCCTCCGAGTGGGAGGCCGACGTCGTGGGTGCTCTCACCAGCCTCAAGCCGGGCGACGCGACGGGTGCAGGCGGCCTGGACGGCCTGCTGCTGCGCGACCGCCCCACGGTCCTCTTGATCTCCGACTTCCTCGGCGGCTACGACCCGCCCGCGGGTGTCGTCGCCCCGACCCAGGGCGCGCTCGACGCGCTGGCCGAGTCGGTGGCCAGCTTCGACCCGGACGCCGGCCTCGGCCAGATCGAGGCGTGGGGCGTCACCGACTACGGCGCCGACATCACCCACCACGGCGGCGCCATGGCCGCGACCCTGGTGGAGGCCGGCCTCGCCAACGTCGTGTTCGCAAGCGGCATCGACCCCGACACCGGCGTCCTCGACCGCGCCGCCATCCGCAACGCGCTGCTGTACGCCCAGCACTCCGGCAACATCGACGCCGTGCTGTGGGGCCTGCCCGCGAGCGCCTACCTGCCCGGCGTGCTGCAGAACGCCGCCCGCCCCAACCTGAACTTCCAGTCCACCCCCATGCTGCCGCTGGCGGCCGACGCGCCGCTGCCCGCCGCCGCCCGCGACTGGCGCGCCGCCCCGCTCATGCCGGCCGACACCTCGTCCGTGCTGACCGACCTCATGAAGCTCGGCTTCGCGCTCGACCCCGGCTCCGACGGCACCGGCCTCATCGGCCGCCTGCACGCCAACCTCGACCAGGTCTACAACCGCTACAAGCCGCTGGTCGAGGCCGTCCACAACGACCTCCAGTTCGACGCCTTCCTCCAGACCCAGCTGTTGGCGCTGGGCGAGCAGGGCATCCCCACCGTGGTCCCCGCCGAGGAGTGCGCCGCCCTCGCCTCGACCTACATGACCGTGCTCGGCCTCGGCCACCTCGTCGGCACCTACACCGTCGCCGCCGGCACCAAGGACGACGGCGTCGACCCCACCAGCTGCAAGGGCCCCGACCGCCGCGCCCACGGCCACGGCCAAGGCATCGACTTCGTCGCCGACCCCCGCCCCGCCAAGGCCACCCTGCTGGACGCCGTCCTCCCCGAGGCCCGCCTGATTCCCTACGTCGAGGGCTCGCTGGGTGCTGCCGCCAAGGTCGCCGCCAAGCTGGCCGACCTGCGCTTCCGGCTGCGCGACGACGGCCACCCCTGGCAAGGCCAGGACCTCGCCGGCATCCTTGCCAGCCACGCCGAGTCGAGCGACCTCAGCCCCTGGGCCGAAGGCATCGGCTTCGTCGACGTCGACGGCATCCCCAGCACGCTGCCGCGCATGTTCGCCCGCCAGACGGGCGTCACCTTCCAGCCGTTCGACCTCGAGGCCGGCAAGGCCACCGGCTTCGCCCAGGTCGTCGTCACCGGCCCTGACGCCGCCACCGCCCTCGCCACCGCGGCCACCTGGGACGCCGAAGGCGGCACCCAGTGGCGCATGGCGGACGACGGGTGGGGCGGCCGCGCCGTCGAGCAAGTGACCCCGGAGACGCCGGGCCACATCGGCGTCCACCAAGGCGACAGCGTCGCCACCGCGGTCGCGCCCGACGTCACCATCGTCACGATGGAGCTGCAGGCCGAGCCCGCGACCACCTCCGGCGGCGGCTGGATGGGCACGCCGTGGGCGCCGCCGCGCGACTGGCTGCTCCCCGGCCTCTACTCGGGCCGCACCTGGATCAGCACCTCCGCCGGCGTCCTCCAGCTTCCGATCAACCTCGGCGTCGGCACCATCGTGGACGTGTACCGCTTCCTCGCGCCCGACAAGCCCGTCGGCGACACGCTGGTCTGCCTCGCGCTCCCCGACATCGTCGGCGACGTGCTGGGCCTGCGCGAGACCAGCCACGAGCTGGGCCTCGACGAGCTCTGCCTCTACGTCGCCAGCACCGACGTGCACGGCATCGCGCGCTTCTACACGCCGCTGCCGGTCATCCCTTACAAGCTCATCTCCTGGTTCGACGGCCGCTTCAACACCCGCGGCGGCGGCATCGGCAAGGTGTACCCGCACATCGAGGTCGAGGACGTCGCGTTCCCGCTGCCCCTGAACCTGGCCGGCGCCGCGGCGTTCGCGGCCGAGGCCGTCGGCTCGGTCGCAGGCTACAACCCCCCGCCGCCCGACCAGCTCCCCGAGGAGGGCCTCCAACTGGGCTGGGCCGAGGTGGACGCCACCCCGGAGAACGAGACCCACCCCATCTTCGTGCGCGCCGACCTGCCCTACCCGCTGCTGTACGTCCCGATCAACATGACGTTCCAGCTCGCGATCGCCGTCAACTGGCGCTACCGCGACAACATGGAGACCGACCACTTCGTCCCCGTGGCCACCACCGACGTCCTGGGCGTCCTCGACCTGCTCTCCGGCGGCCGCCTGCCCGGCTTCGTCAGCGACGTCTACTTCGAGGCCGTCCAGACCAGCGACGTGCTCACCAAGGCCGCCCAAGGCATCGAGGCGCAAGTGCTCGGCGCCGCCACCGACCTGCCTGGCCTCAACGGCACCATCCTCGACGACATCCTCGGCCAAGGCGTCCTCAAGTCGCTGCCCGCCCTCAGCGACGTCCCCGGCACCTGCAGCTGGGGCTACGGCCATGCCACCAGCCCCGCGCTGACGCCCGAGATGGCGCCCATCCTGGCCGCCGACGACCACGCCGGCTGGAGTGCTGCCAGCTTCCTTGCCGACAAGGTCCGCCCCGCCGTCGACCGCGAGGCCAAGGACCCCAACCAGTTCGCCTGGCCCGACACCCTGACGATGCGCAGCCGGCCCACCATCGAGAACCTGCTCACGATGGGCCTCAGCCTGCCGCTGTGCACCGCGGCCTACCCGTTCAACGTCCCGCAGCCGAACTACTACCCCACCTCCGTCGTCCACTCGTTCAACCTCGGCATGGAGAACACCATCCTCATCGTCTGCATCTCCGCCGGCATGGACACGGTGTGCTGGATCATCCTCGCCGGCCCCGAAGGCCCCGCCATCATCGTGCCGTGGGACCTGGACGCCAAGCTGCGCGAGCTGCTGAAGGAAGCCAACGGCCTCGTCAACTTCGGCATCGAGCCGCTGCCCGAGCCCGCCGACCCGACCCTCGCGGACCTCACCGCCGGCATCCGCGGCCTCGCCAACGTCCCGCAGCTCAACGTGGACCTGCCCGTCCTGCCCGGCATCCAGGTCGGCGGGGACGGCGGCCGCATCACGCTGGCCACCGACCTCGTCACGGCCGGCGCCCAGAGCGGCCTCATCACCTACACCGCCATCCCGCTCGCGGTCGCCGACACCGGCCTGCTGGACCCCATCGTGGGCATCCTCACGGCCAACGGCATCGACGTCGCAAGCCTCGCCCGCAGCGCCCGCATCGACATGGGACTGCCCGGCGGCGGCCTCGTCGACGGCGCCGTCAACGTCACCGCCGACCTGCCCGCCCTGCTGCGCGACTCGATCCAGGACCTCCTGGGCATCGAGTCCAAGGTCGCCATCTCGCGCGGCAGCCTCGACCTCAACGCCTGGTGGTGGGACGACTCGTTCTTCGACGCCCCCATCGCCCTCAACGCCCACCTGCCCCGCTCCACCACGACCGACTGCCTCCGGAGCTGGGACGTCGCCACCGACCCGGACCTCATGGCCGGCCCGCGCTGGCCCGCCGACGGCGACGACCCGACCTGCCTGCGCGACGCCGACGGCGACATCGTCCTCCAGTCCGGCACCGTCGGCACCCCGAACGGCGGCTTCGACCTCGGCGAGGACTGGTGGTGGCGCACCTTCCCCAACGTGGACCGCCAATTGTTCGAGCGCGGCATGCGCTACTGGGACCCCGCGACCCTGGTGCCCGACCGCGCCGCCATGCAGGCCGACGGCTACCCGTGGGCCCAGCCCGAGATGTTCGAGGTGCTGCTGGAGCAGTTCGACGACGAGGAGATCACCGGCACGCTCCCGAACCAGAACCACTTCCACGCCGGCAACGGCCACAACGCCCACGACTTCGTCAGCACCGCCGCCCACTGCACCCGCGAGCAGGTCTACGACACCATCACCGGCGACCCGCTCCTGAACGAGAACGGCGAATACTGCTACGAGGGCCTGCTGGCGTTCGAGGAGGGCAACGGCTACCTGTTCCACGACAACACCCGCGACGGCTCCGGCATCTACGACCCGGACATGGGCCTCGGCGGCGTCGACGCGAAGCTGCTCCCGCTGCTGGACCTGCTCGGCGCCCCCACCGTGGCCAACCCCGTCGTCTGGTCGCTCGGCTTCGAGTGGGGCGGCACCCGCGCCACCACGCCGGGCCTGGTCGAGAACGTCACCGGCCACGACCCGCGCGAGCTCGACTGGTGGTCCCGCGGCGTGAGCTTCACCGCCAACCGCACCATCTACTCGGACCAATACAGCAACACGACGCTGCTCTTGGGCGACCACTTCAAGCCGTGCGAGGAGATCTCGCTGTTCAGCCGCGCCCCATTGTTCCGCATGGACGGCGTCTACGACAAACGCCCGCGCTGGCAGGTCGCCTGCCCCATGCTGCCCGGCCCCACCGCCGTGCTGGCCCGCCAGGCCGACCCGACCCTCCCCGTGGGCTACGTGCCCGCCGGCTTCGCCGACCCCGCGGCGCCCGCCTACTGGGACTGGCAGCCGCGCCGCATGGACATGGGCCCCGACGCGCAGCTGCTGACGGCGCCCACCGTCGACGGCTGGGTCCAGGACGGCCCGCTGCTGGCGCCCTGGCTGGAGGCGCCCAGCGAGGCGCCCGAAGGCCAGGCGTGGTTCGCCAACGAGGGCGTCCGCTGCCGCCGCGAGCGCTGGATGGGCTGGGCCCCTGGCGCCGACGCGCAGGCGCGCCAGGCCGCCATCGTGCGCTTCTACGGCCAGCAGGCGCAGGACGTCCACGAGGTGCGCGTCGTCGTGCCCGAGGCCGGCCGCAGCAGCCTGTCCGGCTTCAAGGACGAGTGCGCCACCTATGACGGCTGGACCTACTGGGTCCGCGCCGACGTCGGCTTCAACGGCGGCGCCGTGCCGCGCTGGAACGCCTACATCCGCAACCTGCACCCGCTCTACAGCAACGGCACCTTCGCCGTCAACCTGGAGGCGTGGAACCAGTGCCGCGCCACCGCCGACCACAAGCTCGACGGCTGGTCGTGCGCGGCCCCCGACCCGATCGCCCAGGCATGGCGCGACCTCCTGGCCCAGGCCGCCGTGCGCCACGAGGAGTACGTGCAGCCGACGACGGGTGCTGCCGTCACCACGCCCCTCACGGACGACGTGGTGGACCGCTACTGGGTCGCCAAGGCGCTCGACTTCTTCGGCATGAACGTCCAGGAGTCCGGCTACGACTACGACGGCGCCACCGACCCGACGGCGGCGCCCGCCGGCGTGCCCGTCGGCCCCGACCGCACCGAGCGCGTCGTCACCGTGCCCCTGGCCGCCAACCCCGACGGCTGGTATGGCCTGAGCCCCGACGCCACCGAATGGGACGCCTTGTTCCACAACCTGGGGTTGCGCCAGGCCGACTGGAACCCCAACGACCCCAGCGTGCAAGTGGGCGGCATGGCGCTGCTGCAAGACTCGCTGGCCGACCTGTCGTTCCTGCTGCGCGCCTACCTCGAAGGCGACCAGGCCGCCGCGCTCGCGTGGCTGGCCTCGGAGCGTGCCCACCCGACGCTGGCAGACCCTGAGATCCGCAAGGCCGACTACTACGAGGCCGCCCCCGCCTGGACCGGCGCCACCACCGGCCCCAACCCGTTCTGGACCGACGTGTCCGGCCACCTCGTGCCCTACGTCGAGCTCGACCGCCCCCGCCGCGACCCGACCGGCGCCCCCTGCGTCGGCCACTTCTGGCTCGGCGAGTGCCATCGCTTCGAGGTCAAGATGGACGCTGGCGACCTCACCGGCATCCGCGCCGCCGGCCCGTGGGAGAAGGACCGCGCCGCCAACGGCGCCCCGCTTCCCAAGGACAAGACCGCCTTCATCCCGCAAGGCTCCTCCTACGCCCGCTGGAACCGCCAGCACCGCGTCCCCGTCGACCTCGCCGTCGACGGCGGCCTCGCCATCGACGAGCTGCACGCGCTGCCCGCCACCGTGTCGTCCTGCCCCGGCGCGGCCACCGATTTCTGGATCCGCACCGCCGAGGCCCGGCACGCCCCCGACGGCTGGACCGCCGCGTTCCTTGGCCCCGCCGGCGCCCCCACCGCCAGCCTGCCCGGCTGGTGGACGATGACCGCGTGCGCCGTCGACACGACGCCCTGGGAGGCCTGGGCCGCCCTGGTCCACTTCGAGCCCGGCGCCCACACCGACCCCGTGTCGTACGCGCTGCCGCCCGCCCTCGGCGCGGCGTTGCTGCCCGGCGACGACGTCGGCGCCGTCAAGCTGCTGCACGCCTACTACACGTTCGGCGAGACCGACCCCAACGACCCGATCGGCAAGGCCCGCGTCACCGTCACCACGCGGGAGGCGCCCAGCGCCGAGCACCCGCTCGGCCGCGACCTCGGCTGCTGGATCGACCGCCGCGCCCAGCACGGCACCGTGCCCCACCTGGAGTTCCGCCAGTTCGACACGACGTTCTGGAACGGCGTGGTCCGCAGCGGCTTCTACCACAACGTCGAGGAGAACGCCCACCAGTCGTGGAACGGCGTCTCCGGCCTCGGCGGCCTGCTGTCGGGCGACGACTACGACGCCCAGTACGATGAGCCGGTGCCCGCGACCCGCTACGGCCCCTGGTGCGTCGTCCCCGGCGAGGGCGGCGACCCCGTCCTGGTGCCCGCCCGCAGCGACCGCGAATACATCCAGCAGCGCCTTGCGTGGAACATGCAGGGCGGCACCCGGCACGCCAACCGCACCATGCTGGCGCCCGCCAACCCGTTCGGCCCTGTCGGCCGCCCGATGGAGGACAGCCCGCTGCAGCTCGACGTCGGCGCCCTCCTGCGCCTGCTCGATGCCCTGCTGAACGACGTCACAGCCCTTGCCGACCTCGGCATCCCGGTGCCCGACCTGAGCGGCGCCGTCGCAGGCGTCGTCGCGGACACCCGCCTCCTCAACCACACGGGCGACATCGCCCAGGCCGCCAAGGATCTGCGCACCACGCTGGAGGCGCTGCCCATCGACATCGGCATCGAGGCGTCGGCGCCGGACCTGGTCCGCTTCGACCTCGCAAGCCCCGTCGTGCCCCTGGCCCGCGTCAGCATCGCCAGCGACGTCACCGTCGCCGAGGCGGCGCTGCGCCAGACGCACAGCTTCCCGCCCGGCACGCAAGGCATCTTCCTGGCGTCGCTCGACGGCGAGACCTGGCATCACCTGCCCGGCCGGCTGCGCGTCGGCGTCACCAGCGGCGACGCCGAAGCCGGCGAGCGCATGGAGTTCCTCGACCTGAGCGCCTTCCGCGGCCAGAGCGTCCTTTTGGGCACCCAGTTGCTGGGCGCCGGCTGGGGCGACGCCTCCTGGCGCATCGACGGCCTGCAGGCCTACGGCACGGGGGTCGCCACCGGCGTCGGCCCTGCCATGGACGCCTTCCCGGGCAGCCTGGGCGGCGCCGTCGCGTTCGACCCGCCGCACACGCCCGGCCAGACCTGGGCGTCGCTCGGCGCGCTGGCGCCCGGCTCCGTCGTCCACCTCAAGGCGCCCCTCACCATCCCGACCGGCCAGACCCTGACGCTCAACGGCGTCAAGCTGGTGGCGGGCCGCTGCGGCGCCGCCGCCTGCGCCATCACCGTCGATGGCACGCTGCGGATGACCGGCGGCGAGATCGCGCCGGCCACGGTCGCCGCGCCCGACGCCAGCCAGGTCGCCCAAGGCGCCCTCGTGCAGGTGCACGGCCTGCTGGAGGCCAGCGGCACCACGCTGCGCGGCCTGCTCGGCGGCATCCACGTCCTCGGCGGCAAGCTCGTTGCCCGCGACTGCTGGGTCGTCGACACCGGCGTCCTCGGCATCGCGAGCCTGTTCGGCGAGCTCGACGTCCAAGACTGCGTCTTCATGGGCCAGACCGTCGGCCTCTACACCCTCGGCAGCCGCGTCCGAGTCGAGGACAACCTGTTCGCGCGCATGGACCGCGTCGCCGGCGCCTTCGACGACTCGTGGGGCACCCTCCGCGGCAACGCTGTGCTGCACGCCGAGAAGGCCGGCTTCCTCGTCAAGGGCATCCTCGGCGCCCAGAACCTCGCCATCCTCGACAACGTCGTGCGCGAGACCTCCACCGGCATGGGCAGCCTGTTCGCCCTCGAGCAGCGCATCCTCGCCCTCGACCCGCTGCACGGCGGCGTCCCGCTGTCGGCCCGCACCCGCTACCAAGGCAACGACATCGAGTTCGCCACCCTGGAGGGCCTGTTCGCCAGCGACCTGGCGGCACCCTACTTCGTCGGCAACGACGTGACCCACGACGGCTACGGCGCCACCAACGGCATGCTGTCGGACGGCGCGTTCCACCACAACAGCCTGTACACCAACTTCAACGGCTGGATGGACCCCGTGCGCGCCGACCCGCCGCAAGGCGACGCCTGGTTCGAGGCCGGCAACGCGCCGCGGCCGTTCGCGCCGCCGGTGCGCCGCGGCCCCGTCCCCGAGGACGGCAACCTCCTGGGCGGCGCCCGCGGCCACTCGGTGGCCCCCGGCGCGATGGACTACAACTACTGGGGCCCGGAGCGCGTCGGCGGCTCGCCCGAAGGCCGCGTCCCCAAGGGCCCCGGCGGCTTCCGCCTGGCGGCCCCGCCCGACAAGCCGATGATGGCGGCCCTGACCGCGCCGGCCTACGGCGGCGGCGCCCTGCCGGACCTGCTCGACGCCACCGGCGGCGTCCTCGACCCCGCCACCGACATCCTCGGCGTCGGCGGCGACAGCCAGCCCTTCGCCGGCCTGCCCGACCTGGTGGACGTCGACCAAGTGAAGCTTGGCCTGTTCCGCGACCGGCTCGTGCCGCTCGAGGTGGACGTGCCGCCCGGCGTCACCGCGGTCACCGTCCAGGCCACGTTCCGCGAGACCGGCTTCATGCAGGCGCTCCAGATCGCCGACCTGGACGAGCTGGCCGACACCTCGTTGGAGGAGTTCGTGGGCAGCCTGCGCGACCTCGTCGGCACCATCGTGGACGACCCCGCCGTCACCCGCACCGAGACCTGGACCCTCACCGTCCCGGGCGGCCAGTCGCACGCCGGCCGGACCTTCGCGTTTGACGGCATCCGCGAGGCCTACGTCGACGTCGAGGTGGCGAGCTTCACCGTGGACCCCGCCCTGTGGAGCCCCGCCCGGATGGCCGCCATGGGCGCCGTCGCCGTAGGCACGAACGCCTACCAGGGCGACGTGCTTCTCACCAAGGACGTCCGCGTCCACAACTCGATCACCTGGCCCCTGCTGCTGGACCTGACGACCCTCGTGCACGACCTCACCTTCACGGTCGTCAACGAGACCCTGGCCACCTTCGACCAGACGGTGCTCGGCGTCGGGCTCACGGCCTCCATCGACGGCGCCAGCAACGCCGGCCTGCCGGTCCTCCCCATGCCGGACGGCACCCTGCCGCTGCACGGCGTCCCCGACCTCCTGACATTGGCCAAAGACCAGGACCCCGTGCGCGGCATCGAGGCCCGCTTCGAGCTCGGCGCCGACGCCACCGCCCTCGCGGGCGTCCTCACCGGCATCGGCATGGACAAGAGTGTTGCCCTGCCCGACGTGCCCGAGGGCCTGACCCTGGCCGTCGAGGCCCGCGCCATGGACGCCAGCAACCTGGTGTCCCCGTGGGTCGGCGTCCGCCTGCTCACCGACCTGCACCCGCCCGCCATCGCGCTCGACAGCGAATGCCTGTCGGACACGCAAGGCGGCGTGCCCTACGAGGTCCACGAATGGCGCGGCACGGGCTGGACCGCGGCGCACCGCGCCAGCGGCGTCAGCAACGTCGCCATCCGTGTCGCCCCGGCCATCGAGGTCGAAGGCGGCCCGCAGCCGTTCCGCGTCGACCTGCCGTTCCCCGGCGACGACGTCACGGGCGCCATCCCGATCCCCTCCTACGGCATGGTCGACGGCATGGTGTACCAGGTCCGCGGTGTTGCCCAGGACCGCGCCGGCAACGCCGGCAGCGACGAGCTGACCCGCCTCGTGGTGGACCTGTCCGGCCCGCGCATCCAGCTCGGCACCCTGCTCGACGCCATCGTCAGCCGCGCCCAGTCGGGCAAGCCGTTCGTCGGCCTCGGCGACCTGGTGGGCGGCAAGCTCGCCATCCGCGTCGACGTCGACGACGGCCCCACCGCGGTCGCGGAGGCGCTGCGGAACTCGTGCGGCCTCTTGGAGGCCAGCCTGGAGATGCGCACCGCCGCCAACGGCCCCTGGACCACCCTGGCCTCCTGGTCGGGCGACTCGGGCGCCAACCACGCCGACCTCGACCACGACCTCGACGTCGCCGCCGCCCTGAGCGGCCGCTACCTCGAGCTTCGGGTGCGCGCCCGCGACGGCGCCAACCACCAGGCCGAGGCGACCACCGGCAACCTGCTGGCCGACCTGACCATCCCCGTGCCCATCGTCCTGCCCGACCTGCCCGCCTGCGTCGGCGACACCCTCGGCACCGTCGCCGTCCAATGGGGCGGCCGCGAGCTCATCCCCACGGGCGGCCTGGCCGGCAGCGGCCTCGCCTCCGGCGAGCTGGTCGCCCTCAAGGGCGCCGCCACGACGACGCTCGACCAGTTCACGGCGCCCGTCGGCACCATGGCCGTGCAACAGCCGTACAGCCTCGACCCCGTCGCCCGCCTCACCGACGGCAGCTACGTCCTGGCCGTCCGCCTGCACGACCACGCCGGCAACAGCCAGCTCTGGAGCAGCGTCAGCGGGCTCACCCCCGCCCAGGCCGCGGAGGCCGTCGCCCTCGGCGCCCTCGCCGTGGACCCGCACGACCCCGTGCTCACGGAGCAGACGTTCCGCCACTGGGAAGGCACGGTCGCCAGTCTCCTCACGAGCGACCCGCTCAACGGCGACCTCGTCAACGTCGACGCCGCCATTGACGACGCCCTGGCCGGGATCTACAGCTGCGGCCTCAAGGTCGTCCAACTGTTCCTCGACAGCGCCGCCGGCACCGAGCTGCTGTCGCAGGAGAACCCGACGGGCACCGCGCAGCCGTTCTACGGCCGCGGCGTCAACCTCGCCACCAAGCCCGCGCTCGACGGCCGCACCGCGACGCTGCGCGTGCGGGCCGAGGACAACGGCGGCAACGTCCGCCAAGCCACCTCGCCCACGTTCCTGGTGGACTTGACGGCGCCCGTCATCGGCACGCTGCCCACGCTGCCCGCCTGCGTCGGCACGGCCGGCGCCGCCATCCCGTGGACCACCGTGGACGGCGCCCCCAGCGGCGTCGGCTACCCGTACACGCCCTCCGGCCTCGCCACCGACCGCGCCCGGGTCTACCGCAACGGCATCGCCACCTCGACCTACCTTGCCCCAGGCGCCGCCTGGGCGCCGGGCACGGGCGACCACGGCGTCGGCTTCACGTTCCGCGTCGAGGCCGCCGACCGCGCCGGCAACGCCGCCGCAGCCAAGACCTTCGCCACCACGGTCACGGCCGACCTCACCGGCCCGCCGCTGACGCTCGGCCTCGCTGGTCTCGGGATGCAGCTCGTCCCGCTGCCCGGGGGCGCGGACGACGGCGCCATCCACCTCTACGCCACGCCTGGCGCGGACGTCGGCTGCGCCGGCGCCGCCGGCCTCAAGGTCATGGCGCAGCGCGTCGTGGACGGCGCCGACTGGGGCAGCCCCGTCGACATCACGGCCACCGCCGCCGACTGGAGCGACCCGCTCTCGACCAACGCGGCGCTGCACCACCACAACGTGAAGTACAAGGTGTACGCCCAGGACAGCCTCGGCAACAAGGGCGCCACCAAGGAGACGCAGCAGCTCCACGTCGACTACCGCTACCCGAACATCGACCTCGGCAGCACCGCCGCGTTCTTCGGCCGCCTCGTCGCCACCGGCACCGACCTCGGCAACCCCTACACGGGCGTCCTCGACCTCGGCCCCGGCTTCGGCACCGAGGACGGCGCCGGCCTCGCCACCGTCGTCGGCCCCAACGCGCGTCTGCTGTCGGGCTACACCACGCTCCCGATCCGCGCCACCGTCACCATGCCCGGCGCCGTCGCCATCAAGGCCGGCCCCACCGCCACCATGGACGGCCTCAGCGCGGGCCTGTCCGGCACCGGGCCGTGGACCCACACCTACAACGTGCTGGGCGCCGCCGTGAACGCCGAGCACGCCTTCGTGGCGAGCGTCACGGGCAGCAACGGCCTCACCGGGCAAGCCAGGCACCGCGTCTTCGTGCCCCAGGACAGCAGCACCATGCTGGAGGAGTCGGCCTGGACCAAGACCGGCACCGGCACCGGCGACCGCCTGTTCGGCTCGCCCACGGGCACCACCGGCTACGCCCTGCGCATTGACGCCTCGACGACGCAGGCCGTCGACCTGCGGCGCACCGTCGCCAACCCGTCGCCGCGGCTGGCCGTCGCGGCCGACGTCCGCCTGGAGCGCAAGGACGCCACCGGCGACCTGCGCGTGCTCGACGTCCTCGACACGGCCACCACCAGCCGCGCGGCCCTCGTCGTCAAGGACGCCACCCGCGAACTGTTCCTGCGCACCAGCGCCGGCGACACCGCCACCGGCAAGTCGTTGCCCCTCGGCAGCTACACCCACGTCGCCCTCGTGCTGCGCGGCACCATCGCCGAGCTGCACGTCGGCGGCGCCTTCGTCGGCGAATACGCCGTCCCGGCCGCCACGGCGGGCGTGGCGGCGCTGGCCACCGGCGGCACGGGCGGGAAGGTGCATCTGGACAACGTGCAGGTGCACGGGCTCGAGCTGTCGTTGAAGGAGGTCGATCCGCTGCCGTTCGGGGACGCAGGCGCCTGGACGCCCGTCGGGCTCGGCGTGACGCTCACCAGCGTCGGCTTCGGCACCGACACCGCGACCAAGATCCAGGCCACGACCACCGCCGAGGCCACGATGCCCTTCGTGGAGTCCGGCACGCGCGGCCAGGCGACCGTCCACTTCCTGCAGTCGGCCACCATCTCCACGAGCGAGGTGGCGCGCTTCGTCGACGCGGACGGCGACGCGGTCCTGACCGCCAAGCTCGGCGGCAACCGGCTGCTGGTCTCCGACGGCCTCAGCGGCTTCCACATCTTCAGCACGCCGCTCAACCTCGACTGGCACCGCCTCGACGTCTTCCGCGAGGGCAGCGACGTCTTCGCGCAGCTCGACCAAGGGACCGCCGTCAAGCTCGCGGCCAGCAGCCCCGACCCGATCGCCGACGTGGCCGCCGGCCGCGGCGGCACGGTCTACCTCGGCGACGCGCGCAGCCTCGACAGCGTGCCGTTCAAGCTCGACAACAGCCGCGGCCTCTCGGAGGCCGGCGGCTGGACGGTCGGCGGCACGGCCGCCGCCGTCACCACGGCGGTGGGCGGCCACTGGACGCCGGGTGCGTTCTCGGTCGACCCGGCCGCCAACGAGGCCGCCTACCTGGCGGTCGACGTCGCGCCAGCCGGCAGCGCCTACACCGCGAAGGCATCGTTCCGGCCGCCGTTCGCGGGCTCGCCGGCCGCCGACCAGTGGGTGCTCGCCTTCCTGGATGCAAGCCTGGCGCCGAAGTTCGGCGTCTACTCGCTGCCGGTCGGGGCGCCGGGCGCCTACGCCGGCTACGACCTGGTCTACCGCGACCCGGCCGGCGGCGAGACGACCGTCGCCGAGGTCCGGGGCTCCAACGTCTGGCAGACCGTGGCCGTGAAGGTGGACGCCAAGGCCGGGACCGTCGAGGTGCTGGCCAACGGCGTCTCGTTCGGCGCGGCGGCCTTCGCGCCCTTCCCCGCCATCGCCAAGGTCGCGGCCGGCGACGTCTCCACCGCCGCGGCCGCCAGCCCCGGCCCAGGCGAATACGACGACCTCGTGCTCCTGCCGGGAATCAACTGAGGGAACCACCCATGCGAAACAACCACCGAACCACCGCCGCCGCGCTCGTGACCGCCCTCGCCTTCAGCCTGGGCGCGCTCGCGCACCTCCCGTTGCCCGCCGCCGGCGCCTACCTGGCGCCGTCGCAGTCCGCGACCATCTCGTCCGACCCCGTCAACGGCACGGACTTCACGACCGGGTACGACCCCGACGTGCGCAACCAGGACGGCACGCTCATCGGCGACGGCGTCGAGCCTGTGCCCGGCGCCACCGGCAAGCTGGTCAACGGCCAGTTCGGCTGGCTGAAAGGCACTGGCAAGCACATCCTGAGCCCCCAGGAAAGCCTGGACGGCCAGCTGAGCGAGCTGCGGCTGGTGCCCGGCCTCGGCTGGTTCTGGAGCATCGACCGCCCCAGCCAGATCTCCGACGACGACCTGCACACCAGCGAGGTCGCCACCGCCACCCTGTCCCCCGTCGCCGGCGAGTACCTGCGCGTGTCGCTCTCCTGGAGCTCGCCCACCTGCGGCGCCTCCTACACGCAGCGCGACATCTGGAACGCGGGCGCGCCCATGAGCGGCCTCAAGCTCGGCGTCTTCTACCAGAAGGACCCCGTCAACTTCATGGACAACCCGAACAATGTCGAGGAGGTCGCCAACATGCGGCATGACCGCCTGGTCCTGAACGTCGACGCCACCCCCGCCTCGGCCCTTTGCCAGGCCACCGTCGAGTACGCCTTCAACCTCCGCTTCGTCTTCGAGACCTCGTACATCAGCCCGTGGGACGGCACCGGCGCGTTGTCGAACCTCGGCGCCCAGCGGGAGGAGATGCGCGCCTGGGTCGTCCAGCCCGGCGCCACCCAGGCCCCGGCCACGGCCAGCCAGCCGAGCGACGTGCTGTACGCGCCCGTCATCCCGCTGGTGTGGGTCTGCTCCGAGCTGCCCCGCGAAGCCCCCGACGCTTGCGCCCAGACCGCGATGGCCAACGCCCGCGCCGGCGGCCCCAAGGCGGTCGTGTTCCCAGACCCCACGAACGGCTGGCACACGCTCGTCATGAAGGTCTACCCGACCGGCGTCGTCCAAGGCTCCCGGACCTACGTGCCCGACCCCTACACGTCGTACACTGTCACGCGGACCCGGCTGGCGACCCTGGACAGCCTGAACTACTACAACGAGCAGCCCTGGCCGTTCGCGCCGATGTACACGTGACGGCGGGCCGCTCCTTTTCCTCCTCTTTCTTCTAGTCCAGCCTGACGCCCGCCTTCGCCACCGCCGCCCGCAGCGTCCCCTCGCGCAGCAGCCGCGCCACCGCGGCGACGTCGTCGGCGAGGATGCGGTCCTTGTCGAGCTTCGGCACGCGGGCCCGGATGGCGCGGTGCGCCGCCGCGGAGCCGGCGCCGGGCGCAAGCGGCGCCTTGAAGTCGAGCGCCTGGGCGGCGCAGAGCGCCTCGATGGCGACCACGTTGCGGGCGTTCTCCAGCACTTGGCCGAGCTTGAGCGCCGAGATGCTGCCCATGCTGACGTGGTCCTCCTGGTTGGCGCTGGTCGGGATCGAGTCCACGCTCGCGGGGTGGGCGTGCACCTTGTTCTCGGACACCAGCGCCGCCGCGACGTACTGCGCGATCATGAAGCCGGAGTTGAGGCCGCCCGCGTCCACCAGGAACGGCTTGAGCCCCTCGCTCAGGTCCGGGTTGACGAGGCGCTCGACCCGGCGCTCCGCGATGCTGGCCACCTCGGCCAGGGCGATGGCCAAGAAGTCGAGCTGGAACGCCAGCACCTCGCCGTGGAAGTTGCCTTGGCTGACGATGCTGCCGTCGGGGAACACGAGCGGGTTGTCGGTGGCGGCGTTGACCTCGATCGCCAACACTTGGGCCGCTGTCTCCACCACGTCGCGGCAGGCGCCCAGCACCTGCGGGATGCAGCGCAGCGAGTAGGCGTCCTGCACGCGCTCGCAGCCGGCATGGCTCTGGACGATCGCCGAGCCGGCGGTGGCGGCGCGCAGGTTGGCGGCGACGACGGCCTGGCCCGGATGCGGGCGGGCGGCGTGGACGCGCGGGTCCATCGGCGCCGTCGAGCCCATCAGGGCCTCCAGGCTCATGGCGGCCGCCACCTGGGCGTCGTGCAGCAGGCCGCGGGCGTCGTGGACGGCGAGCACGCCGATGGCCGCCATCATCTGGGTGCCGTTGATGAGCGCCAAGCCCTCCTTGGCCTCCAGCACGAGCGGCGCCAGGCCGGCCTCGCGCAGCGCCACGTCGGCGGGCACGATGCCGCCGTCGGCGCGCGCGACGTGGCCGAGGCCGATGATGGGGAGTGCCATGTGCGACAGCGGCGCCAGGTCGCCGGAGGCGCCAACGCTGCCGCGCGACGGCACCATGGGCACCAGGTCCTTCTCCAGCAAGAGCAGGATGCGCTCGACCAGCAGGCGCCGGACGCCTGATAGGCCCTTCAGCAGCGTGTTGGCGCGAACCAGCATCATCGCGCGCACCACCTCGCGCGGGAGCGCCGGACCGACGCCGACGCTGTGGCTCATCAGCAGGTTGCGCTGCAATTCGCGGACCTGGGCGGGGTCGATGCGGACGTGCGCGAACTCGCCGAAGCCCGTCGTGATGCCGTAGGCCACCTCGCCTTTCCGGACGAGGGCATCGACGACCTTGCGGCTGGCCTCGACGGCGGCCCAGGCAGCGGGAGCGACCTCGACGCGGGTGGCGGGGTCGCGGGCGACGCGGGCCACGTCCTCAAGGGTCAGGCTGGAGCCGTCCAGGCGCACCGGCTGCACGGTGGGGCGGACCCTGGGGGGGCGGTTCAATGCTTCGCGCGGCCGGCTAGGGCATCCACCGCACCACCCTCATCCTCCCCCGCGCCGCGCACGCCGCCACGATGCGCTCCGCCCACGCCAGTTTCCTCGGCTTCGTCGTGGGGTCCCAGTCATGCGAATACGGCCCGGGCAGGCGATCAAAGTCGAACCCGAACAGCCGGACCTCCAACGCGCCGACGGCTTCGCACAGCAGCACGGCGCGGTCGCCGTCGGTGAAGCCGCCGAGGTTCCGCAAGGGCTCAAGCTCCGGCGTCGGCTCGACCTGGTGGGTGCCGTAGCCGGCGGCCAACTTGGGCGCGAGGTCCCGGATGCGCGTCCGGTTGTCGCCGTGCGCGTGCACCACCATGTGCGCGCCGGCCTGCGCCGCCCATGCCAAGTCCTCGGGGGCGCCGTCGAGGTCGGTGACGACGACGTGCGGCACCAGGCCTTGCTGGCGGAGCCAGGTGCAGGCGCCGTCGGCGGCCACCACGACCTTGCCGGCAAGCTGGCTGGCGGGCACTTGGTCGAGGCTGGGCCCGCAGCCGAGGACGGCGACGTTGCGGCGGTTCCGGAGCTCGACGCCGAGCATCCGCCAGTGCTGGGGGCGCAACGCGGCCTTCAACTCCAGGGCGGCGGCACGGTCGGCCGCTTCGTCGTAGCCGAACTCGGCGCGGATGGCGTCCCAGTCGGCCGTGCTGGTCATGGGCGGGGGCGGGCGGCGGTGCTGAAGCTGCGGATGTAGCGGTGCACGAGGATGCCGCCCATGCCCACGACGAGGCCGGCCATGAACTGGACGAAGCGCGGGAAGGTGACGAGGTGGTAGATGTCGCGGGCTTCGAGGTAGTCGACGGCGACGTCGGCGGCGACGGTGCCCATGAGGCCGATGGCGATGAGGGTGAAGGCGGCGGTCCAGTGGCCGATGCCGGCGCGGCCGTGGCGGACCCAGGCGTCGAACAGGCCGCCCGCGATGCGGACCAAGAGGGCGCTCACGAGGTAGGGCAGGAACGCCTGGGTGAACACGGTGGCTTCCAGGAGGGCGATGTTGCGCACGAAGACGTTGGGGGGCAGGCGGTGGTCCTGGACGGCGCCGATGGCGGCCAGCGCGCCCACGAACAGCAGGACGAGCATGAGGCCGGTGGCGAACAGCGTGAGCTTGCCGGAGCGCAGCGCGCGCCCCATGTCGTGCATGGTCTGCTTCACCTTCTCCTCCCACTTCATGGCGTGCATCAGGAGCCAGAAGCCGAAGACCGCAAGGGTCGCGCCCCAGGCGTAGGTCTGGAGGTTGACGAGGTAGGCGATGCCCCACAGCATCAGGATGATCCCGAACGGCAGCACGAACCGCTTGGCCTGCTTCTCGTCGTCCAGGATCCGCGTCAGCACGTAGTAGAAGCCCTCCAGCCGCGGCGCCTGCTTGACGACGCTGCGGTGGACGTGCACCACCTTCGTGCGCGACTGGAGGATCGGGAGGATCTGCTCGTCCTCGGCGCCGTCGGACACCAGCACGACCTCGTCGGGGCGCACCGCGGCCAGCACCTGCTCCAGCTCCGCCGCCATCTTGCGGTCGGCGCGGATGCCCATCGCCTTGTCGCCCGCCACGGCGGCGACCTCGACCGGGGCCCCGCCGCGCTTGGCGTCGGCCAGCTCGCGGTCGTAGAGGTGCACCGCGGCCAGCAGGGCGTTGGTGTCCGAGTCCTCCGGGTCCGCGAGGCCCAGCGCCATCGCGGCGTCCAAGGCGCGGCGGCGGCCGATGACGGGGGTGACGACGCCGGCCTTGACGCCCAGGTCGTCGTCGCGGTCCACGCACAGGATGAGGGTCTTCACGGGAGGCAGGGGGAAGTGCGGCTCCCCGTTCATAAAGCGACGCAGGCGGCTTGCTTCGGCACGAAACACCCATAGCGACCCCGCAAGTCCCCCGCCCAATGGCCCCGCGCCCCGCCGTCGCGACCCCGAAGACCCCGCTGCGCGCCAAGTCGTGGCGCACCGAGGCCATCCTGCGGATGCTGGAGAACAACCTGCACAACGCCGAGGACCCCGACAAGCTGGTCGTCTACGGCGGCACCGGGAAGGCGGCCCGCAACCCCGAGTCGCTCGCGGCCATCAAGAAGGCCCTGAAGGCGCTCGGCGACGACGAGACCCTGCTCATCCAGTCCGGCAAGCCGGTCGCGGTGTTCCCCACCTGGCCCCAGGCGCCCCGCGTCCTCATCGCCAACTCCCACCTGGTCCCGCACTGGTCGAACTGGACCGAGTTCAACCGGCTGGAGGCGGAGGGCCTCACGATGTACGGCCAGATGACGGCGGGCTCGTGGTGCTATATCGGCACGCAGGGCATCATCCAGGGCACCTACGAGACCTTCGCCGCCGCGGCGCAGGCCCACTTCAAGGCCAGCCTTGCAGGCCGCGTCGTGCTCACCGGCGGCCTCGGCGGCATGGGCGGCGCGCAGCCGCTCGCTGTCACGATGAACGGCGGCGTCTGCCTCGCCGTCGAGGTGGACCCGGCCCGGGCGCGGCGCCGCCTCGACGCCGGCTTCCTGGACATCATCGTCGACGACCTCGACCTTGCGCGCGACCTTGCCGAGCAGGCGGCCGCCAGCGGCACGCCGCGCAGCATCGGCCTCATCGCCAACGCGGCCGAGGCGTTCCCCGCGCTGCTGCGGGCGGGCTTCAAGCCGGACCTGGTGACCGACCAGACCTCGGCGCATGACCCGTTGAACGGCTACGTGCCCGCCGGCCTGACCATCACGGCCGCCGCCGCGCTCCGGAAGAAGTCGCCGGCCGCCTACACCAAGCGGGCCCATGCCTCGATGGCGGCGCAGGTGCAGGCGATGGTCGGCTTCGCCAAGAAGGGCAGCCACGTCTTCGACTACGGCAACAACATCCGCGAAGGCGCCCGGCTCGGCGGATTGGACCGCAAGGTGGCGTTCTCGTTCCCCGGCTTCGTGCCCGCCTACATCCGCCCGATGTTCTGCGAAGGCCGCGGGCCGTTCCGCTGGTTGAGCCTCCAGAACCGCCCCGCCGACATCCGCCGCACCGAGGCGCTGGTGCGCGCGATGTTCCCCGACAACCGGACGCTCACGAACTGGCTCGACCTCGCCGAGAAGCACCTTCCGTGGGAAGGCCTGGCCGCCCGTGTCTGCTGGCTTGGCATGGGGGAGCGCGACCGCTTCGCCCTCGCCATCAACGACCTGGTGCGCGCTGGCGAGATCGGCCCCATCGCGGTCACGCGCGACCACCTCGACTGCGGCAGCGTTGCCTCCCCTTACCGCGAGACCGAGGGCATGAAGGACGGCAGCGACGCCATCGCCGACTGGCCGATCCTCAACGCCATGCTCAACGTCGCCGCCGGCGCCGACTCGGTCCACCTGCACAACGGCGGCGGCGTCGGCATCGGCTACTCCACCCACGCCGGCGTCGTCGTGGTGCTCGACGGCTCCGACCTGGCCGCCGCCAAGGCCGAACGGGTGTTCCGCGCCGACCCGGGCATGGGCATCGTGCGGCACGTGGACGCGGGCTACGACGCCGCCCGCAAAGTCGCTAAGAAGACCGGGGTCCGCACTCCGCTCATGTAAGGCCTCATCCCGCCGGCCGCAGCGTCTTGCCCTTCTGCTCGCGCTGCACGCCCACCGCCCACGCCGCGTACTCCTCGCTTCCCTCCACCATCCAGGCCTCGATGCACGGCAACTGGTACGGGTGGGCCTTGCGGAGGTAGCGCCGCGTCTCCTCGACCACGTCGCCCGTGGTGCGCGCCTCCAGCAGCCACTCGGTCTCCTCGCACGCCTCGCCCTCCCACATGTAGGTGGACGTGACCTCCTGCACGTGGACGCACGCCGCCAGGCCTGACTCCGCCAGGTCGCGCGCCAGTTCGGCCGCCAGGCTGCCGTCGGCGAAGGTCGTGCGCACCAGCCACATCCGCTGCATGGCGCCCCGGATGCTGCAAGCCAAGAAACCTTATGCCAAACCGGTTCGTGGAACAACCGCTTGGACATCGGCATCTACGTCGCCTTGGGCCTCCTGGCGGTGTACCTCCTCTTCGTGTACTGGGTCATCCGCACCGGCAAGCTGGAGAAGTGGAACCTCAGCCTGATGCTCGGCGTCGTGCTGATGGTGCGCACCGAGCGCGGCCGCGGCCTCCTCACCGCCATCGCCCGCCCCCGCCGCTTCTGGAACGTCGTCGGCGACCTCGGCATCGTCCTCACCCTGGGCGGCATGCTGGTGATCACGTTCTTCTTCCTCTGGTCGGTGTGGTTCGTCCTCCAGCCCGGTTCCGGCGTGCCCGCCCTCGGCGCCTCCGAAATCCTCGTCATCCCCGGCGTCAACCCCTTCGTGCCGCTCTGGTACGGCCTCGCCGCCCTCGCCTTCACGCTCGTCGTCCACGAGGCCGGCCACGGCGTCTTGGCCCGCGCCAACGGGATGCGCGTCAAGTCCATCGGCCTCCTCATCGCCGTCGTCCCCGTCGGCGCCTTCGTCGAGCCCGACGACCTGGACCTGAAGGTCGCCAGCCGCCGCGCCCGATTGCGGGTCTTCGGCGCCGGCCCCGCCGTCAACCTCGGCTTCGCCGCCCTCGCGCTGGCCGCGTTCGCCCTCCTGGTCGGCGCCGCGACGCCCACCCCGGGCGCCCATGTGGCGCAGCTGGTGCAGGACGCGCCCAGCATGAAGGCCGGCCTCGCGGTCGGCGACACCATCGTGCTCGCCGACGCCCAGCCGGTGCGCGACTGGACCGCGTTCCAAGGCGTCCTCAACCGCTCCACGCCCGGCCAGGAGCTGCACCTCACCCTCGCCGATGGCGGCGTGCGCACCGCCACCCTGGCCAGCTACTGGGCCCAGCTCTCCAGCCGCGACAAGGACAACGTCACCGCCGGCACGCCCGCGGGCATGACGACCTGCCGCGCCCGGCTGGAGCCCGACCCCGCCACCGGCGACGAGTGCGCCACCCGCCTCCAGGCGCAGGCCTACATCGGCATCGTGCCCCTGCTGCCGCAGCACACCGCCTTCCTGTCCGACCCCTTCGTCGGCGGCGGCCGCGGCCTGCTGAACATGATGTCGCTCCCGGTGGCCGAGGTGCGCGGCAACGCCCCGTACCTCTCGACCTACCTGCCCGCGTTCCACGACGCCCCGTTCGAGCCGGCCCTGTTCTGGGGCCTGGTGTCGCTGGCGTTCTGGATCTTCTGGATCAACCTCATGGTCGGCCTCACCAACATCCTGCCGATGCTGCCCCTGGACGGCGGGCACATCTTCCGCGACGCCGTCGGCGGCGTCGTGCAGCGGTTGCGCCCAGGGCTGGCGGCCGAGACGCGGGAACGGATGGTCGGCCGGTTCGCCACCGGCATGAGCCTGCTGATCCTGGGCGCGTTCCTGCTGCAGATCCTGGGGCCGCACCTGGTGCAGTCGTTCGTGTAGGCCGCCGTTCCCGGAAGGGCGCGGTCGAAGCCCTCTTATCAACCCAGGCCTGCGCCTCATCCCGGACATGGCCGTCTCGCTCGACCGCGTCAAGATCCCGGAGCTCCAGCCCGAGCTTCGCGTGAAGACCTACGACGAGGCCGTCCTCGGCTACTCCCGCAAGCTCGCGATCGAGGAGGCCGCGCGCTGCATCGACTGCAAGACCAAGCCCTGCACCTACGCCTGCCCCGCCCTCACGCGGGCGCCGGAGTACATCCAGGCCATCGCCGCCGGCGACTTCGACAAGTCCCTCGCCATCGCGCTCGAGACCTACCCGCTGCCCGGCACCTTGGGCCGCACCTGCTTCCACCCGTGCGAGGACTCCTGCGTCGTCGGCTTCAAGGGCGAGCCGGTCGCCATCTGCGCCCTCAAGCGCGCCGCCTTCGACTACGGCCAATGGCCCGAGATCCAGCCGCCCGCGCCCACGGGCCGCAAGGTCGCCGTCGTCGGCTCCGGCCCCGCCGGCCTCCAGGTCGCCTACGACCTTGCCCGCCAGGGCCACGCCGTCACCGTCCACGAGGCGCTGCCGAAGCTGGGCGGGATGCTCACCGTCGGCATCCCCGAATACCGCCTGCCGCGCGACGTGGTGGACCGCGAGGTCGCGAAGCTCCAGGAGTGGGGCGTGCGTTTCGAGAAGGAGTGGCGCCTTGGCGAGGGTGGGCACACGCTGGACGCCCTCCTGGCCGCCAACGACCTGGTGTTCCTCGGCGTCGGCTGCCACAGCCCGAAGGCGATCCGCGTCCCCGGCGAGGACTCCAAGGGCGTCACGCACGCCGTCGACTGGCTGCGCCGCCTGGAGCTGGGCGAGCGCCACGACCTCGCGGGCCAGCGCATCGTCATCATCGGCGGCGGCTCGACCGCGATGGACGTTGCCCGCAACGCCATCCGGCTGGGCGCCCGCAGCGTCCACATCGTCTACCGTCGCGGTCGCCGCGAGATGACGGCTTCCCCCGAGGAGGTCGTGCAGGCGCGCGACGAGCGCATCAAGTTCCTCATGCTCGCCAACCCCGTGCGCATCGTGACGCGCGAGGACGGCAACGTCAAGGCGGTCGAGTGCATCCAGATGGAGATGGGGGCCGCCGACAAGGCCGGCCGCCGCAGCCCCGAGCCCATCCCCGAGTCCGAGTTCCTGCTGGCCGCCGACCAGGTGGTGCTCGCCGTCGGCCAGAACCCGAGCCTGCTGCACGACGCCGTCAAGGGCCAGGTCACGCTCTCCAAGTGGGGCGACATCGTGGTGGACGCCGACTGCCGCACCAGCCACGCGCGCATCTACGCCGCCGGCGACATCGCCTTGGGTCCGTCGAGCATCATCGAGGCCATCGCCCAGGCCCGCAAGGCCGCCCAGTCGATGCAGCGCGCCCTTGCCCGGTGACCCGATGCGCCTGCCCGACGTGAGCGGCCAGGTCCCGACCCACCGCATGGCCGTCGCCCGCGGCACCCTGCACGCCGACGTCGACCCCGCCCGCGTCCCCGCCGCCCAGGCCGCCGCCCTCCTGGCCGTCAAGCACGCCGCCACCCTCCAGCCGGACGCGGTGCCGTTCCAGCTCACCGACGCGTTCTGCGACGTCGCGCACGGCACCGCCACCGTGACCGTCCAAGGCATGGCGCGGACGCCGATCGGGCACGCGGCGCTGGCGGGCGTGGCGGCGGCGCTGGTGGCGCTGGCGGGTCCTGCGGGCGAGGGCCGGATGGAGCTGGCGATCGTGCAGAACGTCGAGCACTAGGCTAGGATTTCCCGCCCGCTTCCTCGATCGCCCGCATCACGGTGACCGCCTGCCGCTTGAGGTCGGCCTTCACCTGGTCGTAGACCTCGACCGGCATCTCGTTGTTCTGGCGGGCCACCTCGACCTCCTTGAGGGCGGCGACCAGGGCGCGCTTCTTGCCCTCCAGCACGGGGACCGGCTCGGCCTTGGCGACCTCGACGTGGGCGGCGGTGGCGACGACCTGGCGGCGGCTGCGGGCCTGCACCATGCCGCGCGAGACCAGCAGGGCCCACAGCAGCGCGCCCAGCACCAGGGCGCCGACGAGCCACGGCAGCATCTGGCCCAAGGTCGGGGCGCCGGCAGGTGCCGTGACGGTCGTGGTGGTGGCGGTGCCGCCCGGGGCGCCGCCGGCCGGATGGAGGGTGACCCAGAAGGGCATGGGGAACGGATGCTCGGCGGAGGCGGCGTGGACCTGGATGGTGCAGGGCGCGCCGCCGGTGCAGGGGAGGGTCTGGGTGACGGGGACCGGCGTGTCGAGGGCGGCGCCGTTGGGGACGTAGAAGATGGCGATGGCCTGGGCGCCGAAGTTGGGGTTCTCCAGCTCGAAGCCGTAGGTGCGGCCGCCGAACGCCTGGTTGGTGGTCACGAACAGGGTGTGCGCGCCGGCGGTGAGGTTGAAGACCACTTGCTGCCCGGCGTTGAAGCCGGCTTGATGGGTGGCGGTCTCGGCCCGGACGACGGCGGACCCGCGCGGGATGGGGACGAAAATCTGCTGGGCGGCGGTCAGGTTGAGCTCGATGCGCTGCTCCAGGCTGAACCCGCTGGCCGGCTCCGCCGTGGCGGTGGACGGGATGTCGCCGATGGCCCCGCGCAGCTGGTAAGGCTGGCTGAAGTCCATCTGGGCCTGGGCGGCAGGGAGCAGGACGAGGACGAGCAGCACGGTCGTCAGGACGCGCATCGGGACGCGGCCAAGGGGGGGACCGATAAAAGGGCGGCTAGGGGTCAGGCGCCCAGCTCGGCCGACCGCCTGGCGGCCGCCTCGACCGCGTCCATCAGGATGGCCTGGAAGCCTTCCCGCCGCAGCACATGAAGCGCCGCGATGGCGGTGCCGCCGGGGCTCGTGACCTGGTCCTTCAAGGCGGCGGGATGCAGGTGCGAGTCCTGCGCCAGGCGGGCGGAGCCGATGACGGTCTGGACCGCGAGCCGGCTGGCCACGTCGCGCGACAGGCCGACCTTGACGCCGGCGTCGGCGAGCCCCTCGACCAGGTGGAACACGTACATCGGCCCGGTGCCGGACAGGCCCGTGACGGCGTCCATCAGCTTCTCGGGGACCTCCTCGACGACGCCGACGGCCTCGAACACGCTGCGGGCGAGGGCGAGGTGCTCGCGGGTGGCGTGGGCGCCGGGGCTCATGGCGGTGGCGCCGAGGCCGACGGTGCAGGCCAGGTTGGGCATGGTGCGCACCACCGGGAGGCCCGGGAGTGCTGCCTCGATGCGGGCGGTGGCGAAGCCGGCGGCCATCGACACCACGAGCGGGTGGCCGTCGAGCTCGGTGGCGATGCGCGGCAGCACCTCGGGCAGGATTTGGGGCTTGACGCCGAGCAGCACGACGTCGGCGCCCGCCAGCGCCTTGCCGAGGTCGCTGCCCACCTGGAAGCCGGCCTGCTTGGCGATGGCGGCGGCGCGGTCGCGGCGGGGGTGGTAGCCGGCCACCTTGTCCTTCGTCGTCCACTTCGAGGCCAGGAGGCCGCGCACGACGGCGGTCGCCATGTTGCCGGGGCCGACGACGGCCAGGCGGCGGGTCATGCCCGGGCCATCCGGCCGGCAGGCTTGAAGCCGACCCCGCCGGTCGGAGGCCGTGCGGGTCTGCCTCGGCGGCACCTTCGAGCCGTTCCATGCCGGCCACCGCGCCCTGCTGCGCGCCGCCGCCGACGGCGCCACCGAACTGTTCGTCGGCATCACCGAGGGCAGCCTCGCGCACCGCGGCGACCGCGACGTGTCGCCTTGGCCCCGGCGCGCCGGCCTCGTCGAGTCGTTCCTGCGCAACGAAGGCCGGTACGCGGGCAAGCTCACCGTCCGCGCCCTCACCGACGCGCACGGGCCCGCCGCCACCGAGCCGTTCGACCGCATCGTCGTGAGCCCCGAGACCGAGCCGGGCGCGCACGCCATCAACGCCGCCCGCCGCGGCCGCGGCCTCGCGGAGCTGGAGGTCCGCGTCGTGCCGCACGTGCTGGGCGAGGACCTGCTGCCCATCGCCGCGACCGCCATCGCCGCCGGCCGCGTCGACCCGGACGGCAAGCGGCTGGCCCCGCTCCAGGTCGCCGTCGGATCCCAGAACGGCGTCAAGGTGGCCGCCGTGCGCGACGAGCTCGCCCGCCTCCTGCCGCTCACGGCCGAGGTGCGCGGCTTCGCGGTCGCAAGCGGCGTGCCCGAGCAGCCGCGCGACGGCGACACGCTGCGCGGCGCCCGCTCCCGCGCCCTCGCGGCGCGGACGGCGTGGCCCGGCTGCGACTACGCCGTCGGCATCGAGGCCGGGCTGGTGCGGTTTCCGGAGTCCGAGGGCTACCTGGAGGCGCAGGCGTGCGTCGTGCTCGACCGCGCCGGCTTCGAGACCCACGGCTGGGGACCCGCGTTCCACTACCCGGAGTGGGTGACGGAGCGGGCCTTGGCCGGCGAGATGGTGTCCACGATCTTGGGGCCCGTGGCCAACGATCCCAGGATCGGCAGCACGACGGGCGCCATCGGGTGGCTGACGGACGGCAAGATGGACCGGGTGGCGTTGTCGCGGGTGGCCGTGCTGATGGCGTTCGTGCCAAGGTTCCGGCGGAGGCTGTACGCTACGCGTCCCGCAACCCCGTCACCAGCCGCCCAATGATCAATCGCTGGATCTGGTTGGTGCCTTCGTAGATGCCGAGGATCTTGGCGTCGCGCCAGTAGCGCTCGACGGGGTAGGCGTCGGTGTAGCCGTTGGCGCCGTGGACCTGGATGGCGTCCTCGCACACCTTCAGCGACATCTCGGCGACGAACAGCTTGCAGCGCGACACGGCCAGGGTCCAGTCGTCGCGGGTGACCTCGCCGCGGTCGAACGCCTCGCGGGCGCGGGCGGCCTGCCAGACCAGGAGGCGGCCGGCCATGATCTGGACCTCCATGTCGGCGAGCATCGCCTGGACGAGCTGGAAGTTGCCGATGGGCTTGCCGAACGCCTTGCGGTCGCGGGCGTAGTCGAGGCTGGCCTCATAGGCGGCCTGCGCGATGCCGACGCCGCCGGCGGCGACGCTGAGGCGGCCGTGGTTGAGGACGTGCATGGCGTTCTTCCAGCCCTCGCCCTCCTTGCCGATGAGATGGTCGGCGGGGATGCGGCAGTCGGTGAACGCGAGGGTCGCGGTGGGGCTGCTGCGGAGGCCGAGCTTGTTCTTGGTCTCGACGCCGACGCACTCGAAGCCGGGCGTGCCCTTGTCCACCATGAAGCAGCTGATGCCCTTGTGGCCCTTGGCGGGGTCGGTCTTGGCGTACACGATGACATGGTCCGCGATGCCGCCGTTGGAGATCCACGCCTTGGTGCCGTCCAGGACGTACTCGTTGCCCTTGCGGGTCGCCGTGGTGGCCATGCCGGCGGCGTCGGAGCCGGAGCCGGGTTCGGTGAGCGCCCAGGCGCCCAGCTTCTTGCCGGCCGCCATGTCGGGCAGCCAGCGCTTCTTCTGCTCCGGGCTCGCGAAGTACTTCAGGGTCGAGCCGCACAGCGAGCCGTGCACCGAGATGCTGGTGCGCAGGCTGCTGCAGCCCTTGGCCAGCTCCTCGGTGAGCAGCGCGTAGGCGACGGCGTCGAGGCCGCCCCCGCCATACTCCGAAGGGAACGGTGCGCCCAGCAGGCCCTGCTCCGCCATCCTGGTGTAGATCTCGTGCGGGTGGTCGCCGGCCTCCTCCCACTGCCGCACGATGGCGGGGGTGATGTGCTGCTGGACGAACGCGCGCGTCATGTCGCGGACCATGCGCTGCTCGTCCGAGAGGGTGAACTCGACGGCCACGGCGCGGCGACCGCGCCTTTGCTCATAACGCTAGGCGGCGGTCGCGACCAGCCGCTCGTCCCGGCTGTTGCGGGACGCGATGCCGCCCTTGTCGTGGACGCGGTGGGCCAGCTCGCTCAAGACGGCGGCGCTGACGGCGGTGACCGCGATGGGGACGAGGACATACTTGACCGCCAGCTTGGCGGAGAACCAGACGAGGCGCCCGAGCATAGCCTTGGATGTTCCCCTTCGCGGTATTTAATCCCGCCCGGCAAAGGCTAGGCTTGGGGCGCAGGCCGGTCCCAGGACGCTGGTGCCGGGCACGCCGTGCAGCGCCGACGCCGTGCCGGCCACCCCCGGCGCGCCCGGCACGCCGGCCGGCGCCCCGGCCCCGCCGGGCCCGCCGTCGCCGCCGAGGGCCGCGGCCTCGGCTCGGCCTTGGCCGCCGGGCCGGCCGCACAGGGCGTTGCCGCCGTCGCCGGCCTTGGCGTTGGCGGTGCCGCCGTTGCCGCCGAGGCCGCCGTCGCCGCCCTTGCAGGCGCCGAACCAATGGTCGCCGCCGGCGCCGCCCGCCCCGCCCCGGCCGCCTGCCGCCCCGGCGCGGGCGTCGCCGCCGCGGCCGCCGGCGCTGAAGCCGGCGCCCCCTGCGCCTCCGGTGGCGGTGGCGTCGCCGCCGTTGCCGCCGTGCCCGCCGTTGCCGCCGGCGGTGCAGGTCCACCAGCCGCCGGCGCCGTCGCGGCCGGCCTCGCCGGCCTCGCCGCCGACCTCGGCGCAGGCGTCGCCGCCGTCGCCGCCGCGCCCGAGCGCCTGGGCGTCGCCGGGCTCGCCGTCGGGCTGGCCGCAGGCGGCCTCGGTCCCCGTGGCGTCAGCGAGGGTGAGGTCGGGCGCCAGGGTCCAGCCGCCCGCGAGGGCCGGGTCGAAGGCGCCGCCGGGCCCGCCCGCGCCTCCGGTCGCGCGGGGGCCGGTGGCGTCGCCGCCGTCGCCGCCCCGCCCGAGCGCGAGGGTGGCGCCGATCCACGCCTCGCCGGCGTGGACCGCGAGCGAGCCGCCGCGGCCGCCGGCGCCGCCTTGGCCTGCGGCGTCGCCGCCGGCGCCGCCGCTGCCGGTGACCAGGAGGGCGCCCACCTCGGCCCGGACCTGGTGGGCCGCGAGGACGATGCCGCCGCCGTCGGCGCCGGCTTCGCCGGGCGCGCCGCGGCGGCCGTCCGCGGCCTGCAGCAGGGCGCCGGCGCCGAGGGTGATGGCGTCGGCTTGCAGGACGAGGTCGCCGGGGGTGAGCTTCAGGAGGCTGCCTTCGACCTGGATGGTGGCGGCGACGACGGGGCCGTCCACGACGACGATGGCGCCGGCGGGGACGACGAACGCGGCGGCGGGGCCGTCGCCTTCGGCGGCGGGCAGGGCGGGGACCAGCAGCACCAGGGCTGCGAGGGCTTGGATGGCAGGGTGGGCCATGCGCCTTGGAGGGCGGGTCCCAGGAGAGTCGCAAACGCTCGGGCCCCGCCCCGTCCTATGCAAAAGCCCTTCAACCCGCACCAGGTCGGAATGTCCAGATTCGTACATCGGGTGCTTTCTTGGTCCGCTGGAACCCTTTCAAGCGCAAGTCCGCCCCCGTGGCGTCCGGGTGTCCGTTCGGCTTCGGGTCCGCCGCCGTCACCGCATTGGCGGCGCCCGCCGTCACGCCGACCCCCGACTCCCCCGGCCACAGCGCCGCCGGCATGGTCCCCAACACCCCGCGCGGCAACCCTCAGCCGCTGCCCGGCCCGGCCAACGTCTCCGACTACGAGAAGTACATGCGCGTGCCGGAGCTGCTGACGCTCCAGAAGCCCGAGGCCGCCCTCGTCCACCACGACGAGCTGATGTTCCAGGTCGTCCACCAGAGCTTCGAATTGTGGTGCAAGCTGGTGCTGTTCGAGCTGCGCACCGTCGGCAAGCTGCTGGACGAGGACCGCGTCGTCGAGGCCTACCCGCTGATCGAGCGCTGCACCGACGTCGTCAAGCTCCAGACCGACGCCATCCACGTCCTCGAGCGCATGCACCCGATGGACTTCCACGTCATCCGCGCCGCCCTCGGCCAAGGCTCCGGCGCCGAGTCCCCCGGCTTCCGCGACATCCAGCTCCACGCCCCCAGGCTCTGGCCCAAGGTCGAGGCGCTGCTGAAGCGCCGCGGCGCCAGCCTGCTGGAGATCTACGCCGAGCCCCGCAGCCACCCCGACCTCTTGCGGCTGCTGGAGCACCTCACCGACCTGGACATGTTCTTCCACATCTGGCGGCTGAACCACCTCGCCATGGTCAAGCGCGTCATCGGCCGCGACGTCAAGTCCCTCAAGGGCTACGCCGTCCACCAGTTGGAAGTCGACGTCCAGATGGTGCTGTGGCCCGCCCTGTGGAAGGTGCGCAACCAGATCACGGAACGGGCAGGGACGAGCCCGCCTTGACCGGCTTCTTCCGCTTGTCCAGCCACGAAATTGGCAACATCTAAGTGCGAACCTTCGTGGGACGCCTGATGCTGCGACCCTTGGCCTGGCTTGCGCCCGCCTTGCTCTTGGCGGGGTGTATCGGCGGCAACGGACCCGACGAGGTGGTCGGGCGCGAGCAGACGTTCGTCGTCCACGTCCTTGGGCCCGACGAACCTGTCCCTGGCGAGGTCCGGCTGAACCTCTTCTGGCAGGTGGGCGACGCGCTGTATCACATCGGGGGGCACGCCCACGACGGTGAAGCCGTCTTCCACGTTCCCCGGGAGGTCGTCGAGGTCCGTCTGCGGGCGGGCGGCGACGGATGGGCCAACGACATGGTGGGCGTGAAGGCGGCCGCCGCCGACGGGCAGGCCACCGTGCAAATCTACCCGGCGAAGGTGGAGGGGCGCGTCGAGGGCGTGTGGCAGACGCCGAACCCGCCAGCGAGCCCTCTGCCAATGCCCTTGGGCGTGGCCTTGACGCCTTGGCGGATGCACGACGTCACGCCCGGGGCCACCGAGGAAACGCGCGCGGGGTTCCAGAGCCGACTCGTGCGCGCCAACGCGACGCTCGCTTGGTCGAACGGCCCCGGGGCGCAGGCGGATTTCGGGGCCGGCCTGCTGCGCCGCGACGCCGCCGACGAGTGCGCGTTCGCAGACAACGAAAACCAGTTCGGCGTGGACGGCGCCGCCCAGGAGTCGTTGGAGGCCAAGAGCACGTTCGGCTATGATCCGTGCAAGGCCTACCTCTCCTCCGGCGACCCCGACGGCCTGCCCTTGAAGGGCATCCTGGCCGGGCCCATGGCGCGCGGCGCCGTCGTCGGGCCGGTCGGCTACGCCGTGGACTATCGGCTGGAGTTTGGCGACCCCGTTGTTGGGGACGCTTTCGAGTTTGACGACGGATGCCCCGTGTGCCACTACGACACGTTCTACGAGGTCGACCCCGAGACGGGCGACGCCTACCGGATGTCGTGGCCCCTGGGCGCCGCCGCCTCGCCCGCGCTGGCTGCGATGGCCGTCCTTCTGCTGGCCGCCATTCCCCTGCGCCGCCGCAAGGCGCCCTAGGGCATGCGAAGCCTTCAGATACGCGCCTCCATGGGACGCTGCCCTTGCTGTTCGACGTGTTCTTCAGCATCTCGCAGACGCCGGTCGACGGCCGCACGCCGTCGGAGCCCGAGATGCTCCGGAGCTTCTTCGATCAAGTCGAGGCCGCCGACCGGCTCGGCTACGGGGTGGCGTGGATCGCGGAGTCGCACCTCTCCACCCACGTCCAGAAGCGCAACCCCAACCCCGTCGTCCCCCACTGGCAGGGCGAGGTGGGCCTCAACGCGGACATCCTGCAGATGGCGCACGCCGTGTTCGCGCGCACCCGGCGCATCGAGGTCGGCAGCGCGGTGCTGAACCTGCTGTGCAACGGCGGCCCCGTCGCGCACGCCGAGCGCATCGCCACCTGGGCCAGCCTGCACGGCCTCGACCCCAGCGAACGCCGCCGGCTCCACGTCGGCTTCAGCGCCGGCCGCTTCGACTACCAGAACCGCGCCTACGGCGTCGTCCCCCGCACGCCGCTGGAGAAGGCGATGCCGTTCGGCCTGTGGAAGGGCAAGGTGTTCGAGGAGGCCGCCGAAGTGTTCGCCCGCGTCCTGCTGGGCGGCGTCGTGGCCGGCGCCGACGTCGCGGAGCGCACGGTCGCGCGCGCCGACTGCCGCACCGACGCCGACTGGGACCGCATCGCCGCCGCCGCGAGCGCCGAAGGCCGGCTCGACGGCGACCGCGTGCGGCTGCCGAAGTGGTTCACCTTCGAGCCGCTCCAGGTGATTCCGAAGGAGTGGCGGCGCGGCCTGGTGCAGCTCGTCGTCGGCAGCCACGACCCCGTCGTGCACGCCCTCGTCAACCGGTTCCTGCCGGCGCACATCGCCAACCTGAGCATCACGCCGCCCGCCGTCATCGAGGCGACCCACGACCGGATGCGGCGCGAGTTCCATCCGGACGGCGGCCCGTGGAAGCGCTCCTACATGCCGCGCACCGTCATGGTGTTCCTCAACGAGGAGGCCGGCCTCACGCCGGCGGCGCGGACCGAGGCGGCCAAGGCCGAGGCGAAGAAGGCGCTCACCGCCTACTGGAACGCGCTGGAGGGCACGCTCGACCCCAAGAAGGTGAACGAGGCGGCGGACAACGCTGTCATCGGCAACGCCGCGGAGGTCGCGTCCCAACTGGCGGCGCGCTACCACCCGGAGGACCGCCTCATGCTCTGGTTCGACTTCTTCAACCACGACTCGGCGCGCGTGATCCGGAACATGGAGGCGTTCATGCAGAAGGTCGCGCCGAGGCTGCAGGAGGTCGCCGCATGAAGCATCACCTGGAGTCCGGCCCCGGCTCCGAGATGTACCCCACCTCGCCGCTCGGGGAGCAGGCCAAAGGCATCCCGACCGGCCGCGACGTCGAGTGGGAGCCGCTGGTGGACTACCGCCGCCACGGCATCAGCGAGACCACCATCCACGGCGCCGTCGCGTGGGCCAGCGGCAAGAAGATCATCCACTCCTTCGGCGGCAACGTGCTGTGCTACGGCCGCTCGATGATGAAGCCGTTCGCGATGAAGGTGTTCGCCGAGGAGCTCGCGGGCCTGTCGTGGGAGCAGAAGGCGATCGCGTGCAGCAGCCACAACGGCGACGTCGAGCACGTGGCGGCCGCCCAGAGCATCCTGCAACCGACCGAGTGGGGCCTGATGCAGGCGCCGCTCGACGTGCCCCTCGTGCAGTTCGGCCGCCAGGTGCGCCGCCCCCGCCGCTGGTACCACACCTGCTCCGGCGAGCACGCCGCCATCCTGCGGGGCTGCAAGGCGAAGGGCTGGCCGCGCATCGGCTACCTGCTGCCGCAGCATCCCTGGTTCTCGGCCTACCTGGGCCAGATGCAGCGCTTCCTCGGCAACGACTGGCAGCCGCTGCGGGTCGCCCGCGACGGCTGCGGCCTGCCCACCGCCAGCAACACGGTCGCCGAGCTTGCCCTGCTGTACGCGAGCCTGGCCCAGCGCAAGGACGAGGACTGGATCTGGGAGGCGATGGTGCGCAACCCGGACCTGGTGGGCGGCTTCAACCGGCTCGACTCGACCATCCTGAAGGCGTGCGGCGGCAAGGTCCTGGCCAAGGAGGGCGCCGACGGCCTGCTGGGCCTCGCCATCGAGCACCCGGACTACCCGGACGGCCTCGGCGTCGTCATCAAGATCGCCCACGGCTGGAACCCGCGGGCCACCTGGTACGTCGCGCGGGCCATCCTCGGCGTCCTCGGCTTCGAGCTCAGGAACCCCTACAAGCTGCACCGCCAGAAGGCGTTCCTGGTCCCCGGCATCGTGCCCCCGAAATACGCCAAGGCGCTGGAGGAGATCCCCACGTGGGACACTTGGGACCCCAACGACGACCGCTGGTACTACGACTGGGAGAAGTGGAGCGAGGAGTGGCCGGCGCCGGGGTGGTCGCCGTGAAGGAGCCCCGCGCCGCCGCGCTGGCGCTCGCCGTGGCCGCCGTGCTGGCGTTCTGGGTCCCCCTGCTGCTTGCCGTCGACGGCCGGTCCTGGGCCCTCTGGCTCACGTCGTTCACGCACGTCCCGGCCTGGATCGCCTTGGCCTTGGCCTGGCCCGCCGACCGCGTCGTCGTCCTGGGGCAATGGCGCAGCATCGCGCTCCTGCTCGCCCTTGCCGCCATCGCCGGCCACGCCTGGTTCTCGCTGCTGGTGTCCCTCAACAGCGGCCTCCCCTTGGCAGCGATTCTGGCCCTTTTGGTGCCCGCGATCGTGCTGGCGGCCCGCTGGCATCTCGCCTCGCCCCAGGCGGAAACCCCCATGAACCCCTAGGCCTCGTGGCCTCCTTGGTGACCGACGGCTTCGGCTGGCTGGAGAAGGACCGCGCGGTCCATCAGCGCGACCTCGGGCGGGCCTACGGGCACTTGCGCCGCGAGGGCGAACGGGAGCGCGAGGCCGAGGCCGCCGCGTGCATGGTGCGCAAGACGCCAAACTGGATCGGCGGCAAGCCCGCGTTCTCGCAGGGCGGCTTCATCAAGGACCTCGACCCGGCCACGGGTGCGATCATCGCGACCATCCCGCGCAGCCAGAAGGACGACGTGGACGCCGCCGTCGCCGCCGCCACGGCCGCGTTTCCCGCGTGGGCTGCCACCCCGCTCGCGGAACGCTGCCGCATCCTCGACCGCATCGCGGACATCCTGGAGGCCGACCTCGACACCATCGCGCGCCTGGAGTCGCTGGACACGGGGAAGCCCATCACGCTGGCCCGGCGCATGGACGCCGACCGCTCGGTGCGCAACTTCCGCTTCTTCGCCCAGTTCGCGCGCGACTGGCGCGACGCCGACCACCCGATGGAAGGGCACGGCAACCGCACCCACCGCAAGCCGCTCGGCGTCGTCGCCCTCGTCACGCCGTGGAACCTGCCGCTCTACCTGCTGTCCTGGAAAGTGGCCCCCGCGCTCGCGATGGGCAACACCATCGTCGCCAAGCCGAGCGAACTGACCCCGCTCACCGCCGACCACCTCGCCCGCGTCGCGAAGGAGGCAGGCCTCCCCGACGGCGTCCTCAACATCGTCCACGGCTACGGCCCCGAGGCCGGGCAGGCCCTCGTCGAGCATCCCGATGTCAAGGCCGTGAGCTTCACGGGCGGCACCGCCACCGGCCGCAAGGTCGCAGCCAGCGCCGCCGCGACCCTCAAGAAAGTCAGCCTGGAGCTCGGCGGCAAGAACCCGACCCTCGTGTTCGCCGACTGCGACCTCGACGCCACCGTCGAAGGGGTCGTCCGCAGCGCCTTCACCAACGCCGGCCAGATCTGCCTGTGCGGCAGCCGCGTCCTCGTCGAGCAGTCGATCGAGCCCGCGTTCCGCGCCCGCCTGGTCGAGCGGGTGCGGGCCCTGCGCGTCGGCGACCCCATGGACCCCGCCACCGACGTCGGCGCCCTCATCTCGCAGGAGCACCGTGCCAAGGTCGAGGGCTACCTCGCCCTCGCCCGCGACGAGGGCGGCCAGGTCCTGGTCGGCGGCAAGCGCCCCGACGACCCCCGGCTCGCCAAGGGCGCCTTCCTGGAGCCGACCGTGATCGCGGGACTGCCCCAGTCGTCGCGCTGCGTGCAGGAGGAAATCTTCGGCCCCGTCGTCACCCTGCAGCCGTTCGCGACCCAGGCCGAGGCCGTCGCGCTGGCCAACGACGTGCCGTACGGGCTCGCCGCCACCGTCTGGACCCAGGACGCCGCCAAGGCCGACCGCGTCGCCGAGGCCCTGGACTCCGGGATGGTATGGGTCAACTGCTGGCTGGTGCGCGACCTCCGGGTCCCGTTCGGCGGCATGAAGCAGAGCGGCGTCGGCCGCGAGGGCGGGCACTGGTCGCTGGAGTTCTTCAGCGAGGCCCGCAACATCTGCGTCAAGGCCTAAAGAGCGGACCCGGTCGGCGCCGCCGTGGAGTCCCCGTACCTGCTGGTCAGCCCCGCCCTCGCCGGCTACGTCGCCGGCTTCGTCCTCATGGCGCCCGCCCTCCAGGCCGCAAGCCGGGCCAGCCCCGTCGGCAAGGGCCGCGCCTTCATCTTCGCCATCCTGCCGCTGGCGGGCCTGCTGTTCGCGTTCGTCGCGGCGTTCCTGGCCTCCGGCAACGGCGCCGACATCCCCACGCCGCTCATGCTGCTGGGCGCCGCGGCCGCCGTGCAGTGCATCCTGCAAGGGTTCCTGGTGCGCGCCCGCCTTGGCACGCTCGACCCCGCCGACCCGCAGGACCCGGCCTTCGGGAAGCTCCTTGCCATGGTTGTCGCTTGCGAGGTGCTGACCATCCTCGCGTTCATCAACGCCTTCCTGGCGATGGGCCGGGCGACGGCGGGCTAGCACCACCTTCAAGGACCGGGAGCCCTGCTGGCGGCGCCATGCCTGGCAAGAGTGGCCGCATCGTCGCCGGCTGCCTCACGCCCCACCCGCCTCACCTCGTCTACGCCGACAACCCGCCCCAGAACGAGCCGCGCGCCGAATGCGGCTGGGAGACGGTGCGCTGGGGCTACGAGCGGCTGCGCCACAGCCTGGGCCGCCGCGACTACGACGTCCTCATCGTTCACTCGCCGCACTGGCGCACCCAGGTCGGCCACCACTTCCTCGGCGTCCCCCACTTCTCGAACCTGAGCGTGGACCCGATCTTCCCCAACCTGTTCCGGTTCAAGTGCGACATCGACGTCGACGTCGAACTGGCCGAAGCCATCGAGCAGCGCGCCCGCAAGAAGGGCCTTGTCACCAAGATGATGCGCAACCCCGCCTACCGCGTCGACTACGGCACCATCGCGGCGTGCCACCTCGTCAACCCGGCGTGGGACAAGCCCATCGTCGGCATCAGCTCCAACGGCGCCTACAAGTATTACTCGAACGACGTGGGGCAGGCCCAGCAGCGCGCCCTCGGCGAAGCAACCAAGGAGGCCATCGAGGCCACCGGCCGCAAGGCGCTGCTGCTCGCAAGCAACTCGATCAGCCACCGCCACTTCACCCGCGAAGGCCCGCTCCCCGAGGACATGAGCCAGGAGCGCATCTACCACCACGGCCAGTACCTGTGGGACATGCACGCCATCCGCCTCATGCGCGAAGGCCGCGCCGAGCAGCTGTTCGACGAGATGCCCGACCTGATCGACGACGCCACCTCGGAGGCCGACGCCGGCTGCCTCAGTTGGCTCTTGTCCGCCTTGGGCTACCCGAAGTATCCCGCCGAGCTGCATGGCTACGGCACGGTGATCGGCACCGGCAACGCCGTCGTCGAATGGGACCCGGACCCCAAGACAAGACAAGTGACGCCACGGGGAAGGACCTAGCAAAAAACGCTATACCGAGCCGCCGATGCCGACGTGGTCCCGCCCATGCGCTCCACCCTGCTCGCCTGCGCCTGCCTTCTGACCGCGATCTTGGCTGCCGCCCCCGTGGGCGCCTCGCCGCCCCCCGGCTACGACCCCAAGAGCTGCCGCTTCGCCATCGAGACGCACGGCATCGACGCCCACTGCACCGTCAAGGGCATGACCGTCGGCGGCTACGTGGACTGCAACACCAACTGCGACTTCACCGGCCACGAATGGTCGTGCTTCTTCAGCACCGGCGGCCCCGTGGACTACTTCCAGTGCCCGGTGGCGGACCTGCTGCCGGACGCCTACTGCGTCCTCACCCCCACCAGCGCTGGCCTGTTCGGCGCCTGCACGATCGCCGGCAGCACCCTCCCCATCCTGGTCGGGTGCGAGAGCTGCGTCCCGCTCTGGGTCGGCCCCACCTGCACCCTCGGCCTCAAGGACGGCACGCCGGTCGCCGTGTGCGCCTGAGGACGCCAGAGGGGCCGCAACCGTCAAGGCGGCGGCCCTTCTGGCCGGGCCGATGAGCCGCAAGGCCGCCCCAAAGGCCACGGGCACAAGGTCCGCGCCCAGCCCCAACGCCGCCTCCGGCCTCGTCGCCGCCTTCCTCGTCCCCGGCCTCCCGCATCCGTACCTCATCCCGGACGCGAACCCGGGCTACCGCCGCGTCCGCGACGCCTACGACGCCGTGCGCACCGAAGTGCAGCGCCTCAAGCCCGACCTGCTGCTGCTCTACTCGACCCAGTGGCTCTCCGTCGTCGGCCACCAAGTCCAAGCGCGTGCGGAAGCGGTCTGGGACCACGTCGACCCCGAGTGGCACGAGCTGGGGCACATCCCCTACAAGCTCCGGTTCGACCCTGCCTTCGGAGCCCAGTACGTCGAGAAGGGCCGCGCCCGCGGCCTCGAGATGCGCACCGTGGACTACCACGGCTTCCCCATCGACACCGGCACCGTCATCGCGCTCAAGCTGCTGGACCCCGACGGCCGCATCCCCGCCAGCGTGGTGTCGTGCAACATGTACGCCGACCGCGCCGAGACCATCGTGCTCGGCAAGGCCGCCCGTGACGCCGCCCAAGCCACCGGCAAGCGCGTCGTCGCCGTCGCTGTCACCGCCCTCAGCAGCCGCCTGCACACCGGCATCGTGCCGTGGAAGGACGACCGCATCCACAGCCTCAAGGACGACGAGTGGAACCGCAAGTACCTCGAGTTCCTCGGCAAGGGCCGCCTCGAGGACGCCAGCCAGCTCGCCCGCGAGTTCAGCAGCCAGGCCAACGGCGACCAGAAGCTGAAGGCCGTCTGGTGGCTGTCCGCCGTCATGGGGGCCAGCAACGCCTACGACGGCCGCGTCTTCGCCTACGAGCCGCTCTACGGCACCGGCGCCGCCCTCGTCGGCCTCACCCCGACCCAGAAGGCCACGGCGGACAAGGAGTTCGACGAGGACGACGCCGAGGTCTATCTCGGCGACCGCAACGTCCTCTCCAGCGGCTCCGACGCGGCGACCCTCACGATGGAGGAGCAGGACAAGTGGGCCGGGACCGCGACCGTCGTGCACGCCAAGGCCGCGCCCAAGCCCGTCGGCGCGTACGCGCACGCCCGCCTAGTTGGCGACCTCCTGTTCCTCGCCGGCATCGGGCCCCGCACGCCCGGCACGGACGAGATTCCCGGCGGCCCCATCCGCGACGCCAACGGCAAGCCGCGCGACTACGACGTCCGCGCCCAGACCCGGCAATGCATCGAGAACGTCAAGGCCGTGCTCAAGGAGTCCGGCGCCAGCCTGGAGGACGTCTTCGACGTGCAGGTGTTCCTGGTCGACATGGACCGCGACTTCGCGGCGTTCAACGAGGTCTACGGCGAGCACTTCGGGAGCATCCAGGCCACGCGCACGACGGTCGAGGTCGAGGCGCTGCCGACGCCGATCGCGGTCGAGCTGAAGGTCATCGCGCAGGTGCGCAAGGCATGAGCGCCCCCATCCGCCTCCAGTTGTCCGACGACGAGGCCGCCGTCCTGTGGGACCTCATCATGGAGTCCAGCGAAGAGGACCAGCGCATCCTGCGCCGCGTCGCCGGCGAGCTGGAGCCGCACGTGCTGGAGGGCGACGACGAACCCGAGGCGGCGCCGGCCCAAGACCCCGAAGGAATCCTCGACATCAGCCCCCTCGTCTCGCCCCGCATCGCCGTCTGGCCGGGCGACGTCCCGTACACCAGCCGCAAGTCCGCCACCCTTGGTCCCGCCGGCGGCATCGACCTCGGCGACATGCACACCACCTACCACGTCGGCGCCCACACCGACGCGCCGCGGCACTACAAGCTCGGCGCCGCCGACGCCGCCTCGGTCCCGCTCGAGCCCTACGTCGGCCCGTGCCAAGTGGTGCAGGTGCGCGCCCGCCGCGGCAAGCGCTTCGGCCTCGTGGACCTGGCGCAGCAGGTGACGGCGCCGCGGGTGCTGTTCAAGACCGGCACCTTCCCCGACCCGCACGCCTGGAACACCGACTTCGCTGCCCCCGAGCCGGAGCTGCTGGACGCCTTGGCCGCCCGCGGCGTCGTCCTCGTGGGCTTCGACACGCCGAGCACCGACCTGTTCGACTCCAAGGACCTGGCCGCGCATCAGCGGCTCGCCAAGCACGGCATGATGAACCTCGAAGGGCTCGTGCTGGACCACGTCGCGCCCGGCGACTACACCTTGGTCGCGCTGCCCCTGAAGCTCCAGGACGCCGACGCAAGCCCGGTGCGGGCCGTCCTGCTGCCGCCGTGAAGCCCGCGCGTTGGACAACTTCAAGCCCTGCGCACCCACCCAGGTCCCGATGGCCGCCCCCGTCCCGCGCCGCCCCTTGCCGCCCGCGCGCGCCGCCTACCGCTTCCCGACCCAGCCCGACCCGGCCATGAAGACCGTGTGGGCGATCCGCGCCGCCGGCTTCGGGCTGTTCTACGCCATCCCGGTGACCTTCATGCTGGGTCCCTTGAGCCTGTTCCTGCGCGGCGACGAGAAGCCCACGACGCTGCTCGACGTGGTCGGCCCCCTGATCGGCGTCTACGTCGCCGCCTGGCTCGTCTTCACCGTGATCGGCGTCGTGTACGCCCAACTGGCCTGGGGCCGCTACCGCATCGAGGTGCGCGACGAGGAGGTCGTCGTCCACAAGGGCGTCCTGTTCCGCACCACCAGCCGCGTCCCGCTCCGGAAAGTGCAGGACATCCACGTCCGCCAAGGCCCGCTGCTGCGCGCGTTCGGCCTGGCCAGCCTCAAGCTCGACACCGCCGGCGGCTACGGCCCCGCCAACTCCGGCCGCGGCATGGCCGCCGAAGGCCAGATGCCCGGCATCCGCGACGCCCACGCGGCGGCCGAGGCCCTCATGGTGCGCGTCAAGCAGATCCGCAGCGACCTGTAGCGCCATGATCGGGATTCCGCCGCGCCGCCTCGAGACGGTCCTGGTCGTCTCGGCCTTCGCCGGCACGCTCGTGGCCGCCATCCTCGGCTTGGCCCACGCCAGCAGCGCCCTCCTGCTGTTCTGGCTGGAGACCGCCATCGTGCTCGCCGTCGGCGCCGTCCGGGGCGCGCTGCGCCGCGCCCCCAAGCCCGCCGCGCTGGCGCTGTTCTTCGGCTTCTTCCTGTTCGTCCACCTCCAGTTCCTCATCGCCCTGGCGGCAGCCGACCAAGGCGACTCCTTCCTGGTGTTCCGGCCCGGCTTCGCGCCCGGCCTGTTCGTGCCGCTGCTGCTGCCCGCCCTCGGCCTTGCCGTCGGCCACGCCCTCGCCGCCCCGCCCAAGGACGCGCTGCCCGCCGCCGCCATCGCCCGCGTCCTGGTGCTGCACGTCGCCCTCGTCCTCGGCGGCTTCGCCTCCTTCGTGCTCGGCACCGCCGTCCCCGTGCTGTTCGTCCTCACCGCCTTGCGCCTTGCCGCCGAGTTCGTGCCCGTGCGCTGGCCGTCGCGGCTTTCACCCCGCGCGGCTTGAGCCGGGCGTGGACCTCTCCCTGCGCGGCCGCCACGCCCTCGTGTGCGGCGCCTCCCAAGGCATCGGCCAGGCCGCCGCCGTCGCGCTCGCCGAGCTGGGCGCCACCGTCACGGTGCTGGCGCGCAACCCCGCCAAGCTCGCCTCGCTGCGCCCCATCCTGATGCAGGCCGGCGCCACCGAGACCCACATGATCGTGGCGGACCTCGACGACCGCGCCGGGCTGCGCGAGGCGGTCGCGGCCCATCTGGAAAAGGCGGGGCCGGTCCACATCCTGGTCAACAACACCGGCGGCCCCCACTCCGGCGCCCTGCTGGAGACCAAGGAGGCGGAGTTCCTCCACGCCTACGGCCGCCACCTCCTGGCCAGCCACCTCCTGGTCCAGCTCGTCGTGCCCGGCATGAAGGAAGCCGGCTACGGCCGCATCGTCAACGTCCTCTCCACCAGCGTCCGCGAGCCCATCCCCGGCCTCGGCGTCTCGAACACCATCCGCGCCACCATGGCCTCGTGGGCCAAGACCCTCAGCCGCGAGCTGCCGCCCGGCGTCACCATCAACTCGGTGCTGCCCGGCTACACCGACACCGAACGGCTGACCGAACTGTCCACCACGATGGCGGCCCGGCAAGGGAAGTCGCCCAAGGACGTGGCGAAGGGATGGGTGGACGTGACACCCGAAGGCCGCTTGGGTCGGCCTGAGGAAATCGGGAGCGTCATCGCGTTCCTGTGCAGCCCGGCGGCGTCGTTCGTGCGCGGCGTGGTGCTGCCGGTGGATGGCGGGCGGCTGAACTCGATCTAGTCACTCCGAACCGTCCTCGTAGTCCAGGCAGCCAACATCGTTGATGTCCACAGCGCCATCCATGTCGTTGTCCGCCTTGTCGTCGCACACGGGCGGCACGCAGCCGGTCCCGTTCACCTTCATCCAGACGTCGTAGGTTCCGGACGAGGCGCCACCACCAACGTTGCCGGGGATGGAACTGCCCCAGTTGCCAATGAAGGCCACGATTTGGCCCTGGGTCCACGGCGCAGGGGCGCTGGGGTTCGCGGGCACCATGCAGAAAAAATGGGTGAATTCGGCGTCGGTTGGATCGGGGCAGTCCTTGGCGTCCTTGTCCTGCCCCTTGCAGTCTGCGCCTGGGACCGGCTTGTTCGAGTAAGCGAAGCGAAGCTGGTCCGTGGCGTCCCCAATGTTGCGGCACCAGCCATTCAGGTCGCGGTCGTTGCACACGGCCAGGTCGAACCCGGTCTGGAACTTGCCGCTGGTCCACTCGGCCCACACGCTGACGTCCACGGTCCCTGATGCAGGAAAGGCGGACATGTCGAAGACCGCGATCCCAGGCGTCGTGGTGGGGGCCATGAAGCACGGGACGTCATCCTTGAGACAGGGCTTCGAGAGCGCATGAATCGGCCCCAGGGCGGACCAACACTCGATGTTGTCCCCGTCCGCGTTGGTGTTGATCTCGGTGGAGCAGTCTGTGTCGCCATCGGAAGGGTTGGTGTCGTACGGGTTGCCGCTTGCCGACAGCGTGGCGACGGCGAGCACGGCTATCCGAACCAGCGTTGCAGCCAGGCGCCGAGGTCGGTCCAGGCCTTCTCGCCGGCGGGCGTGACGCGGATGCCACTTTCGTCCTCGATGGCCCAGCCTTTCTCGATGGCCATGGCGAGGTAGCGGCGGAACAGGTCGTAGTTGAGGCGGGTGGCGGCTTGGAGGCGGCTGCGGCTCCATGTCGTGCCTGGGCGTGCCAGGGCGCCGAGGAGGCGGGCGACGACGTGCAGGTCGAAGCGGGCGGGCATGTCAGGCCAGGGGGTTTTGGGCGGCGTGGCGGCGCCAGGCGCGCAGTTGCCGTTGCACGCGCCATGCCATGAGGAGCCAGCAGGCCAGCACCGCGGCGGCGGCGGCGAGGTAGCTGGCTTGGACGGTGTCTTGCAGGCCGGGGGCCCAGACGCCGACGCGGTCGCGCAGCAGGCCCCACAGCAGTTGGCGGCCGAGCAGGATGGCGACGAGGAGGAACAGGCCGGCGGCGGCCATGGTGTCGCGCAGTTGGCGCAGGTGGGCGCCGGCGGCGGTGAACAGGGCGGCGACGTCGGGGAGGCCGGGCGGGCCGGTGGGCGGGGGCGGGGCCGTGGGGTGGCGGCGCCAGGGGACCAGGACCGCGACGGTGGCGAGGATCAATGCGGCCTCCAGCGTCAGGAAGCCAGGTTCCATGGCGAGCCAGAGCCCTTCGGCGCGGGTGAGGACGACGGTGATGCCGGCGCCGTTGGGCTGGGTGGCGTTGTACCAGGCGAGGTCGATGCCGTGGACGCCGGCGGGGACGCGGAGCTGCCGGTTGATTTGGCGGACGACGTCGCCGTCGTTGGGGTAGATGCTGAAGGTGATGTTGCGGGTGGTGTTGCTGGAGCCGATGCCGTCGGGCCCGACGACGTGGCTGGTGGGCGGCGTGAACGGGACGTGCAGCAGGACGCGGGCGGTGCCGTTGGGGACTTGGAGGCCTTCGCCCAAGGGGACGACGTAGAGGTCGAGCGGGTACGGGTAGCGGGCGGCGGTGTCTTCTTCGATGCGCACGATGTCGCCGGGCTGGGCGTCGTCGTAGGGATACACCAGCAGGGTGGCGTTGTCGAGGTGGCTGCCCGTGGTGCCGGCGAAGGCGTGGCGCTCGCTTCCGTGCAGGCCTTCGCCGTAGAGGAACGCGGCGGCCACCGCCGTGCTGGCCAGCAGGAGGGCGAGGGCGAGGCGGCCGGGGCCGGGCAGGTCCATGGGCTGCACCACGGGCGCCTGCCTCATGGGCGTTCCTCCGCGCCGGTCGGGCTCACGCCACGACGCGGCGCGCGCGGGCGCTGCGCGCCACCGCGAGGGCGGTGAACCCTGCCAGGCCGAGCAGCAGCGCGCCCAGGAAGGGGCGCAATTCGTCGAGGCCGAGGCCGAAGGCGTAGAGGTCGATGAGGAAGTGGAGCATGATGGCGGCCCAGAGGCCGAAACGCCATGCCACGACGCCGGAGAGCAGGCCGAACAGGGCGGCGAACAGGAAATGCTGGAGGTTCTGGTAGCCGGCGTGGGCGAAGCCGAACAGGGCGGCTTGGAGGGTGATGGCGACGGCCATGGCGCCGCCGGCGTGGATTCGCTTCAGGGCGTGCCAGAGGCCGGTCTGGACGAGGCCGCGGTAGAGCAGCTCCTCGCCGACGGCGGCGACCGCCGAGATCATCAGGACGTGGTAGAGCGTGATGTTGGCGTCGAGCCGCGACTCGTCGGAGTTCGACAGCCCCGCCGTCAGCCAAAGCAGGGCGAGGTTGGCGAGGGCCAGGACGGGGAACGCGGCGAGGCCGAGGCGGGCGCTGGGGGCTTCGCCGGCGCCGAGCGGGACGCCGGTGGCGCGCAGGTGGCCGGCGAGGCGGCGGGCCGAGAGGTGGCGCCACAGGCCGGGGTCGCGGCCGCGGGCCCAGAGCAGGAAGCCGGCGCCGAGCGGGCCGAGGACGCGCAGCGCGGGGACGATGTAGCGGCTCGACTGCTGCTGCGTGTCCAGGGGGCGGAACGGGACGGGGCTGCCGACGAACGGCAGCGCGAGGTCGGGCAGGACCGCGAGCAGGGTTTGCCAGGCGGGGACGGTCATCAGCCCGACGCCGGCGGCCTGCCAGCCGTTGCGGCGCACGGCGAAGTGGGCGAGGGCGACGGCGAGGCCCAGCACGAAGGCGGCCTGGTGCTCCTGGACCGCGGTCAGGAGTCCTTGGACTTCCATGTGCGCGGGTAGGTGCCCTTGCGGAGCACGACGCGGGTCGGGACGGCGGCGATGCCCTTCTCCTCGGCGAGGGCGCGCTGGCTGGTCATCTTGGCCTCGCCCAGCGCCACCAGTTCGCCCTTCAGGGTCAGGAGCGCCACCTGCTCGCCCTCCTCGATGCCGGCGTCGAGCTGCGCGATGCCGATGACGGCGAGCGGGGCGCCGTGGCACACGGCGTCGACGGCGGAGTCGCGCAGCACGATGGCGTTGAGGTGGGCGGCGACCGCCTCGACCGGCCGGAGGACGCGGCGCATCCAGGCCTCGTCCTTGTCCGTCTGGAGGAAGTGGCGGGCGTCCAGGACGTCGTGCAGCGTCACGAGGTCGGACTCGGTGAACAGGCCGGTGCGGGTGCGGCGCAGCTCCTGCATGTGGCCGCGGGTGCCGAGGGCGCGGCCCATGTCGACGCAGAGGTTGCGGATGTAGGTGCCCGCCTGGCAGCCGACGCGGAACAGCACGTCGCGGCCCGAGACTTCGAGCACGTCGAGGTAGTACACGCGCCGGATGCGGGGGCGGCGGGCGACGGCGCTTCGAACTGGCGGGGTCTGGTTGATCTTGCCGACGAAGGTGGCGGCGACCCGGCGGATGTCGGATTCGGGCCGGTCCTCGTGCAGCCGCATCACGGCGACGTACTCCTTGCCCGCGGTCAGCAAGGCGCCGACGGCCCGCACCGCGCCGCCGACGCACACCGGCAAGGCGCCGGTGACGCCGGGGTCAAGGGTGCCGCCGTGGCCGACCTCCTCCACCTGCAGGGCGTTGCGGAGCCACGCCGCCACCTGGTGGCTGGTCGGGCCCGCCGGCTTGTCGAGGACGATGACGCCCGCGGCCAGCAGCTCCGCGACGGAGCGCTGGCTCGGCGGCTTGCCGTACTTGTCGTCGGTGGCGGCGGCCATGCGGACGAGCCGCTTGCGCGGCCGCTCGGCCGGCAGCACGCCGCTGCGCGCCGGCCCCGCCGTCACGGCGCCTTCCCCGTCGTGCCGACCTGCGACTCGGCCAGGCGGGCCTGGATGCGCCCGATCAGCTGCTCGGGGGTCTCGTTGGTGGAGTCGAGCACCAGGTCGTAGAAGCCGGTCTCCTTGAGGTCGACGCCATAGTAGCGGCGGTAGCGGTCGGCCTCCGACTGCTCGCGCGCCCAGGTCGCCTCGGCCTGGGTGGCAAGGTCGCCGCCGTCGCGCTGCACGATGCGCCGCAGCCGCTCCTTCTCCTCGCACACCACCCACACTTTGAGGGCGTTGACCTTGTGGCGCTGGGCGAGCCAGCCCGACAGGCGGCCCTCGAGGATCAGGTTGCCGCGCTTGAGGAGGAAGATCTGGCGGTCGTCGAGCGCCTCGTCGATCGAGGGGTCCTTCTGGCAGAGGGCGCCGAACTCGGCGATGCTCATGCCGCGGCGCTTGGCCTCCTCGCGGAACAGCGCGCCGGCGTAGGTGTAGGGGAGCTGGAGCTTGTCCGCCAGCAGGCGGCACAGCGTGCTGGTGCCCGTGCCCGGGAGGCCGCCGACGGTGACCGTCCTCATCCGTGGACCCCGGGGTGGCGCTTCGCCCAGCGCTCCTTCCAGGCGTAGTACTTCATGGCCTTCCCGATGAGCGAGCCCAGCGGGATGGACAGCAGCATGTAGAGGAGGACCCAGTGGGGGAAGACCGAGGTGCCGAACAGGACGCCGTTGTTGGCGAACATGTTGACCTGAGGGTTCCACGGCGCCGTGAACCAGGTGTAGTCGAGCTGGTAGAGCCAAGTCGTGAGCCACGCGAACAAGGGCACGGCGACGATCATGGTGATGGGCATCGACTTGAGCTGCTTGCCCTGCAACGCCTGGCTGCGCGCCATGATCTCCGGCTGCGCGTCGTTGAGGACCTTCAGCTTGTAGGTGTTGTTCTCCTTGGTCGCCTTGATCTTCTCGCGCTGGAAATGGCGCATGTAGGCCTGGGTGCGCGCCGTCTCGAGCCAGTCGGTGGTGAAGTGGCGCACGACGGTGGAGCCGATGACCAGCAGGCTGCCGGCCAAGAGGATGGTCAGCACGGGGTAGTGGCCGCCGAAGCCCACCAGGGGGTCCAGCACGTAGCCGGCGTAGCGGCCGGTGACCAGCCGGAGGTCGTTGTTGAACAGGATGAAGAAGACCAGCACGATGCTGAGGATGGTGAGGAACCCCATCTTCGGGCGGGGCGGCGCCGGCTTGGCGTCGGCCATCACGCCACCGCCTTGACGGGAAGGTGGGCCACGACGGGCAGCATCTGGCGGATGGCCTCCTCGACCTTGCCGTCATGGTTGTGGACGGTGTGCACGGTGGCGCCGGTCAGGGTGGCGTAGGCGGCGGCGAAGCGGCGGTTGAACTCCTGGTGCTCCGCGATGGCCGCGAGCGTGTCGTCGTCGCGCTTGCGGGTGGCGTCGTTCTGGCGGCGGCGCAGGATCTCCTCCGGCGCGGCCTCGACCAGCACGATGGCGCTCGGCTCCAGCTCCGTCAGCACCCAGGCGGGCAGGCCGGGCAGGTAGCCGGTGGGCGTCTTGATGCTGCAATGGGTGTCGACGATGACGTCGCCCATGGCGGCGATGCGCTTGGCGGCCTCCTTCTGGATCTGCTTCTGGACCGTGGCCGGCAGCTTGCGCATCTCGTCGCGCGACTGCACCGTGCCGCTGCGCTGCGCGACCTCGAACATGACCGAGCCATAGACCGCGATCGGGAGCTTGCGGGACTTGGCGGCGGTCTCCATGACCGTGGTCTTCCCGACCCCGGGGATGCCGGTCACGATGATGGCGCCCATGGCGGCGCCGACTCGGAGGCGGTTCTTAAGACCGTGGCCAAGCGTCCCACGACGCGCCCCCACGCGACGCAGATTCCACAGAATCCGCTTTGGCTCGGTCTGTGGAATCTGTGTCCAGTCGGGGCGGGCCGGCCGGCACACCGTTCTGCAGAGCCCAACGCCGACCAGATGGTTTTCATCCCAAGCCCAGGTCGCCTGCCTTGCCGTGATCGAGGAGGTGCGCCCCGGCGTCGTGGTGGTCGGGACCGCCCACATCAGCGCGACCAGCGTCGCAGAGGTGGAGTCGACCATCCGGTCGCGCCGGCCGGCCAAGGTGCTGGTGGAGCTCGACGCCGTCCGCCGCGCCGCGCTGGAGGACCCGGAGGCGTGGCAGCGCACCGACATCTTCCAGGTGCTGAAGCAGAAGAAGCAGCACCTGTTCATGCTGCAGCTCTACTTGGGCGCCATGCAAGCCCAGATGGGGCGCCAGACCGGTGTGGCCCCCGGCGCCGAGCTGCTGCGCGCCCTGCAGGTCGCCCACGAGGTCGGCGCGGAGGTCGTGCTGGTGGACCGCGACATCCGCATCACCCTCAAGCGCGGCTTCGGCGGCATGGGCTTCTGGGCCAAGATGCGCCTGGCGTTCCACGTCGCGATGGCGGTCTTCACGCCCTCCAAGGCCGGCGACGCCCAGAAGCTCGACGTCGATGCGATGCTCCAGTCGGACGCCATCACGCAGATGACCGAGGAGTTCGCGCGCTTCGCCCCCGAGATCAAGGTCGCCCTCATCGACGAGCGCGACGCCTACATGGCCTCGCACATCCACGAGCAGGCGCAGCAGGCCGGCCCCACGGGCCTGGTGGCGGTCGTCGGCGCCGGCCACATGCCCGGCATCCGCGCCCACCTCGCCGCTCCCGCCGCGATCCCTGCGCGCGCCACGCTGGACGAGCTGCCGGCGCCCCGCCTCACCGTCGGCAAAATCATCGGGTGGGCCATCCCCATCCTGTTCGTCGCCTACTTCGTCTGGCTGGGCGTCAGCGGCAACTACCGCCAGCTTGGCGAGGAGGCGGTCTGGTTCATCCTGATCACGGGCGGCTGCTCGGCCATCGGCTGCGCGCTTGCCCTAGGCCATCCGCTCTCCATCCTCACCGCGTTCGCCGCCGCCCCCATCGGCGTGCTGCATCCCTTGGTGGCCACGGGCTGGTTCGCGGGGCTGGTGGAGGCCAAGGTCCGCTCCCCCACCGTGGCCGACTTCGCCGCCATCAAGCACATGGAGACCATGGGCCAGTTCCTCCGGAACGGCGTCGTGCGGATTTTGTGGGTCACCGCCCTCACCAACCTCGGCGCCATGGTGTCCACCGTGTTCGTGGCCTCGCGCATCATCGGGGCGCTGGGAGGCGGCTGATGGAGGACTGGCATGACGGCCCGCCCAAGGTGCGCTTCAGCGGCACCGAGGCCTTGCACCTGGCCGTCGGCGTGGCGGTCCTGACCTACTGCTTCGCCATGCTGCGCGCCCCGCTGGTGGAGACGCCGGCCGACCTGGCGCGGCGCATGACCCCCGAGCCCATCCACCTGCTGGCCGCGTTCCTGGCCGTCACCACCGGCTTCGTGCTGCACGAGCTGGCCCACAAGGTGGTCGCCCAGCGCTACGGCTACTGGGCCGAGTTCCGCGCCCAGTTCCCCAGCCTCGGCCTCAGCCTCCTCATGGCGGTCTTCACGCCGCTCTTGGTCGCGGCCCCCGGCGCCGTCTTGATCCAGGGCCGCGTCACCGCCCGCGAGTCCGGCATCATCAGCCTCGTCGGCCCCGCCCTCAACTTCGTCGTCGCCTTGGCCGCCCTGCCGTTCGCGCGCGGCGTCAACCCCGACGCCCCCGTGCCCCTGGTGTTCGGCATGGTCGCCCTGGTCAACGCCGTGCTGGCCGCCTTCAACCTGCTGCCGTTCGGGCCGCTCGACGGCCGCAAGGTGCTGCGCTGGAGCAAGCCGGTCTGGGCGGCCTGCTTCCTGGCCACCGGCGGCCTCGTGGTGCTGGCCTTCCTCCTGGTGCCGGCGTAGTCACCAGCGGCCGCCGGCGCGGCGCCGGGCGTTCTGGCGCGTGCCCACGAGGATGAGCGCCAGGACGGCGGCCAAAAGCGACAGGATCCACGCCAGCACGAAGGCGTTCACGCCCTGGTCGGGCCAGAGGAGGCTCGCAATCCACTCGCCGAGGAACCAGGCGAGGGTGCCGGCGGCGAAGGCGGCGGCGACACGGCCTAGCATGGCTGGCGCCAGCGCGGCCGGCCTATTCAAGCGCCAAGCCTCAAGCCTGCGACCCGCCTCGCGCGCCGCATGGACCTCGCGGCGCATCCTGAGGTGCGCGACCTTGCCGTCGACCGGCCGCTCCGGGTGCGGCAGCTCATGCAGATGTGGAGCGCGGGCGGCGGCTTCACCGCGAAGAAGCTCGCCGACGCCGCCGACCTGTTGGAGCGCATGGTCGCGAACCCGGACGAGAAGGTGTTCCTGAGCTTCCCCGCCGCCCTGTGCGCGACGGGCACGCGCGGCGTCCTCCGGGACCTGGTGAAGCACAAGCTCGTGGACGCCGTCATCACCACTTGCGGCACGCTCGACCACGACCTCGCCCGGCTGTGGGAGCCCTACTTGTCCGGCTCGTTCGAGATGGACGACCGCGTGCTGCACCAGGAGGGCATCAACCGGCTCGGCAACGTCCTGGTGCCGAACTCCAGCTACGGCGACGTGCTGGAGGCCAAGCTCCGTCCGCTGCTGGCGGAGTGGGTGGCGGCCGGCAACAAGCACTTCGGCACCCGCGAGCTGTGCGCCAAGCTGGGCGAGTGGGCGGGGCGCGAGGACAACCGCGAGGAGTCGATCCTCTACTGGGCGCACCGCAACAACATTCCCGTGTTCGTGCCCGGCCCCACCGACGGCAGCGTCGGCGCGCAGGTGTGGATGACGTACCAGCAGAACCGCGACCTGCGCTTCGACCTCTTGAAGGACGAGCAGGAACTGTGCGACTTCGTCTACGGCGCCAAGCGGCTCGGGTCGCTCATGATCGGCGGCGGCATCTCGAAGCACCACGTCATCTGGTGGAGCCAGTTCCGCGACGGCCTCGACACGGTGGTCTACCTGACGAGCGCCCCCGAGTGGGACGGCAGCCTGTCCGGCGCCCGCGTGCGCGAGGCCGTGAGCTGGGGGAAGGTGAAGGAGGACGCCCGCTGGGAGACGGTCGAGGGCGATGCGACGGTGCTGCTGCCGTTGCTGGTGGCGGACCTGTTCGAGCGGCTGGGCGGGCGCGTTTAGCCGAAGCGGGAGCCGAGCAGGCCAAGCAGGCCCAGGCCGCCGCTGGTGCCGACGAAGCCGCCGCCAATCAGGAGCGCGGTGCGCACGCCGTCGGTGAGGCGGGAGGGCAGGGCGGCGCCGAGCGCGCACGCGACCTGCAGCGTGATGCTCCCGAGCGTCGTGAACACCATGTAGGTGATGAGCTGGCCAGGGGCGCCGTCGGAGTCGGAGAGGGTGACGACCAGGAGCACCAGCGAGCCGAGGGCGAGGATGCCGAGGCCGATGGCGCCGACCAGGAACGGCAGCGGGGCGGGGTCCCACGTGGACGACGCCGGGGCGGGCAGGGGCAGCGGAGCCGGCAGGGGAGCAGGCTCCATCGGGTAGGCGGGGCGGGCGGCGGACGCGCGGGGAGTCGGCATCGCGACGCCGCAGGTCCCACAGGTGAAAAGGCTAGCCGACCAGGTTCGCGGCCCCTGGCACGTGCGTCATGAAGTAGGCGGCGGCCACCAGGAACGCGCACCGCACGCCCCAGCCGAGCCCGCGCTGGAAGAAGGCGACGAGGGCCATGCCCACCGGAAGGGCGAGGAGACCCAGGAACCGGAGGGTCAGGACCAGGTGGTCGTCGGCCGCGTCCTCGAGGGTGGCGAAGTAGCGGGCCGCCGCCGCGGCGGCCATGAGGCCGAGCCCCGCGGCGGCGACCCACATGCCGAGGCCGGGCCGGTCGGCGGGGCTGGACACGGCCTGGCAACGGCGGGGTCCGCTATGGCGTTGGCGCTAGCGGAAGGGCGGCAGGACGCCGGTGATGCCGACCAGCACCAGCGCGGCGCCGAGCAGCATGGCGAGGCGGATGCCCCAGGAGGCGCCCGTCATGAACAGCGCGCCCAGGGCGAGGCCGCCGGTCAGGCCGACGACGCCGAGCATCTGGAAGAACATGGACGCCTTCTCCTCGTCGCGGTAGTCGTCGAGGCCGTTGAAGAACTGGATGATGAAGGCGAGCACCATCAGGGCCAGGCCGATGGCGGCGATGAGCCACCAGAGGTTGGCGCGGGCGTCGAAGCGGGCGTGCGAGGGGGAATAAGTCTCCACCATCGCGGCAATGATCAAGGACCAGGAATGAAAGGCCTCCGGAATGCATCGCGGTTGGACGGGGTCGAGGGCAAGCGGCAGGTTCCTAAACCATGTTCAACGTCGATGCGTCGGTGCCTGACGACCTGGACCGTCGCATCCTGCGCATCCTCATGGTGGACGCGCACACGCCGTTCCGCGAGATCGCCGCCCAGGCCGGCACCACCGTGGGCACCGTCCACAACCGCATCAAGAAGATGCGCGCCGAAGGCATCATCAAGCGCTTCCTGCCGGAGATCGACGCCCAGAAGCTCGGGTTCGGCATCTGCGCCCTGATCGAGCTCAAGATTGCCGGCGGCCACCTTTTGGAGGTCCAGCAGGAGCTGAGCCGCGACCCGCACATCGTGGCGGTCTACGACGTCACCGGCGAGATGGACACCGTGTTCGTCGGCAAGTTCCGCGACACCGGCGACCTGGACCGCTTCGTCAAGGGGACGCTCCAGCACAAGCACGTCAAGGAGACCCGCACCCGCCTGGTGCTGAACGTCGTGAAGGAAGGGTTCGCGCCGCGGCTGGACGACTGACGTCTGACGCAGAAGTCTCCTGGCGCCGGGCTGCCCGGAGCCGACCGGCTGCGGATGGCCCGGCGGACAGGCTCCTTCCGCGTCAGACTCTAGCACTCGACCTGGCGCTGGTATTGTGCGCCGAAGTGTCCGCCGAGGTCTGCGACGTAGGCGACGTGGACGCAGCCGTCCTCGTCCAGGTCGATGCCGATGAGGTCGCCGGCGAAGCGGTAGTCCGGGTCGGCGCTGGCGCAGCCCGCGATGCAGGCGTCCCCTTGGTGAAGGCCGCGCGCCACGGCCGTCTCCTGCCACACGGGGTTGGGGCTGCCGGCGTCGTCGGTCTCGGCGACGTAGAGGGTCCAGTTGCCGCCGTTGCCGTTGGCCATCCCCTCCCGGTCGGAGCCGTAGTAGACCAGGGCGGCGCGGCCGTGCGGGCCGGCGGCGACGTAGCTGAAGGAGACGGCCTTGGCCTCGCTCGCGATCGGGAACGTCTGCCAGGACACGGCATCAAGGCTGCGCGCCGCCACCACCCGGGACGAGCCGCCCTCGACCGGCTCGCCGCTCGTCCACAAGGCGCCGTCGTGCTCGGCCAGCCACGGCAGGGCGACCGTGTTCGGGACCTTGGTGTCGCGCGACTGGACGAAGCCGAGGCTGTCGACGCGCAGCAGCTGCTGGGTGCCCCCGGTGTACTCGATCTGCCAGTACGCCTCGCGGGTGGCGTCGTAGAGCATGTTGCCGTTGCGCACCGCCAGCAGCGTCGTGGCCGTCGCGGTGGGGACGTACTTCAGGCTCCCCGTCGTGGTGGTGGCCCAGACGTGGTGGTAAAGGCCCTCGTTGGTCTGGACGATGCCGTTGGCGGCGTCCTTGGCGGCGATCCACATCCGGTCGGTGGCGCCCGGGATGGCGAGGTTGTCGCAGGTCCAGGAGTCGCCGCGGTCGGTGCTGGTGCAGGCCAAGGTGCCGCCGGCGTAGCCCCAGGTGCGGCTGAACCAGAGCGAGCCGTCGCGGGCGACGTAGAGTGCGGTGTCGCTGGCCAGCACGGGCAGCGCGTCCACCGCGGTCGGGGAGACGTCCTGGAAGGTGGCGCCGCCATCGGTGCTGCGGTAGACGCTGTTGAGCGGCGAGTAGTAGATGGTGCCGTCGGACGCCACGGCCACCTGCGGCTCGGCGCCCGCGGCGTCGTCCCAGACGGTCACCGGCGGCGCCCACGCGCGCTGCGCCAGCGGCACCGGCACGGGCTCGGCCTGCGCTTCGACGGTCAGGTTGGCGGCCGGCTCGACGGAGGGCTCCTCCGAAGGCGGCGGCGCCGGCAGCGGCACCAGCACCAGCCGCACCGCCACCGGCCCCTTGGCCTCGACCGCGGCCGACGCCGCCTCGCGGCCGGGCGCGCGGCCGGTCAGCAGGCCGGCGCCGGGCGGGACGCTGAGGCGGGCGGCGCCGTCGCCGTCCACCGGGACGATGCGGTCCAGGCCGGGGAAGCGGAACTGGCAGGTGCCGTCCGTGACGGGGTCGCCGGCCGGGTCCACCAGCCGGCACGTGGCCGCCACCAGGTCCGAGGTCGCCGCGTTGGAGGTGGCGGCCGGCTGGGCCGGGCCGGCGCATCCGGCCCCCACGAGCAACGCCAAGGCCATCGCCCCGGCCCACCAGCCACGCATCGCAGGGACCCGCCGGCCAGGTTCTTGGAGTTTGCCAGGGTGCCTCAGGCGCGAATCTCGGCGACCGACTTGCCCCGGGCCGCCGCCGCGTTGGCCGTCGCGACGCGGGCGAACGCCTCCTGGGCCGCCTTGACGTTGCCGGCCTTGCCGACCCAGGCCTTCATGGCGGGCTCCTGGAGGGCGCGGCCGTAGCTGAAGGTGAGCTTCCACGGCTGCGGGCCGAGGGTGTTCATGATCCGCAGGTGCTCGGTGGCCTGCTCGGGCGACTGGCCGCCGCTCAGGAACACGATGCCGGGCACGGCGGGCGGCACGTGGGCGCGCAGCAGGCGGACGGTGCGCTCGGCGACCTCGGCGGGCTTGGCCTGCACGGGGCACTTCTTGCCGGGCACGACCATGTTGGGCTTCAGCAGGATGCCGGGCAGGTGGACGCCCATGAGCTGCAGCTCGTGGAACACCTCGCGCCACGCGGCGGCGGTGACCTCCTCGCAGCGCTCGATGGTGTTGTCGCCGTCCATGAGGACCTCGGGCTCGACGATCGGGACCAGGCCGGCCTCCTGCGCGAGGGCGGCGTAGCGGGCCAGCGCGTGCGCGTTGGCGTGCAGGTTGGCCTGGGTCGGCAGGCCGGCGCCGATGGTGATGACGGCCCGCCACTTGGTGAAGCGGGCGCCCAGGGCGTGGTACTCCTTGAGGCGCTCGGACAGGCCGTCCAGGCCCTCGGTGATCTTCTCGCCCGCGTGCAGCGGCATGTCCTTGGCGCCGGTGTCCACCTTGATGCCGGGCAGGATGCCTTGCGACAGCAGGACCTGGGAGAGCGGGGTGCCGTCGGCGGCCTTCTGCCGGAGGGTCTCGTCGTAGAGGATGACGCCGGAGACCGACTTGGCGACGCTGGGGGCCGTGAACAGCAGGTGGCGGTAGTCGCGCCGGTTCGCCTCGGTGTTCTCGACGCCGAGGTCCTTGAAGCGCTTGGCGATGGTGCCCGTCGACTCGTCGGCCGCCAGGATGCCCTTGCCGTCCGCCACGAGCTGCTGCGCGACCTGTTCCAAGGCCTTCTTGTCCATGCCGTCGCCACAGGAGGGGCGCGCATAAGTCTTAGGCCGCCGGCACCTGGCGGCCGGCGTGGCGGAGCGGGGCCTCGCGGCGTTGTCCTACCTCCCGGTGCCGGGCCTGGCCTACCTCGTGGCCCGGGCCCGTCCGAAGGACGAGCTGGTGCGCCACCACGCCCGCCAGGGCGGCCTCTTGACCATCGTCGCCTGCGGCCTCCTGGTGGCGCTCGGCCTCCTGGCCGGCATCGGGCCCGCCCGCCCCGTCGTGGCCGCGGTCGCCGCCGTGGTGCTGGCCGTCGCCGTGGCGGGCGCCCTGACGGGGGCCATCGGGGCGGGGCGGGGACGGTTCGTGCGGCTGCGGCCGCTGTGGGATGTCTTGGCGAGGTCGTGACGCTTCGGTGGGTTCGGTGGCCTCGGTGGATGGTCGCGCGTAGCGCACCAGTCCACCGAGCGCACCGAGGACACCGAAGACGGTTAGTGTTCGAGCTGCACGTCGTAGCCGGCCGCCTTGAGCCCGTTCACCAGCTCCTCGATGTGCGCCGGCCCGCGGGTCTCGACGTGGACCTCGACGTTGGTGCGGTTGATGCTGATGTCGACGCGGTGGCGGTCGTGCCGGATGTCGATGACGGACGCCTTGTGGAACGCGATGCGGTTCAGGAGGCCGGCGAGGGAGCCGGGGCGGTCGCTGATGGTGAGCGACAGGATGGCGATGCGGCCCTCGGCCACGAGCCCGCGGCGGATGATGCGCGACATCAGCGTCATGTCGATGTTGCCGCCGGAGACGATGGCGCACGCCTGGCGGCCGGCGAGGTCCACCTTCTTGGTGACGGCGGCGGCGAGCGTCACGGCCCCCGCGCCCTCGGCGACGGCCTTGGTGCGCTCCAGGAGGAACAGGATGGCGGCGGCGATGTCGGGCTCGCCGACGGTGACGATCTTGTCGACGCGCTCGCGGATGATGGGCAGCGTGACGGTGCCGGGGGTGCGCACGGCGATGCCGTCGGCCATGGTGTCGGCGTGGTCGAGGCGGATGGCGACGCCCTTCTGGAGGCTGGGGGCCATGGTGCTGGCGCCCTCGGCCTGGACGCCGATGACCTCGATGTCGGGCCGCATCCCCTTGAGGGCGGTCGCGACGCCGCTGATGAGCCCGCCGCCGCCGACGGGGACGAGCACGGTCTCGACGTCGGGCAGGTCCTCCAGGATCTCCAGGCCGAGGGTGCCTTGGCCGGCCATGATGTGCGGGTCGTCGAAGGCGTGGACGTAGGTGGCGCTGGTCTTCTCCTGGAACCGGAGCGCGTGCTCGTAGGCCTCCTGGTAGTCGGCGCCGGCGAGGTGGACGCGGGCGCCGTAGCCGCGGGTCGCCGTGACCTTGGCGAGCGTGGCCTCCTCCGGCATGAAGATGTCGCACGCGACGCCGGCCTTGCGGGCGGCGAACGCGACGCCCTGCGCGTGGTTGCCCGCGCTGGCGGCCACGACGCCGCGCCGGCGCTCGTCGGCGTCCAGGCGGTGGATCTTGTTGAGCGCGCCGCGGACCTTGAACGAGCCCGTCACCTGGAAGTTCTCGAGCTTGAGGTGGAAGTCGGCGCCGGTCATCTCGCCCAGCGTGCTCGAGCGCTTCATCGGGGTGTGCCGCGCGACGGGACGCACGACGGGGAGCGCCGCCTGGACGTCCGCCAGGGAAAGGACCACGGGCCGCAGGACCCTGGGTCGCGCGTTAAGGCTTCGCAGCGGCGGCGGGCGGCAGCCGGGCCCGGTTGACCACCAGGACGCCGACGATGACGAGCGCGCCGCCGAGGACGAAGTAGGGGGTCATCGGCTGGGCCGGGTAGCGTCCCGGGTCGAGGGCCGCCAAGGCAAGGGCGGCGAGGGCGGCCACGACCGGGTTGAAGTAGATGTACGTGGCAACGCTGCTGGCGGCGCGCTGCTTGATGGCGTGGTTCCACATGGCGTAGCCGAGCGCGGTGGACAGCAGGGCGAGGAAGGCGAGCCAGAACCAGCCTTGGCCGTCGAGGGCCGCAAGCGGGGCGGTGCCGTACCAGAAGGCGAGCGGCAGCAGGGTGGCGACGCCGAGGCTGAGGGTGGTTCCCGTGACGAACAGGCCGCCGTGCTTGGCGATGATGGGCTTGGTGTAGATCGAATAGAGCGCCCACGACAACGGGGCCAGGAGGCCGATGCCGGCCTTGGCGGCGACCGTGACCTCGGCATCGCCGTGCCCCTTGAGGACGACCAGCACGACGCCCGCGAACGCCAGGACGGACCCAAGCACGGCGAGGGGGCGGGCGTTCTCGCGGCCGGTGGCCACCGAGACGCCGAGCGTCCAGAGCGGCGTGGTGGCGACCAGGAGGGCCCCCGTGGCGGGGCTGACGGCGCCGTCGCCCGCCATCGCCCAGTTGAGGCTGAAGTGGTAGCCGACGACGCCGAGGAAGCCGAGCAGGCCCATGCGGATCCAGTCGAGGCCGGAGACGGCGCGGAACACGGCGCGGCGGCGCAGCAGCAGGTAGGCGCCGTACAACAATGGGAACGGCACGTAGCGGTACCAGGTGAGCTGGAACGGGTCGAGGGTGCGCTCCAGGTACTGGATGCCCGGGAACGCCGTGCCCCAAATCAGCACCAGGCCCACCATCATGGCGTCGACGCGGTCGAAGCCGAAGCCGCTCCTTGCCGCCGGGGCCATGGCGCGGCCACCTGGAGCCGCCATATGCGGGTTTGGGAACGATTATGGCCACGGCCCCTGTGGGCCGAAAGAGCATGGACCTGGACGCGCCCCACGGCAAGATCGAGGAGGCGCCCACGCCCACGCCGGACCCCGCGGCCCAGCCGCCGTCGGAGCCGCGGCCGACGTTCCTCGACCGGCTCCCCGTGTGGATCGTCCCGGCCCTTCTGGTCGGCATCCCGCTCGCCATCGCCCTCGGCGCCGCCGTCGCGCCCGAGGCGGTGTACGACGGCTTCGTCTGGAAGTACTACTGGGGCCCGATCCACGCCGACGCCTCCAACGTCGGCGCCGAGTGCCTGCGGGCCGACGGCGCCATCGTGCGGGGCGCGTGCGGCCCGGCCGGCGGCGTCACGGCCGAGTCCGGCTACAACGTCGTCAACACCGCCACCTGGGCCGCGCTCTTGGGCCTCTGCCTGGTGGGCGTGGCGCAGCTCCTGGCCCGCCGCAAGACCGTGATGGGCGGCACCCTCATCGTCGGCGCCGTCGGCTGGGTGGTCGCGGGCTCGGTGTTCCACGTGCTCGAGGACGTCGGGCTGTTCGCGCCGCCGACGCAGTACTTCTTCATCACGCCGCCCATCTACCTGCTGTTCGCCGCGATGGGGGTCGTGACCTTCGTCCTCGGCCATTACCTCAAGGGGGTCGCGGAGCGGGCCAACCTCGAGCTGGCGCTCCAGAAGCTGCTGTTCGTCGTCGCCCTCCCCATCGTCGGCTACCTGCTGCTCTGGGCCCGCACCAACGAGACCCTGAGCGGCCAGGTGACGGCCTACCTCAACCCCATCGTCGTGACGGTGTTCGGGCTTGCCGCCTACCTGGGCGCCTGCGTCCGGTTCCGCCGCCTCGGCCGCATCGACCCCAGCGAGCTCGTCGGCTGGATGAGCCTCGGCTGGATTCTCACCAGCCTCGCCTACGTGGCCCTCTACCTGCAGTCGCCGTGGCCGGACCCCGCCACCGGCCGCGTCGACGGCGGCGACGGCCTGCTGACGGCGCTGTGGGCCCCCGTCCTTGCGCTCCTGGGCGTCCTTGCCGTCCGCCTCGTGGCCAAGGCCATCAAGAACCCGAAGGCCAAGGCCTACCTCGACCCCATCAACGGCCTCCTCATCTACAGCCAGCTGCTGGACGGGTTCGCCACCAGCATCGGCATCGACACCGGCGCCTACACCGAAAAGCACGTGCTGTCCGACGCCGTCATCCAGCGCACCCACGACCTCGGCGTCGCCATCGGCTTCGGCCCCATGGCAGACTACCCCAGCTTCTTCGGCTTCCTGCCCATCAAGCTCGCCCTCAGCCTGCTCGTGGTGTACGCCATCGACGTCTCCAACCCGAAGGAGGCACAACGCAACCCGACCCTCATCGGCCTGGTGAAGTTCGCCATCATCATGGTCGGCCTGGGGCCCGGCATCCGCGACTTCGTCCGGATGGCTTTGGGCGTCTAGCGCGCTACAGCACGGCCTGCTTGGGCTTGGCGGCCTTCTTCGCCCGCACGAGGGGCTCGTCGGTGCGCAGCGACCGCAGCAGCGCGATCTCCTTCTTCCACGACTCCGGCCCCTCCGGCGTCTCGAGGTAGCCGGCCACGCCGTCCAGGCGGCGGTCGTTGACGAGGGTCCGGAAGAACTCCAGCCCCAGCAGCCCCTCGCCGATGGTGTCGTGGCGGTCGACGCGGGCGCCGCACGGCTGCTTCGAGTCGTTGAGGTGGAACGCCACCAGGTGCTTGCGGCCGACGGCGGCCTCGAAGCCGTCCCAGCACTCGTCGTAGTGGTCGCGCCAATCGTAGCCGCACGCCCACGAGTGCTGGGTGTCGATGGTGACGCCGACGCGGGCCTTGTCGGACACGGCGTCCACCAGGCGGCCGACCTCCTCCCACGAGTTGCCGACGTTGGTGCCTTGGCCGGCGGCGTTCTCGATGACGAGCTTGCAGCCCGAGCCTTTGGTCTCGTCCAGCACTTGGTTCATGCAGGCGGCGATGCGGTCGAGGCAGGCGTCGCGGACCCGACGGTCGTCCCTGAGCTTCTTGTCCTCCTCGCAGTGGCTCCCGGGGTGGAAGTTGAGGTAGTGGACGCCGAGCAGCTCGCTGCGCTGGTACTCGTCCAAGAAGGCAAGGCGGGCCTGCTCGCGCTTGCCGTCGTCCGGGTGGCCCATGTTGATGAGGTACGAGTCGTGCACCATGAGGGGCCCGACCTTGGCGGCGGCCACCGCGTCCCGGAACGCCTTGGCGTCCTCGGGCGCGATGGGCTTCGCCTTCCACTGGCGCTGGTTCTTGCAGAACATCTGCAGCGCGTCGCCGCCGATCGCGACGCACTCCGCGACCGCGTTGTGGAGTCCCCCGGCGATGGAGTTGTGGGCGCCGAGCTTCATCATGGCAGGCGCGCCAAGCCGCGGCCCCGGGTTTACTTTTTGGCCTTCACGACGGCCTTGACGGCGCCGTTGTGCGCGGCCTGGAAGTACGCCTGCGACTTCTTCGGGTCCGCCACCATCGCGGGCGCGCCGGGCTTCCAGTCGGCGGGGCAGACCTCGCCGTGCGTCTCGTTGTGCTGCAAGGCGTCCACGACGCGGATGGCCTCGTCGATGCTGCGGCCCAGCGGATGGTCGTTGACGAGGGCCTGGCGCACGACGCCCTTGCGGTCGATCAGGAACAGGCCACGGTAGGCGGTGCCGTCGTCGGCCAGCACGTCGTAGGCGTTGACGATGGTGCGCTTCAGGTCGGCCACGAGCGGGTAGCGGACGTCGCCGATGCCGCCCTGGCTGCGGGGCGTGTTCTTCCAGGCGAGGTGGCTGAACTCGGAGTCCACGCTGACGCCGACGACCTGGACGTTGCGCTGCTCGAACTCGGCCACGCGGTCGCTGAACGCGATGATCTCCGTCGGGCAGACGAACGTGAAGTCCAGGGGATAGAAGAACAGCAGCGTGTACTTCGGCGACTTGCCCGACCAGTTCTTGGACAGCGTGTAGTCGACGAAGTCTTGGCCGACGACGGCCTTGGCGGTGAAGTCGGGGGCAGGCTTGCCAACGAGGACCATGGGCCGGCCGACGAAGGGGGGCGCTTTAGGGGTTCTGGCAGGAGTGGGCTCCAATCCCATGCTGGAAAAGCAAGCAGATCGGGCCGATTGTTGATGGAAAAGCCGCGATTAGCCAAAACCTTCATGGGAGACACAAGGGTCCGACGTTCGGTCTTCGGACCAAGGTTGAACACCATGAACAAGACAATCGTGCTAGGAATCGTATTGCTGATGTTGGGGACGCTGGCCTTGGTCCCATCGGCGGCGGCGCAAAAGCCAAAGCCCATTGACTGCACCATTCATGGGCCCCCGCGGGGAACCATTGTCGGAGAGGTCCTCTACATGGCGGGGGTCGCCGTCGAAGGCGCCTGCATCATCGCGAACCTCGCCGCGGATGGAAGCAAGGAAACAATCGACCGCACGCTTGATTACGCCGACGAAACAGTTAGCCGTACGCGTGCGATGGCCATGGAAGTAGTGCACAGCTGGTGCGTCATTGTCGGCCTCCCGTGCTAACCTTCAGATTTCCTGATGAACAGGCCCTGACGGAGTTCTCTTCGTAAGAAGCCTAGGAAGGACCTTTTTCTTTTTTCGGCACAGCTTTTGCACTTCAAATCAAAGGCAAGCGGGCCAACCACGAATTGCACGCCCGAAGTTTCGTGCACTTTATGGGATTCGTGGTCTGCATGGGCCTTCACCATCTGGCGTGCAAAACCCCTTGGCACGCGTTCAATCCGTGCCGCCAGCCGGACCGCAAGCGACGTTTATTCGGGAACCGTCACCAATCCCCTCAACTGCACCGCTTCCGCCACCCGCCCCACCGCGACGACGTACGCCGCGGTGCGCATGTCGGTCTTGAGGCGCTTGTGGGTCTCGTAAACCGCCTTGAACGCGGCCGTCATCTTGGCGTCGAGCTTCTGGTAGACCTCCTCGGCCGGCCAGTAGTAGCCGTAGAGGTTCTGGACCCATTCGAAGTAGGACACGGTGACGCCGCCGGAGTTGGCGAGGAAGTCCGGGATCTGCAGGATGCCCTTCTGGAACAGGATCTTGTCGGCCTCGGGGGTGGTGGGGCCGTTGGCGAGCTCGACGACGATGCGGGCCTTGACCTTGGCCGCGTTGCCTTGGTGGAGTTGGTTCTCGATGCCGGCGGGGATGAGGACGTCGACGTCCAGCTCCAGGAGCTCCTCGTTGGTGATGCGGCGGGTGCTGGGGAAGCCTTGGACGACGCCCTTGCGCTCCTTGAAGTCGGCCAGCTTGGCGTAGTCGAGGCCGGTGGGGCTGTAGACGCCGCCCTTGGAGTCGGACACGGCGACGACCTTGGCGCCGAACATCTCGGTGACGAGCTTGTGGGCGAACTGGCCGGCGTTGCCGAAGCCTTGGATGGCGACGGTGGCGCCCTTGAGCTTGAGGCCGATCTCGCGGGCGGCTTCCCGGAGGTGGTACATGCCGCCGCGGGCGGTGGCGTCGCCGCGTCCGGCCGAGCCGCCCAAAGGCAGCGGCTTGCCCGTGATGAAGCCGGGCTCGTTGGCGCCGTGGATGACCGACATCTCGTCCATCATCCAGGCCATGATTTGGGGCGTGGTGTAGACGTCGGGGGCGGGGACGTCCTTGTAGGTGCCGACGATCTGGTGGACGGCGCGCACCCAGCCGCGGCTCAGGCGCTCCAATTCGCCGGCGCTCATCGCCTTGGGGTCGCAGATGACGCCGCCCTTGCCGCCGCCGTAGGGAATGTCCGCGACGGCGCACTTCCAGGTCATCCAGGCCGCGAGGGCGCGCACGGTGTCGGCGGTCTCCTCGGGGTGGTAGCGGATGCCGCCCTTGGTGGGGCCGCGGGCGTCGTTGTATTGGCAGCGGAAGCCGGTGAACGTCTTGGTGGTGCCGTCGTCCATCCGCACCGGGATGCGGACCTGGAGGAACCGTTGCGGCTCGGAGAGGTACTCGTGCATCGCGGCGTCGAGGCCCATGACCTTGGCGGCCTTGGCCAACTGGGACTGGGCGATGCGGAAGGGGTTGAGCTCCTCCTGCGCCGGCAGGTGGCCGTTGGCCTCCAGGCGGACGATGGTCTTGCTTGGGCGCGGCTGCGTGACGGTCTTGGCCATGGAAGCACCCCAAAAGGAGGTGCGTCGGGATGTTGGGTGCCGCACTTGAAGGTGATGCACCTGCACCGTTCAGCCGATGGCCTCTGGGCTCAGACGTTCACGACGGCCTTGACTTCGGGCACCCGCTCCTTCAGGATGCGCTCGATGCCGGCCTGCAAGGTCAGCGTGCTCATCCCGCACCCCTGGCACGCGCCGTGCATCCGCAACTGGACGACGCCGGTGTCCTCGGAGAAGTCCACCAGCTCCGCGTCGCCGCCGTCGAACTGCAGCGCCGGCCGGATCTCGTCGAGCGCCGCCTGCACCCGCACCAACAGCTCCTCTTTGCTCATCGCTGGTTTTCAGGGTGGAGCTTCGCTTAAGGCTTGGCGGTGGGGGCGGCGGGTTCATGAGGTCCCCCGCCCCCTTGGGAGCGTGCGCCTGCCCGCCTTCCTCGCGCTGCTCCTGCTGGCCGGCTGCCTGTCGCCGCCGCCTGCGGACGACTGGAGGCCGATGGCCTGCGCCGGGGGCACCGAGCGCTCCGCCAACGCGTCGCTGGCGGCGTTCTGGGCGGGCTCCCCCGAGACGGTCGCGCGCCGGGTGGGCGACGCCTTGGACGAGCCCGTGCGCGCCCGCGCCGAGGCGAGCGGGTGGGCGTGGACGACGCCGCACGGCACCATCCGGGTCGAGCCCGAGGTGCCGATGGTGTCGTTCTTCGGCACCGGCGAGGCGTGGCTCGACGCGGCGCGGATGCAGCGGGCCTTGGAGCGGCTGGGCGTCTGGGACGAGGTGGCCGCCGAGCCCGACGGCGACTGGTCGACGACGTACCTCCAGCGTTGGGCGGGCGCCGCCGTCGCGCGGGCGTCGTTTTCGAGCACGCCGGACCACGTGAGCGAGGGCGCGGGCTACGGCACCTTCACGGACATGAACCTCGGCGACCTGCGCGACCTGTCCGGCGCCGCCGCCCGCCTGACGCGCGCCGAGGCCGAGGCGAAGGCGGCGGCGTTCGTGGCGTGCCGCGGCGACTGGCCGCAGGCGGCCTTGCAGCATGGCGGCGGCTTCGACGTGGCGGCCGACTCGCTGGCGCACCGCGTCACGTACGGCTACCCGACGCCGGACGAGCACTGCACGACGTCGTACGTCGACGTGCTCGTGGACGCGATGACGGGGACCGTGCTGGCGGCCGAGCCGAGCCTGTGCGCCTGATCAGAGGCCGAGCAGGCTCGCGGCCGCCTTGAACGAGGCGTCCATGAACGGCTGCGGCCAGACGCCCATCACGACGATGGCGACCGCGCACACCAGCACCGCGGCCATGACGCCGACGGGCGCGTCGAGGCGGCCGGGCTCGCCTTCCTCGACCCACATCGCGCGCATGACGCGGAGATAGTAGTACAGCGAGATGGCGGAGTTGACGACGGCCGCGATGGCGATCCAGAGCAGCCAGCCCATCTGGTGGGTGGTGGCGGCGTCGACGGCGCCCGAGAACAGCACGAGCTTGCTCTGGAAGCCGCCGAGCGGGGGCAGGCCGGCCATCGACAGCAGGAACAGCGTCATGCAGAACGCCAGCACGGGAGCGCGCCGGCCGAGGCCGCGCCAGCCTTCGACGGTGTCGGGGACGCCGGCGAACAGCACGGCACCCACCACGAGGAAGGCGCCGAGCTTCATGGCGGCGTTCGTCATGAGGTGGAAGTAGCCGCCGCCGAGGGCGAACACGGCGGTCGAGGCGCCGGGGCCGACGCCGCCCGCCATGGCGCCCACCACGATGGGGGCGATGAGGAGGTAGCCGGCCTGGGCGATGGCGGAGTAGGCCAGCATGCGGCGCAGGTTGGTCTGCTGGAGGGCGACCAGGTTGCCGAAGAACATGCTCGCCAGTGCTACCAAAGCCAATGCGTATTGCCAGTCGCTGGCGCTGCCGACGAGGCCGACGAGGAAGACGTTGAAGACGGCGGCGAAGCCCATCGCCTTGCTGCCGGCGGCGAGCATCCCGGCGACGGGGACGGGGGCGCCGGAGTAGACGTCGGGGGCCCAGGCGTGGAACGGCACGCTGCTGATCTTGAAGCCGAGGCCGGCCAGCACCAAGACGGTGGCCATGAGGCTGATGCCGGCGAACGGGCCGCCCGAGAACGCGGCGCCGGTGAGCGACGAGATGTGGGTGGTGCCGGCGATGCCGTAGAGCAGGCTGACGCCGAACAGCAAGAGGCCGCTGGAGACGGCGCCGACGGTGAAGTACTTCAGGCTGGCCTCGGCGCCGACGCGGTCGCGCCGGAAGCCGGCCAGGAGGTAGCTGCACATGCTGGCCATCTCGATGCCGAGCACCAGGACGATGAGGTCGGTGGCGGAGGCGACGACCATCATGCCGAGGGTGGCGAACAGGATGAGGCTGCAGAACTCGCCCCAGTCCTCCTCGGCCCTGCCCCGAAGGGGGCGGCCGACGCCGAGGATGGCGACGAAGGCGACGGCGAGCACGATGAGCTTCAGCAGCTGGCTGGCATACGTGACCTGGTATGCGTTCCACAGGGTGACGCCGATGCCGACCATCGAGAACTCGCGCTCGACGACGGGGATGGTGAAGTGCCAGTCCAGCAGGCTTCCGAGCGTCATGAGGATGGCGCCGCCGAGGCCGAACAGGGTGAAGTTGCGCATGCCGCGGCGGTCGTTGTCCGAGAGCGCGACGAGCGGGGCCAGGAGGCCGAACAGCAGCAGGATGAGCTCGGGGACCAGGCCTTGCAGGCTGACGCCGTTGACCATGTCGCCGACCCAGGAGAAGTCGACCATCTAAGTGCCTCCGAGGAAGGCCAGGAGGCCCAAGGTCCAGTCGTTCATCTGGCCCATCAAGAGGCCGGGCAGGATGCCGAACAGCAGAGCCAGCAGGATGAGGGCGACCATGGCCCACTGCTCGGTGCGCGGGACGTCGTGGATGTGGTGCCAGTCGACGTCGGGGTGGCGGCGCTCGGGGCCGTAGAACGCGCGCTGGAGGGCCCAGAGGTAGTAGCCGGCGGTGACGAGGATGCTCCAGATGGGCAGCAGGATCCACCAGCCGAACGCCTGCCAGACGCCGGCGAAGATGGTGAACTCGGCGATGAAGCCCATCAGGCCGGGCAGGCCGAGGCTGGCCAGGAACAGCGTGGCGGTGAGGCCGGTGAGCTTCGGCACCGTGGCGCCGACGCCGCCGAGCCGGGACACCAGGCGGGTGCCGGTGGCGTGCTGGAGGGAGCCGGCGGCCATGAACATCCCGGCGCTGATGACGCCGTGGGCGATGTTCATGTAGGCGGCGCCCGCGAGGCCGAGCGGCGTCATGGTGGCGAGCGCGATGGTGATCATGCCCATGTGCGAGACCGACGAGTAGGCGATCAGGCTCTTCATGTCGTCCTGGGCGAGGCAGAGGAAGGCGCCGTAGAGGACGGACACGGTGCCGAGGACGAAGAACAGCCACTGGTAGGACCAGCCGAACGCGAACAGGCCGAGGTCCACCGTGTGCATCAGGGTGAAGGCGTCGCCGAACATCGGGATGGCGATGCGCATCAGGCCGTAGCTGCCCATCTTCAGCAGCACTCCGGCCAAGAGGACGGAGCCGGCGGTGGGGGCCTGGACGTGGGCGTCGGGGAGCCAGGTATGGAACGGCGCGCTCGGCATCTTGACGAGGAAGCCGAGGGCCAAGAGGCCGAACGCGATGGCGGCGAAGTCGGCGGCGAGGGCCGCGTGCTGGAACTGCGCGACGATGGTGGGGATGCTCCAGGTGCCGCCGGCGGCGAACGCGACCGCCATGAAGCCGACCAGCATCACCAGCGAGGCGGCGCCGGTGTAGACGAAGAACTTGGTGCTGGCGTACTTCCGGTTGGGCCCGCCCCAGACCGCGATGAGGAAGTACATCGGGATCAGGACGAACTCCCAGAAGACGTAGAACAGCAGCAGGTCGAGCGCGGAGAACACGCCCATGACGCTGGCGTTCAGGAGCAGGATGAGGCTGTAGAACATCTTGGGCTTGTGCGCCTCGTTCCACGAGTACAGGATGACAAGCGGCGTCAGGAGCGCGGTCAGCCAGGCCAGCGAGGCGCTGAGGCCGTCGACGCCGAACTCCAGGTTGGCGTTGATGGCGGGGATCCAGGCCCACTTGACATGGTCGATGTAGCCGCCGCCTCCGCCGATGCCGGCCTGCCAGAACAGCACGGAGGTGATGGCAAGTGCTGGGGCGCAGAACGCCAACGCGACGAGGCGGCTGGTGCGGGCGGAGGCGCGGGCGGTCGCCAGGGCCCCGACCAGGGTGGTGGCGATCGCGATGGGCATGAGGCCGTCGATCATGGCAGCCACCCCAGGCGCGGGAGGACTTGGCTCACGAACAGGAGGAGCACGGTGAGGCCGACGGCGACGCTTGCGACGTAGGTGGTGAGGCGGCCGTCCTGCCAGCGGCGGGCGCGGGCGCCGGCGTTGTCGGTGCGGTGGGCGATGCCGTTGACGGCGCCGTCGATGCCCTTGCGGTCGAACCAGTCGCTGAGGCGGGCGATGCCGTAGGCGACCGTGTTGCCGAGCGGGTTGTAGATGCCCTGCGTCACGTAGTAGCGGTTGTAGAGGAGGCCGCGCCAGCCGCGGGTCGGCGTCTCCTCCTCGCTGCGCGGGAGGCCCTTGCGGTAGCGGGCGCGCGCCACCAGGATGCCCGTGACGGCGACGCCGAGGCTGAGGTAGGTGAGCGGGCTCGCCAGGATGTGGCCCAAGGTGTAGCCGGGGTCGTGGACGAGGTGGACGCCTTCATGCTCGAAGGCGACGAGGGGCTGGGCGATGAGCTCTCCAAAGCCGCCGGCGAAGCTTGTGACCAGCCACAGGCCGGCGATGGCGGCGAAGACGGCGAGGACCATGAGCGGGACCGTCATGACGGCGGGCGACTCGTGGGCGTGCTCGGCGGATTCCGTGCGGGGCCGGCCGTAGAAGGCGAGCCACATCATGCGGAACATGTAGAACGCGGTCAGCCCGGCGGTCAGGATGCCCATGGCCCACAGCAGCGTGAACATGGGGTTGAGGTGGCCGGCCTCGAAGGCGGTGCTGAGGACCTCGTCCTTCGACCAGAAGCCGCTCAGGGGGATGATGCCCGCGATCGCGAGCGAGCCGATGAGCATGGTGGCGTGCGTGGTGGGCATGTGCTTGCGCAGGCCGCCCATCTCGCGCAGGTCCTGGTGGTGGTGCATCCCGAGGATGACCGAGGCGCTGCCCAGGAACAGGAGGGCCTTGAAGAAGGCGTGGTTCATCAGGTGCAGCAGGGCGGCGACGAAGCCGAGGGCGCTGCCGGTGTGCATGAACAGGACGCCGCCGGCGCCGAGGGCGAGGAACATGTAGCCAAGCTGCGACAGCGTGGAGAACGCCAGCACGCGCTTGATGTCGGTCGCGACCAGGGCCATGGTGGCGGTGTAGAGGGCGGTGATGCCGCCGACCAGGCCGACCAGCAGGAACAGCGAGTCGCCGCTGGCGAACAGCAGCGGCCAGGAGCGGGCGACGAGGTAGACGCCGGCCTTGACCATGGTGGCGGCATGGATGAGCGCCGAGACGGTGGTGGGGCCTTCCATGGCGTCGGGCAGCCACAGGTCGAGCGGGAACTGGGCGGACTTGCCGACGGCGCCGAAGAAGATGAACAGGCCCGCGAAGAACGCCTCGGACTGGTGGGCGGCGAGGTCCATGGCGAACAGCTCGCGGTAGCTGAAGGTGCCGAACGTGGTCGCCAGGATGATGATGCCCAAAAACAGGAAGATGTCGCCGAGGCGGGTGGTCAGAAACGCCTTCTTGGCGGCGCTCGCGGCGCTGGCCTTGTGGTACCAGTAGCCGATGAGGAGGTACGAGCACAGGCCCATGACCTCCCAGAAGATGAACATCAGGAGGTAGTTGTCCATCACGACGGTGCCGAGCATCCCCGCGACGAACAGTGCCTTGACGGCGTAGTAGCGGCGGAGCTTGCTGTCCGGCTCGTCGGCCAGGTAGCCCGTCGAGAACACGATGATGAGGAACGAGAGCAGGCTGACCAGGGTCATCAGCCAGACGCTGAGGTTGTCCAGCAGGAAGCCGACGGTGAAGGTCATGTCGCCGACGACGAACCACTCCGTCTCCCATGCCATCGGCCCGCCGCCGCCGATCATGCGCAGGAAGAAGTAGAGGCTCGCGGCCAGGGAGCCGGCCACGGCCGCGATGGGCAGCAGGGCGCCGCCGCGCCACATGCGCTTGCCGACGAGGAAGGTGATGGCGGCGGCCGCGATGGGCAGCAGCGGGATGGCGATGGCGAGCCAGAGCTCGGTGCCTGCCAGGTGCGCGATGTCGGCTGCGTGCTCGGTCGCCAAGTTACCACCTCAGCTGCGTGTTGGCGTTGACGTCCACGGTCTTGGCGTGGCGGTACAGGTGAATCAGGATGCCCAGGCCGACGGCGGCCTCGGCGGCGGCCAAGGCGATGCTGAACAGCGTCAGCACGAGGCCGTTGGGGTCGCCGTGGTAGTTGGCGAACGCGACGAAGTTGATGTTGGCGGCGTTCAGCACCAGCTCGACCGAGACCAAGACCCGGAGGGCGTTGCGCTGGGTGAGGAGGCCGAGGACGCCGATGGCCAGGAGGGCGGCGGCGAGGGTGACGCTCCAGGCGACGGGGATCACTTGGGCACCTCCGAGACGCGCTGGGACTCGCGCACCTGCTCGGCGGTGACGCTCTGGTAGTGCGACTCGTCGGCCACGACGCCCATGGGGCGGGCGATGACGAGGGCGCCGATCATGACGGCGGTGAGCAGGATGCCGAGGACCTCGAGGGCGATGACCTGGGGGCCGAACATGACGGCGACGATGCCGTCGATGTCGTTGGCGGCGGCCTGGGTCGCCTCGGTGGCGCTGCCGGCCCAGGGGGCGACCGCCATGGTGACGCCGACCATGAGGCCGAACAGGGCGGCCGCGACGGCGCCGCCCACGATGCGGCCCCAGGTCCAGGCGCGCAGGACGTGGTCGATGCCGATCCAGGCCACGATGGCGGCCACCACGACGGCGCCGAGGAACACGAGGCCCAAGACGAAGCCGAGGATCTCGCCGCCGACGCCGGGGACGCGGTTGTAGGCGACGTTGTAGGCGCGGTGGGCGTAGAGGAAGAACACGACGAGCGCCACGAGGGCGACGGCGATGCCGGCCATGGTGCTCCAGGCGCGGCTGCGCGGCGCCACGGTGGGCGGGATGGCCTCGGTGGCCTCGTCGCCGCTCACGAACATGACGGCGAAGATGAACAGCGTGAGGATGCCGCCGACGTAGACCAGGATTTGGATGACGCCGACGAGGGCGGAGCCGAGGAGGATGTAGAGCGCGGCGGCGGCCACCAGGGTGACGCCGAGGAACATGACGCTGTGGAAGGTGCGCTTGACCATCGAGCTGGCCAAGGCGGAGGCAAGGAGGGTGAAGGCAATGGTGCCGAAGGCGATGGTCTCGCCGAGGTCGGGGCTCATGGAGCCGCCTCCTGGCGAACCACGGATCGCCCGGATTCCACGGATGCACGGTCGTTCCGTGCGATCCGTGCAATCCGTGGTTGGGCCACAAGGGCGAAGCTCACTTGTACGGCCCCCTGCCGAGCGAGGCCTCGTTCTGGCTGAGGCGGTCGGGCTTGTAGTCGAAGTCGCGCACGTAGGCGGCGGTCTCGAACTCCTTGCCCATGCGGATCGAGTCGGTGGGGCAGGCCTCCTCGCACAGCGAGCAGTACATGCACTTCGAGATCTCGACGGCGGGGAACTTCTTGCGCTTGTTCTGGGGCGTGTCGAAGCCGGGGTCGTAGTCGACCATGTAGCACGAGCCGTTGGGGCACGCTTGGGCGCAGAGGGTGCAGCCGATGCAGGTCTCGAGCTTGAGGTAGATGCGGCCGCGGAACCGGTCGGCGACGGGCCGCTTGTCCTCGGGGTACTCCACCGTCACGGGCTTCTTGAAGAAGTGCTGGAGGGTGACTCCCATGCCTTGCAGGATGGGGACGAGCGGGACCGGGTTGCGCACCATTTCACATCACTCCGGCCTTGACCAGGACGGCAACGAGCACGAAGTTCACGATCGAGAGGGGCAGCATGACCTTCCAGGCGACGCTGAGGTACTGGTCGACGCGGACGCGGGGCAGGGTGACCCAGACCCAGAAGACCACGAAGCACATGAGAAGCGACTTGCCGAGGAACCACAGCACCGGCGTGAAGGGGCCGAGGAAGGTGTCGAGGGCGGGGACGGTGGCGCTGAAGGGGGCGTGCCAGCCGCCGAGGTAGAGCATGGTGATCATCGCGGAGACGAAGAACACGTTCGAGAACAGCACGACGAAGAACATGCCGAAGCGCATGGCGCCGTATTCGGTGGTGAAGCCGGCGACCAGCTCGGACTCGGACTCGGCGAGGTCGGTGGGGACCAGGCCGGCCTTGGCGAGGGCGGTGATGAAGAAGATGACGAAGCCGATGATCTGGGGCAGGAAGAACCAGAGGTGGCCTTCCTGGGCGTTGACGATGTCGAGGGTGCTGAGGCTGCTGGTCTGCAGGATGATGGCGGCGACGGCGAACACCATCGGGATCTCGTAGCTGACGTCGAGGGCGGCCGCGCGGACGCCGCCGTAGAGCGAGTACTTGTTGTTGGAGCCCCAGCCGGCGAGGATCTCCGCGAGGGGGGCGATGGCGCCCATGGCGAGCACGAGAAGGATGCCGGTGCCGACGTTGGCGAACACGACGTCGCCGGACCAGGGGATGGGCGCCCAGGCCATGACGGTGAAGACGACGGCGACGTAGAGCGCCGCGGTCCAGGCCATCTTGTCGACGCGGGCGGGGCGGACGTCCTCCTTGCTGATCAGCTTGGCGCCGTCGGCGAGGAACTGGAAGATGCCTTGGGGGCCGACGCGGTTGGGGCCGGGGCGTTGGCCCATGCGGGCGAAGATGCGGCGGAACGCGAAGGTGAAGATGCCGCCGATCGAGAGGACCACGGTGAACAGCAGGACGGCGCCGATGAGGCTGGCCACGACGATGACGAACCATTCGGGCGGGGATTGCCAGCCGAGCGCCTGGAGGAGGCCGATGATCCAGTCCGTGAGAACGCCCATTCAGGTCACCTGTCCACGTCGCCGAGCACGATGTCGATGGAGCCCAAGGTCGCGATCATGTCCGCGATTTTCTGGCCGCGCGCCATGAGGGGGAGGACCTGGAGGTTGGCGAACGAGGGGGCGCGCACGTGGACGCGCACCGGGTTCTGCTTGCCGTCGCCGATGACGTGGCAGCCGTACTCGCCCTTCGGGTGCTCGGTGCGCGAGTAGGCCTCGCCTTTGGCCTTGATGCGCAGGATCTTGCCGCCGGCGTAGTCGGGGTTGAGGTGGAGGCCGTCGAGGTCGCGCTTCTCGAGGCGGTCGAGCACTTGGTCGAGGATGCGGCACGACTGGACCATCTCGGCCCAGCGGAGCTGGAGGCGGCCGTAGCAGTCGGACTGGTGCGTGGTGGGCACCTCGAAGTTGAGCCGCTTGTAGATGGAGTAGGGCGCGACCTTGCGGAGGTCATGGGCGACGCCGGTGGCCCGCAGCATCGGGCCCGTGATGCCCCAGTCGAGCGCCTGGTCGCGGGTGAGGGGGCCGGTGCCGGTGAGGCGGGACAGGATGATGTCGTTCTTCTTCAGGAGCTTCTCGTACATCGCGACCTGGCCGGGCATCCGGCGCACGAAGTCGCGGACGCGGGGCAGGAAGGTCGGGTCCTGCGGCAGGTCGTACTTGACGCCGCCGAAGCGCATGTAGTTGAAGGTGAGGCGGGCGCCGCACAATTCCTCCATGAAGCCGAGGATCTCCTCGCGCTCCCGGAGGGCGTAGAACAGGGGCGTGATGGCGCCCAGGTCCAGCATGAAGGTGCCCATCCAGAACAGGTGGTTGGCGAGGCGGTTCAGCTCGACCGCGAGGACGCGGATGTGCTCGGCGCGCTCGGAGACGATCTGCTCGTCGGGGCCGCCCAAAAGCTGCTCGACGGCCAGGACGTAGCCGTGGTTGTTGGCCATGGCCGAGATGTAGTCCATCCGGTCGGTGAGCGGGATGAACTTGATCCAGTGCATGCCCTCCGCGAGCTTCTCCGAGCCGCGGTGCAGGTAGCCCAGGACGGGTTCGACGTCGACGACGATCTCGCCGTCCAAGAGGAGCTTGAGGCGGAGCACGCCGTGGGTGGACGGGTGCTGGGGGCCCATGTTGAGGGTCATGAGCTGCGCCGTTGGGGCCGAGCCGTCGGGCATCCTGGGGTTGTTGAAGTCGACCTGGCCCATCACGCCACGCTCCTGCGGGCGGATGGGACCACGGATTGCACGGAGGTCACGGTTCCGTGGAATCCGTGCGATCCGTGGTTGGGCCCGGTGAAAGCGAAGCTCACCAGGCGCCCTCCTCGGGATGCTTGACGGTGACGTCCTCGCCGTCGCGCAGGGCGACGTACTGCTCGGGCTCCTTGTTGTCCTTGCGCATGGGATGGCCGGTCCAGTCGGACGGAAGGAACATGCGGCGCAGGTCGGGGTGGCCCTCGAACCGGATGCCGTACATGTCGAACATCTCGCGCTCCTGCCAGTCGGCGGCAGGGAACAGCGACACGAGGCTGGGGACGACCGGCTCGACGACGGCGTTGGTGGCGGCGTCCTTCTTGGGGACCGTCACCCGCAGGCGCAGCTCGGCGAACTCGGCGGGGGCGGCCGCGAGCTTGACGAAGGCGTACAGGACGCCGAAGTGGTCGCCGCGGTCGTAGCCGGAGAGCAGCGACAGGATGCGGTAGCCCATGGCCTTGGCCTCGGCGGCCACGGCGAACAGGCCGTCGGGCGAAACGTGCAGCACGCCCACGCCGTCCTGCAGCACCTCGTAGCGGACCACGTCGGGCGCGTGCGCGTCGCGCAGCATCGCGTGGTCGCCGGTGGGCTCGGGGGCGGGCGGGGGCGGCGGGGCGGCGGGCTTGGCCGCGGGCGGGGGGGCAGCGGCGGGGGCGGGGGTGTCGGCCATCAGAACCCGAGCTCCAAGGCGTTGTTCTGGTCGCGGATTTTCGCCTGCAGCTTCTGGAGGCCGTCCAGGAGGGCCTCGGGGCGCGGCGGGCAGCCGGGGATGTAGACGTCGACGGGGATGATCTTGTCCACGCCCTTCACGACGAAGTAGGAGTCCTGGTAGGGGCCGCCGTTGGTGGCGCAAGCACCCATGGCGATGACGTACTTCGGGTCGGCCATCTGGTCGTAGAGGACCTTGATGCGGGGCGCCATCTTCTTGGTGACCGTGCCGGGGACGATCATGAGGTCGCATTGGCGGGGGCTGGCGCGGCTGACCTCGGAGCCGAAGCGGCTCATGTCGAAGGTGCTGCCCTGGGTGCCGATCATCTCGATGGCGCAGCAGGCCAGGCCGAAGGTGAAGGGCCAGAGCGAGTTGCTGCGGCCCCAGTTGAAGATCTTGGACGCCACCGTCATGATGACGCCCTCGCGCTGCTCCTCGACCACGATGGGGATGCGCTCGTCGAGGCGGGACGGCTCGTAGGCGGGCACGTCCATGGCGTTCATTCGAGCACCCGCCAGCCCAGTAGCTTCTTGCGGATTTCGTAGAGGAACCCGACCAGGATCAAGGAGACGAAGACGGCGATGGCGAGGATGGGGGCCCAGCCGAGGTCGCGGAACTTGATCGCGAACGGGATGAGGAACATCGCCTCGACGTCGAAGATGAGGAACGTCAGGACGTACATGTAGTACTGGACGTCGATGGGGCCGCGGGCGCCGGGGGTCGCCTTCTCGCCGCACTCGTAGGTGCTGACCTTGCCCACCGACGCGCGCTTGGGGCCGAGGAACTTGTTGCCCACCAGGGTGAGGAACACCAGGAGGAACGCGACAAGGCCGAGGATGGCCATCGGCAGGTACGTCAGGGCCTCGTTCGCCGTATTTGAACCCCCTTCGGGCGCGGCCAAAGTGGGGTGGGTTATAGCCGCTTGGATGGCGTGTTTCCAGAGGAAGGACACGTTCATGGACGGCGGCGGCGTCGGCGCCGCGATGGCCGACCCGCTCGCATCGAGGCTGCGCGCGGCCATCCGCCAGCAAGGCCCCATGCCGTTCTCCGCGTGGATGGAAGCCTGCCTGCACGACCCCGCCGACGGCTTCTACACCCGCGGCGGCGTGACCGGCTCCGGGCCCGACCGGCACTTCACCACCAGCCCGGCCTTGCACCCGTTCTTCGGCGCGGCCGTCGCCATGGAGGCCGCCGCCGCGTGGCGCGCGCTTGGCCAGCCCGACCCGTTCGAGGTGGTCGAGTTCGGCGGCGGCGAGGGCGGGCTGGCCCGCGCGGCGCTCGCCTGGCTGGACGCGCACGAGCCCGCCCTGGCCGCCCGGACGCGCTGGCTGCACGCGGAGCGCAGCCCGGCGCACAGGGCGATGCAGGCGGCCGGCGGCGACCCGCGCGTGGGCGCCGGCGACGGCGGCGTGGCCGGCCGGAGCGTGTTCGTGGTGGCCAACGAGTTCGTGGACGCGCTGCCGTTCGAGTGGCTGGAGCGCGCGGCCGACGGCGCGGGCTGGTCGCGCGTCTGCGTCGGCGTGGGCGCGGACGGCGGCTTCCGCGAGGCGCTGGAGCCGTGCCCGCCGCCCGGCGTGCCCAACGTGGCGCCGGGGACGCGGTGCGCCGTGATGCGGGAGGCGGCCCGTTGGCTGGAAGGGTTGGCGCAGGCGCGGCGCGTGGTGGCGCTGGTGGTGGACTACGGCGAGCGCGGCCAGCGGCTATGGGACGGGTCGCGGCCGGACGGGACCGTGCGCGGCTACCGCGGCCACGCCTTCGCGCCGGTGCTTGCGGCGCCGGGGGAGGCCGACATCACGGCGTCGGTGGACTTCTCGTTCCTGCGCCAGGCGGCGGAGGCGGCGGGGCTGGCCGAGGCGTCGTTCGAGACGCAGGAGGCGTTCCTGCTGCGGCACGGCATCCTGGATGAATTGAACCGGACGGAGCGCGCCACGATGGAGGGGGCGTCGTCCTACCTGCGGCTGCGCCAGCTGCTATTGCCGACCGGGATGGGGACGGCGTTCAAGGTGGCGCGGTACGTCAAGCAGACCTAGGCGGAAAGGGTGCGCCGTCAGGCGCCGCCGCTGGCCGAAGGCCGCGGCGATGCGTGGGTCGGCCGCGGAGCGGTGCCGACCCGCGAAGGGGTCCTAGGGGGCGGAGCCCCCTAGACTGGAATCAGTTGCCGCACCTTGTAGTGCATCCGCTGGCACAATTTCTCCAGCTTGTGCCGCAGCTGGGCGAAGTCGAAGTCCACCTTGTCGTAGGTGAGCTTCAAGAGTTGCGACTGGCGCTCGTAGGCCGTGCGCTCCCAGATGGTGCCGACGCGGTAGGCTTCGTCGCGGGGCCGCAGGTCGGGGGCCAGCTCGACCGTGTCGGAGGCGCCGCGCTCGAACAGGGTCTCGTGGACGAGGACGGTGCGGTCGGGCTCGTCCACCTCGAACTGGAGGCGGTAGCGCAGCAGGCGGAGGTGGCCGGCCTCGCGTTGCGCCACCGTCCACTCGGCGGTGAGGCGGTCCTTGTCCCGCCGCGGCTCGGCGCCGCAGGCTTGGGCCCAATCGGCAAGCGCGGACCAGACGTCCATGGCGAGAGCGTTGTTTCTTCGGGGTGGTTGATATTGGTTCCGGCGCAGGGGTGGAACGGCCGAACCAAAAGCGAAGGAAGGAGGGGAAAAAGGGGGCTGGCGGGCTCAGGCGCCGTAGAGGGCGCGGATGCCCAGGATGTCGCCGTCGCCCAAGGTGCGCTTCATGGTCTCGCCGTTGTTGGCGTAGGCGTACATCGTGAGGCAGCCGATGCCGGACCCGCTCGGGTGGTCGAGGCCGAAGGTGTGGCCGACCTCGTGGGTGGCGATGTTCAGGACGTCCATGGCGCCGGCGCGGCCGTCGGTGGCCCACGTGTAGTAGGTGTTGTACTGCCCGTCCGACTCGACGGCCTGGCCGGTGAAGCGGTTGTACCAGGTCGTGGTCACGGCGATGGTGGTCGAGGCGCCGAGCGACACGAAGTCGAGCTGGTTGGCGCCGTCGTAGGTGCCGGCGGCGCCGCGGGAGCCGGAGGTGATGCCGCCGAAGATGGCGGCGCCGGTGGCGGCGTCCCAGGCCTGGCCGGCCGCGTTGAACAGGCTGGCCTGCGACGAGGCGGTGGCGGAGTAGGGGGAGCTCCACTTCCACGGGGCCGCGCGGTAGCTGGTCGAGGCGCAGTCGGTGCCGGGGCTGCCACCTCCGCCGCCGGGCTTGGCCTTGGCGCCGGCGTGGTGGTACACGCGCTCGAAGGCGATGGCGTCGTTGTCGGTGCGGAGGCCGGTCTCCCACGCCAGCCGGCCGTCGCCGTCGAAGGCCTGGTCGGTGACGCGGTCGGAGCCGCGGCCTTCAGGGGGGACGGCGCCGACGGGGAGGGCGATCGCGAGGGCAAAGAGCAATGCAAGCAGGGTCGCGCGCATCTGGGCCGGCACGGACAAGGTTGGTGCAAGGGCGTGGCGGTGGCGGCAACGCCCAAGTGGGCCCATGCGCCCGGTTTGGCTGCCCAGTTCTGTTCAAGGCGCCGGCGTGAAGCGGCCGACTTGGTATTGCGCCGACTTGATGGAGGGGTCCACGAGCGCGTAGGCAGGCGCCAGCGCCGCGTCCAGGGTCGGGTCGCCGGAGCGCACGAGGGCGGTGGGCAGTGGGTCGCCGGTCTCGGGCGTGTAGGTCCCCGTGAGCACCGGCTGGGCCGTGGCCGCGATGGTCTTGGCGACTATCTTGAGCACCAGCTCCTTGCCGGCGGACTGGTGGTCGGGCAGGCCGAGGCCGTTGATGCCGTTCGGGTAGAGCCCGGGCGCGCCGGGGTCGGGCGTGCGGAACGTGCCGCGGAAGGGAACGGCGTACATCGTGACCGGGATGCCCTGCGCGGCCAGCGTCGCCTGGAGCTGGGTGCCGTGGTCCGGCGGGACGATGGGGTCGGCGGCCTCGTAGAGCAGGTAGGCGCGGGCCAGGCCGGCGCCGGCCCAGGCCGTCGGGTTGAGCGCCGGCGACGACGCGACCAGGTCGGCCTCGCGGCCGGCGTAGGCGGCGGCCACGGCGTTCACCAGCGTGATGCCGGCGAGGCAGGCGTTGTTGGAGGTGGTGACGGTGGGGTCCTTGCACGGGTCGGGCGCCAGCGGGGCGGTGGCCTCGCTCCAGCCGTAGCTCGCGCCGTACACGACGCCGCCGGGCACGAGGGTGGCGAGCAGCTCGGGGATGTTGCTGGGGCCGACGTCATCGACCAGGTAGTCGGCGAGGCCCGGGTTCTGCATGATGGCCAGCGCGGAGATGTGGCCACCCATCGAGGTGCCCCACAGCACGACGCGCGTCAGGTTGGGGCATTGGGCCTGGAAGTCGTGCACGGCGGCGGCCACGTCCTGGGCGCCAGTGAACACCTTGTATTCTGTGCTAAGGCCACGGTAGTCCATCGCGACCGCGACGGCGCCGGCGCGCGACAGGGTGGTGAGGGTGCTGCCCATGGTGGATGCCTTGCCGCCGTAGCCGTGGTTGACCAGGACGAGGGTGTCGCCCAGGTTGGTGGGCCAGGCGTAGAGGCCGGCGGCGGACTGGCCTGCGACCTCCACGTCGTAGGGCTGGGCGACGTTGGAGCCGACGCCGAAGCAGCTGACGGCGGTCGAGGCCGACGAGGGCGGAGCGAGCAAGGGCGCAAGTGCTAGCACGGCAAGGATGGGAGCGAACCGCATCGCGCGGCAAGGCGGACACCCTCGGAATAAGGATGAGTGGACGTTCTTGTCCATTCTCACCAAGCGTACACGACGCTCGTGGCCGTGGCGCCCTGGCCCGACACTGCCGTGAACACGACCTGCGTCCCCTTGGGCGCGTTGACGCTGCGGGCCCAGGTGCCCCAGTCGGTGCGGGGCAGGTCGTAGGCCGTGGCGCCGACCGTCGCCGTCACCTTGGCGACCGGCTCGCTGGCGGACACGGTGACCTCGACCCACCAGGCGTTGCCCATCCCCTTGGGCGTGAAGGTGGGCGCGAACGGCCCGGCCGGCGCGGGCGCGGGCGCGGGCCCGAGCCACGCCATGGGCTCCGACGCCGCGGCCTGGCCTTGGGCGTTGGCCGCCGTGAACGCCATCATGGTGCCGCGCACGGCGTGGAAGCTCGCGGCCCACGTGCCCCAGCTGGTCTTCGCGAGCGCGTGGACGACGCCGTCCGCGACGGCGTCCACGCGCACGGGGTCGCCGCCTTGCACCCGGACGTCCACCCACCACTCGTTGGAGCCGGAGGACACGGTGAAGGCGGGCGGCCAGCCCGTCGTGCCGCCCACGGCCACCGTGCCCGGGCAGGTCCGGGCGAGCAGGCGGTCGGCGCGCACCAGGCCATGGCCGTAGGTGTCGTCGCGGCCGGCGGCCCCCAGGTCCTCGGCGCTTGCCTGCAGGTGGCCGACGAGGGTCGCGGCGTCGAGCGTGGGCGCGCACGCCAGCGCGAGCGCCACGGCGCCGGCCACGTGCGGCGCGGAGTAGCTGGTGCCGCCGCCGGAGCCGTAAGCGCTGCCGGGCCGCAGCACGTCGATGTTCACGCCGGGGGCGACGAAGTCGAGCTGCGGGCCGCGGTTCGACCACGACGCCACCGTCTTGCTGGCGTCCACGGCGCCGATGGCGAGGGCGTTCGGGTCGGAGGCGGGGTACTTGATGCCGACCTGGCCGTTGTTGCCGGAGCCGGCCACGACCACGACGCCGCGGTCGCGGGCGTACTTGATGGCGGCCGCCGTCGTCGAGTCGCTGGAGGTGGCGGCCAGGCTGAGGTTGATCACCTTGGCACCTTGGTCGGTGGCGTCCGTGACGGCGCGCGCCACGTTGGCCATCGAGCCGGTGCAGGCGCCCGTCGACGCGTCCCGGGCCGTCACCTTGAGCGGCAGCAGCGTGGCTTGGGCGATGCCGGCCAGCCCGACGCCGTTGTTGGTGGTCGCCGCCACGATGCCGGCCACCGCGGTGCCGTGGCCGCAGTCGTCCTCCGGCGTGCCGTCGCGGTGGACGTAGTCGTAGCCGACCAGCACGCGCGACGCCGCCAGATCCGGGTGGGCCCGGTCGAGGCCGGAGTCGATCACCGCCACCTTGACGCTGGCCGCGCCGTAGCCCGCGCCGCCGTCCCAGGCCGCGGGGACGCCCATCAAGCGCGGCCCGTACTGGTTCGGGTAGCGCGGGTCGTTGGGGGTCGCAAGGGCCTCCGCGACCCCGTCCGGCTCGGCGTAGCGCACCTCCGGGCGCTCCTGGAGGTCGCGGCGCGCGGCGGCCGGGTCGGCGTCGCGGTCCAGCTCGACCACGACGGCGTCGAGGGCAGGCAGGGCCGCAACGACGCGGTGGCCGTGCAGCGTGCCGCCCTCGGCCACCATGGCGTGGCGCTGCAGGCCGACCACCAGAAGGGCGGAAGGGGCGTCTGGGCGGGCCCGGCCTGCGTCGTCCTGGGGATGGACCGCGACCGCGACCAGCGAGGCCGCCAGCAGCATCCCGACCCAGACCGCCCCCTCGCCCCGACGCACAGCTGCCATTGGCCCGCCCAGGTCCAAGCCACGCCGCTCCGGGCGGCCGAAGGGTGGCCCCCGGGAAGCCCGGCCGCCTTCGGGATGGGTCCGTGGAACCGGCGGGTCAGCAGCTCGACGGCTCACTCCGTCAAACCGCTTCGATGCCCCTTCCGTCTACGGACGGAAGGCCCGGCGCCGCCCTCCGGGCGTGCCTGCACCCGAGCGACCACGGTCGCTTCGCTGCGCATCGCTCTCATGAATCGCTCAGGTGCCCCTTCCGGCCTGCGGCCGGAAGGTCCGCCGCGGCCCTTCGGGCCTGGCTGCATCGAACCGGTCGCCGCCCGTTCGCTTCGCTCACTCCGTCAAACCGCTTCGATGCCCCTTCCGGCCTCACGGCCAGAAGGCCCGGCGCCGCCCTGCGGGCGTGCCTGCATCGAAGCGACCGCCGTCGCTCGCTCCGCTCGCTTCGTCAAGCCTCTTCGATGCACCGTGCGGGATTTGAACCCACGCTGGCGGCTTGGAAGGCCGAAGTCATACCCCTAGACCAACGGTGCGCGGGCGGCGCGACTCAAGCGGTCGCCATAAACCACACGGCCGTGCTCACGCCTTCTTCTTGGCCGCCTTCTTGCTTGCGGCCTTGCGGGCGGGGCGCTTCTTGCTGGGCGCGCGGCCCTCCTTCTCGGCCAGCAGGGCCACGGCCTCGTCCATGGTGACGGCGCCCACGTCCATTCCCTTCGGCAGGGTGGCGTTGGTGTCGCCGTGCTTGAGGTAGGGCCCGAAGCGGCCGTCGAGGATGCGCACGGGCTTGCCGTCGGCGGGGTGGTCGCCGACCTCGCGCAAGGCCGAGGCGGCAGCGCGTTGGCCGCGACCGCGCTTGGGCTGCGCGAGCAGGGCCAAGGCTTCGTCCAGGCCGATGGTGCCCAGCTGGGCCGGCGGGATGCTGCGGTACTCCAGCTTGCCGCCGACGTCGTGGGCGATGTAGGGGCCGAAGCGGCCGAGGCCGACGATGACGCGGCCGCCGTCGGGGTGCTCGCCCAGCTCCTTGGGGAGGCTGAGGAGGAACAGCGCTTCGTCGAGGTCGGCGTTGTCGGGGGTCTTGCCCTTGGGGAGGCTGGCGCGCTTGGGCTTGCCGTCGGCGGCGTCCTCGATGGTGCCGAGCTGGTAGTAGGGGCCGAAGCGGCCGTCGAGCACGAAGACGCGCAGGCCGGACTCGGGGTCTTCGCCGACGACTTGGGGGCCTTCCGCCTTCTGCTTCAGCAGGCGCTCGACGGTGGCTTCGTCCAGTTCGTCGGGGGTGACAGCCTCAGGGAGGCTAGCCGTGAGCTTCTCGCCGTCGCGCTCCACTTCGATGTAGGGGCCGAAGCGGCCGATCTTGACCTTGCAGGGCAGGTCGCCCAAGTCCACTTCGCGGCCTTCGCCGGGCGGGATCGACTCGAGGCGTTCCTGGATCTGGGCCTGCAGGCCGTCGGGGCCGAGGAAGAACCCGGTGAGGAACGGGACCCATTCGGCCTCGCCGGCGGCGATGAGGTCGAGCTTTTCCTCCATCTCGGCGGTGAAGGCGAGGTCCACCAGCTTGGGGAAGTGCTTCTCCAGGAGGCCGACGACGGCGAACGCGGTGAAGGTGGGGACGAGCGCCTTGCCCTTGGAGGCGACGTAGCCGCGGTTCTGGATGGTGTCCAGGATGGCGGCGTAGGTGCTGGGGCGGCCGATGCGCTCCTCGACGAGGGCCTTGACCAGGCTGGCTTCCGTGTAGCGCGCCGGCGGCTTGGTCTCGTGGCCTTCGGCGGCGACCTCCTTGCATTCCGGCTTGTCGCCTTGCTTGAGCGGGGGGAGGCTGCCTTCCTCGTCCTCGGTGGCGCCGTAGGCGGCGCGGTGGCCGGCGAAGTCGACGCGCTTGCCGCTGGCGGTGAAGGTGGCGTCGAGCGCCTGCAGGGTGACGGTCGTGGCGGTGAAGCGCTCGTTGGCCATCTGCGACGCGAGGGTGCGGGCCCAGACGAGGCGGTAGAGCGCCAGGTCGATGCCGGCCAGGCCGGTGCGGTCGGGGTGCTGGAACTCGGCGCCGGCGGGGCGGATGGCCTCGTGGGCCTCCTGGGCGCCCTTCTGCTGCTTGCCGGCGTAGTCGCGCGGCTGCGGGTGCAGATAGTCGGCCCCAAACTCGGCACGCACCGCGGCCGCGGCGCCCTTCTGGCCTTCCTCGCTGAGGGCCGTCGAGTCGGTCCTCATGTAGGTGATGAACCCGTTCTCGAACAGCCGCTGGGCGGCCTGCATCGCCTGCTTGGCGCTGAGGTTGAGGCGGTTGTTGGCCTCCTGCTGGAGCGTGCTGGTGACGAACGGCGGCTGCGGGCTGCTCTGGCGCTGGGCCTCCGTGACCTCGGCGACCTTCCACGGCGCCTTCCTGAGGGCGGCCTGGAGCGTCTTGGCCTGCGCCTCCTCCAGCAGCAGGACGTCCTTGCCGGCGGCGAGCTTGCCCGTGTCGGGGTCGAAGTCCTTGCCGGTGGCCAGCCGCTTGCCGGCAAGGGCGACCATGCGTGCCTCGAACGGCCCGCCCTTGACGAGGCTCGCGGTGAGGCCCCAGTAGGCGCCGGCGCGGAAGGCGCGGCGCTCGCGCTCGCGCATCACCACAAGGCGCACGGCGACCGACTGGACGCGGCCGGCGCTGAGGCCGCCGCCCACCTTCTTCCACAAGAGCGGGGACAGGGCGTAGCCGTAGAGGCGGTCGAGGATGCGGCGGGTCTCCTGCGCCTGCACCAGGTTGAGGTCCAGTTCGCGCGGCTTGGCGAGCGCCTTCAGCACGGCGTCCTTGGTGATCTCGTTGAAGACCATCCGGCGCACGGGCACCTTGGGCTTGAGGGCCTCCACCAGGTGCCAGCTGATGCTCTCGCCCTCGCGGTCCTCGTCGGTGGCCAGGAACAGCTCGTCGGCGTCCTTCAGCTTGGAGCGCAACTCTCGCAGCACCTTCTCCTTGCCCGGGATGGTGACGTAGTAAGGCTGGAAGCCGTGCTCGATGTCCACGCCGTAGTCCGCCCACGGCTTGCCCTTGATCTCGGCCGGGATGACCGCCTTGCTGGTGGGCAGGTCGCGGATGTGGCCGACGCACGAGTCGACGACGTAGCCCTTGGGGAGGTAGCCCTGGATCTTCTTGCTCTTCGTCGGGGATTCCACGATGACGAGTTTGGGCATCCAGGGCTCCGCGGGGTCGGCCGACGCCGGGTGTGCCGGAAAACCCTTCGCCCGCGGGCCGGCATTGCGCACCCCCCGTAGGGGGGTGTCGCGTTCGCCGGCGGCTGCCAAGCTTCTTGACGCCCGGGCGGGGTGGGTCGCGGCATGGCCGAGCAGCTGACCTTGGATGCGATCGAGACCCGCGACATCGCGGAGGACCGGCTGGAGGTCGCCACCGTCCTGCTGGAGGCGGTCTTGGCGGCCGGCTTTCGAGCGCGGCGGCCCGACCTCGAGCTGGGCCACTTCGAGTTCACCGACGGCCAGGCCAAGGACCACGTGGTCACGGTTGACCTGGTGGCGTTGGGCCCGAAGGCCACGCGCGCCGTCGTGATGTCGCGCATCCTGTGGGGGCCGAAGCACGCCAACTTCACGAGCGCCCAGCGCAACGGCGACAATGTCCAGCGCGTCGTGGCCTTGATGGCGCGCTGGCCGAAGGCGTAGCGGCTACGCGAACCCGGTCAGGGCAGGGTCGCCGAGCGCGTCGCCCGTGTAGCCGAAGACCCAGAGGCCGGTGGCGCGGTCGGTGCCGTAGACGTGGCCGTCCACGACGTTGACGTCCCAGGTGTTCAGGACGGCGTTCGGCACGTGGTCGTCGGGGATGGGCGTGCGGGCGAGGTTGTAGCCGAGGACGGCCTGGGCGTTGTCGCCGGCCAGGATCTGCCCGAAGTCGAGCACCCAGACGCCGGCGTGGTTGTAGGTGAGGTAGACGCGGACGTCCTCGACGCTGACGTCGTCGCCGCGGGGCGCCACCTGCCACTGGTGGGTGGTGAGGTAGAGGCCTTGGCTGCCGTGCAGGCCCGGGTGGAACCACTCGGCCACGAGCTGGAGGTTGCCGAGGTCGTCGGCGTCCAGCACCCAGAGGCTGGGGACCGTCGTGCCGGCGGTGTACTCGGGGCTGGCCATGATGTAGCGGTGGCCGGCGGCACGGAACATCATGGCGGTGTGGACGTTGCCGTCGTAGTGGGTGGCGCCCTCGCCGTTCCAGGCGCCGACCTCGGTGATCAGCGGCGCTTGCGAGATGTCGAGCACCTTGAGGCCCTCGTCCCAGTGCGACACCACGGCGTAGGAGCCGGCGCCGAAGGTGCCGTTCTCGTGGGTGACGGTGACGTCGTGCGGGCCGCTGGAGAACAAGGTGCCGGCGACGCAGGTGGCCGGCTCGGGCAGGTCGCAGCTCGGGTCGCCGACGGCGGGCACCGCGCTGGGCATGGGGAGGCCGCCGCGGGTGGGCACGTACTCCACGAAGCCGAGGTTGAGGATGAACGGGCCGTCGCGCTGGATGAGGTAGCTGCGGACGTGCTGGCTGATGCAGAACACGGCGTCCTGGTTGGCGGCGACCTGGACGGGCTCCAGCATGTGGCAGCCCACCTGCGTGTCGAAGACGGCGCCGAGGTGCTGGGGCGCCTTGGGGTCGGTGAGCGAGTAGGCCGTGAAGCCGGCGGGGGAGGCGGGCGCCATGGGGTCCGCGACGCCGGCGGTGGCCAGGGCTTGGCTGGCGGTGTAGAGGATCTTGCCGTCGTCGCTGATCTTCACGTCGGTGACGTGCAGGCCCGGCTGCGGGATGAACGACAGCACCTTGGGCGCAGCGCGGTCGGCGATGTCGAGGACGTAGACGCCGCCGGGCTCGCCGGAGCCGACGACCGCCACGGCGCCCAGGTCGAGGTCGCCGCGCATGTCCATCTCGCCGAGGTACTTGTGGGGCACGCCGTCCTGCCGCAGCGCCGTCCAGCCGATGGCGGGCAGGGTGCAGGTGCGGACGTTGGTGGTGGCGAACTCGGTGGCGTTGTCCTTGTCGTCCGAGATGGGGTCGAACGTGGGCTCGGCCAGCAGGACGCCTTCCTGGTCGTACGGGCTGGACGGGCACAGCTGCGCCTGGTCGAGGACGTCGTCGTCCGTCGTGGGGGTCGTGCAGCCGGCCAACAGGAGGGCAAGGCCGAGGGCGAGGGGCGTCCAGCGCATCGAGGCAAGCGACTTGGGGGGAGGTGATGAAGGATGCGGCAGTGGGCTTTTGGCGCGACCAGTCCCCTGAACCGTTTTGCAGGTCGCCCAAGTTCGGGGGTCTCGGTGGATTCCTGAGAACTCTGTGGAATCTGTGTCCAGCCGGCGGCCGACGGGCACCGATTTCCCCAGATTCGGAAGATTCCCACAGAGGTCTGTGGAGTCTGTGTCCAGCCGGCGGCCCGCGACGAGCACTGATTTTCCCAGATTCGGAAGATTCCCGCAGAGGTCTGTGGAATCTGTGTCCAGGGGGCCGCTCTGTGGAGTCTGTGTCCAGTTGGGGCAGACCCCTAGTTCGGTGGGCTCGGACCCAGGCCGCCGTTGCCAAGGTTCGCCCGCAGCCCCGCAAGCGCCAGCTCCTTCAGGCTCCGCCCCGCGTTCTCCGGCCGCAGCGGGCACAGCACGCATTCCGGCTCGCTCCGGCAGCACGCCAGTTCCCGCATCCGCAGCGTCTCCAACGAATTGCGGCAGAAGTGCTGCGCACAAGAGGATGGCGCCTGAAATTCTCCACCGGAAACCGCAGCCGCGGAATGCCAAACCCCCAAATACTGCCCAAGTTTGTGCATCGGCGGTCGGTATGGACGAAGTCGACAAGAAGATCGTTTTGATCCTGCGCCAGAACGCCCGCGAGTCGTTCACGCAGATCGCGGAGCAGGTCGGGACGTCGGAGGGCACGGTGCGGGCCCGCGTGAAGAAGCTCACGGAGGACGGCACCATCCGCCAGTTCACCATCCGCACGGCGGGCAGCCACGTCAAGGCCTTGGTCGAGGTCAACGTGACCGCCAACGTGCACACCTCGGACGTGGCCAAGACCATCCGGCAATGGGCCGGCGTGGACGCGGTCTGGGAGGTCACCGGGGACAACGACATCATGGTGGTGGCGGACTGCCCGACGACCGAGGAGCTCAACGGCATCATCGACAAGATTCGCGACGTGCCGGGGACCCAGGCGACGCGGTCGCGGCTCATCCTGAAGGAGCACTAGGCTGCGGCCCTCCCCACCCACTAGACACAGATTCCGAAGATTCTGTGGAATCTGTGTCAGGTCCATCGGTCGGGTCAAGCGGTCAAGCGCGCGCCGCCAGCCACCCGTCGATGCCATCGAGGACGTACTGCACGGCGAACGCCACGGTCAGCAGGCCCATGATGCGGGTGATGACGCGGCGGCCGTTGTCGCCGATGATGTGGCTGGCGCGGGCGGTGGCCAGCAGGATCGCGAGCGCGCCCACCATGGCCAGCAGGATGGCGACGCTGATGGTGGCCAGGTCATGGCGGGTGCCTTGCACGATGACCAGGCTGATGGCGCCCGGGCCGGCGAGCATGGGAAGCCCGAGAGGCACCAGGCTCGGGTCGTGGGCAACAGGGCCGCCGCGGTGGGTGCCGCCGGTCGTGACCTCCAGCTCCCCTTCCGCGATCTCGCGCAGGGGGACCTCCTCGCCTTCGCGCAGCATGTTGAGGCCAATCAGCACCAGCAGGATGCCGCCGGCGACGCGAAGGCTGTAGAGCTCGATGCCGAGGTGGCGCAGCAGGGCTTGGCCGGCGACCGCGAACAGCAGCAGCACCGCTGCGGCGAACATGCAGGCCTTGAGGGCGATGCGGTCGCGGGCAGGCCGGTCGGCGCGCGCCGTGAGGCCGAGATAGAGGCCGATGGAGGCCAGCGGGTCCACCACCACGAAGAGCGGGACGAGGGCGAGCACCAGCTCCTGCGGGTCCATGGGGCCTCAGTAGGCGACCGTCATGCGACGGCGCGGGTTGCGCGGGCGCTCCATCTCGTCCACGAAGGCCACGGCGTAGTCCTCCATGCTGATGCGGCTCTCGCCCTTGGCGTCGGCCAGGAGCTGGTCGGTGCCGGCGCGGTACTTGCCGGTGCGCTTGCCGGGCTCGACCATGGCGGGCGGGCTGATGCAGGTCCACTGCAGGTCGCCGGCGCGCTCGGCCAGCACCTGCATGGCGTCGCGGTGCGCGAGGGCCAGCGGGCGCCACTCGGCGGGGAAGCTGGGCGAGTCCAGCAGCTGCTTGCCGCCGGGGACCTGGAGGCTGCCGGCGCCGCCGACCCACAGCAGGCGCGGGACGTTGGCCTCGCGGGTGCCTTGCGTCAGCGCGACCGCGGCGTCCGACAGCTCGTCGGGGCTCTCCAGCCGCGGCGCCACGGCGGCGGCCACCACGTCGTGGCCCTTGGCGACGGCGCGGACCATCAAGGGGTCGGAGGCGTCGGCGCGCACCGCCCGCAGGTTGGGGTGGCGCAGCTGGAGCTTCTCCGGGTGCCGCATGGCGGCCGTGACCTGGTGGCCGCGCGCGAGCGCCTCCTGCGCGATGCGCGAGCCGATGCGGCCCGACGCGCCAAAGAGCGCGACCCGCAGCGGCTTGACGACCTCGCGGAACTCGACCTCGGGCGCGGCGGGGGCCGGGCGCGCCGCGGCCGTGCGCACGGCGGGCTTCGCCTTCGCCGGCGCCGCGGCCTTCTTGGCCGGCGGCCGGGCCGCGGCCTTGCGGACGGCCGGCTTGGACGCGCGCTTGGGCACCTTCTTGGCCGCCGGGCGCGCCGCCTTGCGGACGGCCTTCTTCGGGGCCTTGCGGGCGACGGCCTTCTTGGGGGCACGCGCCGGGCGCTTGGCGGGGCGGGGGGAACGCGCGGAGCGGGCGGGGCGGGCGGCCTTCTTCGGGGCCTTGCGGGCGGCCATGGCCGTGCCAAGGGCCTCGCGGCCATAAGCGATGCCCCTGCGGAAAGCGGTATCAAGGACCACGACCACACTAGAGGCTAGCCACGCCGCAGTGACGCAAGCCTTCGAGGGCTCGCCCTCCACCGGCCTGGACCCGCTTCGCGGCAGTCCCAGGCCAAATCTGTGCCGTGATCCTCGGCGTGGCGTTCTTCTCCTCCCGTTTTTATCCCCCCGCCCGGTGGCCGCGCGTCCATGCCCGCCACCGCCGTTGCCAAGTCCAAGGACTTCATGGAGTGGTACAACGAGATTGTCGAGGTCGCGGAGCTGACGGACAAGCGCTACCCGATCAAGGGCATGAACATCTGGCGCCCGTACGGCCAGCGCATCATGTCGGCGATCGACGGCTTCACCCGCGCCGAGATGGCCCGCACCCACCACGACGAGGTGTCGTTCCCGCTCTTGATCCCGGAGAAGCTGTTCATGAAGGAGGCCGACCAGATCAAGGGCTTCGGCTCCGAGGTGTTCTGGGTGACGCACGCCGGCGACAACAAGCTGCCCGACGGCGAGCGCTGGATCGTGCGCCCCACGTCAGAGTGCGCGATGTACGAGATCTTCCCGCTCTGGATCCGCAGCCACTCGGACCTGCCGCTCACCACCTACCAGATCTGCAACGTGTTCCGGTACGAGACCAAGCAGACACGGGCCTTCATGCGGGTGCGCGAAATCCACTTTTTCGAGGACCACTCCGTCTTCGCCGACGAGAAGTCCGCCCGCGAGCACGTCGAGCTGGACCTGCAGATCGTCCGCAACGTGTACCAGAAGCTCGCCCTGCCCGCGCTCTACTCGAAGCGCCCCGACTGGGACAAGTTCCCGGGGGCCGTGGACTCCACCGGCGCCGACGTCGTCATGCCGTCGGGCCGCACCCTGCAATGCGCCACGGTCCACTACTACGGCGAGAACTTCGCGCGCGCCTACGACATGAAGTATGAGGCCGAGTCCGGCGGGCACAAGCACTGCCACCAGACCACCTACGGCATGAGCGAGCGCCTGGTCGGCGCCATCGTGGGCTGCCACGGCGACGACAACGGCCTGATTCTCCCGCCGGACATCGCGCCCCTCCAGGTCGTCGTCGTGCCCGTGCTGTTCAAGGGGGACGCCGAGCCCGTGCTGAAGGCGTGCCGCGAGGTGGCGGCCCGGCTGCGCGCCGCCGGCTTCCGCGTCGAATTGGACGAGCGCAACAAGTCGAGCGGCGAGAAGTACTACCACTGGGAACTGCGTGGCGTCCCGCTCCGGCTCGAGGTCGGCCCCAAGGACGTCGAGAAGCAGTCGGTGTTCGCCGCCCGCCGCGACATGGGCAAGGAGGGCAAGAAAGCCATCCCGATGGCGGAGCTGGAGACCGGCGTGCGCGCCATCCTGGACTCGGTCCAGAAGGCCTTGTTCGAGAAGCAGGCCGCGTTCGTCGCCACCCGGGTCCAGCACCCGAGGACGCTGGAGGAGGCAAAGACGCTCGACGCCGACGGGCAGGCCTCCGGCACCGGCTACATCCTCGCCATGGCGATCTGCGGCAACGCGTGCGCCGCCCAGGTCGAGAAGGGCCTCGACATCAAGACCCTCGGCGTGCCCGTGGACAAGGAGTATGCGCCGGCGCCATGCGCGGTGTGCGGCACGCAGGCCAAGGACACGCTCAGGTTCGCGCGGACGTACTGAGCCTCCTTCGTTTGTCTCGGTGCGGCGCGGCGGGCACTGATTTACCCAGATTCGGAAGATTCTCGCAGAACTCTGTGGAATCTGTGTCTAGTTGCGGCGACGGGCACCGATTCGCACAGATTCGGAAGATTCCCACAGAGGTCTGTGGAATTTTTTGGCTAGGCCCCGCCAGAACCAAAGTCAGGGTCTGTGGAATCTGCGTCCAGTCGGCGGCCCCGCGACGAGCACTGATTTCCTCAGATTCAGAAGATTCCCACAGAAATCTGTGGAATCTGTGTCCAGTCGGCGGTGAGGCGTCGCCCACCCATCCCCCAAACCCACCGGGGACCCCGAGCTAGGCCTTCGGCCCGTTCGGGTACACCGTCGGCCCCAAGTCCAGCCCGCCGTCGGTCGCGATGAACCGGTTCGTCAGTCCCGCCGCGTCGCGCTTGGCGTACACGCCCATGAGGCGGCCGTCGGGGGCGATGTCGGATTGCAGGAAGTCGCCGAGGTTGCGGCCGATGGGTCCGCGCAGGAGGTTGGGGTCCGCGACGCCGGACTGGAAGCTGGGGGTCTCCTGGTCGGCGTCGATGCTGGCGGCGGCCATGAGGCTCCAGGTCCGTTGGGCGGGCTCGACGTCGGCGTCGGCGTGGTACCAGAGGATGCCGACATGGCCGGCGCGGCCGGCGGCGGGCCAGGGGAGGGTGTTGTCGCCCGGGGCGCCGAGGGCCACGGTGGGAAGCCAGGACCCGTCGGGGCGCTGGCGGGCCAGGAACAGGTCGGTGGTCTTCGGGTCGAGGCTGTGCACGAAGGCCACGTAGAGGTTGCCGGCCTCGTCCACGACGGGGGGAATCTGGATGTCCCAGCCGCCGGGGCGTTCGGTGTCGGGGAGGGGCAGGGGCTCGTCGTCGCTCCAGGTCGTGCCGCCGTCGAGGCTGCGCCACAGGCGAATGGTGTCGCCGCAGCTTGCGACCACGGCGAGGTCGTCGCGCTGGGGGCCTTGGCCGAGGTTGCCGAGGCCGCAGGGGAACGAGCCGCGGGCGGTGGCGTCCCAGGTCTCGCCGCCGTCGGTGGAGCCGTAGACGCGGGTGGCGCTGCCCGTGTTGTAGGCGATCCACACTTGGCCGGGGGCGCCGGCGCGGACCCAGGGGCGGTCCACGATGGGCTCGACGGGCCAGGCGCCTTGGAACTCCAGCTCGCCGGTGGCGGAGTAGCGGGAGAACCAAGTGCTGCCGACGGCGATGTCGAAGAAGTAGACGTCGCCGGCGTCGTCGATGGCGAAGTCGCCCTCGATGCCGAAGGCGTCGCGCGCGATGCCTTGCGAGGTGCCGGCCTCAAGGGTCTGGAAGGTCTTGCCGCCGTCGCGGGAGGTCCAGATGGGCGGGGACTGGCCGATGCAGCACACGGCGCTGGCCCAGACGGTGCCGTCGCCGGCGACCTCCAGCTGGGGCTCGCCGAAGTCGCCGCAGCCGCGGGCCTGGAACGGCGTCGGCTGGCACACCAGGTCGACGGGGGCCAGGAAGCCGAGCGTGCCCGGGAGGGCGGCCTCGGTCGCGGGCTGGAGCTCCAGGCGGTCGCCGAGCGTGTCCGCGGCGGCGAGGGCGGCAAGGCCGCCGAAGCGCACGGCGACGGTGGCGCCTGGGGGCACGGCCGCGCGGGGGAAGCGGCCGTCGGCGCCGGTCTCGAAGGCGGCCAGGGTGGCGTTGCCGGCGGAGACGCCGACGAAGGCGCCGCGGACGGGGGCGCCCGCCTCGTCGACGACCAGGATGGTGCTGGACGGGGGCGGCGCGACCGGGGCGGGGGTCGTGCAGCCGGCCAGGAGGGCGCCCAGCAGGAAGGCGGCAAGGAGGACGGGTGTGCGCATGGCTGTCGAGAGGCCGCCCGCCATTTGATGGTTTCACCCGCCCCCCGAAACGGCTGGAATACCCCCGGCGGCTTTCTGTCCCTCATGGCCCGCCTTACCCTCACCACCGGCCTCTGCCCCGTCTGCGGGGACGAGGTCACGCGCACCGTCAGCATCCACCACGGCCTCGCCTCCGAAGCCTACCATTGCCCCGTGCATGGCCGCCGCGCCGCCAGTCCCTCCGGCCTGAACGCCCTCGAATGGGCCGCCACCCCCAGCATGTCCACCCTCGGCGAGGTCCTCGGCTTCGCCACCCCGGCCCCCTGGGTCCGTTAGCTCATCGGAAGCCGCAGGGGCGCAGCCGGGACGCAGCCCCCCTTGGTCACCACCCCTGCGGCCTCCCCCTGCCAAAAGCCTCATGTCGGCCCATCCGCGGTTCCCCCTGATGCACAAGACCGTCGTCGCCCTCCTCGTCGCCGCCCTGCTGGCCGGCTGCGTCAACCCTGACCCCAGCGGGTCGGACGAGCCTGCGCCTGCGCGGTTGCGCGCCGAGGACATCGTGGTCCCCGCCGGCGCCACCCTGAAGGCCATCGAGGGCGGCTTCGCGCTTGCCTTCGGCGCCGACAAGCTGCCCTTCGAGTTCAGCCTCCCCGCCGGCGCCACGATGGTGCGCGCCACCTCGGACGACGTCCGGCTCACGATGGTCAACGCCGACACCGGCCGCCGCCGCTGCAACACGCCCACCGTCGAGTCGTTCTCCGTCAGCCATGGCCCGCCCTACACCTGCTCCTCCGTGGCCGCCTTGGACGAGGCGGGCGCCAAGTGGCGCGTCGGCGGCACCGGCTCGGGCGCGGTCCGCGTCGAGCTCCTGGACCTCCCGCTCGACGGCCTGGCCGGCATGGTCCGGCTCGACGGCCTCAGCAAGCCCACCCTGAAGCTCCAGGAGACCCAGGTCCTCGCGGTCCCGAGCTTCGACGGCACCACCCTCCGCGTCGAGGTCACCATCCCCGAAGGCGACGGCCCCTGGCCCGCGATCATCGAGTCGAGCCCCTACCACGGCGACGGCGCCCGCGACGCGCCCGCCTCCTGGGCCTACTTCGTGCAGGACTGGGCCAAGCGCGGCTACGCCGTGGTGGTCGCCGACGTGCGCGGCTTCGGCCACTCCGGCGGCTGCGTCGAGGTCTGGGGCCCCAACGAGCAGGCCGACCAGCGCTTCCTGGTGGACTGGACCGCCAAGCAGTCGTGGTCGAACGGCCGCGTCGGCTTCTACGGCCAATCCTACGTCGCCACCACGCCCGTCGAGGCCGCCGTCCAAGCCCCCGAGGCGCTGAAGGCCATCATCGCGGTGGCGCCCGTCATCAACGCCTACAACGACTGGCACTTCGGCGGCGTCCCCAACGGCGAGAACGCCCTCAGCCCGGTCGCCTACCAGGCCCAGACCGACTCTCAGGAGCCGTCCACCGACCCCGCCTTCCTGCTGTCGTCCGCCAGCAACGGCCCCTGCGACCCGGCCCTGGTGGTCCGCGCCAACGACCCGCGCGCCGTCTACGACGCCTTCTACCGCGAGCGCGACTTCTCGCGGAGAGCCGGCGAGGTCCGGGCCGCCGTCCTCTACACCCAAGGCTTCGAGGACGCCAACGTCAAGTCTGCCATGATCCCCGGCTGGTTCAACGAGCTCCAAGGCCCCAAGCTGGGCGTGTTCGGCCACTGGCTGCACCAGCACCCGTCCCGCCTCGACACGGAGCTCCTGATGGTCGCCTGGATGGACCACTACGTCAAGGGCGTGGACCTCGGCCTCGACCAGCTCCCGCAAGCCGTCATCACGGCCGACCGCGGCCGCGAGCGCTACGCGGACACCTGGCCGCCGGTCGAGCCGGAGGTCGCGACCCTCCACGCCGACTTCGCGGGCGGAACGCTCGGCCCCGACCCCGCCGACGGCAGCGCCACCCTCGCCCTCGACCCGGCGGGCACGGGCACCTCGCCCCTCGGCGACGACCTCCTGGTCACGCTGGAGGGCACGCTGGACGCGCCGCTCGCGCTCGCAGGCACCGGCCTGCTGCACGTCGCCGGCACCCTCGAAGGCGCCGCCAACGCCTACGTGGCCGCCTACCTCTACGACGGCGCCAACCTGGTGGCCTGGGGCCAGTTCAACATGGCCCACCGCGACGGCCACGAGGCGTTCTCGCCCGTCGTCCCAGGCAACCGCATTGCCTTCGACCTGCCGCTGCGGCCGACCGAGCACGTCTTCGAGGCGGGCAGCACCCTTCGCCTCGAACTGCGCGGCGTCACCGCGGCCGACGCCGTCCACCCCGGCGGCATCCTGGGCGCCCGCTTCACCTTCGAAGGCGGCCCGGACGGCACGGCCTTGCTGTTGCCGACGGTCCCCGCTGACAGCTACCACGCCATCCCGCTGTCGGCCATGCCCTAGCGCGTTGGCGAAGGCTTAAGCACCGCGGACGGAGGGCGACAGCCATGGCCCATCCCCTGGGCGGACCGGACCTCGTCGACTCGCCGACGGCGGAGCGGTACGCAGGGTCGCGCCACCTCGGCGTCCTCCCCCTCGGCTGCATCCAGTGCCGCGAGGGCGCCAAGCTGGTGCTGTTCGTGACGGGCCTGTGCGACAAGGAGTGCTTCTACTGCCCCGTGTCGCGCAACAAGATGTACCGCGACGTCATGTTCGCCAACGAGCGGCCCATCCACCCCGGCAAGTGGGACGACTTGATCGACGAGTGCCAGCTGATCGGCGCCAAGGGTGCCGGCATCACCGGCGGCGACCCCATGATGGTCCCCGAGCGCGTCTGCGAGGCCATCTGTGTCCTGAAGGAGCGCTTCGGCGCCGACTTCCACACCCACCTCTACACCTCGTGCAGCTTCGACCTCGCCTGGATCGCCAAGCTCAAGGAGGCCGGCCTGGACGAGATTCGCTTCCACCCGGAAGTTTCCGACTACGCCCGCCTGGAGGAGTCGTGGCACGGCCCCGCCGTCAAGGAGGCCCGCCGCGTCGGCCTCACCACCACCATCGAGATCCCCTGCATCCCCGGCAAGGCCGCCGACATCCTCCAATTGGCCCGCGACGCCGAGCGGCTGGGCTGCAACGGCCTCAACATGAACGAGCTGGAGTTCAGCGACCCCAACATCGCCAACCTCAAGGCGCGCGGCTTCACAGTGGCGGACGACGAGTCCCAGCGCGTGGCCGGCAGCCGCGACACGGGCATGGAAGTCCTCGACGCATGGCAGACGGAGGCCCGCGGCAAGGGCACCATGGGCGGCAGCCGCGGCACCAGCCAGTTCGCCGTCCACTTCTGCAGCAGCCCCTACAAGGACGCCATCCAGCTCATGCAGCGCTTCCGCCGCCGCGCCAGCAACACCGCCCGCCCCTTCGAGGAGGTCACGGACGAAGGCACCATCGTCTACGGCGTGCTGCGGCCCCACGACCCCGCGACCCTGGGCGAGGCGGCCGAGCGGCTCCGCACCGAGTACGAGGTCCCCATGGAGTGGGTCGCCGTCGTGGGCGACCGCATCGAGACCGCGCCGGCCGTGGCCGAGGAGCTGGCCGAGTCGGGCGAGCTTGAAGGGCTAGGCTGCAAGGCGTGGTTGAGCGAAGTCCACCCGACGGCGGACCGGCTCGAGGTGGAGCGGGTGCCGCTGCCCATCGTGGATGCTCCTGAGGAATGAGCGGTCGGTGTCCTCGGTGGCGACGCCTCACCGCCGACTGGACGCAGATTCGGCAGAGTTCTGTGAGAATCTTCTGAATCTGAGGAAATCAGTGCTCGTCGCGGGCCACCGACTGGACACAGATTCCACAAATCTTCTGTGGGAATCTTCTGAATCTGAGCGAATCGGTGCCCGTCGGGTGACCGACGCACACAGATTCCACAGACCCTGACTTTGGTTCTGGCGGGGCCTAGCCAAAAACTCCACAGGGTTCTGTGGGAATCTTCCGAATCTGGGGAAATCAGTGCCCGTCGCGCGCCGCCGACCGGACACAGATTCCACACAAAGTTCCGAGGGAATCCACCGAGGGCACCGCGACCGACCGTCAGCCGACGTGCACCACGCCGCGCATGTCCGACTCGTGGTGGCGGTGGCACCAGATGGTCCAGGCCCCGTCCTCATTGAGGGTCGCGTTGTACGACATCCCGGCGTCCACCGAGTATTGCGGCTCGTGCAGCTTGGGCGAGAAGAACCGCGGGTAGTCCTCGCTCGGCGGGTCGCCCACGTAGGCGGCCACGTCATGCGCCTCCTGCCCCGCGTTGACCCACACCACGGTGGCGCCGGAGGGGACGCGCGCCTCCGCCGGCTCGAACCGCAGCGCGTCGGTCATCCGGATGACGTAGCGGCCTTGGTCGTCCATGGGCGGCACCGTGCCCTTCGCAGAGCAGCCCGCGGCCATCACGGCGACCAAGACCAAGGCGAGCCAAGGACCATAGGTGGGCACGACGCCCCATCGGGCCCTCCTGAATCTAGGTTTTGGCTATTGCCGGCAAGCGGGGGCCCTTCAATCGCCCTTATCTAGCGGCGTTTCCTCGAACGCGTCATGACGCAACGGCAGGTCCGCATCCTGGTGGCAAAACCTGGGCTGGACGGCCACGACCGCGGCGCCAAGGTGGTCGCCCGTGCCCTGCGCGACGCCGGCTACGAGGTCATCTACACGGGGTTGCGCCAGACGCCCCAGCAGATCGCGGCGGCGGCCGTCCAGGAGGACGTCCATCTGGTGGGCCTGAGTTGCCTCAGCGGCGCCCACATGACCCTGTTCCCCAAGGTGAAGCAGCTTCTCGTCCAGGAGGGCGCGGAGGACGTCATCGTGTTCGGCGGCGGCATCATCCCCGACGACGACGCCAAGCGCCTGCGGGAGTCCGGCATCGAGGCGGTCTTCGGCCCCGGCACCGACACCCGCGACATCGTGAAGTTCATCGAGCAGCACCCCCGCCTCGCCGCGGCCGCGACCGCGTAGGCCATGCAGCTCGCCGACGTCGTCGCAGGCGTCCAGGCCGGCCAACGCCGCGCCATCGGGCGCCTCATCACCCTCTTGGAGTCGGACGACCCGACGGGCCCCGCCGCCCTGCACGCCCTGCGGGAGCGGCTCGGCCGCGCCCACGTCGTCGGCGTCACCGGCGCCCCCGGCACCGGCAAGTCCACCCTCGTGGACCGCCTCATCGCGGAGGCGCGCCGCCGCGGCTTGCGGGTCGGCGTCGTCGCCGTCGACCCCTCCAGCCCCTTCACCGGCGGCGCCATCCTGGGCGACCGCATCCGCATGGGCGGCCACGCCAACGACCCCAACGTCTTCATCCGCAGCATGGGCAGCCGCGGCGCCCTCGGCGGCCTCAGCACCCACACCTTGGAGGCCGTGCAGGCGCTCGACGCCGCCGGCTTCGACCTGGTGCTGGTGGAGACCGTCGGCGTCGGCCAGGCCGAGGTGGACGTCGCCCGCCTCGCCGACACCGTCCTCGTCGTCCTGGTCCCCAACCTCGGCGACGACGTCCAGGCCGTCAAGGCCGGCATCATGGAGATCGCCGACGCCTTCGTCGTCAACAAGGCCGACCTGGTGGGCTCCGACAAGGTGGCCGCCGAGGTCGAGGCCAGCCTCATGCTCGCCCACCCCGCCATGCCGCCCGCCGGCGAGCCCTGGACGCCCCCGATCCTGCGCACCGTCGCCGAGCGCGCCGACGGGGTCGCCGCCGTGCTGGACGCCGTCGCCGCCCACAAGGCCTGGAGCCAAGCCTCCGGCACGTGGGCGGGCCGCCGCCGCGCCCGCCTCGCCGCCGAGGTGCGCGCGCATTTGCAGCGCGCCGTCTGGGAACGCGCCTTCGCCCGCGATGGCTCCTTCCGCCCAGGCTACGCCGCCCTGGAGGCGCGGCTGGCCCGCGGCGAGCTGTCCGCCCGCGAGGCGGCCGCCCAGGTGCTGGCGTCGCCTACGCCGTGACGGCGGGCCGGCTCATCGGCGGCGGCACGCTCGCCTGCATCGCCTGGACCTGCGCGTCGGTGTAGTTGCCGAACGCGAACAGCACCGCCTCGCCGTCCTTGACCTGATAGTCGAGGTAGTCGCCCATCGGGTGCTCGGCCCACTCGCCGTCGACGTCCTGGAGCCAGAACCGCAGCGTCTGGTTGCCGTTGTTCTCCCACTCGCCGGCGAACCCGGTGGTGGCGTGCTGGCCTGCGATGACCAGGCCGTCGGCGCTGAGGCCCACGTCGGCGATGTCGAGCGCGGTGCGCAATCCGACGCAAGTGCCCCCTTCGTAGTGCAACTGGGCAGGACCCAACGCCTCGGAGCCTTGCTCAGGGCCCGACTGGTGCATGTGGATGGCGAGGCGCATCTTGCCGGTGCCCAGGTCGTAGTAGGGCCGGCCGCCGGCGTCCTTGGGGAGGTTCATGTCCAGCATCCGGGGCGACCCGTCCTCGTTCGGCGTGTAGACGCGGAACGTCCCATGCCAGTGGTCCGGGCACTCCGGCCGCAGGTTCTTGAGGGCGACGATCGCCAAGGCGCCCAAGCCGATCACCAGGAAGATGACCAGGGGAACCTTCCAGGCGCCGGCCTTCGACGGGCCCTTGTGCTTGGTGCCGGCTTCCTTGGCGCGCTGGGCACGGCGTTCACGAGGCGAAAGGTCGTCCATGGGTGCGGCTCCGACTTGGGGGCGCGTTTAGAACCTTGTTGATGCAGAAAGTTGCAACGACGCGGCGCGCCTTGGGGCATGCCGTGGGCTGGGGAAGGGAAAACGTTTGCGTGGACCTGGGCGTTCGGCGCCGGGCCGGTCCACCGAGCCCACCGAGGGCACCGAGACGTCGGTTTCGCCCAACCTAGCCCTTGAGCAGGTTGTTCGCGATGACCATCCGCTGGATCTCGCTGGTGCCTTCGTAGATCTCGGTGATCTTGGCGTCACGGAAGTGGCGCTCGACGGGGTAGTCCTTGGTGTAGCCGTTGCCGCCGTGGATCTGGATGGCCTGCGTCGAGGCCCACATCGCGGTCTCGCTGGCGAACACCTTGGCCATGCTGGCCTCCTTGGAGTAGGGGACCTTGTCGTCCTTCATGCGGGCGGCGCGGTGGATGAGCAGGCGGGCGGCGTCGATGCGGGTCGCCATGTCCGCGAGCATCCACTGGATGGCCTGGTTGCTGCCGATGGGCCGGCCGAACTGCTTGCGCTCCTGGGCGTAGGCGAGGCTGGCCTCGAAGCTGGCGACCGCGATGCCAAGGGCTTGGGAGGCGATGCCGAGGCGGCCGCCGTCCAGCGTCTTCATGGCGACCTTGAAGCCCTCGCCGACGGGGCCGAGGACGTTCTCCTGGGGCACCTCGACGCCTTCGAAGAACAGCGGGCAGCAGGGGGCGGCGCGGATGCCGAGCTTGTCCTCGGGCTTGCCGATGCCGAAGCCGGGCGTGCCCTTCTCGACCAGGAAGGCGGTCTGGCCCTTGTGGCCGGCGGCCTTGTCGGTCTGGGCGAAGACGACGTAGGTCTCGGCGAGGCCGGCGTTGGTGATGAACAGCTTCTGGCCGTCGAGGATCCAGGCGTTGCCGCGCTTGGTGGCCGAGGTCTGCATCGACACGACGTCGCTGCCGGCGTTGGGCTCGGTGAGGCCGTAGGCGCCGAGCTTCTTGCCCTCCAGCATGGGGCGCAGGTAACGCTCGTGCTGCTCGGCGTTGCCGTAGGTGTGGATGGGCCAGCCGGAGAGGGAGTTGTTGACGCTGCAGATGACGCCGGTGGCGGCGCACGCCCGCGACAGCTCCTCGATGGCGATGCAGTAGCTCACCATGTCGGCGCCGGCGCCGCCCAATTCGGCGGGGAAGTTCATGCCCATGAGGCCGAGGCTGCCCATCTCGCCGGCTAGGCTCGCGTCCCATTGGTGGGTGTCGTCCATCCGCTTGGCTTGCGGCTTGACGCGGCGCTCGGCGAACTCCCGGACCGTCTGACGGATGAGGTCGTGCTCGGGCGTGTGCACGGGGGCGGCGACGGGCTCGCGGCTTTAGACCTGCGCGGGGCGGCCGATGGGCGCCGGCACGAGGTCCTGCATCTCGGCCACTTGGGCGTCGGTGTAGTCGCCGAAGGCCACCAGGATGGATTCGCCGTCGCGCAGCTGGGTCTCCAGCACGTCCGCGGGGGCGTGCTCGGCCCAGGCCCAGTCGATGCCTTGGATCCACGTCCGCAGCACGCCGCCCTGGCCGTCGGTCCAGTTGCCCGTCGAGCCGGTCTGGCTGTGCTGGCCGTACACGCGCAGCGAGGCGGCCTGGAGGTCCACGTCGGCCACCATGAGGGAGTTGTGGACGTCGACGCAGACGCCGCCCTCGTAATGGAGCTGCGCGGGCCCGAGGGCCGCCGACCCTTGCTCGGGGCCCGACTGGTGCATGTGGATGGCGAGGCGCATCTTGCCGGTGCCCAGGTCGTAGTAGGGCCGGCCGTGGGCGTCCTTGGGCGCGTTCAGGTCGAGCATCCGGGGCGCGCCGTCGTCGCCGGGGAGGAAGACGCGGAAGGTGGCGTGCCCGTGCGCCGGGCAGGCGTCAGGCTCGGCGGGCGCGGCGCGCGTCGCCAGCGTGGCCTTGGTCGCGGCCGTCGTCGTCCCCGTCGAGGTGGTCTTGGCGCCGGGGGCGGCGCAGCCGGCCAGCACGATGAGGGCAGCCAGGGACAAGGCGAGGAGGACACGCATGCGCCTGCCACGCCACGGCGGCTTCTTGGACCCCGCGGTCCTGGCGCCGGCGTGGACGACGTGCACGCGCCGCTGGGCGACGGCTCGCCGCTGGCGGAGGCCGCCCTGGAGGCCTACCTCGCCGGGGTCGCGGCCGTCGACCCCACCGTCCTGGTGCGCGGCGCCGTCCGCCAAGGCCTGCTCGACGACTGGCTGGTGTCGCGCGAGCGGCCGCACGCCCTCCAAGTCCTCGCCCTTGGGAAGGCCGCGCCGCGGATGCTGTGGGGCCTCGTCGAGACCGCGGTGCCGTTCTTCGGCTTGGGTGTGGCCCCGCGTGGCGTCCCGGCCCCGACGGTGGACACGTTCCGCTGGCTGCCCGGCGACCACCCGGTCCCCGCCGCCGCCTCGTTCGCCGCCGGCCAGGCCGTCCTCGACTGGGCCGCCGCGCTTCCCAACGACGCCCCGGTCCTGGTCCTGCTGTCGGGAGGCGCCAGCGCCTGCGCCGAGGCGCCCGCCGACGGCTGGGCCCCGGCCGAGGTGGCTGCGCTCCACACGCTGTTGCTGGCCTCCGGCAAGCCCATCGAGGCCGTCAACCGGGAACGCGCCGCCGCGTCGCGCCTCAAGGCCGGCGGCCTCGGCCGCGCCCTGCTGGCGCGCACGCCCCGGGTCCGCGTCTGGCTCCTCGCCGACACCGACCCCGCCCACGCGCAGGCGGCGGTCGGGTCGGGCCCGTGCGACGCGCCCGGCGTGCCCCATCGCGTCCTCGCCTCGGCCAGCGAGGCCATCGTCGGCGCCGGCCTCCGGCTCGGCGCCCTCGGCTGGCAGGCCTACCGCCACGCGCCGCGCGTCGAAGGCGACGCCGCGGCCGCGATGGAGGGGTTCCTCGCGGCGCTCGACGCGCTGCCGGCCGACCGCGACGTGGCGCTCGTCGGCGGCGGCGAGGCCACGGTGCAGGTCCCGCCCGGGGCGCCGCCCGGCGGGCGCTGCCAGCACGCAGCACTCGCCGCCGCCCGCGGCCTGGCGGCGCGCGGCTCCGAGGCGCTGGTGCTGTGCGGCGCCACCGACGGCGTCGACGGCGCCGGCGCGGCCGGCGCGTGGGCCAGCGCGCGCGACTGGGACGAGGCGGCCGGCACGGCCGCCCTCGCCCACGGCGCCGCGCAAGGCTACCTGGCGGCGCGCGGGCGGCTGATCCCTGCGGACCCGACCGGGACGAACGTCAACGACCTGTGGATCGCGCTCAGGCCAGGCCGGCGCCGCTGAGGCAGTCGGCCTCGTTGGCGGCGGCCTGCGCGCACCAGGCGCGGCGGGCGCCGTCGTCGGTCTCCAGCACGGACAGCATGGCGCCGACGGCGCGCCAGCAGGTGGCGCGGCTGGCGGTCGGTGTCGTGGGGCAGAACGCGAAGCCGGGCGCGACGTCGCCGGCGTAGTTGACCATCTCCTGCGCCGCGCCGTAGATGCAGTCCGGGACGTAGGGCTCGGAGCCTTGGCCGCACTGCTGGAGGATTTGCGGACCGTCGCGCAAAGTGCGGCCCGAGATGTCGCGGCCCATGGACTGGTAACACAGCCGGACGTATTCTTCGGGGGCGCCGTCGCAGGTGGCGAACGCCTCCGTGAGGCCGAAGCCCTGCTGAAGGACGGCGGAGGACTGGAGGAACCAGCAGGTGCGCTGGTGGCGCGGCTCCACGACGTCGCAGGGATAGCTCAGGTCGTCGGGCTTGAGGCGGACCCAGGTCGAGGCGTTGCCGTGGTGATGGTGGTCCGCCACCATGGTCTCGCCCATGATGTTCTCCATGAAGGCGCCGCCGTGGCACGAGTCCTGGTGGCCGCCGTCGCCCAACAGGTCGCACCACGCCAAGGCCTGGGGCAGGTCGTGGCCGGCCACCATCGTGAGCCCGTGGCCGAGGCCGTGCAGGCACTGGAACTGCCGGTTCCAGCCGCCGTCGGGGGTGCACAGGCCGGCGACGTCCGCGGCGGCCGCGGGCGGGCCCTGCCGGCCGAAGTGCGCCTCCAGCACGCCGTGGAAGCAGCCGGACGCCATGTTGAACGGGCACACCGCCAGCGCCGCCGTGGTGTTCGGGTAATGGTCGATGCTCGCCCGGCCCAGGTCGTGGGCAAGCTGGTGGTCCTGCGGCCGCAGCGACGCGTCGGCCTGCGTCGTCTCGGCCAGCAGGCGGAACGCCTCCGGCGAGCCGCGCACGGCCAGCACCCGCTCGGCCTCCTGGAGCACGCAGCCCTGCAGGTCGGGCTGCGGGCGGCAGAACGCCAGCAGCTCCGCAGCCCTTGCGTGCAAGGGGCCGGCGTCGGCGGCGTCAGCGTCCGGGCCGGCCGAGCGATCGGGGTCGGCCGCAGGCGCCGCGGGCCAGAGCAGCCCGACGGCCAACGCGAGGCCGGCCACGACGACGCCGACCCGGGACACCGCATCCACGCCGACCCATGGGCGGGCCGCTCTTGGACCCTGCGACGGCGGCCTCCGCGCCCCCGCTTGCGCCCGCGGCAGCCGCCGTGGCAAAGCCAAAACGTGCCGCGGCGAACGCCTGGACGCGAGCCATGTCCGCAGCGCAAGCAGTCGATCCGTTCCCGTACGGCCGCGATCCCTGGTGGGGCAAGGCGCTCATCCTCACCATCGTCATCCTGCCGCTGTTCGCCCTCGCCTACGCGGCGTGGCGCTGGTGGGGCCACGGCGTCACCGGCCTCGAGGTCGGCCTCCTGCTCGGCCTGTGGGCCTTCACGGGGCTCGGCATCTCGGTCGGCTTCCACCGCATGGTGACCCACCGCGCCTTCGTCGCCAAGCCCGCCGCGCGCGCCGTCCTGCTCTTGGCCGGCACCATGGCGGTCGAGGGCCCGCCCTCCGGCTGGGCGGCGACCCACCTGCGCCACCACGCCATGGCCGACCGCGACGGCGACCCGCACAGTCCGCTCGAAGGGTTCTGGCACGCGCACTTCGCCTGGATGCTGCGCGACCGCATGGTGCACGGCGGCCTGGCGCACGACAAGCTGATGCGCGACCCCGTGGTGGCGTTCTTCTCGCGCACCTGGATCTTCTGGACCTTCCTCTCGTTCCTGCTGCCCGCCCTCGTCGGGCTCGCCGTCCACGGGACCTTCTGGGGCATGGTGGACGCCTTCGTCTGGGGCGGCCTGCTGCGGATTTTCCTGCTGCACCACACCACCTGGGCCGTCAACTCCATCGGCCACATGTTCGGCACCCGCCCCTACCGAAGCCCCGACCGGGGGGCCAACAACGCCATCGTCGCCGTGCTGGGCTGGGGCGAAGGCTGGCACAACAACCACCACGCCTTCCCGCGCGCCGCCTACATCGGGATGCGCTGGTACGAGTTCGACCCCGGCCGCTGGGTCATCCAGCTCCTCAAGGCCTTGGGCCAAGTCGAGCATGTTTGGAACCCGACGCCGGAGGAGCGGGCGCAAAGGCTGCGGGCGTGAGCCGCCGACTGGACCCGGATTCCACAGAGTTCTGTGGGAATCTTCCGAATCTGAGGGAATCAGTGCCCGTCGCGGGGTCGCCGACCGAACAAAGATTCCGCAGAGGTCTGCGGGAATCTTCCGACTCTGAGCGAATCGGTGCCCGTCGGGTGGCCGACGCACACAGATTCCACAGACCCTGACTTTGGTTCTGGCGGGGCCTAGCCAAAAAATTCCACAGATCTCTGTGGGAATCTTCCGAATCTGGGAAAATCAGTGCCCGTCGCGGGCCACCGACTGGACACAGGTTCCGCAGAGTTCTGTGGGAATCTTCTCAATCTGTGCGAATCAGTGCTCGTGGCGGGGCCGCCGGCTGGACGCAGATTCCACAGAGTTCTAGAGGAGTCCGCCGAGGGAACCGAGACGAGCGTGGACCCTAACGCCAGGTCGAGTAGCGGTCCATGATGCCCAGGATCCGCTGCTGCGTGGCGGGGTCGACCGCCTTCTCCTTGACCTTCTCCATGAGCCAGACCTTCGCCTCGGTGACGGCGTCGCGCGAGCCCTTGGCCCACAGCGTCTGGATGAGCGAGTTGTGCAGCTCCACGGCCACGGGGGAGGCCTTCAGGATGTCCTGCAGGTCGTACTTGAAGTAGTTCGCCTTCGACTGGTCCAAGAGCTTCTCCCGCTGGCGCGACTCGCGGGTGTTCTTGTTCGTCTGGTTGTGCTTGGGCGCCCGCGGCGTGCCCGGCACTTGCGGGACCCGCGGCGCGCGCATCCGGCGTGCCACGCCTTCCCCTGAACGGCGCAAGCATATCGCCGTGCCGGTGAGGCCATCGTCTGCTGCCTTGGCGCGACAATGCTGCTTATCTGGAGCGCTCCCATGGCAAAGTCCGTGCCCAAGGCGGTCGCGTCCGGCCTGCTGGAAGAAGGCGTCCGCCGCATCGCGTGGGCGCGCACCCACATGCAGGTGCTGGCGGCCATCCGCGCGCGCTTCGCCGAGGAGCAGCCGTTCGCGGGCCTTCGGGTCGGCATGGCGCTGCACGTCGAGGCCAAGACCGCGAACCTTGCCCTCGCGCTCCAAGAAGGTGGCGCCGACGTGCGCCTGGCCGGCTGCAACCCGGAGTCCACGGACGACCGGGTCGTGGCCGCCCTCAACGAGCACCACGGCCTTGCCACCATGGCGCACAAGGGCCAGGACCGCAAGGCCTACTACGCCGCGCTGGACTGGGTCCTCGACCACAAGCCGCACTTGGTGATCGACGACGGCGGCGACCTCGGCTTCCTGGCGCACACCCGCCGCACCGACGCCCTGAAGCACCTCAAGGGCGGCGCGGAGGAGACCACCACCGGCGTGATGCGCTTCAAGGCCATGCACGCGGAGGGCAAGCTCCAGGTGCCCATCCTGAACGTCAACGACGCCCAGATGAAGCACCTGTTCGACAACCGCTACGGCACCGGCCAGAGCACCTTCGACGGCCTGTTCACGGCCACCAACCTGCTCATCGCGGGCAAGAACATCGTCGTGGCCGGCTACGGCTGGTGCGGCAAAGGCATCGCGATGCGCGCCAAGGGGCTCGGCGCCACCGTCACCGTCACCGAGGTGGACCCCGTCAAGGCCATCGAGGCCCGGCTGGACGGCCACCAGGTGGCCCCCATGCTGGAGGCGTGCGCCCACGCCGACTTCATCGTCACCGCCACCGGCTGCAAGGACGTCGTCGCCGAGAAGCATCTTGGGAAACTGAAGGACGGCTGCGTGCTGGCCAACGCGGGGCACTTCAACAACGAGGTCAGCCTCACGGCGCTCCAGGCCCGCAGCAAGTCCGCCAAGACCGTCCGCGCCGGCGTCACCGAGTACCTGCAGGCCGACGGCCGCCGCCTCTACCTGGTCTCCGACGGCCGCCTCGTCAACCTCGCCAGCGGGCAGGGCCACCCCGTCGAGATCATGGACATGAGCTTCAGCATCCAAGCCCTTGGCCTGGAGCACCTCGCGCTGCACCACAAGCAGCTCGCGCCCGGCGTCCACGACATCCCGCCGCACATGGACCTTGACGTCGCCCGCCTCAAGCTCGCCACCCTCGGCCTGCGCATCGACACGCTCACCAAGGACCAGACCGCCTACCTCAGCACTTGGGAGCATGGCACGTGACCACGGTCGCCCCCGCCGCCTTCCTCGCCGTCTGCGGCCACACCAACCTCGACGTCCACCTCCAGGTGCAGGACCTGCCGCGGCCCGGCCAGTCCGTCCCCGTGCTGGAGCGCCGCACCCTGTGGGGCGGCACCGCGGCCAACATCGCCCGCCAAGCCGCCGGCCTCGGCGTGCCGACCCGGATGTGGAGCCGCGTCGGCGACGACTTCCCCGCCGCCTGGCGCCAAGCCTTGGCGGACGAGGGCGTAGACCTCGCGTTCCTGGAGACGGTGCGCGGCGGCCGCACCCCGACCTGCTTCATCCTCACCGACCTGCTGGACCGGCAATGCTACGCCATCGACCAGGGCCCCATGGCGCGCATGGAGGAGGCCCCCATCGGCAAGGAGTTCCTCAACGGCCTCCCCGACGGCGCGTGGCTGCACGTCAGCACCGGCAACCCCATCGCCTACGCCCAGGTGGCGCACGCCGCCCGCGACTCCGGCCTGCACGTCGGCTTCGACCCCGGCCAGGAGATGCGCTTCCAGTACGACACCCGCAGCTTCGAAGGCCTCCTCGACACCGCCGAGGTGTTCTTCTGCAACGAGGAGGAGCTCCGCGTCGCCTGCGACTTCCTGAGCTACGGCGACCCCGTCCAGTTCCTCGACCACGTCGACGCCGTCGTCGTCACCCGCGCCGCCAAGGGCGCCAGCCTGTACCGGTCGGGCAAGAAGGCCGTGACCGTCCCCGCGTTCCCCACCCGCGTCGTCGACCCCACCGGCGCCGGTGACGCCTTGCGGGCCGGCTGGTACGCCGCGTTGCGCGCCGGCAAGGGCATGGAGGAGGCGCTGCGCTGGGGCAACGCCGCCGCCGCGCTCAAGCTGCCGCACATGGGCGGGCAGGAGCACGTCCTCCGGATGCCCGAGATGGCGCGGCTGCTGGAGAAGGAGACGCTGGCGTAGCCGCCCCATTCGATTCCGATCAGCCAATGCCGTTAAGCCGCCCCCGGCCGGCTCCCCCGCATGGCAAGCCTGGGCGCGTTCGGCCAGTTCCTTCTCGACGGCGAGGCCCGGCTGCAGGAGTCCGCCCGCAAGGCGGCGCCCGCCATCGGCCCCATCCTGCGCAACGGCAGCGGCAACGACCTGCGAGACTGGATGCGCAAGGTCTACGCTGATGCCTATGGCTCCGGCCATGCCTTCGTCCAAGCGCTCGCGCAGCCGGGCGTGAACTACTACCGCATCGACTCCGCCAAGGCCATCCAGTATCCCTTCGCCCCCGCCGCCCGGCCGCTCATCCTGTTCCTCGCCAACCAGGCCGACTGTCCACCAACCCGATTCGCATGGGAGGCCACGGCCGAGGAGCGGTTCCGCGAATACATGGGATGCGGCCCAGGCCCGTTCGCGGCCGCCGTGGCCCAAGGCCTTTTGCTCCCCACCGTCGGCCCGATGCGTCCCGACGGCAAGCCCGGCTACACGGGACCGTTCATGCGAGGCCTGTTCCAGCGCCTGGCCGCCTTGGACGACCGGACTTGGCCCGTCTCCGCGAACGTGCTGGACATGCTGGGCCTGCGGCCGGGCCGCCACGCTCGCCGCTGGGCCGGCGCCCTCGACGCCATCGGCAAGCGGCACCCCCGTCTCCTGGAGGACCGCTACACCCACCGAATCCTTGGCGAGGACAGCACGCTGGCGCCCGTGGTCCCCCGTGCCTACCTGAAGGAGCGGGCGCCGTGGTTCGACCTCGCCATGCCCGACACGCCGCGCGCCGTTTTTGACGTCCAGCTCCGGCAGCTGCGGCGCGAGCCGGGCCCCAAGCGGTTGGCGCGACTGATGGATTCCGCCTTCGTGCTGCACCATCTCTACGCTGCTCCCGCCTACTACTCGAAGGGCCCCTCCATCCGGGTCAGTGGCCGCGACCTGGGCCACTGGGTCTCGGTCCTGCAGCAGGCAGGCCAGGCCTTGGACGAGGAGGCCCGCCGCCACCGGGATGCCAAAGAGCGGCTGGAGCATGCCCGGAACGCCCTCGACACCGTGGCGCAGCATCTGCCTGCGGTCGTCGTGGGAGGCATCGAGGGCGTCGGCCGCCGAGCCGGCCGGCGGTTCGAGCGCCACATTCCCCAGTGCCTCTCCGACGACCGGATGGAGGCCATCCTCGACGCCCTGGACCGGATCGGCGGGCCGCCTGACCCGGAGGCGGCCGCCGCGCACCAGGACGCCCAGAAGGTCTTCATCGAGCGGCCTCCCGGCAAGGAGCCGGACATGGCGCGGCTCCAGCGCTCCGTCGAGGCGCTCAACGACACCATTGGCGGCCTGGACGCCTGGAAGAGCCGCTTCGACTTCGCGCGGCGGGAACGGGTCCGGGCCACGGTCCAGGTCGGCGGCACCGTGCCCGCCCTTGCGATGCCCGCCCTCAAGCCCGCCCTTCGCATCCTGGACTCGGCCTGGTTGGCAGCCAACAAGCTCCGCCACGCCCAGGCGCCCAAGGACGGCGCAGGCAGCAATCCGAACCTGCAGCTCGGCCTTGACTACCTCCAGACGCCGCCAGGCGACCCGTTCGTGCGGGCCTAGCCGCCGCCACCCCCACAACCTTCATCCCACCCTCCCAAGTCGCGCCCTCCATGGCACTCCAGACCGGCCAGAAGCTCCAGGACTTCACCCTCAAGTTGGCGACCAAGGACGGGGCGCAGGAGTTCACCCTGAGCCAGCACCTTTGGCAGGGCCCGCTGGTGATCGGGTTCTTCCCGCTCGCCTTCAGCGGCACCTGCACGAAGGAGATGTGCGAGTTCCGCGACACGCTCGACAAGTTCGGCGGCCTCGGCGCCAAGGTGGTCGGCTTCAGCACCGACTCCCACTTCACCAACATCCACTTCGCCAAGGAGCACGGGCTGCCGCTGGGCATCCTGTCCGACCCGAACCGCGAGGTCGTGGGCAAGATTTGGCAGACGATGGAGGTCGCGGGCGTCAAGAACGTGGCCAAGCGCGGCGTGATGGTGCTGGACGCCGACGGGACCGTGAAGTGGACCAGCGTGTCCGACGACCCGAAGGTCTGGATCGGCACCGACGAAGTGCGCAAGCACCTCTAGACGACGACGAGCACGGCGGCGGCGTTGTTGGCGTAGTCCGACTCGACGTAGAGCCGCTCGGGGTTGACCTCGGCCTCCAGGACGTACGGCCCCGGCGCCAGCCCGGTCACGTCGACCCATTGGCCGTCGAGGAACAGGGAGTACTTGTCGGCCCAGAACGAGGTGATGCCCTGGCCCTCGGAGCAGTAGCGGAACTGGCGCGGGTTCACGGTGCCGGCGACGGGGCTGCCCCAGGGCAGGAAGTCGATGATGCAGAAGCCCTGCTTGTGTCCGGCCACCATGTGCTCCAGCAGCTCGGGGTAGGCGGCCAGCACGGCGGCGGGCGGCATCCCCGGGTGGGCGGCGCGCACGGCCTGCCACGCGGCGTAGCCGGCGGGGTCCCACAGGCGGTAGTCGGCGTACTCGCTGAAGTGCCAGTGGCCGTGGCAGGTCCCCCACTCGAACCATTCGGGGTGGTCGGCGGGCCGTCCGACCTCGAGGTCGCCGAGGCCGATGTTGGGGCTCACGAAGTCGAACCGCAGCAGCGTCCGGGTGCCGGCGGCCGTGCTGTTCTCCGCGACCGCGCAGTGGTCGGCGGCGAACGCGCGCGTGTCGAGCCGCACGGTCGAGGCCAGCGAGACGGGATCCACGATGAGGTCCGGGCAGTGCGGCGCGTCCGCGCACGGCACCTGGCCGGAGGCGCCGTCGCCCTCGCCGTCGGTCCAGCCGGCGTCCGCGCCGACGGCAAGGAAGCCGCCGAGGACGGCCGAGGCGTGGGCGTCCACCGACGGCAGGCCGACGGGCACCGCCGTCATGCCGAAGTCGGCCGGGTCCAGGTCGCCGCAGGCGCGCAGCAGCGCCTCGCACAGGCCGTGCAAGTCGGCCTCCACGGCGACGGGGCCATGGACGCCGACGGTCGCGGCGGGCCCGCCTTGGGCGGCGGCGCCGAGGGCAAGGACGAAGGCAAGGAGGGCGGCCGTCGGGAGGCGGGCCATGCGGCTCGATGCGGGCCGCGGTATTTCATGCGCGTTGCCGCTTCCTGACCCACCCCCCGGCGACTTTAAGCGGCGAGGGCCTCGCGCGGTCGAATGACCTGGCTGTGGACGGTGATGCGGCCGCTGGCGGTGCCGGTCGTCCGCCTCGGCTTGCGGGTCAAGGTGAAGGGGCGCCGCCACATCCCGAGGAAGGGGGCCGCCATCCTCGCCTCCAACCACTTGTCCGCGCTCGACCACGTCGTGCTACCGATGGCGACCCGGCGCACCATCGTCAACATCAGCAAGGCCGAGCACTTCGCCAAGCCCGTCAAGGCCTGGTTCTTCCGGCAATGGGGCGTCATCCGGCTGCAGCGTGGCGCCGGCGACAAGGGCGCCTTCGAGGCCGCCAAGAACGCCCTGCTGGAGGGCCACCTGTTCTGCATCTACCCGGAAGGGACCCGCAGCCTCGACGGCAAGCTGCACAAGGGCCACACCGGCGTCGCCCGCCTCGCGCTGGCGACCAAGTCCCCTGTCGTCCCGGTCGCCATGGTCGGCACCTTCGAGTCCTGGCCCAAGGGCGGCAAGCTCCGGCTGTTCAAGCCGACCGGCGCCCTCGTCGGCCCGCCCCTCGACTTCAGCCGCCACTGGGGCAAGCAGGACGACAAGGCCGTCTGCCGCGAGGTCACGGACGAGGTCATGCGCGCCATCCAGAAGCTCTCGGGCCAAGAGTACGTCCACGAGTACCAGCGCAACCCCGAGGTCCCCACCCACCGGTGACCCATGGCGTCCGGCATCACGCTGTGGGGACGCGCCGGCGAGCCGGACACCGCCGACGCGTTGCAGTTCCTCAAGCGCCACGGCTACGCCGCCGACGCCGTGCGCGACCTTGCCAAGTCGCCGCCCAGCCCCACGGAGCTGGCGGCCTTGGGCAAGGGCTTCGGCGGCTCGCTGCTGCCGCTTGTGGCCCCCGGCGCCGCCCCGCCCGCCGGCGACGACGTCGCGGCGTGGCTTGCGGCCGACTGGAGCCGGGCCCGGAGCCCGGTGCTCTTGACGCCAAAGGGCGCGGTGGCGGGGTTCCGGGAACGGCGGTGGAGCGAGTTCCTGGGGATCACGGGCCGGCAGCGGGGCTGAGGAAGGTTCGGTGGTCTCGGTGCCCTCGGTGGATTCCCTCTGTGTCTAGTTGCGGTCCGCGACGAGCACTGATTCGCACAGATTCAGAAGATTCCCACAGAACTCTGCGGAATCCGTGTCCAGTCGGCGGTGAGGCGTCGCCCCACCAATCCACCGAAACCACCAAGGACACCGAAGGCGCTACCAGTTCTGCTTGTCCGCCACGTCGTAGTTGCGGATCACCGACAGCGTGCCCCGCTTCGAGATGGCCTTGACCTTGCGCATGTCCTCGGCGGACAGCTCGATGTCCTCGAACTTCAGCACGTCCTTCTGGCCGCCGCGGCCGGAGGGCAGGTTCATCGCGACCGAGACCACCTTGCCGGAGCCGCGCACGGGGTGGCCGAGCGCCTGGAGGATTTCCAGGGCCTTGCCGGGCTCGACGTGGTCGAGGACGGTGCCGTTGCGGATGGGGACGATCTTGAACTCCTTCATGCGGCGCGCTCCAGAAGATGGGCGAGGACCGCCATCCGGACGGGCACGCCATTCCGGGCTTGGTCAAAATACTTGGCCGCAGGCAGCGCGTCGACGTCGGTCGCGATCTCGCCGACGCGCGGCAGCGGGTGCAGCACGATGGCCTTGCTGGCGGTGCGCGCAAGCAAATCGGCGTCGACCGTGTAGTGCAGCTTGACGCGCTCGTACTCGGAGGCGTCGGTGAAGCGCTCGCGCTGGACCCGGGTCATGTAGAGCACGTCGCACTCGCGCGCCGCCGTCTCCAAATCGGTTTCCGGGATGCCGTCGGACAGCTTGGCGGGCAGGCCCAGGCCGGGGGCCGCGACCGCGACCGGCTTGGCACCGAGGCGGTGCAGCGCAGGGACGAGGCTGTGCACGGTGCGGCCGAACTTCAGGTCCCCGACCAAGGCGACCTTGAGGCCGCGGACGTCGCCGCACGCCTTCTGCATCGTGTAGACGTCCAGCAGCGTCTGGGTCGGGTGCTCGCCGGGGCCGTCGCCGGCGTTGACGATCGGCACCGACGAGACCACGGTGGCGGCGCGCGCGGCGCCCTCCTTCGGGTGGCGCATCACGATGAGGTCGGAATACCCGCCCATCATGCGCACCGTGTCCTCCAGCGACTCGCCCTTCGAGGTGCTGGTGTTGGCCGGGTCGGAGAAGCCGAGGACGCGGGCGCCGAGGCGGTGGGCGGCGGCCTCGAAGCTCAGGCGCGTCCGGGTCGACGGCTCGAAGAACGCGGTGCAGACGATGCGGTCCACCAGGCGCTCGCGTTGGCCCTGCTGCTCCATCCCGGCCGCCGCCTCCAGGATGCCGCGCATCTCCTTGTCGGAGAGGTCATGGATGCTGACCAAGTGCTGCAAGTAGCCCCGACCGGATTCGAACCGATGCCAAAAGCTCCAGAGGCTCCTATCCTTGACCACTAGACTACGGGGCTGAGTGTCTCTCTTTGGTGCGTATCCATACGGTGTTGGGCAGCTCTGGACGCTGTCCATGGACACGGGGAGAAGGGACAGGTGCCGGCGACTCGGCCCCGCTACATAAACCGGACGGGAAACCGATGACCGCCAGCCAGCACAGCACCACGAAGAACACCGACGCCGCCCTCGCCCGCTTCAGCGACGCCAACCGCGCCTTCATGCGGACCTTCATCCAACTGCGCCGCCACAGAGGTTCCCCGGATTGGGGGTTACGGCAAGGCTGGAAGCGTCCTGGTCGAGGAAGACGTGATCGACATGGACCCTCAGCATTCGGGCCGTGGGGCCGTGGCGACCATGGCAAGGGGCCCGGCCTGGCTGCCGCCTTGTGGGAGCCAGGGCCGGGCAGGCCTTTGTCTAGGCGACCAAGGAGCCGTCGGTGGCGTCGATGACGAAGACGCCGCCCAGCCGCTGCTGGCTGGCCGTGATGCGCCACAAGGGGTGGGGGTTCGTCGTGCGCTTCGTGAGCGTGTACTGGCTCCAGACTCCCGGAGCCACGCCCGCGGCCGCCATCGCGTCGTCGGCGTCCATGTAGGTGCCGCTGAGCTGCATGGCGGTGTACTCGTCGGCCGTCCAGTAGGTGGTCAGCGAGTCCCCCTTCACGGGGACGAGCCCGCCGACCAGGATGATGGGGTACGTCTCGCCGGTGTTGGCGTTGTGGTAGATGAGCACCCACTGCACGGCCTTGCCGTCGCCGGGGAACAGGTCGGGGGCGAAGAGCAGGGAGTCCAGGTCGTGGTAGTTGAGGTACACCTCAATGGAGCCGCCCAGTTGGCTCTCCACGGTCGTGACCTCCACCAGCTGGTCGCCTGGCAGAAGCAGGCCGGGGGAGGCCTCCACCGTCGTGATGGCGGTGTCCATGTCGATCTCCGCGGACGGCACGAGCGCCGTGACCGTGCCTAGGAAGGCATCGACGTAGATGGTCGAGGGCGTGCCCACCGCGGGCATGAACACGATCTGCCAGACGTCCAGCGTCCCCACCTTGGAGAGCCAGTAGTTGATGGTGTCCCCGACCGTGGGCGTGGCCAAGGAGGCCTTCAGGGCCGTGACGGCGGCCTTGAGCGCCGCCGCCGAGCCGACCGTCACCGTCGGGCTCACGGGCTGGACGTAGAGCTGGTAGTCCATCGCCGCAGGCAGGTCCTGCTCGGCGGTCGTGCCATCGGCGAAGACGTCCACGAGGTGGAACGCCTGGTGCTCGGGGACGTAGTAGCCGATGGTCCACTTCTGGAGGGCGCCGTCCGCGACGCCGGCGCCGGTGAAGCTGGTGTAGCCTTCGGAGCCGGAGACGTAGACGAGCTGCGCTGTGCCGGGGAGGAGGGCGCGGACCATGTCGAGCGCCGTCTCGGCGTCGATCTGGACCACGGCAAGCGGGGCGTTGGCCGGGCTCATGCAGCCGGCCACGAGGACGGCCGCGAGGGCCGCGACAAGGGTTTTGGTGTTCATGTTCAGCACCCCGTGCAGGTGGGGATGTAACGGACTGCGTCGAACGGCCCGGCCGCCGCGGCCGTGGCGGTGTAGGCCCCGTCCCAACCGGCGCGGTTGCTCACGCTGCCGGCCGACCCGTCGAGGTCGAAGTCAAGCTCTTTCGCGTAGGCGCTGCCGGCCGGCCACGTGTTGTCGTGGTAGTGATCAAAAATCATGCGCCACGTGGAGGGCGCAATGTTCGGCGCAGGGGCGTCCTTGAAGCGGTAACCGTCCAGGTACGCGGCCACGTCCGCGTACGCTGTCGCGTACCCTGGCGCCCCCGGCATCAAACCGGTCTGCTCCGGCGTGTAGGCGGTCCCGGCCGGCTCGTTGTACGCCGCGCCGTAGAAGCGCCACTGGATGGCGTCTTGGTTGCATGGGCCGCCGGCAGCGTAGTCCGCGTCGCGCGAGAACTCGGTCGCGTCGCGGGGGTTGGGGATTGCGGATGCGCCCATGATGCTGGGCGGGCACCAAGCGCCGCATTGTCCGTGGCCTCCATTATCGAACTGCACGTATTCCTCGTGCAGGAAGAAGGCGAAATGGCCCCACTCGTGGACAAGCATGTTGGGCCAGATGTCATCGCCGGGGTTGTGGCCGTTGACCAGGTAAGGCATCTCGATGGGTGCGTCGTTCCCGCCACTTTGGATGCCTCCAAACCATGCGGTCCCTGCCTCAAATCCGCCGCCAGTGCAGGAGCCAGTGGAATCGGTGTTGGTGCCGGTCCAGATGCGCACGTCCGCATCGTCCCACTCGCCGGTGGAGGCCGACATTTGGACCTTGACGGGGCCGAACAGGAACCTGCCATCCGTGAGGTCCCACAGGAGGTCGTTGGCCTGCTGGACGGCCTCTTTGAGGCTCGCTTTCCAAGTGGCGTCTCCCGGGCCGTTCACGGCGATGGTCAGGGGCATGGCGTTGACGTCCTTCCACAGCGGGTCGAGGCCCAGCTTGTACTCCTGGAGGTTCGTGAGGCCGTCGCCTTGGGCAACGCTGGAGGTCCGGTGGATATCGATGTCGTCGCCGTCGTCGGGGGTGAAGGGCGTCAGGTCGGTCCAGAACTGGCCGAGGGTGGCGGTGGGCCGCCGGTCGTACTCGTAGTAGAACGGCAGGAAGTCGCCGTCGGCGCCCGCGGCGCCGCTGGCCCCGCCTTGGAAGGCGTGGAACCAGACCTCGCCCTCGTCGGAGCCGGACGGCATGCCGTCCTCGGCGCCGCTGCAGTGGCCATAGCCGTTGGGGTCGAAGTAGGAGGTGCCGCCGCCGCGGGGCTCGTCGTCGCCGTACCATTCGCCGCTCCATGGGTCGTAGACGATGACGCACTCGCTGTTGGAGACCGAGATGTCCATCTGGTCGTCGGCGCCCGAGACGCCGCTGTCGACGTCGATGAGGTCGATGTGGACCACGGAGTAGGCGTCATCCGGGGTGTCGAAGACGAAGTCCTTCTGGAAGTCGCGCCGCGTCGGCGTGTTGTCCACGCTGTCGCCCTCGTTGTCCTGGGTGGCGACGCCGACGACCTCGACCTTGTAGTAGGCGTCGATCTCGGAGCCGTCGTCGACGGTGTGGCTCAGGTCCTGGAAGCCCAGCATGCGGATGGTGACGGACAGCTTGGTCTGCGGGTCGGCGTCGTGGCGGTCGTTGACGCCGTCGCCGTCGCGGTCCACCGCGAGCAGCGCCGTCGTCATGGTGCCGGAGGCGAGCTGGGCCTTGTTGGTCGGGTAGGTGCCCAGGTCGTAGGCCTCGTACTTGTCCCCCAAGCCGTCGCCGTCCGAGTCCCATCGGTTGGGGTCGGTGAAGAACTTTCCAATGGTCGGGAACATGTCCGCGGGGGTCGCGCCAGGGCCGTGCGGCGGGTTCCAGCCTTGGTCCTCCTCGTGGTCCATGAGGCCGTCGCCATCCGTGTCGGGGTTGGTAGGGTTGGTGCCAATCTGGCCCTCGCGACAGTTGCCGAGCAGGTCGGTGTCGGTGTTGGCGTTGGTCACGGTGACCGTGCGCTGGAAGGGCGCGGAGCTGGCGCCGCTGGGGTCCTTCGCGACCAAGCGGATGTTGAAGTCGCGGCTGGGCGGGGGCGGGCAGGCGTAGTCGTGGGTGGCGGTCGGGCCGGGGGAGGAGCTGCCGTCGTCCCAGTTCCACGTGAACGTCAGCGTCGAGGTAGGGTCGTCGGCGTCCTTGGTCACGTCGGGTGCGTAGTTGACGGCATCCACGCTGACCTTGTAGCCGCCAATGCCCGTCTGGCTCACGACGCGGAAGTTTGCCACCGGCGGGTCGTTGACGGCGGCGATGGTCAGGGTCACGGTCCCGACGTTGCTGCACAGCGAGCCGGCGCAGGCCTTGAAGGTGAAGCTGTCGGCGCCGTTGTAGTTGGCCGTCGGCGTGTAGGTCCGCGTCGCGCCGGAGCCCGACACGGTCCCGTAGTAGGGGTTCCGGACGATGCTGTAGGTGGCCGTGGCCGCCGAGGTGGCCGACAGGGTCATCGTCTTCGAAGTGTCCTCGTTGAGGGTGTAGGCCCCGTCATGCGCGACCGGCGCGGTGGGCGAGGGGGGTGGCGCCGAGGTGGTGGTCGTCGAGGGCGGGCCGTAGCAGAAGGTGCAGGGGGAGCTGCCGCCTGCGCCCGAGGAGCTGCCGGTCGTCCAGCTCACCGCGACGTTGTCGGTGTAGCCGATGACGGCGGGGGTGATGGAGCCGCCGTAGCCGTAGGTCGTGACGCCGACCTTGGTGAAGGAGAAGTCCGACGACGACGTCACCGTGTAGGATCCGGACCCGCAGGTCGTGCTGCCCTCGTCCAGCGCCAGCGTCATCACGCGAGAACTGGGGCTGTAGGTCATCCGGAAGGTGTAGGTTGGGCCTGACAGCGAGGTCGGGGTGCAGTGGGCGTGGATGCGCTGGTTGCCGTAACGATCGATGTAGCCCAAGTGGTACACTGGGAGGGCGGAGGGCGATCCGGACTCGTACCAGAGGTAGGCCGCGTTGCCGTCCTCGATGGGGGCGGAGGTCGAGGAGCCGCCGATGAAGATGGGAATGGCGAACTGGCCGTCGCCGTGCTGGGTGGTCCGCCAGGTGGCGCTCATGCTGATGGTCTGCGCCGTCGTGAGCGTGGAGCCCAGCGACCGGCTGACGACCTCGTCCCAGGGGTCGTCCTTGTAGGACATCACCCGCAGCGCCTTCGCGGACGAGCTCCACGAGATTTCGCTGTAGGTCTGGTAGGCCTCCTTGGTGAAGCCGTCCGCGCTGCTGGCGAAGCTGGCGGTCATGGTGCTGAAGTGCGGCATCTCGACGTAGTAGGCGTCGTCGTCCTCGGTGAACGGCAGGACGTGGCCGTCGTCGTTGGTGAAGCGGACGCTCCACAGGCCCATGCCGTCGAGCCACTTCCGGTTGAGGCGGACCTGCTGGCCGGAGTGGTCCACGCCGTCGAAGCCCAGCACGAGGTTGCCCGCGGGGGGCGCGGCCACCAAGGTGCGGGTGGCGGGCGGGGACGGGAAGGCCTCGTTGGAGATGTCGAGGCGGGTGTCCGGCGGCGACGAGGGCGCGGCCGGCATGGACAGGAGGCTGATTTTCATGGCGCGGTCGGCGAGCTGGACCGACGCCGTGGAGCCCAGCGTGTACGCGCCGGCCGGGCCGCCAAAGGGGGACGAGACGTACAGCCAGGAGGAGGAGCTCGGGGAGTCGAAGAAGCGCAGGAACGTCGTGCCGATGCTGGGGAGCACCTCGAAGGCATGGGCAGAGGCCAACGACAGGGAGGGCGGGACCACGATGGCGGCGAGGTCGTAGAGCTGGACGTCGGGGCTGCTGGGCACGAGGCCGCGCATGGCGCCGCTGGCGGCGAGCTGCTGGGCCGCCTGCCAAGCCTGGTCGGGCAGGTGCTGGACCATGCCGATGGCGGCCTGGCCGGGCACGTCGGAGGGAATCTCGACCGCGCCGTTGACCGTCGTGATCTCGACGTGGGCGGCGGCCTCGAAGACCGCGGCCTTGACGTCCAAGGGCATCGTGTATTCGATGGCGGCGGGCCCGCGCACCATGGGGACGACGGCGCGCTGCTGCAGCAGGTTGTCGCCCTCGGAGACCTCGGTGGCCTCGTTGGCCGAGTCCGCAAAGGCCTCGAAACTGTGCAGGCCGGGATGCCAGGTGGGCCACTGGACGGGGACGGCCTGGGAGGCCCCGGCGGGGATCGTGATGTCGGGAACCGTGGCAATGAAGATCGCCGGGCCGACCACGGGATAGACCGAGAACCGGACATCGATGCCGACCGCGGCCTGGAAGCCATCGTTGGCCACCTCGGCCAGGACGGCGACGCCTGCGGCCGTCTGGCGCAGCTCGATGCCGCGCACGGCCAGGTTGGGGCCCGTCGTGGCGGCCGCGGCCAGCTCCTCCAGCGTGGGCACCGGGGGCGCATCGACCGACGGCTGGAGGCCGAGCAGGTTCTGCTCCTGGCCCTCGAGGAAGCGGGGGGCGTCCTGGACCTCACGGGCCACATCGTCGGGGCTGATGGCGTTCGCGAACGACGGGACGCACATCAGAAACAACAGGATGCAAGCAACGGCGACGCGCCGCGACGAGGGCGGAAGGGACGGCATCGCGCCAACGACTCTGCGGGCTTACTTCAGGCTTGGTGTCGCTTTGTTCCTCCGCAACGGCAAAGCTGGCGCAGTAGGCTTGCCGTCTCTGCGGCCTGCCCGAGAGCACCAAGGCCTGCCAGGTCCGCTCGTCCGGGCCCGGGCTCCCTTTCCCCGCTCCCATTTCCCCGACCGAGTGGGCCCGGCCGGAATCGAACCGGCGGCCTGCGCTTTGTAAGAGCGCCGTCATGGACCGCTAGACCACGGGCCCGCGCTCGCGGCACCTGGCCGGCGCGATAAAACGCGGCCGGGTCAGGCGCGGCGGGCCGCGGCGGGCTCCTTGGCGGGCTCCAGCGCGTGGGTGGCGGGGCCGCGCCGCACCTTGCCGTCGGGCGCGAAGCGCGACCCGTGGCACGGGCAGTCCCAGCTTTGCTTCGCCGTGTTCCAGCCGACGATGCAGCCCATGTGGGAGCAGGCGGCGGACACGGCGTGCAAGGCGCCGTCGCGGCTCCGGCAGACCGCGACCTTGTCGAGGCCGTGGTTCATGACGCGGCCTTCGCCGGGCGCCAGCTCGCCGGCCAGGTGGTGCTGGAGGCGCTGCCCGACGAGGCCTTCGAGGCTTTTCCCGGCCTCGCGGTAGAGGGCGGGGCGGGCAAGCTGCTTGAGGGCGCGGGCGGCGTGGAACGGGCCGTACGGCTCGCCCCAGGGGCTCTTGTCCTTGAGGACGAGGTCCGTGAGGATCATGGCGGCGAAGGTGCCTTGCGTCATGCCCCTGTGACCCCTTCGAGGATGTGGCCGCGGTCCACCAGCACGACCGACTTGCCCTCCCGCGCCAGCAGGTAGGCGGCGGTGACGCCGACGATGCCGGCCCCGACGATGGCGACGTCCGCCTCCGCCATGCCCGAAAGCGGCGGCCGCGGGCCGGAGGGCGCGGTCGCGATCCACAGCGATTTGTGGGCGCCAGGGAGCTCCACGCCACCGCCCCCTTCGGTCCAATATCGGCGGCCCGATCGCGGCAAAAAAGGTCATGTCGGCAGCCCCCTTTGCGCCCTGGTCCATGGACGGCTTCGTCATCCGCGCCGACCGCCTGGAGCGCGTCTATGGGAGCCAGCCCAGCCAGGAGGCCGCGTTGCGCGGCGTCGACTTCCGCGTCCGCCCCGGCGAGATGGTCGCCATCATGGGCCCTAGCGGCTGCGGCAAGACGACGCTCTTGAACTGCCTCTCCGGCCTCGACACGCCCACCAAGGGCACGGTGGTCTTGGCCGGCCAGTCCCTCGGCGCCTTGCGCGAGCCGCGGCTCACGCGCCACCGCGCCCGTTCGGCCGGCTTCATCTTCCAGGCCTACAACCTGATTCCGGTCCTCACCGTCGAGGAGAACGTCATGCTGCCGCTGGTCACGGCCGGCATCAAGGAGGCGGAGGCCCGGCCCAGGGCGCGCGACCTGCTGGCCCGCCTCGGCATGGCTGGCCTCGAGGGCCGCCTGCCGTCGGAGCTGTCGGGGGGCGAGCAGCAGCGCGTCGCCATCGCGCGCGCCTTGGTGGCCAAGCCCGCGGTCGTGTTCGCGGACGAGCCGACCGGCAACCTCGACAGCGCCCGCGCCGCCGCCCTCCTGGACCTGCTGCGCGCCGCCAACCGCGACGGGCAGACCTTCGTCATCGTGACCCACGACGCCCAGGTCGCGGCGGCGTGCGGCCGCGTGGTCCGGATGGCGGACGGCCGCATCGTCGGCGACGACGGGCGCGACGGGCAGGCGGCCTGATGGCCCGCCGGGGCGGCCTGGTCCGGTTGCCGATGCTGGCCCGCCTCGCGGCCCGCTACGCCCGGCGGCACCGCGCCCAGACGGTGCGGGCGGTCCTCGGGCTCTTGGTCGTGTCGCTCATCCTGACCGTGGGCATGGGCCTCGGCGACTCGTTGCAGGCCTCCTTGGGCCAGTCGGTCGAGACCCGGTTCGGCCCGGTCGATGTCGTGGTGCGCGGCCCGCCGCAGTTCAATGCCACCTTGCTGCCCGAGCTGGAGCAGGTCGCCGGCGTCCAAGGCGTCCCGACCCTCGTCGTGGTGGGCTCCGCGAGCAACCCGCGCAGCGCACGGGCGGAGGCGTTCGCGTCGCTGCGCGGCGTCGATTCCAAAGAGCCCGCCCTGCTCGGCCCTCTGCCCGGCGGCGTGGCGGAGCCCGGCCCGGGCGAGGTGGTGCTGTCGGCCGGCCTGGCGACCCGCCTCGACGCCCAGCCTGGGGACCTGCTGACGCTGCGCCTGCTGCCGCAGGACCTGAACGAGACCCTCGGCATCCAGGCCACGACGGCCGCGGGCAACCTGACGGCAGGCGGCCGCGTCGAGGTGCCGTTCACGGTCGGCGCCGGCGCGCTCGGCGTGCTGGCCAACGCCGACGGGGCCGGGCTGGAGGCCGCGCTCCGGTCGCCCACCGGGCAGATCCACCCCGCCGAGCAGGGGGAGGTGCGCGTCCTCGGGCAGGTGGCGGCCGGCGGCTGGAACCTCACCCTCACGGCGTCGGCGGCAACAAGCTACGAGGCGGTCGTGCGGGTCGGCTACACGCCGCCCGACCTGGAGGCGCTCGTGGTGGTGCTCAACGCCACCGTGGCCGGGATCGCGCCGACCGAAGGCCGCGCCGCCATCACGCCCCGCCCCGGCGCCCTGCTGCCGCTGGCCGACCTGGAGGCCGCGCTGGGCCAGACGGGCCTGGCGTCGCACGCCTACTTCACGGCGCCCGGGCCCGGCGAGGCCGTCCGCGCCGCCGAGGCGCTGCGGGCGCACCTCGACAACCGCACCTGGCGCGCCGACGCCGTCAAGGAGGACGCCGTCACCCGGATCCGCACCGAGGCCGGGCAGGTGACGGGCTTCATCCTGGTCATGGGCGGCTTCACCATGGTCGCGAGCATGCTGCTGGCCTACGTGCTGTTCAGCTCCTTGGTGGAGGAGCGCCGCGTCGAGCTCGGCATCGCGCGCGCCCTCGGGCTCACCCGCGGCGAGGTCGGCCTCGCCATGCTGCTGGAGGCGCTGCTCTACTCCGTCCTTGCCGCCGTCGCCGGCGTCGTCGCGGGCCTCGGCCTGCTGCTGGCGCTCCAGCCGGTGGCCAACGGCTACTCGGCGCAGTTCAACGGCCCGCCGCTGTTCTTGCACCTTGAGCCGAACACCGTCCCGCTCGCGTTGGCCGGCGGCGTCCTGCTGCCGCTTGCGACCATCGCCCTCGGCACGCTGCGCTTCACCCGCCTCGACCCGTCGCGCGCCATCCGCGGCTCCCCCGAGGACGTCCGGGTCCACCGCCGCCTCGCCGACGTCGCTGGCTGGCTCCTGTTGGCCTTCGGCCTCGCCCTCCTGCTGGACCCGCTCGGCCGGCTCGTCGGCATGGGCGTCGCCGCCGCGGGTGCCGCGACCTTGCTGCTGGCCGCCCGCCGCCGCGGCTGGGCCGCCGTCGCCGCCCTCGCCGGCATCGCCGCCACCGCCTGGACGCTCTACACGTTCGAGGAGTTCCCCCGCCTGCGCCGCGACCTCGACCCGGTGTTCACCATGCTGCGCGCCCTCATGCTGGCCCTGCTGTTGGCGACCCTCGCGGTGTGCTCGCCGCGGCCGTTTGGCGCCGCCGGCCGTCTGTTCGCGCGCGTCGCGGGGCTGCGCCGCGCCGCCTACGCCGCGTTCCGCTACCTCGGTGCCCGCCGCGTCCAGGCCGGCCTCACCGCCGCCATGGTCGCGGTCGTCGCCGTCGTCGTCACCGTCATGGGCACGCTTGCCGCCGTGTTCGCGGGCACGCTCGTGACCCAGGAAGCCGGCTACGACCTGATCGGCCAAAGCCCGTTCCCGCTCACCACCTTCCCGCGGCCCTTGGACCCCGCCGACGCGGCCGGCATCGCGCGGGCCGACTTCGTCGCGGTCCACAACCCGTTCGGCGGCGCCCGCGTCCTGTTCGAGGGCGAGCCGTTCCGCGAAGGCCGCTTCGTCCGCTTCGGCGGCGTGACCCCCGGCTTCGCCGGCGCCAACGAGTACCAGTTGAGCGACCGCGACGCCCGCTACCCGAGCGACCGCGCGGCATGGGAGGCCGTCGCCCGCGGCGAGGCCGCCCTGCCGCCGTCGTGGTACTTCGGCAACGGCGAGCTGGAGGTCGGCGGCACGCTCCAGGTCGGCGCCGGCGCCGGCGAGCGCAGCTACGTGGTCGCGGGCGCCATCGCCAACGCGCGCCGCGGCGAGATTTTCCTGGCCCACGACCACGTGCGCGGCATGGGCTTCCCGCAGTCGGCCATCGTGTTCGTGCGGGTGGCGCCCGGCACCGACCCGGCGCGGCTGGCGCACAGCCTCACCGACGCCTACCAGGCGGACGGCCTCGCCTTCGAGAGTGTTGCGGAGGAGGCGCAGGAGGCCGCCGACCTGCTGCAGGCGAGCATCCTCATCGTGCAGGCGTTCCTGTTCCTCGGCGTCTTCGTCGGCATCGCCTCCACCGGCTTCCTGGCCGCGCGCGCCGTCCACGAGCGCATGCGCGAGATCGGCACGCTCCGGGCCCTCGGCTACGAGGAAACCGACGTCCGGCGCGCCTTCGTGCTGGAGTCCACCGTCGTGGCCGCCCTCGGGCTCCTGCTCGGGACCGCAGTCGGCCTGCTGGTGGCGCACAGCATCTGGTGGCGCACGGTGCGGCAGGGCGCCGGCCCGTTCAACGTCCCGTGGGACGTGCTGGCGGTCTTCTGGGCGGCCGTGCTGCTGCTCACGGCACTGGCGTCGTGGAGCCCGACCCGGCGCGCCGCCCGCCTCGACCCGGCCGCGGCGCTACGCCACGTCGAGTAGCGCCGGCAGCGCCACGCGCAGCCCGCCGAACTCTGCGACCCCCGAGGGCGCCGGCGCCGCGGCGTAGAGCGCGTGGTGGCCTGCGACCGCGAGCCGCAGCGTCTCGCCTGCGCGCAGGCGCAGCGCCACGGGCGCCAGGTCGAAGGCGAACGGCTGCGGCGAGCCGGAAGGCACGACGCGCTGCGGCATGGCTTGGCCGTTGGCGGCGCGCGCGTGCCCTTCGGCGTCGACCGCCTCCAGCGACCAGTAGACCACGCCGCTTGCCGCGGTGGGCGCGACGGTGCCTTCCAACCGCGGGACGCCGACGAGGGCCCCGTCCCCGCCGGCGGGCCGGACGGGCGTCGCGGCGCGCGCCGTCATGTTGCCGACCTGGAGCCGAAGCGGATCGGCGGGATGCGTGGCGTGGTTCGGCTCGGGCAACGCAGGGAGGGTGAGGACGCCGCCGCCGTCGAGCGCAAGGCACACCGTGGGCGTCGCTGTGTCCTCGCCGAGCAGGTGGCGCTGGAACCAGGCGAGCGCCAGCGCGTCAGGCAGGCCGCACGGGTGGCGTGACGGCGGGGCGGTGGCGTTGCCGCGCACCGGCGTGTCGAGCGAGTGCCCGCCGAGGTGGGCCACGAGGGCGACGGGGCCCGTGGCCTGGGCGTGGTTCCGCAGCGCCTCGCCGAGGTCGAACAGCGAGTCGTTGGCGCCTTGGACGAACAGCGCGGGCACCGCGACACCGCCGGCTTGGTGGCTCGGGCTGCTGGCCGCGAGCGCGGCGGCAAGCGAAGCCGGCACGGCGCCGTCGCGCAGCGTCTGCTCGAAGCCGGCGCGGATGTCCGGATGGATGCGGCCCTGGATGGCGGCGGACAGCCAGAGCGACGCCACCCACGCCGTCTTGGGGACGCCGTTGGGCGCAAGCGCGTGCACCAAGTCGTTCCAAGTGTCCTCCGCGACGACGGCGTCGAGCCGCGAGTCGAGGGCCGCCGTCAACAAGGGGAACGCACCGCCGTAGCTCTCGCCCATGGCGCCCGCCACCGGGTCGCCGGCTGCCTCCTGGCGAACCCAGTCGAGGCCGGCGAGGTGGCCGAGCACCGCCTGCACGTCGCGAATCTCGAAGTCGGGGCTTGCGACCCGGGCCTGGCTGGTGGCGCGCGCCTCGCCGTGGCCGCGCATGTCGATCGACACGACCGCGAGGCCCGCGTCGGTGAACGCGCGGAACGCCTCCAGCCGGGTCTCGCGCGCGCCGCCCCAGCCGTGGCTGTGCAGCACGACGGGCACGGGCGCCGCAGCACTCGCGCCTTCCGGCCGGTAGATCGTGACCGGCACCGGATGGCCGTCGAACGACGCAATGGTCAGGAACGTGGCACGCTCCGGCGGCGCCGTCGAGGACCCCGGTCCCTGGCCGAGGCAGGCGCTCAGGGCGACCGCCGCGACGACCAGGACTAGGAGGGCGGGGCGCAAGCGGCAGGACGAAGGCCACGGGCGCAAAAAGCCAGCAGCAGGAGCAGCAGCCCCACGCTGGCGCCCGGCGCCCGCTCGTCCGGCTGGCCGAAGTCGAACACGGGCGCGCGCTCCAGCGGCGACACCAGGTGGCGGATGGTCCGCCCCTCCCAGGTCGCCTCGGCCTCGCCCACGACGGGCACGCCAGCCACGAACGCCGGCTCCCACAGGAGGGTCGCGGTGCCGTCGGCGGCCGTCATGCCCGAGAGGCCGTCGAGCCGCACGGTCGCGTTCGCGACGGGGGCGCCGACGGGGTCGAGCACGGTGGCCTGCACCTGGTACATCGCGCGCACCGGCTTGGTGGCGGCGGTGGAGTAGCTATTGCCGTCGAGCGCGAGCAGGGTCGGGTTGGCGGCGAACACGTCGGTCTCGCCGGTGCCGTTGAACACGGTGCGCTCGACCCGCAGGCCGGCGTCCTTGACCGAGACGCCGCCGACCGAGTTGCCGGCGAGGCGGCTGTCGGCCACGCGCAGCTCGGCGTGCTCGGCGAACAGGCCGACCGTGGCCTGCGCCTCCGGCTTGGGCGAGACGTCGCAGGCGTTGACCTCGACGACGCCGGGCGTGCCAGGCACGGGCGCCGGCTGGTGCGTGAGCCCGAAGTTGCCGTAGCGCAGGCGGCAGCCATGCAGCGTGGCCGAGGAATCGACCAGGACGACGGCGTTGCGCGCCGACAGGTCCACGTCGTCCGCGACGACGGTGCTGCGGGTGGCGTGCAGCGCGACCCGGTCGGTGCGCGCCGTGACGTTGCGCAGCGTGAGTTGCGACGAGGCGACCCGGATGCCCTCGATGCCGGTGTTGAGGTCGGCGTCCTCGAGCACGAGCGTGCCGTTGAGGGCCGCGAACGCGCCGCTTGCGATGCGCACCGTGACATCGCGCGCGAAGGCCGCGCCGCCGTCGTGGGCGAACAGGGCGGGGCCCTTGATGTCGGCGACCGCGGTGTGGTTGAGGTAGGCGCGGCCGGTCTTTGTGGCCAGGAGGCCGCCGCCGAGGAACGACTCCGCCATGAAGCCCTCCAGGCCCCGGATCTGGACCGGGTTGCCGGGCAGGCCTTCGGCGACGAAGACGCCCTCGACGGTGACGGTGTAGCCGTAGCTGGCGTTGGCGGGCTCCATCGTGGCGGCGCGCTCGGGCGTGGAGCGCAGCTCCAGCCGGCCGCCCGCCTCGACGCGCACGTCCAAGCCTTCGCTGGCTGCGCCCAGCCACTTGTCCTGGTAGGGCGGGGAGGCGATGCGCAGCGTGCAGCCTTCAAGCACCAGGGCGCCGCCGGCCACGACCCGGAGGTCCTGCTCGACCAGCACGGTGTCGTCGCGGCAGTGGACCTCGGTGTCGATGACCTTCCAGGCGGCTTCGCTGGACCCGTCCGCCTGCCCCTGCGCGGGCAGCGGGAGGAGGACGAGGAGGATGAGGCCGGCCAGCAGGGCGCGCCTAGGGTTCGGCGACACGGAGGTCATCCACGTTCCAGCCGGGGCCGTCCTCGAGGCTCAGGTCGCTCACGAACGAGAGCTGCACGCGCACCATTTGGCCTGCGTAGGCCGACAGGTCGAAGGTCGCGGTCTGGTAGTCGGGGCTCTGGCCCGAGAACGAGCCGAGGGTCGCGAGGGTCGCGCCGGTGGCGTCGGCGATGTTGATGTGCAGGTAGTCAAAGCCGGCCTCCGAGCCGCCCGCGACACTCAGCGTGAACTGCGGGGCGACCGCGGTGGTGAGGTCAATCACGGGCGAGTCGAGCTTGGCGCCGCCGGAGTAAGTGTCCTCGTTGCCGACGTAGCCCACGCCGGGGTAGGGGGCGCCGACGTACCAGTAGTGGGTGCCGCTCTGGGCGTTGGTGCCGGAGGCCGACGGCGTGGTGGCCTGGTCGACCAGCTGCCATTTGTTGAGGGAGTCGTTCGGCGTATAGCCGAGGTCGCCGCCCTCGACGTCGTCGCAGAAGTACTCGCCGCCGACGCAGGGGCCGGCGCCGCCGGGCACCGGGTTCACGGTGTCCATCACGTGCTGCACCTCGGCGAGCACGGTGGCCACGAGGGTGGTGGCGAGGTTGTTTGCGATGGCCGCGAGCGCGCCGGCGAGGCTGCCGGCCGCCGCGGCCGCGGGGCCGAGGCAGCTGACGGGCACGAACGGCAGGTCGGCGTCCATGGTGAGGCCGGTGGTGCCCTTCTCTTCGCAGGCATTGTTGCCGGCGGAGGCGCCCGAGTAGGCGTCCTTCTCGGCGCCGTCGACCAGCAGGCCGAGCGCCGCCCAGGAGGTGCTGGACTCGCCGTAGCCGCGGCTGACGGCCGGGTCGGGGACGGTGTAGCTGTCGCGGCCGGAGAGGTCCACGAGCACGCCGAGCGGGGCGTCGATGGCCGTGCCCTGCGAGCCGGCGCCGGCGCTGTAGTCGTCGCGGCCTTCGCGGTCGATGAGCACGCCGACGCCGCCCGCCGAGCCGCTGCCCTGCGAGTTGTCGCCGGCCGTGTAGGCGGCTCGGTGGGCCGGGCCGCCGCCGATGGTCTCGTCGTCGTTGTCCACGAGGACGCCGACGCCGCCTGCCGAGCCGCTGCCCTGGCTGCTGGCGCCCGCCAGGAGGCGGTCGGCCTTCACGCCGGGGCCGGCGGGGGGCGCGTCGCCGGGGCTGGCGACGGCGACCGTGCCAGGCTCGAGCGTGATGCTGGCGGCGTCCTGCAGGCCGTCGACCAGGATGCCGACGGCGCCGCGGCCGGCGCCTTGGCTGCCGGCGCCCGCGGTGTAGGCGTCGGTGCCGTCGGCGTCCACCAGGATGCCGACGCCGACGCCGATACCCGTGCCGGCGCCCTGCGAGCCTTCGCCCGCGGTGTAGGTGTCGTGGCCGCTGGCGTCGATGAGGACGCCGAGGAGCGGCTGCATGGGCAGAAGCACCCAGGCGGCGCCTTGGGAGCCGTCGCCGGAGACGTAGGCGTCGTCGCCGCCAGCGTCCACCAGGTAGCCGCCGCACACGGCGCGGGAGGAGCCCTGACCGGCGGCGGCCGTGTAGGTGTCGTCGCCGGAGCCGTCGAACAGCAGGCCGCCGGCGCCGTCGATGCCGGTGCAGACGCCTTGGCCGAGGTTCGAAGCCTGGTAGCGGTCGTCCCCGCTGAAGTCCAGGAGGGCGCCCAGCCCATTGCCGACTCCGAAGCCCTGCGCCGCGTAGATGTTGGCGAGATACTGGTCGTCGCCGGCGCCGTCGATGAGGAAGCCGTTGGCGAGGCCGAGGGCGGCGCCCTGCGCAAAGCCGTCGCTGGTGTTGGGCACGAGCGCTCCCGTGACGCTGTAGGTGTCGTCGCCGCTGGCGTCCACGAGGTAGTTGCCGGAGCCCTGCACCAGGCCGGTGCCGGTGTAGGTGTCGTCGCCGCCTTGGTCGAACAGGACGGCGGGCGCGGTGGGGGCGGGGAACGGCACGAAGCGGCCGCCTTGGCTGGCGGTGCCGGCGAGGTAGGTGTCGGCGCCGTGGCCGAGGTCCAGCAGGTAGCCGGCGTCGCCGGAGCCCTGCACGCGGCGGGTGCCTTGGTAGTTGTCGCTGCCGGCGCGGTCGGCCAGCACGCCGACGCCGTAGCCACCCGTGGCCGAGCCTTGCGCCGCCATGAGGGCCGTGTAGATGTCGTCGCCGCCGTCGTCGTAGAGGACGCCCACGGCGTTGAGGCCGGCGCCCTGCGCGTAGTTGGCGGTGTCTTCGTACGTGTCCTGGCCGGCGCCGAGGTCGATGGAGATGGAGGCAGGCTCGGTGGCGCCGAGGGTGGTGGCGCCGCCGGCGCGGTTCTGGTACAGCTCGTTGCCGCCCAGGTCGACCTGGAGGACGTGGTGGACCGTGTCGGTGTCGTCGCAGGTGCCCCGCACGACCACGAGGTTCTGGGGGTCCGCGAAGATCGGCGGCTTGGGGCAGGCCGCGCTGGAGGATGCCGAGGCGGACATGGAAGGGGTCACGGCCTCGATGGTGGCCAGCAGGCTGGCGGTGGCGCGGGCCGAGGCGGTGGCGTCGGCGGCGTGGACGGCGTCGATGGCGTCGTTGACCGACGCCACCAGCGCGCCCAGGCCGGCCGCGGCCGCGGGGCTCGCGGCCTCGAAGCGGGCGGTGGCGGCCGACAGGCGGGCCATGTCCAAGGCGCCTGGCAGGATGCCGTGGCGCAGGTAGAGGCCGACCATCGCGACGCGCAGCGCGGCGGGCGCGTGCGCCGCCGGCTCGACGGCCGGCAGGCCGGCCGCGGCCGCGAACGCGTCCGAGGCGGACGCGGCGCCGGCGAGCGAGGCCAGGAGGGCGGCGCCGTCCGCGGCGGCCGCGCTGGGCGAGGCCAGGCGCGCGCCTTGGGCACCGAGCATCGCCTGGACGGCGGCGGCGTCGATGCCGGTCTCGCCGTCGACGCCGGCGAGGGCGAGCAGGTCGTCCAGCAGCAGCGTGCTGGCGGCGGGGGTCGGCGCCGGAAGGGCCGGACCCTCGGCGGTGGCGCCGCTGAAGGATGCGGTCGTGAACATGGCGGCCAGTAGAAGGGGCAGAATCCCAGGCTTGGACAACATGATGAGGTCACCTTGGGGTCCGCGAAAAAACCGCGGACGCAAGCCGCTGGAGCCATGGGTGTCACTTAAGGGTCGCCGCCGAATCATGTCCCACCCGGCGTCAAGTGGGGGGGAACCGCGGCAAGCCGGATTGAAAAATGGTTGCGCTGGCCAAGCGGGCTGGCGGCCGTTGTGGGAACGTCCTCGACGCCGCGGTCGGTCCCCAAAAGAGGAAAGAGGGGAAAAGGAAAGTTGGCTGGGACCTACATCTTCTCGTTGTTGTCCGCGGGGTTGTACAGCATCGTGATCGGGCTGATGCACTGGGGGTCGGCCGCGTCAATCAGTCCGTCCTGGTCGTTGTTGTCGATGCCGTCGCTGCACTCCGGCTCCTCGCTGGTGTCGTCGTAGCTGCTGCAGCCGGAGTCGTCGAAGTCGATGGTGGTGTCGGCGTCGGCGTTGTCGACCTTGTCGTCGCACTGGGGCGGCGTGCAGCCGACCGCGCCGACCTTCATCCAGACGTCGTAGGTGCCGGCAGAGATGCCGGCGCCGATGTTCGGGGTGAAGGGGTCCGCGCTGACCCAGTTGCCGATGAACACCACGATCTGGCCGGCGTTCCACGGGTTGGGCGCCATGCCGGGAATGGCCGGCATCATGCAGAAGTTGGCGCGCTCGGCGTCCGTCGGGTCAAGGCCGCAATCCTTGTCGTCCTTGGACTTCTCGGGGTCCGAGCAGGCGGCGGTGGCGACCTGGGCCTGGTTGGAGTAGTCGCTGCGCAGCTGGTCGTCGTTGTCGTTGACGTTGGTGCAGATGCTGTCGAAGTCGCGGTCGTTGCAAGTGGTCATCTCGAAGCCGGTGACGAACTGGCCCGTGGTCCACTCCGCCCAGACGCTCACCGCGACGTTGACCGGCAGGGCCGGCAGCGCGTTGCCAGGGAAGATGGCGGCGCCCGGGTTGGCCGTGCCGGCCGTGAAGCACGGGAAGGGCAGCGGGAGCGCGGGGTCGGTGCAGACGCCGGCGCCAACGCCGATGACGGGCTTGACAGTCACGCTGCCGGGGCCGAGCACGGTCAGACACTCGATCTTGTCGCCGTCCGCGTTGGTGTTGTCTTCAGCCCCACAGTTGACGTCGTAGGGCGCGCCCTGGACCGCAAGGGTGGCCGAGGCGAACATGGCCGCCAAAAGCACGTATGTCAGTTTCATTTTGTGTCAATCCTGCGGGACCTTGCCCGCGTTTCCCCGCGAAACGTGTGTCCGACATAAGCCCGTTTACCCAGCCGTTCCTCATGGGGAACGACCTGGGTTCACAAGAGGACGCGTAGCCCCAGTTCGGTCGTTGACCCGTTCGTGGCCGAAGTGGCCTCGCCCGCCACCACGCTTTCCTCCGCCTCGCGCGGCAGGTCGCCGAGCGCCTCGAGCAGGCTGCTTGCGAGCACGGTGCGGCGCAGGCCGCCCTCGGACTCGACGGTCAGGAGGTCCATGTCGGCCAGCTGGCGCAGGTGCCAGCGGACGGCGCGCGGCGTGATGCCGACCTCGCGGCTGACGGCGCGCCAGCTCAGGTCCGGCTGCCGCACCAGCATCCCGAGGATGCGGCGGCGGGTGTCGCCCTGGATGCTGCTGACGGCGCGGTGGACGGTGGCGGGGCCGGCGCCGCGCGGGAAGAAGTGGACCTTGCGGCCCTCGGGGTGGGCGGCGACCAGGCGGCCGCGCACCAGGCGCTGGAGATGGTACTTGACGTTGTCCCGGCCAAGCCCCGTGAGGCGGCCGAGCTCGGTCTCGCACAGGCCCCACTGCTGCTGGATGAGGTCGAACAGCGCCCGCCGGGTGGGGTGGGCCAGCAGGGCCGCGGCCTCGGGGTCCCGGATGGCGTCGCGCAACTCGTTGGATGGCTGGGGCGCCCGGTCGCCTTCCGTCCTAGGAGCGGGCGGATCACGGAAGCCTGCCGTCCAAGGGGAGGCGTGCGTCACAGCGCGCGCATTTGGATGGTGACTCAAAGGGAGATTGGGCCATTTTGTTAGCCAATCGACGCAAAGCGCGGTTTTGGGGCGCCGGCTATGCGGATGCCGCGGCCGGATAGATCTGCTTGACCAGCCCACGGCGCTCGCCACGGACCAAGCCGGCCTTCTCCATGCGGCGGATGTGGTAGTGCAGGCCCTTGCTGGAGACGCCCAGCGCCCGCGCCATCGAGGTGGCGTCCTGGCCGGGATGCTGCTGCACCCGCTCCAGGATCTGCTGCGCCAGCGGCGCCCGCAGCACCCGTGACTCGGCCAGCTGCGCCCGCGGGTAGCCCTTCGGGTAGTAGCAGGTGTAGCCCTGCACCTCCGAGGACTGCAGCACGCCGTGGCCCAAGAGCACGCCGAGGTGGTAGGTCACGACGCGGCGGGAACGGCCGGCGCGGCGGGCCAGTTCGCGCTGGTGGATGCCCGGGAGGGCGAAGACGAGGGCGGAGATTTGCGCGCGCACCGGGTGGTCGAGCGCGTCGCGGCCGGTGAGGCGGCTGAACTGGTACAGCAGCGCCGGCACCAAGCGCTTGCGCCAGCGGAACAGCCAGGCCAGGCCTGCGACCGCCACGGCGGCGGCCACCCAGCCCCAGGCCGAGGAGCCTCCGCCGGAGTCCGCGCTCAAGGCGGCGGCCGGGCGGGGCGCAAGGCGCGACCGGTCGCCGGCCAAGAGGCCGGCGCAGGCGTCGCCCGCGCCCGCGGCGTCGCTGTCGAGCTGGTCCGGGTTGGGGACGGTCGGGCAGTTGTCGAGGTAGAGCGCCGCGCCCTTGTCCGCGACCGTGTCGCCGTCCATGTCGGCGTCGCAGGCGTCGCCCGCCCCGTCGCGGTCGAGGTCCTCCTGGCTGGCGTTGGCGTCGAACACGCAGTTGTCGGCCAGGTCCTGGATGCCGTCGCGGTCGGTGTCGCGGCCGCCGGTGCCAGGCCGGGGCACGAAGGGCTGGTCGGCAACGTAGGGGACCGTGTCCTCGCAGGCGTCGCCCACGCCGTCCTGGTCGAGGTCGGCCTGGTCGAGGTTGGGCGTGCCAGGGCAGTTGTCGGCGGCGTCCTGGACGCCGTCGCGGTCGACGTCGGAGTCGAGGCCGCGCACGTTGACGCGCATCGACTCGCGGTCGTAGGCGAAGCCGTCGAACGCCTCGAAGGTGAGGGTGTGGACGCCGGTGTCCCAGCCCTGCGTGACGAAGGTGTAGCTGCCGGTGGCGAAGTTGATGCCGGGCGAGGTCACGAGCGCGCCGTCGGGCTTGCCCACCACGACGCGGACGTCGAGGGTGGGGCCGTCGGAGTCCGTGGCGGCAAGCGGGATGGCGATGCTCTGGCCCGGGGTCGTGTAGATGTCCTTGAGGGTGGCGAGGTCGGGGACGCAGTTGGGGTCGCCCGGCGCCGGGTACTCGACGGTGGCCGCGGTGCTTCGGCCGTCGTCATCGTAGGCCGTCAGCGTGACCGTGACGGGGTCGGAGGTGGCGAACTGGTGGATGGCGGGGTTGCCGTCCGCGCCGTCGCCGTCGCCGAAGTCCCAAGTGAAGGTGAGCGGGGCGCCGCCGTCGGGATCGTAGGAGAGGTCGGCGAAGAAGTGGACCCGGTTGTCGACGCAGTCGGCGCCGCCGCCGCCCAGCCGGATGACGGCCACGGGGGGGACGTCGCACTCGATGACGCGCACCGGCTTGCTGACGGAGTCCCGCGCGCCGGCGTCGTCCCACACCGTGAGCTTCACCGTGTAGGTGCCGGGGAGGGCGAAGACATGGGACGCGGTTGCGGACCAAGGGTCGTAGGTGGTCGTGAGGGAGTCGCCCCACTCCCAGAGGCTCTTGTCCAAGGCGCCGACGCCCGGGGTGGAGAAGTCGTTGAACGAGCGGGCCTTGCGGGCGCACGCGACGGTCGGGTCCCAGCCGGGGGGCGTGTAGGGGCCGCGCGGGCCGGTGGGCGCCGAGCCGGTGGTGGGCGCGAAGTCGGCCACGGGCACCGGCGGGAACGAGCCCGAGGCGCTGTACCACATGCGGTTCTCGTTGCTCGACTCGACCATGATGCTCGCGAACACGTTGGAGTCGGAGACGATGCGATGCTGACCCGGCGTCACGGACAGCATCTGGCAAGCGTAGCCGCTGCTGCCGACAGGGGAACCGAGCGAGAACGGCACGCCGTCCATGTTGGCCACGGCGCCGGCGGGGCCGACGACGTAGACCGCGCGGCCGGTCCAGTCATGGTCGGGGACCCAGAAGTCAAGTTGCGGGGCCCAGCGGGTGGTGGGGCGCGGCACCAGGATGGCGGGGTCGCCGAGGACGGTGGCGGTCTGCTCGGCGGCCACGACGGAGACGGCCACGTCCTGGGTGGCGTTGAGGTGCATGTTGGTGCCGAGGTCGAACTGATACCAAGAGCCGACGCCGGAGAGCTGGACGCCAGTGGGCGTGATGGTGAAGCCCTTGCCGGTGGCGTAGTAGCCGGAGGCGGGCGGGCTGGAGCCGCGGAACATGCTCGGCGACACTGGGACCGGGTCGATGGTGACGTCGGTAAGGCCGGGCTTGGTGGCCACGACACGGTAGCTGTTGAAGCTCCCACCGGCGGCGCAGCCAACGTACTCGGTGCCAAGGTGGTGCGCCGGCAAAGTCGGGTCCTCGAGGTGGTTGCACTGCGAGGCGCCGGCCTTGGCGCAGAGGCTGGAGCCGAACACCGCCACCGGATGGTCGGACTCCAGGATGGAACCGGTGACGTCGCCCATCGCGTCCAGCCGGCGCGACTCGTAGGGGCCGAGCGTGAACGTGGTGGGGACGTCCTTGGCCATGGCCGGGAAGGTGGGGTCCGCGGGGGAGAAGCTGAAGCCGCTGCGGTAGACGCCATAGTCGATGTTGGCCGCCGGCGTGAGGGTCACGGTGGCGCCGTCGGCGGTGGCCACAACAGACAACGTGTTGGCGCCCTTCTCCTCGTAGTGGGCCAGGAAGTGGCTGTAGCCGAGGGCGCTCGTGGGCAGCAGGGTGCTGGCCTCGGCGACGGCGCTGCGGCCGCGGATTGCGGCGAACTGGGAGACCACGATGTCGTCGCTGGTGCTGGTGAACCAGTGGACGAACAGCGGCGTGTGCAGGCGGCCGCCCGGGAACGAGTTGTCGCCGTAGGGGCTGACGTAGGTGTACAGCGCCGTGGTCATGGCGGGGACGGTCAGGGTGGCGGCCAGGCCGACCGTGGAGTTGTGGACCTCGACGGTGGCGTCCACGGTGCCGATGTTGGAGATGGACCAGGTGGTGGACGGCGGGCCCGCCGCGGCAGTGTTGCCGGGCGAGTAGCTGAACGGCAGCGAAATCCCGATGTGCTCGGAGGCGGCGTCGGCGGAAGGGGCGCCCACCGCCACCAGCAAGGCCAGCAGGGCGGCGCCAGCTAGTGCCAAGGCTGCGCGGCCAAGACCACTCATAGGGGCACATTGGTGCATGATTCTAAACACGATTGGGCCAGTCCACTAGCCAATTTGGGTCAAAACGATAGCCAAAGTGGGCCCAGGCTTTGTTTTCGGCAACGCCGCGCGCGCCTGCGGGACTGCGCCTTCTCCCGGCCTTCCCCGCAATTTCAGCGGTCGGTCCACTCTGGCTTTTATTCGGTGGACCCTTTCGTTTTCCCATGCGGCGACCGTCCCTGCTCCCGCTTCTTGCGCTCGTGGCGCTCGTGGCCGCCGCGCTGCCCCACGCCGCGGCCGAGGGCTACGACGGCGGCGACGGCGGGCTCCTGGGCGGCCTTGGCGATCTGGACCGCCTGCTGCCCGGCCCCGACGACCCCGGGCCTGAGGTGGCCCCGGTGGAGTTGCCTGCCGTCGAGGAGCCGCCCCTCGTCGCCGACGCGCTCGAAGCGGTCCGCCTGGTGCGCGACCTGGCGCTCAAGCTCGGCACGCCCATGCCCAAGGTCGACCTCTCGATGCTGACCGACCTGATCGCCCCGTCCGCGCCGTGCGCCCCGCCCGCCGTTTGCCCGCCCCCGCCGCCCCCGCCGCTGTCGCCGGGCCCCACGGTCTCTGTCGGGCCCGCGCTGGAGGACGACCCGGAGCCCTCCGTCGTCCCGGGGGCGGCCCGCGAGCGGCCCACGCCCGAGGAACCGGCCTGCCGCGACCCGGCCTGCGGCGCCCTCCCTCTCCTGGGAGCGCTTCTCGCGACGCCTGGCGACGGCCGCGCCGACGCTGCCCAGCCGCCGCACCGCGCCGCCCCGGTGCAGGACCAGGACAAGGACGGCATCGGCGACGAAGCCGACAGCTGCCCCGTCGACCCCAATCCGCTCCAGGAAGACCTCGACCGCGACGGCGTGGGCGACGCCTGCGACCCCGACCTGGACGGCGACGGCATCGCCGAGGACGGGCCGTTCGGGGACAACTGCCCCACCGTCCCGAACCCGGACCAGCTCGACAGCGACGCCGCGGGCGCGGGCGACGCCTGCGCCGACGCCGCCCCCGCCCCAAGCCTCAAGGGCCGCGCCCCCGGCCGCCTCGCCGCGGCGCCCGCGTGGGAGTTCCCCTGGTGGCTGCTCGGCGCCCTCGCCGCCGCCACGGGAGCCGCCGCCGCGTGGACGCACCGCCGCAAGGCCCCCCTGCTGTTCGCCCTGCTGTTCTCCCGCCTCGCCGGCGACGACATCCCCTCCCAGCCGGCCCGGTCGCGCATCCTCAAGGAGGTCGCCGCCGCGCCCGGCATCCACTTCAACGAGCTCGCGCGCCTGTCCGCCTGCGGCCGCAGCGCGCTGCGCCACCACTTGCGCGTGCTGCAGCGCTCCGGCCACGTCCGCCTGCGCGCCTCCGGCCGCTACGTCTGCGTGTACCCCGCCGACGTCCAGCCCCGCCACGCCGAAGGCTTCCTCAAGAGCGCGCTGGCCTGCCGCGTCCAGGCGATCGTCGTGGGCAACCCCGGCATCACCGTCGCCGAGGCCGCCCGCCAGCTCGGCGTCAAGTACGGCGCCGCCGCCTACCACATGCGGCGCCTCGGCGACGCCGGCGTCGTGCAGTTGCACGGCTGGCCGATTCGGGCGTTCCCCGCGACCACCGCGGCAGGCACCGCGGAGGCTGGGGCGCCGCCTGCGTTCGGCGCGGGCACGGCGCGGCCGGGGCTCCAGACCTAGCGTCCCGCGCATCCTGCCGCCGCGCGCATGTTCCCATCTTGGAAGGTCGCCGCCGTCAACCTCGCCGGCCCGGGGACGCTTTCGAGCGAGGTGTTCACGCTGGGCGCGGCGATTTGAAAAAGGAAGGTCCAGCGGGTCCCTCCTTTTTCTTTTTCTCGGATTTGCGTGAGCAGCAGCGGCGACCTGACTTTTTTTTTGGAGCATCCGGGCCAAAGTCCGGGCAACCCAGCTTCGCCCAACCGGTTCGCAAGAATGGGTGCTTCAGCCACCTCGTCCACAACCCGGCCCGATGCAGCGTTTGAGCAGATTCCGGAACGTGGCCACGAACCTACAAAGGTCCGCAGGTCGGCACGATGCCGCCGTATCCCCCGTTGTTGCCGGGGTTGCCAGGCGGCAGGGAGCCAGAGGAGGCCGTGCCCGCCGAACCGCCGGGCGCTCCAGGTGCGCCAGGCGTGGCGGCGCCCGGGGCACCGCCTGCACCACCAGGCGCCCCTGCTCCGGGTGCGCCTCCTGCCAGCAGGCCGGGGGCGCCGTTGCCGCCATCGCCGCCGTGGCCCGCAAGGCCGCCCCAAGCGATGGCGTCGCCGCCGTTCCCACCCGGGTAGCCGTAGAGTCCTTCGCCGCCGGGTCCGCCCGTGGCCGCGTTGCCTGCGCCGCCACTGTTTCCTGCGCCCCCGGGGCCGCCGGCGCCGCCGTTGATGCCGCAGGCACCCGTTCCGCCGTTGCCACCGGAGCCGCCGCGTCCGCCTTGGGCGCTCGCGGAGCCGCCGGCACCCCCTGGGCAGCCTGCACCGCCGCCCCCGCCAAACGCCGGAGAGGCGGGAGACCCGGGTGTACCATCGGTGCCGGGGTGGCCGGAAGCGCCGCTGGCCGGCGGAGCCCCGTCGGCGCCGTCAAAGCCGTCAAAGCCAGGGTCGCCGTCACCATTGCCGCTGCCGCCGGCACCTCCGGCGCCGCACGCAGTCTCGGTCCCCCCGCTGCCGGACGTGTTGTCGCAGTCCGCATCCACCTGGTCCGCCAGGAGGCTAGATTCGGATGCCGAATAGAGGACAACGGCGCCGCCGTCCCCGCCATCGCCGCCGCGGGCCGAGTTGATGCCGAGCAGGTTGCGAAGGAGGGTGGCGTGCCCGCCCCTGCCGCCCGCGCCTGAGGCGTAGGTGGACGGGCTGCCGGAAAAGGAGGCTGCTCCGAAGTAGAGGTTTCCGCCTTGGCCGCCGTGGCCACCGGTGGCGGGCGCGGCGGCTTCGGTGGCCGCGTCGCCGCCGTCGCCGCCGTCGCCTGAGCGCGTCATGCCGGAGAGCGTGATGCTGCCAGCGGGCGCCAGGAGCATCAGGAGACCACCGCCTTCGCCGTTGGTGGCGATGGCACCTGAGCTTCCCGACGCGCCCGTGGCGCTTGCCAAGGTGCCGGTGACGCCGACGTTGCCAGACTTGGAGACCAGGACGAGGTGGGACCCGGGGCGGCTGGTCGTCATGGTGCCGCCGATCAGGATGTCGCCGTCGGCGATGATGCAGGTGTCGCCGTCAAATTCCGTGGTGTAGCCAGGGGCGAGGGTGTAGCTGGGGTGGCGGTAGGTGCCTGACGGCAACACGGCATGGTGGACGGGCGTCTGGTACCAAGGCGAGGCCGAGTCGCAGGACAGCGCCCCAGACGGAATCGAAGAGGTCGGAGCGCTGACTGTGTAGGTGTTGACGGCGCCACTGGCAGGCGCTTCCAAGGCGAACAGGCTGATGTGGCCCTCGTTGACGGCGTCAAGCCACGCCAGGTCCACCGTCACGGATTCTGCGGGGCCCGTCACGCTGCAATCGGTGCCAGCGACCTGCGAGAACATCGGAACCGGGGTTCCGTCGCTTGTGAGCTGGAACGTGACGTATTGGCTGCGGGAGTAGGCCGTGACGGAGCCCATGGGGAAGTCGGCGTTGTTGCAGAATGTAGGGGCCGTGGTGGTCGTGTAGCCGTCGTACTTGCCGTTGGAGATGCCGCTCGGCTGGCAGAAGCCGCCCGCATCGTCGTAGCCAGCGCTCGCATAGCACAAGCCGCCGCGACCGCCGGAGCCCAACTGGGCGGCGTCTCCGTTGGACTCGCAGACCGTCAAGCCGAGGAGCACATCGCCTTGCCGTAGGCCCGACACGCTGCCCCCTAGGCACAACAAGTCGACGAGGAAACCGAGGATGGCGTGGAGCGGATCTGCAGCCAGCAGGTCGCAGGCCAGCATCGTTGGGTCGTCGGCAGGCATGCGGGCGCCGATGGAGTCGGTCCATTGTGCAGCGTCGCTCCCCGTCATGTGGTGGGCAGACGCATCCGAAACCAGGGGCATCAGCAGAAGACCGGCCAGCAGGGGGACAACCGTTCGCGTCATGGAACCGCGCGCATCACTCCATGGTCTCGATTAGTCGTTGAGGCCAAAGTGGGTGCAGGGGACACCGTCGCTAATCCCATGGTGCGGCTTTTGCCTGATCAGCATCAAGGGCGCCCCAATCGCGTTGCGCCCAACCATGGCACGCCATTGCACCATCCCGGGCAGCGGCTTCGATGCCACTCCGACCGTCAAGTTCGGCGCCGCTAGCTCAAGCGACGGCCGCATGCTCCTGCAAGCTCGTCGTGCGTCCCGCCATCCCCCGGTGCGTTCCTTTTAAGAAGCAGCCCCGAGTCGCCGCATCGTCCCTCTTGGGCGCCGGACGGGCCGTTCCATCCCGTCTTCTCCGTGGAGCCGGCGCATCCGATGATGGAACGATTGCCCAGGTAGTCTAGACCGGTAAGGCGCAAGCCTGGAAAGCTTGTGGGGGGAAACTCCCGCGTGAGTTCAAATCTCACCCTGGGCGCTGAAAGAAGCCCATAGGTCAGTCTCATTTGGTCGGTCCTGCGGTCCTCGACCGCGAATCCCTGCCAAACTCCTGCCCGCCTTAAGCCGCGTTCCCAACCGGGTCCTCGGGGAACGAAGCGGCAAAAGTGCCACACTTGTGCCGAAAGCCTACGCCAACGCCGGCAACTGCACTTCCAGCACCCCTTCCCGCACCCGCGTCGGGTACACGGTCAGCGCGCCGGCCCACTCTTCACCAGGACGGGGGCGCCCGGTGGCCAAATCAAAAGTCGCCGTGTGCATGGGGCAGGTCAGCATCCGCCCCGCCAGCGTGCCGTCGGCCAACGCCCCGAACTTGTGGGGGCAATGCGGCGTCATGGCGTGCACCTCGCCCTCGGCGCGCACCATGAGGACCGCGACGCCGGCGACGGTGCGCTCCTGCATCTGGCCTTCGGCAAGCTCGGCCGCGGGGCCCACGGCGTGCCATCCCATGCCGGTCAACGCCGTGGCCAGGCGCCCCCTCGTATAAAGGAGGGGAGCCTTCAAGACGGGAACACCCCGTCGCCGGCCCATGGCCCAGTCCACCGTCCAGTCCGCCCTGAAGCTCACGCCGATGGCGAACAAGCTCGTCAACTACGGCACGACCCCGAACGGCATCGCCGTCATCGAGCTGGCGTCGGACTCGGCGGGCGCCCCGCTGGCCGCCGGCGCGTCGGGCCCGAACACCTACACGCACGAGATGATGCGCGACCTCGACGAGGCCATCCTGAAGGCCCGCTTCGACGACGCCGTGTCGGTCATCGTCCTCACCGGCAACGGCGAGAAGTTCTTCTCCGCGGGCGCCAGCATCCAGATGCTCAACCGCGTCACGCCCGGCTACAAGTATTTCTTCTGCCTGCACGCCAACGAGACGCTGTCGCGCCTGGAGCAGACCCCGAAGCTGGTGATCGCGGCCCTCAACGGCCACGCGGTCGGCGGCGGCCTCGAGATCGCGATGGCGGCGGACCTGCGCATCGCGCGCAAGGACGCCGGAAAGGTCGGCCTCCCCGAGATCAACCTGGGCGTGCTGGCTGGCACCGGCGGCACCCAGCGCCTGGCCCGCATGGTGGGCAAGACCAAGGCCATCGAGCTCATGGTCACGGGCACCAACATCAGCTTCGAGAAGGCCGCCGAATTGGGTCTCGTCAACATCATCCTGGAGGGCGACGCCGCCGCCTTCCGCCGCGACGTGCTGGACTGGGCCGCCCAGTTCTGCCCGCCCAACAAGGCCGCCCTCGCCTCCGGCATGATCAAGCGCGCCGTGCAAAGCGGCGCCGAGGTCCCCCTCGAGTACGGTCTTGCCATGGAGCGCGAGATGCAGGCCAAGCTGTTCGCCTCCAAGGACGCCAAGGAAGGCATCGCGGCCTACGTCGAGAAGCGCGTGGCCGACTTCAAGGGCAACTGAGCGCCTCGCGGCGGCCGGTTGCCGGCATCCCTCCGCTTCCTAGCGGGACGCGGATGGCCTGGCATGGCCCGCGCCGCGCAAGCCAAGGCACGCCCCCAGCAAGGCACCCCGCGGTCGGCCCGCCCGCGCCGCCCCTTGGCCGGCGACGACGCCTCCGAGGTGCAGGCGTTCCTCGACGGGTTCGCGGCCGCCGTCACGGCCGGCGACGGCAAGGCCGCGGCGGCCTGCTTCGACTACCCGGCCCTGATGGTCATGGGCGACGCCACGCAGCCGTTGGAGGAGCCCGAGGCGGTGGCGGCGTTCTTCGCGCAGGCGCCGGAGCAGTACCACGCCAAGGGCATCGAGGACACGCGGGCCGACATCCAGGACGTCGAGTGGCTCAACGACCGCCTGGTGCTGGTGCGCACGCACTTCCCGTACCTGGACGCGGCCGGCGCCGACACGGGCGACGGCGAGACCTCCCTGTACCTGATGCGGCGGCGCAAGGACGGCAGCCTGGGCCTGTGCGTCGCGGTCCCGCTAGGCACCGACTCCGGCCGGGATGCGCCCTGAGTCAAACGGTCGGCTGGGCATCTTCATAACCCCCAGGCGGTCGTGCGGGTCATGGACGCGTCCCGCGCCTTCGCCTGCCTGCTGCTCGCGGCACTGCTGGCGCCCGCCCCCACCCAAGCCAGCCACGATGGCGACCGCCTCGACTACGCGGGCACGCTCGACCTGCTGCGCACGTTCGGCCTGCGCTTCGGCGGCGACCCCGTCGAGAACCAGACCGTCAAGGCGGCCTCGCTCGACCTGGTGCCCATGGGCGACCTGGACGGCGACGGCGCCGACGACGTGGTGGCCAGCGTGTACCGCTACGGCGCGGACGTCGAGGTCCGGCGCACCGTGCAGGCGCTGTCGGGCCGCGACCTGGCCACGGTGGTGTGGAACCTGCCCATCGCCGACGGCCAGTCCGCCAGCATGGTGGGCGACCTGGACGGCGACGGCCTCGGCGACGTCATCAAGTCCGCCTCCCACGGCGAGGTCACCGCCTACCCGACCTCGGTCGGCTTCGCCACCGCCGGCCCGATGGCGTACGGCTTCGACTTCGACCGCGAGGTATTCTCCGGCAAGGGCCTGAAGCAGCTCCACAAGCAGGCCGACCACAACGCCCAGGACTCCACCGAGGCGTCCGCGTTCCCCCCGGCCGGCTACGTCGACGCAAGCCGCTCGACCTATGACGTCAACGGCCTCGTCCCCCTCGGCCAAGGCGGCTTCGGCACCCTCGGCTTCACCTACGACTCCACCGACACCTTCGCCTTCACGCCCGCGGGCTACAGCTGGGCCGGCTCGGAGCGCACCCACGCCTCCTACACCGGAAGCGGCGGCACCGTCGCGTTCGAGGGCGACCTGCAGGACGTCCAAGGCGTCGCGGCCGCCCAGCTGGACGGCGCCGGCGGCGACGACTTCGGCTTCCTGGTGGCCGAGGACGCCCTCGAGACGTACAGCTACGGCATGGGGGCGCCGCCCCTGTCGCAGGCGCGCAGCCACCGCGTCGCCGCGGTCGGCGGCGTGGACGGCAAGCTGCTGTGGGAGCGCGTGTTCGAGACGGAGCCCGCCCCCGCCCTGCTGCGCGAGGCCGCCCTGCTGCCGCTCGGCGACCTCGACGGCGACGGCAACGACGAGCTGGAGTTCCTCCACTTTGCCAGCAGCGACGGCGCCAGCCTGGCGGGCGCCGTGCGCATCCTGTCCGGCAAGGACGGCGCCACCCTGCACGAAGTCGCCGTCTCGTCCGACGTCCTCACGGTCGCGCTGCCCTACGGCGACCTGGAAGGCGACGGCAAGGACGAGGTCCTGGCGGCCGCCATCACGTTCAGCACCGGCGACGTCAAGGCCGGCCCCGCCAAAGGCGACCTGGTGCAAATCTGGAGCGTGCCCGTCACGGACCAAGGGCCCCTGACCCTCCACGGCGACGAGCACTCGGACTGGACCGGCGACGGCGCCCCGGACCTGGTGCTCCTGAGCGAGACCGGCGACGACGGCCGCGCCGTCAAGGTCGAGGCGCTCGACGGCCGCACCGGCAAGCCCGCCTGGGTGCTGGAGCGCGACGACGTCGAAAGCATCCGCGTGGTGGAGGACGTCAGCGGCGTCGGCGCCGTGGACCTGTTCGTCGGCTACGCCACCGACGCGGAGGACCTGACCAACGCCACCGTCAGCTTCGAGCTCCTGGCCGGCGAGACCGGCGCCGTCGTCCTCGGCAGCACCTTGGTGCAGCCGGGCGGCGCCTACGACGAGATCGGCCTCCTCGCCCGCACCCTCGGCGACCTGGACGGCGAGGGCGGCCCCGAGTTCGGGGTCCGCGTCAGCCGCAGCGACGACGACATCGACGACGGCGCCCCCACGATGGAGTGGCGCGTGTTCGCCGGCACCGCCGGCGCCGAGACCATCGTCGTCACGCCGCCGCCCGCGGCGTCCGGCACCGACGCCGTCCCCGCGCCCGTCCAAGTGTCGCGCGCGGCGCCGCCCGAGGTCCACGACGCCCCGCCGGCCAGCGCGACCGAGGAGCCCGCCAAGGGCTCGCCGCCCGCGAGCCTGGCGGCCGCGGTGGCCGTCCTGGCGGCCGTCGCCGTGCTGGCCGCGCGCCGCCGCGCCTGAGCCCCCTGCGCTAGGGGTGCTGGGTGCCGGCGACCATCTGGCGCACGGCGTCCTGCTCCATCTTCTTCTTCTGCGCCGCGGTGAGGTTGGCGGGCCAGCCGAGGCTCCAGGCGTGGCCGAAGGGGTCGCGCAGCTGCCCGTAGCGGTCGCCCCAGAACTGGTCCGCCAATGGCATGATGGGGCTGGCGCCGTTGTCCATGGCGCGCTTCCACACCTCGTCGAGGTCCTTGCGCTGGAGGTGCAGCGTCACGCCCACCATCTTGTCCGGCACCGGCCCCGCGAACGGGTCGGCCAGCATCAGGGTCGAGTCGCCCAGCTGGAGGGTGGCGTGCATCAGCTTCCCGTTGGGCAGCGGCATCCGGGCCAGCTCCTTGGCGCCGAACACCGTGCCGTACCAGCGGATCGCCGCCTCGGCGCCGTCCACCACCAGGTGCGGCGTCACGGCATGGAACGGCGCCTTGCCGGAGCCGGGCGCGCCCGAGCCGTCGGCCTTGCGCCCGCCGGCCGCCGCCTTCTTGGGCGCGGCCTTGCGGACGACCGTCTTGGAAGGCTTGGAGCGCTTGGCGGCCGCCTTGCGGACGGTCTTCGAGGCCTTGGCGGGCTGGGGTTTCTTGGCGGGCTTGCGGGCGGCCATCGCGGCGCCATCCGGCAGACCCTATTTCTTTCTGCGGGCAGCCATCTTTTTTTGGCGGCGCCGCTGCCGGCGGCATGGACCCGGTCATCCACTTCGAGCTGCCTGCCGACGACGTGGCCCGCGCCCGCCGCTTCTACGAGGCCGCCTTCGGGTGGCGGATGGCCTCGCCGCCCGGCGGCGCCTACACCTTCATCACGACGACGCCGACGGACCCCAAGACCATGATGCCCCAGAAGCCCGGCGGCATCAACGGCGGCATGATGGCCCGCCCGCCCATGCTCAAGGGCCCGGCCATCATCGTCCAGGTGGACGACCTGGAGGCCGCGGTGGCGCGCATCGAGAAGGCCGGCGGCAAGAAGGTGTGGGGCCCGCAGGACGTCGGGCCCGGCCGCAGCGCCTACTTCGTCGACACCGAAGGCAGCGCCGTCGGGCTGTTCCAGCCGAAAGCGCCCCCCGGCTGAACGCCTAGCGGTGGCGCCGGAAGGTCCCGAAGCCGCGGCCGCGGGTCGCCCGCGCCACGGAAGCCTCGGACCACATGTTCGGCCGCATCCGCTTCTCGGCCAGGCTCAAGTGGCTGGGACGGAGTGGCGACTTCTTGGCGTGGTGCCTGCGGCTGGAGTCGAAGGTGGCCATGCTGAAGGTTCTCTTTGCGCCCCGAGATGGGGCTGGCGTTGTGGGACGCCTCCAGGAGGGGCCCGACCGCACCCCTCTTATCCGAGGAACCTTAGGGAACCTCATGGCCCAGGCCGCAAGCGTCCCGACCACCTTCGACGACTGGGTCGCGCAGTTTGGCGACTGGCAGAAGAAGGTCGGCTTCGACACCGCCTGGCTGGGCGACTACCGCTTCGAGGCCAAGTACGACTTCGACAACGTGGCGCCCCACATCGAGTACGGCGACTACAAGGGCCGCCCGAAGTGGGAGCGTCCGCTGCAAATCCCGCACCAGAACATCCGCGACGCCCTGATGCACCTCATCACGGTCCAGGGCGACACCGAGTTCGCCTCCGTCGAGCAGCAGCGCCACCTCCTGGCCTCGGCGCCCACCGAGTACGACCGCAAGTCCGCGCTGCGCATCATGGCGGAGGAGCAGCGCCACGGCTGGCAGATGTGCCACCTCCTGATGACGCACTTCGGCCCCGAGGGCGCCCGCGAGGCCCAGAAGCTCTTGCAGCGCGACGCCAACGACGGCAACCGCCTGCTCGGCTCCTTCAACGAGCCCACCAAGAACTGGCTCGACTTCTTCGTGTTCACGATGTTCGTGGACCGCGACGGCAAGTACCAGCTCAAGATGCTCTCCACCAGCGCCTTCAAGCCGCTCGCGGCCTCGATGGGCCCGATGCTCAAGGAGGAGGCGTTCCACCTCGGCACCGGCAGCAACGGCCTGCGCCGCATCGTCAAGGCCGGCGTCATCCCCATCCCCGTCCTGCAGCGCAGCTTCAACCGCTGGATCCCGACCGCCTACGACCTGTTCGGCAAGGACGGCAGCACCTCCAGCGAATGGGCCTACGTCTGGGGCCTCAAGGGCCGCTACGACGAGGCCGAGAACACCGCCCCCGTCGACAAGCGCATGCTCAACCGCGACGCCCGCGAGCTGTACCGCCAGGAGATCGCGCGCGAGGTCGAGATCATCAACAAGTCGGTGCCCGACGGCCAACCCAAGCTCTACGTGCCGGCGCCCAGCTTCCACCGCGCCATCGGCCCCGACGTCGGCGCCGAGGTCACCCCGGCCGGCGAGGCCTGGAAGGGCAAGGGCAGCTACGCCGACTACCTCGCCACCGTGCTCCCCACCAAGGAGGACGACGACGTGCTCGCCGAGTGCTTTAAGCGGGAATGGATCGCCTCCAAGGCGGCGTAGGCGCGGCATGAGCCCGCTGCAAGCCTTCTTCGAGCAGGTCCCGGCCCTCTACCGCGCGGCCCAGGCGCCCGTCCACGACTCCTACCAACGGCTGCTCTACACCATCGAGCACCCGCTGGCGGAGCCCGTGACCGACGCCATCGAGCAGGCGTTCGGCCTGCCCCGCCCCAAGTGGGCCGGCCACCTGCGCCGCGACGCCATCGCGCTCCTGGACGCCCACCACTACCCGGCGACGGCGCCCATCTCGGACCTGCCGGCGGTCAGCGGCCTCGACCTGCGCACCCTCAGCCATTACCTGCACTTCTTCCACCATGCCTACCCCATCTACGACGAGGCCTCCTGCAAGGGCCTGGCCAGGCTCGGGTTCGAGGTGCCGTTCGTGCGAGAGCGCGATGCCGACGTGTACGGCGCCTACATCCAGGCCATCGAGACGCTGAAGGAGCGCATCCCGTTCTGGGACGTGCCGGAGACCAACGTGTACCTCACGCGCATCGTGCAAGGGGCCTTGCAACAATTTGGGGCCACGACCAATCAACGCTGAGGTTTTCTGGGCACGCGGTTCTCCAGGGTGCATGAGCGACAATCCATGGCCTGGCATCCATGCTCGACGCGAACGCGATGCTGCGCGCTCCGCGGCGGTGTCCGCCCGTGCAGAGGTCGACCACCTGCGTGCAAGGATCGCCAGGTTGGAAGCACAAGTCAAGTCGCTTGGGGAAGAGCCGGTTTCCTAGCTACACCGGATGCCGCCGCGCCATCCCCTGCGCCGCCACCCGCCACGCCCGCGGCTTGGCCGGCGGCACCCGGACGCGGGCCGCCGCCACGACCTCGCGCAACAGCGCGGGGTCGAGGAGGGCCAGGTCGCGCACGCCGGTGACGCCGTGCTCCGCCAGCGCCCGCGCCGCGCGCAGGTCCATGCCGTGCACGAGCGCGAGCTTTGCGGCGGTGCGCAGCGTCGGCGTGTGCTTGCGCGGGATGCCGACGGCGCGCGCAAACCGCCCTAGGTTCACCTCGACGACGGTGTCGAGGACGCGCAGCCCGGCCGCCTCCAGCCGGGCGCGGTCGTCGCCGCGCGGCGCCACGTCCCAGCCGAGGAACATGGTGCTGGGCTGGCCACGGTGGCGCCAGGCGTTCCAGGCCGCGCCGGCCGCCACCAGGCCGAGGAACGCCAGCGGCAGCCACTTCGACCACGGGCCCGACGGCAGCAGCGCGCTCGCGAACGACAGGGCGACGGCCCAGAACAGCGACACCGCGACGCCAGCGGCCGTGAGCCAGACGGCCAGTTTCCGCAGCGGCAGGCCGGCCAAGAGGCCGAGGAGGCAGGCGGCGATGGCGCCGGAGCCGAACCCGGGCAGGAAGTAGAAGCCCGCGACGGCCCAGACGCCCCACTTTTGGACCCAGTGGCGCTTGGCCACCGCCTCGCGCTCGAGGGTCGAGATGGGCCGGTCGATCCAGTGGAACTGGCGCAGCCGGCGGAACGCGAACGCCAGCGCCACAAGGCTGACGAGCACCGTGGCGGCGTCTTGGCTGGCGTTGAGGAGCGCCACCAGCCAGAGCGGCAGCGGGTCGGCCTGCGCGTAGGCGGACAGCATCGCCGGCTCGCGGCCGATCGCGAGGGTCGTGCCGGCAAGTTGGAGCGCCTGCCCGCCGCGGCCGACGAGGAACGCGAAGCCCAGGACGGAGGCCCAGGCCGCCAGCGCGACGCCGGCGGCGGCCATGGTCCAGCGCAGTTCCGTCGGAATCCTGCGCTTCCCGCGCAGGTCCCGGCGGACGGCGCGGGCCAGGTCCTTGTCCATGCGGAATTTTGGGCGTGGCGTCCTCAAGGCTCTGCCGGAGCCGGCACCACTTGGAGGCCCTGCCATTGCTGGAGCGACCAGCAGAACGGGTTGTCGGCGGGGTCGCGGACGAACGGGCGCGGGCCGAGGATGACCAACAGCTCCTGGGCACGGGTGAGGCTGACGTTGAGGCGGCGGTGGTCCTCGTGCGGCTTGGCCGGCTTGAGGGTGGTGAGGTCGAACAGGATGGCGCGGCGCTCGTTGCCCTGGAAGGCATCGACGGTGGCGGCGGTCATGCGCGCGAGCGGGGCGTCGCGGGCCTTGTCGTGCGCGAGCGCCTGGAACGCCTCGGCCTGGGCCCGGAACGGCGTGATGTAGCCCAGCTCGTCCGGACGGAAGCCCTGCTTGGCAAGCTCGGCGGCCATGCGCCAGGCGAGGCGGGCGTGCGTCGGGTTGGCGCGGCTGGTGCCGACCTGCTCGGCCTTGTTGCCGGGGACGGCGGTGGTGTCGAGCCAGACGACGGGCTGGGTGACGCGGTGGCCGGCGAGGGTGAGGCTGATGGGCTTGCCTGGGTTGGCGCTGCGGACCCGGCCGCCATAGACGGCGTCCTGGCTCCAGGCGTAGATGCGGGGATGGCAGCGGAACTGCTCGTCCAAGAGCACGGCGAGGTCGGGGCGCAGCATCTGCAGGAGCTCGAAGTGGCTGCGCTTCTGGTTCTCGTCGCGGGAGGCGCGCCGGCCGCGCACGATGGGCGGAAGCTGCAACGGGTCGCCGACCAGCACCAGGCGGCGGGCGACGAAGTGCGCCAGCGCGGTCTTGGGGAAGGCGTTCATGCCGGCCTCGTCCACGATGACGGTGTCGAACGGGCGCACCTCCTGGTTGTCCTGGTCGGCGGCCAGCACGGCGGAGGCGAGTGCGTCCAAGGTCATGCCGACGATGGGGTGCTTGTCCTGGAGGTTGGCGAACAGCGGCTTGGCGTCCTCCTCCTCGGGGTCCATGCGGAAGCTGCTGACCCGCTTGTTGAGGTGCGCCAGGTCGGCGCTGACGCGGCCCGCCTCGCCCAGCCGCACCGTCCGGTCGGCCAGCCGCGGCTCGGCCGCCAAGGCCTTCCGGAGGGCGTTGTCGATGGCGACGTGGGTGTGGCTCACGACGAGGACGGTGCGGTCGCGGCGCGCCTCCATCTTCAACAACTGCGCGATCACCGTGGTCTTGCCGGTGCCGGGCGGGCCCTGCACCAGCAGGATGCCGCCTTCCGGCAGCGCGGCCGCCGCCGCCAGCGCCTTGGCCTGGCCCGGGCGGAGGCCTGGAGCATCGACCGCGCCGCCGCGCGCAAGCGGCGGCAGGGCGTCGGCGCGCTCCAGGTCGCCGTAGCCGGCGTGGCGGCGCTTGACCACCAGGAACGCCTTGAGGAGGTTGCGGTGGATGGTGGCGTTCGACTGGGGCGACAGCAGCACGGTGGCGCCGCGCCGCAGCGAGCCCCAGGCGCGGTCGTCGGCCAAGAGCTCGAGGTGGCCGCCCGCCTTCTGGAGGATTTCGACGGGCGTGGAGTCCTCGGCGCCGCCGTCCAGGAAGCCCTCGACCCGGCTGCCGGCCACGACCCAGCGCGGGTTGCCCTCGACGACCTGGACCCGCAGGTGCGCGCCGTCGCCCTCCTCGCGCGCCTCGTCCACCGCGGCCGTGAGGCGCTTCGCCTCGCCGTCCTCCTCCTCGGCCGCGATCTCCTCGCGCAACGCCTGGACGTGCTCCGCGAACCCGGGCACGCGGGCATCGACCAGCGGCTGGGTGTCCAAGGCGTGGCAGCCCGAGCAGGCCGTGACCAGGCTGGCGCCGAAGCGGACCGTCCGGGTCGCGCCCCCGCAGCACCGGCAAGCCACGGGCGCGGCGAGAGGGCCGCCCCATTTGAGGACGGTTGCCGCGACACGCACCCTCAAGGGCAACCCCCTCCCACAAAGGGGGGCCATGCCCCTCGGACGCACCAGCCCCCTCTGCCAGCGAACCGGTTGCAGCCATCCCCAGAACGGGCCGGCCGCCACCGGCCATTTCCACGGTTCCGGCCGTCGTCCCGGCCAAGGCCCCTGCAAGGCGCCCGCCTGCGAGTGCGCGGCGTTCCAGCCCGAGGCCGAATTGGCGCCCCTGGCCGCCTGACACCAAGCGTCGGCCTTTAGCATCCGCGCGGCTCCGATGGGGCCGTGCCAGGAAGATGCCAGCGGCCCGCCTGCGGCCACCCCAAGACCGGATACGGACGCGAAGGCCACTACATCGGCTCCGGCCGGAAGGGCAAGTGGGGCGAAGGCGCCTGCAAGGCCAAGGGCTGCGACTGCACGGCCTACGTCCAGCCGCCCGAGGAGGCCGCCAAGCCCCGGCTGGGCCTCCAGCCCGGCTGGACCGGCGCCCCCGAGGAAGGACCGCCCGTCCGGTAGGAACGCCCATCAAGGACCCCTCCGTCCCGGCGGCGTGGCCCTCCGGCACGAGCTCGACGCGAAGGCCGGCATCCTCCGCCTCGTGCTGGCCCGCCCCGAGAAGAAGAACGCCCTCGACCTGACCACGCTGGCCGCCCTCGCCACCGCCTTGGAGGCCGCCCGCGACGACCCCGCCGTCCGGGTCGTGGTCCTGGCGGCCGACGGCGACGCCTTCAGCGCCGGCGGCGACATCGAGGTCATGCGCCAGTTCGCCGGCGACGCGCAGGCGACCCTGGCCCGGCTGCGTGGCGGCCTCAACCGCCTGGTCGCGGCCATCCACGCCCACCCCAAGCCGGTGCTGGCCGAGGTGCAGGGGAACGCCTACGGCGCCGGCGCCATCCTCGCGTTCCAATGCGACCTCACGGTGGCTGCCGAGGAGGCGACCTTCAGCCTGAGCTTCCGCCACGTCGGGCTGGTCCCCGACACCGGCGGCACCTGGCTGCTGCCGCGCGCCGTCGGCCTGCAACGCGCCAAGCACCTGGCCTGGACCGCGGCGCCGTTCTCGGCCGCCGAGGCCGCCGCCTGGGGGCTGGTCCTGAAGGCCGTGCCGCGCACGCAGCTCGCGGGCACGGTGCGCAACCTGGCCCAGGCGCTCGCCGACGGCCCCGCCGCGACCATGGCGCTCGCCAAGCGCGCGCTCCAGGAGAACCAGCACGCCGGGCTGGGCGAGGCGCTGGAGCGCGAGGCCCACCTGCAGGCGGCGGCGTTCCTGACGCCGGAGCACGCCGAAGGCCGCGATGCGTTCTTCGCACGCCGGAAGCCGGATTTCCGAGGCCTGGGGCGCAAGGCCTAAAGGGCGGCAAGGGAACCGGCCCCCGATGCGCGCCCTCCTGGCCATCCTCCTCCTGACGACGGCCCTGCTGGCCGGCTGCACCGGCGGCACCGACGACCCCGCCACGACGGCCGCCTCCTCCCCGAGCACGACGGGCGACGCCTCCGGCCTCGACTCCTCCACCACCGCCGCGCCGCCCACCACCTCGGGGACCAGCACAAGCCAGGCCACGACGGGCACCAACGGCACCACCACGACTGGCACCACCACGACCAACACCACCACGACCGGCGGCGGCAACCAGACCACCGGCCCCAGCACCCCCGACCCCGTGTCGCAGGAGTGCGCCATCGGCGGCGGCGTCTACGGCAACACGGCCCAGTCCTGCACCCTGCCCGACTTCGCCTCCAGCAACGGCGCCTCGTTCACCAAGGGCACCGCCACCTTCACGTACCAAGGCAACGCGCTGCCCCAGCCCACCCTGCTGCTCACCGACGGCGCCGGCAACGAGATCGCCTCCGCGAGCGGCGCCTCCCCCATCACCATCAACCTCGACGGCAAGGTCCCCGCCGGCGCCCTCGTCCAGATCACCGGCAAGGCCTCCGCTGTCCTGTTCGCGGGCTTCGGCGGCACGCTCAAGGTCGACCTGTCCTAGAGAAGCCCGCCACGAAGCTCAAGTAAGCCGGGCGCCGCGTGGCCTCCATGCGCGCCCTGCCGCCCATCCTCGCCCTCGTCCTGTTTGCCGGCTGCGCCTCGGACATGGACACGCCGGAGCAGCCTGCCGCCGTGCCCGACGCACCCGGCGGGACCCCGGGCGCCGTCGCGGCCGCGCCCGCCACGCCGACCCCGGTCGAGGCCAGCTGCGACCTGCCGGCCGCCGCGGCCGTCCTCACCACGACCACCTGCGACCCGGGGACCGTCACGCCCGACGCCGGCGCGTTCACCATGGGCACCGTGACCTTGACCGGCCAGCCCGCCGCGGTGCCGGCCACGCTGCGGATCCTGGACGAGGCCGGCAACCTGCTTGGCGAGGCCACCGGCCCGCTGCCGCTCACGGCCACCCTCGCCAAGGTCCCGGCGGGAGCGTTCAAGCCCGTGGCGGAAGCCAGCCAGACCGGCGGCACCGTCCTCGTCGACGGCGTGGCCGCGTTCAGCTTCGCCTAAGAAGCCTTCAAACCGGGAGCACCTCCCGCGCCGTGGACATCCGCTCCGTCGCGGTCGTGGGGGCCGGCACCATGGGCGCCGGCATCGCCCAGGTCGCGTGCCAGGCCGGCTACGAGACCCACCTCGTCGACGCCAGCCCCGCCAGCCTCGACAAGGGCACCGCCGCCATCCATGCCTTCTGGGCCAAAGGCGTCGCGAAGGGCAAGACCACGCCCGCGCAGCGTGCCGCCTGGGAGGCGCGGCTGCATCCCGGCGGCGAGCTGGCGGCCGCCGTGGCGCGCGCCGACCTGGTGATCGAGGCGGTGCCGGAGTCCTTGGACCTGAAGCGCAAGGTGTTCGCCGCCGCCGACGCCGCCGCCCCCGCCCATGCGATCTTGGCCACCAACACCTCCAGCCTGAGCGTTGCCGCCATCGCCGCCGCCACCAAGCGCCCCGGCCGCGTCCTCGGGATGCACTTCTTCAACCCGGTCCCGCTGATGCAGCTCCTGGAGCTCGTCCGGCACGACGGCACCGACCCGGCCACCCTCGACGCCGCGCAGCAGGTCGGCAAGGCGATGGGCAAGTCCACCATCGTGGTGCGCGACGTCCCCGGCTTCGCCACCAGCCGCCTCGGCATCGTCCTCGGCAACGAGGCCATGCGGATGCTGGAGGAAGGGGTCGCCTCCGCCCGCGACATCGACACCGCGATGCGCCTCGGCTACGGCCACCCCATGGGGCCCCTGGAGCTGTCGGACCTGGTCGGCCTCGACGTCCGGCAAGCCATCGGCGACTACCTGCACGCCCAGTTCGGCGGCGCCCACTACCGCAACCCGCAACTGGTGCGCGACCTCGTGGCCAAAGGCGAGCTGGGCAAGAAGACCGGGAAAGGCATCTACGACTGGGGCGACGGCACCCCGCGGGAGCGCGTGCTGCGATGAGCCTGGTCTCCGCCCGCGACGACGGCCGCGTCCGCGTCCTCACCCTGGAGCGGCCCGAGGCGCGCAACGCCCTCAACGCCCAGATCCGGCTCGACCTCATCCTCGCCTTGCAGGAGGCCGAGAACGACGCCAGCGTCGGCGCCGTGGTCGTCACCGGCTCCGGCACGGCGTTCGCCGCCGGCGCCGACCTCCGCGAACTCCTTGCCCGCACCCCCGAGCAGCAACGCGCGTTTCTCGCCCCGCCCAACGTCTACGGCATCGTCGAGGGCCTCCGCAAGCCGGTCGTCGCCGCCCTCAACGGCCACGCCCTCGGCGCCGGGCTCGAGCTTGCCACCGCCTGCGACCTCCGGGTCTGCGGCGCCGAGGCCAAGCTCGGCCAGCCGGAGGTGACCCTCGGCCTCGTCCCGGGCGGCGGCGGCACGCAGCGGCTCGTCCGCCTCGTCGGCCACGGCGCCGCCAGCCGCCTGGTCCTCACGGGCGACGCCATCGACGCCGCCGAGGCGCTGCGCATCGGCCTCGTGGACCTCGTCGTCCCGAAGGGCGCGGTGGTCGCGGAGGCCGTCCGGCTCGCCCAGGCGATGGCGCGCCACGACGCCGCCGCGCTCGCCGCCGCGAAGCAGGCGCTGGCGGCCGGGCGCGACCTGCCCTACGCCCAAGGGCTCGCCAAGGAGGTCGAGCTGTTCCTCGGCCTGCACGCCAGCCCGGTGGCGCGGGCGCGCATCGAGGCGTTCCTGGGCAAGGCGAAGTGAGCGATGCGCCCCATCGACGCCCACGTCCACGTCAACCGCTTCGACCTCATGACGCCGGCGGCGCACGCCTTGATCGCGCAGAACCCGACGTTCCCCCAGATGGAGCGCTTCGTGCGCGACCCCGACGCGTTCCTTGCCCACCTGGACGCCGAGGGCATCGAGGCGGCGTGGCTGGTCAACTACTGCGCCAAGGAGGTCATGGGCTACGGCTGGGAGGTCAACCCCTGGATCGCCGAATACTGCGCCGCGGACCCGAGGCGGCTGGTCGCGGTGGGCGGCTACGACCCCCGCCACGACGGGGACGGCGCGGCCGCCATCGGCCGGCTGCGGGACCTCGGCGTGCGGGCCCTCAAGCTCCATCCCGTCCACCAGCGCGTCTCGCCCGCCGACCCCGCGCTGTGGCCCGCCTACGCCCGGCTGGAGGAGCTTGGGATGCCGCTGCTGGTCCACACCGGCACGAGCATCTTCCCGGGTGCCGACAACGCGCACGCCACCGTCGCCCCGCTGGCGCAGGTGCTCGCCGCCTTCCCCGGCCTGCCCGTCATCCTGTGCCACGGCGGCCGCCCCAACGAGACGGCGCAGGCGCTCGCCCTCCTGGACCGGTTCCCCAACGCGCGCATCGACCTCTCCTCCTGCCCGCCGGCCCGGCTGCCGCACTACTTCGGCGACCTCGCCGCCCGCGCCGACCGGTTCCTCTGGGGCAGCGACTGGCCCGGCCCCAAGGTCCCTGGCATGGGCGCCAACGTGGCCGCGTTCCGCGCCCTCGGCCTGCCCGCCGCCGCCGAGGAGCAAATCCTGTGGCGCAACGCCCGCGCCTTGGTCCCCTAGGGATTCGGTCGGCGCCAAACGACCTGGCAAGGCCTATGGACCCGACGGCGCTGCTGGAGGCCATGCGCGTCCGCGTCCTGGCCGCCCTCCTGGTGCTCGCCTCCGGCTGCGTCACCCTGCCCGTCCCGCCCCAGGACTGCGGCGCGCTGGCCGCCGGCCCGAGCGGCAACGCCCCGCTCATCCCCGCGCTGCGCGACGACCCCGAGGCCCTCCTCGGCCTGCTGCTGGCCGCCATCGGCGACCCGGCCGTCGGCGAGCTGCAAAGCACGTTCCAGGGCGACCGGGAGACGTTCGAGGCGGCGACCGCCGCGGGCGCCACCGCCACGCTCCAGACCCAGGCCGGCGCGTTCCGCGGCTTCTGGTACGAGCGCGACGGCCACGCCGCCGCCTACACCGCCGCCGCGGCCGCCAAGCTGCTGGCGCCCGTGCTGGCCCGCCTGGGCCTCGACCTGCCCGTCGCGCAGGAGGGGCCCGTCGCGTGGGGCCACCACGGCGAGGAGTCCGCCCGCGCGAGCAGCAGCCTCTACCTCGCCGGCCGGCCGGTGGCGAACCCGCAGCGCTACCTGCCGCAGCCCTACGACTGGGGGCTGCCGCTGGCGGCCTCCGCAGCACTCGACACCGGCGGCCGCGGCGGCCACAACTCCACCGACATCCGCGTCGACCCCTTGGTGGTGCTGCCCGACCCCGCCACGCTGCTCGACGACGCCGCCCTCGCCGCCAAGGGCGAGGCGTGGGTCGCCTGCCGCGTCGCGGGCACCTGGCTCGAAGGCCCGGTCGAGGGCTGGGTGGACCGCGACGCCTGGTTCGTGGTCGACGGCTCGGTCGCCGCCGCCGTCCTGGTCGAGTACGGCGCGCCCTGCCCGCCCGGCGCCTGGAACGACGGCCTGCGCCACGAGGCCACGGTCCTGGTGGACGCCGCCACCGGCGCCATCCTCGACGTCGAGCCGGGCCGCTGGAACTGCATCGGCGTCCCCGCGCCCGACGAGGCCGTGCTGCCCGGCTAAAGACGCTCGCAGGATTTGGGGAAGTCATTTCGGAGCACGAGGGGCGTGGCGGATTCTAGGAGGCCGACGCAGACGTGCCCGGAGGGCACGGCGAGGAGGCCGACGACGAAGCCGCCCGTCCCGCGCCGGTCCGAAATCTGAACCAAATCCGGAGAGCGTCTGTTAAGGGACGCGCGCCAGCCAGTCCAGCAAGGTGCGGTGGAACGGCTCCGGCTGCTCGACCGGGGAGGCGTGGCCGGCGTCGGGGACCATGAAGAACTCGCTGCCGCGGAACGCCTGCGCCATCCGCATCGCGCCGTCCATCGGGGTGATCTGGTCGAGCTCGCCGGCCACCACCAGGCACGGGATGTTGAGGCCCGACAGCTTGCCGCGCATGTCCGGGCGGTCCATCATGCCCTGCACCGCAAGCACGGCGCCGGCCGGCGGCTGCTCGCGCATCAACGTCTCCAGCAGGTCGGGCACGGCCAGGTAGGCCTGGCGGGTCTTGTCGGACACCAGCTTCGGCATCATCGCGTCCACCGCGGCGGCCATGCCGCGCGCCTGCAAGTCTGCGATGAGCTTGCGGCGGCCCGCCTTCGCCTCGTCCGAGTCGGCCTCGGCGCGCGTGTCCACCAGCACGAGGCCGGACAGCAGCTCGCGGTGCCGCAGCGCCAACTGGAGCGCGACGTAGCCGCCCATGCTGAAGCCCACCACGATGCAGCGCCGCAGGCCCTTGTCCTCCAGCAACTGCGCCACGTCGCGCGCCATCGCCTCCATGGAGGCGGGCGCCGCGACGGGCGAGCGGCCGTGGCCGCGCAGGTCGGGCACGACGACGCGGTAGCCGGCGGACGCCAGCACGGGGACGGTGGCCTTCCACATCCGACCGTCGAACGGGAAGCCGTGCAGCAGCACGACGGGGCGGCCCTTGTCGGGGCCCATGGTTTCGCAGTGCAGCGGCGCGGGCGCGGGCGGCGCGGGCATCAGGCGAACCTCGGCTGGCGCTTCTCGCGGAACGCCGCGACGCCCTCGACAAAGTCGGCGGTCCCCGCCGCGGCGGCGATGAGGCCGCGCTCGGCGTCGAGCTGGGCCGCGAACGAGGCGGCCGCCTGCGACTCCAGGAGCCGCTTGGTGGAGCCGCGGCTCAGGCGCGACCAGGCGCCCCACTTGCGCGCGACCTCCAAGGCACGCGGCAGCAGTTGATCGTCCGGCACCACCTCGTCCACCAGACCGCACGCCAGCGCGTCGTCGGCGCCCAGCACCTGGTTCTCGAACAGGAACCGGCGCGTGCGCTGCTCCCCGATCAGGCGCGGCAGCAGCCAGGTGGCGCCGCCGTCGGGGCTGAGGCCCATGCGGAAGTAGCTGGCGGCGAAGCGGGCGCCCGGCCCGGCGACGCGCGCGTCGGCCACCAGGGCCAGGCCGAGGCCGCCGCCGGCCGCGACCCCGTTGACCGCGGCCACGAGCGGCTTGTCGCCGACGTGGAGCGCGTGCAGCAGCGGGTGCAGCTCGGCGGTGGCGTCGAGGACCCACTGGGTCGCGGTGCCGGTGGCGATGCCGTGCTCGAAGGCGCCCACGTCGGCGCCGCTCGAGAACGCCTTGCCGGAGCCGGTGAGGACGATGGCGCGCACCGCGTCGTCCAAGAGCAAGCCGCCGAACACCTGGCGGAGGTGGCGCAGCAGGACGGGGTCGAACGAGTTCATCGACTCGGCGCGCGTGAACTGCACGACGGCGACCCCGCCCTCCTCGTGCCGCAGCGCGACCTGGGAGGCGGGGCTGGGCGGGTCCGTGACCTGGCGGACGGGGGCGGGCGTCTTGACGTGCATGGGGGCCCGATGGGGGGCGGGACTTAGGGCTTGTCTCAGAGGCGGAACCCGAGCTTCACGGCGCCGTCCGCCTGGACCGCGGCCGCGCCTTCCTCGGCGGGGAAGAGCGAGACGGTCCAGGAGCCGGCGCGCGGGTTCGGCACCTCGAGCCGGAGCGGCGAGGTCCCGGAGACCTGATGCTCGCCGCCGTTGAGCTGGAGCAGCAAGGCGCAGGCGGGGCCGGAGGCGCAGGTCCACTTGGCGGTCGCCTCCAGCAAGGTGGCGTTCTCGGCCACCTTGAGCCTGGCGCCCTGGAGCCCGGGGCCGGTGGTCATCCCGAAGGCCGGGGTGCCGGCGCCGTCGAAGGTGAACGGGAAGGTCGCGTTCTGGGGCAGCGGGTCGGCCGGCGTGGGTTCCGGAACGCCCACATCAGGGCTGGGCATGGCGTCGTCGCCCAGGGAGGCGCAGCCGGACAGCAGCAACAGGGACAACAGGGGCAGGAGGCGCGCGGCCATGGCTCCCGCTTCGCGGCCGGGTATTTCAGCAGATTGCGCGTTTTGCCGAAGTCACGCGAGGCTGACGTTCACGTTCTTGGTGCGCGTGTAGAAGCCCATGGCGTCGCGGCCCTGCTCGGCGCCGATGCCGGACTTCTTCCAGCCGGTGAACGGCGTCTGCGGGAACGTGATGGGGTATTCGTTGACGGACACCATGCCGCATTGCAGGTCGCGGGCGATGCGGTGGGCGCTCGCCAAGTCCTTGGTCCAGACGCCGTTCAGGAGGCCGAAGTCGGAGTCGTTGGCGAGGCGGACGGCGTCATCCACGCCCGCGAACGGCATGACGCTCAGCACGGGGCCGAAGATCTCCTCGCGCCAGACGGGGTTGCTGGCCTCGACGCCGGTGAAGATGGTGGGCTCGACGAAGGCGCCGGCCGCAAGCTCGGGGCTGGCGGGGGCCTTGCCGCCCAAGACCAGCTTGGCGCCCTTGTCGGTGCCCTTCTCCACCAGGCCGAGGACCGACTTGCGCTGGCCTTGGCTGACCATCGAGCCGATGCGGACGCCGTCGGCGGTGCCAGGGCCGATCTTCCAGCCGGCCGCCTCGGTCTTGACGGCCTCCACGAGCGCGTCGTGGATGGACTCGTGGGCCAAGAGGCGCGAGCCGGCCCAGCACATCTGGCCGGCGTTCATGAAGATGCCAAAGCAGATGCCCTTCGCGGCCTTCTTGAGGTCGGCGTCGGGCAGGACGACGTGGGCGCCCTTGCCGCCAAGCTCCAGCGTGACGGGCGTGACGTTGTTGGCGGCGGCCTTCATGACCTCGACGCCGGTGGGCACGGAACCCGTGAGCGAGACGCCGTCGACGCCGGGGTGGGCCGCGAGCCGGCTGCCGACCTCGCCGCCAGGGCCAGTGAGGACTTGGAGGACGCCCTTCGGAAGGCCCGCCTCCTCGGCGAGCTTGGCCCATTGCAGGAGCGACAGGGGCGTCAGGCTGGCCGGCTTGGCGATGACGGTGCAGCCGGCGGCCAGGGCAGGCGCGATGGAGCGGACCGCCAACTGGAGCGGGAAGTTCCACGGCACGATGTGGGCGGTGACCCCGAGCGGCTGCTGGAGGGTGTAGTCGAGGCGGTCGCCGGGGACGGGGATGGTGCGGCCCTCCACCTTGTCGGTCCAGCCGGCGAAGTAGTCCAGCGTCGAGGCGGCAAAGCGGACGTCGCCGGCGGCCTCCTTGAGGGTCTTGCCGTTGTTGCGCGACTCCGTCAGGGCGAGCTCCTTGGCGTTGGCGGTGGTGAGCCAGGCCAGCTTCTGCAGGATGCGCCCGCGCTGGGCGGGATCCATGGTGCGCCACTCCTTGGACTCGAAGGCGGCGCGGCTGGCGGCCACTGCGGCGTCGACGTCGGCGCGGGTGCCCTGCGGGACCTGGGCGAGGACCTGGCCGGTGGCGGGGTCGAGGACGGGGGCGGTGGGGCGGTCGGAGGTCCATTCCCCGCCGAGGAGCATCGCAGCCGGTTGCGTCATGGGGGGCGGGAGGGGAACGGGGGTGAAAACCGATCGGTGGACGGTTCGCGGCGGATTCCTGGGGGTCCGTGGAATCTGTGTCTAGTGGCGCCCGCTACGAGCACTGATTTTCCCAGATTTGGAAGATTCCCACAGACCATCTGTGGAATTCTGTTCCTAGGCCCTGCCAACTCCAAAGCCAAGGTCTGTGGAATCTGTGTCTAGTTGCGGCCGTGACGAGCACCGATTCTCTCAGATCCAGAAGATTCCCACAGAACTCTGTGTGGAAGCTGTGTCCAGCCGCCGCTAAGGATCCGGCGCCTCGGCCTGCATCCCCAGCCCGAACCGTAGCCCCACCTCGATCTCCAGGAGGTCGAACCGCCGGTCGAGCTTGCGCATCAGGTCCAGCACGGCCTTGGCGTACTTCTTGCGGTCGCGGTGGATGGCCGGCGCGTCCTCGTCGTCGGGCAGGAACTCGGGGGCCGCCAGGCTCGCGATGGTGGGGATGCCGGGGGCCCATTGCACGAGGTCGCCGCGGCCGCCGCGCGAGTGGCCGTGCTCGTCCGGCTTGGTGAGGTACTCGTAGAGCGGGTGCGACAGCAGGAGGTCGTCGAGCTCGGCGTGGCTGACGTTGCGCGCCATCCAGTCGGCCACGAGGTCCTCGGGCACGAGCCAGCCGTCGTCGTCGGGGCAGTCCACGATCAGGAGGCGCTCGTCCTCGGAGCCGGCGAGGGACTCCTTGCGGAAGCCGCGTTGGGGGATGACGCGGCAGATGGTGCCGCCGCCCTCGAACTCGAACGGGAGGTCGCGGTCGTCCCAGAACGGCTCGCGGGCCACGAGCTGGAGCGGGCCGGCGCCTTGGCAGAGCGGGTGCGACAGGAGGGCAACGAGGTGGTCCCAGGGGCCGGCGGCGCGTGGCGGCATCATGGCCCCTCCACCACGAACCCGGGCTTGCCCGTGCCCAGCGGCTGCCAGGGCGTCTCCGGAAGGACGACGAGGTCGAGGCTGGCGCCCTTCTTGGGCGGCCAGGCGGCCGGCAGCCCGGCAACACGGCGGGCGTTCCAGGTCGCCATCCGCAGCAGGTCCGCGACGGCGAGCTTCGGGTGCCAGGCTTGCAGCTGCGCCAACTCCATCCAGAGGTTGCCGTCGTGGAGCATGCCGTTGTCGGTCCCGACGGCGAGCGCGAGGCCGGCGTCCAGCATGGCGGGCACGGGGGTCTTGATGCCGTACCAGGCGTTGCTGCGCGGGCACACCACCACCGGGACGTCGGCGTCGGCGGTGGCGCCCCATTCGCGCGGCGTCGCCCGCGTCATGTGCACCAGGAACGCCGGGTCGAGCGCCAGGATGTGCCCCAGCGGCTCCGGGCGGGCCTCGCTGGCGTGCAGCGCGAACGGCTTGCCGGCGCGGTGGGCCGCCTCCGACCACGCCTCCACGTCGCCCGGGTCGGCGAAGTCGCGCAGCGCCGACAGCCCGATGCCGTCGCACGCCGCCGCCAGCTCCTTGGCCTCGGCGTCGTCGAAGCCGGGCTCGCGCGGCCGGCCGAACACGCGCACCGGCACGCCGAGCTCGTCCGCGAGGCCGCGCAGCAGCGCCACGCCCGCCATGCCGCCCTCGCGGAAGTCGAGGACGGCGGCGGTGCCGATGGCGGCCATCTCGTCGGTGTAGGCCTGGATGCCGGCCGCGACCTCCTCGGGGCGGGCGCGGGCCAGCTCGCGTTGCTTCCAGCCGCCGGGCCCGACCAGCTCGTGGACGGTGCGCGGCTTGCCGGGCCGGGTGCGCAGGCAGGCGTCCGCGACGTGGGTGTGCGCGTTGACGGGCGCCGGCACGATCCAGCCGCGCGCGTCCGGCTTGCCGTCTGGCTTGCCTTCGCCCCACGCCACCGCGCGGCCGCCGTCGGCCTCCAGCCAGCCCTCGAGGACTTCGTCCTGGAGGAGGATCCGGCCGGCGAACAGCGCCACGCCGCACGCATGGGCCGGCCCGGCAAAGCCTTGATGGGCGGCCCGGTGGCGAGCGCGATGGGGCCCGGGGTCGTGCTGGCGGTGGACGAAGGCACGACCGGCGTCACCGCCTTGGTGCTGGACGCCGCCGGCGGCGTCGTGGGCCGCGCCTACCGCGAGGTCGGGCAGGCGTACCCGCGGCCGGGCTGGGTCGAGCAGGACGCGGCGGCCATGCTGGAGGCGGTCGTGTGGACCGGCCGCGCCGCCCTGCGCACCGCCAAGGCCGAGCCGCGCGACGTCGTGGCCGTGGGCCTTGCCAACCAGCGCGAGACGACGGTGCTGTGGGACCGCGACACCGGCGCCCCCGCGGCCCCCGCCATCGTGTGGCAGGACCGCCGCACGGCCCCGCGCTGCGCCGACCTGCGGCCGCAATGGGCGGCCAAGATTCGTCGCCGCACCGGCCTCGTCCTGGACCCGTACTTCTCCGCCACCAAGCTGGAATGGCTGCTGCGCGACGGGCCCGGCAACGACCGGCTGCTCCAGAAGGCGCGTGAAGGGCGGCTCGCGGCCGGCACCGTGGACGCCTGGCTGCTGCACCAGCTCACGGGCCAGCACGCCACCGACCCGACCAACGCCAGCCGCACCATGCTGTGGGACATCCACAAGGGCGCCTGGGACGATGAGCTGCTGGAGCTGTTCGGCGTGCCGGAGCGGCTGCTGCCCGAGGTGCGGCCATCCAGCGGCGACTTCGGCACCACCGAGGCGTTCGGCCACCCAATGCCCGTCCTGGGCGTCGCGGGCGACCAGCAGGCGGCGCTGTTCGGGCAGGCCTGCACCAAAGCCGGCGAGGCAAAGTCCACCTACGGCACCGGCTGCTTCCTCCTCCAGCACACGGGCGGCGACGCCATCCGAAGCCGCCACGGCCTCCTCACCACCCGCGCCGCCTCCACCGGCCGCGCCGCCCAGTTCGCCCTCGAAGGCAGCGTGTTCTCCGCCGGCAGCGCCATCCAATGGCTGCGCGACCAGCTTGCCCTCCTGCGCGCCGCCCCCGAAGCCGACGCGCTGGCCGAGCAGGTCCCCGACGCCGGCGGCGTCATGGTCGTGCCCGCCTTCACCGGCCTGGGCGCGCCCCATTGGGACCCCGACGCCCGCGGCGCCGTCCTTGGCCTCAGCCGCGGCTCCGACCGCCGCCACCTCGCCCGCGCCGTGCTGGAGGCCATCGCGTTCCAGGCCACCGAGGTCATGGCCGCCATGCAGAAGGACTCTCAGCTCCCGATCCCCCGCCTGCGCGTCGACGGCGGCGCCGCCCAAAGCGCCCCGATGCTCCAGTTCCAGGCCGACCTGCTGCAACGCCCCGTCGTCCGCCCCGCCAACCTGGAGACCACCGCCATGGGCGCCGCCTGCCTCGCCGGCCTGGCCGCCGGCGCGTGGAAGCTCGCCGACCTCCGGAAGCCGCGCGCCGGCGACGCCGTCGTCGCGCCCACGATGGCCGCCGCGGCCGCGAAGCGCCGCATGGCCCAGTGGCGCAAGGCGGTCGCGGCGGTGCGGGCGTACGGGGCGGGCGCATGAGCGGCCGGCGCCGCGCCATCGCGACTTTGTGGACCCTGTTCGCCCTGCTGTGGGTGGCGATGGCCATCGCGCCGCTCGACCGCGGCGACTGGCTGCTGGAGAACCTGCTGGTGTTCCTCGGCGTGCCCGCCTTCTGGCTGCTGCACCGCCGCGTCCCGTTGTCGCTCGGGTCGCACGCCTTGGTCGTGGCCTTCCTGTCGCTGCACGTCGTCGGCGCGCACTGGAGCTACGCCCGGGTGCCCATCGATTGGGCCGCCCTCGGCTTCGAGCGCAACCACTACGACCGCGTCGTCCACTTCGCCTACGGCCTGCTGCTGGCGCCGCCCATCCTGGAATGGCTGGAGCGCACCGGCCGGGGCAAAGGCCTCTGGGGCGCCGGCCTCGCCGTGCAGGCCATCCTGGCCTCGTCGGCCCTCTACGAGATCGTCGAGTGGCTCACCGCGATCGTCGTCGCCCCCGACCTGGGCGCGGCCTTCCTCGGCACCCAAGGCGACGAGTTCGACGCCGTCACCGACATGGCGCTGGCCGGGCTGGGCGCCGTGGTGGCGATGGGGGCGTGGGTGGTGGCAAGGCGCGTCAGGTCGCCTTGACGACCATCGCCATGCCCGAAGTCATCGTGCCATGGAAACGGCACCAGACATGGTAGGTCCCGGCGGTCGCGAAGGTGAAGGAGGTGTCGCTGCCCACCTCTACCGTCTGGTTCAGCTTGGTCACCTCGATCGGGTCGCCCACCCAGTGGATGGTGACGGTGTGGCGGCGCGCGCCCTCGTTGTCGAAGCGGACCAGCGTCCCCTTGGCGACGTCCAGGGTGGTCGGGTCGAACATGTTGTCGCGCAGCGCCACCTCGTCCGCGTCCTGGGCGCCGGTGGTCGGCGTCGTGGAGGTGGACTTGTTGCCGTCGTTCGCCATGCAGCCGGAAAGCAGGAGCGCCACGGCCAAGCTGGCCAGGAGGACTTTCATGCGTCGGCCAGGAAGAAAGCGGGTTTGACGGTGTTGCTGGCGGCAAACGGCGAAGGGTGTCCAGTCGGGGCGCGCGACGGGCACCGATTTCCCCAGATTCGGAAGATTCCCACAGAACTCTGTGGAATCTGTGTCCAGCCGGCGGCCCGCGACGAGCACTGATTTCCTCAGATTGGGAAGATTCCCACAGAACTCTGTGGAATCTGTGTCCAGTGGGCGTTCACCCACCATCTACCGAACCCACCCAAGACACCGAGCGTCTGGTTGCTCCGACTTACGCCTTGCTGGCCTTGAGCGCCTCGCCCAGCACGTCCATGGCGCCGTCGACCTGCTCGCGGTTGACGTTGAGGCTCGGGATGACGCGCAGGCTCGACTTGCCGCACGCCAACAAGATCAAACCGCGCTTCCAGGCGGCCTGCTCGACGGCGTCGCGGACCTTGGGGTCGGGCACGCGGCCCTTGCCCACGAACTCGAACGCGCGCATGAGCCCGAGGCCGCGGTGGTCGCCGATGGCCTTGTGGCCGTCCCGCAGCTCGTCCATGCGCTTCTGGAGATGCACACCCATCTTGGCCGCGTTCTCGACGAGACGCTCGTCCTGCAGCACGTCGAGGGTGGCGAGGCTGGCGGCGCAGCCGACGAGGTTGCCGCCGTAGGTGTTGGAGTGCTTGCCCTTCTCGCGGAAGTCGAGGTCCTTGCGGACGGCGCAGGCGCCGATGGGGAAGCCGGAGCCCATCGCCTTGGCCATCGCCACGATGTCGGCGCGGATGCCGAAATGCTCGGTGGCGAACCACTTGCCGGTGCGGCCGAAGCCGGTCTGGACCTCGTCGGCGGCCAGCAGGATGCCGTGCTCGTCGCACAGCTTGCGGAGCATGACGGGGAACTGCTTGGGGGGGACGACGTAGCCGCCCTCGCCTTGGACGGGCTCCCAGAAGACGGCGGCGGTGTCGTGCGGCGGCATCAGGGTCTCGAACAGCACCTCGATCGACTCGATGGCGCGGTTGGCCAGCTCCTCGGGCTCCTCGTAGCCGTCGATGTGCCAGATGTTGCGGAACGGGTTGGGGAACGGCGCGTGGAACACGCCGGGCATGGTGGGGAAGAAGCCCTCCTTGTGCCGGATCTTGGAGGCGGTCAGGGACAGGGCGCCTTGGGTGCGGCCGTGGAACGCGCCGATGAACGCCAAGAACAGGGGGCGGCCGCCGTGGTGCTTGGCGACCTTGATGGCGGCCTCGTTGGCCTCGGTGCCGGACTGGCAGAAGAACACCTTGGACTCGCCCTCGATGGGCACGATGCCGGACAGGCGCTCGGCGAGGCGGGCCTGCTCCTCGTAGTAGAAGTCGGTGCCCGCGAAGTGCATCAAGCGCGCCGCCTGGTCCTGCACGGCCTGGACCACGCGCGGGTGGCAATGGCCGGTGTTCAGGACCCCGATGCCGGAGGCGAAGTCCAGGAGGATGTTGCCGTCGGCGTCCTCGACCACGACGCCGCGGCCCGTGACGGCCGTGACGGGGGCGGTCTTGGTCGTGGTGACGAGGTAACGGTCGTCGCGCTCGACGATGGCCCGCGTCTTCGGGCCCGGCAGCTCCGTCACGAGCTGCGGCCGCGTCTCCTTCCCGGTGATGCGGGTCTGCGCCACCTGCATTGCGTTGCCCAGATGGGGCTTGAGGGAAAAGCCGTGCCGGTTGGTGGCAGGCCGGCCGCCGGCCGCCCAGTCAGCCTCATCAAGCACCCGAAGGTCGCGCCCTCCGATGCCGGACAAGACCGACCTCGTGATGGAGCTCGCCAAGCGCCGCGGCTTCCTGTGGCCTGCCTACGAGGTGTACGGCGGCGCCGCCGGCTTCTACGACTACGGCCCCCTCGGCGCCACCATGAAGAAGCGCTTCGAGGACCTGTGGCGCCACGTCTTCGTCCGCACCGAGGCGACCCCGATGGCGGAGATCTTCTGCCCACGCGTGACGCCGGAGGAGGTCCTGGTCGCCTCCGGGCACGTCGCCGAGTTCACCGACATGGTGGTCAAGTGCGCCAAGGGCCACCCGTCGCGCGCCGACCACCTCGTCGCCGCCGCCGGCTACGTGGGCAACGCGGGCGTCCTCAAGGGCCCCGAGCTGGACGCCGAGCTGGCCCGCCTGAAGGCCAAGTGCCCGACGTGCGGCGAGACCAAGTTCTCCCCGGCGGCGCGCCAGAACCTGATGAACCAGACCGAGATCGGCCCCGGCTCCGGCCGCGTCGGCTACCTGCGCCCCGAGACGGCGCAAGGCATCTTCGTGGACTTCCCGCTCTTGTTCCGGCACTTCCGCGAGCGGTTGCCGTTCGGCGTCGTGCAGCTCGGGGGCAGCAACCGCAACGAGATCTCCCCGCGCCAGGGGATGCTGCGCCTGCGCGAGTTCTCGATGATGGAGGCCGAGGTGTTCTACGACCCTGGCGCCAAGACCCATCCCCGCTTCCACGAGGTCGCCGGCCGCACCGCCACCTTCGTGCCCCAGACGGACGAGAAGCCGCGCGAGGTCAGCTTCGGCGAGGCCGTGTCGTCCAAGATGGTCAACAACGAGGCGCTGGCCTACTGGCTGGCCCGCACCCAGGAGTTCCTGGTGGCCGCCGGCCTCGACCCCAAGCGGCTGCACTTCCGCCAGCACCTCAAGGACGAGATGGCCCACTACGCGGCCGACTGCTGGGACGCCGAGTTCCACTCCGAACGCTACGGCTGGGTCGAGTGCGTCGGGGTCGCCGACCGCGGCAGCTACGACCTGTCGCAGCACGCCAAGCATTCCGGCAAGGACGAGAAGCATCCCGCCACCGGCGAGACCGTCCGCAAGCCCAACGCCGAGTTCCTGCGCTACGTCGCCCCGCAGGCTCCCGTCACGCTCGCCACCACCCACTTCGCGCCGTCGAAGAAGTTCTTCCCGACCTTGAAGCAGAAGGCGAAGGCCGCCGAGTGGGCGATGCAGGACGCCTCGCCGTACGCCAAGGAGGCCGCCCAGCGGGGGCTCGCAGGTCCTTGGGCCGAGCGCCACGAGCGCTACCTCCTGACCGAGAAGGAGACGGGCCGCGTCGCCGCCACCCAACCGCTCACGCTCACGGTGCAAGGCGAGCAGGTCGAGGTGCCCGCCGAATGCCACGACGTCGTGACCCTGGAGGCGACCATCCAAGGCCGCCGCGTCATCCCCTGCGTCATCGAGCCCAGCTTCGGGGTGGACCGGATCCTGTACGCCATCTGGGAGCACGCCCTGGAGGCCGGCGAGAAGAACGGCGAGGCCTACACCCGGCTCCGGTTGAGCCCCAAGGTCGCCCCGATCCAGGTCGCGGTGCTGCCGCTCACCGGCAAGGACGGCCTGCCCGAGCGCGCCGCCGAGGTCGAATGGAGCCTGCGCCAGGCCGGCTTCCTCACCGATCTGGACGAGTCGGGCAGCATCGGCCGGCGCTACGCCCGCCAGGACGAGGTCGGCACGCCGTTCTGCGTCACCGTGGACAACGAGACGCTGGGCGACGGCGCCGCGACGGTGCGGGAGCGCGACACGGGCGCGCAGGTGCGGGTGCCGCTGGGGAAGCTGGCGGCCGAGCTGCGCTCTCGCCTCAGCTAGACCACGGATCGCACGGATTCCACAGACCTTTGAATCCGTGCGATCCGTGGAATCCGTGGTTGGACGCGGCGAAGGCCGAAGGCCAGCCGCCGTCCGCCAAGTCCTTTCAACCCCTCCCCCCAATGCTTATCGATGGACAACGCCGAGCTGGCGGCCCTCCTGGAAGGCTGGGCGGACGTGCAGGAGCAGAACGGCTCCCGCGGCTACCGCACCCGGGCCTACCGCACCGCCGCCGGCCGCATCGCCACCTGGCCCGAGCCCCTCGAAGCCATGGCCAAGGCCGGCAAGGACCTCCAAGTCATCCCGGGCGTGGGCCCCTCGATCGCGGCGCGCATCCACCAGGTGCTGGCCGCCGGCGGCTGGCCCGAGGTGCAGCAGGAGATGGCGGCGCCGAAGGCCGACCACGTCCGCCGCCCGGTGCGCACCGGGTTGTGGGCGGCCCTGAAGGGCGACCTGCACAGCCACACCAACGCCACCGACGGCCGCGACACGATGCTCGCGATGGCGCGCGAGGCCGAGGCGCGCGGCTACGAGTACGTCGCCATCACCGACCACTCCAAGGACACCCGGGTCGCCGGCGGCCTATCGGAGGAGCGGATGAAGCTCCACCTGCAACGCATCCGGCGCCTCGACCAGGAGCTCGACGGCATCACCGTGCTCGCGGGCGCCGAGGTGGACATCTTGCGCGACGGCCGCCTCGACTACCCCGACGCGCTGCTGCAGGAGATGGACGTCGTGGTCTGCTCCGTCCACTTCCGCCACAAGCTCACGGGCCCCGAGCAGACGGCGCGCATCCTCGCCGGCATGGCCAACGACCACGCCGACATCCTCGGGCACCCCACCGGCCGCCGCGAAGGCCTCCGCCCCGGCATGGAGCTCGACCTGGAGCGCATCACCGACGCAGCCGCCGACCAAGGCTGGGCCCTCGAGATGAACGGCAGCCCGGAGCGCATGGACCTTGATGCCGCCGGCGCCAAGCTATGCGCCGCCAAGGGCGTCCTCGTGAGCTGCGACTCCGACGCCCACAGCCTGCGCGAGTTCAACCAGTCCCGCAACGCCTGCCGCGAGGCCGAGCGCGCCGGCTTGACCCCGAAGCAAATCCTCAACACCCGCGGCCTGCGCGACCTGCGCAAGGCCCTGCGCAGCTGACCTCCCTTCCGGGGTTTGTCCCGCGCGCGCCCAAAAAGCAAATCCCCCATGGTTCTGTGAATTCCATATCGTGAAGCGCGTCGTCGGCGTGCAATGCACGATGTGTGGCGTCCGCGGAGTCCTCGAAGGGCAAGAAGCCTGGGAGTTCACGCGATCCTATCCCGACGGCGCCTTCGTCTGGTGCGGCCGGCACGACTGCCCGGGAATCCTCGTGCCGTGGCCCTCCGAGCTGCCCGGCCGCGTGGCCTGGGAGCCCTCCCGGGACCAGCCCGGCGGCGGACCCGAGGTCCGCGCCGGGGCTGGCCCGGAGCCGGGCGGGCCTACGCGGCGGCGCCCGCCTTGACGCGCACCAGGACGGCCTCGCTGGCGTTGTTGTCGCCGGCGTCCTTGCCTTCGGCGCCGCACTTCTCGACGCAGGCGTCCACGAAGGCGGCGTACACCGTGCCGTTGCGGGCCGTGGCGTCGATGAAGTCCACCATGCCGGGGCAGCGGCCGCCGTCGCCGCAGGGGCCGATGACGAGCGGGTCGAGGCCGTCGCCGGCGCGGATGGTCTCGAGGCGGGGCGCGGCGGTGCCGGCGCCGGTGACGAGGGTGACGAAGGCGAACCAGCGGGCGCTGGCCAGGTCGTCGCCGGTCGTGTTGTCCTGGGTGCCGGGGTAGGCGAGCGCGACGCGGCCGTCCTCCAGGGTCGTCATGGCGGGCAGGGTGGCCGCGACGCCGAAGGGGGTGGCGGTGATGGGGGCGCCCCAGGTCGCGCCGTGGTCGGTGCTGGTGAACAGCATGAGGTGGCCGTCCTGGGCGACGACGGCGTAGTGGACGGTGCCGTTGGCGTCGACCGCGACCACGGGGTCGGGGGCCTCCTGGACGGGCCGCTCGGTGACGGCGCGGGTCGTCCAGGTCAGGCCAGAGTCCTCGGACACGTGCAGCCGGCTGAGGCCGCAGTGGACCTCGGGCAGGTAGAGCACGCCGTCCTGGGACGCCTTGAGGTGGCCGTGCAGGCTGCTGGCCGGGCCGGGGATCGCGGTCTCGCCGACGGTGGCGGTGGTGCTGCACGGCTCGCCGCCGTCTGCGCTGGCGGGGACGGCGGGGCCGAAGACCAGGCCGCCGTCGAGGCTCTGGGCGCACATGATGGCGTACACCGAGTTGACGCAGGTCACGACGACGTTCGGGTAGCCGACCGTGGTCGCCGGGGAGCGGGGCGCCGCGGCCACGATGGTCTGGTGGTCCCACGGCGGCGAGGCACCGCAGCCCTTCGGGTTCGAGGTCCAGGCCGCGCCTTGGTCGTCGCTCCAGGAGAGCGTCGAGCACAGCAGGATGGGCGCCATCGCGAACTGGAAGACGCGGCCGGTGGCGGCGTCGACGTAGACGTACGGGTCGTTGGTCTCGGGCGGGGCCGGCTGGCCGGTCGGAAGCCGGGGGCCGACGTCCGCCCAGGTGACGCCGTCGTCCTGCGACAAGTGGACGCCGGGGCCGAAGCCGACCGCGACGCCGTTTTCGGGGGTGGTGGCGTAGTAGATGTTGCCGTCCGCGTCGACGCCGAGGGTGGGCTCGAACGCCGCGACGCCCAGCGGCAGGACGTCGGCCACCAGGTCAGGGAGCGCCCAGGCATCCAAGGCGGTGGCGTTGCCGTCGTGCAGGAACAAGTGGGGCGGCAGCGTCAGCGGCTGCGGGTCCTCGGTCGGGGTCGGCGGGGCGACGGGCGTGGTGCAGCCCGCCAGCAGGGCGGTGGCCAGCAGGGCGGCAAGGAGGAAGGCGCGCATGGGTCGCCCAGGGAGGGCTGGGGTTCTTGGGGCTTATGGATGGGACGTGGCTGCGGAGGGCGGTCCGCGACGGGCACCGATTTCCCCAGATTCGGAAGATCTCCACAGAACTCTGGGGAATCTGTGTCCAGCCGGCGGCCCCGCGACGAGCACTGATTCGCACAGATTCGGAAGATTCCCACAGAAGTCTGTGGAATCTGTGTCCAGTCGGGCGCACAACAGAACCACCGAGGACACCGAGACTCCGGCTCAACGCACGGACGCCTGCCGTACCCGCTCGAAGCACAGGGCGGCCGCCGCGGCCGCCACGTTGAGGCTCAGGTCGCCGCCCGGGGTCGGGATGCACACCCGCGCGTCGAGCGCCTCCAGGCTGCCGCGCGACAGGCCCTCCGACTCCGATCCCAGCACCAGGCAGACGGCGCCCGTGAGCCGCAGGTCCCACGGCGCCTTGCCGCCGTTGGCGTCCGCGCCCACGATCCACACGCCCTCGCGCCGCAGCGTGCTCAGGGCGGTCGCAAGGTTGCCCACCCGCGCCACCGGGAGCATAGAGAACGCGCCGGCCGCCGACTTCAGGGCACCTTGGCCGATGCTCGCGGTGCCGCGCTCGGGGACGATGAGGCCGTGCGCGCCGGCCAGGAGGGCGCTGCGGGCGATGGCGCCGAGGTTCTGCGGGTCCTCGACGCCGTCCACGGCCACCACGAACGGCTCCTCGCCCGCCGCGCGCGCCTGCTCGACCAGGTCCTTGACGCTGTGCTCGGGCAAGGGCTCGACGATGGCGGCGACCCCTTGCAGTCCGGAGCCGGCGATGCGCACCAGGTCGCCGGGCAGCACGTAGTTCACCACCAGCCCGCGGCGCGCCGCCTCCAGGGTGATGTCGCGCAGGCGGGGGTCGGCGGCCTGGTCGCGCGCCACCAGGACGGAATGGACCTCGCGGCTGCTGCGGAGCGCCTGGAGCACGGCGTGGCGGCCCGCGATGCCGACGCGCTCGCTCATGCCGTCGGCACGCCGGGCGCGCCGGATAGGCGTTGCCAAGCGACGACGGCCACGGCCGCGACCGCCCCGGCCGCCGCGAAGCCGCCGAACAGCCACGCCGGCCCCTGCGCGTCCAGCAGGGCGCCGCCCGCCAGGCCGCCCGCCAAGGCGGCGAGGCCGGCGGCGGCGTGGTAGACGCCCAGCGCGGTGCCGGTGCGGGAGCCGGCGAGGTCGGCGGCCAAGGCGCGGCCGGTGCCCTCGCTGGCGGCGAAGCCGAGGCCGAGCAGGAAGAAGCCGCCGCCCAGCGCCAGCGGGCCGTCCGACCAGGCCAAGAGGACGCAGGCGAGGGCGAGCAGCACGCAGCCGGCGGCGAGCACCCGGGGCTTGCCGTGCTGGTCCGCCCAGGCGCCGATCGGGTAGGCGCCGGCGGCGTAGGTGACGTTGAACAGCAGGTACCAGCCCACCGCGGGCAGGATGCCGTCGCTGCCGGCGCGCAGCAGGAAGAAGGTCGGCGCGGCGTGGAACAGCGCGACCAGGCAGCCGACGGCGACGTAGGCGCGGAAGCTCGGGTGCGGCCGCTCGTCCGGGGCGTAGCGGGGGCGCGCCGTCGGCTCCTTCAGCCACGCCAGCGGGAGGGCGGCGGCAAGCCCCGCGACGGCCGCGACCCAGAGGGCGCCGCCCGGCCCAAGCCGGGTCCAAGCCAAGAGGGCGAGCAGCAGCAGGATGCCGAGGACGGCGCCGGCGGTGTCGGCGGCGCGGTGGAACGCGAACGCCCGGCCGCGCTCGCGGGCCGGCAGCGCTTGGCTCAGGATGGCGTCGCGCGGCGCGGTGCGCATCCCCTTGCCGATGCGGTCGAGGCTGCGCCAGCCCAGCACCGCCGGCCACGCCGTCGCGGTCGCCAGCCCGACGCGCGCCAAGGCGGCGCCCAGGTAGCCGGCGGCCACCAGCGGGCGTTGGCGGCGAATCCGGTCGCCGAGGCGGCCGCCGACCCACTTCGAGAGGTGGCCGATGGCCTCGGACAGGGCGGCCACGAAGCCGATGGCAAGGCCGGAGGCGCCGGCGCCCGCCAGCACGAACGGCAGCAGGGCGGTCACCATCTCGCCCGAGACGTCCATCAGGAGGCTGGTCGCGGCAAGGACGCGCACCGTCTGCCAGCCGGACACGCCCCGGCCACTCGCGCTTGCTTGAAAGCCTGGCCGCCCCGTTCCGGTCCCGTGGCGGACCTGCGGTCGCGGCGGCCCGAGAACGCCCCGGGCGGGTTCTTCGTGGACGCGACCTGCATCGACTGCGACACTTGCCGCTGGATGGCGCCCGGCACCTTCGCCCGCGTCGGCCGCCAGAGCGCCGTCGCCCATCAGCCCGCGTCGCCCGCCGAGGAGCGGGCCGCGCTGCAAGCGCTCGTGAGCTGCCCGACCGCGAGCATCGGCGCGCCGCCGGGGTCTGCCGTGGCGGCGGTGGCCGGCGACTTCCCGCTGCCCGTGACGCCGCACGTGGGGCACTTGGGCTACCACAGCGAGGCGTCGTTCGGCGGCGCGGCCTGGCTGCTGCGGCACCCCGAGGGCAACGTCATGGTGGACGCGCCCCGGTTCGCGGCGCCCTTGGCCAAGCGCATCGAGGCGCTCGGCGGCTTGCGCCTGATCGTGCTGACCCACCGCGACGACGTCGCCGACCACGACAAGTGGGCCCGCCGCTTCGGGGCCGAGCGGGTGCTGCACGAACGGGACGCGCCCGTGCCCGGCGGCCCCGTGGAACGGCTCCTGATGGGCGACGACCCGGTGGAGCTGCTGCCCGGCTTGTGGGCGATCCCGACGCCCGGCCACACCCGCGGCCACACGTGCTACCTGTGGGAAGGCGACGGCGGCGTGCTGTTCACCGGCGACCACCTCGCCTACGACGACGAAGCCGGGCGTCTGGAGGCCTGGCCGGACGTGTGCTGGTTCGACTGGGGCGCCCAGACCGCCTCGATGCGCAAGCTGCTGGCGCACGACTTCGAATGGGTGCTGCCGGGCCACGGCCGCAAGGGGCACCTCCCCGGCCGCATGAAGGACGAGCTGGCGCGCCTCGTGGCCTGGATGGAGCGGCAGTGACCGAGCGCCTCTGGCTGACGCAGCCGCGCCGCGCCACCGCCATCGCGAAGGTCGTCGCCGTCGAAGGCGGCCTGTTCGCGCTCGACCGCAGCCTGTTCGCGCCCACCTCCCGGCTGTGCCGCCACCCGCAGCCGCACGACATGGGCATGGTGTGGATCGACGGCGGCGAGAAGCGCAAGCTCGTGCGCGTCCTCGATCGCGGCGGCAGGCTCTGGCACCAGCTGCGCGGCACCGTGCCCCCGGTCGGCGCCACCCTCAACTGCCAGCTCGACCAGGAGCGGCGGGAGAAGGAGTCGCGGGCCCACACCGCGATGCACCTGCTGCTGGTGGCGTTGCAGCGCGCCGGCGCGGGCCCGTTGGTGGCGGACCCCACGGTCAAGGGGGGCGGCACCTTTCGCCTCGACTTCGCGCAAGCCCCCGCGCCCAAGCTGCTGGCGGCAGCCCTCGCGCAGGCCAACCAATGGGTGCAGGACAACCGCCCCGTCCGCGTCGAGCACGTGCTGCGCGGCATGGAAACCAAGGTGTTGGATGCCCAGCAGTTCGAGGTGCCCGACCCCTATCCTGGCCCCGACGGCAGCGTCCCGGCCGCACGGGTCGAGGGCGTCTGCTGCCTGCCGTGCGACGGCACCCACGTCGAGCGGACCCTCAAGGTCGGCCGCGTCGTCGTCGCGCAAGCCCACCGCGGCGCCGGCGGCTTCGTCGTCGTGGGGCGCGTGGGCGGCTAGGCGACGCGGATGGGGCCGAGGCGGCCCGTGCAGCCCTGCCCCTTCAGGCTGACGCTGCGCCCGCCCGCGATGGGCTCCAGCGTGATGAGGCCGAAGCCGGGCGTGAACGACGCGATGGCGGGGGCGTTGCGCCAGTCCAGCACGGGCTGGCCGTCGATCCAGCCCTGGATGCGCCGCGCCTGCGGCTCGACCTGGAAGCGGAGCGCGTGCATCTGGCCGGGCGTGGAGGCCGGGCCGTCGGCGATGGCCGTGAACGCCTGCTCCTGCGGGATGAGGCCCGGGATGTGCAGCCGCTCGAACAGGATGGCCGTGCGCGCCCCGTTGGCAAGCCCGTCCAGGACGTAGCCGCCCGCGAAGTCCATGAGGTTGAAGCTCGCGAAGCCGTGGCCCCAGGCCGTCGTGGTGGCGCCGTGCATGGTGGCGCCGAGGATGGTCTCCACCACGAGGCCCTCCTTGGGGACCGGGATCTGGCGGCTGCAGGCCACCAGGTGCTTGGGGTTGTCGAAGATCTGCACCTGGTCGTGGCTGCGGGTGAAGCGCGGCGCGGACAGCTCCAGCAGGCCGTCCTTCGTGGTCGCCTTGGCGCCTGGCTCGGCCCAGTGCCACATCGTGCCGTCGCCGGCGGGGAAGGCCGCGGGGGTCCAGGCCTTGAGCGAGTCGGGGCCCCAGGATTCGAAGGCCTGCGACCCGGGCTGCATGGTGGCGTGCATGGCCTGTCCGACGGCGGGGCAGGGATAAGCCATGCCGACCGCAACAACTCGCGAGGAGTTGCAACCAGCGCAACCTTGATGCCCACCGGCGCCCAACCCCTTCCATGGCCGGCGGCTACGAGAACGAGGACGTCCAGGCCGAGCTGGAGGAGCTGCGCCGCAAGAAGGAGGCCGAGCTGCGCGCCTGGATGGAGGAGGAGCGGCGCGAGCGCGAACGCCGCAAGCTGGAACGCGAAGCGCGCGACGGGGACGTCACGCCACCTTGATCGAGTAGCTGGCCCCAAGCTGCGCCATTCCCTCGACGGCGACCCGCGCCGTGCCGGCCGGCACCCTGCCCTCGGGAGCCTCGGGGATGCGCTCGCCCGCGTCGTCAAGCCACACCAGGCAGGCGCCGGCGGCGTTGAGGTCCGCCGAGCTCACCGACGGCCCCTCGTAAGTGCGGTTCCATGCCGCCTGCGGCACGGGCTGGAGGTCCTGGCCCGCCGGCAGCTCACCCGGCTGCTGGCTGTCCGGCAGCACGCACGGGCCGACGCTGTCGAGGGTGCCGTTGATGTAGATGGGCGCCAGCGCGGTGGCGATGGCGATCACCATGCCCGAGGTGGCGTCTTGGGGTTGGCTGCCCCCGGTGGCCGCGTCGGTCGTGGAGGCCGCGAGGTCGTCGGACGGGCCGGTGCAGCCGGCAAGCAGGAGGCAGGCGAGCAGGAACGCAGCGCGCATGACGCTGGAGCCGCCTCTCGACCTACTTGAGCAGATTGGCGGCCATGTGGCGCCGGACGGTTCCGCAACGCCCATGAGCCCACGCCCCGCTCGGAGGCCATGGCCCCGGCCCCCGACCCGAAGGTGAACGTGAACCGCGCCGACAAGACCGGCGACGACCGCATGGCGATGTTCCGGGAGCTGGCGAAGCACACCAAGCCCACGGGGCCGTCGGCCAAGGGCAAGAGCAGCGACGGCAGCGAAGAGGAGTAAGCGGGCGACTGGACACAGATTCCCCAGACCTCTGTGGGAATCTTCCGAATCTGAGGGAATCCGTGCTCGTCGCGGCCGCAACTAGACACAGATTCCACAGAGTTCTGTGGGAATCTTCCGAATCTGAGCGAATCGGTGCCCGTCGGGTGACCGACGCACACAGATTCCATAGACCCTGACTTTGGTTCTGGCGGGGCCTAGCCAAAAATTCCACAGGGTTCTGTGGGAATCTTCCAAATCTGGGAAAATCAGTGCCCGTCCCGCGCCTTCACTCTTCCTCGCCGTCCCCGCCCATCGCGTCCCGGATCTCCGCCTCGGCCTCCGCCGCCGTCCCGCCCAGGGCCTTGGCGGCCCGCCGTGCCGCCTTGTCGTCCAGCTCCTCTTGGGTCTTGTGGGCGCCGAGGTAGAACTTCGCGCCGATCTTGCGGTACCACTTGTAGGCGGCGCCTTCCTTGCGGGTGCGGCTGCCGAAGTAGAGGTGGCGGCGCGTCACCTCGCCCAGCCACTCCTCGGGGACCTGCAGGAACCGGTTGGGGTCCTTGTTGAGCTCGACGATGACGCGGCGCACGGCCACCATGGCGTCCGCCTCCGACAGGCCGCGGTCCTCCAGGCGCTCGGCGTGGTTGCGCTCCAGCATGGCCTCCTCGATGACCTCCAGCAGGCGGTAGAACAGTTGTCCGCGCTTCTGGGTCTTGACGGGGCGGAAGTGGCGCAGCAGCAGCTTGTCGTCGGACTGGAGCTTCTGCATCGGCCCGGCGTGGGCGAAGAACAGGGTCTTGGTGACCTCGGCGGGGTCGGGGTCGCCGGTCTTGCGGTGCGCCGTGAGGTAGCGTTCGACCAGGACATGCGGGTCGGGGCTCACCTGCAGCGCCTCCGCCACCTCGGGCCCCACCTTGGCGCCGGACAGGCCGGCGCGCAGGTGCTTGATGGCCTCCTCGGCGGGCGTCGGCTTGGCGCTGGCCGGCTTGGCCACGGGCTCGGACGGCTCCGTGGGGGCCGCGCCTTCGACGGGCGGGGCGGGCTCCGGGTCGCCTTGGCCGGCCTCCAGCACCAGCTCGCCGGCGATCTCCACTTCCTTGAGGCGGTCGAACCAGCCGTTGGCCTTGGCCGCCTCCAAGGCCTGCTCGGGGCCGCGGCGGGACAGCTGGACGGAGCCGGGCGGGAGCCGCAGCAGCCGCTCGTCGACGTCCTCCTTGCGGCGCGACCGAACAAGCTCTGCCACTTCGAGGTAGGCCTTCGGCGTCAGGTTGCGGTTCGCGATCGCCAGCAGCCGGGTCTTGTCGAGGGTGCCGTCGGACCACATCTGGTGGTAGACCGGCGGGAGGAACAGCAGGTTGCGCGCCGCCACCGCCTGCGGCCCGCCCGTCCACTCCTTGGCCGCCTGGGTGTGGCTCTGCTGCGTCCGCTGGCAATGCAGGTTGTACGCCAGCGCCTGCACGAAGGGATCCTCGATGTAGGGCACCAGGCGCACGGGCAGCTGGTCGAGGGCGAACCGCACCGCCGTCGACTCGCCGGCCTCGACCCGCTGCAATTCGGCCCGCAGCGCCGCCTCGCAGCGCTCCACGACGTCCGCCACCGCCCCGCGCAGCAGCCGGTCGCCGGCGCGCAGGGTCTCGATGGCGCGCTCGACGTGGCGCGCGAACAGCCTGTGCTGCGCCGGGTTGAGGCGGGGCAACGGACCCTGGATGGCCTGCGCTACAAAGACCTCTCGCACGGCGGCGGCAGCCTTGAAGCGGTCGCGCCCGTTGCGCCGGCATGGCGTCCTCGTTCCGCGCCGACCTCCTGGACGGCAAGGCGGCCGTCGTCACCGGCGGGGGCTCCGGCATCGGCCTCGCCATCGCGCAGGCGTTGGCGGGCCACGGCGCCACCGTCACCGTCGCAAGCCGCGACGCCGCCCGCCTTGCCGCGGCCGCGCAGCGCATCGGGTCGCGAGCCCGGGCGCACGCGTGCGACGTGCGCGACGCGGCCGCGGTGGCGCGGCTGGCGAAGGCGGTGGGGCCTGCGGACATCGTCGTGAACGCGGCGGCCGGCAACTTCCCGGCGCCGTTCTCGGCGATGAGCGAGAACGCCTGGCGCACGGTGGTGGACATCGTGCTGCACGGCACCGCCAACGTCTGCCGCTCCTTCGGGCCGGCCCTGCGCGACGGCGCCTCCGTGGTCAACGTGGTCGCGGGTTACGCTTGGACGGGCGCGCCGGGCGTCAGCCACTCGGGGGCAGCCAAGGCCGGTGTGCTGAACCTCACCAAGAGCCTGGCCGTCGAATGGGCGCCGCGGGCGCGGGTCAACGCCGTGAGCCCCGGCCCCATCGACGGCACCGAGGGCATCCGGCGCCTTGCCGATGACCTGGGGCTTCGGGCGCAGATGGAGGCGGCCGTGCCGATGCGGCGGATGGGGACGCCGGAGGAGGTCGCGCAGGCGTGCCTGTTCCTCGCGAGCCCAGCGGCCAGCTACGTCACCGGCACGTGCCTGGTGGTGGACGGCGGCATGGACGCCAAGGGGCCGTTTGGGTCGCTGCTCTTAGGCTAGCCCTGCGTGGGCATGAACACGCCGACGTCCTCGTCCGCCAGCAGCCGCACGCCGCCCGCCTGCCGCGCGAACTGCGGGTGGCTGATGACGTCGCTCGGCGCCGCCGCCGTGTTGCTCCAAGCCCCCAGCAGCCAGCCGTCGGCGTCGATGGTGGTCTCGAAGAAGTCGCCCAGGCGGCGGTCGCCGGCGGGGTCGCCCAAGGCGGCGTCGGCCTCGCAGGTCGTGCCTTGCTGGCAGATGGGGCCGACGTGGATCGGGTCGGGCGTGAACGGCACCACCGTCACCGACGGCGACGCGCCGGTGGCGTCCAGCACGAAGGCCGTGTAGACGCGCCACTCGCCCGCGTAGGACTCGCTGGGGTCGTCGTCGACGCTGCCGATCCAGGAGACGGCGAACCGGCCGGCGGAGCCCGCCGAAATCCACGGCCAGACATAGGTGCCGTTGCCCGCCAACCCGAGGCCGAGGCGCGCGTGCGGCGTGAGGTCGAAGACCCACGGCCAGGTGGCGCCCTCGTCGGGGGTGCCGGCGGCCCACAGGCCGTGCTCGCCTTGGGCCCAGGCGGTCCAGACGTTGCCGGCGGCGTCGAGGGCGGGCTCGGTCATCATGCGGGCGCCGCCGTCGGAGGCGTTGACGGGGGCGCGGGGCTCGCTCCAAGTGCGGCCGCCGTCGGTCGAGACCGTGATGCCGGTGCCGTTGCAGCCTTGGACGAGGTGGCCGTTGCGGGCGTCGGCGACCACGTCGGAGTTGCACGGGGTGTTGCCGCGGTCCTCCCAGGTGAGGCCCATGTCGGTGCTGGCGCGGAAGTCGGCGCCGGGCCCGAAGTAGTTGGCCGTGAAGTAGAGCTCGCCCTGGTAGGAGGCGAGCCACTGCCGGTCGACGGGGCCGCCGGAGGCCAGCGGGTTGCCGGTGAGCCAGGTGCGGCCGTCGTCGAGGCTGCACGCGACGCTTGCGGCGGCGAGGGCCTCCAGGTCGGTGGTGCAGACGGTGCCGTCGGCCAGGACCGTGAACTCGGGGTCGGAGACGCCGGCGCCGGGGCCGCGGGGGCCTTCCTCCATCTCGTTGAGGCCGACGTGCGTCCAGGTGGCGCCGTGGTCGGTGCTGCGCCACAGGAAACTCTGGCCCGCGTAGGGCGTCAAGAGCTCCTCGGGAAGCGGGTCGTCGCCCGGCCGGTAGTGGGTGAAGCCGGGATGCGCCGACACCAGGATGGTGCCCGAGGGCAGGACCGCGACGACGGGCTCGCCGCCGGCGCGCACGGTGTCGACCAGGACGGGGGCCGCGAACACGGGCAGGTCGGAAAGCGGCAGTCCCGTGAAGCCGGGCACGGCAGGGAGGCGCTCGACCTCCGCCGGCGGCTGGGGCGCGTCGTCGGGCTGGGTCTGGATGCAGCCCGCCAAGAGGGCAAGGACGAGGCAGGCGGCGGCCAGGAGGCGCATGGAGGCGACTCCCAAGCGGCGGGCATAATGGTTGTGGCGGGGCGCGCAACTTTTCCCCCCGCCCTGGGTGGCCGCGGCATGGAGGCCTCGATCGGCGCCACGCTCGTCACCGTGGCGATCCTGCTGTTCGGGGCGCTTCCGCTCTCGGCCGCCCTCACCCTGCTGCTGTTCTTCCCCCTGCGGGGCTGGGTGTGGGGCCGGGCCCATGCCGCCCGCGTGCTGCACCGCCACGGCATCGCGCTCGTGGCCTTGGTGGCGATGCTGGTGCCGGAGAACCTCGAGTCCTGGATCGACCCGGAGGTGACGGCGATGCTGCCGTGGCGGGACGCGCCGACCGCCTTCATCGCCTCCTACGAGGGCGGCTTCCACGCCTGGCTCCAGGCCCTCCCCGGCCAGACCTTCCTGCTGCCCGTCCTGGCCGTCGTCTACCTCGCCGGCTTCCCCTACATCATCATCGCCGCCGTCGTGCATGGCGTCTGGCGCGACGACGGCGCCCGCGCCCGCCAGGCCGCCGCCGCCTACGCCCTCTGCTTCGCCATCGCGCTGCCGTTCTACCTGCTAGTGCCGGTCGACGAGGTCTGGCACCATTTCGGCCCCGGCAACGACGGCCCCGTCCGCCAGCTTGCCATGCAGCAGTACCCGCTGGTGCGCGACCACCTGTACGCCTTCAACGAGGTCAACAACTGCCTGCCCAGCCTGCACACCGCCATCAGCGTCGCCATGGCCTTGATCGTGCGCGGCACCCCGCGCTTCGGCAGGTTCGCGGCCGTCCTGGCCGGCCTCATCGTCGCTTCCACGATGTACCTGGGCATCCATTGGGTGACCGACGTCGTGGCCGGCCTGGGGCTCGCCTGGCTGGCCGTCTTCCTTGCTCGCCGCTTTTATCCTGCACAGGAAACCCTTCCCGTCGAAGCAACGGCCGAAGCCTCGTCGGATGGCTTATAGCCGGCCCCCGGTCTTGAAGGGCATCCGGCGCCCCCGCGGCGCCGTCGTGCTCGCATGGCCGATCCCGCTTGGTCCGTCTTGGTGCGGGCGCATCCGCTGGCCATGCTGGTCATGGTGTTCCTGCTGGACGGCCTCGGCATCCCCCTGATGCCCGAGATCGCCATGCTCCTGGCCTTCGGCACCGACCCGACCTGGCAATGGGGCCTGACCATCGTCGCCCTCGCCGTCGCCTTGGAGGTCCTCGCCACCGCCCTCGTCTGGGGCGTCCTGGGCGCCATCGGCCTCCCCCGCCGCCTCCAGCGCGTCATGGACACCTACGCCGGCGCCATGCTGGTCAGCGACGAGCGCCTGCTCTTGGTCAACCGCTTCGTCCCCGTCCTCCCCGTCGTCGGCGCCTTCATCCGGGCCCGCCAGTGGCGCGTCGGCCTCAGCCTGTTCTACGTCGGCCTCGGCTCCGCCATCAAGTACGGGTTGCTGGTGACGCTTGCCGGCGCGGCCTACGAGTACTTCTCCAGCGCCTGGGCGTTGGGCATCAGCCTCGGCCTGGCCGGCGCCTTCATCGCGGTGTCGTGGGGCTTCGCGATGCGGCGCTGGTGGGTCGGGCGGCGCGACCAGGCGCCTGAGGCTGCGTAAGGAAACCGACCTCACCGCCAACTGGACACAGATTCCACGGACCTTCTGTGGGAATCTTCCGAATCTGTGCGAATCAGTGCTCGTCGCGGGGCCGACTGAGCACAGATTCCACAGACCCTGGCTTTGGTCCTGGCGGGGCCCAGCCAAAAAATTCAACAGAGTTCTGTGGGAATCTTCCGAATCTGTGCGAATCAGTGCCCGGTTCCGTGGGTGCCTTGCCAACCCTGGACGCACGGAAGCCCACCGGAGACCCAGCGTTCCATCGGTGCGTCCATCAGACCAGCTTGAGGACTTCCATGCCGCGGCCCAGGTCGCCGGTGAAGACGTAGCCGTTCCAGGCGCGGGCGTTCCAGGTGTTGATGCCCTCGGCCTGGTACTGGTCCAGCATGACGGGGGCCTTGGGGTCCGAGAAGTCGATCAGCAGCACGCCGGCGGAGTACCAGGCGATGACGATCTTGTCCTCGCCGGGCAGGACGGTGCCGAAGTGGGCCGTGCAGTTGGGGACCGCGGTGTAGGCGCTGCCCGCGGCCTGGCCGGCGACACTAGGATCTTGGTGGGGCTCGGTCGGCACGGCGGGCGCCTGCGGGGCGACGGTGGGCGGGGAGATCCAGCTCAGCATCACCGGGTCGGCCGGGTTCGAGATGTCGTAGAACCACAAGGCGCCCAGCGGCGTGGACAAGCCCGTCGTCTCCTCCTGGGCGAAGCAGGCGCCGGGGTTGCCGCCGCCGCGGTGCTCGTCGCCGATCAGCAGGATGTCGCCGTCGTTCGAGGCGGCCGCGAAGTGGTGCAGGTTGCGCGCCGGCGTCGTCCCGATGCCCGTCGGGTTGGGCGGGATGGGCGGGTTGGCGATGGGGGAGCCGACGATGGGCGAGTCCAGGTCCGACACGAAGCCGAGGAGCTTGATGTTGAAGTCGCGCTTGGTGACGTCGAGCTCGGTCAGGTCCCAGATCTCGGTGCGCTGGATGGCGGCGCAGTAGGCGCGCAGCGTGCCCTGGCCGAAGACGCCGCTGAAGGTGGTGCCGTGGCAGCCGTGGGTGCCGAAGTCGCCCAGGATGCGCGGGTTGTAAGGGTCGGAGGCGTCGATGAGCGCGTTCGAGCCGCCCACACCCTTGGACGGGTTGTTGAAGACGTACTCGGTGCCGGGGACGACGGCGATGTTGTGGTTCGCCTCGAACTCGACGATGCTGGCAAACCTGGGGTTGTGGACGTCGGTGACGTCCCAGAAGTGCATGCCGTTGGTCTGGGTCGCAAGCACGAGGGTGCGGCGGCCGTCGGGGTGCGCGATGACGTCCGCCTTGCGGCTGTAGGGCGTCTCGGAGTCGTCGGGGCTGTCGTAGACCAGCTTGGGGTGGGTCGGGTCCGAGATGTCGGCGATGAAGAAGCCCTCGTTCTGCGCGGAGCCGAAGACGTAGTCGCCGGCCACGACGTTGCCCGAGCCGATCGGGTAGGCGGTGCCGTTGTCCCACGTGAGGCGGGCGACGGGCTCGAGGCCGACGGCGCGGGGCGGCTGGACCGAGGCGAAGCTGGGCTCCATGCTGAAGCCGGCGGGCTGCGGGGGCAGCGGCTCGTCGGGGTTGGTGCAGCCGGCCAGGAGAGCGGTGGCCAGGAGAAGGACAGGCAGAAGGGCGCGCATCAGGGCCGAGGTCGGATGGGGGGGCAAAAGCGTTGCGGCAGTTGGACGGCCTTAGACCAGCGCCAGCACGTCCAGCCCGCGCTGCGAGTCGGCGGCGTACACGTGCCCTTCGTGGTAGCGTGCCTCCCACACCGAGGTCGGGGCGGCCTGGTGGACGGCGGCCACCTGGCGGGCCGCGGCGGGGTCGCTGAAGTCGACGAGGACGGTGCCGCCGGCGTACCAGCCGAGGACGATGAGGTCGTGGCCGTCGATGACGTCGCCCAGGTGCGTGCTGCAGTAGGCCGTCGGGCCGGGGGTCTCCTGGGCGCCGACCTGGTCGTACTCGAGCTGGAAGTAGCCGACGGGGGTCGGGTCGGCCAGGTCGGAGATGTCGAAGAACCAGAGCGCCGAGGTCGGGTAGCCGGCGGTGTCGGAGCAGGGCGGGGAGGGGGTCAGCACGCCCGCGAACTCGTCGCCCAGCACCAGCAGGGTGCCGTTGCGCGCGTCCCAGACGCCGTGGTGGATGTTGGTGCCGGGCCAGTCGATGACCTGCTGGATGACCGGGTTCAGCGGGTCGGTCGTGTCCCAGATCATGGTGTCCGAGACGCCGGCGCAGTAGGCGCGGTGCAGCTCGGCGTTGAAGGTCATCTCGTGGCAGGTGGTGGCGGTGACGGGGCGGGGCGTGCCGCCGACGGTCACGACGACGGCCGGGAACGGGAACACCTTGACCGTCGGCTTGGCGGGGTCGGTGAAGTCGAGGATATCCACTTGGCCGGTCTCGCCGGCGCCGGGGACGTGGGTGCTGATGCTGCGCGAGTTGTAGACGACGGCGGTGCCGGGCACGACGGCGATGGTGTGCGAGCCAGGCAGGTCCACCGTGGTGACGACGAAGGGCGCTTCGGGCTGGGTCACGTCCACCAAGAGGACCGAGGCGAGGCCGCCGTTGGCCATGACGGCGTACCGGTGCCCGTTGGGGTGCAGGAAGACCTCGACGTCGCGGGTGTTCTCGGTGCCGTCGGCGCCGCTGGAGACCAGGACGGGGGCCGTCGGGTCGGAGACGTCCACGATGCGCAGGCCCGCGCTGCCCGACTGGTAGACGAGGTCGCGGTCCGCCTCGATCCAGATGCCCAGCGTGCTGTTGCCCTCCGCGTTCAGGAGGAACTGCATCCCGGTGAGGGGCTCGGGCACGCCGAGGGGGGCTTGCGCGGCGGGCGGGGACTCGGTCGGCGGCGCCGTCGGGTCGTCCTGGACGCTGATGCAGCCGGCGGCCAGGAGGGCGGCAAGAAGGACAAGGAGGGCGCGCACGGGCTCGCGACGGGGAGCGCGGGGCAAGACCGTTTCGGCCGCCCTGGCGCCCTGGCACCTTATTCGTACTCGAACTGCCGCGAGTGGACCCACGCGATCAGGTCGAGCGCCACCTCGCACGACTCCGACACCTCGGGGTTCGGGTCGTGCAGGAACCGCTCCAGAACGGGGACCGACGCCAGCTCGCCGATGGCACCCAAGGCCTCGGCGCATTCGTGGCGCACCATGACGTGCTCGTGCGGCTTCGCCAGCACCTCGGTCAGGAACGGGACGGCGTGCGGGTCGCCCATCTGGCCGAGGACGTAGGCCAGCTCGTGGCGCAGCAGGGCGCTGGGGTCCGCGAACGCGGCCGCCAGCGCCTCGACCGCCTCGGCGCCGCCGCGGTTCCGCAGCGCGAACACGGCGCGCATGCGCTGGAACATCGGCAGGCCGCGGTCCAGCAGGCGGGCGCGCAGCTCCGGCACGGTGGGGACGCCGGGCTTCGCCAGGTCTTGCGGCGGGGCGGGGTCCGTGCTGGTGTAGCCGGTCGCCTCGCGCATGGCGGCGAGCTGCGCCTTGCGGTCCATGGCCGTTTCCAGGGGGCGGGCGACTTCAGGCTTGCGGCGCGGCGGGGCGCTCCAGGAGCGGGGTGCCGCCGGACTGGAGGGCGGCGCGGATCTCGATGTACTTGCCGCCCTGGAGCGGGTCGGCGGGGTAGGCGATGAACAGCCGGCCGTCGGGGGTCGCCTCGGCCTCGAAGAAGTCCAGGAGGGCGCGGTCGGAGCCGGTGGGCTGGCAGGTGCCGCCGCGGGTGCAGACGCCGCCGAGGTGGACGTCGGGGTCCACGATGGTCTCGACGACGGTGGCGTTCGGGGTGCCGAAGCCGTCGAGCACCCAGGTGCGCAGGCCCCATTGGGCGGGCTCGTAGTCGGAGTCGGTCATGGTGGTGCCGACCAGGGCGGCCACGGCGAACCGGTCGCCGGCGCCGCCGACCACCCACGGCATGATGGGGCTGGCCTTGACCATCGCGTCGCCAGGCAGGACCGTCATGACCTCCATGGCGGCGGGCGGGTCCCAGGTGGCGCCGCCGTCGGCGCTGCGCAGCAGCCACAGGCTCGTGCCCATGGGCGCCGCCCCTGTGGGCATGGCGGACGGCCAGAAGTCGGTGGCGTAGGCGACGACGACGGTGCCATCGCCGGTGACGTCGAGGGCGGGCGCCATGTGCAGGCCGCTCCAGTGGCCGCCGGTGTCGGTGGTCCGCCAGGTGGCGCCGGTGTCGAGGATTTCCCACGTGCGGCCGCCGTCGCGGGTGCGGGCGACCTTCATGGTGAACTCCTGGCTGCCGTAGAGGATGGCCGCGGGCGCGGTGCTCGGCTGCGTGAACGGGATGTAGGCCGTGGTGGCGTCGGGGGCGAAGGCGACGGGGCCCAGCCAGCCGATGTCGCTGCCGAGGGCGAGCGCGCCGGTCCAGGTGGCGCCGCCGTCGAAGGTGGTGTTGACGAGGACGGCGCGGCCCTGCTGCTTGCCGTCCATGTCCTTGCCGGAGCCCATCCAGGCGACGACGAGGTGGCCGGGGGCGCCGGCGGCCATCCATTGCCGGTCGCTGCCTTCGCCCTGCTCGACGACGCTGCCCAGGTACGTCCAGTTGCCGTCGCGCCAGGCGTGGACCTGGATGCCGCCGCCGCCCAGGTTGCTGGCGTAGAGCGTGCCGGCGGCGTCGACCGCGACCTCGGCGTCGCCGTTGGCGGCCGGGCCGTCGTCGGAGTAGCGGCCGTCGCCGGCGCGGTTGAGGCGGGTCCAGGTGGCGCCGTCGTCGGTGGAGCGGTACACTAGGCCGTGGCCGCAAGTGTCCTGGCCCGGCACGTCGACGAGGTAGAAGCCGGCGTCGCAGCCGGGGAAGGCCACCGCGAGGGAGCCGTCGAGGGCGGCCCAGGCGCTGGGCTCGCCGCCGCCGTACACGGGGCCGGTCTTGGCGATGGCGCCGAGGAGGGTGAAGGTGGGGGCCTCCAGGGCGGCGGGCTCGACGGCGCCTTGCAGCACGTGGGTCCAGGGCGCGGGCGGGGTCGGAGCGGACGGCTGGGGGTCCGGGTCCGTGGGGTTGGTGCAGCCGGCCACGAGGGCGAGGACCGCGAGGAGGGCGAAAGCGCGCATGGACGGGGGACTTCGGGGGCCCGTCATCAAGCTTCGGGGCCGGGCGATGCAGCGAAACGCCGGGTTGGCACCCGTTTGGATGCAGGATCGCAGCGGTCGGTCCAACATGCTCTTGCAGGGCCCTGGGTTTGGGCGGCCCGGTCCTCGGACCACGTGAACACCCATGAAGACGACAACCCTGCTTGTGCTGGCCGCCGCCAGCCTGCTGCTTTTGACTGCCGCGCCGGCCAACGCCATCCGCATCAACGGGCCTTCGCTCGTCGTGCCGTGCGAGCCGACCCCGCCCCCGTCCAGCGGCGGCCTCAACGGCTTCCTCGAGGGCGCCCTGCACGGCGCCACCACCGAGCTGTGCAACCAGTACGACGCCCTGATGGTCGAGGTCAACCGCGTGTACGGCGAGACCGTCACCAAGGCCAACGAGGTCGTGGACCAGGTCGAGCCCTTGGTCGAGGAGCAGCAGGACTTCGCCTGCGTCCTCATGTACGGCGAGCCGGACCCCCAGCCCGAGCGCGACCTCTGCCGCGAGATCGTCATCGGCGTCTGAGCCAACCCGGTCCTGCGGTTCCCCTTCTCCCCCTTTTCCTTGCGTTTCTAGGCGCGGCGCACCAGGCTCTTGGCCGTCATGGCCGTGGGCACGGGCAGGCCCATCAGGTCCAGCAGGGTGGGGCTGACGTTCTCCAAGGCGCCGCCGTGGGCCAGCGACTCGCCCTTGCGGCCGTTGACCAAGAGCAGCGGGCTGGGGTTCATCGTATGCTTGGTGACGGGTTCGCCGGGCTTGCCGTCCACGACCTTGCACATCTCCTCGGCGTTGCCGTGGTCGGCGGTGATGAGCGTGACGAAGCCCAGCTCGGTGGCGACCTGGACGACGCGGTTGAGGCAGTTGTCCACGAACTCGACGGCCCGGATGGTGGCGTCCAGCTTGCCGGTGTGCCCGACCATGTCCGGGTTGGCGTAGTTGACGACGAGGAAGTCGTGGCCGCCGGAGCCGAGCGCCCACAGCAGCCTGTCGGTGACCTCGCCGGCCGACATCTCGGGCGCCAGGTCGTAGGTGGCCACCCGCGGGCTCGGCACCAAGAGGCGCTCCTCGCCCGGAAACGGCGCCTCCCGGCCGCCGTTGAAGAAATAGGTGACATGGGCGTACTTCTCGGTCTCCGCGACGTGGAACTGCGTCAGGCCCAGCTTCGACAGGTGCTCAGCCAAACAGTCCTCGACCTTCTGCTGCCCATACGCGACGTGCAGGCCGGGCCAGCCCTCGAAGCCCTTGTCGTACTGCGTCATGCAGACCCACAGCAGGTCCGCGACCTTGGGGCGCGCGAAGCCGGTGAACGCCGGGTCCATGAACGCCCGCGTGACCTGCCGGCTGCGGTCGGGGCGGAAGTTGAGCCAGACCACGGCGTCGCCGGCGCGCACCACGCCCGCCGGGTCCACGACGGCGGGCTCGACGAACTCGTCGCCCTTGCCGGCGGCGTTGGCGGCGGCCACGGCGGCGTGCGCGCTCGGGAACCGGGCGCCCTTGGCCTCGGTGTAGAGCCGGTACGCGGCCTCGGTGCGCTCCCAGCGCGCGTCGCGGTCCATGGCGTAGTAGCGGCCCGTGAAGTCGGCGATGCGGCCGACGCCGGCCTCGCGGAGTTGCCGCTCCAGCGTGTCGAGGTAGCCGAGGGCGCTCTGGGGTGGCGTGTCGCGGCCGTCGCCGACCGGGTGCACCCAGACGTCGCGCAGGCCCGCCTTGGCGGCGGCCTTGAGCGCGGCACCCAGGTGCGACTCGTGGGCGTGGACGCCGCCGGGCCCCAAGAGGCCCATGAGGTGGAGGCGGCCGCCCGTGCGGCGCGCGTGCGCGAACGCCGCCGCGAGGGCCGGCTCGGTGCCGAAGGCGCCGGCGGCGACGGCGTTGTTGATGCGCATGTAGTCCTGGTGCACGACGCGGCCGGCGCCGATGTTGAGGTGGCCGACCTCCGAGTTGCCCATCTGGCCCGGGGGCAGGCCGACGGCGGGGCCGTTGTTCAGCAGCTCGGTCGTGGGGCAGGTGGCGCGCAGCCGGTCGAAGGTCGGGGTGCGGGCCAGCTTCACGGCGTTGCAGACGTGGGTCTCGTCGCCGAAGGCGAAGCCGTCCAGGACCACCAGGAGGGCGGGACGGTGCGTGCGCGGGGCCACGCCGGCGGCGACCGGGTGGCGGCTCAAGAACCCGGCTGGACCATCATGCGCCGGCGTTCGAACGGAAAGCGGCGGTCGTGGCCATCGCCTGGGTCCTCCGGGTCGAGCCGGGTCAAGGGGAAGCGGTGCAGCACGCGGTGGCGCGGGCCTTCGGGCCCTTGCTCGGAGGCGAACAGGCAGACCTCGTCGAACCAGTCCTCCGCGAACTGGGCCGCGCGGAAGTCGTCGCAGAACCGCCGCAGGTCCACGGGCTGGGGCAGACGGCCGAGGGTCACGTGGGCCGAGAACGGCCGGCCGGCGTTGGGGTCCTGGCGCATGGGGGTCGCGGCCTCCAGCAGCATGGCGAGCCCCTCGATGCCGCCGGCCACGGCGCCGGCCCAGACGACGCGGGCGCGGGCCGGGTCGGGGAAGGCGCCGACGCCCTGGACGACCACGGGGACGGAGTGCGCCTCCTGCAAGACGGGAGCGACCGCGCGCACCACCGCCGTGGGGTCGGCCTCGCCCAGGAAGCGCAAGGTGAGGTGCCAGGAGCCGGGCGGGACCGGGCGGAGGCCGGGCGCGCGCTCCCGCAGGAAATGGGTCACGCGCGCATATTGCGGCGACGGGGGCGCCTGCACGCCCAGGAAGAGGCGCACAAGGGAGGATGCCGTGGTGGGATGAAAAAACACGCCGGCATGGGTCGGGATTGCCGTGCTTCCACCCGTCTCTGCCCAGGAAACCTAAGCCCGACCCCTGCATCCCCGCCCGCCCAGGTGAGCCAGATGGCCACGTACCGCATCGAGTGCACCCATTGCCGCGAGACCAGCTTCATGACGACCCGCCCGCCCACCCCCGTCGGCGGCGACCGCGTCGTCCCCCGCCCCGCCCTGCGCTGCTGCCCCTGCTGCGGCCGCAGCGACCGGATGCGGGTCTTCGTCCAGGCGCGCCGGCCGGCGGACTACCACGACCACGTCCGCAGCGTCTGGCACGCCGACCGCCTGCCCATCCCCGGCCAGGCCTGGCGGCGCATCCAGCAAGACATCCAGCGCTCGACGCCGCCGGTGGCGAAGTAGGACCGCAGGCATGACCCGCGCTTTTTCCGCTTTCCCCTGGAACCGGCCGCCGCTTTCGACAATCCGACCAGGAGGGTCAAATCCCCCTTCGGCAACTCGAGCCGCGTGCGGGTCCTCCTAGGCATCGCCCTCTGCGCCCTTCTTGCCACCACGCCGGCCGCCGCCGACGTCGCCAGCCTCCTGCACCCCGAGTCCCCCCTCGGCCCCGTGCTTGAGAGCCATGCCGGCGCCGGCGTCCGCTCCTTCGGGCCCACGCACTCTCCCGTCGGCAGCGGCTTCGGCGGCTTCGGCGGCGGCAGCCCCAGCATCAACTACAGCCAGCCGTGCCCGGTCGGCCTGACCTTCAACGGCCCCAGCTCCCTGCCCTGCATGTTCGTCCCGACAGTTCCCGGCCCCGTCGTGCCGCCGCCCGGGCTGCTGATCGCTCCCATCAAGTCCACCGAGCCCGAGGTCGAGCCGCAAGCCCCCCGCGACGAGGTGGACGGCGGCCGCGACGCCGCCGCGGACGAGGCCACCGCCGTCGCCCCGCCCCAGGACGCCATGAGCGCCCGCGGCGCCGGCGACGCCACCCCCGCCCCGCTCCCGCCGCCCCGCCCCACGGGCCTCGCCGCCGCCCTCGCGCTGGCCGGCCCCGCCCTGCCCGTCGCCGGCTGGCTCGCCGCCCTGCTGCTGGCGGGCGGCGCCCTCGTCGCCATCCTGCTGGCCCGCCGCCGCGCCGGCCTGCCCTTGCTGCCGCTCGGCCAGAAGAACGGCCGCGCCCGCGCCACGGTGCGCGACGCCGTCCTCGAAGCCGTCCGCGCCAACCCCGGCATCCACAAGCAAGGCCTGGTGCGCCACCTCGGCCGCAGCAACGGCACCATCGAGCACCACCTCGACCGCCTCGTGGCCGCCGGCGAGGTCGTCCTGGTGCGCCGCAACGGCTACAACTGCCACTTCGCCGCCGCCGGCGTCGACCGCCGCATCATGGGGGCCGCCGCCGTCCTCAAGTCGGAGACCGCCCGCAGCCTCCTCCAGGCCGTCGCCGCCACCCCCGGCCTGGGCCTCACCGTCGCGGCCCGCGCCCTCGGCGCCTCGGTCTCCACCATCCACTACCACCTCGGCCGCCTCGCGGAGGCCGGCCTCGTGCAGGTCCACGCCGCCGGCTCCGCCCGCCACGTCCACCCCACTCCGCTGGCCCACCAGGCCCTGGCCACGTGGGCCGGCGCCGCCCCGGCGTCGGACGCCGGCAGCCAGGCGCCCAGCCTTGCCACCACCTGAGCCGTTCTTGGGGAAGGAGCGATCGCCCCGGCATGGGCATCCTCGACATGTTCCGCGGCAAGAAGGCCGCCGCCAGCCAAGACCCCGTCTGCCACATGCAGGTCACGCCCGCCAAGGCCGCCGGCACGGCCACCCACGGCGGCACCACCTACCTGTTCTGCTCCGCCGGCTGCAAGGCCAAGTTCGAGAACGACCCGCACGCCTACCTCGGGGCGCACGCGCACTAAGGCGGAGCGGAATGAAGTGGGCCACTCCAGATTTGAACTGGAGGCTACTGGTCCCGAACCAGCAAGGTTACCAAGCTACCCCAGTGGCCCTTGAACGTCCCCGACTTGAGGGGGGTATTTGGGCGTGGTGGCCTGGCGTCGGGCGGCGGCCTACGCCACCAGGATGTCGTCCACCCAGTAGCCGACGAAGTCGCCTTCGCCGCAGCCGGCCGGCAGGTTCGTGAGGGCGCTGCAGCCGGCGTCGGCGTCGAAGCGGAACTGCACGACCGTCGTGCCGGCGGGCAGGGGGAAGACGGCCTGGGTCCATTCGACGAGGTCGCCGTTGTAGTAGCCGATCTCGGTGAGGGTGCTGGCGTCGGGGCCGACGAGGACGTGCAGGCCGTCGAGGCCGTTGCTCTCGGCGCCGCCGCGGTACCAGAAGGAGAGCATGGTGTCGGCGGGGCTGGCCTTGAAGGGCAGGGTCTCGAGGCGGGTGCGGTAGTTGTCCGGGTAGCCGGAGAACCACGACTTGGCGCCGGCCTTGAACTGGTCGGTGGCTTGGGCCCAGGCGTTCTCGGGGAACTCGGCGTCCAGCTCGGTGGGGGCGCTGGGGTCGGGGGCCGCGAGGACGTTGCTGGTGATGGTGAACTGGCTGCCGTCGGTCTCGGCGCCGTCGGAGAACAGCGGGACCTTGGTGGGCGGGGGCGGCGGCTGGGCGGCGACCACGAGCATGGTGGCGTTGCCGGGCGCGCCGTTCTTGGGGGTCACGGTGGCGGTGAGCTTGTAGGTGCCCGCGACGGTGTAGGTGGCGGTGAGCTTGCCGGGCAGGGTGGAGCCGCCGCCGGCCTTGGTGGCCTTGGCGTCGGGGGTGGCGGCGCCGGTGGCGTTGGCGACCTGCTGCTGCATGACGATCCAGGTGCCGGAGGTGACGTTGGCGCCGTTGGCCTTGGCGGCGAGGGTGAAGTTGACCGTGAGGGGAATGATGCCGTCGGGCTGGAGGCGGGCGAAGGCGACCTCGGTGCCGCCGGCAGCGCCCGTGCCGCCCGGCCCGGTCGTGCCGCCGGGGCCGGTGGTGCCGCCGGGGCCGGTCCCGCCAGGGCCGGTGGTGCCGCCGGGGCCCGTCGTGCTGTCGGTGCCGGTGGAGGCGGGGTCGTCGCCGGAGCAGCCGGCAAGGGCAAGGCCTAGGATGAGGAGGGCAACCATGCCCTTCGGGTCCGCCATGGCGCGGGGAGGGGCTCAGGCGCCCGAAAAGCGTTGCGAGCGGCGGCGGGCGATGGCCGCGGCGCCCAGCACGACGAGGGCGGCCAGGAGGCCGGCGGGCGCGGGGACGTTGACGGGGCGGGCGACGGGGTCGTTGGCGACGGCGACCTCCTTGCTGCCCAGGGGCGCGGTGACGTTGATGGTGTGCTCCTGGGACGACCGGAAGACGCCGCCGTCGATCTGGCGGGCGCCCATGTAGTGGTTGAGGAACTCGGCCTCGACGTGGACGGTGTTGTTGCCCTTGCGCCAGCCAGCGTGGCTGGAGTCGGCGGTCCAGCGGCCCTCCTTGGGCTCCATCGTGATGGCGCCCTTGCCGTCGGCGTGCACCAGGCGGACGGCGCGCAGGCAGGGGTGGGCGCGCGCCAGGTCGTCCTGGGTGCAGGCGTGCAGCGCGGGCGAGGGGGCGGCGTCCAAGGTGGCGACGATGCTGTCGCCGCTGAGCTCCAGCCGGCCGCGCGTCTCCAGGGTGAAGGCGGCGCCGCCGACGGTGAAGGTGAGGTTGGCCGCGGTGGCGTGGCGGCGGTCCTGGGCGGTGGCGCGCACGACGTACTCGCCGGCGGCCGCCGCGTCGAGGCGGGCCTCGTAGTGGCCGTCGCGCTCGGTGGGCTGGAGCTGCACCGGCACGGCGGCGCCGTCGCGCAGCACCGACAGGCTGGGGGCTTCGGCCTTGGCGTTGTCGGTGGCCAGCACGTGGATGGTGACCAGGCCGCCGGGGGCCTGAACGGGCGGGTCGACGGACAGCTCCAGGTGGGGGGCGGAGAAGTCGGAGACGGGCGGGTTGATGGCGACGATGAAGAACGCCAGCCACGCCATGAAGAACATCGAGGCGGTGCCGAACCATTCACGGCGCTTGAAGTGGGCCACGTCGGCGCCGAGCCTGGGGAACAGCCACCGGAGGCCGAGGCCGAAGGCGCCGCACAGGGCGAGGCCGCCGAGCCAGCCGGTGACCTGGTTGCCATTGAGCGACGCATACAGCGCCCAGGAGGCGGCGGCCGCAACGACGGCCCACCCGATCAGGATGGCCGTGGTCTTGAACGACACGATCTCGCGGTGGATGAACGTGTCCTCGTCGAAGTCGGGCAGCTTGAACTCGTACTCGCCCTCGGTCCCCGGGACCTTCTCGTCCGCCACGGGCGCGGCGACGGAGGGTCCATTTAAAAAAGGCGGGGCGGGGTCGCCGCGCGCTCGCATGAAGGCCGGGATGACGAACGTGGACGTGGCGGCGCTTGCGAGCGAGCTGGCGTCCCTCGTGGTGGGCGCCCGGGTGGACCGCGCCTACCAGCCCGGCCGCGACGTGATCCTGCTGCGGCTGCGGCGCAAGGGCACCGGCAAGGTGGACCTGCTGTTCGAGCTGGGCAAGTTCCTCACGGCCACGCGCCGGCCGCCGGAGAACCCGGACAAGCCGAGCATGCTGGCCCAGGTGCTGCGCGACAAGCTGGAGAACGCCCGCGTCGTCGGCTTCCGCCAGATCGGCTTCGACCGTCTGCTGCGCATGGACCTGGAGCGCGGCGACGGCCCCCGCAGCGTCGTCTTCGAGCTGTTCGGCGACGGCAACCTGCTTCTCCTCGACGCCGCCGGCGTCATCGAGCTGCCGATGCGCGGCAGCGACTTCGGGGCCCGCCGCCTCCGCAAGGGCGAGCCCTACGTGGCGCCGCCGGGCGCCTCGCTGCCGTTCGGCCTCGACGTGGCCGCCCTCCAGGCCGCCTCCGCCGGCAAGCGCGACCTGGTGCGCTTCCTCGCGGTGGACCTCGGCTTCGGCCCGCTCTGGGGCGAGGAGCTGGCGCTGCGTTCCGGCGTCGGCAAGAACCTCCCCGTCGCGCAGCTGGACGCCGCCCAATGGCTCCGGGTCCACGCCGAATTGCAGCGGCTGGGCGGCGACATCGCCCGCAACGACCTCGCGCCCGCCCTCGTCCACCGCGCCGGCGAGCAAGTGGACGCCGTGCCGTTCGCCATGCTGCGCTACCCGTCCCCCGAGTTCAGCCACGAGGAGGCCCCGAGCTTCCGCGAGGCGCTGGACGCGTTCTTCGTCGGCGGCCCCGAGTCGGACGAGGAGGGCGACGAGCCCGACGACCCGCGCCGGGGCCGCTACGAGGAGGCCCGCGCCAAGGTGCTGCGGCAGGTGCAGCAGATGGACGAGGCCATCGGTCGCTTCGTAGAGGAGGAGGCGGAGCACCAGCGCGACGGCGAGGCGGTCTACGCCAGCTTCACCCGCGTCCAGGCCATCCTGGAGGCGCTGCACAAGGCGCGCGCCGAGCGGCCGTGGACCGAGGTGGAGGCCAGGCTGGCCCAGGGCCGCGCCGAGGGCAACGCGTTCGCCCTCCAGGTCCCGGAGCTGCGGCCGCACAACGGCACCGCCGTGCTGGAGTTGGCGGGCGCGGAGGGGGAGCCGCGCCGCGTCGAGGTCGATTTGCGGCTGACGGTGCAGCAGAACGCCGAGCGCGCGTTCGACGCCGCCAAGAAGGCCCGCAGCCGCCGCGAGGGCGCCGAGGCGGCCCGCAAGGACGCCATGGCCAAGCTCGCCGCCATCGAGGCCGCGGGCCTGGACGCGTTCGGGGCGGCGCCGCAGCGGGTCGAGCGCACCAGCCGCCACTTCTGGTTCGAGTCCTACCGCTGGACCCTGACGCCCAGCGGCCTGGTGGCGGTGGGCGGCCGCAACGGCGCCCAGAACGACGCCGTCGTCAAGAAGTACCTGCGCGAGGGCGACCGCTACGTCCACGCCGAGATCCACGGCGCCCCCAGCATCGTCGTCCGCCCCGCCGAAGGGGTCGCCGCCGACATCAGCACCGCCGACCTGCGCGCCGCCTGCCACTTCGCCGTCGTGTCCTCCCGCGCCTGGCGCCAGTACGGCCCCGCGACCGCGTACTGGGTCAACGCCAGCCAAGTCTCCAAGACGCCCCGCAGCGGCGAGTTCGTCCCGCGCGGCGCCTGGATCATCCATGGCAAGCGCAACGTCGAGCCCGACCTGCCGATGCAGTGGTGGGTCGCCTTCGTCGAGCTGCGCATGGACGGCACCCCGGTCCCCAAAGGCACCGACGCCGGCGGCCGCACCGTCCGCAAGCTGGTCGGCGCCACCCTCGACTCGCTCCGGCCCTACGCCGACAAGGCCACCCCGATGCTGCCCGGCCCCATCGGGCCCGCCGACGCCGCGCAGTGGCTGGTCGCCAAGTACGGCGTCACCAACGAGGAGGCCGCCGCCGTGCTGCCCGCGGGGTCGGTGCAGTTCCTCGAGGACGTGGCGCTGTGAGGCTGCTGCGCAAGTCCATCGCCGAAGGCCTCCTGGTGCTGCGCCTCGACGCCCTCGACGACCTCTGGACCCTGCGCAACCTCATCGGCGAAGGCGACCTCGTGGCCGCCGACACCGTCCGCACCGCCGAGTCCCCCGGCGACAAGGTGCGCGAGGCCAAGATGGAGAAGCGCCGGATGCGCCTCGGCGTCCGCGCCATCCAGGTCGAGTGGCACTCGTTCGACGACCACCTGCGCGTCCTCGGCCCGATCGAGACGGGGCCGCAGGACCACGGCCGCCACCACACGCTCGCGCTGCGCCCTGGCGACGAGGTCGAGATTCAGAAGCGCCACCCCATCGCGGCCTGGCAGCTTCGCCTGGTCGAGGAGGCCGTCGCCCAGAGCCAGGCGCCCCAGGTGCTGCTGCTGGCCATCGACGACGCCGAGGCGCAGTTCGCCCACCTCAAGGCCTACGGCCTCCAGCTCCTGGGCAGCCTCCCGTCCGCCGGCCAAGGCAAACGCCACCCGGGCGCCGCCGAGGCCAAGCGCGCCTTCTACGACGAGGTGCTCCGGAGCCTCCAGCTGTTCCGCGCCGAGGGGACCCCGCTCGTGGTGGTCGGCCCCGGCTGGTGGCGCGAGGAGTTCCTCGCCCACGCCCGCGACAAGGCCCCGGCCGCCGTCGCCGGCGCCATCACCGACGGCACCAGCCAAGGCGGCCGCGGCGGACTGCAGGAGGCCCTCCGCCGCGGCGTCGTGGACCAGGTCGCCCGCGACCACCGCGTCGCCCGCGAGACGGCCCTGGTCGAGCGCGTCCTGGAGTCGATCGCGCGCGGCGACGGCCTGTGCGCCTACGGGCCCGCCGAGGTGGCGCGCGCGGTGGCGGCGGGAGCGGTGGACGACCTCCTGGCCAGCGACGAGGCGGTGCGCACCGGCAAGGCGACCGCGCTTCTCCACGCCGCCGAAGCGGCCCGCGCGCGCATCCACATCGTCTCCGGCCTGCACGACGCCGGCTCCCGGCTGGCCCAGATGGGCGGCCTGGCGGCGCTGCTGCGGTTCCGGCTGGATTCCTAAGGCTCGGGCGCGGTCGCGGGCTCGACGGCGAGGCCGTAGTCGGCACGCGCCTCCAGCGAGACGCTGGCGCCGGCGCCGACGGGGTCCTGCCGGACCCGGATGGTGTAGCTGCCCGGCTCGGGCGCCTCGCCGGCGTCCAGGGTGAAGCTGTTGGGGGAGCCCGCCACGCTCGACATGTTGTCGACCACGGCGCCGTCGGGGCCGAGGAGCTCCACCACGAGGTTGTGCGGCTGCGCCGAGGTCACCGCGACACTGCCCTTGACCGACACGACGCCCTCCTCGACGACGACCTCCAGGGAGACGTCGTTGCCGACCGCGGGCGGCAAGGCTGGGCCCAGGGTGCCGGTGCTGGAGGTGATGTAGATGCTGTCCGGGTCGGCGGTGTTGTTGGCGCCGTCCTGGTCCAGGTCGTCGTCGCCCAGGTTGGGCTTGCCGTCGTTGTCCAGGTCGCCCGTGGCGTTCAGGTCGGGGTAGCGCGCCTTGAACAGCTGCGCCGCGTCGGGCGTCGGGCCCCCGCCGCCGATGGGATCGACGGCCGCCTCGTTGTTGTACTCATACACGAAGACGCCCACCATCACGACGGCCAAGAGCGCCGCGCCCACGATGCCCACGACAGTGTCGGTCGAAACCATCAGCCCAGCTTCTCCGCGGTCACTTCGAAGCGGGTGTAGGAGAAAACCCCGACGGTGAAGCTGTTGCCGACGTCATGCCGCGCCGGATCGGCCTCGCCGCCGACCTCCTGCCGGCACGCCGCCGCGCGCTGCAGCTCGTCCGGCGTCGAGTCGGCGGCCGGCAAGGGGCAGTCGCCCGTGGCCACGAGGTCCACCCGCACCCGCCACTTGCCCGCCGTCGGCACCCCCATGTCCGCCGACAGCTTGGCGACCACGTCCGCCTCCGTCGTGGCCGGCCCGCCCACCGCGATCAGGTCCGCCGGCTTCGGCCGCTCCGTGCTCAAGACCCAGTCGGCCGTCTTCTCCTGCGAGATGTACTGGCCCGGGTTCTCCAGGTCCGCCTGGGCCGGCAGGTTCGACATGTAGAGGGTGCCGGGCAGGAAGTCGCCGACGGCGTCGTACACCTCGACCTTGAACCGGTCGGGCTCGCTGGCCACGATGTCGTCCGTGAAGTTGAGCTGCAGCCGCACCGCGAACACGTTGTCGTGCGGCACCTCGAAGAAGAAATCCTTGTGGCTTTCCGCGTTCGACAGGTCGTCCAAGGCCTGCGTCTGGCCCACCAGGTCCTCGGTGTGGTCCGTGAACGTGACGCGGAACTGGCTCGGCACCTCGTCCGGCACCGGCAGCAGCAGCACCAACGCAACGCAGCCCGCAAGCAGCAGCGCGCCCACGACGCCCGCGCCGATGTCGAAGCCGCGGCCCGGCGCCTTGGTGCGCACGGGGCCGGCCGCAGGGGGCGCGGCGGGGGCTGCCGCAGGCGGCGGCGCAGCGACGGCCGGCGACGCCGGGCCAGGACGAAGCACGACCGAGGAACGGACTTGGCGCGCGGCCACGTCCTCGTTTGACACTTGGAAGGTTCATGATGCTTTTGCACGCGTCGTGCAACAGTCCCCCGACGCGGTGCGTTCATCAAGCACGCCCGGCTCGCCGCCGCCACAGCCCCGTAGTCTAGTGGTCAAGGATAGGGGACTTTGGATCCTTTGACGTCGGTTCGAATCCGACCGGGGCTACTCAGGCGGCGGGCGCGGGGCGCCACGCCGCTGGTGAGCCGCCGGCGGCTTCGGGGTTGCCCGCTTCGCATCGCAACCGCATCGGGAACGCCCTCCGGGGCGTTTCCTCGCCGCATCCGACCGGGGCGCGCTAGTCTTCCTTCCGCAGCGGCCTCAGCACGCCCGCCATGACGGCGGCGGCCAGGATGGCCAGCACCGGCAGGGGGAAGGCGTCGCGCGGCTGGCGGACGCCTGCCGGCGTGTCGGCGGCCTGGCCGCGGGGCGCGGGGTCGTTGGCTTCGGCGGCCGGGGCGACGGCGCCCCCCGTGTTGGAGACGAGGTTGGCCGGGACGATGACGGTGGGCGTCCCCGTGGGCCGGGGGATGGTGGTGGCTCCGGCGGCGGGGGCGGCCGTGGCGGCGGGTGACGAGGTGGCCGCGGCTGGCGTCGCCTCCGCCTGGGTGGCGGCGCTCGTGTTCGAGGCGGTGGTCGTCGTGGTGGCGGGCGGCGGGGTGGTGCCGCCGGCCTGGGCGGGCGTCTCGACGGGCTGGTCCTCGACGACGGACTCGGGCGTGGCCGCTTCGGGCGCGGCGACGGACGTGGACATGACCTGGAGCGTGGGGGCGGCGCCGGGCAGCAGGGGCAGGAGGATGGGCGTCGGGGAGCCGGGGACGATGGCGGTGGCGTTGTCGATGCCTTGCGGGACGGTGCCGTTGGCGGTGGCGACCAGCTCGACGACGGCGGTGCCGTTGGCGAGGTCGAGGTCTTGCGGGCGCAGCACCACGACGCCGCCCTGCCGAATGAACTCCAGCGGGAGGGGGCGGCCGTCCTTCAGCACGAGCATCAGCGACTGGACGACGGGGGCGGTCGCGTTGGTGGTGGCGTTGCTGGTGCCGTTGAGGATGGGCTTGGCCGATCGGACGGGGCCCGTGTAAACGAGGACTTCCGGCTTGGCGGCCTCGACGGGCGGCGGCGTGGGCTGGACGGGGACGTCGGGGATGGCGTCGCCTTGGTCGAGGCCCAGGCCGCCGGCCAGGCCGTTGCCGAAGCCGTTGCCGGAGGAGGCGTCGGCGCCGTTCGCGGCCGCGTCCTGCTTCTCGAGGAACGCGACCAGGCCGAGCGCCAGCGCCATGCCGAGCATGAGGGCGAGGGCGGCGACGGCGAGGACGAGGTAGAAGCGGACGCGCTGGGGCTCCAGGATGGAGCGGCCGCGCTGCGACAGCGAGTAGTAGACCCAGCGCCGCTCGGGGTCGTCGAACCGGTCGATGAGGCCGGCCTCCAGGAGCTTCTTGAGGTGCTCGGACACGGCGGGCTTGCCGAGCTCGAGGCGGGTGGCCAGCTCGGCGCCGGTCATGCGGCGCTCGGCAAGCAGGCGCATGATTTCGCGCCGGGACTCGCTGGAGAGCACCTTCAGAAGGGCGTCGTCCAGCGGCAGCTCAAGGACTGCGGGCGCGGTCATGCAGGACTCCCATGCGAAAGGGGCCATATCAAGCGTAGGGATGGTGTTCGGTGGGCGCCGAACCTATCGTTCTCCTTCTGATGGCCCCCGGTTTGGCGGGTCCCGAACCCGGTTTCGGCGCCCGCCGGCCCGGCCGCGATGGGAAAAGCGCAAAAAGACCCCCGCCCGTGGGCGCGCCGTCGCGATGCGCATCGCCATCTTCACGGACTCCTGGCTGCCGCGCGTCGACGGGCTCACGACCAGCGTCCAGGGGTTCAAGTCGGCGCTGGAGCGGCGCGGCCACGAGTTCCACGTCTTCTGCCCGGGGCCGAAGTGGGAACGCACGGCGGACACCACGACCTACAAGGGCGTCCCGTTCTGGGGCTACCCCGACTTCCGCATCTCGTGGCGGTCGGGCGGCCATGACACGGCCAAGATCCTGCGCGACGAGGGCTTCGACCTGGTCCACATCCAAAGCCCGTTCCTGGTCGGATTGTGGGGCCTGCGGGCCGCCCGCAAGGTCGGCATCCCGGTCATCACCAGCTACCACACCTACGTCCCCGACCTGGTGCCCTACGTCGTCCCGCCCGGCTTCCGCGGCATGAGCCAGAAACTGGTGTGGCGGCTCACCGAGACCTTCTTCCAGCGCTGCGACTGCGTCCTGGTCCCGTCCCCCAGCTGCGCCCGCGAGCTGTTGGAGCATGTGCCGCACCACAACATCCCCAATCTCGAGGTCCACGCCAACGGCGTCGACACCGACCGCTTCCACCCTGGCGCCCGCAGCGACCCCATGCGCGCCCGCCTCGGCCCCCCCGGCAGCAAGATTCTGGTCTCGGTCGGCCGCCTGGCCCGCGAGAAGGACGTCCCGTTCCTGCTGGAGGCGGTCGCCTTGGCCCGCGCCCGCGAGCCCCGCCTGCACCTGGCCATCGGCGGCCGCGGCCCCGAGCTGCCCCGCATCGAGGCCCGGATGCGCGACCTGGGCCTGGAGGAGCACGTCACCTTCCTCGGCTTCATCCCCGACGCCGACCTCGCGATGGTCTACGCCTCGGCCGACGCCTTCGCCAGCGCCTCGCAGTTCGAGACCCAAGGCATGACCGCCGTCGAGGCGATGGCCTGCGGCACCCCGGTCGCCGCCGTCCGCGCCCGCGGCCTGGCCGACTACGTCCTGCACGGCCGCACCGGCTTCCTGTTCACGCCGGACGAGCCGAAGGACGCCGCCGAGGCCATCCTGCAAGCCGTCCACGCCGGCCCCGAGGCGCGGCAGGCGGCCCGCGCCCACGCCGAGACCCTCAGCCTGCAGGAGTCGGTCGACCAGCTCGAGGCGATCTACCGCCGCATCGCCGCCGGCCGGGCCGCGTCCTCGTAGGCCGCCAGCACGCCGCGGGCGATGGCGTCCCAGTCGAAGCGGGCGGCCTGCGCCCGGCTCGCCGCCGACGCGCGCGAGCGGGCGGCCGGGTCCGTGGCCAGCCGCGTGATGGCCTCGGCCCACCGCCGCGGCTCGTGCGGCAGCACCGGGCCGGCGGCGCCGACCACCTCCGGGATGCCGCCCGCGTCGGCGGCGACCACGGGGGCGCCGCACGCCATGGCCTCCAGGATGCTGATGCCGAACGCCTCGTAGCGCGCCGGGTGGACGTAGGCGACGGCGCCGCGCAGCAGGGCGTCCTTCTCCGCCTCCTGGATCCAGCCGAGGAAGCGGACCCGGTCGGCGACCCCGAGCCTGCGGGCCTGCGCCTCCAGCCGCTTGCGGGCGGGGCCTTGGCCGGCGACCAGCAGCTCCAGGTCCCGGGGCACGTCGGGCCAGGCCGCCACCAAGGTGTCGAGGCCCTTGACGCGCACCACCCGGCCGACGGCGATCGCGTAGGGCTTGGGGCGTTGGGCGGCGGGGCCGTCGGGCTGGGGCTCGACCGCGTTGTGGCTGACCCGAAGCTTGTCGGCAGGGCCCCCGTGGGCCTCCAGGTCGCGCCGCAAGAAGTCGCTGACGCACAGGACGCGGCGGGCGTGCCGGAGGGTGCGCATGAACATCCGGTCGTTGGCCCGGCTGGCGAGCCCCAGGAGCCCGCGCCCCTCGCCGTAGGTGTTGTGGTAGGTCAGGACGCCCGGGCAGTCCAGCTCCCGGAACGCCTTGCTGTAGCTCGGGGACCAGCGGAAATGCAGGTCGACGACGTCCGGCCGGATGTCCCGGATCGCCTGGCCGAGCCCCTTGGTCACCACGGGCGGCGGATTGTAGAACCGGCGCAGCGGGAAGCTGGACGGCAGCCGATGGACCTGCATCCCGTCCTCCTCCGTGGTGCCGGGCACGGAGCCGGGCTGGGCGGCCGTGACGACGTGGACCTCGTGGCCCCAGGCCGCCAGCCGCCGCCCCACCGCGCGGATGCGGCGCTCGATGCCGCCCGCGTAGGGAAAGTAGAACGGGTTGAGCTGGACGACGCGCACGCCGGGCCGGCCGACGAGGGCGGGGCCGAAAAGGCTGCCTTTGTGCTTGCCCGGGCGGCAGCGGTTCGGTGGTCTCGGTACCCTCGGTGGATCCCCTCAGGACTTTGTGTGGAATCTGTGTCCAGTCGGCGGCGCGCGACGAGCACTGATTTCCTCAGATTCGGAAGATTCCCACAGAACTCTGTGGAATCTGTGTCCAGTCGGCGGGGTTCACGGGGGGCCGGACGAGAACCCCTGAAGTGGTTCCGTGGGACTCGGCGCGTTCCAGGTTGGGCCAAGCCTCAAGCCGCCTGCCCAGGTTCCGCCGTCATGCCCGCCAAGAAGGCGACGCCGGCCAAGGGCGCCACCACCCGCGTCTCCGGCGAGGGCTACACCACGGCCTCGACCTTCAGCCCGCGCATGGCCGCCGCGTGGAAAGAGCTCGACGCCGCCGTCCGCCGCGTGTTCCCCAAGGCCGAGCCGGTGTTCGACTACGGCGTGCGGGGCTGGCGGGTGCCGCGCCCCCTCAAGGTCGAGGCGTGGAAGGGCACGATGGACCCCAACTGGCTGACCCTCTACCTGGCGGAGCGGGCGCAGGGCATCACGCTGCACTTCTGGAACCCGTGCGAGCCCGGCTTCCTCAAGCGCAAGGGCCCGGAGCTGGCGCCGCACGGGCTCAAGGCGATGGTGGGCTGCCTGCAGTTCACGCGCAAGGGGGACTATCCCGTGCCGGTCATCGAGGGGTTGCTGCGCGAGGCGCGGGGCCAGATGGAGTCCGAGGCGCCGCGGTAGCTACACCGCGCCGACCAGCGCCAGCACCGAGAGCAGGTTCCACACCACGACCGCCATCGAGACGCAGCCCACCACCAGCAGGCCCCAGTGCGCAGCACCGCCGCGGCCCATCGCGACCTGGCGGCCGGCGACGGCGAGGATCAGCAGCAGCCCCGCCAGCTTCGCGGCCAGGAGCGCCTCGTAGCCGTGCGCCACCAGGACGCCGGCGAGGGGGCCCAGCTCGATGGCGCCCTGCTCCAGCGCCCACGCGGTCGTGAGGACGTCGAGGTACCAGAGGCAGCCGATGGCGAGCCCCGCGATGGCGAGGCCAGCCCGCTCTGGGGCAGGCAGGTGGAGAGACTGAGTGCGCATGGCCCCAGGTGTGGGCGGCCGGCACGGATGCAGCCACGGGTGGCGGCAAGCGGGCTTTGTCCTAGGGCGCGGGCGTCACCCGGAAGGCCGCGAGCGGGGCGCCGCGCAGCTCGACCAGGCCGACGCCGGACAGCCTGCGCAGGTGGTAGACGGTGGCGCCGTAGCTGGTCTCCAGGCGGCGCGCCGCCTCCACGACGGTGATGCCGGGCTCCTGGTGCAGCAGCGCCTCCAGCCGGCACGCCAGGTCGGTCTTCAACAGGCCGTCCGTGGGGCACGCGGGCGCGGAGGCCAGGTAGACGCAGACGTAGCGGCCGGCCTTGCGCTGCCGCACCAGCCCCGCGCGCTCCAGCACTTGGAGGTGGTGCTGCAAGGCGCCGCGGCCGCACCCCGCCAGCCGGGCCAGCTCGTTGAAGTGGATGCCTGGCGCCGCCGCGAGGTGGGCGAGGATGCGCGCCCGGGTCGGCTGGTCGGCAACACTTTGCCCGCCCAGCCGCGAGAACAGCCCGACCGCCGCGGCCGGCACCGTGCGCCACAGCGCCCAAAGCGGGAACACGGCCACCCCCAGCCCGGCCAGGAGCGGATGCGGCGGCGCGACGCCGGCCAGCGGTGGCGGCGCGGGCGCGGCCGGCGGCGCGACGCGCGGCGTAGCCGTCCTCGCCACCGGCAGGGGCGAGCACGCGTCGCCCGGCCCGGCGCCGTCGAGGTCGGCCTGGTCGGCGTTGGGCGTGTCCGGGCAATTGTCGGGGAACGCGGCGACCCCCTGCTGCGCGATGCCGTCGCCGTCGCGGTCGGCGTCGCAGGCGTCGCCTTGCCGGTCGAGGTCGAGGTCCTGCTGCGCGGCGTTGGGCTCGGCGGGGCAGTTGTCGGCCTCGTCCTGGACGCCGTCGCGGTCGCTGTCGCGCACGGGCTTGGCCACCGCCGGAAGGATCAGGCTCGACGGGGCCGCGGGGACCACGGGCGCCTCGACGCAGGCCTCCGGATGCAGCACGCAGCCCTCCAGGCGGGGCGCGACGGGCTCGTGGTGCGGCGGCAGCAACGGGGCGACCGGCGACGGCGCCGACGGGCACAGGCCCGCGGCCGGCGCGAGGCATTCGGCGATGCCGTCGAACCGGAGCCGCCAGAACGCCTGGCCGTCCCACGACAGCAGCGCGGGCACCGGGTCGAACTGGCCGGGCAGGAAGGTGTACTGCCGCGTCGTCGCGTTGTAGCGCAGCAGGTTGAGGCGGTCGAAGCTCCAATGCTCGTAGGCCAGCAGGGCGCCCTCGTCGCGGGCGGTCTGCACCAGCCGGCCGCCGACCCGGTCGATGGGCAGCCACGCCGGCGTCGCCGTGCCCGGCAGCTCCTCGAAGGCGGCGCCGTCGTAGGCCAGCATGGCGTGGCCGCCGCCGGACAGGAACGCAAGCACGTGCGCCGTGGCGCCGTCCCAGATGAGGCCGCGGGCCGCGAGGAACCGCGGCGGCGCAGGGCTCGCGGGCCGGAACGCGTCGGCCGCGGCGTCGTACTGCTGCGGCGGCGCCGCCAGCGCGGCGGGCACCAGCGTCAGGCCGTTGGCGGTGGCGAAGTGCGACGGCCGCGCGTCGCCGCCCCACGGCGCCGGCGGCGCGGCAGGGCTCGCGGCGCGCGCCGCAACACAGCCGCACGACTCGCGCCACAGCAGCGCGGGCGCGCCGGGCGTGACCACGAGGAGCTCGCCGGGCGCCACGACGTGGACCGTGCCGAGGCCGGCGGCCGCGGGCAGCCGCGCGAGGCGTTCACTCGTGCCGGCGGCCGGCAGGTAGCGCTCCAGCGTGGCGTCGCCGTGGCCGTCGCAGGCTGCGCGGACGTAGTAGAACGCGCCGGCCATCCATTGGCCGTCGGCGCAGTCGTCGGGCGCGAGGCCGACGCGGCCGGTGGCTTGCACGGCCCAGACGCCGTCCGATTGCGCGTCCGCGGCCGCCACCAGCGGCACCGCGAACGCCAGCAACAGCAGCCAAGCCCGTCCCGCCACGGCCGTCTTGATCGGTCGCGGGAATAAAGGAATGGTGGGACGGTCCCTTAGCAAGCCTCAAGCAGAAAGGCTGCCTTTCCTGGGGTCGCGTCGCGGAAAAGAGAAGGAGGAGGGGAGGAGGTCCGTCAATAGCAGATGGTGGCTGGAATCGTGGTCCTGATGCACGGGCCGTTCAGGCCTTCGCAGCTTCCGTCCGGGCACACGCCTTGGCACCGCTCGAGCGAGTTCTGGTTTGAACAGACCCCGACGCAGAGTTGGTAGCCGCTCGAATGAGGTCCGTAACTTCCAATGCACGAGCTGGTCGTGACGACAGCCGCCCCCGCCGTCGCGCTACCGCTGAACGCCAGCAAAGCCAGCACCAAGCTCGTCGCGCCCAGAAGCGCGCAGATTTTCGTGTTCATGGGGTTCATCCCAACCGCTTCGGCTGGGCTTCGCCGGACCCGCTTAGGCACATATGCCGCTTTTGGCTGATCGTGGCTATTGCGGCTGGAGAATTTCCTTGGACGCGTCGATGGACGTCGGAAGCGCAAACTCAGGGGCCGGCTGCATCCTCGCCTTCGCCACCTTGGCCTTGTGCTGCAGGTCATCGATCGCGTTCATGTGGTTGATGAACGCCATGTAGGGCGAGTCGTAGGGGCTGAAGTAGGCGTGGATGTCGCCGTCGCCCATCCCCTTCGTGCAGGAGTAGTACAGGTGGTCGCTGGTCTGGAGGCGGCGCCACGCGTGCACCAGGTCCGCGTCGCCGGTGGCGTGGACGTCCCAGGCCATGTTCTTGAGGCGCTCGAAGCAGAGCTGCTGCATCCGGTTGCCAAGCCAGCCGCTGACGTCGCGCTCGGTGTCGGCCCACGAGATGGCGTGCGGGACCTGCAGTTCGTCGCGCGCCTCGTGGCGGCCGGCGACCTCGCTCGGGGTGGCGAACCGGAGGTGGGGGTGCTTGAGCACCTCGCCCGGCAAGTGCTCCAGGAACTGGAAGATGCCGGTCTCGGGCCATTGGTGCTCGCCGAAGGTCTCGTAGTCCATGAACAGGTTGACGGTGTCGCCCTGGGCCTGGGACAGCCAGTCGGCGAACTTGTCGGCGGTGAGGGGGAAGCCGGCCCAGCCGTGGTTGCTGAAGCGGAACGCGACGTCGTCGCTGAGGCGGTAGTTCTTCAGCAGCACCTTGAGGCCGTCGACGCCGGCGGGGCGGTAGAGGACGTTGGGGCTGCGGCTGCCGAGGATGCGCTCGGTGCCTTCGGTGAGCATCGCCTTCCACCCCATGCCGGCAACAGTGCGCGCGATGCGGTCGTCGTACACCAGCTCGGTGTTGCGGAACACGGTGGGCTGGACGCCGAGGTGGCGTTGCAGCGCGGCGGAGTGGGCCTGGACCTGGGCCTTGAACTCGGCCTGGTCGTCCCACAGCGAGGCCATCGAGTGGTAGTAGGTCTCGCCGAGGAACTCGACCTGGCCGGAGTCGGCGAGGTCCACGAACGACTGCAGCACGTCGGGGCGCTCGTCGGCGATCTGCTCCAGGAACACGCCGCTCAGGGAGTAGGAGGCGCGGAAGGCGCCGTCGGTCTTGCGCACCATCTCCAGGACCTGCTGGTTGGCGGGCAGGTAGCACTTGCGGCTGGCGCGGTCCAGAATCTCGCGGTTCTTGGCGCGGTCCCAGTAGTCCAGGCCCTTCGGGGCGTCGAACGACTGGATGCGGCGCAGGCGGTGCGGCTGGTGGACCTGGAAGTAGAAGCAGACGTCGGTCATTGGGTTTGGTCTCCTCGAAGGTTTCGGGCGGATCGGTAGACGGCGAGGGTCTTGGCGCAGGACTTGTCCCAGGTGAACGAGCGGGCCTCGCGGGCGCCGTTGCGGCCGAGCTCCTCGCGCAGCTCGGGGGAGTCGAGGAGGCGGACGATCTGGTCGGCCATCTCGTCGGTGTCCCAGTACTCGGCCCGGAGCACGTGCTTGAGCGCCTCGCCGACGCCGCAGGTGCGGCTCACGATGGTCGGCAGGCCCGTGGCCATGGCCTCCAGGACGCTGATGCCGAACGGCTCGCTGACGCTGGGCAGGACGTAGACCTCGTGGCTTTCGTAGAACGCGGCCTGCTGCTCCATGTCCACGAAGCCCGTGAAGCGGACGTTGTCGGCGATGCCCTGGTCGAAGGCGTACTCGATGCACTCGCCCAGCATCTCGCCCTTGCCGGCCACCACGAAGCGGGTGCCCGGGCGGACCTCCAGCACGCGCTTGGCGGCCTTGAGGAAGTAGAGCGGGCCCTTCTGGCGGCTCAGGCGCGACAGGAACAGCACCGAGCCGCGGCCGTCGTGGTAGTCGCGGTCCATGCCGGGCTTGAACTTGGAGAAGTCGACGCCGTTGTGGACCGCGACCACCTTCGAGGGGTCGGCGCCGTAGGCCTTCTCGACCAGGCCCTTGGTGTAGCGGCTGACGGCGATGACGCGGTCGGCGCCGGCGACCCCGCGCCGCTCGATGTCCTCGATCCACGCCTGCGGCATGAAGCCGGCGCTGCGGTCGTGCTCGATGCTGTGCACCGTGAACACGAGCGGGATGCCGGTGCGGCGCCGCAGCTCGAGGGCGGCGGGCACGGTGATCCAGTCGTGGCAGTGCAGCACGTCGGCGTCGAACGACTTGAACGCGTCCACCAGCCGTTCGTTGTAGAGCATGACGGCGGCGTTGAAGTTCTGCTCGTAGCGGCGCCCCTTGTCGCGGGTGGAGCCGCCGTAGGGGTCGATGGGCTCGGCCTCGACCTCGACGATGTTGAGGTGGCCGTGGTGGTCCGCGACCCGCAGGCCGTCGGCCATGGAGGGCATGTGCGGCATGTAGAAGTCGAGCTGGACGCCGATGCGGGCGAGCCCTTGGGTGAGCTCCAGGCAATGGATGCCTAGCCCGCCTGCCATGAACGGCGGAAACTCCCAGCCCAGCATCGCGACCTTCATGGGCATCAACGCGTCACAGGGATGCCGGTGGCGGTGGTGGCGCGCACCGGGCGGCGGGAGTAGGCGTTGACCGTCTCGACGAAGGTGGAGTGGCTCCAGACGAGCGGCGTGACGCTGGTGTGCTGGCCGGTGCGGGCGTCGACCTGCTCGGGCAGCAGGTCGGTCGGGGAGGCCTGCTTGGCGCACCACTCGATGAGCTCGCGCGCCCGGTCGGCGTTGCCGAGGCGGAGGTGGCACTGGGCCAGCCAGAGGGTGCAGATAATCCAGGCGTTCTCCTTGCCGTAGTAGACGTCGCCTTCGTAGCGCGCGATGCCGCCGGTGGCCTTGACCCAGAGGCGGTCCTCCACGGCCTTGACGACCTGGGCGAAGCGCGGGTCGGTGGTGGGCACGAGGTCCATCAGAAGCGCCAGCAGCGAGGCGGCGTCGATGGTCTCGTCGCGCGGCTCGATCGACTTGACGAAGGCGTTGCGGCCGGGGTGCCAGAGCTTGGCGAGCGCGGCCTGGTGCATCCGGTGGGCGGCCTCGTTCCAGAAGTCGCTGCGCTTGGCGAGCGCCTTGCCGATGGTGGCGGCGGCCCGGAGGCCGCGGATGGTGGCGGCGACACTGTAGACGTTGATGGCCTTCTTCTCCTCCCACAGGTCGAAGGTCGGCAGCGGCAGGCCGTCGGGGCCGGCGTAGCGCATCAGGAAGTCGGCCGCGCCGCGCACCAAGGGCCACGACACCAGCAGCTGGTCGAGGTCGCCGGAGGCCTCGTACTCCGCAAGGACGGCGTCCACGACGCTGGCGGTCTGGTCGATCTGCAGGAACGGCGGCGGGTGCCAGGTGGAGCCGAGGTTGCCGTCGGGGAGGTGGCGGTGCAGGAAGCTGCCGTCGTCCTCCTGGCAGCGCGCCGCCAGGCCGAGGAAGGCTTGCGCGTTGCGGCGCAGCCCGACCTCGCTCATGGCGCGGCTGATGTAGGCGCCGTCGCGCCACCAGCAGTAGTTGTAGGTGTCGCCGCCCGACTTCAGGGTCCGCGAGTCGGGGCTGGCGATGACGGCGCCGTCGAACGCCTGGCATTCGCGCATGACGTAGAGGCTGCGGCGGTACACGGCGCGGGCGCGGGGCGACAGGTCGCCGGCCAGCTCGGGGACGCGGTTGCGGGCCCAGTGGTTGCCGAAGCCGACGGTCTCGGCGGTGTAGAGCTGCGGGTCGCGGTCGGCGACGTGGCGCTGGAACTCGTTGCTCTCGCGCCGGCTGCCGGCCAAGAGGACCATGAGGTGCAGGACGCGCTCCTGGCCGCCGGGCAGCTCGACGTTCCACTGCACCACCGAGTCGGCGGCGCCGTGGCTGATGCGGTTGCCCTGGAGCTTGCCGTCCTCGGCGTCGACGTAGCTGCCGGCGAGGCCCTTGAGGGTGTGCTCGCCGCACGAGACGTCGTCGAAGTCGGGGCGGCCCATCACCTGGAACCAGGTGTCGCCCTTGTAGTGGGTGACGGAGCGGCGCTCGGCGTCCCAGTACGCGGTGCCTTGGTACAGGGTGCCGCCGATGTTGAGGCTCTGGTAGTGGAACACCCGGAGCCGGCGCGGCTTGTCGCCCGGGTTCCGGACCGTGATGCGGCGGATGATGAGGTCCAGGTTCGGGTGGACCATGTCGTCGAGCGTGATGTGGACCCCGAGGCGCTGCAGCCGGGTGCGGGTGGCCCCCGACTCCTCCAGGTAGCCCATCTCCAGCGGCGCCTCGCCGCCTTGGTCCACCCAGCTGAACGAGTCGGTGTCGGCGTCGAACAGGCCGACGCGGGCCTGCTGGAGCTGCTGGTGCAGGCCGGGGCGCGGGTAGTAGAGCTGGGCCCAGCTGCCCCGTTCGTCGACGGTGAGCAGGATGCGGGAGTTGCCGGAGGTGAGGGAGATCATGGGGCACCGAACCTGGGAGGAAGGGATGGAGGAAGGGGATCAGGCGACTTGCCGCGCCGTCGGCGGCAGCCCCGACGCGCTGGTGACGTACTTGGTCGCCACCCGGTGCGCGAGGCGCAGCCGGTCCCGGTCGGGGACCGCCAGGAGCTGGCCGGCGAGGTTGCCTGCGTTCCAGGCGTCGCCGGCGCCGGTGAGCCGGCGGCCGGGCGTCGCGGAGGCGGGGACGGTGACGGCGCCGTCGGGGCCGACGCTCGCGGCCCATTGGCGGGTGTGGACGTCGAGGCGGACGCCGAGGCGCTCGGACAGCTCGGCGGCGGCCCCCATCGGGTCGCGGCCGGCCTCGGTGCCGGCGTAGGCCGCCAGCTCGTTCTCGTTCATGCCGAACGAGCCGACGCCGCGCCACAGCGGGCCTGGGCGGACGAGCTGCTGGGCGTCGGCGGCGCGGTGGCGCGGGTCGCCGGTGTCGAGGTACACGAAGGTGCCGTGGCGGCCGAGGCGGTCGGCGACGGTGCGCAAGAGCGGGGTGCCGTGCGCGTTCTGGGACCAGTTGACGACGGCGACGGCGTCGGCCTCCTCCATGAGGGCCCAGTCCTCCTCCTGGAGGCGGCGCGGGCCGAAGTCGGCAAGCGGGCCGGCGTGGCTAAGCATGACGTTGGCGTCGGCGCACTCCAGGCCAAGCGTGACCGAGGAGCGTTTGCCGGTGCGGACGCGGGAGGTGCCGAGCTTGGTGCCCTTGGCGGCCTGCTGCAGCAGGCGGGCGCCGAGCGCGTCGGTCTCCGCGATCAGCTCGACCTGGGCGCCGAGGCGGGCCAAGGCGAGGGCGAGGTTGGCCGCGTTGCCGCCGAGCTTGAGGTGGACGGGCCCGATCGGCAGGTTGCCGCCGCCGCGGCCGGCGATCTCGTGGAGGCGCGCCCCCGTCTCGCCCCAGGCCGGCAGCGGTGCCAGGGCGTCGATGTAGAGGTCGGGCAGCACCACGACGCGGCGGCGGCGCAGCTTCGACAAGGGGACGGCCACGGGCATCCCTCACTGGCGCGGCGCGAACGGCGACTCCGGCGGCAGCAGGTAGACGACCGCGTCGGTGCGCCAGACCTGGAAGCCGTACTCGCGGGCGTAGTCGCGCAGCAGCATCTGGTTGCGCTCCTCGGAGCGGTCGGCCTGCATCCGCATCGACGACCGCAGGCAGCGGGGGCAGACGTGGATCTGCTCGCCGGACTGCTCGTGGGCCAATTGGACGCCGGGCTCGCCGTGGCAGCAGGCGCACGCCGGCGCCTCGCCGGGCGTCCGGGCGCGCAGCACCGGGCGCCGCGCCGCTTGGCGTTCGGCGCCGACTGTGGACGGGGGCATGGACATGGGGTGGCGATGGCCACCGCGCCTCTTGAGGGGCGGGGTCGCGTCAACCATCTGGCGAAAAGAAATGTTGCCCGAGCCCCGTTTGGAATGCTGGCCGCGGAATCCGCGGGTTTTCCTGAACTACGGGGTGGAATGCGCGGTCAGGCTGCCTTCGAGCCGGGGCGGGCGGGCTGCAGCGACAGCCGCTGCTGCATCGTCAGCACGGGCGCGAACAGGTCGCCAAGCTTCTCGGCGCGGCGCACGGCGTCGTCGGGCCCGAACCGGAACCCCTCCGGGTCGCCGCGGCGGCGCAGCCGCTCCAGCTCCGGCCAACTGAGAGGAACGGAGACAGACGGCTCGGGACGGCCGCGCAACGAATAGACGCAGACCGTGGTCTTGTGGGTGTCGTTCTGGCTCCAGTCCACCAAGACCTTGTGGGCCCGGAGCGCCTTGCGCATGTTCGAGGTCACAAGCTCCGGCAGGGCTGCCTCCAAGGCCTCGGCCACGCGGCGGGCGAACGGCTTGGTCTGCGCGTAGGTCATGGGCGTGTTGAGCGGCGCGTACACCTGGATGCCTTTGGCGCCCGACACCTTCGGGAAGCACTCCAGGCCCAGGTGCCCGAGCGCTGCGCGGACGGCCTCGGCGACCTCGGCGCACTCCAGCACGCCGGCGCCCTCCCCCGGGTCGAGGTCGAAGGCGAGCGTGGTCGGGCGGTCGGTGTCGCGGAAGGTGCAGAGGTAGGTGTGCAGCTCCAGGTCGGCGGCGTTGGCGAGCCACACCAGGTCCGCCAGCGAATCCGCCATGCAGAACTCGATGTCGGCGCCGCGGGTCTCCGAGTACCAGTTCGTCGTCGGCAGCCACTCGGGGCGGTGCGCGGGGCACTCCTTCTGGTAGAAGAACGGGGCCTCGACGCCGTTGGGGTAGCGCTTGAGGCTCAAGGGGCGCCCGGCCAGGTGCGGCAGCAGCCACGGCGAGATCCGGACGTAGTAGTCGATGAGCTCGCGCTTGGTGAACCCCGTCTTGGGATACATCACCTTGTCCAGGTTGGTGAGCTGGAGACGGCGCCCCTCGACCTCGACCTCGAGCGCCTGCTTGCCCGCCCGCGCGACCGCGGCGTGCATCGCCTTGGCCGGGTCCTTCGTGCCGGCCATCGGCCTCACGCCGCCGCCTTGGCCTTGCCCCTGACCTTCTTGAGCGACTTCTCCAGCGCGGTCACCAGGTCGATGGCGGGTGCCGCCGACTCGGGCGTGGGCTCGGCGACGATGTCGTGCCCCTTCGCCTTCTGCTCGATGAGCGCCATGAGCTTGTCGCGGTGCTCGTTGCGGTACTTCTGCGGGTCGAACTCCGCGCTCAGGCCCGCGATCAGCTGCTCCGCCAGCTTGAGCTGCTTGGCGTCGACGTGGCTCTTGCCCGCCTGCCTCGCCTCGGCGGCGATGCCCTCGGGCGGCACGACCTCCTCCTGGAAGCGCATGGTCTCCAGCATCAGGATGTCGCCTTGGACGCGGATGGCCACGAGGTGCTCCTTGTCGTGCATGACCATGCGGCCGATGCCGACGCGCCCCGACTTGTCCAAGGCCGCGCGCAGCAGCTGGTAGGCAGCACCCGCGTTCTTGTCGGGCAGCAGGTAGTAGGGCTTCTCGTAGTAGACCGGGTCGATCTGCTCCGACGCCACGAACTCCTGCAGCTCGATGCTGCGGGTCGCCTCGGGGTCGGCGGCCGCCAACTCCTTTTCGGTGAAGGTGACGTGGCTGCCGCGGGTGTACTCGTAGCCCTTGACGATCTCCTCGCCGGGGACCTCGTCGCCGTGCTTGGCGCAGACCCGCTTGAACTTGATGCGGGCACCGTCGGCGGCGTGCAGCATATGGAAGCGGACGTCCTTGTCCGTCACCGCGGTCACGAGCTTGACCGGGATGTTCACGAGGCCGAGGCTGATGGCTCCGCTCCAGACTGCGCGCGCCATGGCTTCACCTCCGCCTGCTCCCACACGACCTCGGTCGCGGGCTTGTCGTTCCTCAGTCCTTTGAAGCTGGCCTGGAACAGCAGGCCAAGAGGTGTCAGGTTCGAGAACTCCACTTCACACACCATCCTTGGGTCCACCCAGTGGACGTCGGGCTCCTCCTCTTCCAAACGGGCGCCGAACGGGCAGCCCAGCACCGGGATCGCTTGCAGCCGCGCCAGCAGCCTGGCGCCGTCGGCGCCGCCGAAGCCCGTGCCGACCTTCCCCACGTAGCGCAGGGTGCCGCCGGGCCGGTCGTGGTGGCCGACCAGGAGGTTGCCGATGGCGCCGGCGCGGGCGCCCTGCCCCTCCTTCCAGCCGCCGATGACGAACTCCTGGCGCAAGCGGTTGCGAATCTTGAGCCACGACGGGCTGCGCCGGCCGGAAAGGTACGGGCTCGCGAGCCGCTTGGCCACGATGCCCTCCAGGCCCATGGCGCGGCTGACCTGGAGCATCGCGTCGCCGACGCCGACGTGGCTCGGCGGCGTGCTCCAGTTGGCGCCCTGGAGCGCAAGCGACTCCAACGCCGCGCGCCGCTCGGTGTACGGCAGCTGCGTCAGGTCCGTGCCGCGCAGCCGCAGCACGTCGAAGGCGAAGTAGTGCACCGGGTTCGACGCGACCTGGCGCTGGACGTCACCGGGGTCCAGGAGGCCCAGCCGGCGCTGCATCCGCGGGAAGCTCGGGCGGCCGTGCGCGTCGAGCGCCACGACCTCGCCGTCCACGACGGTGCGCGCCGGCAGCTGCCGGGCCATCGGCTGCAGCTCCGGGAACGTGTGCGTCACGTCGTTGCCGTTGCGGCTCCAGACCCGCATCCGGCCGCCGTCCCGGCTGGCCAGGGCGCGCACGCCGTCCCATTTGTACTCGAAGGCGAACTCCAGGGGGCGCTCCGGCAGCGTGGCAGGCGTTGCCAGCATGGGCGGCACCCAGTCGTCCGGCATGGATGCCCCGGTTCTGTCCCTGCTGCCTATTAGATTGTTCGGGGAATGGCGGCTTTCGCACGGTTGTCCCGCCGAGGACGACCCGCATCGGCGGTGCTTTGCCGCCCTTCCCGTGGGCAAGGGATATGGTTCCGTCCAGACAGAAAGCCACTTGATGCCGTGCAACGCCAAACCCGCAAGGTCTGGCTGCGCCCGTCCGGCAGAACGCCTGGATGGATCCCCATGAAGCCCCACAACCCCCGACCCGCCGCGGCCCACAACCTGACGCCGCCCTACATGCCCCAGGCCGACCTGGACTATGAAGAAGGGTTCCGCGCCCTGGTCGCGATCGAGGCAGAGATGATGGTGCAGGGCGTGTCCGCCGAGCGGCTGCTGCGCCGCGGCCACGCGCGCTTCGCCCTTGGCAACTTCCTGGCCGCCGCCTTCGACGCCGAGCGCGCCATCCGCATGGACCCGCACAACCCCGAGGGCGACTACCTGAAGGGCCAGGCGTTCCTGGCGATGGCCGCCGTCAAGCACGGGGTCGCCCGCCCCGCCATCGGCACCGGCCTGCCCAAGAAGGCGCTGCCGCCGCGCCGCCACCTGCTGCTCACGGCCCGCAACTGCTTCCAGCGGGTGCTGGCCCTCAACCCGGACGACCCGCAGGCCCGCAAGGCGCTCCGGGCCACCCGCGCCATCCTGGCCGACCTGGCCGCCCACCCGGACGCCCAGTCCCCGCCCCAGGCCGAGTAGCCGGGTCCGGGCCGCCCGGATGCCAACCCTGAGGCCTTGGAGCGTCGAGAAACTCCATGAAGCGCCCCACTGGAGGCGACCCTATGACAGGTGATTTTGATGCCGCAGCCCAACCCCACCGGCCCCGCAAGCCGGACTTCCCGCACTTCGCGCCGGACGAGCCGGAGCGACCGGACCACATCCCGCAGCCGAGCCCCCGCGACCCCGAGCCGCCAGGGCCGCTCCCGAGCCGCCCGCTCCGGCACGGCAAGCCCGGCCAGCCGGACGACGACACGCCCGTCCCGCCCCCGCAAAAGCCGGACGAGCCCAACCCCGGCGAGCCCGCGCAAGGCATCGCGTCCCCGTGACCCGGAAGCCATCGCCACCCTGAAGGAGGACCACGCCCGGCTGCGCGAGCTGCTGCCCCGCCTGCGCGCGGCGCCGGACGCGCACAACCGCGAGAACCTGTTCCAGGACGTCCAGGACGAGCTGGCCATCCACGGCCGCCTCGAGGAGGACATCTTCGACCCCGCGTTCCGGGACGCCGCCAAGGGCCTGGACCGGAAGCTGTACTTTGAGGCCCGCGAGGAGCACCAGTCCATCGACCGCCTGCTTGCGGAGATGCGCCGCACCGACGTCGGCTCCGAGGCGTTCGCCGCCCAATGCAAGGTGCTGGAGGACCAGGTGCTGCGCCACATCGACGCGGAGGAGCGGACGATGTTCCCGAAGGCCGTCCGCCTGCTCGACAAGGAGAAGATGGCGGAGCTGGCCGGCCGGATGCGCCGCCGCCGCCTCGAGCTGCACGGGCAGACGCCGGTCGAGCGCGCCAACCACGACCAGGAATCCGCCCGCGAGAGCCTGTGGGGCCGGCTGTTCGGGCCGTTCGGCGACGACGACCGCGCCATCTGAAGGGCCTTTTGTAGGACCATCCCCTCGGCGCCGCCATGGAACAACCCGACTACCTCAAGCTCCTGCGCCAAGCGCGGGCGACCCTGCCCGAGAACGTGGGCAACAAGGACCGCTGGGCCCTGCCGAAGCCTGAGGTCATCCCCGAGGGCCGCATGACCATCCTGCGCAACTTCCGCGAGATGCTCACCGCCACCCGCCGCGACCAGGACCACCTGGCCAAGTTCCTGCTGTCCCAGATCGGCACCGCCGGCTCCGTCGACGGCGACCGCCTGGTCTTCACCGGCAAGGTGCCCATGGCGAAGATGCAGGGCGTCCTGGACGACTACGTCGAGACCTACGTCCGCTGCGCCGAGTGCGGCGCCCCCGACACCCACGTCGAGAAGGACGCCCGCGTCGCCATCCTGCGCTGCGAGGCGTGCGGCGCCCACACCCCCATCAAGGCCCGCAAGGCCCGCCGCCCCGAGGCCGCCGTCAAGGAGGGCGGCGTCTACGAGGTCCGCCTCAGCCAGCCCGGCCAGCGCGGCGAGGCCAAGGGCGCCTACGAGGGCTACTACTTCATCGTCCCCGGCGGCCAGGTCGGCCAGACCGTGTGGGCCAAGGTCAACCGCATCTCGGGCAAGATGGCGTTCTGCGAGCTGACGGTCAAGCCGAAGGACTGAGCCGCTAGACCACTTGCCGCGCGTAGGTCCCCACGAGCCGCGCCGTCGCCAGCACATGCCCTGCCATCGCGGCCTCCAGCGCCTCGCGGTCCGAGCCGGGCTCCAGCGTGACGGCGACGTCGAGCGCGTAGACGGTGAAGTTGTAGTGGTGCGGCGCGCTCGCGGGCGCCGGGCAAGGGCCGCGGTAGCCTTCGCTCTCGATGGCGCCGTGGGGGAGGCCCCCTTGGGGGAAGCGGAGGGCGCCGTCCGGGGCGGTGAGGTTCCACACCAGCCAGAGCGTGAGGGTGCTGGCCGGCGCCTCGGGCACCGGCATGTCGGCGTCCTGCAAGATCAGCGCGAGCGACAAGGTGGCGGGCGCGACGCCGGTGACGTTGAGCGGCGGCGACACCTGGCGCTGCTGGTTGGCGTCGCACGAGTAGGCGCGCGGCATCGGGGCGCCGTCGGCGAAGTCGGGGCTCGACAGGCGCAGCAGGGCCGGGTCCTGCGTCGTCGCCATCGTGCCCGACGACGTCGTGCCGGCCAGGCCGGGCGCCCCCCCGCAACCGGCCAGCAGCACGGCGCAGGCCGTGAGCAAGGCCAGGTTGCGCATGCCTTGGGCGAGCGGCCGCCTCACCTGACGGCTTCGGCCGCGGCAACTCACCATTGCACCACGCGGGCGCCGATGCGGCCCGCGGCCACGTCGCGCCCGGCCACCTGCACCCGCACCCGGTCGCCCAGGCGCGCGCGCACCAGGCGCGACTCGCCGGTGTCCGGGTCGGCCCACGTGCGCCAGCCCGTGGGGTCGGTGACGTCGCGCGGCTCCTGGTAGAGCATCGACTCCCACTCGTCGACCTGGAACGGGCCGCCGGGCAGGTCGCGCAGGGCGATGCGGGCGTCGAGGCCGCCTTCGAGCTCGACGAACATCCAGACCGGCGTGAAGCCGCCGACCCTGCCTTGCGTCGGCATCTCGTCCCCGGCCAGCACGAGGCAGCTGGCCTTGATGCGGCGCTCGAGCTGGTCGGCGGCGCGCTCCTGGCTGCTGCAGTGGTCGCACATCGCCTGGAGCGACTGCTCGCTGTGCGGCGCCGGCCCCTTCGAGCCCTCGACGAGCCACTTGAGGTTGCGGTGCACCACCAGGTCGGGGTAGCGCCGGATCGGGCTGGTGAAGTGGCAGTAGTAGGTCGAGGCGAGGCCGAAGTGGCCGGCGTTCTCCGGCATGTAGGCGGCGCGGCCCATGGCGCCAAGCACCTTGATGGTCGCGATCTCGGCCAATGCCGCGTCCGGCAGGTCCGACAGGGTGTCCACGACCTCGCGGAACGGCTCCAGCCAGGCGTCCTGCTCCTCCTCCGAGAGCGCCGCGAAGCCGACCTTGGCCGTGACGCCGCCATCGGGGGCGGGCGCCGCTGGGGCCTCGACGGCGCCGCCGAACATCTGCAGCTTGCCGCCGCCTTTCTTGAGCTGGTCGAGCAAGGTCTCGGCGGCGGCCTCGGCGCCCCGGGTGCTCTTGCCGGGCAGCACCATCTCGGCCGGGATGCCCATGGTGGCAAGCTGGTGCTTGAGCCGCTCGGCCTTGTCGCGGTCGGGCAGCGGGTGGACGCGGTACAGGACGGGGACCTTGTTCTCGGTGAGGTGGCGGGCGACCGCCTCGTTGGCGGCCACCATGAACATCTCGATCATGCGGGTGGCGTCGTCGGCGCGCTTCTCCAAGGCCGAGAACCCGGCGGCGCCGAGGATCACTTTCAATTCGCCGGTCTCCAGGTTGATGCCGCGGCGGTGCTGCCGCATCCGGTCGGCCAGCTCCATCAACTGCTTGAACGGGGACTGGCCGGCCCGGGCGCGCTGCAACGCGGTCTCGTACGCCAGGTTCTCGCGCACCCGGATGAGGGCCTTGTGGAACTGCATCCCCTCGACGCGGCCGTCGGCGCCGACCTCCAAGCCCACGCTCAAGGCCATGCGGTCGCCGTCGCTGCGCAGGCTGCACAGGTTGTCGGAGATGCGGGCCGGCAGCATCGGCAGCACGCGGCCCGGCAGGTAGACCGAGGTGGCGCGCTTGCGGGCGTGGCGGTCGAGCGTGGTGTCGAGCCGCACGTAGTGGCTCACGTCGGCGATGTGGACCCAGAGCCGGACCCGCCCCGCGCCAAGGTCCTCGATGCCGACGGCGTCGTCGAAGTCCTTGGCGTCGTGCGGGTCGATGGTGTGGCACTCCAGGCCGCGCAGGTCGGTGCGGTCGGGGTCCTCGGCCAGCGTGGGCTCCGCGAACTTGGCGGCGGCCTCCTCGGCCCGGGGGTCCTCGGTGTGCTCGAAGAACTCCTCCTGGTTGACATGGCGGCGGATGAGCGCCCCGACCGCCTCCTGCGGCGACCAGAGGCCCCACGCCAGCAGGCAATGGACGTAGTCGCTCGAGTGGCTGGTGTGCTCGCCCAGCCAGTCCTGCGCCAGGAAGCCGAGCTGGCGATGCAGGTCCAGGCCGAACGCCTGCACGGCCCCCAGCCCGCCGATGCCGCGCACCGGCTCCCCGTCGCGGGGGACGCCGTCCCACTCCACGAACTGGCGCATCGCGGGTTCGACCCACTCCAAGGTGGCGCGCGCGGCCTCCGACGGCTGGGTGGCGGCGCGGCGGAACGAGCGCCCCTCCTCCGTCTCCTCCTCGGCCACCAGCTCCCGCCGGAGCCGCTGCAGCTCCTCCCACGCGGCCCGCATCCGGTCGTGCTCGGCCAGGCTCCACGGCCGCCACCGGTCGCCGCGGCCGCCGACCGTCTGGAAGCGGCCGGTGCCGGGACGGCGGCAGCGGTCGAGGGCGGCGCGCGCGTCGCGCAGCTGGCCCGGCGACGGGTCGGAGCCGTAGTGCGCCTGCGCAATCTGGAGGTCGGTCCAGGACTCGCGGTCGTCGCGGCAGGTCGCCTGCCACAACGCCTCCTCCAGCCGGCCGAGGTCGTCCTCGCCCTCCTCCGCCAGGTTGCCCTTGGCGTGGACCTCGACGAGGTGCTTGAGGCGGGCGAGCGCCTCCTCGTGGTCGCGCAGGTCGCCGGCGTAACGCTCGCGGAAGACGCGCCGCGTGAGGTGCTCCGCCTTCGTCTCCTTCACGCCGGCCACGGTCAGAAGTCGCGCCCACGGCACGCCCTTGACGCGATAACGGTCGAGCAGGATGCCAAGGTTGCGCGGCGCCTCGATGCCGTGCGTCCCCGGCTTGAACTCGACCACGTCGCCCGGCTTGGACATCAGAGGCCCGCGCAGAGGTCCTTGAGCGCCACCGCCGGCTTCCGCGCCTTCACGACGCCGGACGCCACCAGGACGCCGTGCGCGCCCAGCTCGATGGCCTTGGCGACGTCGTAGCCGGTCTTGACGCCGGCTCCGCACAGCACCTTGGTCTTGGCGCTCACCCGCTTGACCGCCTCGACGGCCTCCGACACCACCGTCGGGTCCGCCGACGTCACCGACACCTCGCCGCCGATGAGCTCGGGCGGCTCGATGGCGATGGCGAGCGGCTTGAGCTTCGCCAGCATCCGCGCCTCCACCACCGAGTCGGCGCACAAGAGCACCGGCAGCCCGGCCACCAGGCAGCGGGCCATCGTGTCGCGCGCCACCGTCGGGCCCACCTTGTGCTCGGCGTGGTTCAGGATCGTGCCCTTGGCGCCCGCCGCGCGCGCCGCGTCGGGCCCGGCGAAGCCGGTGCCGACGCCGGGGCCGCGGTCGTCCACGTGCTGGGCCCAGACCTGGACGCGGCCGCGCCGGCCCCTGCCGACGCGGGCCAGCTCCGGCATGGGGGGCGCGATGGCCATCTCGCAGCCGGCGGCCGTGGCCGCCTCCTGGGCGGCCCGGAGCAGCAGGTCGAGGCCGCGGCCGGTGGCCTCGGGGTAGGCCTTGCAGTTGACGATGATGGGCGGGAGCGCCACGGCGGGCCGATCGGCGTTGGGGCGAAAGCCTTGGCGACGCCTTTTTGCGGGGGCCGGCGTCGCGCGGCCATGGTCGCGCCGAACCTGGTGGGCTCCGTCGGGTTGCTGCTTGCAGGCATGGGGCTCCTGTTCCTGTACCTGCGGCGCTACGAGGGCCACTTCGACCAGCCGCGGCTGTTCTTCGCGCTCCTCGTGGGCCTGTTCGCGGGCGCACTGCTGCGCTTCATGGAGCAGAAGCTGTTCGGCTTCGAGGTGCCGCGCCTGCTGCAGCCCGAGGGCGACCTGGCCACCGCGACCCTGGTCTACTCCGCCGCCTACAGCACGGTGGGCTACGCAATGCTGGAAGGGGCCGCCAAGACCGCGATCCTGGGCCTCAAGAAGTTCCGCACCCGCGCCGACGCCCCGTTCCATGGCGCCGCCATGGGCATCGGCTTCGGCGCCATGTGGGCCAGCGCGGTCGCGACCACCTTCTTCATCTCCGACGGCAAGGACATGGTGCTCACCGGCCCCGCCGTGCTGTTCGACCTGTTCGTGCTGGCGCTCGCCTTCGCCATGCTGCTCGCCAACGCCGCCTCGGGCGTCTGGGTCGGCCGCGGCGCCGCCCAAGGCTCCCTCTGGCGCGGCCTCATGCTCGGCACCCTCTGGCAGATCCCGGCGCTGGCGTGCTACTGGGCGTTCCTCAACATCGCGGGCGCCGTCGTCCTCAGCTCGCTTTTGGCCCTCGCCTACGGCATCCTGGCCGTCTACGTCGCGGACAAGCGCATCCTGCAGCCCGCCATCCCGCCCGAAGTGCGCGACCAGCTGCGCCGCCAGGAACGCCGCGAGCGCCGCAAGGCCACCTAGATGTCCACCATCCGGTAGAAGCCCGCGCGCGGCTCCAACAGGACGTCCATCGCGAGCATCCGGACCAGCTCCGCCTCGGCCCGCTTGCGCTCCAGGCCCGCCTTCTCCAGCGCCTCCAGGAGGTCGTCGCGCGCCGCGACGCCGCACAGCCGGCTCAAGGCGAGCGCCACCAGCTCGGCGCGGCTCGACTTGTTGGCGATGCCGGCGCCCTGCGCGGCGGCCGCCTCGACCGGCGAGTCGTGGCGCGGCAGGCGCGGCCGCGTGAGCGCCTCCGGCACGGCGCCGCCGAGGGTCGCGACCACCGCCCGCGCCTCGGCCGCGGAGCCGCCGGACCAGCGCAGGCGCGCGGGCTCCAAGGCGACGGCGCGGCGGCAACGCGGGCAGGCCGCCTGGGCGTGCCGCAGCTCGACCGCCCAGGCTTGGCCGCAGCCGCACTGCGCGACGCCGAACGTCACCCCTCCACCACCACGCGCGCCGGGCCGGCGCCGGGGAGGCGGAAGGCCATGCGGTCCATGCAGGCGCCGCAGCGCACGAGGCCAGCCATGGCGTCCGCGTCAAAGAGGCCGCGACAATGGTTGCAAGCGATCCAGAGTCCCATCGCACGGCGGATTCGCTGGGAGGGGATGGACGTTGCAGGGAGGCGGGTGAATCCTTGCGCGACCCCAAACGGCCATGAAGCGCCACCCGGTCGCCGCCCCCGATGACCTGGGATGCCGTGGCCGACGTCCTCGCCGGCCGCAAGACGGGGCAGACGGTGCGCCTGCGCGGCTGGGTGCACCGCTCCCGCTCCGCCGGCAAGATGGCCTTCATCGTGCTGCGGGACGGCTCCGGCGGCGTCGTGCAGTGCACCGTCAAGGGCGGTGCGGTGGAAGACAAGGACCTGGAGGCGGCGAAGTCCGCCGGCATCGAGTCCAGCGTGCAGCTGCTGGAAGGGACCGTGGTGGCCGACGAGCGCGCCCCCGGCGGCTTCGAGGTCAAGGCGACCCGGTTCGAGCTGCACCGCAAGGCCGAGGCGTTCCCGCTGCGCGGCGAGCAGGGCACCGAGTTCGAGCTGGACAACCGCCACCTCTGGCTCCGGAGCACCGAGCTTTCTGCGATCCTGCGGGTCAAGGGCCGGCTCTACAAGGCCATCCGCGACTTCTACGCGGCGGAGGGGTTCGTGGAAGTGGATCCAAGTGTGATCACCACCAACGCCTGCGAGGGCGGCTCCACCCTGTTCACCTTCGACTACTTCGGCCAGACGGCCTACCTGTCCCAGTCGGCGCAGATGTACCTGGAGGGCTGCATCTTCGGCATCCCCAAGGTGTTCAGCATCACGCCCAGTTTCCGCGCCGAGAAAAGCCGGACCAACAAGCACCTCACCGAGTTCCATCATCTGGAAGCGGAGTACGCCTGGTGGGACGCCGAGGACAACCGCGTGTTCCAGGAGCGCATGGTGACGCATTTGGCGCACACGGTGGCGAAGGAGTGCGAGGCCGACCTTCGGTTGCTGGGGCAGGACCCCGCCAAGCTGCTGCGGATCGGGACGTATGAGCCGGGCAAGTCCCTGGCCGACGAGCCGGGCAAGCGGTTCCCGCGCGTGGACTACGCGGCGGCGGTCGAGGAGCTGCAACGGCAAGGGTTCCACCTTCCTTATGGCGAGGATTTCGGCGTCCCGCACGAGAAGGCCCTGACGGAAGGGAGGGTGAACCCGATGTTCATCTGCGATTGGCCCGCGCGGATCAAGGCGTTCTACATGGCCGAGAAGCAGGGCACCGACCGCGTGCTGTGCAGCGACATGCTCGGCCCCGATGGGTATGGCGAGATCATTGGCGGGAGCCAGAGGAGCGAGGACATCGAGAGCATGAAGCGCCGCCTGTCCGCGCAACTCCTGGCCGAAGCCGCCGAGAAGGCCGAGGAGCAGCACAAGAAGCTCGACTTCGGCATCCTCGACGGCACCCGCACGGTCGGCACGCCCGCGGAAGCGGAGGCGTTCTTCCAGGCCGTGTGCGAGCTCACCGGCACCAAGTTCACCGACGTCACGGTGGAGGCCATGGCCGGGTCCCGCGACCGCTCCACCCCGCGCGCGGCCCAGGACGCCTGGACCGACGCCTACTGGAAGGCCAGCCTGGCCCCCTACCAGTGGTACTTCGACCTCCGCCGCTACGGCTCCGTCCCCCACTCCGGCTTCGGCCTCGGCATCGAGCGCCTCCTTCGCTGGTTCACCGGCCAGGAGCACATCCGCGACATGCTGCCGTATCCGCGGACGCCGTCGAGGGCGTACCCATGAGCGTGGCTTTGGTCGGGGGGCCGAGCGAAGCGAGCGCCCCCCTTGACGCGGGGGAGTCCCTCGGGGGCGGAGCCCCCAGGCGGGGCATGCTGCCCTACCCGCGCACGCCGTCGAGGGCCTACCCTTGAGCGCTCCGGACAACCACGGACCGCACGGATTCCACGGACCTAGGGTCTCCGTGCGATCCGTGAAATCCGTGGTCCCAGGCGGAGGCGCGTAGCGTGCCGAAGCGCCGCGAGATGCAGAAGGCCCGCGCCGGCATGTCGGTCAGCGAGGAGACCGTCGCCCTCTACGGCGCCGCCCGCGCCTTCCTCATCGGCGAATGGATCGGGGCCCTGCTGATGCTCTCCTCGTTCACGCTGCTCTACCTGCTCTACGCCGCCACCGCCTGGTCGCCGAAAAGCATCCTCATCGCCACCTTGGGCCTCATGGGCGTCGGCACCGTCGCCTACCTGCGCAGCCGGGCCTACTACCAGCGTATCGCGTTCCCCTACGCCCCCCGCGCCCACCTCGGCGCCCTGCTGGTGGCCGGCTCGGCCGTCGTGTTCTGGCTGCTGTTCGCGCTGCTGGAAATCCTGGTGGGGCTCGGCGTCGAGGTCGGCGGTTAGGGTTTTGCCCTAACCCTGAGTGCCCGCCCCCGTGCCCGCCACGGCCTCCCCTCAAGTCGTGACCTCGACCGACCTCCCCTTCAAGGTGTTCCGCAAGGGCAAGGTGCGCGACGTCTACGACCTCGGCGACCGCCTCCTCATGGTCGCGACCGACCGCATCAGCGCCTTCGACGTGGTGCTGGAGCCCGGCATCCCCCTCAAGGGCGCCTGCCTGACGCAGATCAGCAACTTCTGGTTCCACCAACTGCGCGACGAGGTCCCGAACCACCTCGTGGAGACCGACGTCGCCCGCTTCCCCAAGGAACTGCAGCCCTACGCCGCGATGCTCAAGGGCCGCGCCGTCCTGGTCGAGAAGCTCAAGCCGCTGCCGGTCGAGTGCATCGCCCGCGGCCACATCTCGGGCTCCGGCTGGAAGGAGTACAAGAAGTCCGGGACCGTGTGCGGCATCAAGCTCCCCCCCGGCCTCCAGGAGTCGCAACGCCTCCCCGAGACCATCTTCACGCCCAGCACCAAGGCGGACGAGGGCCACGACGAGAACATCAGCTTCGCGGAGTGCGAGAAGATCGTCGGCAAGCAGACGGCCGCCTGGCTGCGCGACACCACCATCCGCATCTACGAGACGGCCCGCGCCCACGCCGCCGAGCGCGGCATCATCATCGCCGACACCAAGTTCGAGTTCGGCACCCGCGCCGACGGCACCATCGTGCTCATGGACGAGATCCTCACCCCCGACTCCAGCCGCTTCTGGCCGATGGAGTCGTTCAAGCCTGGCGGCAGCCCGCCCAGCTTCGACAAGCAGTTCCTGCGCGACTGGCTCGAGACCCAGCCCTGGGACAAGACGCCCCCCGGCCCCCGCCTGCCCCCGCAGGTCGTGGAGGGCACCGCCCAGCGCTACTACGAGGCGTACGAGAAGCTCACGGGCAAGCCGTTCCGGGTCTAGGGTTCAAGCCGCTCTTCAACGTGCTTATAACGGCCCCAAGAATCGAAACCACGATGCGCATCCCGGTCGCCGACCGCCTCCTCGCGGTCGTGGGCTACCTTCCGTTCCTGTTCTGGGTTCCGGTGGTCCTGAAGCGCGACTCGATGTTCTGCCAGTTCCACGGCCGGCAGGGCGGCGTCCTGTGGGCGCTCTGGTTCGTCCCGGTCTTCCTCATGCTGGTGGTGTCGGTCTTCGTGCCCGACCTCACCGTCGGCTCGGTGGGCCCGTTCTACTTCGGCGCCATGATGGTACTCACGGGCATCTACCTCCTGCTGGTGCTGGTCGGCGTCCTCAAGGCGCTGCTGCGCGAGCGGTACAGGATGCCGATCGTGGCGGACCTTGCGTTGAAGATGGGCTTGTAGCCGCGTGATGGAGGGCCGCAGCGCAGCGGAGGCCCCCTCCCTAGCAACATGCCGGCTGGGTTCGCAGCCGACAGGATGCCCATCGTGGCGGACCTTGCGTTGAAGATGGGCTTGTAGCCGCGTGATGGAGGGCCGCAGCGCAGCGGAGGCCCTCCCTGGCAACATGCCGGCTGGGTTCGCAGCCGACAGGATGCCGATCGTGGCCGACCTCGCCCTGAAGATGGGCCTGGAGCCCGTCTGGCGGCTTTGGCAAACCTTATGGAAGCGCCCTAGGCATCGTCGTCGTCCATGAAGGCCGTCCCCGTGCTGCTCCTGCTGCTGGCCACGACCTTCAGCGGCTGCCTCGGCGGCGAGGCGCGCACCGAGTGGGCCTTCGAGGTCACCCAGCTTGCCACCTTGGCCGACCAGGGCCGCAGCGGCAAGGGCGTGGTGGTGGCCATCCTCGACACCGGCATCAACCGCGAGCACGCCGCGCTGGAGCACCTGTTCGACGGCGACCTGGAGAACGGCGAGGTCACCCACTTCCAGGACTTCCTGGGCACCGACCAAGGCCCCGCCAAAGCGTTCGACCGGGACGGCCACGGTTCGCACGTGGCGGGCGTCCTGGCCGCCTCCGGCAGCACCCTCGGCGACAAGCTGGTCTACGGCGGCGTCGACCTGCGCGGCGGCGCCCCCGGCATCCGGCTCATGGTCGCGCGGGTGTGCGGCGAGGCCGCCTGCGACGGCAACGCCATCGTGCGCGCCGTCGACTGGGCCGCCGCCAACGGCGCCCAGGTCCTGTCGTTGAGCCTGGGCCGCCAGGCCAGCAGCTCGGTCCTGCCCGTCCAGCTCCAGGACGCGATGGAGTCCGCCATCAACCGCGCCATCGACCGCGGCATCGTGGTGGTCGCCTCCGCCGGCAACGACGGCCCGGGCAACACCGACGTCGGCAGCCCCGCCAGCATCCCGCGCGTCATCGCGGTCGGTGCCATCCAGGAGGACGGCAGCGTGTGGGCGTCCTCCAGCCGGGGCGACGACGCCACCAACCCGTGCCGCACCATCCCCGTCGTGGGATCGCAGGGCCGCTGCAAGCCCAACCAGAAGCCCGAGCTGGTCGCCCCCGGCGTCGACATCCTGTCGTCCTGGACCGACGACTCCTACGCCCGCGCCTCCGGCACCAGCCAGGCCACGCCGTTCGTGACCGCCGCCGTCGCCCTCATGCTGGAAGGCCACGGCCGCCTCACCGACGCCGACGACGTGGCCCGCGTCAAGAAGGTCCTCGTCGACACCGCCCAGCCGGTCGCCGACCAGGCCATGCCGCACGACGAAGGGGCCGGCTACGGCCTCGTGCAGGCGCTCGCGGCGGTCAACGCCTACCGTTAGCCGCCGTGCGGGCCTTGGGTCTCCAGCCACCGCTCCGCGTCGATGGCCGCCTTGCAGCCCGAGCCGGCCGCCGTGATGGCCTGCTTGTAGCGGTGGTCGTAGACGTCGCCGGCCACGAACACGCCCTCCACCGAAGTGTAGGTGTCGTACTGGCCCTCCTGCACGATGTAGCCGCCCTCATCGAGGCGCAGCTGGCCCCGGAACAGCCCCGTGTTGGGCACGTGGCCGATGGCGCTGAAGTAGCCCTGCGTCGCCATCTCCTCGGCCTTGCCCGTCGCCAGGCTGCGGATGCGGACGCCCGTGACCGACTCGGTGCCCAAGAGCTCCTCGATGACGGTGTTCCACAGGATGCGAATCTTGGGGTGCTCCATGGCGCGGGCGGCCATGATCTTGGAGGCGCGGAACGAGTCGCGGCGGTGGATGATGGTGACCTTGGTGGCGAACTTGGTCAAGAACAGCGCCTCCTCCATCGCCGAGTCGCCGCCGCCCACCACCACGACCTCCTTCTCCTTGAAGAAGAAGCCATCGCAGGTGGCGCACGCGGACACGCCCTTGCCGCGCAGCCGGGTCTCGGACGGGAGGCCCAGCCACTTCGCGGTGCTGCCGGTGGCCACGATGACGGCGCGCGCCTCGTGCGTCCCCGAGCTGCTCGTGACCTTGAAGGGGCGGTGCATGAAGTCGACGGCGGTGGCGTCCTCGTCGCGGAACTCCGCCCCGAAGCGGATCGCCTGCTTGCGCATCTGCTCCATCAGGTTGGGCCCGGTGACGGCGTGCTCGAAGCCCGGGAAGTTCTCCACGTCGGAGGTGATCATGAGCTGCCCGCCCGCCTCGAAGCCGGCCACCACCAGGGTCTTGAGGTTGGCGCGGGCCGCGTAGATGGCGGCGGTGCAGCCGGCGGGTCCGGAGCCGATGATGAGGATGTCCCAGGGCTTCTGCACGGTCGGCGCCACCGGAGGCGGCTTGATGGGCGTTGGGGTTGGTTTGGGCCTGGGGGCCAAACCACGGATCGCACGGATTTCACGGAAACCTTCGTCCGTGGAATCCGTGCGATCCGTGGTCGGACCCGCTGGGCGCAGCCCACGCGGTGTCCTCAAGAACACGCCCCCGCCTCCCCGTCCGCTTGAAGCCGCCCATCTACATCGGGGTCGCCTGGCCGTACGCCAACGGCCCCCTGCACCTCGGCCACGTCGCCGGCTCGCTGCTGCCGCCGGACATCTTCCGCCGCGCCATGCGGATGATGGGCCACGACGTGCTGATGGTCTCCGGCTCCGACTGCCACGGCACGCCCATCATGATCCAGGCCGAGAAGGCAGGGACGACCCCGGCCGAGGTGGTGGCGCACTTCCACGCCGACCATGTCCGGGCCTTGGAGCGGCTGGGCGTCGGCTTCGACCTGTTCACGACCACGACGACGCCGAACCACCGCGACTGGGTGCAGCAGGTGTTCTTGGCGTGCCGCGAGATGGGCTACATCGAGAAGCGCACCTCGGCGGCGCCGTTCGACGCGATGGCCAACCGGTTCCTGCCCGACCGCTACGTCGAGGGCACCTGCCCGCACTGCGGCGACAAGGGGGCCCGGGGCGACCAGTGCGACGCCTGCGGCAAGACGCTGGACCCGAAGGACCTGCAGAACCCGCGCAGCAAGCTCGACCCGACGCACCCCGTCACGTTCCGCGACACCGAGCACTTCTTCTTCCTGCTGTCGAAGCTGCAGCCGGCGCTGGAGAAGTACGTGGCGCGCACGGGCGGCCATTGGCGCTCCAACACCATCCACTTCACGCAGAACTGGCTGAAGGAGGGCTTGCAGGACCGGGCCATCACGCGCGATTTGACCTGGGGCATCCCGATCCCCGAGGCGGGCTACGACGACAAGCGCATCTACGTCTGGTTCGAGGCGGTGTGCGGCTACCTGACGGCGAGCATCGAGTGGGCGGCCCGCAGCGGCAAGCCGGACGCCTGGAAGCGCTACTGGACCGACCCCGCCGCGAAGGCGTACTACTTCCTCGGCAAGGACAACATCCCGTTCCACACCATCATCTGGCCCGCCATCCTGCTCGCGTTCAACGAGGCGCGGGCGAAGAAGGGCGAGAAGCCGCTGAACCTGCCGTTCGACGTGCCCGCCAACGAGTTCCTCAACCTCTCCGGCCTCAAGTTCTCCAAGTCGCAAGGCGTCGGCATCGGCGTCCACGAGGTGCTCGACCGCTTCCAGCCGGACGCCGTGCGCTACTACCTCAGCATCAACATGCCCGAGGGCAAGGACGCCGACTGGACCTGGGAGGACTTCGGCAGCAAGGTCAACGACGAACTCGTCGGCACCCTGGGCAACCTGTTCCACCGCGTGCTGTCGTTCACCCACAAGAACGTCGGCCGCATCCCCAACGACCCCGAGCCGCACGACAAGCTGGACGCCAAGGTGCGCGAGGCCATCGCGGCCACCGGCGAGGAGCTGGCCCTCCACCTCTCGACCGTCAACCTCCGCAAGGGGATGCGACGCGTGATGGAGCTCGCCATCCAGGGCAACCAGTGGATGCAGGAGGCGCAGCCGTGGGCCCGCTTCAAGACCCACCGCGAGGAGGCCGAGGACAACCTGCACTCGCTGCTTCGCCTGTGCAAGGCGCTCGCCGTCTACATGGCGCCCTACCTGCCGCACGCCGCCGAGGAGGCCTGGCGGATGCTCGGCGAGCAGGGCAGCGTCCACGCCCAGCCGTGGTCCGCCGCCCAGGCGCCGCTCCAGGCCGGCCAGGCGCTCCAGGAGCCCAAGGCGCTGTTCGTCAAGCTGGAGCCCGAACTGGTCGCGCAACTGGCCGGGCCTGCGCCCGCCGCCGCGCCCACGGCCGCCAAGGCCCCGCCGAAGCCCACCGCCATCGCGACCCCGCCGCACGGCACCGTGACCATCGACGACTTCGCCCGGCTGCACATCCGGCTCGCCAAGGTGGTCGCCGTCGAGGACCACCCGAAGGCGGACAAGCTCTACGTGCTCCGCCTCGACGCGGGGGAGCTGGGCCCGCGCCAAGTGGTCGCCGGCCTCAAGGCGCACTACAAGCCCGAGGAGCTCGTGGGCAAGACCGTCGCGTTCCTGGCCAACCTCCAGCCCGCCATGCTGCGCGGCGTCGAGTCGCAAGGCATGGTGCTGGCCGCCGACGACGGCACCCTCGTGGGCGTGCTGCGGCCCGACCGCGAGCTTCCCGCCGGCTCGAAGGTGCGGTAGCCGCCGAACCCGCTCGCAGCCTCTTTGAGCACGCAGGCGCATCGACGGGCGTGCGGCTGCTTGCCCTCCTCGCCCTCGGCCTGTTCCTGCTGCCCGGATGCACGACCGACGAGGACGTCAGCGACGCCCAGAAGCTCCTGGACCAAGCCAAGCTGGCGACCGGCCAAGGCACCGAGGACGTCCAGTTCACCATGAACGTCACGGCCGCCGCCATCGTGCCCGGCCGCTGCTTCGACGGCGCCACCTCCTTCGGCGACGAGTGCCACCTCCTCGACGTCACCCTCAACCTGACCAAGGCCAAGCGCGACCTCGACCTCTGGCACGGTTGGAGGGGCTTCACCCAGGCCGGCCTTGGCATCCCCAGCTTCGCCGAGGGCGGCCAGGTCGCCGCCGCCGGGCGCATCGTGCAGGTGCAGATGCGCTTCGAGATGGACGCGGGCACCGCCGAACGCCTGGTGGAGCTGCAGCACAAGGGGGACTGGGGGCCGACGTACACCACGGCCGCGGTGCCCGCCTACTGATCCAACTAGGGTCAAAGGCACGACTGGACGTGCCGCACGCTCGCCGCGACGCTGCGCGCCGCCGCCTCGCCCTCGACGCTGGGCCCATGCCCGCAGTGCAGCGCCCGCACCGGCAGCTTGCCCAGGCGCAGGATGCTCTCCGCCTCCAGCCTCAGCTCGGAGTCGGGGAAGTCGAAGCGCCCGATGCCGCCCTCCGCGAACAGGGTGTCGCCCGAGAACAGCGTGCCCGTGCCTTCGTGCCAGTAGCACGCGCTGCCAGGGCAGTGGCCGGGCGTCTCCAGCACGCTGAACGCGGCGCCGCCCAGCTCGATCGAGTCGCCGTCGCCCACCACGTCGTCCACCAGAATCTGGACGATACGGCCGCCGAACATCTCGGAGGTCGGGTCGCGGCCCTCCGCGAGCTTCATGGCGGCGCGGCGGCTGGCCACGACGCGGGCCCCCAGCGCCTTGTAATGCGGGAGGCCGTTGACATGGTCCAGGTGCTCGTGCGTGACCGCCACGCTGCGGACGCGCTTCGGGTCGGTGACAGCGCGCACCTCCTCCAGCACGCGCGCGAAGTCGAGGCCATGGCCGGCGTCCACCATGTCGAAGGCGTTCGACTTCGGGTCCTTGACGAGGAACTGGTTGCAGTCCCAGCCGCGGCCGCCCAAGCGCAACACCTTCATGGCGCCGCCTCCGCCGTGGGCGCCAGCGTCGCCGCCCGGTCGGCCGCGCGCGCGATGGCGTCGAGCACGCCGCCCGCGGGCGCCAGCAGGCGCGCGGGGACGGCGGCGTGCGCGAACCCTTCCGCCAGGCCGAGGCGCTCCATGGCCGCGAACGCGCCGCCGTGCAGGTCGGCGTGGGCGCGCCGGGCCTGCGCCGCGATGGCGGGGAACGGCTCGGGGCCGCCCGCCCGCAGCGCCTCGCCGACGGCGGCGACCGCCGTGCGGCCGGCGGCGAGGGCCGCGCCCGTCGCGCGCACCAGCTCGCGCGCAAGCGGCGGCGTGTCCGGGAGGGCCATGCGGCGGGCCAGCTCCTGCGGCGGGTAGGCCAAATCGGCGCGCGCGACGCCGTGGCCTTCGAGGACCGCCTCGGCGACCGCCATGGCCTTGCGGCCGGCGTCGTGCAGCTCGGCGGCCATGAGGTCCAGCAACTGGAAGTCGCTGACGTTCTCCAGCGGCAGCTCGAGGGTGGCGACCAGGCGCAGGGCTTGCAGGTAGAGGCGGGACAGGTCCTCCTCGTGCATGGCCACCAGGATGCGGGCGTCCTGGGCGACGCGCTCGGGGTGGGCGCCGTAGGCCTCGACGCAGTCGGCGGCCAGCTCCAGCATGTCGCCGAGGCGGGACGCCATCATCTGCAGCAGGTCGGTGCCGCTGCTGAACGGCGCGGGCAGGTTGTTCTGGAGGCGGAACCCGATGGCCGCGGGCGCGACCCGGGCCTGGATGCGCTCGTCGAGGTGGCGCAGGAACTCGCGGGCGGCGGCGACGCAGTCGGGCCCGAACTTGCCGGCGGCCGGCGCGAGCGACAGCTCGTTGGCGCCGCGGACGTAGCCCGCCGCCAGCCGCGCGCACACGGCCTTCGGGTCGGCGGGCGTCGTGGCCTGGTAGCGGCGCTCGCGCACGACGGGGACCACCAGCAGGCTGCCGCCGATGACGTGCAGGTCCACCTCGCGGCCCTTCTGCTGCTCCGGGTCCCAGCCGTCGATCCACTTCTTGGGCAGGTAGATCGAGTACGCGCCGCTGCCGACCTGGGTGACCCGCTTGCGCTTCAGGGCCTGCACGCCTTTGCCATGGGCGGCGCCATTTAGGAGCCCGCCTATGCCGCCCCATGGACAAGGACGCGGCCGAGGCCTACCTGCAACGCCTCGCACCCTCGAAGGGCGTGTTGGCGCAGATGCAGGCCCGCGGCGAGGGCGCCGGCTTCCCCATCATCGGGCCACTTGTGGGATCCCTGTGCGCCCAATGGGCCCAAGCCGTCGGGGCCCGCCGGGTGTTCGAGATGGGCTCCGGCTTCGGCTACTCCACCGCGTTCTTCGCCAAGGCGGTCGGGCCGGAGGGCGTCGTCGTCCACACCGAGGACTCCGACGAACTGCAGGCCGAGGCGAAGGAGTGGCTGGGCCGGCTGCGGCTCAGGTCCCGCGTCGAGTTCGAGCCGGGCAACGCCATCGAGACGCTGCGCCGCCGCAAGGGCGCCTGGGACGTGGTGTTCATCGACATCGAGAAGGAGGACTACCCCCAAGCATGGGAGGTCGCGCGCCACCGCGTCCGCACAGGCGGCGTCATCGTGACCGACAACACGCTCTGGCAAGGCAAGGTGTGGGACCCGAAGGCGAAGGACGCCCAGACCCGTGGCGTGCGGGAATACACCCGGCTGGCGTTCGAGGACGAAGGGTTCGCGACCACGATCGTGCCGTTGCGGGACGGGGTGGCGGTGTCGTTGCGGCTCTAGGGCAGCTTCCCGCCCGGCCCAAAGCTCCGCAGCGTCATCGCGAACCGCTGCACCGTCGTGAGCGCCCCCACCACCGCGAAGTATGCCATCACCAACTCCAGGAAGTTGGTCGCGCGCCCAAGGACCATCAAGGGGCCGCCGTTCCATTCGCTCCAGCCGAACTGGATGAGCGGCAGGAACAAGAGGAGGACCATGCGGTCGGCGCGGCCGAGCCAGCCGCCGTAGTTGCGCTTCAACCCGACGGCTTGCGCCTGCGTGCCCATGTAGCTCGTGAGCAGCGTGAAGCCCACCGCGAGCAGGCCGATCCAAGGTGTTGGCGACCACGGGCTGAGGGCGATGCCGACCAGGAAGGCGGTGTCGCTGAACCGGTCGATGGCGTGGTCGAGGAAGTCGCCGCGCGGGGTCGCCTGGTTGGTGAGCTTGGCGACCTTGCCGTCCAAGAGGTCGAGGATGGAGTTGAGCCCGACGCAGGCCCAGGCCGCCAGCAGCACCGCGCGGCCCGCGTAGCCCGGCGACGAGGCCCAGAACAGCACGCCGCCGAGGATGGCCACCGCCAAACTGAGCCAGGTGAAGACGTCGGGGTGGACACGGCGGACCACGTGGGTCAGGGGGTCGAGCCACCAGTCGAGGACGCGGCGGTGTCTGTCCAGGACCATGGGCTCACCGGATGGGGAGCTGGCCGCTCCAGTCGACCGGCTCCAGGTCGGGGGCTTTCAAGGCGTCGAGCCGCACGTCGGCAAACGCCGCAAACACTTCGGCGGCGTTTCGTCGCGTGCCGTCCCGCTGCACGACCCGAGGGGTCGCGTCGAGCGCCTCCTGCAAAATCAGGTCGAGCGCCTCGGCCTCCAGGTTCTCGTGGACCTTGGCGGGGCCGTAGCCGCGCAGCTGGAGGCGGCCGCGCAGCACGGCAGGGTCGCAGCGCAGCACCCAGGCCGCGTCGAGGCCAAGGAGGTGGCTCAAGTGGCCTTCGACGAGGCAGTCGGCCGGCAGCCCGCGGCGTTGGCGGCGCAGCAGGGCCACGTCGATGGCGTCCGCCTGGTCGGTGGGGTCGTGGCCGGCCACGGCGCCAACGGCGCGGGCCCACGCCTTGAGGTCGACGACGGCCCAGCCGTGCCGGGCCGCCTCGGCGGCGACCGTGGTCTTGCCGACGCCCGGCGTGCCGGTGAGGGCGACGCGCATCAGCCCTGCACGACGCGCGGGGCGGCGCCGGCCAGCTCGATGAAGGGGTAGCCGCCGAGGCGCGCGTCGTTGAAGCAGTAGCGCACTTCCTGGAAGCCGGCCTTGAAGGCGGCCACGTCGCGGCGCACCCGGGCGGGGTCCTCGCGCCGCAGCAGGGCGCGGGCGAAGAACCGGGCCACCTCGGCCATGTGGCCCTTGCCCATGCCGGTGCGGGTCAGCTCCTGCACGCCGAGGCGGACGCCGCTCGGGGTCAGCGGCTTGGTGTCGCCGGGCAGCATGTTCATGTTGGTGATGATGCCGCACGCCTCCAGGGTCGCCGCGGCCTGCGCGCCGGCGCCCGAGTCGGCAGCACCGTGGCGGGTCACGACCTGGTGGCTGCGGGTGAAGCCGCGGTCGGCGGCAAGGACATCGAAGCCTTCCGCGGCGAGGGCGGCGCCGAGGGCTTGGGCGTTCGCCACGATGTCGCGGGCGTACGCGGTCCCGAACTCGAGGAACTCGGCGAGCGCCACCACCTTGCCGGCGACGTGGTGCAGGTGGTAGCTGGAGACGACGCCGGGGAACACGCCGGCGTTGAGCCTGCGCTGCATCTTCTCGTCCTTGGTGTCGCTGAGGACGAAGCCGCCTTGCGGGCCGGGGAAGGTCTTGTGGCTGCTGCCGGTGAGGACGTCGGCGCCCTCCCGCAACGGGTCCTGGAACTGGCCGCCGGCGATGAGCCCCAGCACGTGCGCGCCGTCGTACATCACCGTCGCCCCTGCCTCGTGGGCGGCGTCGGCCAGCTCTTTGAGCGGGGTCGGGAACAGGAACATCGACTGGCCGAACAAGGCGAGCTTGGGGGCCTCCTTGCGAATCAGCTTGAGGCTGCCGTCCAGGTCCGGCTCCATGCGGTCGATGTCCCAGGGGTAGGTGTGCAGCGCGAGGCCGCGCATCCCGACCGCCCCCATCGGCGCGTGGCTGATGTGGCCGCCGTCCGCCGTCGAGACCGCCGTGATGGCGTCGCCCGGCTTGGTGAGCGCCTTGAGGACCGCGAGGTTGGAGTTGGTGCCCGAGGTGCTCTGGATGTTGGCGAAGGCGCAGCGGAACAGCTTCTTCGCCAGGTCGATGCCCAACGACTCGACGGTGTCGAAGTCGCCGCAGCCCTGGTAGTACCGCTTGCCCGGCAGGCCCTCGGCGTAGCGGCCATGGAAGTCGGTCACCAGCATCTCGGCCACGCGCGGGCTCACGATGTTCTCCGACGCGATCATCGGCAGGCCGTCCCGGAACAGCGCGGTGCTGCGGCGCGCCGCGTCCCGGACCGTCTCGGCCGCCTGGCGGTTGTCCATGCCCGCGCGAGCGGCTGGGTGGTGAAAAGCGAAGTGGGGCCCGCCGTTGGGAGGCGCGTGCATCCGGTCGTGGCCCTCGGCCACTCGAACCAGCCGCCGGAGCGGTTCCTGGAGGCGCTCCAGGCCCACGGCGTCCAGGTCCTGGTGGACGTCCGGCGGTTCCCCGGCTCCCGCCGGGTCGCCTGGACCGGCCGCGACCAACTGGAGCCGATGCTGGCCGAGGCGGGCATCCGCTACCTGCACGCGCCGGACCTGGGCGGCCGGCGCTCGCCGCGTCCAGGTTCCCTTAACACGGCGTGGCGCAACGCGCAGTTCCGCGGCTACGCCGACCACATGGACGCCCCCGAGTTCCAGTCCGCCTTGGACCGCCTGCTCGCGTTGGCCAAGAAGGAGGTGGTGGCCGTCATGTGCGCCGAGGCGGTTCCCTGGCGCTGCCACCGCTCGCTCCTGGCCGACGCGCTGGTGGCGCGGGGCGCCCAGGTGGTGCAGGTGCTTTCCCCGACGAAGGCGGAGCCGCACCGCATGACGCCGTTTGCCAAGGTGGCGGACGGCAAGGTGACGTATCCGGGCGAGAAGCCCCTGGTCTAGGCGAAGGCGGGCAGCCGTGCCCACCGCAACCCGCCCGGATCCATGGCGCCCCGCGGCTTGGCCACCAGTCCCGCCGCGTGGACTGCGGGCGCCGCCACGCCGGCCCACTCCAGGCCGAAGCGCGCCAGCGCCTGCTGGCCGGTTGGGGCGGTGAAGCCGGTCAGCCGCACGCCGACGAGGCGGATGGGCCGGCCGTCCAGCATCGGGCGCAGCAGGGCTTGGACAGCGGCGTAGGCGCGGGCGGCGCCGGTGGGGTCGGCGGCGTCGTAGGGGACGTCGGCGGTCTGGGCGCGGGTGAGGGTGACGAAGCCCTCGTAGCGGACCTTGACGGTGAGGGTGGCGAACGGCCGGCGATCGTGGCGCAGGTGGTGGCCGAAGGTCTCGGCCAAGAGCTCGCGGGCGGCGTGGGCGACCTTGGCGGGGTCGCGGACGTCGTGGAGGAAGGTCATCTCGTTGCCGCGCGACTTGCGGGGGCCGGAGTCGGCCTCGACGGGGCGGCGGTCGCGGCCGTTGGCGACCGCCCACAGCCAGGCGCCGTGCGCGCCGAAGCGGCGCTCCAGGTCGGCCACCGGTGTCGCGGCAAGCTGCGCGACCGTGCGCAGCCCTTCGTCGGCGAGGGCGGCGGCGGTCTTGGGCCCGCAGCCGTGCAGCTTGCGCACGGGCAGCGGCGCGAGGAACGCCTGCACGCGCTCCGGCGGGACGCGGGTGACGCCGTGCGGCTTGCGGTGGTCGCTGGCGACCTTGGCGACGGACTTGTTGGGCGCGACGCCGACGCTGCAGCTCAGGCCGGTCTCGCGCTGGACGGCGGCCTGGAGGCTGTGGGCGAGGGCGAGCGCCGCGTCCCAGGCGGTGCCGCCGGTTTCTCGTGCAAGTTGGGTGCAGCGCTCGGTGACGTCGAGGTAGGCCTCGTCCATGCCGACGGCCTCGAAGACGTCGGCGTAGCCTTCCAGCACGTGCAGGACGGCGTCGCTGGCCTGCTTGTAGCGGGCGAAGTCGGGGCGCAGGTAGACGGCGTGCGGGGCGCGGCGCCAGGCCTCGCTGATGGGCATCGCGCTCTTGACGCCGAAGACGCGCGCCTCGTAGCTGGCAGTGCAGACGACGCCGCGGCCCTTGCCCCCGCGCGGGTCGGCGCCGACGACGAGCGGGAGCCCCTTCAGGCTGGGGTCGTCCCTCGTCTCGACGCTGGCGTAGAACGCGTCCATGTCCACGTGGAACACGATGGCGCCCTGCACGCCCGGGGATGGGCGGCGGCGGGCACAAGCGTGGCGCAGGGGTGGGTGAAAGTGGGGCGGGGCCGACCCGGAGCCGTCAAAAGCGACCCCCTCGTCCTGCGGGCCGTGAGCAAGGGCGGCCGCATCCAGGAGGTGGAGCGCCGCACCGGGTCCGCCATCGACGAGCTGGCCAAGAGCCTGCTGCGCTACCGCATCGTGCGCGGCCCCGCCCGCCGCCTGGCCAACTCCCGCCTGGCCTGGGCCGCCGTGTCCCGCCTCGACCGCGTCCGCGCCGGCCGCCTGCTGGAGCGCATCCGCAAGGGCGGTCCCGTCCCGCAGCATGTCGGGATCATCATGGACGGCAACCGCCGGTTCGCGCGGGCGCTGGGGCTGGAGGACCTCGGCATGGGCCACGTGGCCGGCCAGGAGCGCCTGGAGAACGTCCTCGACTGGTGCCTCGACCTCGAGATCAAGGTGCTCACGGTCTACGCCTTCAGCACCGAGAACTTCCAGCGCGCCGACGCCGAGCGCGAGCTGTTGATGGAGCTGTTCGAGCACAACTTCCGCAAGATGGCGGACGACCCCCGCGTCCACCAGCACAAGATCCGCGTCGCCTGCATCGGCGACCTCAGCCTCCTGCCCGAAGGGGTCCGCGCCGCCGCCGCCCACGTCATGGAGCGCACCGCCGGCTACTCGGGCTACCGCTTCAACGTCGCCATCGCCTACGGCGGCCGCCAGGAGATCGTCGAGGCCGTCCGCCAGATCGCCGCCGACGCCCAGGCCGGCCGCCTGCGCCCCGACGAGGTCACCGCCGAGACCCTCAGCAGCCGGCTCTACACCGGCGGCCTGCCCGACCCCGACTTCATCATCCGCACCAGCGGCGAGGAGCGCATCAGCAACTTCCTCCTCTGGCAGATGGCGTACGCCGAGCTCTACTTCGCGGACGTCTACTGGCCCCAGCTGACCCGGCTGGAGTTTCTCCGGGCGATCGAGGAGTTCCAGGCCCGCAAGCGCCGGTTCGGGTCCTGAGGCCTTCCGCAGCGCAGCCGTCTTGAACCCGCAGCCTCCATGGCCCGCCCGATGCGCCTCCCGGCCCTCCTGCTCCTGGCCCTTCTGGTGGCGCCGCCGGCCCTGGCCCAAGCGGATGGGGACGGCGACGGGCCCCCCACCTGCGAGTCCCAGGTCACCGCAGCCCTCGGCCAGGTCGCAGGCGCCCGCGCCGACCTCGACCGGCTGCGCGGCGACACGCTGCGGGCCATCGTCGGCTCGCCGCCCGTCAACCTCACGACCGAGGAGCAGCGCGGCACGATGCGCATCCTGGAGGGCATGGGCGGCCAGATGGCCGGCCTGGTGGCGCCCGCCGACCTTGCCGACCTGGAGGCTTGCGGTGTCGCCTGCCCGCCGACGCCTGCCCCGGCGGCCGCCCTGCTCACGGCCCGCGGCGGCGCGCTCGCCGCCGACGCGGCCGCCTTCGTCGAGGGGGACAGCGCGGCCAGCGCGCAGGCGACGCACCGCCGCGTCGCGCACGGCCTGCAAGACCTGCACGGCCTCGCGCACGCTTGGCTGGACGAGCGGGTCGCAGCGCTCCGCGCCTGCTCCGGCCAGGCGCCGCAGGAGGGCCTGCTGGCGTGCCTCGCGCCAGCCGTGGCGGACCGCCGCGACCCGGCGTCCTGCCTCGCCGCCGCCGAGGCGGCGTGGCGGCGCGGGCCCGGCGGCCGGGTCGCCAACCGCACCGCCGCAGAGCGGCTCGGGCACGTCGAGGCCGACGGCGCCCAGGCCACCGGTGTTGCGACCGCTTGGCAGATGCGGCCCGACCCGGTCGCGGCCGTCCAGCATCTCCAGGCGCGCGGCGTCCTGGTGCTGGGCGCCGTCTCGGGCGTCGGGCCGGCCACCGTGCGCGGCGACGGCGGCGACCGGACCTTGGCCGGCGACCGCACCGAGGTCAAGGTGCAGGACGGCTCGTTCCTGCGGCTCGACGCGCGGTGCGACCTGGTGTGCCACCTCACCTTCGGCCCCGGCGTCCGCCTCGACGCGACCGGGCCGGGCCGCTGGGAGTGGAGCGCGGGCCCCGTGCGCGGCGGCGTCGAGGCCACCGGCACGGCACGCGCCAACGGCACCTGGCTCGAGGTCGCCGCCGGCCGGGTGGCCTTCTGGAGCCTCGGCCCCTCGCTCATCGCGCCCGTCCCCGAGGCGTGGCTGGCCAGCCCGCGCCTGCTGGGGGTCGCGGTCGGCGTCCCCACCGCCCAGGAGGCCGGAAGCTTCGGCCCGCGCGCCGGCGCCGTCCGGCTGCGGCCGCACGCCGGCGAGGACGGCTTCACGCTGGAGCTGGACCTGGCGCGGCCCGGCTGCGGCGGCGCGGTCGCGGACGCCCGCCTGTTCGACGCCGGCGCGCTTGGGCAGATCACGGCCGACCAGGTCGCGGTGCGGCTCGACCGCGGCGCCGGCACCGACGAGCTGCCCGCCTCCGACGTGGCCACCCTGCTGGCCGGCGGCGCCGGCTGGGCCCTCGACGGCACCGGCGCGCGGGTCCACGTGCTGGCGTGCGCCGACGCGGCCGGCAGCTACCGCCTGGTCGCCAACACCGCCAGCGGGCACGGCTCCCCCGGCGCCGGCATCCTCGTCGGGCTGGCCCTCCTGGCCACGGCAGCCTTATGCCGCCGCCCCAAGTGGCGCGCAGCGTGACGGGCACCCTGCCGTCCCTCCCTGTGGCGGGCGCCGCCGGCAGCGGCCGCCCCCGCCTGCCGGAGTGGTTCAAGGTCCGCCCGCCGGGCGGCGACCGCTACGCCGAACTCAAGCAGGCGCTGCGGGCCCGTGGCCTCAGCACCGTGTGCGAGGAGGCCCGCTGCCCCAACCTGGCCGAGTGCTGGTCGGGCGGGGCGTCCGGGAAGGGCACCGCGACCCTCATGGTCATGGGCGGCACCTGCACCCGTGGCTGCCGCTTCTGCTCGGTCCCCACGGGCAAGCCGGGGATGCTGGACCCCGAGGAGCCGCGCAAGGCGAGCGAGACGGTCGGCGTCATGGGCGTCGGCTACGTCGTCATCACCAGCGTGGACCGCGACGACTTGGTGGACGGGGGTGCTGCGCACTTCGCCGAGGTCATCCGGCGCTGCAAGGCCGACCACCCTGGGCTTCTGGTCGAGGTGCTGACGCCGGACTTCGCGGGCGACGTCGAGGCGTTGCGGAAGGTGCTGGCGGCGAAGCCCGACGTCGTGGCGCACAACATCGAGACCGTGCGGCGGCTGACCTCGGGCGTACGGGACCGGCGGGCCGGCTACGACCAGTCCCTGGCCGTGCTGAAGGCCTACAAGGAGCTGGGCGCCCGCTTCACCAAGACCAGCATCATGGTCGGGCTCGGGGAGACTCCCGAGGAGGTCCGCGCGTGCTTGGCGGACCTGCGCTCGGCAGGAGTGGACATCGTGACTTTCGGCCAATACCTGCGCCCCACCCAGGAGGCCAGGCATCTGCCGGTCGTAGAGTTCGTGCATCCCACCCAGTTCGCCGCGTACCAGACGATGGCCGAGACGATGGGCTTCCTGTATGTCGCAAGCGGGCCGCTGGTGCGGTCGAGCTACAAGGCCGGCGAACTGTTCCTGGAAGGCATGATCCGGGGCGCCAACCCCGTCAACTAAGGTTCGCGCCCGTCGCCTGCCGCACGTGCAGCACGTCCGCCTCGATGCCATCCCCCGCCTGGCTCCCCCACCGCTTGGTGTCCTGCTGCACGACGGCATGGACCGCGTTGTCCGGCCCCACGGCGCACTCGAACAGGTCCCGGGGCGGGATGGGGCCGACCGCCATCGCGTCGGGCGCCAGCAGGGCCAGCGACCACGTCGGGCTCGGCTGGTCCGCGTCCGCCGACACCAAGGCGTAGGCGCGCCATTCGGAGGCCGCGCCGGGCTCCAGGTCGGGCGTGGCGTAGAAGATCGTCGCCGCCGTGCCCGCGCGGCCGGCGCAGGCGTGCGACAGGCCGAAGCGGCCCACGAACGGCGTGACGTCGGACTCCTGCCACGGCCCGCCGGCCAGGCTGCGCGCGACGCCGATGCGGCCGGGAAGGTTGCCGGCCCATGCGACGTCCTGTACGCCGCTCCAGTCGACGCGGTCGTCGTGCCACACCACGTAGGCGTTGCCGGCGGCGTCGAAGGCCGCGCCGGGCGGGAGGTAGCCGGTGCCGTTCTGCATCGTCGTCTCGTGCTCCTGGGTCCAGGTGGCGCCGCGGTCGGTGGAGCGGTGGATCGCGAGCGGCGTGCCGGCGCCGGTGCCCATCATGCAGGCGACAATGACGGTGCGGTCGTCGGCTGGGGATGCGGCGGGGAGGCAGAACTCGGCGCCGGGGAAGCCATGCGTGGCCAGCCAGGTGAGGCCGCCGTCGGTGGAGACGGACAGCATCATGCGGGCGGGGGCGTCGGCGGCGTTGTTGCTCATGAGGTACACGACCCCGTCGCCGTGGGCGGCGAGCCAGGGGCGGTCGTCGACGGCGGCAAGGGTGCCTTGGACGGGCCGCGAGAAGTCCCAGACGGGGCCGTTGGGGCCGGGGCTCCAGCGGTGGATGGCGTTGTCGGGCAGGTAGGTGTCCGCGAAGTAGAACCGCCCTTCGCCGTCGACGGCGGTGTCGCCTTCCAGCCCGAGGACGAGGGCGTGGACGTTGCCGGGCGAAGGCAGGGGCTTCCAGGTGGCGCCGCCGTCGCGCGAGTGCCACAGCCACGACGACAGGGTCGTGCCGTCGTTGGGGCGGTGCGTCTTGGCGGCCGCGGCGTACAGCGTCCCGTCGGGGGCGGCGTCGATGCTGGGCTCGAACCCGGGGCCGTCGGTCGTGAGCAGCGTGGGCGCGCCGAAGGCCAGGACGGGCGGCACGAGGGGCGGGACGGGCTGGGCGTCCTCGGCGGGCGTCGGCGTGGTGCAGCCTGCCAGCACCAGGAGCATCAGGAGGGCGGCGGCGCGGCGCATGGGCGGCGAAAGCCTGAAGGGCCTCATCAAGCAAGGGGGCCAATGTGGCGATCACCGACGCTCTGCCCTACTTCCAGCTGGCAGGCCAACTCTCCCTCGTGGTGGGCGCCGCGTTCGCGTTCTACCAGCTGCTGCAAGTCGAGCGCAGCCGCAAGGACTCCGCCGCCTTGCAGACCGTGACCTCGTTCAACACCCAAGAGTTCCGCACGGCCTTCGCCAAGGTCTACACCCTGCCGCTCGGCGCCTCCGCCCAGCAGGTCCGCGACGCCGGCCGTGACATGGAGGACGCCGCGACGACGGTGATGATGACGTTCGAGATGATGGGCGTCCTCGTCCACAGCCGCATGGTGCCCATCGAGACCGTGGACCAAGCCATCGGCGGCTTCCTGCGCGAGTCGTGGCGGCGGCTGGAGCCCTACGTCCAATGGAAGCGCGCCGAGGTCCAGTCGGTGCGATGGGGCGAATGGTACCAGTGGCTGTACGAGCACCTGGCCACCAACCCACGGCGGCAGGTGGGGGCGTACGAGGCGTTCCGGGAATGGAAGCCGTAGCACAATCCACCCCAGCGGCATTATTTTATATTCAAACGAAAGTCCATGCCTGTGGAAGGTAAGTCGAAGGAAACCAACCCATGGTTGTTCTCCATAGCATTCCTTGTGGGCATAACAAGTGCCATAGTGTTGTACAATGTCTATCATCAAGAAGAAGTCATTCTATCCACAATAGATATAATAAATCTTTCTCTTTCGTTGAGCATGGGTGGGGCCTCCATTGCCTTGGCGATAGTCGCTATCCGGCTCGGAAAAGCCTCCGAGCAGGTAATTGTAAGCCGTAGTGATGCAGCAATTCAATTGCAAACGAAAGTTTATTCGGATACCATTGAAGCGCTTCAGCAAATCAAGTCATCTACTGGCGTTACAGAGAAACGCATTGAGGATATTATTGCAGGTCGCGTAGGGGAAATGTCAAAGAAAATTGCGCAAGAGGTTCGGCCCGGATCACCGCTAAAGGCGTTAGAACTCCAAGAAGAAATTCAGCGAATTATTTCGGAAGATTTGGGAGATTCTAAGAGCGTGGCTGGCCACGCGCGCACTCGACAAGTCGAGCGTCGCAAGCAAATTGATTCGGCACGCTTGGCCCATGAGTTTGAGCAAGCATTCATTTCTGGTCTTATTGACAAGAAGAAGTATAACTTCTTGCATATTGGCTCCGGCGATCTTCTAGGGTCCGGCTACGAACTGATGGATTGCGTGTTCAAGACTGCTAAGGGAAAAATTGTTGGGATAACTTCAATCTATAACGACGATGTGCGTGGACCAAGATTCAGAAAATACTTAGTCGAACACATCATGCTGATTGTTGACGAAATCAAGGCTGGAAAGTTCGATGCCGTCTTTGTGGTGTTTGCATTCGAAAACATTCATCGGGAACAATCTGTTATAGAACTGACCGCGGCTTTAAGCTCGCTGGATGCCCAGACCAAAGAAAAATTCGAAATAATTACGGGCACTCCGCAGCAAGTTGTTGAGGTCGTATCAAAATCTCAGCACTAGGCCACTTCGTCCCCGCCATGCACCACGGCCGGCGGGTGGATCCGGTTCGAGTCGGGGAAGTCCCGGTACAGCGCCGTCCGAAGGTTCTGCACCTTGCTCCACACTTGGACGTGCAGCCGCTCCATCTCGCCGGTGCGGGGGGTCATCTCGTCGAACGCCGCCTCCAGTTGCGCCAGGTCCTTGACGTGGACGGCGACGTGCCATTCGCCCAGGTCCTTGGGGCCAAAGCCGAGCTTGCGGCGCTCCAGCTCCCAGGACTCGATGGCGCCGCGGCCTTTCATGTGCTTGAGCATGGCCTCGATGGCGGAGGCCAAGTCCAGGTCCTTGAAGCCTGGGCGCAGGTCGAACCAGAGGTGGTAGCGGTCCATTCGGAGGCGGGAAGGGGCCGCCGCGCTTGGGCCTTCCCTTGCGTGGCCGGAACGTCAACGCCAAAGAGCGCCGCGCCTCTGCCGGCGCGATGCAGGACTACCGCCTCCCGACCAGCCTCCGCCCGGTGCGGTGCGCCATCCACCTCGACGCCGACCCGGCCCGGCCCACGTTCTCGGGCACGGTGCGCATCGAGGCGGAGGCGTCGGCGGCGCTGCCGGAGGTCCGCCTGCACGCGACGGGCCTGCGGGTGCGCGAGGCCTTCGTGACGCAAGGGGGCAAGCGGGTGGCGGCCCCGGTCGCGGAGCGCAAGGAGGTCGGGCAGGTTGTCCTCCAGGTGCCGGTCGCGGCGGGGACGTTGACCATCGAGGTGGCGTACGAGGGCGACGTGGCCAAGGGCATGGCGGGGCTGTACCACGCCAAGGACGGCCACGACGTCTGCCTGGCGACCCAGTGCGAGGCGACGGACGCGCGGGCCTTCGTGCCGTGCTTCGACGAGCCGGGGTTCAAGGCGGTGTTCGAGTGGACCGTGACGGCGCCGGAGGGCATGGTGGTGCTGGCCAACACGGCCGCCGTCCGCAAGGAGGGCACGACGTGGACGTTCACGCCCACCCCCCGGATGAGCAGCTACCTGCTGGCCCTCGCCATCGGCCCGTTCGAGGGGACGGCGCCCACCGAGGAGCGCGGCGTGCCGTTCCAGGTGTTCGCCATCGGCGGCAAGCATCCGCTGGGGGCGACGGCGCAGGCGTTCAGCCATCGTCTGCTGGCGTGGTACGAGGACTACTTCGGGCAGCCGTACGCCTTCGGCAAGTATGACCAGGTCGCGATCCCCAGCTTCGCCTTCGGCGCGATGGAGAACCCGGGCCTCGTCACCTTCCGCCCCAGCCTGCTGCTGCTGGATCCGGCCAAGGCGACCTGGGACGAGCGCAAGGACGTCAACCTCGTCGTGGCCCACGAGTTCGCGCACATGTGGTTTGGCAACCTGGTCACGATGGCGTGGTGGGACGACCTGTGGCTCAACGAGGCGTTCGCGGAGTGGGTGGCGCACAAGAGCACCGCCGAACTGTCCCCCGAGCTTGATGTCTGGACCCGGTTCCGGCAACGCGCCGCCGGCGCCCTGGCCACCGACGCCTTGGCCGCGACGCACGCCATCTACCACCCCGTCAAGACCGCGCAGGAGGCGCAGGAGATGTTCGACGCCATCACCTACGGCAAGGGCTCCGCCGTGATGCGGATGCTGGAGGCGTACCTGGGCCCCGACAGGTTCCGCGCCGGCCTGCGCGCCTACATGGCCGAGTTCCGGTTCGCCAACGCCAAGGGCCCCGACCTGTGGCGCCACCTCGCCGCGGCCTCCGGGCAGGACGTCGGCGCCATCATGGGCGCCTGGGTCACGAAGCCGGGCCATCCCGTGGTGCGCGCCGGCTGGGACGGCCACCTCCAGCTCCGGCAGGAGCGCGCCCGCAGCAGCCCCGGCCCGGCCGAGCCGGGCGCCTGGCCCGTGCCGATGGTGGTCCGCTACGCCGACGACGCCGGCACGCACACGCATCCGGTGCTGTTCGGCCAGGCCCAGGCCACCGTCGAGCTGCCGGTCCGGGGACGCCTCCGCTGGCTCTGGCCCAACGCCGGCGACGTCGGCTTCTTCCGCTGCAGCCTGGAAGGCCCGCTCCTCCAGCAGGCCTTGGCCAGCGGCGGCCTTGCCCCCGAGGAGCAGGCCGCCCTGCTGCGCGACCTGTGGGGCGAGCTGCGCGCCGGCAACGTCGCGCCCGAGGCGTTCCTGGCCGCGTTCGAGGGCATCGCGGCCCGCTTGCAGCCCGGCGCGCGCTACGACCTCGTGGGCCACCTCGTCGGGACGCTGCGCGGCCTCGAGGCGCTCCTGGAGGCGAAGGGCGAGGAGCCCGCGCTTGCCGGCTTGCGCCAGGCCGCCCGCGTCTGGCTGCGCCCGGCCTACGAGGCGGACGCGCGGGCGGGCGCCGCGGCGCCGCCCGACGCCCGCAAGCGCCGGGCGAGCCTGCTGCGCGGCCTCGCGGCCATCGCGCGCGACCCCGCCGCGGCCGCCGAGGCGCGGGCGGCCGCCGCGCAGGAGCGCGCGGACGCGGGCGCGCTCGACCCGGACCTCGCGGCCGCCGCCGTGGCGTCCGAGGCCGTGCTGGGCGACGGCGCGACGCTTGCCGTCCACATGGCCGAGCACCGCGCCCGCCGCGACGCCAACGCGGCGCCGCAGCTGGTGGAGCGCTACCTCTACTCGCTCGGCGCGTTCCGCGGCGCCGGCGAGGTGGACCGCGTCCTTGCCGAGCTGGCGTCGGGCACCATCGCGCCGCAGGCGGTGGGGCCGATCCTGCGCGGGATGCTGGGCGAGCCGCACAGCGCCACCGCGGCGTGGCGGCACTTGCAGGCCCACTGGCCGAAGCTGAAGGAGTCGCTTGGCGAGGCCTGGGTCGCCATCCTGGTGGAGGGCTCCGGCGAGCTGCCGGTGGACTTGGAGGCCGAGGTGCTGGCGTTCTGGGGCCGCGAGCTGCACGGCGCGGCCGGGCAGGCGCTGGGCCGGGCCAAGGAGCGGCTGGCCGCCCGCCGCGCGTTCGAGGCGCGGGTGGGGCCCGCGCTCGCCTCTTGGGCGGCACGGCTGCCGCGGGCCTTCGTGCCCGCCCGCTAGGATGCGTGAACCAAAGTTCATGCGTTGCACGGGCACCCTTAAACCGGTGCTTTGGCTGCCTGCGCCCGAGCCGGATGCCCGACAAGCCCCTGTCCATCCTGGAGAGCAAGAAGAAGGACCTGGAGCTGGACCTCTCGGACACCGACCTCAGGAAGCTCTACACCACGATGGTGCGCGTCCGCAAGATGGACGAGAAGCTCATCCTGCTCCAGCGCCAAGGGCGCATCGGGTTCTACCTGTCCTGCCTCGGCCAGGAGGCGTGCCACATCGGCGCCGCCTACGCCCTGAACGAGGACGACTGGATCTTCCCGCACTACCGCAACCCCGGAACCCCCTTGCTGAGGGGGGTGTCGATGCTGCGGATGGTCAACCAGTGCTACGGCAACGCCGCCGACGAGATCAAGGGCCGCCAGATGCCGGTCCACTACTCCTTCAAGGACATCAACTTCTTCTCCATCTCCTCGCCGCTCGGCACCCAGGTCGTCCAGGCCGCCGGCGCCGCCTACGCCATGAAGCTCAAGGGCACCAAGCAGGTCAGCATGACCAGCTTCGGCGACGGCTCCTCCAGCGAGATTGACTTCCACTCGGGCATGAACTTCGCCGCCGTCACCAAGGCGCCGTGCATCTTCATGCTGGAGAACAACCAGTGGGCCATCAGCGTCCCCACCAGCAAGCAGAGCGCCTCCGAGTCCTACGCCATCAAGGCCGCCGCCTACGGGATGCCGGGTATCCAGGTGGACGGCAACGACATCCTCGCCGTGTACAAGGTCACCAAGGAGGCCGTGGACCGCGCCCGCCGCGGCGAAGGCCCCACCCTCATCGAGCTGGTCACCTTCCGCATGGGCGCCCACAGCACCTCGGACGACCCCAGCCGCTACTGCCCGCCGGAGCAGCTCAAGGAATGGGCCGCCAAGGACCCCCTCAAGCGCTTCGAGGCCTACCTGCTGCGCAACAAGGTCGTCACCCAAGCCGAGATGGACAAGCTCGCCAAGGCCGCCGAGGAGGAGGTCAACGCCGCCATCAAGGAGTCCGAGGTCAACGGCCCCCTTCCTCCCGTCGAGACCATGTTCGACGACGTGTACGAGCACCTCCCCGAGCTCCTCAAGGACCAGCGCGAGGCCCTGCTGAAGGACTACAAGGAGCACGGGATGCCGGGGGCGCACTGATGCGCATCCCCCAGCCGGCCCTCGACCTCGCCCCTCCCCAGGAGGCCCCCTGAATGCCCCCCAAGACCCCGAAGCTCGACCTGACCACCTGGAACGCCGGCTCGATCGCCTTCCTGGTGCTGTCCCTGGCCAACGGCGTCCTGCTGGGCCTCGGCATCGCCGTCGGCGCCTGGTGGATGGTGGCCTTCCTGATGCAATGGCCGGTCGCCCTCGCCATCGGCGCGCACCTCGGCCACGTCAAGCTCGAAGGGTCCCCCCGCCAGCCCACTGGACCGGAGGCCGCCTGATGCCCACCATGACCCTCATCCAGGCCGTCACGCACACCCTCGACCAAGCCATGGGCCGCGACGAGAACGTCGTCGTCCTGGGCGAGGACGTCGGCAAGAACGGCGGCGTGTTCCGCGCCACCGACGGCCTGTGGGCCAAGTACGGCGACGCCCGCGTCCTCGACACCCCGCTCAACGAGTCGCTCATCGTCGGCTCGGCGATCGGCATGGCCCTCTACGGCCTGCGCCCGGTCCCGGAAATCCAGTTCCAGGACTTCATCTTCCCCGCCTTCGACCAGATCGTCTCGGAGGCCGCCAAGATCCGCTACCGCAGCGGCGGCCAGTACTCCGTCCCCATGGTCATCCGCACGCCCTACGGCGGCGGCATCCGCGGCGGCCACTACCACAGCCAGTCCGGCGAGGCCTACTTCGCCCACACGCCCGGCCTGACCGTCGTCATCCCCTCCAACCCGCACGACGCCAAGGGCCTCCTGCACGCGGCCATCGCCTCGAACGACCCGGTCATCTTCATGGAGCCGAAGAAGATCTACCGCGCCGTCAAGGCCGACGTCAAGGAGGAGTACTTCACCGAGCCGCTCGGCAAGGCCCGCGTCGTGCGCCAAGGCGACGACGTCACCCTCGTCAGCTACGGCGCCATGCTTCCCCTGTGCGTCGCCGCCGCCGAGGCGGCCGAGAAGGCCCGCATCAGCTGCGAGGTCATCGACCTCCGGACCATCAACCCCTGGGACCGCAAGACCGTCCTCGACTCCGCCCGCAAGACCGGCCGCGTCGTCGTCGTCAACGAGGCCCCCCTCACCGCCGGCTTCGCAAGCGAGGTCAGCGCCACCATCGCCGAGCACGCCATCGAGCACCTCTTGGCCCCCATCAAGCGGGTCACCGGCTACGACACGCCGTTCCCCTACACCCTGGAGAACCTCTACATGCCGAACGCCAACAAGGTCCTCGCCGCCATCGAGGAGACCATCAACTTCTGAGGCGGTGCGACCCGTGTTCAAGTTCAAGCTCCCCGACATCGGCGAAGGCATCCAGGAAGGCGAGATCGTCCGCTGGATCAAGAAGGAAGGCGAGGCCGTCAAGGAGGACGAGCCGTTCGTCGAGGTCATGACCGACAAGGCGACGGTGGAGCTCACGAGCCCCCGCAAGGGCACCATCGCCAAGCACCACGTCGCCGAGGGCCAGATGGCCAAGGTCGGCCAGGTCATCGTCGAGATCCTCGAGTCGGGCGACGCGCCGGCCGGAAAAGCCTCCGAGGCCCCCGCCGGCCCGGCCCCGAAGGTCGCGGAGAACACCCCGTCCAAGGCGCCGGAGGCCAAGGAGGAGAAGACGCTGTTCGAGCTGCCCAAGGAGATCGCGGCGGCGACCAAGGTCATCGAGCGCAAGGGTGCTGCGGCCCAGGCGCCCGCCACCCCGAGCGCGTCGAGCGCGCCCAGCGTGCCCGCCGGCCACAAGGCGACGGCGGCGCCGGCGGTGCGCAAGAAGGCCCGCGAGCTCGGCCTCGACATCAACCAGGTGCGGGGGACCGGCCAGAACGGCCGCGTCACGGTGGAGGACCTGCAACGCTTCGGGTCGGCCCCGACGGCGCCCGCCGCGCAGCCGGCGGCGCCCGCGGGCGGCGCGCGCTTCAGCTACGCGGACGTGCGCTACTCGCAGGACCCGAGCCGCGAGGAGCGGGTGCCGCTGCGCGGGCTGCGGCGCACCATCAGCAAGGCAATGGAGCGCAGCAAGTTCACGGCGACCCACTTCACCTACGTGGCCGAGGTCGACTGCGACAACCTGGTGGCGCTGCGTGACGCGGCCAAGAACGTGGCGGACGCGCGCGGCGTCAAGCTGACGTTCCTGCCGTTCATCGTCAAGGCGGCCGTGGCGGCGCTGAAGCGGCACCCGGACGTCAACGTGGCGTTCGACGAGACCACGGCGGAGATCGTGCGCAAGAAGTACTGGCACATCGGCATCGCGACGGCGACGGACGCGGGCCTCATCGTGCCGGTGCTGCGCGACGCCGACCGCAAAGGCGTCTTGGAGATCGCGCGCGAGATCCAGGACCTGAGCGAACGGACCAAGGCCGGCAAGGCCAAGCCGGAGGAATTGAGCGGCTCCACCTTCACCATCACGAGCCTGGGCAAGATGGGCGGCCTGCTCGCGACACCGATCCTGAACTACCCCGAGGTCGCCATCATGGGCGTCCACGAGATGAAGCAGGTGCCGGTCGTCAAGGACGGGCAGATCGCGATCGGGTGGCGGATGAACCTGAGCTTCTCGTTCGACCACCGCATCGTGGACGGCTACAACGGCGCGCTGTTCGCCAACACGCTGCTGTCTTACCTCGAAGACCCCCAGTTGCTGCTGCTGGAGTCGCTCTAGCATGGGCGTCATGGAGATGCCTCCTGCCCAGGCGCAGGGCAAGGCCGACAAGGCGCCTTCGGGCCCCTACGACCTCGCGGTCATCGGCGCCGGCCCCGGCGGCTACGTGGCGGCCATCCGCGCGGCCCAGCTTGGCCTGCGGGTCGTCGTGGTGGACGAGGGCGGCCTCGGCGGCGTCTGCCTCAACGTCGGCTGCATCCCGTCCAAGGCGATCATCTCGGCGGCCAAGCACCACAAGCACGCGATGGGCTTGTCCCACAGCGGCATCACCTACGCCGACCCGATCATCGACATGCCGGCCCTGGTCAAGTGGAAGCAGTCGGTCGTGGACAAGCTCACCGGCGGGGTCGCGGGCCTGCTGAAGGCCAACAAGGTCGAGCACCTCCAAGGCCGCGCCACATTCACGGGCAAGGAGACCCTCGAGGTCGCGTCCGGCCCCACCAAGCGCACCGTGCAGGCCAAGCAGTTCATCGTCGCCACCGGCAGCAGCACCATCGAGATTCCCGGCTTCAAGTTCGACGAGAAGCGCGTCCTCAGCAGCACCGGCGCGCTCGCGCTCTCCGAGGTCCCCCGGCACCTCGTCGTCATCGGCGGCGGCGTCATCGGCCTCGAGCTGGGCTGCGCCTATGCCAACCTGGGCAGCAAGGTCACCGTCATCGAGATGATGGACCAGCTCGTCCCCGGCGTCGACGCCGAGGTCGCCAAGGGCCTGGAGCGCATCCTCAAGCGGCGCCGCATCGACCTGCACCTGGGTGCTCGCGCCAAGGAGGCCAAGGCCGCCAGCGGGGGCCTCAAGGTCACGTTCGAGGTCAAGGGCGCCGAGCAGACCCTCGAGTGCGACTACGTCCTCGTCTCGGTCGGCCGCCGCCCCAACACCAAGGGCCTCGGCTTGGAGAAGGCCGGCGTCAAGCTCGACGAGCGCGGCTTCGTCCCCACCGACCTCCAGAAGCGCACCAACGTGCCCACCATCTTCGCCATCGGCGACATCACCCACGGCCCCATGCTCGCCCACAAGGCCAGCAAGGAGGGCATCGTGGCCGCCGAGGCCGCCGCCGGCCAGAAGGGCGCCGCCGCCGACTGGGCGACCATCCCGGGCGTCATCTTCACCGACCCGGAGATCGCGACCGCCGGCATGACGGAGGCGCAGGCGAAGGCCGCGGGCCACGACGTCAAGTGCGCCACCTTCAACGTCGCCGCCCTCGGCCGCGCCCTGGCAGCCGGCGAGACCGACGGCTTCTACAAGGTGGTCGCGGACCAGAAGACCGACCGCCTCCTGGGCGTCCACATCCTGGGGCCGGGCGCCTCCGACCTCATCAGCGAGGCCGTGCTGGCCTTGGAGATGGGCGCCACCGTCGAGGACCTGGCGCTCGCCGTCCACCCCCACCCGACCCTGTCGGAAGGGCTCATGGAGGCCGCCGAGGCGCTGCACGGCAAGGCCATCCACGCCGTCAACAAGGCCTGAGGCTTTCGAGAACCCGCCCGGAACCGCTTTGCCGCCGGCTCCCCGCTGGGACCGCATGGCCCCTACAACCCGGCCCGCCTTTGCCCTGCTCGCGACCGCCCTCACGGCCTTCGCCGTGACCCCCGCGGCGGACGCCTTCAACGCCTACAACGCCATCGCCGCCGTGGACGGCTACGACTGGGGCTGCGGCGGCATCGCGCCCACCGACCTCTCCTGCAGCGACGGCAACCGCGACATCGGGAGCATCCTCGACCTCGAGGTCCAGTTCTGCCCCGTCACCCTCGTCTCCCCGGTCCACGTCTGCCCCGCCGCCGACCAGTGGTTCCAAGGCGTCGTCACCGTGAAGGTCACCACCGACACCGGCTACTGGAGCAAGACCTGCACCATCTCCGTCACCATCCCCGGCCGGAGCTGCACCGAGCACAAGGGCGCCGTGTACGTCGGCCAGCTCGGCACCCTGACGGGATCGGTCCAGGCCACCTGCGGCGCATGCCCCGCCGGCCTGCCGGTGGGCTACTGGCGCGCGGCGGCCTACACCCGGTGAGCGGTCCCCGCAGCGACAAGGGATTATCCCGACCTGTTCCTACGGGGCGCGTGTCAGGCGGGGAGGCGCTGGTCATCGAGGGCGGCGGCATGAAGTCCGCCTACGCCAACGGCGTCCTGTCCGCCTTCGAGGAGGCCGGCCACGCCCCGTGGGGCACGGTCTACGGCACCTCCGCCGGCGGCGCCCTGGCCGCGTGGTACGGCGCCGGGCAGGCCCGCGTGGCCGAGCGCACCTGGGCATACGCGCAGGACCGCCGCGTCCTCGACTACCGCCGCCTGGCGCGCGGCCGCCCCATCCTCGACCACGAGCTGCTGTGGGAGGTCGTCTACCGTCAGGAGACGGTGCTCGACCAGTGGGCGCTCCGGAAGGCGGCGTGGCCGGTCATCGTGACGGCGGCCGAGGTCGAGACGGGCGCCTGCCGCTACGTCGACCTGCGCACCGCCGACGACCCGATCGCTTGGCTCAAGGCGACCGGCCGGCTGCCGTGGGGCGCCGGCAAGCCGGTCGAGATCGCGGGCAAGCACTACCTCGACGGCGGCATCGTCGACCCCATCCCGGTCGGCAAGGCGATCGCGGACGGCCACCACCATGTCACGGTCCTGCTGAACTGGCCGGCGGGGGTCGTGCGCAAGGACAGCAAGCTCCTGGGGCGCATGGTGGCGCGCCGCTACCCGATGCTGCGCCACGGCGTGCTGCACCATGCCGCGCTCAAGCAGGAGGCCGCCGAGCTTGCGGAGCACCCGCCCGCCGGCGTGCGGGTCGACGTCATCCGGCCGTCGCGGCCGACCGGGCTGCACCGCCTCAGCCGGGGCCTCGCGGCCATCGACGCCGCCATCGAGCAGGGCCGCGCCGACGGCGTCGCGCACCTGGAGCGGCTGCGCGAAGCGTAGGCCGTTGTCCCGTTTCGGACACGCTTGCCCAGGCCTGCCCCTCCGTCGCCATCATGGCTATCTTCCCGGCCATGTGGATAGGGGTTGTCTCCGCCATGGTGGACATTGCCGTCCTCGGCGCCCGGGGTTACCTGGGCCGTGAACTCGTCCGCATCCTGCTCGCCCACCCCAACGTGGACGGCCTGCATCTCGTGACCTCCAGCGAGGCCGGCAAGCCCTACGGCGAATCGGTGCCCGCCTTCCGCCACCGCCGCGACCTTGTCCTTGCCGGCCCCGAGGCCGCCCGCGACGCCGACGTCGTGTTCCTCGCCACCGACAGCGACGAGGCCCGCAAGCACGCCCCCACCTTCGCGGCCGACCAGACCGTCATCGACCTCAGCCGCGCCCACCGCGCCGAGGCCCTCGCCGGCGGCTCGCCCTGGACCTACGGCCTGAGCGAGCTGTTCCCCGTCCCCAAGGGCGCCAAGCGCATCGCCAACCCCGGCTGCTACCCCACCGCCACCATGCTGGCCGCGGCCCCCGCCCTCAAGGCCGGCTTCGCGGCCCCCGGCGTGCTCATCAGCGACGGCAAGTCCGGCGTCTCCGGCGCCGGCGCCACCCCGCGCGGCGACCTGCATTACCCCGAGGCCAACGAGGCCGTCCGCGCCTACAAGGTCCTCGGCCACGACCACCTCGCCGAGATTCGCGCCATCGCCGCCCGCGTCGAGGGCAAGGCCGCCGTCCCCCGTGCCGTCCGCTTCACGCCCCACCTGGTGCCCCAGAACCGCGGCCTGCTGGCCACCGTGTACCTGCCCACCAAGGCCACCGACGCGGCTGCCGTCAAGGACGCCTACAAGGCGGCCTACCAGGATGCCGCCTTCGTGCGCATGGTGCCCGAGCCCGACACGGGCCACGTCCGGGGCAGCAACTTCGCCGACCTCGCCATCGACCTCGACGCCGACAGCGGCCTGCTGGTCGCCCGCGGCGCCATCGACAACCTGGTCAAGGGCGGCAGCGGCGCCGCCGTCCAGAACATGAACCTCAGCCTCGGCCTCCCGGTCGCCTCCGGCCTGGCCCACGTCGGAGGCGGTCCCTGATGGTCCTCCTGGGCTGGCGTCGCACGGTCGCCAAGCTGCAAGGCCAGGACGTCGGCGCCCCCGCGCCGGCCCCCTCCGCCGACGGGGCCGCCACGGGCGCCGCGTGGTCGGTGCGCATCGTCCCCGACCGCCACCTGAACCACGTCGCCGGCTTCCGCGCCAACGGCGTCTGGGCCCAGATCAAGAAGAAGAGCCGCGACGTCTGCCTCATCGTGAGCGACCGCCCCGCCAAGGGTGCTGCCGTGTTCACCCAGAACGCCTTCTGCGCCGCCCCCGTCGTGGTGAGCCGCGAGCACGTCGAGAACGGCGACGTCCGCGCCATCGTGTGCAACGCCGGCAACGCCAACGCCGTCACCGGCGAGCAGGGCCTCAAGGACGCCCGCGCCATGGCCAAGGTCGCCGCCGAGGCGCTCGGCCTCACGCCCGACCAGTTCATCGTGTGCAGCACCGGCATCATCGGCCGCCCCATGCCGATGGACAAGGTCGAGGCCGGCATCCGCGAATGCGCCCGCACCCTGGGCGACGCCGTCGGCGGCGAGGCCGCGGAGGCCATCACCACCACCGACTCGCACCCGAAGCACGTCTTCGTCGAGGTCAAGGCCGGCAAGCGCACCTTCCACGTCGCGGGCATCGCCAAGGGCGCCGGCATGATCCATCCCAACATGGCCACCATGCTGTCGTTCCTGGTCACCGACGCGCCCATCCCGACCAGCCTGCTGGATGCCAGCCTGCGCGCCGCCGTGGACGCCACCTTCAACATGATCACCATCGACGGCGACCAGTCCACCAACGACACCTGCGCCATCATCGCCAACGGCGCCGCCGGCGGCCCGAACCTGCGCCGCGGCACCCCCGAGATGGAGGCGTTCCAGGCCGGCCTCACCACCGCCTGCAAGGTCCTCGCCAAGCACATCGCCGGCGACGGCGAGGGCGCCACCGCCCTCCTGGAGGTCCACGTCGACGGCGCCAGCACCTTGGCCGACGCCCGGACCATCGCCCGCGCCGTCTGCAAGTCCAACCTGGTCAAGTCTGCCCTGCACGGCAAGGACCCCAACTGGGGCCGCATCGTCGCCGCCGTCGGCGCCTGCGGGGCCAACGTCGACCCCGGCCGCGTCAGCGTCCGCTTCGAGTCCGTCCTGGGCTCCGTGCCGGTCCTCGACAAGGGCGAGCCCCTCAGCGACCGCCTTAAGGACGCCAACGCGGTTCTCCAGACCAGGGACGTCCGTATCCTCGTCAGCCTCGGCCTCGGCCCCCACAGCGCGGAAGCCTGGGGCTGCGACCTGAGCGAGGAGTACGTCACGTTCAACTCCGCCTACACGACGTGACCATGCGCTCCTCCGCCCTCTCGCAATCCCCCGTCACGGCGCCCGGCCTGCGGGTCGTGCTCAAGCTCGGCGGCAACGTCGTGCTCGACCCAGCCCAAGTGGCCGTCGTCGCCGCCGAGCTGCGCGCCCTGGTGGGCCGCGGCGCCCGCGTCACCATCGTCCACGGCGGCGGGCCCCAGCTCGACAAGGCGCTCGCCGGCCTGGGCGAGAAGGCCGAGAAGGTCGACGGCCTCCGCGTCACCAGCCCCGCGGCCGCCGCCGTCGTCCACCAAGTGATGGACGGCATCGGCGCCGAGCTGGCCGACCGGCTGCGCGCCGCCGGCATGCCCGTCAAGCACGTCGCCGCCTCGCCCACGGTCCTTCAGGCCCGCCTCAAGCGCGCCGCCAAGGGCGACCTCGGCCGCGTCGGCACCGTCGAGCGCTTCGCCACCTCCGCCCTGCCGCTGGCCGGCGTCGCGGTCGTGACGCCCGTCGGCTTCGACCCCGACGGCCCGCTCAACGTCAACGCCGACGAAGGCGCCGCCGCAGTCGCCGCGGCGCTGCGGGCCGACTGGCTCGTGCTCGGCACCGACGTCGCCGCCGTGCGCGGCGAGGCCGGCGAGTCGCTCGGCCACCTCGACGCCAAAGGGGCCGCGGCGCTCGTGGCCTCCGGCGTCGCGAAGGGCGGCATGATCCCCAAGCTCGCCGCCGCCACCGACGCGCTGCGGCACGGCGTCCGCAACGTCCTCATCGTCAAGGTCCAGCCCGGCACCCTCGTCGGGGTGCTGCTGGAGGGACGCCCGGAAGGCACCCGCGTCTCGCCCATGGTTTCCGCATGACCTACTCGCCCGCCCGCTGGGAGGCCGTGATGGCCCCCAACTACCCCACGCCCGCGATCCAGCTCGAAAAAGGCCAAGGCGCCACCGTCTGGGACTCCGAAGGCCGCGTCTACACCGACCTCTTGGCCGGCATCGCCGTCAACATCCTGGGCCACGCCCACCCGGCCCTGGTGCGCGCCGTCAGCACCCAGGTCGCGCTGCTCGCGCACACCTCGAACCTGTACGCCAACGCCCCCAACATGCGCCTCGCCGAACGGCTGCAGGCCCGCACCCACGCCGGTCACAAGGTCATCTTCCAGAACTCCGGCACCGAGGCTAACGAGGCCGCCTTGAAGCTGGTGCGCCGCCACGCGCACGCCAAGGGCATGCCGGACGCCGTCGTCGTCGCGTTCCACAACTCGTTCCACGGCCGCACCTCCGGCGCCGTCAAGCTCACCGGCCAGGCCCACTACCAGGAAGGCTTCACGCCATTGCCCGAGCAGGTCGTCCACGTCCCCTTCAACGACCCCGCCGTGCTGGAGCAGGCGTTCGCCCAGCACAAGGTCGCCGGCGTGTTCTTCGAGGCCGTCCAAGGCGAAGGCGGCGTGCTGCCCATCACCAAGGACGCCGCGGCCACGATGGCGCGGCTCTGCAAGCAGCACGACGCGGTGCTGGTCGCCGACGAGATCCAGACCGGCGTCGGCCGCACGGGGAGGTTCTTCGGCTACGAGCACGACGGCCTGGAGCCCGACGTCGTGACGCTCGCCAAGGGGCTCGGCGGCGGCCTGCCCATCGGCGCCGCCCTCATCCACCCCAAGTTCGCCCCGCTGCTGCCCAGCGGCGCGCATGGGACGACGTTCGGCGGCAACGCCGTCTGCTGCGCCGCCGGCAACGCCGTGCTGGACGTCCTGGAGCAGGACGGCCTGGTCGCCCGCGCGCAGGCGTTGGGACGCACCTTCACGAACGCCTTGGGCGAGGCCGGCTTGCAGGCCCGCGGCCGCGGCCTGCTGCTCGGCGTGCCGCTGCCGGGGCCGCAGGCGCCTGACGTCGTGAAGGCGATGCGCGAGGCCGGCTACCTGGTCGGGCAGGCCGGCAAGACGGTGGTGCGGATCGCGCCGCCCTTGACGATCTCCGAGAAGCAGCTGGTGGGCGCGGTGCCGCACTTGGCGAAGGCCGTGCAGGCGCTGCCGGCGGCCAGCCCGGCTTGATCAACGCCCGGCTGCAAACCCAGCCGGCATGTTGCATCGGTGGGCTTCGTTGCGCTCGACCCACACAGATTCCACAGACCTGACTTTGGTTCTGGCGGGGCCTAGCCAAAAAATTCCACAGACGTCTGTGGGAATCTTCTGAATCTGTGCGCATCAGTGCTCGTCGCGGGCCCGACTGGACACAGATTCCACAGACCTCTGCGAGAATCTTCCGAGTCTGGGTAAATCAGTGCCCGTCGGGTGACCGACGCACCTTAGCCTGAGGAATCAACCCGGCTTGATCAACCCGTTCAGCACCGCGAACGCATCGAACAAGTCCCCCTCCGGCTGCAAACCCAGCCGGCATGTTGGCCTGCCTCGCAGCTCCGCGCTCGGCAGGCCGGACGCCTCGCTTCGCATCGGCGGCGCTGACGCGCACCTTCATCCCGGCTTGATCAACCCGTTCAGCACCGCGAACGCATCGAACAAATCTTCCTCGTCGATCAGGAAGATGTTGTCCTTGTAACAGGACACGACCTCGTTGAAGTTGATGCCCTTGGCCGCCAGGCTGCTGGCAAGGAAAGCAAGAATCCCCGGCACGTCCTCGATGCTGTCGGGGCTGCGGATGTTCAATTCCACCAGGTTGCGGCGGACCTTGATGGTCTCGTCGCCCATGAGCCCCTCGACTTCCGCCATCATGGCCTCGTCGGTGATGATGGTGATGGACTCGCTGCCGTGCAGGACGTGGATGGGGTGGTTGCGGCCTTGGACGGCACTAAGGGCCTTCTCCAGCCGCGCGAACGACTTCCAATTGGGGTGCGCCGTGAGGGTGGCGACCCGGGTGCGGACCTCGAGCTTCGACTTGTCGAGCACCTTGCGGATGGCCTTCTGGGTCTCCTTGCCGGTGTGCGGCGCCTTGTAGCGGCGGCAGGCGACCAGCACGGCCTCCTCGCTGCCGAGCCCGGTCTCCTCCTGGATCTGTCGGGTGAGGGCGCTGAGGTTGACGATGCCTAAGGACAAGGCGTCGCGGACGACGGGGCGGGCGTCGATGTAGGCGCGCACCGAATGGGCGACGCTGGCCGGCTTCTGGGCCTTCTTGGGCACGCTCCCCGGAAGGCGATGTCCGATTTGAGACATGCGTGCCCACAGGTGCCGCAAGGTCGCCGTCCGCCTTATCTTGCACGGGCTCTCGATGGGGCCTAGTGCCCAAGCACATTGTCCTTGCGTATTCCGGCGGCCTCGACACCTCGGTCATGGTGCACTGGCTCAAGACCCACCACAACGCCAAGGTCACGGCCGCGATGCTCGACCTCGGGCAGGGCAAGGCCCACCTGGAGGAGGCCCGCAAGCGCGCCATCGCCAACGGCGCCGCCGACTGCGTCATCCTGCCGGCCGCCGAGGAGTTCTGCAATGACTTCCTCGCCCCCAGCATCCGCGCCAACGCCCTCTACGAAGGCGTCTACCCCATGGCGACCGCCATCGGCCGTCCGCTCATCGCCAAGAAGCTCGTCGAGGCCGTCCAGAAGGTCGGCGGCGACGCGGTCGCCCACGGCTGCACCGGCAAGGGCAACGACCAGGTGCGCATCGAGGCCGGCGTCAAGGCCCTCATGCCCGGCCTGGTCTGCCTGGCACCTCAGCGCTCGCACCCGATGACGCGCGTCGCCACGGTCGAGTACGCGCAGAAGCACAAGCTCCAGATCCCGCAGCTCAAGCGCTCGACCTACTCGACGGACGAGAACCTGTGGGGCCGCAGCATCGAGGGCGGCGACACCGAGGACCCCGCCCACGCCGTCCACGAGGACGCCTACCTGTGGACCGCGAGCCCCGCCAAGGCGCCCGCGACCCCGCTCGCGATCGAGCTCACGTTCGAGGCCGGCCTGCCCGTCGCGATCGACGGCAAGCGGATGCCGCTGTGGGACCTCATCGAGCGCCTCAACCAACTCGCCGGCGCCCATGGTGTTGGCCGCATCGACCACGTCGAGAACCGCCTGGTCGGCATCAAGAGCCGCGAGATTTACGAGGCGCCCGCCGCCGTCACCGTGCTGTTCGCCAAGAAGGCGCTGGAGGCCTTGGTGCTCACCAAGGAGGAGATGCGCCTCAAGCCCCTCTTGGAGCAGAAGTTCAGCGAGAACGTGTACGACGGCCTGTGGTACGCGCCCGTCATGCAGGCATTGCGAGCCGCCATCGACACGATGCAGCAGCACGTCAGCGGCACCGTCAAGGTCCAATGCAGCAAGGGCAACCTCACGCTGCTCGGCCGCACCAGCCCGCTGTCGCTGTTCAAGGACAACCTCGCGACCTACGGCACCAAGGACGCCTTCAACCACGGCGCCTCGGAGGGCTTCATCGAGATTTGGAGCCTGCCGAGCGAGACCGCCAACGCCGTGCGCGCCCAGAAGAAGGCCAAGCCCAAGGTCGTCGTGAAGGCCAAGGCATGAGCACGGCGCGCGTCTGGGAGGCCCGCACCGGCGCCGGCCTCCACCCCGACCTGTTGGCGTACTCCGAGACGACGCAGGAGGACCTGCCCTACCTCGTCCACGACCTGTGCGGCAGCTCCGCCCACGTCCTGGGCCTCGTGCGCGCCGGCTTGCTGTCGAAGGAGGAGGCCACGCAACTGCTCGAAGGGCTGCGCGCCATCCACCGCGACGTCGAGGCCGGCGCCTTCCGCCTGGATCAAGACCTGGAGGATGCGCACATGAACATCGAGGCCCGCCTCACGGCCGACCTCGGGGACACGGGGCGCCGCCTGCACTCGGGGCGCAGCCGCAACGACCAGGTCGCGACCTGCATCGTGCTGTTCGCGCGCGCCGGCCTTGCGCAGTTGGCCCAGGCGCTCCATCACCTCGGGGCCGCCGTCGCGCAGCAGGCCGAGGCCCACCGCACGACGCCGTGGGTGGCGCGCACGCATGGGCTCCCCGCCCAGCCCGCGACCCTTGGCTTCCTGCTGGCGGCGCACGCGCACCGCCTCCAGGACGCCGAGGCGCAGGCGCTGGCGGCGTTCGACGCGGTCGGCGAGTCGCCGCTCGGCTCTGGCGCCGTCGCGGGCTCGACGCTGCCGCTCGACCCGGCGTTCACGGCCCGCGCCATGGGCCTGCGCGCCCCGCGCAGCGCCCTCTTGGCGACGGGCACGCGCGACGCGGTGCTGGAGGCCTGTGCCGTCGCGGCCCGCACGGGCGTCGTGGTGGCCAGCCTCGCGCAGGACCTCACGACGCTGTTCATCGACGGCCGCCTCCGCCTGCCGGAGGGCTACACCACGGGCAGCAGCCTCATGCCGCAGAAGCGCAACCCCGACGCCTTGGAGCTGGCGCGGGGCCGCGGCAAGGCCCTCGGCGCCCCGCTCGCGGCCGTCACGGCCATCGTGTCCGGCCTCGGCCTCGGCTACCAGCGTGACTTCCAGCTCACCAAGCCCCACCTCACGGCCGCCCTCGGCCACGCCGTCGCCACCGTCGAGCTGCTGGTGCCGCTGGTGTCCGGCATGGAGGCCACCGGCAAGCCCGACCCGGCCTGGACGCAGCCCGGCATCGTCGCCACCGACGTCGCCGAGGCGCTGGTGCGCGCCGGCATGCCGTTCCGCTCGGCCTACAAGGCCGTCGCGGCGGCGTTCGCGCAGGTCGAGTCCGGCACGCCGTTCCAGTCTGCGTTGGAGGCGCAAGGCCTGCCCGCCCCCGCGCTGGAGGCGGCGCTGTCGGCGCTCACGCCCGACCCGGCCCGCCGCGCGACCCACGGCGGCCCCGCGCCCGAGGCCGTCGCGGCCGCTCTGCGCCAGCTTGCCGCCACCGCCGCCGCCTTGGCGGCGCGCGTCGCTACGGCCCAGCGCGCCGCCGAGGTTCCTCTCGACCTTCTGTCCCGCCCGATCCCCGAACTCCTGGAGCAGTCCTGATGCCTCCCCGCACGACCGCCAAGACCACGAACGCCCGCCCCCGCGCCGCCGTGCGCGCCGACGCCCTCCCCGGCGCCCGCGCCGTGCTGGGCATGGAGGACACCGCGCCCTACCTCGCCGACCTGCTGGCCGACGCGGCGGAGCTCAAGCGCCTGGGCCACGCCTTCCGGCTCCCCAAGCTGCTGGAGGGCCGCGCCATCCTGATGGTGTACGAGAAGAACTCGACCCGCACCCGCGTCAGCTTCGAGGTCGGCGTCCAGCGGCTCGGCGGCATCGCGGTCAACCTCGACAGCCAGACCTCACAGCTCTCCCGCGGCGAGTCGATCGAGGACACCGCCCAAGTCCTGTCGCGCTACGGCCACGCCCTGGTGTACCGCGCCAAGTCGCACGCCAGCGTCGAGGCGCTGGCCCGCTACGCCACCGTGCCGGTCGTCAACGCCCTCACCGACGTCGAGCACCCGTGCCAGATCCTGGCCGACTGGCAGACGCTCGCCGAGCACTGGGGCAGCCTCCAGGGCCGCACCTTCGCGTACGTCGGCGACGGCAACAACATGTGCCACAGCTACCTGCTGGGCGCGCCCCTGGCCGGCATGAACGTCCAGGTCGCCACCCCGAAGGGCTACGACCCCGACCCTGAGATCGTCGAACGCGCCAAGGCGCTCGCGGCCGCCGCCGGCACCACCGTCAAGCTCGTCCGCAAGCCGGAAGACGCGATCAAGGGCGCCGATGCCGTGGCCACCGACACCTGGGTCAGCATGGGCGACGAGGCCGAGGAGACCCAGCGCATGAAGGCGTTCGCCGGCTACACCATCGACGAGGCCATGATGCAGCAGGCCAAGCCCGACGCCGTGTTCCTGCACTGCCTCCCCGGCCACTGGGGCCAGGAAGCCACCTACGAGCTGGCGCATGGCCCGCGCAGCCTCATCTACGACGAGGCCGAGAACCGCATGTGGGCCCAGATGGCGCTCTTGTGCCGGCTGCTGGACATCAAGGTGCCGCGGCCCGACGTCTGGTGACCGCGGCGGCCAGCACCACCACGACCAGCGCGAAGCCCGCCGGCGACGGCGAGCGCGCGGTCAGGCTGCCGGCCTCCTGGCCCGCCCAGCGGTCGAAGATGACCACCTTCACGGGCAGGATGCCGTAGTAGCCCACGAGGTCGCCTTCGCTGACCAGCCCGTCGCGGTCTTGGTCCCACCAGCGGAACGAATGGTTGCCCGAGGGAGCGCCTTCCCGCATGGTCGGGTTCGCCACGGCGCCCTCGAAGCGCAGCTCGATCTCCTCGGGCCGCACCGAGTGCCGCATGTGGCGCAGCGCGACCCCATCGCAGCTCGACAGCCAGCCCCCGCAATTGTACCGGGTGGACTGCGCGTCCACCTCGACCGGCTTGCGCCCGCCAGGCGCCGGCTGCTGCAGCACGACGCTGTCCGGGTAGGCGTACCGCACCGTCATGTTGCCAAGCCGCGGCTCGCGCACCTCCAGCTGGGCGAAGCGGCCGGCGGCGTCCAGCTCCAGCTCGAACGAGCCCCGCGCGGTCTTCCCCGACGCGATGCGCCCGTCCTCGTCCGCGACCTGGTATCCCAGCGTGCCGAGGATGGCCTTCCACGGCGTGTCCCGTCGCAGGTCGCGGTACACGACGCGGGACTCGTTGCGCTGCTGGTGCTCCAGGCCGGCGCGCGCCTCCACGACGTAAGACACCCCGTCCTCGCGCCAGGCGGCCAGCCCGTCGGCCGGGACGATGGTGCCGGTGAGGTTGGTGGCCACGATGTAGGGCTTGGAGAGCGTCACCTCGACGGTGTACGGGCCGAGCTTGCCGTCGGCGTCGCCGGCCGCAAGGCGCTTGTCCAGCGGGCTCGGCTGCAGGCTGAGCACGAGCGCCACCGCGCCCGCCAGCACCACCAGGACCACGAGGCAGGAGAGCGCGATCCAGACGCCGTTGGGCGTCTTGCGGGGCGGCCGGGGCGGCGGGACCGCCTCGGCGTGCGCCACCAGGCCGCAGGCCGCGCAGCGCGCCAGGCGGCCAGGGGCGTGCACCGTCGGCTCGCGGCAACCCGGGCATCGTGCCTGCACGACCATCGGGCTTCGATGCGCTCCCCTCCATGAAGCCTTGGGTTTTTGGCCGAGGCCGGGCTGCGCGCGGCGTGCAGGTGCTGGACGTCGGCCGCATGGAGTACGGCGAGTGCCTCGCGCTCCAGCTCCGCCTGCGCGACCAGCGCATCCGCGGCGAGGGCGAGGACACCTTGATCGTCGTCGAGCATCCTCCGGTCGCGACCCTCGGCCGGCGCGGCGACCCGAAGGAGGTCTTCGACCCCACGTTGCCGGTGTTCGCGATCGACCGCGGCGGCAAGGCCACCTACCACGGCCCCGGCCAGCTCGTGCTCTACCCGATCGTGCATCTGGGCGAGAACAACCGCGACGTGCGCGCCTGGGTCGTCCACCTGGAGAACCTGGTGGTGCGGCTGCTGGCGGACTTCGGCGTCGCGGCCAAGCCCCGCCTCGACGCCCCCGGCGTGTGGACCGAAGGCTCGGGCAAGAAGATCGCGAGCATCGGCATCGCCATCCAGGGCTGGGTCAGCACCCACGGCATCGCGTTGAACGTGGACCTGGACCTGCGCGAGTTCGAGCGCATCGACCCCTGCGGGCTCGGTGCCGCGGTGATGACGAGCATGAAGGCCGAGGGCGCCACTGCCACCATGGCCGAAGCCAAAACCTGGGTCCACCGGCACGCCGCCACGCACCTCGCGGGGTTCCGTGCGTTCGACGCAACGGTTTCACTTTGAAACGACAAGACGCGATTGCGTCCCTTTTAGCGTGTTGCTAGTTTTGTCGCATATAAAAACTAAATACCTGCATAAGGCGGCGGCTTCGGACCTGCACCCTTCATGAGCGGGATCCCAGCATCCAGTCGCGTGGTCCGCGTCGCCCTCTACACCCGCGTCTCCACCGAGGACCAGGCCAAGGAGGGCTTCAGCCTGGACGCCCAGCTCGAGCGGCTGCGGTTCTTCGCCAAGGCCCAGGGTTGGGAGGTCGCCGGCGAGTACGTCGACGAGGGCCACTCCGGCCGCACCACCAAGCGCCCCCAGTACGCCCGCATGATGGAGGAGCGCCCCCGGTGGGACATCCTGCTGGTGCTGAAGATGGACCGGATCCACCGCAACAGCCGCAACTTCATGGCCATGATGGACCAGCTCCGCAAGGAGGGCAAGGAGTTCGCCAGCGTCACCGAGTCGCTCGACACCTCCACGGCGATGGGGCGGTTCGTCATGGACATCATCCAACGCATCGCCCAGCTCGAGTCCGAGCAGATCGGCGAGCGCGTCTACATCGGCATGGAGCAGAAGGCCAAGCAGCGCGGCAACTCCCTGGGCAAGGAGGCTCCCTTCGGCTACCGCTACCGGCCCGACCGGGTCCTGGAGCCCGTCCCCGAGGAGCGGGCGTTCGCGGAGGGGATTTTCCGGCGCTATCTGGCCGGTGCGAGCTCTGGCGAGGTGGCAACGTGGCTTACCAGCGCAGGGGCCAAGATGCGGCGCGGTGGGGCTTGGACCCGCCAGCGGGTGCTCGACATCCTCGCCAACCCGACCTACGCAGGCGCCGCGAAGTGGGACGGCGTCCTGCAGCTGGCCACCCACGAGGGCGTCGTGGACCCCAAGACTTTCGACGCGGCGCAGGACCGGCTCGCCGTCACGAACCCCGCCATGGCGACCGTCCGGCTCACCCGGCTGCAAGTGGCTTGAACAGCCCCTTCTACGCCAATACGAGAATATTTCTGTGTGTCGCTTGTTGTGCGACGCAGTGTCGCTCTTGCATCTACCCGGCCCCTGGGGCACCATTGGATGTGCAAAAACGTCCATCTTCGGCGTTTTTTGGGCAACTTGCAAGCATTTCCTGCCCTCAACGGTCCTGAAAGCAACGCAATTCCGTCCTGTCCGGTAGACCGAACAGGACGCTGTGCTGGGCGCCTGGTTTATATGCCGCCTTCTAGGCTAAACGTCGTCCGCGACTAGTTCGCGACGAATCGCCTTCCTGCGAACCTTTTGCGGTTCATCGTTCTCACCATTCTGGCCCAGCATGAACAGCAGCAGGATGTCGATCTCCAGTTGGCTCAACAGCCGGGTCAAGGCCAGGAAGATCAAGGTGAACAGGCCGGCGAAGGCGCCCGTGATGGCCGCGGCCTGCTGCAGCGTCGCCGCCAGCTCCTCGAAGCCGGGGATGTATTGGCCCAGGACGGAGCCGATGGCGCTTGCGATGCCGAGGTAGAGGAAGCCGGCGACGACGGCGCGGATCTTGCCCCACCGCTCCAGGCTGTCGAGGCGCTGGTGGACCAAGGAGTCGGCGGCGGGCGCCTGGCGGCAGGCGACGACCAGGTGCTTGTAGCGGCTGGCAAAGAGCCACTGGAGGCGTCCGGCGAACGGATACACGCAAAACAGGAGGGGCCGCGTGCCCTTGAGGCTTGGGGGTGAGAGGGAGAAGGGGGACGAAGTGGCGGTCACGCCGAGACGCGCTCGGTGTATTCCCATTCGGGCGTGACCACACGGATCCAGACGAAACTGTCCATGTGCAGCCTCCCATTGCCCCGAATCCGCCCGGAACCGGCCTCCCAGCCAGCGCACGGGGGTGCTTGGGCGCACCCGGGGGAACCCCCACTATGCCCTGCAAAATATAAGCCGTTCCAATGGAAGCCGAGGTTCAGATGCAGGCTTCCAGGAGAGCGCTATGCCAGCATTTAAGATTTATATGCCTTAAAAGCGACCTTGACAAGAGCACACAGAAAGAAAGCCAATCGCATCGCATCGATGCAAAGCGAGCCAATCGCTCAGTCTAGGAGGGTGAACAGGACGTCGTCCTGGCCGACGTCGAACACGCCCAGGCGGGCGCCCGCGTCCAGCCAGCCGTGGGCGTAGTTGCAGGTCGCGAACGCATTGACCAGGTCCCCCGCGGCGTGGAAGTGCTGCGCGTCGGCGTGGTAGCGGCGCGCCATGTCCAGGAAGTTCTGCGCGATGCGCGAGGCGAAGCTGCGCGGCGGCGCCACGACCGTGACCTTGGCCAGCGCGCGGGCCGTGGTGTCGAGGTACTTGCGCACATGCTCTGCGGTCAGCGGGCCGGGCGCCACGCTGGGGCCACGGCGGGGTCGGCTTTGAGGCTGCCCTACTGCCAGAGGCGGCGAACCGCGCCCCGCCCCTTCTGGCGCTCGGCCACCAGCTCGCGGTGGAACTGGCAGACGTCCCGCATCGGGCACCGGATGCAGGCGGGCTCCTCCTCGTGGCAGGCGTTGTCCGCCACCTCCCGCAGCAGCCGCAGCCGCTCGTCGGGGTCGCGGTGGAAGCTTGCCTCCAGGTCGCGCAGCACCTCGAGGCTGCGTTCGGGGCTCTGGCTGGCCCCGACGATGCCGATGCGGGCGGCGACGCGGTGGATCTCGCGCGCGTCCGATTGCAGCCAGGTGGCGCGGGCCTTCGGGCGCAGCTCGGCCTCAGGGGCCACGAGCCGGCGGGGGGCCGGCGCCACCGGGGCCGCGGGGGGCGGTGCCACCGCGGGCGCCGCCGACAGGTCCGGCGTCCAGGCCGGCGGCGGCATGGGCGGCGGCGTGCTCGGCTTGGCCGGCGCGGCCATGGGGGCCGGGGGCAGCGGCGGGACGACCGGGCGGGCCAGCGGCGCGGGGGCCGGTTCTTCCTCCTCGTCCTCGTCGGCGTGCAGGACGCTGACGCTGCGGCCGCCGTGGGCCGTCATGCGGGGGCGGACGCTGACGAAGACCGGCTGGGTGAGGCCGCCGCCGGCGACGAGGGCTTCGCCGACGGCGAGGCGCTGGACCTCGTCGGCGACCTCGTTGCTGATGCCTTCGACGCTCTGGACGATGGCCTTCAGGTCGTTGGGGTTGGTGACCTTGAGGACGACCTGGGTGTTGCATTGCGACAGGACGTTCTTGTCGATCTTGGCGGGGCGCTGGCTCACGATGACGAGGCCGAGGCCGAACTTGCGGCCTTCGCTGGCAACCGTGCGGATGATGGGCCCGCTGACGGCGTTGCCGACGTTGCGCTCAGGGCAGAAGTTGTGCGCCTCCTCCACCACCAGGATGTGGGCGGGCACCTCGTTGCGCTTGCGGGCCTCCCACAGCATCCCGGCGATGCGGGTGACGACGACCTCCTGGATGTCGGGGCTGACGCCCTTGAGGTTGATGATGGTGCATTGGCCGGGCGACACCAGCTCGCGCACGGGGGTGCCGCGGATGTCGAACACCTTGGTGGACTCGAGCAGTTCGAGGGCGTTGAGCACGTTCCACTTGGCGTTCGACTTGTTGCGCGCGACCCCGTCCATGATGTCGCGCAGGGTGTAGGCGGGGAGGTGCTCCTTGACCTCCTTGATCGCCTGGTAGAGCACGCCGACCTGGCCGCCACTGAGCTTGCCGCCCAAGAGGTCCACGATCTCGCGGCCTTCCAGGTTCATGCCTTCCAGCACGAGGCGGGCGGCCTCGGGGTTGAGGTTGGTGTCGAGCGCGAACTCCTTCACCTGCGATTGGAACGACTTGGGCTTGATGCGGTAGCGGCCCATGGTCTCCATCTCGCGCTCGTCCAGGTTCGGGCTGCGGAGGGTGCCGTACTCGCCGTGCGGGTCCAGGATCACCAGCGGGACCTTGGCCTTGAGGAACTCCTCCAGGATGACGCCGACGGTGTACGACTTGCCGGCGCCGGTCTTGGCCAGCACGCTCAGGTGCTTCTGCGCCAAGGTGTCCATCGACAGCGTGACGGGAATGCGGGAGCCCTTGACGAAGCCGAGGTAGGCGCCCTCGTCGGCGTTCTGCTCCAGGCCGAGGATGCTCGTGACCAGGCGGTCGTCGGCGGAGTGGACCGGGATGCCGGCGCGGAACGGGCTCCGGGGCGTCTGGATGCGGCCCTGCGGATCGCGGTAGCCGATGATGCGGATGGTGGCCGACAGCTGGTCCTCGGCGTCGGCGGCGAACCCGGCCGGCATCGCGATGGCCTCCTCGTAGCTGAGGCTGCTGCGGCGGGTCACCGCCTCCACCTGCCCGAGCACGCGGTGGCCCTCCGCCTCGACCTCCACGTAGTCGAGGCGCTTGAGGTCCCCGTCCGACACCGCGATGTCGAAGCCGGTGCTGGAGACGTTGCCGTAGATGACGCCGACCTGCCGGCGGAGGCTGGCCATCAGGGGCTGGACTTCCCGTGCCCTTATTTCAGGCCGCGCAAACGAGGCTCGCGCGCCGCCTTAGGCCTGCTCGTCGTCCTCGTCGTCCCGGCGCCGGCGGAACAGCACCAGCACCATGAACAGCATCAGGGTCGCCGAGGTGAACACCAGCGCCCAGCCGGCCAAGGTGAGGCCGAGGAACTGGCTGTCGGGGGCGACGACGCGGTTGAAGTCGCGCGCCTTGAGGTCGTCCATGACGTAGCCGACGCCGTCGCGGTGCCGGCAGTCCTTCAAGGGGTCGTCGGGGAAGCAGTCGAGGTGGTCGAGGATGCCGTCGCCGTCCCGGTCGCTGTCGCAGACGTCGCCGAGGGCGTCGCCGTCCACGTTGCTTTGCACGGGGTTGCGGACGTAGCCGCAGTTGTCGAACGCGTTGTCGACCCCGTCGCCGTCGAGGTCGCCGTCGCACTCGTCGCCCAGGATGTCGCCGTCGAGGTCCGCTTGGCCGGGGTTGCGCTTGGTGGGGCAGTTGTCGGCCGTGTTGTGGATGCCGTCGCCGTCGACGTCCTCGTCGCAGAAGTCAGGCTTGCCGTCGCCGTCCAGGTCGGAGTCGCGCGCCGTGGCGACGCAGCCGTCGCGGGGGGCGTAATAGTCGCCGGGGGCCTTCTTGCCGCCGCTGCTGCCGCTCGGGTCGGAGGGGCTGACGCATTCGTTGGGGCCGATCACGTTGACGGTGAGGACGTAGACGTCGACCTCGCCGTTGGCGGCGGTGACCGTGAGGGTCACGACGTAGGTGCCGGGCGCGTCGTACGTGTGCGAGGGGTTGGAGGCGCCGGAGGTGGTGCCGTCGCCGAACTCCCAGTACCATGCGACGATGACGTAGGCGGGGCCGGGGGTGCTGCCGTCCGAGAAGTCCACGGGCGTCATGGCGCATCCGGGCGCGACCTGGGAGTAGGTGAACGAGGCGTTGGGCGGGCAGGGGCCGCTGGGCCAAGTGGCCGCGCCGCAGGGCGGCGTCGTCGGGTCGGGGCAGAGCGGGGCCGGAGGCACGACGCAGGGAGCGCAAGCCGGGTCCGGGTCCACGCAGGGGTAATCCGCGTAGCCGAAGCCGAACTCGCCGACGGGGGTCGCCGTCGTGGCGGAGCCGGTGCCGGTGGCGTCGGGGATCTGGGCGAAGGCGATGGCCTGGACCTGGACGCCGAGGTTGGTGAACGCGGGCGCGAGGGCGCCGGGCTGGCTGGCGGCGCCGTAGAACAGCTTGAACCGGGCCTTCTCGCCGGGGTCCAGCGTGCTCAGGGAGAGCGGCGAGGTGTAGCGGCGGGAGCGGATCTCCAGCATGGCGCCGTACTCGCCGGGGCCGACGGTGCCGCCGCCGCCACCGCACGCCGAGCCGGGGCTCGGCGGGGACAGGAAGCCGTAGGGCGTCGTGGGGTCGGCCTGCACGAACGGGTCGAAGCTCATGCAGCGCAGCTCGATCGGGAAGCCGGCCAGCGGCGAGATGGTGACGACCTCGTTCTGGGGCGACGGCTCGGCGTCGAAGTCGACGGTGCGGCGGTAGCGGATGTCGCCCAGGCGCAGGCTGCCGACGTTCTCGATGGTGACGGTGGCCTGGAAGACGGTGGGCTCGGAGGTGGTGGTGAAGTCATGGGTGATGCGCAGGTCGCCGACCCGGGCCTCGACCAGGGCCTTGGTGGCGGAGGCCACGAAGGCGGTGGGGACGACGCCGGCCGTGCCGGGGGCGGTGCCGGACTGGGCCCAGCCGACGGTGGCGGTGGCCGCGCCAGGGGGGCGGTAGGAGAGGCCCCAGCCTTCGCAGACGCAGTAGTCCGCGACCCCTTCGAGCTGGGTCAGCGTGTCTCGGAGCGCCACGACGTCGGTGCCGCAGCCGCCTCCCGAGACCGAGGAGCGGCAGGTGCCGCCAGGGGACATGACGTCGCCTGCGACGCCCAGGTCGCCGTAGTCGCCGACGCCCAGCTGCACGGAGCCGTTGTCGAGGATGACGCCCGCGTCCGCCGGCGTGGCCACCACGGCGAACGCCGCCAGCAGGGCGGCGGCCGCAGCGGCCATCATCAGCGGAATCGGCATGGAACGCGCCACCACAAGCCTCCGGACCCCGTTCTTTTGCATTGAGTTAAGGTTTGTGTGCCGTTCCCTTCGTGCCGCCGGCCCGCCCCTGCAAAGACTTATCGCTCCCCCGAAGTCCTCGGGCCTTGGCATGAAGCCCGCCCTCCTGACCGTCGCGATCGCCCTGCTGCTGGTGCCGATCTCCGCGGCGAACCTTTCGGACCCCACTGCGTGCAGTTTCGGCGACCCCCTCCCCCTTGGCCCTGTGTACTACGCCCAGGGAGGCGCCAACCTGAACGCCACCGGGGTCAACTCGTGCGCCTTGGCCGGCAGCAACAACCTGGCCGCCGGCGTCAGCTCGGTGGTCGTCGCCGGCAACGGCGGCACCGCCGCCGGGCTTGCGTCGGGCGTCCTTGCGGGCACCGGCAACGAGGCGCAGGCCGAGCAGTCGATGGTCGGCGCCGGCACCGGGAACAAGGTCTTGGCCACCGGCTCCGGCGGCGCCATCCTGGCGGGCAACCTCAACAAGGTCTCGGGCGTGCTCTCCATCGTCGTGGGCGGCAACCTCAACGACGTCACCGCCAACCTCGGCTTCATCGGCGGCGGCGCCAACAACAAGGTCACGGGCCTCAACGGCGCCGTCGCCGGCGGCGTCGGCAACAAGGCGTTCGGCGAAAGCTCGTTCGTGGGCGGCGGCAACGGCAACCAGGTCAGCGCCACCGGCCTTGGCGGCGTCGTGGCCGGCGGCCTGGCCAACCTCGCCACCGGCAAGGCGGCCACGGTCGTGGGCGGCGGCGGCAACCAGGCCTTGGCCGACTTCGCCACCGTGGCGGGCGGCAACACCAACACCATCATCGCCACCTCCACGGGCAGCTTCATCGGCGGCGGCGCGGGCAACGAGATCAACGCGGCCGGCGTCGGCACCGTCATCGTGGGCGGCGGCCTCAACAAGATCGTCGGCAACGGCGCCCAGTCGTTCATCGGCTCCGGCGTCCAGAACAGCCAAGGCGGCAGCACCAGCGCCATCGTGGGCGGCTCGCAGAACGCCATCGTGACGACCACCTCGGGCGGCTTCATCGGCGCCGGCGGCCAGAACGCCATCGCCGCCAGCGGCGCCAACTCCGCCATCGTGGCCGGCAGCTCCAACGGCATCCTGGGCGGCGTCACCGGCGGATTCATCGGCGCCGGCATGACCAACGCGGTCTCGGCCAACAACGCCGCCGTGGTCGGCGGCACCAACAACCAGGCCAACGGCGCGGCCTCGGCCGTCGTCGGCGGCGAGCGCAACGTCGCCGTGGGCGCCGGCTCCTTCCTTGGCGCCGGCAACGACAACGCCGCCAACGGCGCCGCCGCCACCGTCGTGGGCGGCCGCCTCAACAAGCTCATCGGCGACCTCGCCGTCATCGTGGGCGGCGAGAACAACGCCATCACCGGCCTCGGCTCCGCCATCCTCGGCGGCCAGGACAACACCGTGACGGGCGACAACGGCTTCATCGGCGGCGGCCGGGGCAACGAGGCCACCGGCGCCGGCGTGTTCATCGGCGGCGGCCGCGCCAACGAGGCCAACGGCGCCGACGCCACCGTGGTCGGCGGCACCGGCAACCAAGCCCTGGCCGACGGCGCCGCCATCGTCGGCGGCAACACCAACCTGGTCCTGGCGGGCGCCAACAACGCCGCCGTCGTGGCCGGCACCCAGAACGAGGTCCAGGCGGCCGGCTCCTTCCTGGGCGCCGGCAGCGAGAACACCGCCGCCGGCACCGAGTCCGCCATCGTGGCGGGCAACAGCAACCGCGTCTCGGGCAACTACGGCGCCATCGTTGCCGGCGACCAGAACGTCGTCAGCGGCGCCGGCTCCGGCATCCTGGCCGGCACCCAGAACGTCGCCAGCGGCAACCAGGCCAACATCGGCGGCGGCAGCCAGAACACCGCCGTCGGCGACCAGAGCTTCGTCGGCAGCGGCCTGCAGAACAACGCCATCGGCACCGGCTCCGTCGTGGGCGGCGGCCAGAACAACCAGGCCGTAGGCGGCATCGCCGTCGTCGGCGGCGGCACCGCCAACCGCGCCCAAGGCATCGGCAGCGGCGTCGGCGGCGGCCGCGGCAACACCGCGCAGTCGCAAGACTCCACGGTCGCCGGCGGCTCCGCCAACCTCGCCCTCAACCAGGGCTCGTTCGTCGGCGGCGGCATCTCCAACCAGGCCCTCGGCGCCTTCTCGGCCGTCGTGGGCGGCAACAACGCCAACATGGCCATCGGCGCCGCCTCCTTCGTGGGCGGCGGCAGCCGCAACGCCGCCGTGGGCGACTCCTCCGCCATCGCGGGCGGCACCTCGAACTCCGCGGGCGCCTTCGCGGCGGTCGCGGGCGGCAACATGAACCAGGCCGCCGGCACCCAGAGCTCGGTGGGCGGCGGCAACATGAACCTCGCCGTCGGCATCGGCTCGCACGTCGGCGGCGGCGACCAGAACCGCGCCCTCGGCGACTACGCCAACATCGGCGGCGGCGTCGGCAACCGCGCCACCGGGTTCGCCAGCATGGTCCCGGGCGGCCAGGCGGCCCTCGCGGACAACTACGGCCAGATGGCGGTCGCCTCCGGCTCGTTCAGCCCGCTCCCCGGCACGGCGCAGGCCAGCAAGTTCGTGGTCCGCGGCTCCTCCAGCACGGCCGGCAGCGTCGAGCTCATGGCCGACGGCGGCGCCAGCGTCCTTGGCGAGAAGATGAAGGTCCGCCTGGGCGCGACCTGGGCCTTCAAGGGCCTGGTCGTCGCCAGCGCCGGCGGCGGCGCCCTGTCGCACGGCTGGGAGGTCCGCGGCGTCGTGAAGAACACGCCCACCGGCATCACCCTGGTGAGCTCCTCGGTCAGCGACATGGGCAGCGACGCCGCCGCGACCGCGTGGACCGTCAGCGTCTCGACCGACCCCGTCCAAGGGGCGCTGGTTCTGAAGGGCAACGCGACCACGGGCGTCCACTTCGTGGGCACCGTCGAGACCGCCGAAGTGGCATAGGCCACGCTAGGCCCTTTTCCTCTCCTTCTCCTTGCTTGCCCCGCTCCCAAGGCGGGGCGGCGGCTTTCGGCGGCTTGCGTGCAGCGCTAGGCCAGCGTCTCGAGCTGCGACATGATGTTCCAGACCAGCGTCCGCCCGTGCAGGGGGATGTTGGGGTCGTTGGCCATGTCGTCGAGCGTGTTGATGGCCTTCGCCTTGCGGACGTCGAGCGGCTTGTCGTTCTCGGACAGGAGGAGCTTGATCTGCTCGGCGCTGCGGCGGATGTTGCGCGGCACCGAGGTGTCCTCCATGAGCATCTCGAGGCCGGTGTTGATGTTCTGGATCCGGGATGCCATGAGAAAGCGACTCCAAGGCCCCCCGACCGGGGCGCCGGGCGCGGCGACGGAAGACCCGTCTTAAGCCCTTTCGGCGGCGTCAACCAGGCGGCGCGGCGCGTAGGGCGCGTCGAGGACGCGGCGCACCTCGGACGCCTTGCCGGGCCCGACGCCGTCCACCTCCGCGAGCGCCGCGGCGCTTGCCGCGAACACGGCGGCGGCGCTGCCGAAGCGGGCCAGCAGCCGCTCGGCCAGCGTGTCGGAGATTCCGGGCAGCCCGGCGACCAGGAACAGTTGGCGCTCGCGGTCGTCCATCGCGGGCTTGGCGGGGCGCACGGCCATCTTGCGGTGGTCGCGGAACTGCTCGCGCTTGGCGACCGCGTGCAGGAACCGGGCGGTCTCCAGCGGGTCGCGGGCGGACACGACGGGGATGCCGTGCTCGACCACGATGGCGGCAAGGGCGCCGAAGATGGCCTCGGGGCTGACGGCGCGGTGGCCGTGCAGCGACTCGCCCTCCAGCAGCAGGAAGGGGCGCGGGTACGCCTTGAGGGCGCGCAGCTGCTCGAACAGGCGGCCGTCGACCAAGGAGTCCACGAAGTCGGCGCACGACTTGCGCTCGACCACGATGCGGTCGGACAGCACGAAGTCGCCGGTGTCGAGGGTGCGGCCTTCGAGGATGCAGCCCAGCTCGGCCAGGTGCTTGACGACGCCCCCGGCCTGTTCGCGCGCGTCGAAGACGACGCGGGGCGCGGGGCCGGCCGGCTCCTTGGGGGACGCAGGAGTGGGCGCGGGTGCGTCGAGCCGCTGCTGCCCGGCGGGCACGGCCGGCGGCGGCGCGGCGTTGCCGAGGGCGGCGCGGAGGCTCTGGAGCTCGCGCACCATCTGGAGCTCCTTGCGGCGGGCGGACCAGTGGGCGGCCTCGTCCTGGGTGCCCTTGGTCATGAGGACCACCACACGGCCGGCGCGGTGGCGGCCGGTGCGGCCGCGGCGCTGGATGCTGCGAATCTCGCTCGGGATGGGCTCGAAGAACACCACCAGGTCGGTGGACGGGATGTCGAGGCCTTCCTCGGCAACACTGGTGGCCACGAGGACGTTGTGGGCGCCGGCGCGGAACCGCTCCAGCACCTCGTGCTGCTGCTTCTGGGTGAGGCCCTCCTGGGCGCCGCGCTTGGATTGGCCGACGAAGGTGACGGGGTTGACGCCGGGGAGCTTGGCGAGGTGGCCGGCGACCAGCTCGCAGGTGGCGCGGTAGTGGGTGAAGACGATGGCGCGGCTGTCGGGCTGGGCGGCGAGGAGCTGCTGGACGAGGGTGCCCGTGCGGCCGAGCTTGGGGTTCTCGGCGTCGTCGAAGCGCGCGACGTGGTAGGCCTCGTTGACGCGGGGGTCGTCGGCGACCGACTTGGTGGCCTTGGAGGGCTTGCCGCTGCGGATCTCCTCGCGCATCGACTCGAGGTACTGCACGAACGCGGCGGAGCCTTGGGTCTCGACCTGCTCGATGGCGTGCTGGAGCTTCATCGCCTGGGCCTGGAGCGAGAGGCCGACGAACAGGCTGCTGTCGGGGTCGACGGCCTTCCCCAGCTTGGACTGCAGGTCGGCACCGAGCAATAGCAGCTCGCGGCGGTTGGGCCGGGTGGAGACGTTGAAGCCGAGGTTCTTGAGGCTCCGCAGCCGTTCGGAGAGCGCCTCCTGGAGCTTGGCGGACACGCGGGCCATGCTGGGCGGCAGCGGGAGCGTCTCCCACTCCATGCCGATCTCCTGCACGAAGGGCGCGACGTCGGGGTCGGCGGGGGTGCGCACCTCGATGTGGGCCAAGCCGAGGACGGTGCGGACCTCCTCGATCTTCTTGGCGTCGTGGCCGGGGCTGGCCGTCAGCGCGAGGCGGCGGACCTTGTGGGGCCGGAACTGGCCGCCGATGAAGGTGTACGGGTAGTCGCCCATGGCGCGGTGCGCTTCGTCGTAGACCACCCAGTCGAGCCTGGCGGGGTCCAGCTTGCGCGCCACCAGGTCGTTCTGCACCACTTGGGGCGTCGCGACCACGATGCCGGGCTCGGCGTAGGCGGCCTCCCGCTTGGCAGGCGCCGTGTGGCCGGTGAGGGCATGGACCCGGCTGGCCCACGGCTCCAAAAGGACGCCGCGCAGGAAGGCCGCGTGCTGGTCCACCAGGGGCCGGGTCGGGGCCATCACGAGGACGCGCTGGGCGCCGGCGTTGAGGGCGTCGGCCAGCACCAGGAGCGCCACCACGGTCTTGCCCATCCCGGTCGGCAGCACCACCAAGGTGTCGCGGGCGCCCGCGATGCGGGCCAGGTTGGCCTGGTAGCCGCGGAACTCGACCGACCCCTCCCGGAGGAGCGGGTGACGGATGTGCACACGGCGGCGACCCGGCGGCGCGTGATGAAAGGTTCGGGGCGGCGGGTGAACGGACTTCGCCGCCCGACCGGGTCGCAACCCAATTTTGACCCCCCCGCTTCGCGTGGAGGCCTTCATCCCTCCTGTTGGACAGCGAGTTTCGCGTTTCGGCCATATACTACAGGCAGGTCGCGCCCCGAGTGGGCAAGAAGACGGTTCACTCGCCTCTTCTCCCGCGTTCATCCCGGAGGGCGCGCTGAATGGTGACGATGCCCCAGATCACGGTCCAGGACGCGCAGCTGGCGGCGAAGTGGGACTCGTTCCTGCAAGACTACTGCAAGGCCAGCATCCAGCAAGCCGTCCTGAACTACCCGGAGACCCGCAGCCTCAGCGTCGACTTCAACGACCTGCAGCTGCGCGACCCGGACCTGGCCAACGACCTCTTGGCGCGCCCCGCCCGCAACCTGCGCATCGGCGCCGGCATGCTGCACCAGGTCGACGTCACCGTCGATCCCCGGCCCAAGCTCCACCTGCGCGTCCGCGGCCTGCCCGAGTCGCAGCGCGTCCTGCCCCGCCAGCTGCGCAGCGAGCACCTCGGCAAGCTCCTCGCCATCGAGGGCCTCGTCAAGAAGGTCACCGAAGTGCGCCCCACCGTGCTGGAGGCGGTCTTCGAGTGCAAGGTCTGCACCACCCGCGCCCACGTCGTGCAGGACGACGAGTTCCTCGCTGAGCCCGTGCTGTGCGAGACCTGCGACGCCCAGCGCCCCTGGCGCCTCTTGGAGGAGGAGTCGCGCTACCTCGACCACCAGAAGGTGGAGATCCAGGAAGCCCCCGAAGGCCTGCGCGGCGGCTCCCAGCCCGAGCGCCTCACCATCCACCTCCAGGACGACCTCGTGCACCAGGTGGCGCCCGGCGACCGCGTCTGCATCAACGGCATCCTTACGACCCAGGCCCGCCGCCAAGGCAGCCAGAAGCGCGTCGAGTTCAACAAGGTCCTCACCGGTGTCAGCATCGAGGTCCGCCAGCAGGAGTTCAGCGAGGTCCAGCTCACCGCCGAGGACGAGGACCAGATCCTGACCCTCTCCGAGGACCCGCGCATCTACGAGCGGCTGCGGGCCAGCTTCGCGCCCACCATCTACGGCCTCGAGACCGAGAAGGACGCTTTGATCCTGGCGCTGTTCGGCGGCGTCGAGAAGACCTACCGCGACGGCAGCCGCAACCGCGGCGACATCCACGTCCTCCTGGTCGGCGACCCCGGTGTCGCCAAGTCCCAGCTGCTGCGCTACCTCTCGAAGCTCGCCCCGCGCGCCATCTTCACCTCCGGCAAGGGCGCAAGCGCCGCCGGCCTCACCGCAGCCGCCGTCAAGGACGACTTCGGCGAAGGCCAATGGACCTTGGAGGCCGGTGCTTTGGTGCTGGCCGACCGCGGCATCGCCTGCATCGACGAGCTGGACAAGATGGACAAGAACGACCAGTCCAGCATGCACCAGGCGATGGAGCAGCAGGAAATCTCGATCGCCAAGGCCGGCATCTCGGCCACCCTCAAGTCGCGCTGCGCCGTCATCGGCGCCGCCAACCCCAAGATGGGCCGGTTCGACGAATACTCCTCGATCCACGAGCAGATCAACATGCCGCCGGCCCTGCTGTCGCGCTTCGATCTCATCTTCAGCCTCCTCGACAAGCCCAGCCGCGACCGCGACAACCAGCTCGCCAGCCACATCCTCCGCACCCACCAGGCCGGCGAGGTCCGCGAGCACCGCATGGCCCACCCCACGGGCGCCTACACCAAGGAGGACGAGGACCGGCTCCTCAAGAAGGTCCTGCCCGACCTCGACGCCGAGCTGCTGCGCAAGTACGTCGCCTTCGCCAAGCGCAACATCCTTCCCGTCCTCAGCGACGAGGCGCTCCAGCGCATCCAGAGCTACTACGTCGAGCTGCGCAACTCCAGCGACGGCTCCATGCCGCTCACGGCCCGCCAGCTGGAGGCCTTCGTGCGCCTCGCCGAGGCCCGCGCCCGCATCCGCCTCAGCCAGGAGGCCACCCTCGACGACGCCGAGGCCGCCATCCGCATGATGGAGGCCTGCCTCCGCAGCGTCGGCGTCGACCGCGAGACCGGCAAGTTCGACATCGACATCATCAACTCCGGCGTCAGCCACAGCCAGCACGACCGGATGCGCGTCCTCTTGGAGATCGTGCGCACCCTCGCCAAGGAGTCGCAGAAGGGCTACGCCACCGAGGAGCAGGTGCTCGCGGAGGCCAGCAAGCAAGGCATCAGCCCCGACGCGGCCCGCAAAGGCCTGGAGATGGGCGTCCGCAACAGCAGCCTGTACGCCAAGGGCGGCGCCGGCACCTTCGCGCCCCTGAGCAGCTAAGGGAGCGCCTCCCCAACGCCCTTATGGGAAGGCCTTGTGGCGGCCCGAGTGTTCGCGGCGAAGAACTACCAGCAGGGCATCCAGCGGCTGCTTGCCGCCTGCGATGAGGAGCTGCTGGGGACCCGCCACGCGGAAGGCAAGTTCCGCCTCGACGTGACACCCAACTTCTACGACGGCCTGCGCATCGGCGAGCCCGAGCTGGAGGCCTACCTGCGCTCCTGCACCGTCGCCAACCTGGTCGGCCGCCGCGCCGTCGAGGTCGCCGTCCGGATGGGCCTCGTCGACCCGGCCAACGTGCTGTCCATCGGCGGCGTGCCGCACGCCCAGCTCCTGGTGATGGACCTGCCATGAGGCTGCAGCTCTGCGTCGAGTGCGGCCGGGACGTCCCCGAGACCATCGGCGGCGCCTGCCCCGACTGCTTCGTCGCCAAGCAACCGCTTCTGATGGTGCCCGAGGTGCTGGACGTGGAGACCTGCGCCCACTGCGACGCCCGCCACGTCGGCAACTCCTGGATCGACCCGGACGAGGGCGTGCCCTTGGAGGAGATTCGCGAGGAGGCGCTCCGGGCCGCCGTGCGCGTGCACGAGCGGGTCCGCGACGCCCACGTCGAGCTGGCCTGCTCGCCGCAGGACGAGCGCCACTTCCGGTTCGACGTGACACTCACCGGCAACGTCGAAGGCGCCGCGGTCCACGACGCCCGCAAGGTGCTGGTGCGGATGCGCCGCAGCGTGTGCGACCGCTGCAGCCGCATGTTCGGCGGCTACTACGCGGCCGTGCTGCAGTTCCGCGCCACCCAGCGCGACGTCACCCGGCACGAGCTGGAGCGGGCCCACAAGGTGGTCGGCGACGAGCTGGACCGGATGCGCGCCTCCGGCCACCGCGACGCGTTCCTGACGAAGTCCGGCCCCGTCCCCGGCGGCTTCGACTACTACTTGGGCGACATCGAGGCGGCCCGCATCATCTCCCGCCAAGTGGCCTCCCGCCTGGGCGCCACCGTCGTCGAGACCGCCAAGCTGGCCGGCCGCAAGGAGGGGGAGGACATCTACCGCGTCACCTTCCTGGTGCGCATCCAACTCTACGCCCCCGGCGACTTCGCGCGCATCGGCGACGACCGCATCGTGCAGGTCCACAGCGTCGACCGCGGCCGCGCCGTCGTGTGGGACCTGGCGACCCACAAGCGCGACAAGGTGTCCGAGGAGAGCCTCCGACGCCTGGGCGGCCAAGAAATCCTCCTGGAGGCCGTCCTGGTGAGCCAAGACCCGGCCCATCTGCAAGTCCTCGACCCCGTCAGCCTCCAGACCGTGGACCTGGTCCGCCCCGAAGGCTTCGAGGTCCACGGCGCCACCATCTTGGTGCTGCGCCACGAGGAACGCCTCTACCTCCCGCCCAGCAGCGGAAACGGGCCAAGCGACCCAAAAACCCCTGCCTCCACGGCATAGGTCCATATACCACCCCCACCAAACGATGTGCTGTTCAGGAGCGATTTTCGCGTGACCCAACGGATTCTCACCCTCGAAGACTTGGCGATGGCCGTCAGCAACCGCATTGGCATCGAGGAGGAGGACGCGATGCGCGACGCGAACTTCGTCATGGACATCTTCGGCTTCGACGACCGCGTCATCGACAACGTCCTGGAGCCCGAGGACCGCCAGCTGTTCTACATCCTCGAGGAGGAGGGCATGCTCACGACCGAGCGCGAGGAGACGACCCTCTACGACGGCCGCGAATGGCGCACCCACTACTGGCTGTTCAAGCGCAACCAGGTCTTCCTCATGTCGGAGGAGGAGCGCGAGGTCCGCCGCCGCAAGAAGGCGCAGCCCACGGAAGCCACGATCTACGCCCAGATTCCTGAGGAAGCCTGGGCAAGCCGGCAAATCTAGGCGACGCCTTTGGCACCGCCCGATTTGAGCGGAGCGCGCAGGCCCCCGAGCGCAGCGATGGGGCCCGCGATGCGAAGCGAGCGGCGCCTATCTAGCGGCTTACCCTTCGTAGATGATGCAGCTTCCGTTGGGGCCGCCCAGGTAGAGGACGCACAGGCCGAGCGCCGTCTCGTGGTAGCAGGCCGTGTGGATGGTGGCCCGGCAGTAGCCGCCGTTCTCGTAGATGGTCTGCGAGTCCGACGACACGGGGGCCACCGCATCCGCAGGGACCGCGAAGGCCAGCAGTCCGAGGGCAAGCGTCAGCGTGAGGGCGAGGCGCATAGGGACGGAGCGGCCAGCCCCTTTGAAGACCCTTGCGGGCTTCGTTTTCCATCGCCGGGACTCGCCAAAGTCATGGCATTGCGCCTGATTTCGCCGGCAATCTGCCATCTGACTGCGCTTTCCGCCCAAACCTTCATGTAGGCGCCACCGTGAGGCGCAGCCCATGGCAACCCTGGCCACGACCCGCCCCGAATGCACCGAGTGCAGCGCCGCCATCCCCGCCACCCCGCAGCTTCCGGGCGAGATCCTGGACTGCCCCGACTGCGGCGCCGAACTGGAGGTCCGCAGCCTCACCCCGCTCGTCCTTGCCCTCGCGCCCGCCGTCGAGGAAGACTGGGGCGAGTAAGGTGCCCCGCATCGGGATGGTCTACTCCCGGCTCCGGAACGACGAGAAGATGCTCCTGGAGGCCGCCCAGAAGCGGGGCGTCGAGATCGTCCCCATCTTCGATGACGACACGGTCCTGGACGTCCACGAACGCCCCTGGGACGTCGACGTGGTGCTGGAGCGCAGCATCAGCTTCTACCGCGGCCTCTACATCCTGAAGTTCCTCGCCGTCCACGGCGTCCCGGCGGTCAACCATTACGACGTGGCGGCCCGCTGCGGCGACAAGGCCGAGACCTCCCTCCTCCTGGCCCGCGCCGGCGTGCCGACGCCCCGCACCAAGGTCGCCTTCACCCGCGAGGCCGCCCTCAAGGCGTGCGCCGAGCTGGGCTACCCGGCCGTCCTCAAGCCGACCATGGGCTCCTGGGCCCGCTTGCTGGCCAAGGTGGACGACGCCGAGCAGGCCGACATGGTGTTGGAGCACAAGGAGGCGCTCGCCAACCCGCTGCAGCAAATCTACTACATCCAGGAGTACGTCGCGAAGCCCGCCGGCAGCGACCCGGCCTTGCCGCACCGCGACATCCGGGCCTTCGTGGTCGGCGACCAGACCATCGCGGCCATCCATCGCAGCTCGCCCCACTGGATCACCAACACCGCCAAGGGCGGCCAGGCCAGCAACTGCCCCGTCACGCCCGAATTGCACGAGCTGTGCCAGAAAGCGGCGGCCAGTGTCGGCGGCGGCGTCCTTGCCCTCGACCTCATGGAGACCCCCGCCGGCTTGGTGTGCCACGAGATCAACCACACGATGGAGTTCAAGAACAGCGTCGCGCCCACCGGCGTCGACATCCCGGGCAAGATCCTGGAGTTTTGCGTGCGCGAGGCGAAACGATGACGCTGGCGCGCATCGGACCACGGATGCCCCGAATCGCACGGAACCCATTGGTCCGTGAAATCCGGGCAATCCGTGGTTGGGCAGGAAGCGGCCGGGAGGCCCTTCCATGACCACCGTGAGCATCCTCGGCGCCTCCGGCTACACCGGCGGCGAGCTCCTTCGCCTGCTGCTCCAGCATCCTGGTGTCGAGGTCAAAGGCGCCACCAGCGCGCAGTTCGCAGGCGAGTACCTCCACAAGGCGCACCCGAACCTCCGGGGCAGGACCACGCTCAAGTTCGTGGCGCGCCACGAGCTGCCCGACGCCGACGTCGTCTTCACCTGCGTGCCGCACGGCGCCGCCATGGCGGTCGTGCCGGGCCTCGTGGAGAAAGGGGTCAAAGTCATCGACCTGTCCGCCGACTTCCGTCTCAAGGACCCGAAGGCCTACGAGCATTGGTATGGCGCGTCCCACAAGGCCCCCGACCTCCTGGCCAAGGCCGCCTACGGCTTGCCCGAGGTCAACCGCGAGGCGATTCGCGGCGCCCAACTGGTGAGCGGCGTCGGCTGCACCGCGACCGCCATCAACCTCGCGCTCCACCCGCTGGCCAAGGCCGGCCTGCTCCGCACGGGCCCGGCGGTCTGCGACATCAAGATCGGCAGCAGCGCCTCGGGGCTGGAGGCGACCATCGGCAGCATCCACGCGGAGCGCAGCCGCGCCATCCGCCTCTACGCGCCGACCCGCCACCGCCACGTCGCCGAGGTCCAGCAGGCGCTCGCCCTCCAAGGCGCCACCACGGCGATCCACTACTCGGCCCACGCCGTCGAGCTGGTGCGCGGCATCCTCGCCACCTGCCACGCCTTCGTGGAGCGCGACGTCACCGAGAAGGAATTGTGGCAAGCGTACCGCGGCGCCTTCGGGTCGGAGCCGTTCGTCCGCTTCGTCAAGGAGCGCACCGGCATCCACCGCGTCCCCGACCCCAAGCTCGTGGCGGGCAGCAATTACGCCGACCTGGGCTTCGAGTTGGAGGAAGGCACCCGCCGCGTCGTCGCCACCGCCGCCATCGACAACCTCGTCAAGGGCGCCGCCGGCTCGGCGGTCCAGTGCATGAACCTGATGCTGGGCCTCGACGAGACCACGGGCCTCATGCAGATCCCGCTCCACCCGGTGTGACCATGGTGCTCGTCGTCAAGCTCGGAGGAGGCGCGAGCCTCGACATCGACGCGGTGCTGCGCGACCTGGCCACCCTGGCGGAGCCCTGGATCCTGGTCCATGGCGGCAACGCGGAGTTGACGGAGTTGTCCACCAGGCTCGGCCACGCGCCCCGCTTCGTCACGTCGCCCAGCGGCTACTCGTCGCGCGTCACCGACCTCGACACCATCGCGGACATCCAGCGTGCCTACCGCGGTCGCATCAACAACGACCTGGTGCTGCGGCTGCAACGGCTCGGCGTCAACGCGGTCGGCTTGTCCGGCGTCGACGGCAAGCTGCTGGAGGCCGAGCGCAAGGAGGCCATCCGCGTGGTGGAGAACGGCCGCAAGTTCCTGCTCCGGGACGACTACACCGGCAGGGTGGTGCGCGTCAACGTCGCCCTGCTTCGGCTGCTGCTGGACAACGGCTATCGCCCGGTCGTCACGCTGCCCGCCCTCGCCAACGACGGCTCGGCCGTGAACGTGGACGGCGACCGCGCCGCCGCCGCCATCGCCGCTGCCCTCGGCGCCAAGGACCTGCTGATCCTTTCGAACGTCCCGGGCCTGCTGCGCGACGTCGCCGACCCGTCCACCCTCATCGCGCACATCCCCAAGGCGCAACTGGCCTCGGGGCAGGACGTGGCGCTCGACCGGATGAAGAAGAAGCTGCTCGGCGCCGAGGAGGCCCTCGCCGGCGGGGTCGCGCGCGTCGTGCTGGGCTCCGCCAACCGCGAGCGCCCCGTCCAGGACGCGCTCGCTGGGCAGGGAACGGTGATCGCGTGAGCGAGGCCAGCCGCATCGCGCGCGCGTTCCCGCCCAAGCCGGTCGATTTCACGCATGGCGCCGGCCATGAGCTGTGGGGCGCCGACGGCCGCCGCTTCGTGGACCTCGGCGGCGCCAGCCACGGCGTCGCCAACTTCGGCCACAACCATCCCCGCATCGTCGCCGCCATCCAGGAGCAGGCAACGCGACTGCTGCATGTCACCCAGACCATCCCGAGCCAGGAGCGCGGCGCCTTCCTCGACGCCCTGCACGCCATCCTGCCGGCGCACCTGGAGCGCACCTTCCTTGCCAACTCCGGCACCGAGGCGACGGAGGCTGCCCTCAAGTTCGCCGCCGCCGCGACCGGCCGCAGCAAGTTCGTGGCGCTCCGCAACTCGTTTCATGGCCGCAGCCTCGGAGCCCTGAGCGCGACGTTCCGGCCGCAGTACCGCAAGCCGTTCCAGCCGCTCCTGCAGGACGTCCAGTTCGTGCCCGTCAACGACGAGGCCGCCCTCGACGCCGCCGTCACCCACGAGACCGCCGCCATCCTGGTCGAGCCCGTCCAAGGCGAAGGCGGCCTCGCCTCCTGCCAGGATCCATACCTGCGGGCTGCCGAGCGCATCGCCCACGCCAAGGGCGCACTCCTCGTGGTGGACGAGATCCAGACCGGCCTCGGCCGCACCGGCACCGACCTCGCCATAACCCCGAGCGGCGCCAAGCCCGACCTGCTGCTGCTTGGCAAGTCGCTCGCGGGCGGCCTCCCCGTCGGCACCTGCTCGATGACCGCCGAGGTGGCCGCCAAGATGCCCGCCGGGGCGCACGGCAACACCTTCGGCGGCGCCCCCGTCGTCATGGCCGCCGGCGCCGCCGCCCTCGCCGTGCTGCGCGACGAGCGCCTCGCCGACCGCGCCGCCGCCGAAGGCGGGCGGCTGGCGGCGGCGTTGGGCGCGCTCGGGTCGCCGCTCGCGCGCGAGGTGCGCGGCCGCGGCCTGATGCTCGGGCTCGACCTGCGCATCAAGGCGCAGCCGGTGCTTGACGCGCTGCTGGAGCGCGGCTTCCTGGCGCTCGCGGCGGGGCCGACGGTGGTCCGGCTGCTGCCGCCGCTTGCGACCCCACGGGCCGTGCTGGACGAAGCCGTGGGCCACCTGCGCGACATCCTGGCCGACCCACGGCTCATGCCCGAGGTGCCGGCGTGAACGACGCCGCGGACGCCTTGCTGCTGCGGGAGGTGGTCGCCATCCCCAGCGTGACGGGCTTCGAGCAGGAGGCCGTGCGCGCCTTGCAGGACCAGGCGCGGCGCGACGGCTTCCGGGTGACCGAGGACGCCGCCGGGAACTTCATCGCCGAGGCCGGCAGCGGCCCCCGCCTGCTGCTGTTCGTCGGCCACGTCGACACCGTGCCCGGCCGCATCCCGGTGCGCGAGGAGGCCGGCGCGCTGTGGGGCCGCGGCGCGGTGGACGCCAAGGGGCCGCTGGTGGCGGCCTACTGCGCGGCGCGACGGCACCTGGGATCGGAGGGCCTGCGCATCCGGGTGGTCGGGGCGGTGGACGAGGAGGGCGACTCCCGCGGCGCCAAGGCGCTCGACCGCAGCGAACGCCCCGACTGGATCCTGGTGGGCGAGCCGAGCGGCGTGCATGGCCTGACCTTGGGCTACAAGGGCATCCTACGGGGCTCCTTCTCCCTGGAGCGCCCCGTCATGCACGGCGCCCACCCCGGTCGCACCGCCGTCGAGCAGGCGCTGGGCTTCTGGGCCGACGTGGCCGCCAGCTTCGACCTCGCCGACCGCTTCGACGCCCTCCAAGGGCACCTGTTGAGCCTGCACACCCTGAGCGACGGCCTGGTGGACCGGATCGAGGGACGCTTCCACCTCCGCCTCCCGCCCGGCGCCGACCCGGACACCGTGCTTGCCGGCCTGCAGAACCTGGGGGAACGCCACGGCGCCGAGGTGCAGGGCCACGAACGGATGCGCCCCCACGTCGCGGACAAACGCACCACCCTGGTGGCGGCGTTCCTGCAAGCCATCCGCGAGCACGGCGGCGCGCCCCGGCTGCTGCGCAAGACCGGCACCGCCGACCTGAACCACTTGGCGGAATGGTTCCCCGGCGTCCCGATCGCGGCCTACGGGCCCGGCGACGCCAGCCTCGACCACACGCCGGAGGAGCGCATCGTGCTGGCGGAGTTCCACGAGGCGGTGGACATCTTGGATCAAGTGTTCACGCGGTTGGCGGGGTTGCCGGCCCAGGTCGCGGTTTCACCCACCCCCCAACAGCGCTCTTGAGGCGCCACCGCATCCCCCTCCCGTGGCGCAGCTGCCCTACCAGCCCCGTCCCGGGCAGGACGCCATGATGGCCGCCATCGCCACGGCGCAGCAGGACGGCGACCACCTCATCCTGGAGGCCGGCACGGGCACCGGCAAGACCGTCGCCGCCCTCGCCGCCAGCGCCACCACCACGGCCAAGGACGGCCGCCGCCTGGTCTACGCCACCCGCACCAACTCGCAGCAGGCCCAAGTGGTCGCCGAGCACGGCGCCCTCACGGCCGCGAACCAGGACCCGGGGCTGCTCATCCCGTTCATGGGCCGGCGCCACTACTGCCCGCTCCTGCGCAGCGACCCCCGCTTCGCCGACGGGACGGCCGAGGAGCTGGGCCGGCTGTGCCGCGACGCCAAGCGCAAGGCCACCCAGCAGCACGAGACCGGCAAGCCGGTGGCCGGCGGCTGCCCCTACTACCTGCGGCTGCTGCAAGACGGCCCCGGCCCCGTCGAGGCGCTGCTCTCCGAGGGCGGGCTGGACGGCGGCAGCCTGGCCGCCCGCGTCGAGGACGCCGGCTCCTGCCCCTACGAAGCCCTCAAGCTCCTGATGCCGCGGGCCCGCACCGTCGTCGTGCCCTACGTCTTCGTCCTCGACGAGCGCCTGCGCACCACGCTGCTGCAATGGATGGGCACCGGCCCCAGCGAGTGTCATGTCCTAGTGGACGAGGCCCACAACCTGCCCGAGGCCGCCCGCGCCCACTTCAGCCCCCGCCTGTCGGTGCGCACCATCGAGCGCGCCCAGAAGGAGGCCGAGGAGTACCAGGACCCTTTGCTGGCGGGCAGCCACCTCGCAAGCGCCGTGCTCGACGCCCTGCTGCGCGCCATCCACCGGCTGCGCGTGGAGCACGTGCGCGCCGACGCGGCCGGCGAGGAGGCCGACGGCCTGGTCCCGCCCGGCGCCCTCGACGAGGCCCTGCTCTACGCGCTCCGGATGCCGACCACGGGCCTGGCCCGGGTCGCCACCGACCTGGAGCGCTGGGGCGAGGCGGTGCGCGAGGACCGCCGCGCCAAGGGCCGGCTGCCGCGCAGCCACCTCGGCGCCGTCGGCGCGTTCCTGCACGGCTGGATGGCCAGCCGCGACGCACCCTATGTCCAGTTGGTGACGGGCGGCGACAACCCGGCGCTGGAACTGTACCTCCTCGACCCCGCCAGCGTCCTTGGCTGGCTGGCCGAGTTCCACAGCAGCGTCCACATGAGCGGCACCCTCCAGCCGCTGGCCGACCACCGGATCCTCTGCGGCCTGCCTGCCACGACGCGCCAGGTCGCCATCCCGTCGCCGTTCGACCCGGACCATCTGCGCGTGTACGGGATGCAAGGCGTCCACCGCCGCTTCGAGGCGCTCCAGCGCGACCCCACGCTCGCGGAGCGGCAGCAGCGGCTCGCCGTCGACCTCCTCGGCCAATGCCCCGGCCGCACGGGCCTGTTCTTCCCCAGCCACAAGATGATGGAGGACTACCTGGAGGAGGGCTTCCTGCACGCCGCCGACCGGCCGCTCTACGTCGAGCGCCAAGGCATGTCCACCACGGAGCTGGGCGAGATGCTGGACGCCTACCGCGGCGAGCCCAGCGGCCGCGCCCTGCTGTTGGCCGTCATGGGCGGCCGCCTCACCGAAGGCATCGACTTCCCCGGCAAGGCGATGGAGCACCTGCTGGTCTTCGGCATCCCGTACCCCCGCCCGACCGCGCGCCTCCAGGCCCTCGTGCACCACTACGACCGCGTCGCCGGCAACGGCTGGCAGGTCGTGGTCCACAACCCGGTCGGCCGGATGCTGCGCCAGGCCGCCGGCCGCCTCATCCGCGGCCCCGACGACCGCGGCACCGTGGTGGTCCTCGACGAGCGGGTGGTGCGGTTCCACAGCCACCTCGCCCGGCTCCGGATGGTGGACGACCCGGACGGCCTGCGCGCGGGCCCGGTCCCCGACGGCGGCTACCGCACCGCCGACCTGCTCCCCAGGAAGGCCCCTCCTGGACAGGCATAACTCGCAATACCTTTATATGCACGGGAAATGAGGGTCGCTACGGAAGAGGCGCGCTGGAGTTTCTGAGTGCATCCCATCCCCTCCCTCGTGAGGCCAGCGAACCCTTCCTCCGCGCCCAGTCAGCCCTAGAAAAGCTGGCTGGGCGCGGTCATTCTTGTTCGGCCGGACCTTGTGTTCGCGTACAGCCGCTCCGCTGGTTCCTAGGTATCTGCCCCTGCGCGGCCGTCAGGCGCGCCGGCGCCGCAGCACCAGCGCCAACGCCAGCACGCCGACCGCCAGCAGCATCGGGGCCGGGCCCGGCGTGCCGGCCGAGGCGTCGGTGTCCAGCGAGCGGACCTGCTCGGCCTCGTCCGGGATGCCGGTGCCGGCCTCGACGATGGCGAACAGCCGCAGCAGGCTGCGCAGGCTGAGGTCGCTCTCGCTCGTGGCGGTGAGCACCAGGTCGGCGGCCTGGCCGGCGGGCGTGCCGTCGGGGACCTGGACCGCGACGTGGACTGTCGTCTCGCCTCCGGCAGGCACTTCGACGACGGCGGCGCCGAGGACGCGGGCCCATTCGACCTTGCTGCCGGCAAGCTCCAGGCGGAAGCTGTGCGCCTCGTCGGCGTGGTTCAGCAGGCGGGCCGAGAACAGCACGGTGCGGCCGGGGTTGACGGCGCGGTCCTGCTGCGAGTCGGCCACCAGTTCGGCGCGCGACGCGAACACGTCGTTGACCGGGTCGTGGTACTCGGAGAGCGGAAGGGCCTCCAGGATGCCGCCGGGCAGGAGCTTGGGCATGTCGCCGCCGAAGAACGGGTCCACGCGGGTGCCCTCGAGGCTGATCACCAGGACCATCGAGGCGCCCTTCTCGTAGGCGATGAAGTCGGCCTCGGGCAGGCCGCCGACCTCGCCGGTCAGCATCTCCTGGCCGCCCATGAGGTCCAAGGGCGCCGAGGGGGCCAGGCGCAGCACGCCGGTGACGTTGCCGGAGTCGGCGAAGCCGCAGTCGCTGAAGCGGCTGAAGCCGCCGTCGGGCGGGCCGGCGCGCACGATGAGGCCGCTCAGGGTGGCGGCCAGCAGCGGGACCTGGGTCGTGACGGGGATGCGGTAGGTGCCGTTGGGCGCCGACAGGTCGACGTCCAGGCCAAGCTCTAGCGAGGGGCTGAGCGGGATGTTCCAGCAGTAGCGGGTGCGCGGCGCGTTGTCCTTGATCTCCATGCCGCCGCGGAAGTCGGGCGGGACCGGGACGCCGGCGTCCAGGCCGTCGACCTCGCCGGCGTTGAAGTAGGCCGTGTTGAAGGTGCCCGTGCCGACGAGGGCGGCAAGCACCGTGGACTGGGGGTCGTCGGGGCCGAGGACGCTGTGCAGCCAGAGCGTGTTGTGGTGGCCGGCAGGCTGGGGCGGGTCGAGGTAGCGGATGCCAAGCTCGGCGCGGCCGACGGCGGAGGGGTCGCGCTGGGAGCGCATCTCCACGACGAAGTTCTGGAAGGCGCCGTGGACGTGCGTGAACGGCGTGGACACCAGCACCGGGAAGACGACGGAGCCGTTGCCGGGGATCGGGATCTGCGAGGCGGGCAGCTTGACCTGCCAGTTGGCCGGCGCGCCGACGGCGACCAGGTTGAACAGGTCCTCGTCGGAGCCGAGGTTGAACGCCTCGACCTGGTAGACGAAGGTGGTCGCCTCGCCGTTGGAGGCGCGCGTCGGAATCTCGCTCTTGAGGCGGGCGTGGCCGGTCTGCTGGACGCCGAAGGCCACCACGAAGTCGAGGGTGCCGTTGCCGTTGTTGGGCATGGCGTCCGAGGCGCGGGGCACCGGCGTCTCCTGGCCGCCCGCGAGCGTCACGCCGCGGTTGACGTTGCCCAAGAGGCCGCTCGACTGGGCGTGGAAGCCCGTCAGGAGGGCGTCGGGCTGCGGGGCCGCGCCGTTGCTGTCGGCCAGCAGGTCGCGGTCCACGGTGACGCGGAAGGTGGCGGCCGCCTGGTCGACGTCCACGACCTGGTCGGGGCCGACGCCATAGTAGATGCCGCGGCCGGGCTCGGAGGCCTGCACGCGGGCGCGGTAGTCAGAGGTGCCGTCGAGGCGGAAGCCGCGGGCGACCAGCTGGATGCGGAAGTCGCGGTCGCTGTGGTGGAAGAACAGGTTGTAGCTGCCCTGCTCGGCGACGGGCACGGCGGGCACCTGCGGGGCCATGCTGGCCACGGCGAGCGTGAACACGAAGCCCTCGGTGGTCTCCTGCAGGTCGAGGCCCTTGAGGTCGAGCGCGGCCATGCGTTCGGCCGGCGCGGCGGTGCCTTGGCCCGCCACCGTGACCGCCACGTCGGCGGTGCCGTCGTCCAGGAGGTGGACGGTCGGGTACTCGGCAGGGGCGGCCTGCCCGGCGATGGGGGCCGGGACCAGCAGGAGGGCGGTCAACAGCAGCGCCAAGGCTCGCATGGGCGCTTCGACGAAAGCTCTGCAAGATAACTGTTCCGGTGGTCGCCTCCCATGCCGCCGCGGCCCGCGGCCGAACTCAGGCGGGGGGACTCGGCTCCGTCGGCGGCGTCAAAGGCGTCGCCTCCATCGTCGGCTCCGCGTCCGGCGGCAGGATGGCGACCTGCGTCACCGCGTCGTCGTCGTCGAGGTTGACGATGCGGACGCCCTGCGCGCTGCGGCCGGTCTCGCGCACCTGCTCGACGGGCGTGCGCACGACCATGCCCGACTTCGTGATGACGAGGACGGACTCGGGGCCGCGGACGGTGCGGACGGCGACGACGGGGCCGTTGCGCTCGTTGACGATGATGGTGCGGACGCCCTTGGCGCCGCGGTTGGTCTTGCGGTACTCGTCCAATTCGGTGCGCTTGCCGTAGCCGTTGGCGGTGACGGAGAGCAGGCTGGTGCCGGGCTCGGCGATGGCCAGCGACACGACCTCGTCGTCCGCCTCCAGGCTGATGCCGCGAACACCGGTGGTGGCGCGGCCCATGACGCGGACCTGCGACTCCTCGAAGCGGCACGCCTGGCCCATCTTGGTGGCGAGGATGACCTCCTGGGTGCCGTTGGTGAGGCGGACGCTCAAGAGTTCGTCGCCGTCGTCGAGGTTGATGGCGATGATGCCGATGGCGCGGACGTTGCGGAAGTCCGACAGGGCGGTGCGCTTGACGGTGCCCTTCTTGGTGGCGAAGAACAGGGTGGGGCCGGGCGGGGCGCCCTCCGCGGCCGGCTCGCCGAAGTCGCGCACCGGGATGATGGTCTCCACCAGTTCGTTGGGCTCGAGCTGCAGCAGGTTGACGACGGGCTTGCCCTTGTGCTGGACGGTGCCGGTCGGGACGCGGTAGCCCTTGAGCCAGTGGACGCGGCCCTTGTTGGTGAAGAAGCAGAGGTAGTCGTGCGTGCTGCCGACCGTGGTCTCCACCACTTCGTCCTCCTCCTTGGTCTTGAGGCCGCGCCGGCCCTTGCCGCCGCGGTGCTGCTCGCGCCAGGTGGCCAGGGGCATGCGCTTGAGGTAGCCGGCGCTGGTGAACAGGTACACCGACTCCTCCTCGGGGATCAAGGACTCGTCGTCGATGTCGATGTCGCCCTCGACGATCTGGGTGCGGCGGGCGTCGCCGAACTCGGCCTTCGCCTTCAAGAGCTCGTCGCGGATGATGGCGTCGACGCGCCGCGGGTCGGCAAGGATGGCCTTGTAGTCGGCGATCTGGATGAGGAGGCCGGCGTGCTCGGACTTGACGGCGTCGGTCTCCAGGCCGGTGAGGCGCTGGAGGCGCATGTCGAGGATGGCCTTGCCCTGGATCTCGGTGAGGCCGAACTGGCCCATGAGGCCGGCGAGCGCCGTCTCGGGGTCCCGGCTTGCCCGGATGAGCGCCACGACGGCGTCGATGTGGTCGAGCGCGATCAGCAGGCCTTCTAGGATGTGGGCGCGCGCCTCGGCCTTGCGGAGCTCGAACTGGGTGCGGCGGGTGACGACGACGACGCGGTGGCGCAGGAACACCTGCAGCAGCTCCCGCACGCCGAGCGTCTTGGGCCGGCCGTCCACCAAGGCGAGGTTGTTGATGGCGAAGCTCGACTGGAGGGCGGTGTGCTTCCACAGCTGGTTGAGCACGACGTCGGTGATGGCGTCGCGCTTGAGCTCCACCACGATGCGCATGCCTTGGCGGGCCGACTCGTCGCGCAGGTCGGACACGCCTTCGATGACCTTGTCCTTCACCAGCTCCGCGATGGCGATGATGAGGTCCGACTTGTTGACCTGGTACGGGATCTCAGTGAAGACGATGCGGTCGCGGTCGTTGTCCATCGTCTCGATGGCGTGCTTGGCGCGCACGATGACGCGGCCGCGGCCCATCGTGAGGGCGCTCAGGATGCCGCCGCGGCCATGGATGATGCCGCCCGTCGGGAAGTCGGGGCCGCGCACGTGCTCCAACAGGTCGAGCGTGCTGGCCTCGGGGTGGTCGATGAGCTTGACGGCCGCGTCGACGATTTCCGCCAGGTTGTGCGGCGGGACGTTGGTGGCCATGCCGACCGCGATGCCCGCCGAGCCGTTGATCAGCAGGTTCGGGATGGTGGCCGGCAATACCTCGGGCTCGGTGAGGGTGGCGTCGAAGTTGGGAACCCAGTCGACCGTCTCCTTGTCCAGGTCGTTGAGGATCTGGAGCGTGATGCGGGCGAGGCGGGCCTCGGTGTAACGCATGGCGGCCGCGGCGTCGCCGTCGACGCTGCCGAAGTTGCCTTGGCCGTCGACCAAGGGATAACGCAGGCTCCACTCCTGGGCCATGCGGACCATCGCCTCGTAGATCGAGGAGTCGCCGTGCGGGTGGTACTTGCCGAGCACGTCGCCGACGGCGCGGGCGGACTTCTTGTAGGCCGAGGTGGGGCCCATGCCCATCTCGTTCATCGAGTAGAGGATGCGGCGGTGGACCGGCTTCAGGCCGTCGCGGGCGTCGGGGAGCGCGCGCGACACGATGACGGACATGGCGTAGTCCAGAAACGACTGGCGCATCTCCTGCTCGATCGGGCGGGCCGAGGTGCCGCTCGGCATGGCGGCGGGGACGCCGGGGGCGGGGCTGGCGGGCCCATCGTCGGGCGTCAAACGTCCACCACCGCTTCAAGGGCGTGCGCCTCGATGAACTCGCGGCGGGGCTCGACCTCGTCGCCCATCAGGGTCACGAACAGCTGGTCCGCGAGGACGGCGTCCTCCACGGTCACTTGCAGCAGGGTGCGCGCCTCGGGGTCCATCGTGGTCTCCCACAACTGGGTGGGGTTCATCTCGCCGAGGCCCTTGTAGCGCTGCACTGCGACGCCCTTGCCGTCGGGGACGCCCCATTCGGCCAGCATCGCCTCCTTGGCCTTGTCGTCGTAGACGTAGCGCTCCTGGCTGCCTTTCTTGAGGCGGTAGAGCGGCGGCTGCGCGATGTAGACGTAGCCCTCCGTGATCAGCGGCCGCATGTAGCGGTAGAAGAACGTCAGGAGCAGCGTGCGGATGTGGGCGCCGTCGACGTCGGCGTCGGTCATGATGATGATCTTGTGGTAGCGTGCCTTCTGGATGCCGAACTCCTCGCCGATCGAGGTGCCGATGGCTTGCACCAGGGTCACGATCTCCTTGTTCTGCAGCACCTTGTCGAGCCGCGCGCGCTCGGTGTTGAGCACCTTGCCGCGCAATGGGAGGATGGCCTGGAAGCTGCGGTCGCGGCCTTGCTTGGCGGAACCGCCGGCCGAGTCGCCCTCGACGATGTAGATCTCGCAGGCGGCGGGGTCGCGGCTCTGGCAGTCGGCCAGCTTGCCGGGAAGGCCGCCGCCCTCCAGGACGCCCTTGCGGCGCGTCAGGTCGCGCGCCTTGCGGGCGGCCTCGCGGGCCCGTTGCGCCAGCACGGCCTTCTCGAGCACGATGCGGGCGGTGCCGGGGTTCTCCTCCAGGAACTCCTCCAGCTTCTCGTTCAAGAGGGTCTCGACGATGCCGCGGACCTCGGAGTTGCCGAGCTTGGCCTTGGTCTGCCCTTCGAACTGGGGCTGGGGAATCTTGACGCTGATGATGGCGGTGAGGCCTTCGCGGCAGTCCTCGCCGGAGAGGCCCGACTCCAGGCCTTTGAGGAGGTCGTTCTTCTTGCCGTAGTCGTTGAGGGTGCGGGTCAGGGCGCTGCGGAAGCCGATGAGGTGGCTGCCGCCCTCGATGGTGTTGATGTTGTTGGCGAACGTGAACACGGTGTCGGTGTAGGCGTCCGTGTACTGCATCGCGATCTCGACCGAAACCTTGTCCTTGCGGCCCTCGACGTAGATGACGTCCTGGTGCAAGGGGGCCCGGCCGCGGTTGACGAAGCGGGTGAACTCGCGGACACCGCCCTCGTAGTGGTACGTCTCCTCGCGGACCTTGCCTTCGCCGCCGGCGGGGTTGGCGATCGCCTCGTCGCGCTCGTCGCGGAACGTGATGCGGACGCCCGCGTTCAGGAACGCCAGCTCCCGGAGGCGGTTCTGGAGGGTGTCGAAGTCCCACTTGGTGGTCTCGAAGATGGTGGCGTCGGGGTAGAACGTGATGGTGGTGCCGCGCTGCTCGGGCGTCGAGGCGCCGATTTCGACCATGGGCTCGGGCAGGCCGCGGTGGAACGTCTGCTGGACGTGGCGGCCGTCGCGGCGCACGTCGGCCACCAGGGTGCTGGAGAGGGCGTTGACGCACGACACGCCGACGCCGTGCAGGCCGCCGCTCACCTTGTAGGAGGACTCGTCGAACTTGCCGCCGGCGTGCAGCACCGTGAGGACGATTTCCAGGGCCGGCTTGCCGTGCTTGGGCATGATGTCGATCGGGATGCCGCGGCCGTTGTCCTCGACCCGGCAGCCGCCGTCCCGTTGCAGCACCACGTTGATCTGGTCGCAGTGGCCGGCCAGCGACTCGTCCACCGAATTGTCCACGACCTCGTACACCAGGTGGTGCAGGCCGCGGGCGTCGGTGGACCCGATGTACATGGCGGGCCGCTTCCGGACCGCCTCCATCCCTTCCAGGACCTGGATGCTGTCGGCTCCATAGGAGGAGCTGGGGCTGGGGGCTGCTGGTTGGGCCATGAAAATCGGGTCTCCGGTCTGCTTGCCCTGGGCCTCCCCGGGGGGTCGCACGCGTGGGCACGCGCGCACGTGTGATAACCCCACCGCCAGAAGCCCTCTGGAGCCCCTCCTTTGCCTCCTTTGCCGCGGTCTCCGCGGGCAAGCCTGAATCCCGTCCCCTTGTTTCCCGAGGAAGGGGAACCCTCCATGCCGAACAAGTCCCAGACCAAGCAGTCCATCACGCGCAACCAAGGCAGCTTCGCCAACAAGTCCACCGCCCGTGGCGGCCGCAACGAGTGGGGCGCCCCGGACGCCAACCAGGGGAAGCAGGGCAAGCGCGACCCGAGCGAGCGCGTCACCTCCAAGCCCGACGTCAAGATGGAGCACGCCACCGAGACGGCGATCCTGCGCACCTGCGCCGACGTCTGCAACGAGACCCTGGCCTACTGCCTCCAGCAGGGCCACGTCGAGCCCGAGCACATCCTGGCGCTCGTGGACTGCATCGAGCTGTGCACCATCACGGCGCACTTCGTCGCGCGCGACTCGCAGCTCTCGACCCAGGTGCTGGAGCTGTGCGCCCTGGCGTGCAAGAACGCGGAGGAGTCGTGCGAGGAGTACCAGGAGGACGACGAGCGCATGAAAGCGTGCGCCGACGTCTGTCGCGAGTGCTACGAGCACTGCGTGGCTTAGGTCGCCAAGGCAACCCTTTTTCTTTCCTTCCTCCTGTTTTCTAGGTCGGCGCCGGCTCGGTCGGCTCCGGCCCGTTGGCCAGGTCCGCGAGCTTCTGCCCCGGCTTCCAGTCCTTCGGGCGCGGCGGCGCGTCGATGCCCACCAGCTTGCCCATCACTTGGCGCACTTCCTCCGGGGAGGCGGCGTCGAGGCCGAAGTACTCGGGGAACTGCGCCGTCGTGTGCAGGATCTTGGTGGCGCCGTCCTCGCGGGCCTTGACGAGGCCGCGCTCGATCAGCTCGGGCACGTGGTCGTAGACCTTGGTGCCGATCATCTCGACCAGCTCCGACTGCTTCATCGGCTGGTGGTAGGCGATCAAGGCGAGGGTCTTGAGGAGCTTCGGCGCGATCTCCATCGGCGCGAACCGGGCGGCGGGCTCGGCGGCGCGGCTGCGGACCTGCATGGCCCACTTGGTGCCGGCCTTGCCGACCTCCAGCACCGTGTCGCGCTCCTCGTAGGCCTTCGCCAGCTCCTTGATGGCCTTCTTGACGGTCTCGGGGCTGAGGCGGGTCTCGTGGACGATCTCCTCGACCGCGATGGGCTTGCCGGCGCTGAACAGGGCGGCCTCGACGACGTGCATCGGCTTCATGCCGCGCGTGTCGAGAGGGCGGGGTGGGACGCCGGGTTTGGACACGGGCTGGATGCTGGCCTCCTCCGTGAGCGTCGCCGGCTCCGCCGAGGGCACCGGAGCGGGACCCTTGGAGGTTTCCGGCCCGGCGGGCACCTCCGTCGTGGCCGCGGAGGCGTTTTCCTCGCGGATCTGGGCGGCGAGGTCGTGCAGCTCGTCCGCGTGCATCGGCTTGGGCTCCTTGCGCTTCCTTTGACTGGCAAGGCGTTGGGCGATCTCGGCGGCCTTGGTGGGCTTGCCGGCGTTGCGGATGACCTCAATGGGGGTGCCGTCGGGGGCGGTGCTCATTCCTTGACCTCTTGCGTGATGAGTTGGGCGGCCTCGGGCAGCTTGGGCGTGATCCAGATCTCGCCGTAGGGGAACTCCTCCTGGCTGACCTGGATGCGCTGCGACTTGGCAAGGAACAGGAGGGCGTTGAAGGTCTGCACGATGTCCATGGCGTTGGGCTCGTAGAGGCTGCTGAACGGAACCGGCGAGGCGGGGAACTCGAGGATGCGGGTCCAGGTCTCCGCGATCTCGGCCTCCAGGTCGTCCTTGTGCATCATGCCGCCAACACGGCCGCGCATCCGGCGCTTCAGGCTCAGGCGGGCTTGCAGGCGCTCCTCGTTGAGGACCAGGCGCTGCTGGGCCTCGGTGTGGACCTCCTGGAAGGCGTCGAGCAGTTCCATGAGGGTGACGCGGCGGTCGCCCTTGTGGCGGATTTTCTCGTCGATGGGGGCTTGCGGCAGCGCCAGGACACGGCTGTTGAAGTCCACCTGGTCCTCGCTCCAGCCGTAGTCCGGGATGTCCTCCCAGCCGATCTCCTCGGGCTGGGCGGGCTGGAGCACGGCGCGGTCGGCGGCCTCCTGGGATTGCAGCTTGAGCACGGTCCACGCCATGAGGATGATGCGGCCTGCGGTCACGAGGTCGACGCCGCGCGCCTTGGCCTCCTTGAGGTAGAGCTCGGCGAACTTGCTGAGGTCCATGTCCCAGGGGTCGAGGTGATTGTTGATGACCAGCTCGAAGGCGACGGCGAGGTCGCGGTGGAAGCCGTCCTTGATGGCGACGTGCTCGCCGTCCTCGCTCCCCGTGACCATCTCGATGTAGTCGGTGATGCGGCGGCCGTCGTCGTCATCGTCGATCATGGCCTTGTGCCACAAGAGGTGGCGCACGACCTGGGCGGTGTGCAGGGTGGCCTGGGTGGGCTCCTTGCGGACGACGGGGTCGGCGAACTTCGCCTGGGCGGGCGGGGCCATCTAGGCCACCTCCGCCCGGCGAACCACGGATTTCACGGATTTCACGGAACCGATAGTCTCCGTGCAATCCGTGGTGAGGTAAGCCGTCAAGGCTTCACCTCGACCTGGACCATGCTGGCCATCACGTCGCTCAGGGTGGTCTCCTTGGATTTCTGCGGCTTCGGCTTGGTGGCGACCTTCTGCTTGGCGCCGCTCGGGGCCGCCGGCGCGGTGGGGTCGGGCGTGGTGGCCTCGCCGTCGGCGCCGTCCATCGGGGAGCCGGCCCCGCCCTTCGGCTTGTCCTCGTCCCGGAGGGTGTCGATGTCGAAGTGGGCGATGATCTCCGACTGGCCCGGCGACTGCTGGGTGACGCCGTAGATGTGGCTCGCTTCCTTGAGGGTGATCTTGCGCAGGCTCACCACGATGAACTGGGCGAAGCGCGACGTGTCCTTGACCATCTTCGCGAGCAACTCGGAGTTGACGGCGTCGAGGTTCTGGTCGACCTCGTCGAAGTAGTAGAACGGGCTCGGCTCGTGGCGCTGGATGGCGAAGATGAACGCCATCGAGGTGAGCGACTTCTCGCCGCCGGACAGGGCATCGATGCGCAGCACCTTCTTGCCCATGGGCTGGGCCTTGAGGATGAGGCCGCCCGCAAACGGCTCCTCGGGGTTCTCCAGCTCCATGTGCGCGTGGCCGCCCAGCGTGAGCTGCGCGTACACTTGCGTGAACTGCTCGTTGACGGCGTGGAACACTTCCATGAGCGCCGCCTTCTTGTTGCGGGTGATCTCGGTGACGAGCGTCTCCAGCTCGCCGCGCTGCGTCTCGAGCCGGGCGACCTCGCCGCGCAGGTCCGCTTGCCGCTTCGCCTGCGTCTCGTACTGCTCCAGCGCCGTCATGTTGACGGGGCCGAGGCGGTCGAGCGCCTGCTCGGCGTTGCGGGCCTCGCGCTTGAGGTCCTCGATGGGTGCCACCTCCTCGCCGGGCGCCACCGTGACGCCGGACGAGGCCAGCTCGACGGCGGCCTCGCCGTAGACCTCCTCCAGCGACGGCAGCTTGGCGCGGAAGTTGGCGATGAGGCCGAACTTGGTCTCCATCTGGTCGGCGACCTTGTCCATCTTGCCCTTGAGGTCGGTCAGGAGCTTGTAGGTGGAGTCGCGCGCGTCCTGGATGCCCTTGAGGTTCCCGGTCGCCTTCTTCTCCATCTTCATGAGCGCCTCGACCTCGGCCTGGGCCTTGCCGTAGGCGGCGGCCATCTCCTTGAGGCTGGCGTGCAGCTTCGTCTCGCTGCCGGCGCCGCCGTCCAGCTTGGCGGCGACCTCGGCGCGGCGGGCCTCGACCAGCGCCAGTTGCGTGGCCGCGACGCTCGCGTTGCCCTCGGCCTTCAGCGTGGCCTCCGTGAGGGCGCGGACTTCGGCGTCGAGCGCCTCGATGCGCTCCCGCAGGTCCTTGCGCGAGCCCTTGAGCAAGAGCTGGCCCTTCTCCTGGCGCAGCGCCTCCAGCTCGGCCAGCCGCTTGGCGTGGCCCTCGATGGCGGCGCCCGCCTTCGCGGCCTCGGCCTCCGCCGCCTCGCGTTGCGCGGCGAGCGCCTCGGCCTCCTTGCCGATGGCCCCGAGCCGCTCGTCGAGGAACGCGACCTTGCGCTCCAGCTCCTTCAGGCGCTCCTCCGAGGTGGCGTCCTGCGCGCCCTCGGCGGCCAGGCGCGTCTGGAGGTCGGCCAGCTCCTTGGCGGCGTCGGCAGCCTTGGAGGCGGCGTCGGCCTGCGCGGCCTCGGCGCCGGCGACCTCGCCCATGATCTCGTCCATGCGGCCGCGGTCGGCGTTGGTGAACGCGATGGCGTCGTCGCCCTTGCCCTTGGCGTGCTTGCCGCCCACCATGGCGCCCGACTTCTCGAACAGCTCGCCGTCGAGGCTGACGATGCGGACGCCGCCCATCATGCGGCGGCCCGTCGCCATCGTGTCCGCCACCAGGGTGTCCTGGAACACGTGCCAGAAGGCGTTCTGGTAGCGGGGGTTGAACTCGATGAGGTCGAGGGCGAAGCCGAGGCAGCCCTGCTCCTTGACCTTCATGAGCGACTGGCCCGACGGGCGGCCGGGGACCATCTTGTTGAGCGGCAGCAGCGTGACGCGGCCCGACTGCTTGCGCTTGACGAGGTCGATGCACTGGGCGGCGACCGCGTCGTCCTCGACCACGACGGCGGTGAGGCGGCCGGCGGCGGCGATCTGCATGGCCTCCTGGTGCTTCGGGTCCACCTTGGCCAGCTCGGCGACGGTGCCGATGATGCCCTTGATGTCGCGGCCGTCGCGGGCGGCCAGGACGTCCTGGACGGCGCGGCCGTAGCCGCCTTGGGCGCGGGCGGCGGCCTCCTCGTTGGCGCGCAGGTCGGCGAGGTCGCGCTGGAGGCGCCGGATGCGGGCCTCCAGCTCCTCGGCCTGGCGCATGCATTCGGACTGGGTCTTGCGGAGCTCGAAGGCGCGCTTCTCCAGCTCCTTGCGGTTCTTGCCGGAGCCGCCGGCAGTCTTCTGGAGCTCCTTGAGGCTCCATGAGGATTCCTTGTGGTCGGCCTCGACGGCCTTGCGGGTGGCGGCCAGCTCGGATTCGGCGACGTCGAGGCTCCGCAGCTTCTCGGCGGCGCGGTCGGCCTCCAGCTTGGCCTCGTGCGACTCGGTCTGCCGGGCCTCGAACTCGACCTTGAGCTGCGACAGCTCGCGGTTGAGGGCCATGGCGTTGGAGTCGCCGCGGCTTGCGACCTCGCGGGCGGCGTCCAAGTCCTTGCGGCGAGCCGCCAGGTCGGCGTTGGCTTTCTGGTGGGCGGCACTCCACTCGGCCTGGGCCTTGCGGGTCTTCTCCAATTCCTTCTCGATGCGCCGGAGGTCGTCCGCGAGGGGCTGGGCGGCCTCCTTGGCCGTCTGCAGCTCGCCCTTGGCGAAGTTCATCTTCTCTTCCAGGCGGACCATCTGGTCGCGCGCCTGCTTGATGCGCTCCTGGAGCTTCTGCACTTCCTCGCCGCCCTCGGCGCGCAGCTTGGCCTCCAGCTCGGCGTACTTGGCCTGCGCCTCGCCGAACTTGGCGCGCATGGCCTCGAGCTCGCGGCCGGACTCCTCGCGGCTCTTGGTGACGGACTCCATGTCGGCGCGGACCTTGGCGATCTGGGCGGCGGCGTCCTCGCGGCGGCGCCAGGCCATGAGGCCCTTGAGGCGCTTGACGGACTCGGTGAGCTCGCGCCACTTGGCGGCACTCGCCTTCTCCTTCTCGAGCTGCGCCATCGAGCGGCCGATCTCGTCGAGGACGATGCCGATGCGCTCCAGGTTGGCGCCGACCTCGCCCTTGCGGACGTCGGCGGCGGCGATGTCCTTGTCGAAGGTGGTCACACCGGCGATGTCGTCGAGGATTTTGCGGCGGTCGCCGTTGGACATGGTGCAGATGCGCAGCACGTCGCCCTGCTGGGTGATGTTGTAGCCGTCCGCGGAGATGCGGGCGTGCGTCAGCAGGTCGATGAACTCCTTCTTCTGGCTGGCGCGGCCGTTGACGTAGAAGTAGCTGGAGTAGCCGTCGGGGTCGTCGTCGCGCGGGGTGAGCTTGACGCGGCGGGTGAGGGTGACCGTGTCGGAGTCCACCGGCATGGTGCGGTCGGCGTTGTCGAACACCAGCGAGACGACGCAGTGGTCGGCGCCCTTGCCCTTCTCGCCGCCGTTGAAGATGAGGTCCGAGAGGCGGCCGGCGCGGATGGCGCGGGGCGAGTTGGGGCCGAGGACGAACAGGATGGCGTCGCCGATGTTCGACTTGCCCGAGCCGTTGGGCCCCGTGATCGCCGTGAAGCCGGGCTCGAACGGCACCGTGATGCGCCGGCCGAACGACTTGAAGTTCTCCATCTGGACTTCGCGCAGGTGCATCGCTATCGGACCCGGGTCAGGCAGCGCTCGCGCAGGGGCCCACGCTGGAGCCATGGCTTTGCGAGTGCATCCCTTCCCGAGGCTCCCGAGCCTGGCGTTCGGGTATAAGTCTTGGCAGAAAACCTCGATTTCCGGTGGAGGTCCAGCAAGCCTTGACGGGAGGATTGTGAACAGGTCTGGTGCTTGTTGCCGCGACCCCAAAAGCGGCATGAGGCTGGCGGCGGCAGACGGAAAGCGCAGCCTCTTGGCCTGCCTGCGGCTCGCCGCCTTCATGCGCCTGGTTCGCGCCGCGACCGTCGCCGCCCTGGTCCTCGTGGCCGGCTGCTCGGCCCCTTCCGCCCCCGCCCCGACCTCCTCCACGACGCAGCAGCCGGAGTGGGCCTGGATGGGCTACGACCTGCGGCAATGCGAGCAGCCGATGTGGGCCGACGCCCCGCCGGCCGACCACGCCGAGGCGGTGCGCATGGCGCGCGAGCATTACGCCGCAAAGGGCGCCCGCGTCACCGACGGCCGCTTCACCGATGCCGGCGGCGTCTATCCGGCCGTGTGCGGCGGCCCCACCGGCCAGCGCGTCCACCTCAACGTCACCGGCGACGCGACGGCGCTTTCCAAGGACGGCTGGACCACGGACACGCCGGCCTGGTTCCGCTACACCTTCCAGCAGTGCCAGCAGCCGGTGTGGAGCCCGGCGCCGCCGACCAATGGCGACACCCAGGACGCATGGGTCGAGCAGGCGCGCGAGCATTACGAAGGCAAGGGCGTCCGCATCCTCGACGGCAAGTCCAGCTTCTCCGAGGCCAGCGGCGCACCCATGTGCGGGCAGCCCTCCAACTTCCACGTCCACCTCCAGCTCCCCCCCGCCGAGGACCCGACCCTCCTGGTGGCCGACGGGTGGGAGTGGCAGCGCGAGGCCGCGTAGGCCATGTTCCTGAAGCCGGACGACGGCCCCGACGTCACCTACGAGTTCTTTGCCCCCTTCGCGCACGTGCCCGGCCGCTACGAGTGGTGCCGGATCCGCAGCCCGACCCACGGCGTGTTCGACTGCTTCATCCTCCTGGGCGCCAGCACCGCGCACCCTGCCACCGTGTACGTCAACTCCGTGATGGGGCAGGCGTTCATGCGCGACCGCTACCCCGAGTGCACGACCGTCCGCGTCCCGCCGGGCAGCCTGCGCATCGCGGAGTCCCCCGACGGCCGTGCCGTGACGGGCGCCTTGCAGTCCGACGACGGCCCCGTCGCCGAGGCCGCCATGACGCTGCGCGCGCCGCCCGCCGCGATCCCCAAGGCGGTGCCGTACGGCGGCGACGGCCAGCCGGTCTGGGGCGGCCGCTGGGCGTGTTGGGGCGTGGACCTCGCGCTGGAGGGCAGCTGCGACGGCGCCGTCGTGCGGCGCGACGGCAAGCGCGAGCTGCTGCGCGGGACGCCGTGCATCGTCACGCTAGGGTCGTTCGGCCGGCTGGCGCCGAGGCCATGACCAGCGCCCGCGCCTCGTGCTGGTAGCGCAGCCACTCCTCCTCCTGCCGGGCCGCGTCCCAGCCGAGCAGGCCGGCCATCCACGCCAGGACGGCGCGGGCGGCGTCGGGGTTGCCGCGCGGGCCCAGGCCGAGCATGGTGCGGCGCAGCAGCACGTCGCCCAGGTGCGCCGCCTGCTCGCGGCGCACGGCGTAGGTGGCTTGGCAGGCGAGGTCCGGGAACGCCGGATGGAGGCGCTGGCGGGCCTCTGGGCGGTCGTCGCTCTCCAGCACGTCGCGCCAGCGGGCGCCGTAGAGGCCGACGAGGTGGCGGGCGGCGGCGGCGTCGAGGCCCGCGGCGGCCGCCTCCCGCAAGGCGACGGGCTCGAACTCGTCCCAGTCGCCGGGCGGGCCGCCGGGGTAGGGGCGCTTTCGGGTCGGGTGCTCCAGGCGGGCCTTGTGGCCGAGGCTGGCGGCGATGCGGTCCACGCATTCCTCCGCCAGGGCGCGGGCGGTGGTGATCTTGCCGCCTTGCAGGGTCCAGAGGCCGTCGACGCCGTCGCGGGCGGCGTGCTCGTAGAGGACGTGGCGGCGCGTGACATTCGACTCGGTGACGCCGGGCTGGTTGACGAGGGCGCGGACGCCGGCGTAGGTGTAGCGCACCTCCTCCACGGGGGCGTCGGGGAAGTAGCGGCGGGCCTCGGCGGCGAGGTACGCGACCTCCTCGGCGTTGGCGACGGCGTCGCGGGGGTCGCCCTCGAAGTCGGTGTCGGTGGTGCCGAGGATGCACTGGCCTTGCCACGGCAGGATGAACATGGTGCGGCCGTCGCGGGCGCCGCGGGCCAGGACGGCGGTCGGCGTGAAGGCGGGCACGACGACGTGGATGCCCTTGGTCTTGCGGACCTTCGGCGGGTGGCCCTCCGCAAGCGGGCCGAGCACGTCGTCCACCCAGCAGCCGGCCGCGTTGACGACGGCGCGCGCCAGGATGTGCTCCTGGGGGCCCGACTCGGGCTGCACCACGGCGCCTTGGACCCGGCGGCGGCCTTCGGTGTGCTCGAACAGCAGGTACTCGACGCGGGTGTGGTTGCGGGCGACGGCGCCGTGGGCGCGCGCGTCCGCGACCATCTCGGCCACGAGGCGCCCGACGTGCTGGATCTGGGCGTCGTAGAACACGCTGGCGCCGGCGAGGCCGGCGGGGTTGAGGCCAGGCGCCTCGGCGAGGGCGTCGGCGCGACGCAGGTACTTGCGGCGGGGCAGCGACTTGCGCGGCGACAGCACGTCGTAGAGCCAGAGGCCCATGCGGACGGTGCGGCGGGCGGCGATGTGCGGGTAGAGCGGGTAGAGGAACCGCAGCGGCTTCACCAGGTGCGGCGCGTGCTTCAGCAGCCGCTCGCGCTCGGACAGCGCCTCGTGGACGAGGCCGAACTCCAGTTGCTCCAGGTAGCGCAGGCCGCCGTGGGCCAGCTTGGAGGACTTGGCGCTGGTGCCGCCGCCCCAGTCGTCCATCTCGACGATGCAGACCGACAGGCCCCGGAGGGCCGCGTCGCGGGCGATGGCGGCGCCGTTGATGCCTCCCCCGACCACCAGGAGGTCGAACGTCGGCGCGGCCACGGGCCTGGCAAGGGTGCCGCGGCTAAAGCGGCGGCGGTGCGGCGCAGACCGCGAGCGCGATGTCGCGCAGCCCAAGCGCAAGGCTGGTCAGTTCGTGGTCGGTGAGGGCGCCGATGTCCACGGCGGGGAACTTGGCGTCCTGGGCGAAGCCGTGGCGGGCCAGCTCGCCGCGCTCGTCGCACCAGTCGGCCCACGCCGCCTGCGACAGGCCGTGGGCCAGAAGGAGGGCGCGGGACAGCTCCAGCCGCCGGGCTTGGAGGGTCGCGGCCGTGAAGCTGCGCCCGATGGGGTCGCGGGCCACGAGCCGGATGCTGAGGCGGCCGACCTGGAGCTCGCCGCCGGCGGCCTCCCAGGCGCGGGCCAGGGTGCGCACGCGGGTGGCGGTGGCCGGGTCGAGGCTGGCCAGGAACCGGGGCAGGCCCTCGGTTTCGTCGACGGTCGCGAGGGTCATGCAGCGGGCCCATTGGAAGGCCTCTTGAAAGGCGTTGTTGCCAGTGCAGGGAACATCGATGCCTGCCGATGGGGGCCCGTGCGTTTGCCGAAACAGCTTTGGGGCGGCGGCGGATCGGCCCGCGTTGCAGGAACAGCTGCTGGAGAAGATGGCGGGGGAGATCACCCTCAGCAACCAGCCGGGGCCGACCATGCGCAAGTGGCGCGAGTCGTTCGGGGTCAGCCAAAGCGAGCTGGCCGCCCACCTCGAGGTCAACCCCAGCGTCGTGTCCGACTACGAGTCCGGCCGGCGGGCCTCCCCCGGCATCGCGACCGTGCGCCGCATCGTGGAGGCCCTCGTGGCCATGGACGTCGAGCGCGGCGGCCACGTCCTGGCCCGCTACCAGAGCCTCCTCAACCCGCTGGAGGGCATCCTGGGCATCGGGGAGTACCGCCGCACCGTGCCCGCCAGCGAGTTCGTGCGCCGCATCGACGGCCGGGTCCTCGTCACCGCCGGGCTGGCGGAGCGGGGCATCCAGGGCTACACCCTCATCGACTCCATCAAGGCCATCGCGAGCCTCAACGCCACCGACTACGTCCGCCTGTACGGCTGGAACACCCAGCGCGCCCTCTGCTTCACCGGCATCAAGTACGGCCGCAGCCCCATGATCGCCATCCGGGTCCACCCCATGAAGCCGGCCATGGTCGTCTACCACCGCCCCGAGGACGTCGACAAGCTGGCCTACCGGTTGGCCGAGGCCGAGCAGATCCCGCTGGTGGTGACCGAGCTGGAGATCCCCGAGCTGGAGGCGAGGCTGCGGGAGATGGTGGCGTAGCCCGTTGCCCAACCCTTAGTGCCCTGCGACGCGAGACTCCAAGCCATGAAGGACACCCAGCGCTACAACAGGGAGAAGGACGAGCCCCGGATCGGGCCTGCCCGCATGTTCGCCATCGTCTTCGGCATCGCCTACCTCGCCGTCGCCCTCACCGAGGCCATCCTGGGCCTCACCGGCAACACCCTCATGGTCGGAGGCGTCCACGTCCTGGGCTTCACGCTCGCGCACAACCTCGTCCACTGGGCCACAGGCCTGCTCCTGGTCGGCGTGCTGGGCTTCGGCCGCTGGCCCACCAAACTGGCCTCCCGCGGCGTCGGCTTCGTGTTCTCGGCCGTGTTCCTGCTGGGCCTCCTGGCCCCCGAACTCCTGGGGACCGTGCTGGGCCACGGCGGCATGGTGCCGATGTCCTACAACATGATCCACCTCGCCACCGGCGGCCTCGGCCTGCTCGCGGGCTTCACCAGCCAAGCCCAGCCGTGGATGGTCCGCGGCGCCACCCACCACCGCCTCGCCTGAAGCCCCGTCCTAGCGCCTATAAGATGCGGGCCCGTCCCGGCAACCGATGGGAGCCGCCGAGGGCCAGGACAGGATCGCGGTGGACGTCGACCCCGCCGACAAGTTCGCGGACCACTGCGGCGTCGTCGGCATGGCGCTCGACACCGACGCCTCCAGCTACATCTACTACGCCCTCCAGGCGCTGCAGCACCGCGGCCAGGAGTCGTGCGGCATCACCACCCTCGACGGCCTGTACGAGCTGCGGACCCACAAGGCGATGGGCCTCGTCGACCAGGTGTTCGACCCGGACATCGTCAAGAAGCTGCGCGGCGCCGTCGGCATCGGCCACACCCGCTACTCCACCAGCGCCGGCAGCACCGAGGAGAACGCGCAGCCCCAGGTCGTCATGAGCGGCATGGGCGGCATCGCGCTGGCCCACAACGGCAACATCCCCAACACCGACGAGCTCATGGCCGAGCTGAAGGCCAAGGGTTGGGCGTTCTACTCCGGCAACGACACCGAGGTCGTCGTCCGCCTGCTAGCCAACAAGCTGGTCAAGCACAACGGCAACCACGTCGGCGCCATCCAGGAGACCATGGGCCGCCTCCAAGGCAGCTACGCCTTCGCGCTCTTGATCGGCAGCGAGCTCTACGGCGTCCGCGACCCCTGGGCCATCAAGCCGCTCTGCATCGGCAAGTCGCCGCACGGCTACGTCATCGCAAGCGAGTCCGTCGCCCTCGACGCCGTCGGCGCCAAGTTCGTCCGCGACGTCGCCCCCGGCGAAGTGATCCGGGTCCGCAAGACCGGCGTCGACACCGTCGCCATGATGGCCGCCCCCAAGCCGGCGCGCTGCTTCTTCGAGTACGTCTACTTCGCCCGCCCCGACGCCTGGATGGACGGCCGGCTGAACCAGGAGGTCCGCAGCCGCATCGGCGGCATCCTGGCGCGCGAGAGCCCCGTCGACGCCGACATCGTCGTCCCCATCCCCGACTCCGGCCGCAGCCACGCCCAAGGCTACGCCGAGGCCGCCGGCATCCCCTACGTCGAGGCGCTCATGAAGAACCGGTACGTCCACCGCACCTTCATCATGCCCAACCAGGAGACGCGGGAACTGAACGTGCGGCTCAAGCTCAACCCGATGCGGCATGTCCTGGAGGGCAAGCGCGTCATCCTCATCGACGACTCGATCGTGCGCGGCACCACCATGAAGCGCATCGTCGACCGCGTCCGCGAGTCCGGCGCGAAAGAGGTGCACGTCCGAATCGGGTGCCCGCCCATCGTGGCGCCCTGCTACCTCGGCATCGACATGAACACCCGCGACCAGCTCGTGGCCGCCAACAAGACCGTTCCTGAGATTGCTGCAATGATCGGCGCGGACTCCCTGGCGTACATCAGCCAGCCCGGCCTGTTCGAGGCCTTGCAGTTCCCTGAGTCGGAGCTCTGCGTCGGCTGCATCACGGGAAGGTATCCGGTGCCCGTGGCCGGCGAGCACATGCGGGACGGGACGGCGGTGCCGGGGACGCCGCCCCGCCCCGAATGCTGTTAGGGCCAAAGGCAAAGAGGCGGCCCAACCTCGGCATTTCCGCCGTGCCGCCCGCCAAACGCAAGAGCAAGCCCCGCAAGAAAGCGCCGGAGGATGTTCTTCAGGAAGCCGTCTTCTGGTGGTTGATCGTCCCAGTCATCGTCCTGGTATTGGCAGGAGTGCTCGTGGACATGGCCGTGCGAAGCCTGACGGGCTACCAGGCCGCGACCTTCACCAAGGGGCTGTTCGGCGTGCCTGCGATGCTGATCTATCTTGCCTTCAAGGCTGAAAAGGAGTTTGGATTGCTCGGCCTGCTGCGGAAGAAGGACGCCTTGGCCGGGACCAATGTGCAGCCTTCGGTGGCTGCGGGGGGTCACGCGGCCGTCTCGGTCACCAAGTCCCTCTTCTCCAAGACCACCATCGTGCAAGGCGGCTCCGTGCAAGGGGCAGCTCCGCCACCAGTCCCTGCGGCCCGCCCTCCTCAGCCGAAGGAGTCGCCGGTCGCTGCGTTGCGCATGAGGCCGCCTGCGCCCAAGGCGCCTGAGAAGGACCTCCACGCGACTTGCCGGCGGCTGGCTGAAGGCATCGTGGCCCTCCCCCAGACCACGGACGGAGTGGAGCAATACCGCCGCCAATATCTCCTGGAGGTCTCGGCCATCAAGGTGGAGCTCGAACGGCGCCACATGCCCGTGCCGTTCCTTCTGCAGCGCTACAAGGACGTCTCCGGCTTCCAGCTTCATGAGTTGGCAGGCGACCTTGGAGAAGTCGCGGAAAAGCTGCGCCTCCCGGCGTGACCCGCCGCCTTCATCCCGCCACTCTGGATGCCGCCCTGTTGAGCACGCGTCCCCTCCTGCTGCGCATCCCTTTCTCGCACTACTGCCGCAAGGCCGAGTGGGGCCTGACGCACGCCGGCATCGAGTACGACACCCTCGACGTCGCCCTCTGGCAGATGAAGCACGCCCGCCGCGCCAACCCCAAGGAGGGCACGGTCCCCGTCCTCAAGCTGGACGACCGCCTGGTGCTCGGGTCGGGCGACATCCTGCAGTGGGCAGAGGAGAACAAGGCGGGCGCCGCGGCGCCGCTGTACCCGTCGCCGGAGGTGGCGGAGTGGGAGCGGTGGGCCGACGAGGCCATCGGGCCGCCGGCGCGCCGCGAGGCCTACCGCGCCCTGCACGCCGACCCGCGGCTCCTGAAGGGCTACCCGGAGGCGCCGCGCTACATGGCGTGGCCGGTCGCGCGGCGGCTCTACCTCAACATCCTGCGGCACTACAAGGCGCGCCGCTTCGAGGCGACCGACCCGGCGGCCCTCCGGGAGGCGCTCGCCCGGGTCGCCGCCCGCCTGGCGGAGCGCGGCACCGGCTTCCTGTGCGCGTCCCATCCGACGGCGGCCGACTACGCCACCGCGGCCCTGCTGGAGCCGCTCGTGGCCGTCGCGCACGCGCGCGGGCTCGACGATGCTCCCGGGTGGCCGGCGGTGGCGGCGTTCGTGGCGCGGGTGCGGCCGACGCGCCTGCTGCGGCGGCGGCGCCGGAGCCTGCATTGGTGGCATTGGCGGCGGTTCGAGCGGCTGGCGTAGCGGGGCTACTCGAGCTGGACGCCTTCGTGCTGCAGCAACTGGCGCTTGAGGTCCATGCCGCCGCCGTAGCCGCCGAGGGTGCCGCTGGAAGTGACGACGCGGTGGCAGGGCACGATGGGGGCGACCGGGTTCTCGTGGTTGGCCTGGCCGACGGCGCGGCTGGCGCCGGGGCGGCCGATGAGGCGCGCGATGTCCTGGTAGCTGCGGGTCTCGCCGAACGGGATCTCGGCAAGGGCGCTCCAGACCTTGCGCTGGAACGTGGTGCCGTCGAGGCGGACGGGGACGTCGAACTGGCGGCGGCGGCCCGCGGCGTACTCGACGAGCTGGGCGCAGGCCTGCTGCAGCAGCGGGTCGCGCGGGTCCTCGTGGAACTCGACGTTGGGGTGGCGGTCGGTGACCTCGTCGAGGAAGCGCTCAGTGGGGGTGGTGGGGAGGGAGGTCTGCACGATGGCGCCGTCGAGGGCGGCGACGTGGAAACGGCCGAACGGGGTGTCGACGGCGCTCCAGGTGCCGACGTGGCTGCGCGCGGCGGGCTGGAGGGCCTTGCGGGCGGCGAGGCGGGCGTCGGTCATGGCAGCACGGGGCTGCCATTTCGTCGCAGGCTGATGAACCAAGCGATGAGGCCCGCGATCGCCAGGATTCCGCCCAGGAGGAAGCCAGGGGAGGCGGGGCCGCCGGCGAGGTTGCCGCCCACCAGGAGGCAAACGGCAAGGTTGAGGGCCCAGAAGCTCCAGCGGGTGCGGCTGAAGGGGGGCGGAGATTGGCCGCGGACGGCGGGGAACGACCGGGTGGCGTAGCCGAGCAGCAGGATGGCGACCCCGCCCAAGAGGACCGCGTGGACGTGGGCAAAGGTGAGGGCGGCGCGCCGGTCGGCGAACAGGTCGGGGATGGCGTTGAGGAAGATGCCCAAAAGGACGCCCGCGATGAGCCAGAAGACGCCCGCGAAGGTCCACGGGACGTAGGTGAACTCGGGGGTGACGCGCTGGGTGCGCGACTTGTTGCGCATGATGTTGGCGCCCAGGACGCCCATGAAGGTGAAGGCGCCCAGGAACACGAACGCGCCGCCCGCGATCAGCAGGCCTTTCTCGGCGGCGAGGAAGCCGGCGGCCAAGAGCACGAGGCCGAGCATGGTGCTGTGCAGCTCGCCCTTGATGGCGCCCGCGGCGATGGCGGGGACGCCGGACAGCCGGGGGACGACGAGGTGGCTGACGCCGTAGGTGGCAAGCAGCGCGAAGCCGGCGAAGACCAGGTGGAAGCCGGCGAGGGCCAGGCGGCCGGCGTGCTCCCACGCGACGACGTAGGGCGCGTAGGCCGACGCCAGCAGCAGCAGGCCGGGGACGAGGAAGAAGTGCGCGAACTTGAGCTGCTTCAGGCAGGCGTCGTCGCCCTTGGTGAGCGGGTCGCGGGCCACGTCCACGACACTTTTGGGGATGAGGGCAAGGAGGGTCACGAGCTGCACCACGGCGGCGGCCACGACCCACAGGATGCCCAGGAAGGCCACGACGGCGAACAGGCCCGACGGCTGCAGCAGCAGGCCCGTGCCCGCCATCGCAGCACCCACGGCGTAGAGGAGCGCCACCAGCCGCAGCCGGGACGGGGGCGCCGCCAGCTTGAGGTGGGCCTCGAGCAGGTGGAAGATCCAGAACGCGAGCGCCGGCAGCAGGAAGCCCACCAAGCCGATCCACAAGTGGGCGTGGCGGTAGCCAAGCTCCACGAACCCGAAGCGCTGCGCCGCGGCCATCCAGGTCCCGAGCGCCATGGCGGCGGCGAGGCTCCAAAGCGAGACACGCAGCAGGGGCCGGGGGCCGTCCACGGCGCGGCGACGGGGGCCACCCATAAAACCGCGCCTTGAAGACGAGCACGCCATCGGCGGCCCCATGCGCATCGGCGTCCTCAACGGCGGCGGCCCCGCGCCCGGCCTCAACGGCGTCATCAACGCCGTCACCTTGGCGGCGCGCGCCCGCGGCTGGAGCGTGGTCGGCATCCCGAAGGGCTACTCGCAGCTCATCAAGGGCAACACGGCCGCCTGCCGCGAGCTCACGGAGGCCGACGTGGCCGGCATCGAGGCGCAGGGCGGCAGCATCCTGTTCACGAGCCGCGCCAACCCGGCCAAGAAGCCCGAGGACATGGAGGCGGTGATCGCGAGCCTGCGGCAGCTTGGCCTGGACGCCTTGGTCACGATCGGCGGCGACGACACCGCCACGGCCGGCATGAAGGCCGCCGCGGCCATGGGCGGCAAGGTCCGGGTCGCGCACGTCCCGAAGACCATCGACAACGACCTGCCGCTGCCTGGGGAGGCGCCGACCTTCGGCTTCGAGACCGCCAAGCACCTGGGCGCCCAGTTGTGCCGCAACCTCCGCGTGGACGCAAGGACGACGGGCCGCTGGTACCTCGTCACCGCGATGGGACGCAGCGCCGGCCACCTCGCCCTCGGCATGGCCGTCGGCAGCGGCGCCGACCTCGTCGTCATCCCGGAGGAATTCCCCGCGGGCCCCATCCGCATGGCGCAGGTCGCCGGCAAGGTGCAGGCCGCCATCGCGAAACGCAAGCAGCAGGGCCAGGAGTGGGGGCTGGTGGTGCTGGCGGAAGGATTGCTGGACCGCCTCGACGCCCAGGAGCTGAAGCAGATCGTCCCCGACCTGGAGCTGGACGAGCACGGCAACCCGCGCTTCTCCGAGATCGACCTCGGCAAGGTCGTGCGGGGCGCCCTGAAGACGGACGCGGCGTTCATCACCAAGCTCATCGGCTACGAGCTGCGCTGCGCCGACCCCATCGCGTTCGACGTCCAATACACCCGGACCTTGGGGGCGGGCGCCGTCGAGTTCCTTGCGAATGGCACGGGCAACGCCTTGATCGCGGTGCAGGACGGCCAATGGGTCCCGCTGCGGTTCGAGGAGCTCAAGGACCCCGCCACCGGGAAAGTGCGGATTCGCCGCGTCAACGTCGAGGGCGCGATGTGGAAGGCGGCGGTGGCCCTGCAAGCAAGGTAAATGGCGCCATTTTGGCTGCGATTGAAACCGCATTAGCCAAAATCCCCAAATCGCCGCCTGCGGTTGATGCTGCATGCACGGCCCCTACCCTGCTCTGCTCGCAAGCCTCGTCCTCCTGGCCGTCGCGGCTCAAGGGCAAGTGGGCCTGCCCCCGGAAACCCAGGTGGGCCCGAACTGCCTCGGCGAGTCCCACCACGTGGAACTGGACTCCATCGTGGTGGACCTCAACCGCATCTGCGTCACGGTGATCCTCCAGGAGCCCAACGGCGACGACCCCCCTGCGCCGGACCCGGTGCCGTCCGGGATGGTGGCCGCCTTCGACCTGGCCGCCTGCCCTGGCGGCTGGACGGCGTTCACGGCGGCGGCCGGCCGGAATGTCATCGGCGTCGGGGCCGGTGCGGGCCTCTCGGCGCGCACCCTCGGCCAGACGGGAGGCGAGGAGACGCACACCCTATCGGTGGCGGAGATGCCGTCCCACGCGCATGGCATCTACACGATTGCCGAAGGCCAATGGGGCGGCGCCGTGGGCAGGCCAGCCATGTCTGGCGGCATCGGCGGCAACACCGACTCCACCGGCGGTGGCTCTGCCCACAACGTCATGGATCCCTTCGTGGCGCTGCTGTACTGCAAGAAGCTCTAAGCGTCCCTGGACCGCTTCGGCGCCTTGCTCCTCGTGGCTGCCTTCCCCTCGATGGCCTGCCGCAGGTCGTCCCACAGGTCCTCGACCTCCTCGACGCCGACGCTCAAACGGATCAGGCCGTCCTCCAGTCCGGTCTTGCGGCGCATCTCGGGCGGGACGCTGGCGTGCGTCATGAGCGCGGGCAGCTGGATCAGCGACTCGACGGCGCCGAGCGACTCCGCGAGCTGCCAGATGCGCGTCGAGGTGACGCACGACTTGGCGGCGGCGAGGTCCTTGAGGGTGAAGCTCACCATGCCGCCGCCGCCCCGCGCCTGGCGGGCGTGGACGTCGCTGTTGTTGTGGGCGTCGAGGCCTGGGTAGAACACCTTGCCCACGAGCTTGTGCTCGGCGAGCCGTTCCGCGATGACGCTGGCGGACTTGTCGTGCGCCTGCATCCGGAGGTGCAGCGTCTTGAGGCCGCGCAGCAGCAGGTAGGAGTCGAACGGCGGGCAGACGGCGCCGACGGCCAACTGGAGGAACTTGACCTGCTCGCCCAGTTCGGCGTCCTTGGCGACGACGGCGCCGGCCAGGACGTCGCTGTGGCCGCCGAGGTACTTGGTGGCGCTGTGGAACACGGCGTCGGCGCCGAGGGCGAGCGGGTTCTGCAATGCCGGCGACATGAAGGTGTTGTCCACCACGAGGCGGGCGCCGCCGTCGTGCGCGACCTCGGCGACGGCCGCGATGTCGGACACTCGCAGCAGCGGGTTGGTGGGCGTCTCGAGGAGGACCAGCTTGGTCTTCTTGGTCATGGCCTTCTTGGTGGCCTTGAGGTCGCGGGTGTCCACGAAGGTGGTCGTGATGCCTTGGCGGGCGCAGACCCGGTTGAGGAGCCGGATGCTGCCGCCGTAGGCGTCCTCGGCCGCGACGACATGGTCGCCTGCGTCGAGGGTGCGCACCAGCGCGTCGAGGGCGCTGAGGCCGCTTGCGAAGGCGTGCCCGGAGGCGCCGCCCTCGAGGACCGCGATGGCCTCCTCGAACGCCTGGCGGGTCGGGTTGCCGGCGCGCGAATAGTCAAACGAGAGCGGCTCGGCGGGGGCGGGCTGGCGGAACGTGGTCGAGAGCTGGATGGCCGGGTTGACGGCGCCGTGGACTGGGTCGGGGTGGACGCCGGCGTGGACGCAGCGGGTCGCGAAGCCGTCGGTGGGTGAAAGGGCCATCAAGCACCCCGGCGGGCCTGGGCCTTGCGCAAGTACGCCGGCGCCTTCGTCAAGCCCTTCGCCTCCATCCAGTCGAGGTTGAACTTGCTGAGGTAGCGCTCGCCGGGGTCGGGCAAGAGCGTGACCACCAGCGCGGACTTCGGCAGCGACTTGGCGAGCTTGAGGGCCCCGTGCACGGCGGCGCCGGCGGACGAGCCGGAGAACAAGGCCTCCTCGCGGGCGAGCCTGGCCTGCATGAGGAAGGCGTCCTCGTCGCTCACCTGCAGGACGTCGTCGATCTCGTCCCACCACACCGTCGTGGGCATGAAGTCCTCGCCGATGCCGTCGATGAGGTACTGGTGGATGTCCTTTGGGAACTCGCCGGTCTTGTGGAAGTGGGTGTAGACGGAGCCGACCGTGTCGATGCCGATGACGGAGACTTCGCGTCCCGCCTTGGCCGCCGCCCGGTGCAGGTAGCGCCCCGTGCCGCTGATGGTGCCGCCCGTGCCCATGCCGGCGACGAAGTGGGTGACCTTGCCGTTGGTCTGCTCCCAGATTTCCGGCCCCGTCGTCTTGAGGTGGGCCTGCGGGTTGGCCTGGTTGTAGTACTGGTAGGGGAGGTAGGCGCCTTCCTCGTCCCGCAGCCGCTCGGCCTGCTTGTAGTAGGAGCGCGGGTCGTCGGCCTCGACGTTGGTGGGGCAGACGATGACCTCGGCGCCGTAGGCCTTCAGGAGGTCCTGCTTCTCCTTCGGGACCTTGTCCGGGAGCGTGCACACCATCCGGTAGCCCAAAAGCGACGCGGCCATCGCCAAGCCAAGCCCCGTGTTGCCGGAGGTGGGCTCGACGATGGTGCCGCCGGGCTTCAGCAGGCCCGCCTTCTCGCCGGCGCGGATCATGGGCAGCCCGATGCGGTCCTTCACCGAGGAGCCCGGGTTGAACATCTCCAGCTTGGCCGCCACCCGGGCGCCTTGGCCGCGGTTGACGGACGCGCGCAGCCGGTCCAGGAAGCACATTGGGGTGTTGCCGACGAGGTCCAGGACCGACTTGGCGATGGGCACGCCCGCCGCACCCGGCCCGCCCTAGATGACCACTTCGCGGCTACTTCGCGCGGCCGTTGCTGCCGCCCTGCACGCGGGCCTTGACCTTGTCGGCCTCGCTCTGGACGCGGGCCTGGGCCTTCTCGGCCACCAGGCGGACCTCCTCGACGACGCGGGGCGCGCGCTCGAGGACGATGCGCGACTGCTCCTGCGCCTTGGCGAGGGCCTCCTTGGTGGCGTCCTGGGCCTTCTGGCCGTACTCGGTGGCCATCTCGCGGGCAGCGCTCGCGATGCGGGCGCGGCCCTGCGAGGTCTTGGCCTCCTCGGCCAGCTCCTGGGCGGCCTTCTTGGCCTGCTCCTGCAGCTCGGCGATCTTCTTCTGGAGGAGGCCGAGCTCGGTGGCGAGGCGGTCCAGGCCGGCCTGGGTGGCCTCGCGCAGGTTCTTGTAGGCCTCCTCGGCGAGGGCGGGGACGGAGGCGGCGCCGAAGCCCTTGACGTCCTCGACCAGGGCGAGGGCGGCGGCGCGCTGGCGGTACTCGCGCAGGCTGGCCTCGGCGATGCCGGTCTGGCTGCTCACGGCCAGCACGTCGATGCGGGCGAGCTGCTCGACGCTTGCGATGCCGGCGTCGCGGAGCTTCTGCTGCTTGGCGGGGCCGATGCCCTTGATCTGGCGGAGGTCCATGGAAGTCACCTTGTGTGGCATTGTGTCAGCCACAGGCTAGACCGTTCTAGCACAACGCCCTATATCGGGTTAGCGGTCGGGCCGGTTCAAGGGGCGTGCTCGCGGCAAGCTACGACTTCGGGTAGTCCTTCTCCAGGTCCGCCTTGAGCGCCTCGGCCTGCTTCTTGCCGTAGGCCTTCTCCAGCAGCAAGTCCAGCTTGGCCTCCTTGCGGTCGTCGCCCTCCTTGGACGACGGCGAGCCCACGTGCAGCAGCAGGGCCAGCCCGCCCACCTGCCACAGGAGCTGGAGGAACTCGGATTGCCAGTTCTCGAAGGTGTCCTTGAGGGTCTCGGTGACGTAGCCGCCCCACTCGAACGGCTCACCGTGCTGCCGCTGCTCGTTCTCGAAGAAGAAGTACGCCGTCACCCAGTGGCCGATGATGCTCACGACGAAGAAGCCGGCCGTGATCCAGGTGTAGCCATGCTTCCACTTGCGCGCCATGGCCCCGGGAAGCGAGGCGCGCGACTACAGGTGCACGGATGCCGGCAACGAGGCGGGGCTACGCGCTGAACGACTTGCCGCAGCCGCAGCCGGACTTCGCGTTCGGGTTGGCGATCTTGAAGCCGCCGCCCATGAGCTCGTCCGCGAAGTCGATGGCGACCCCGTTCAGGAGCGAGGCGTGGTCCGGGTGGACGAACAACTGGACGCCGTTGGAGCGCAGCGTGACCTCGCCGGGCTCGGCCTTCTCCGCGAACTCCATGCCGTAGGAGGCGCCGGAGCAGCCGCCGGGCTGGACGCTGACGCGCACGCCGACGGCGTCGAGGCTGCGGCCGCCGAGGAACTCCTGCAGCTTGGTGCGGGCGAGGTCGGTGACCGTCATGGAAAGCGTGGTCTGGATGGTGACCTGGCCGTCGGCAGGGGCGGCGGTGGCCGTCTGGGGCATGGGGACCTGCTGAGTGGGGGTTCTACTTGAGGGTTCGGACCTGCGCAGCCGCTCGGACCTGTCCACCGAACCCACCGAGGACACCGAACTCCGTCCTGGTGCACTGAGCAAGGCGTTTCGGTGGTCTCGGTGTCATCGGTGGATGGGTCGCCTTCGGTCACCAGTCCACTGAAAACTTGGGACGCTACGCCTTCTCCAGCCAGCCCATCGCCACCGCGTTCCGCAAGGTCACGGACTCCTGCACCTGGAGCGGGGTGAAGCGGGCCTCGTCGCCGGCGGCGTACTTGACGTTCGAGGTCCAGTCGGTGAACCGCTTCTTGACGACGTAGCGGTCGGTGGCGACGGCGGCCTTGCGGGCCTTGTGGAGGTGGCGGGTCGCGGTGAAGGTGCCGGGATACTGCTGGATGGCGCCGTTGTCCAGCACGGCGGTCTTCTCGGTGACGGCGTCCAGCAGGAAGCGGTCGTGGCTCACGACCAGCAGCGTGCCCTTGTAGGAGTTCAACGCGTTCACGACGACGTCGCGGGCCCACAGGTCCAAGTGGTTCGTCGGCTCGTCCAGGATCAAGAGGTTGGAGGGCTTGAGGATGCACTTGAGGAGCATCATGCGCTGGCGTTCGCCGCCGGACAGGGTGCCCACGGTGCGGCCCAGGTCGGCCTCCGGGTTGAAGCGGAACCGTCCGAGCAGGGCCTTGACGTCGCGCTCCTCCAGGTTGGGCCGGGCGTCCAGCACCTCCTCCTTCAAGGTCCGCTTGACGTCCAGGTCGTCATGCTCCTGGCTGAAGAACATCCCCTTGACGCCGGGCGCCACCCGGATGTCGCCGCTGTCGGTCTTGAGGCGGCCGGTGAGGATTTTCAGCAGCGTGGACTTGCCGGCGCCGTTGCCGCCAACAAGGCCGACGCGGTCGCCGCGCAGCAGCTCCAGGTCGGTCCCCTTCAGCACCGGGTTGTCGTCGTAGGCCTTCTTGAGCCCGGTGAGCCGCAGGACCTCCAATCCGGTCTTCTCGACGCCGTCGAACTTGAGGCCGAAGCCGAGCTTCTCCAAGACGGGGTCGGGCGTGTACGCGAGGGCGGCCTGGTACTTCTCGAGCTGCTTCATGCGGCTGGCGTACTGGCCGTCGAACCGCTTTTGCTGGCGGAACTGGAGGATGACCTCCTTGGCCTGCTGCATCCGGTCCTGGGCCTTCTCGTGGTCGCGCCGGGCCCGGTCCAGGTTCTCGTCCCGCAGCCGCACGTAGTCCTCGTAGTTGCCCTGGTAGCAGGTGATGCGGCCGCCGGACACCTCGAACACCCGCTCGGCCACGTTGTCCACGAAGGCGCGGTCGTGCGCCACCACCAGCACGGTGCCGATGTAGCGTTGGATCCACTCCTCCAGCCACTCGATGGAGTCGACGTCCAGGTGGTTGGTCGGCTCGTCCAGCACCACCATGTCGCCCGGGCGGGCCGCCCCCAGCACGCGCGCCAGGAACACGCGGGTCTTCTGGCCGCCGGAGAGCGACGCGGCCTGCTGCGCCATGTCGTCGGCGCTGAAGCCCATCTCGGCCACGATCGGCGTCTTCCAGGCGTCCGGGGCGGGCCGGGTCGCGACCTGGATCTCGCGCTGCACGGCGGCGTAACGCTCCAGCACGGCCTCGTAGCCGTGGTTCTCGTAGAGCGCCGGGTCCGAGATGCGCGCCTCCAGCTCGTCGTGCTCCGCCTGGAGGCCGGCCGGCACCGAGGCCGGCGCCGACAGCAGGTCGCGCACGGTGGCGCCGTCCGGGATGCTGGGGTGCTGGTCGAACCAGTGGGTCGCCACAGTCCCCATCCGAAGCGTGCCGTGGTCGGTGCGCTCGCGGCCCGCGAGGACCCGCAGCAGCGTGGACTTGCCAGCGCCGTTCGGGCCGACGATGGCGATCTTCTGGCCGTGCTCGACCTGGAAGCTCGCGTCGTCGAACAGCTTCTTGCCGCCGTAGGACTTGCCGAGCCCCTCCGCAAGGATCAACGGCGCCGCCACGGCTTCGCGACCAAGTGCCGTGGTTCAGGCTTTTGGCCGGGGGCGGGAACCCGAGCGCCGGCTCTTGCCGATGCCCTCGAGGGCGTTCTTGGCGTGCCGGACGCCGCCCTGGAGGCGCCCCTTGCCCTGCTGGATGGTGCCCTTGCGCTCCAGGCTGCGGTCGCCGGTGGCGCGGCCGATGCTGCGCTTCGCCTTGCCGACGGCCTTGTTGAGGTATTCGCCCATGGAGGGAAGCTCGTTCAGGGCTCCACTTTGGCCTTGCGCTCGCGGCTCGGGCGCCGGCTCAGGGTGCGGGCCTCCGAGGGCATGGGCGTCGTGGCCTGGAACGGCCCCACCAGCGACACGATGTAGGCGCGCAGCCGCTCGGTGCGGGCCTCGAGCATCAGCACCAGGTCGTCCATGCGGGCCACGGCGGCGCGGGCCTGCGCGTCCAGCTCGGTGCGCTCGATGATCTTGGTGTAGTTCCGCAGCGCGGCCAGCAGGTTGCGCGACTCGCGGAACGCGGTGCGGATCTCGCGCTCGACCTCGAGGCTGGCCTTGACCTCGGCGTGGCCGGGGGCGGGCCCCAGCGCGCGGCCCAGCAGGTGGGCGAGCTCCTCGTAGCCGAACGGCTTGGCGAGGTGGCCCCAGGCCTGGTGGCGCGCGGCCAGGGAGGCGAGCTCGATGCTGGCGCTGAAGAACGCCACCGGGATGCGCGCGGTCTGCGGGTGCAGCCGCAGGGCGGCCATGAGGCCGGCGAGGTTGAGGCCGGGCATCCGGACCTCCAACAGCACCAGGGCGGGGCGCTCGCGCTCGACGACCTCCAGCACCTCCGACGCCTCGGCCAGGCGGAGCACGGGGTAGCCCAAGGCTTCGATGAGCTGGCCCGTGCTTTCCAGCAGGTCGGGCTCGGGGTCGACGATCAGCACGGTCTTCGGTTCGCTCGGCAATCACTGGAGACTCCAGCCTCAAGGGTCAAATAGGTTTCTTCGTGCGCCGCAGTCGTACCTTAAGCTTCGGCGTTCCGGCTAAATCGTCGTTCGACTGGTTCGCGATGTTGTCAGTCCGTGGTTCCCGCAGGCCCCGGCTGAAGACTCCCCCGAAAACCGAGGTCATCATGCGAACCACCCTTGCAATCGTCTTGACCGGCGCCCTTCTCGCCGTGCTTCTGCCCTTCCCCGCCGGCTCGACCGTCGAGCCCGCCGTCGGCTTCGGCATGGACGCCGGCTCGATCGGCGCGCAGACCCAGGCCGGCGCCAAGCCCGACTACGGCACCTTCTGGGTCGGCCCCTGGACCCTCAAGTCCGGTTGGGGCGGCCCCGACGGGCAGCTTCAGGCCATGGCCGACGCCGGCGTGACCCCCGCGGTCCATCTCTACTACTGGGGCGACGACATCAGCCAGTCCTGCCTCACCAACGGCTGCTGGAGCACGCTGCACAACGCCCAGAAGGACCAGGCCGGCTGGCAGGCGCTCACCGACCAGCTCGTCCAGCACCTCAACGGCAAGCTCCAGGGCCGCCCCGCGGTCATCTTCCTGGAGTCCGAGTTCAACAAGGCCGACGTCCAGGCCTGGGAGCCCCTGGACGCCATGCTCGCCGACAAGGCCAGCCAAATCCACGCCGGCTACCCCAACGCCAAGGTCGTGCTGTCCTTGGGCAACTGGAACAGCGCCGCCTGGAAGACCTGGGACCGCGCCGCCGCCGCGATGGACCTCGCCGGCGTCCAGACCATGCGGGGCAGCACCCGCGACTCCGTGGCCGCCTACGAGTCCGCGTTCACCGCGACCCTCAACGGCGCCAAGCAGCTCAAGGCGCTGTTCGGCAAGCCCATCATCGTCCAGGACCTGGCGCTCTCCAGCCACCCTGAGCCCGACTACCTTGCCCGCCAGGCCGACACCTTGCAGGACTACTTCGACGGCCTGCCCAGCCTGCGCGCCGAGGGCGTCATGGCCATCATCTACCGCAGCTGGCGGGACGCGCCCAACATGGACCTCGCCAACTACTACGGCGAGGCCGAGCGCCACTGGGGCCTCGCCTACCCGAGCAACGGCGGCCTGAAGGCGGCCGGCCAGGTCTGGATCGACGGCGTCCAGGCGGAGCGCGCCCGCGCCGCCACGCCGCCCAACCAGCCCCCGACCGCCAGCTTCACGGCCACCTCCGACGACTTGGCGGCCTCGTTCGACGGCACCGCCTCCAGCGACCCCGACGGCGACGCCCTGGAGCATGCTTGGACGTTCGGCGACGGCGGCACCGCCACCGGCGCGACGGCGACCCATGCCTACGCCGCCAGCGGCACCTACACGGTGACCCTGACGGTGTCGGACGGGGCTGCGGGCGCGGTGGCCACCCAAAGCGTGACGGTGGTGGCCAACCAGGCCCCGACCGCCAGCTTCACGGCGGCGGCCTCCGGCCTCCAGGCAAGCTTCGACGGCGGCGCCTCCCGCGACCCGGAAGGGGCCGCGCTGGCCTACGCCTGGAGCTTCGGCGACGGCGGCACCGCCACCGGCGCGACGGCGACACGGACCTACGCGGCCGGCGGCACCTACCAGGTGAAGCTCACCGTGTCGGACGGCAAGGCCTCCACGAGCACCACCCAGGCGGTCACGGTGACGGCGCCGCCGCCCCCGACCAAGTTCGTGGTGTCCACCAGCTCCAACGAATGGTGGATTCAGGTCAAGGTCGACCCCAACCCCACGAAGGTCGAGGTCAAGGTCGGCACCGGCGCCTGGCTCAACATGAACAAGCAGTCGTACGGCTGGACCCTCAGCACGCACGCCCCCAAGGGCACCCCCGTGCAGTTCCGGGCCACCGACGCCGCCGGCAAGCAGGTCCTGAGCGACCCGGTGCCGTGGCTCGGCGCCGCGCCCCCGCCGCCCGCCATGACGGCCACCTTCACCCCGAAGGCGGTCGGCAACAACTGGTGGGTCGAGGCCAGCGTGTCGTCCCCGCAAGGGGTCGCCAAGGTCGAGGCCCGCGCCAACGGCGGCGGCTGGGTCGCCTTGGGCAAGACCAACTGGGGCAGCTACGCCAAGTCGGTCTACGTCGCGCCGGGCGCCAAGGTCGAGTTCCGTGCCAGCAGCCCCACGGGCGCCACCGCGACGAGCCCCGCGTACACTTGGGCCAAGTAGCGCCCAGGTTCGTTTTCCCCCCTTTTTCTCCTTGGCCCGAGCCTTCACGCTCTAGTAGGCGGCGGGGCGGCGCACCATCGTAGCTTAAGGTTGCCCGTGCCGGCTAAATCCGCGGAACCCAGACTAGTGCTCTTGCTTGGGCCGCGAATCCCGTGGCCTTGGCAGAGCTGACCCATGAAAGCCATCCCTGCCCTCCTGACCGCCGCCGCGCTCGTGTTCGTGCTCATGCCCATGGGCGTTGGCGCGAGCACGACCCCCGCCATCCGTTTCGGGATGGACGCCGCCGGCGTGACGGACCAGACCAACGCCGGCGTCAAGCCGGACTACGGCACCTTCTGGGTCGGTCCCTGGACGCTGTCGTCTGGTTGGGCCGGCCCCGATGCCGAACTCGCCGCCATGAAGGCCGCCGGCGTCACCCCCGCCGTCCACTTCTACTACTGGGGCGACGACATCAGCCAGTCCTGCGTGACCAACGGCTGCTGGTCGACCCTGCACGGCGCCCAGAAGACCCAGGCGGGCTGGAACACCCTGAAGGACCAGTTCGTCCAGCACCTCAACGCCAAGATGGGGGGCAGCCCCGTCCTGGTGTTCCTGGAGACCGAGTTCAACAAGGGCGACGTCCAAGCCTGGGAGCCGCTCGACGGCATGCTCGCGGACAAGGCCCACCAGATCAAGACGGGCTACCCCGCGGCCAAGGTCGTGCTGGCGCTCGGCAACTGGAACAGCGCCGCCTGGGGCACCTGGGACCGCGCCGCGGCCGCCAGCGACATGACCGGCATCCAGGCGATGCGCGGCAGCACCCGCGACTCGTCCGCCCACTACGACGACGCCTACGCCGTCACCCTGGCGGGCGCCAAGACGCTGCAGGCGCTGTTCCACAAGCCCATCGTGCTGCAGGACCTGGCGTTCTCCAGCTACCCGGAGCCGACCTACCTCGGCCGCCAGGCCACGGTGCTGAAGTCGTTCTTCACGGGCATCGAGGGCCTGCGCGCCGCCGGCGTGACCGCCATCCTGTACCGCAGCTACCGCGACACCAACATGGACACGGCCAACTACTACGGCGAGGCCGAGCGCCACTGGGGCCTGGCCTACAGCAACGGCGCCAAGAAGGCCGCCGCCACCGTGTGGATCGACGGCGTCAAGGCCGAGCGCGCCCGCGCGGGCACGACCGTCCCCACGACGACCACCACCCCGACCACGACGACCGGGACCACGTTCGCCATCGCCAGCAGCTCCAACGAATGGTGGCTGCAGCTCCAGGTGAGCCCGGCGCAGGCCAAGGTCGACGCCAAGGTCGGCGCCGCCGACTGGAAGCCCATGCAGAAGCAGAGCTACGGCTGGACCCTCAGCACCCACGTGGTGAAGGGCACCCTGGTGCAGTTCCGGGCCACGGACGGCGCCGGCAAGGTCGTCCTCAGCGAGGCCAAGGCCTGGTTGTCGACCACCACGACCACGCCCACGGCGGGCATGACGGCGACGTTCACGCCCAAGTCCGTCGGCAACGCCTGGTGGGTCGAGGCCGCCGCCACCTCGCCGCAAGGGGTCTCGAAGGTCGAGTCCCGCACCAACGGCGGCGCCTGGACCGTGCTGCCCAAGACGAGCTGGGGCACCTACGCGAAGTCGCTCTACGTCGCGCCGGGCGCGAAGGTCGAGTTCCGGGCCACCAGCCCGACGGGTGCCATGGCGATGAGCCCGGCCTACACCTGGTCGAAGTAAGGCGCCTCTTCCTTCTCTTTCCCTCGTTCCTTTTCTTGGGCCAATTAGTGGCTCGCGGTGAGCCTGCTCACGATCTCCTTGAACGCCGTCCGCGCCGGCGTCTCCCCCGCCTGCAACGCGAACGGAGTGCCCGCGTCGCCGGCCTGCATGACGTTCGGATCCATCGGCACGGCGCCAAGAAACGGCACCTGGAGCTGCTCGGCCATCGCCTTGCCGCCGCCGCGCTTGAACAGGTCGAGCACGACCGCGAACTGGCCGTTGCCGTCCGCTTGGGCGGCCACCGTGTCGGGGCCGGCGCGCAGCGTGACCTTCGCGTTCGGCGCCGTCGTGCCTTGCAGCGTGAGGCCGCTCATGTTCTCGACCACGCCCAGGATAGGGAGCTGGAGCTTCTGCACGAACTGGGCGGACTTGCGGACGTCGCCGACGGCCACGTCCTGCGGGGTGGTGACAAGGATGACGCCGTCGGCGTCCGGGATGTTCTGCGCGACCGAAAGCGGCTCGTCCGAGGTGCCGGGCGGCAGGTCCACCACGAGGTAGTCCAATTCGCCCCAGGCGACGTCGCCGAGGAACTGGCCGATGATCTGCATCTTGATGGGGCCGCGCCACACCACGGCCTGGTCGGGGTCGCTGAGGAGGAACTGCATCGACACGCAGGAGAGGGTGGGCGTCAGCTGCTGCGGCTGGAGGCCGTCCGCGGTCTCGAGGAGCTCGCCCTTGTGGATCCCGAGCATCAGCGGCACGTTGGGGCCGGTGAGGTCCATGTCGAGGATGCCGACCTTCTTGCCCGCGGCGGCGAGGGCGGCGGCGAGGTTGACGGCGACGGTGGACTTTCCAACCCCGCCCTTGCCCGACGCGACGATGAACTTGTGCTTGATGCGCTTCATGTTGTTGATGATGCGCAGGCGCCGCTTCAGCCGCTCCGCGGCGCGCGGGTCCACGGGGCCGCCCATCGGCTGGGGGGCACCGGGGCCGGCCATCGGGATGGGGATCGGGGTGGTCTCGCTCATGCTGGGCGCGACTGGGGGGCGCTAGATGAGGGTGGTGCCGCCGGGCCGCCGGGCGTCAGCGTTTGGCGCTCCCCGCTAGCACAAAGTGCGCCAGCAGCGACTCGATCTGGATCCGCTCGTTGGCGCCTTCGACCATGCGGAACTCAATCTCGCCCACTTTGTCCACCAGCTGGACCTTCACCGGGTCGGGAATCGTCAAGTCGAACACGCTGCGGTGGATTTGGCGGATGACGTCCTCGCCCGACAGGCCGTACTCGATCAGGAGGTTGTCGAGCTTGTTGCGGGCCGCCATGAAGTCGCCGTCCAACGCGGTCTCCAGCAGCTTCTTGACCTCCTCGGGGCGGGCCGTGGCGGTCGTCTTGTAGATGGTCTCGGCATCGACCTTGCCGCCCAACGCGGTCGCGACCTGGAGGGTGTTGACGGTCTTGCGCAGGTCTCCCTTGGCGACGAACACCAAGGCGTCGACGCCGTCCGGGGTAACCTCGATGGCCTCGTTGGAGGCGATCTTGCGGATGAACTTCTTGACCTGGTCGACGGTGAGCGGGCGGAACCGGAACACGGCGCAGCGCGACTGGATCGGGTCGATGATCTTGGAGGAGTAGTTGCAGCTCAGCACGAAGCGGGTCGTCGCCGTGTACTTCTCCATCGTGCGGCGCAGGGCGGCCTGGGCGTCGTGGGTGAGCGCGTCGGCCTCGTCCAAAAAGACGATCTTGAAGCCTTGGGTGTCCGCCGTGCCGACGCGGGCGAAGTCCTTGATCTTGCCGCGCACGATGCCGATGCCGCGCTCGTCGGAGGCGTTGAGCTCCAGGAAGCGGCCGGCCCAGCCGTCGCTGCCAAACAGGTCGCGGGCCATCGCGATGGCGCACGTGGTCTTGCCCGTGCCGGGGGGACCCGCGAACATGAGGTGGGGAACGTTGCCGGTCTTGACGTAGGCCTTGAGGCGCTCGACCGCCTCCTCCTGCCCGACGACCTCCGACAGGGTGCGCGGACGGTACTTCTCGACCCAGACCTCGTTCACGCCGCGGCGACCGGCGCGGGCGATATCAAGGCTGGCTAGCCCCGCAAATGGTCGGCGACGGCCTCCAGGCGGGCGGCGGGCACGATGGCCAGGAGGCGCTCCGACTTGGAGGAGAGCTCGCGCAGCTTGGCGGCCATGAAGCCCTCCCGGAGCTCCTCGATCTCCCGCAGCGGGCGCAGGTGGGTCTGCTCGCGGTCCCACGCCTCGACCAATTCGTAGGGGTCGCGGGCGTCCTCGAAGCGGGCCACCAGGAGCTTCTTCTCGCGCCGGTTGGAGCGCAAGACGTGGTGCATCTTGACGCGCTTGGTGTACACCTCGGCGTGGGCGTCGTCCGGGATGTCGATGGCGGTCAGCTCGGCGCCGTGGGCGGCGGCCAGGTCGTGGGCGGCCTCCAGATCAGGGCTCGGGACCTTGGTGGGGCCGAAGCGCTCCAGCAGGCGCAGCAGGTGCTCGGAGGCGAGGTCGGGCTCGACCAGCTCGGCCTTGGCGGCAGGGTCGGTGGCAAGGCGGCGCACGGCCTCCAGGTCCTCCGGCGGGACGCCGAGCGCGACCCGGTCGGGCCGGTGGCTGGCGAAGGCGGCCTGGACGCGGGCGGCGTCGGGGGCGAAGCCGGCGATGGTGCCCACGAGCAGGATGTCGCAGGAGCCCAGCCGGACGTGGGCCTCGGGGGGCGGCACGGGGCGGCCCAGCAAGCCCTCCGGCTTCAAGCTTGCCGGCACCACGACCGAAGGGATATCAAGCAACACGCCCCCTCACCACGACGCACACGGAGGCACAGCATGAAGATCGACATCGGCTCCGAAGGGAAGATCCTGGGCACCAAGCGCGTGAGCCCGAACGGGCAGGTCTCGGGCCTGTCCGAGTACGCCGGCGAGGAGGTGCTCGTCATCTACCCCGGGCCGCGCGAGCCGCGCATCCGCAAGGACCCCGAGGACTACCTGCACGAGCTGGAGGCCGCCGTCGGCCAGCAGATGAAGGGCGCGTTCCGGCAATACAAGATCCTCAAGGCGAAGTACAAGGACGAGGCGGCGGCGACCGCCGACTTCATCCGCGCCAAGAGCCCCAAGCAGTGGGAAGGCCTCATCGACAACGTGGACGACTGGGTCAAGGGCCAGGTCGCCAAGGCGGAGAAGTCGGTGGCGCGGAAGCTGGGCGAGAACGAGGCTGGCGAGCAGGCCCTCTGACCTAGAACTAGCTGCATTGAGGACGTCGGCCAAGCGAAGGATAATGAACCAAGGTTCAATTAATTATTTTCTTTGCCGTCGCTGCGGTTGCCTTCTTAGTAGATTTGAGCCGGGCCACAGGCCTTGGACTCTCAAATCCACTGTCAACGGAGTCCGACGCGGCGCTAAATTCCCGAGTAGCGCGATTCAACATTTTGGCAAGTTTATAGAACTCTCGGAAGTCTTCTGTTGAAGGCCGAGCATTTAGCTTGAAGGCTTCCAAAAGCCTCTTTTTTATAAGGGCCTTAGCCTCGTTCCGAATCTCCGCATTTGCACTTGCAAGCTTGGCTACAATATCCGGGTTGGCGGCGTACACCGTGGATCGTATTGAAGCAGGAATCAGACCTTCAATGTTCTCGAGTCCCTCTTGGTTAACCCCAATGAAGAAGCAGTCCTGACCCTCCTTGAATCCAAGTGACTCCAAGCACCTGGAGAGTTTTGCTTTGACATCAAGATCGGCGGTAACAATGAGTTTCCGAGACCGCTGCTTCAGGAAGCGAAGAAAAATGCCGGTTTGCAAATTCGTCCAGCCATCGTAAGCCATTATTGCCCCGGCCCATTGGAGTGCATTTTGCGCGTGGACCGGGCTCTTAAGTATTTCCAGATATTCCTTGTCGGTTGCGCCCTCCACGAGAATGATATCTTCTTTTGGTGAAGTGAAGAAGTCCTGCCAAGGCGCGAACGACTCCATCTCGAGTGCCAGCGTCTCAGCGTAAGGAAGCATCCAATTGTTGCCCTCCGCAAGGACCGGAACTGTTTCACGAACTTTTTTCCGGCGCAGTTGCCTTTGCAGCAGGATATTTGAACTAGGCATAGTGCGATTGAGCATGTAGGGACTGTGGGTCGTTACAATTACTTGAACGTCAAATTTTTCAGCCAATTCTTGAACCGTTCGGCCAAAACTCGCTTGACCACCCGGGTGTAGGAAACTTTCCGGCTCTTCAATGATGACTACCGGCGTTAGCTTTTCTGCGCCATGCGCAGCCTTCGAGAGTTGTTGGGCCCTGAATAAAGCTAGCAAAATGTGGGTGCGGTTTTTAGTACCGGAACCCCATTCGTGAAGTTCAACGTCCATCTTGCTGTCCCCCAAGCGCAACTCATACGGCAGATGAGTCCATTCGCCTCCACCAATCGTGAGTGTCACCTTCATATCGGTACCCAGAGACGATAGCAAATCTTCCACGCTCTCTTCCTGGTATCGAGCAATTTTGCTCATCTTTGAAGATGTGTATTTCCGAAGTGAGTCTAGTACTTGCCGACTTTCGGGTGTAAGTTCCCTGAGGGCGCCCTGGAAACGCAATGGATCCCAAGGCAAAGGAGGCTGCGTCGAGTTATGAAAAATGAGGGCACTCGAGGTTCTGAACCTCTTGAAAACCTCCTCGGCGGCGGTACCCTGATAGTCCCGCCCCTTGCATTGGACCGTCTTTACGATGCCCGTTTTGGCGCTTTCCTGGTGGAGAGAAAGGGTCAACTCGATTTCCTCCACGTTCGAATCCAATTCGAGCTGTCGAACTAAGAATTCAAGCATTCCACTGTCGTGCGCCTTATCAAGGTGGAAATTTCCTTCAATCAGGATGGCCGTCCCATTTTCTGGATTGAGCCATCGGGGATAGTCTTCAGCCCAAAGCAAGTCTGCCCGATGTTCAGTGAAACTACTGAAAATATCCTCCCGACGGTTTCCGACCAGCAGTCGAATTGCGCTGGTTATGTTGGATTTGCCACTATCATTTTTTCCGCATAGGGCGGTGTAGCTTTGGGTGAAGTCAATGGTGGCATTCTCCAGTGTACGGTAATTGCGCACCGAAAGGGAGGCAAGTCTCACGCGTCACTTCACATGCTGCCCCTTTGTGAACTTTGCCGCCTTTTCAAGAGGATGTTCCCATTTTGGCTACCGCTTCCACACATACTTGCACGCCCGGCACGAGTACGAGTTGTGTAGCAGGTGCATCTCGATGGACCTCGACTCGCAGCGGGGGCAGTGGAAGTAGGCGAAGCGGGCCTTCTCGGGGTTGCCGCGGCGGGTGTGCTTGGTGTCGCGCTTCTTGTGCTTCTGGCACGCCGAGTTGACGCAGTAGAAGCGCTTGCCGTCGTCGGTGAGGTAGCAGCCGAGGCTGGCGCACACGGGCGGGAGCTTGGTGCCGAAGAACTTGTCCACGTGCAGGCCGGGGGCGCTGCGGCTGGGGGCCTTGCCTTGGCGCTCCTCCTCGGCGCGGCGCAGCGCGTCCTGGATGATGCGGCGCGCCTTGGCCACCTTGTCCTCCTCCGTGGAGGGGCCGGGGTCGGCCAGCAGCACCAGGACCTGGGCCTGCCTCATGCGCGCACCGGCACCTCGACGGCCAGGAAGTCGTCGGCGACCTGGACGTCCGGGAACACGGCCTGGGCTTCCTGCAAGAGTGGAGCGAGGTCCCGGTAGCGGGGGCTGATGTGGGTCAGGATGAGCTTGCGGGCCTTGGCCTTGGCGGCGATGGCGGCGGCCTCGCCGGCGCACATGTGGCGCACCTCGCGGGCCTTCTCCACCAGGTCGGCGGTGAAGGTGGCTTCGCACACGAACAGGTCGGCGTCCACGGCGGCCTCCAGGAGCCCGAGGCACGGCTGGGTGTCGCCGGAGTAGACGACGCGGCGGCCGGGGCGGGCGGGGCCGACCACCTGCTCCGGCGTGAAGGTGCGGCCGTCGCGGGTCGTGACGGTCTCGCCGCGCTGCAGCTTGCCGAACAGGGGGCCTTCCGGGATGCCGAGCTCGAGCGCCTTGGGCTTGTCGAAGAAGCCGGGGCGGTCGGCCTCCTGGAGCGCGAACACCAGGTTCTCGATGCCGTGGTCGCCCTGGAACACGGTCATGGAGTAGCCGTCCTTCCGCACGACGTCGCCGGGCTTGACCTCGGTGACGTGGATGGGGAACTCCTTGGGCCAGCCCCGGAGCTCGCGCCACGCCGCCACCATGCGGCCCAGCCCCTTCGGCCCGTAGACCCAGAGCGGCTTGTCGCGCTCGTTGAGCGCCATGGTCTTCAGAAGGCCGGGGACGCCGTAGCAGTGGTCGCCGTGGTAGTGGCTCAACCAGATCTGGGTGATCTGCTGGTAGCTGAGGCCGGACTTCTGGATCTGCCGCTGGGTGCCCTCGCCGCAGTCCCACAACAGCACCTCGCCGCCGCGCTTGACGGCGATGGCGGACAGGCCCCGTTCCGCGGTGGGGTAGGACGCTCCCGTGCCCAGGAAGGTCACGGCGAGGTTGGCGCTCAACGTCGCACGCGACCCGAACGTTGGTCAATAGGGTTGCGAGGCGCTTTCCGCGTTCAGCCGTTGAACATCGGGTCGCGCTGCGACTTCCAGAACTCCAAGGGGTCGTCCTCGCGGTCGGGCTCGTCGCTCTCGATCAACCCCAGGATGGCCGCCTTCAGGGCCTCCATGCCTTCGCCGGTGTGGGTGCTGAACTTGAGGCGCTCCGACGCGCTGCGGTGCAGGTCCACCTTGGACTCGGCCACCAGGAGGGGAACGCCGCTCATCTCGCGCTGCACTTGCGCCAGCAGGTGCTCCTGCTCCTCGACGGTGTAGCCGGAGTTCTCGCCGGGGTCGATCAGGAACAGCACGGCGTCGGCGGTGTGGCGGAGGGCCGCGACGGCCTGGCGCTCCACCAGGTTGCGCTTGGCGTCCGGGCGGTCCAGCAGGCCGGGGGTGTCCACGACCTGGACGTACGAGATGGCGCCCTCGGGGGTCTTCATCTCGATGTGGCCGACGTTGGCGGCCTTGGTGGTGAAGGCGTAGGCGGCGATCTCGGGCCGCGCGCTGGTCCACGCCGCCATCAGGCTCGACTTGCCGACGTTGGGGAAGCCGGCGATGACGACCGTCGGATACCCCGGGTGGACGGTGGGGAGCATCCGGACCTTGTCGCGCACGTCGCGCAGGAACACGAGGTCCTTGTCGATGGCCGCCATCAGGCTGCCGCAGCGGCCGGAGAAGCGGCGCTTCTGCGCCTGGATGCCAAGGATGGTGCGCTCGCGCCGCATGGCGGAGGCGACGTCGCCGTAGACGGTGGCGATCTTCTCGCGCGTCCAGTCCAGGTGCGACAGCGCCTGCTTGAGGCCGTCGAGGCCCACGAGGATGTCGAGCACCTCGCGCTCGTAGCTGGAGGCCCGCTCCAGGTTGGGGAACGCCTTGACGTAGCGGTCCAGCATCTCCTGGCAAGTGTCCGAGACATGGCGCATCTGGGCCTCCTCGGTCTTGCGGACGCGGTGGTACTTGTCGGGGTCGGGGACCTCGAGCTTGTTCGCCTTCAGGAACGCCTTGTCCAGGATCTCCGAAGCGGAGAGGATGGTCGGGACGTTCTCCAGCACGAAGCTTTCCCACAAGGGGGTGCTATATCATGCCGCCGGAGGGCGCAAGTAGGGCGGGCCCGGTCGCCTGCCGATGAAGGCGACGCAGCAGCCGGTCGTGCAAGCCTTGGGGATCGGCGGCGTGTTCTTCCGCGCCAAGGACCCGCAGGCGCTCGCCGCCTGGTACCACCGGACCTTCGGCATCGCCGGCCCCGGCGACGGCGAGGCTTGGCAGACGGAGGCGGGCACGACGGTGTTCTGCCCCTTCGAGGCGGGCACCGACTACTTCGGCTCGCCGCGCCAGTGGGCCATGCTCAACTTCCGCGTGGCCGACCTCGACGGCGCCGTGGCATCCCTCGCGCGCGCCGGCGTGCCGCTTGCCAAGCCGGCCGAGGAGATGGCGGGCATCGGCAGGTTCGCGTGGGTCGCGGACCCCGAAGGCAACCGCATCGAGTTGTGGCAGCCGGCCTAGAAAAGCAAGGGAAAGGGAAGGAGGAGGCCGGGACAGGGTCCCGGTTGCGCCGGACGCCTAGCGGGGCGTGCGGGGCGGGGCGTGCTTGGGGTAGCAGTCCCGGCAGTACACCGGGCGGCCCGCCGACGGCTTGAAGGGGACCTGGGTCTTCTTGCCGCAGTCGGCGCACACTGCGTCGTGCATCTCGCGAGGTCCGTCGCGGCCGAAGCCGCCCCCGCCGCCACTCGGCCTGTCGTTGTATGCCATGTTGGTTCGCTCAAGCGCAGGCCCTTGCGGGACTGCACCTTGCGAGGAAGCCGAAAGGGGTGCATAGGGTTGCCGACCCGATGCCGCAAGCGAAAAAGCGAGAGAAAGGGAAAGAAAAGAGCGGACGGCGGCGGCTAACACACGCCGACCATGATACAGACGTAGGCCTGGGTCCGGTCGATCTTGTTGCCCACGGTCGGCGTGTCGTACACCATGTCCACCGTGTACTGGCAGGTCTGGTAGGTGGCTTCGCTGACGACCGACTGCGGTTCGGGCTCCTTGCAGTAGATGGCGGTGGCGGGCTGCGGGGCGAGGACGAAGGCGCCGAGCAGCAGGAGGCCGGCGGCGATCAGGGGGCGGGCAAGCATGGCGGTGACCCAGAGGCCTGAGCCCAGCGCCTCTAGAAAAAGGAAGGCAGGGGGAAGGAGGGGAAGAAAACGGCAGATCGGGGCTCAGTGGGCCTTGGTCGCCGCGAGCAGGATCGAGTGCGCCTTGGCCTCGCCCGTCTTGACGCCGCCCATGACCGGCTTCGCGCCGACGCAGACGGTCTCCAGGATGCAGCGGGTGACGCGGTAGGGGTCCATGTTGGCGGCGGGGCGGCGGTCTTCGAGGTAGCCTTGGCCGGTCTGCTGGGCCGCAAGCGGGATGCGGATCGACGCGCCCCGGTCGCTGACGCCGTAGCGGAACTGGTCGATGCTGCAGGTCTCGTGGCGGCCGGTGAGGCGCTCGGTGTTGTGGGCCCCGTACTCCGCGATGTGGTCGTAGTGGCGGCCGCCGAGCTTCTTGCAGGCGTCCTCGATGACCTTCAGGCCGCCCTTGGCGCGCATCGCCTTGGTGCTGAAGTTGGTGTGCGCGCCGGCGCCGTTCCAGTCGCCCTTGACGGGCTTCGGGTGCAACGTGGCGGTGATGCCGAACTCCTCGCCGAGACGGTACAGCAGCCAGCGGCCGACCCAGATCTGGTCACTGCACTCGAGCGGGGGGAGCGGGCCGATCTGGAACTCCCACTGGGCGGGCATGACCTCGGCGTTGATGCCGCTGATCTTCAGGCCGGCGCCAACACAGGCTTCCATGTGGGCCTCCACCAGCTCGCGGCCGAAGACCTCGTCGGCGCCGACGCCGCAGTAATAGGGGCCTTGGGGCGGGGGGAAGCCGTTGTCGGGCCAGCCGAGCGGCTGCATCCCGCGGAACAAGGTGTACTCCTGCTCGATGCCGAACCACGGCTCCTCCTTCTTCACCTTGTCCGCGACCTCCCGGAGCTTGGCGCGGGTGTTGGTGGGGTGGGGCGTGCGGCCGTCGGCGAGGAAGACCTCGCACATCACGAGGACGTGGGGCCAGCCGCGGATCGGGTCGTTGTAGAAGCCGACCGGGTGCAGCGCGCAGTCCGACTTGTCGCCGGGGGCCTGGGCGGTGCTGGAGCCGTCGAAGCCCCACACGGGCAGGTCCGCGACCGACTTGACCTCGTCGGCCTCGATGACCTTCGTCTTGCTGCGCAGCTTCTGCGTGGGCTGCGTGCCATCCATCCAGATGTATTCGGCGAACACGACCATTGGGCATCCCCTCCCGGGGTTGGAGCCACCCAGCCAGCATCCGGAGATAAGGGTTCAGTTGCACCAGGAACATGGGTTGCAAGGAGTCGTTCGACCCGTCATTCGCATTCAACAGGCACAAATGTACCGATTGCTTGGCGGCCTTCGCCATGGATGGCACAACCGTTCCGCGCCCGGCCCCTGACCACGCCGACCGGCTTCTGCTCGACGAGCTGCTGCGGGACGGCCGCGCCAGCCACCGCGACCTCGCCGAACGCACCGGCTTGAGCCTCACCACCGTGAACCGCCGCGTGCGCCAGATGGAGGAGGACGGCACCATCCGCGGCTACACCGCCCTCGTCGACCCCGAGCGCGCCGGCTGGACCCTCACCGCCGTCATCGGATTGCGCATCGACAAGGGCTTTGTGCGCGCCGTCCACGAGGAAATCAGCAGCGACCCCCGCATCTTCGGCGTCTACGACATCACCGGCGAATGGGACGGCCTGGTCTTGGTGCGGCTGCGCGGCCGCGAGGACCTGGACGACCTCGTGAAGACCACGCTGTCGCTGCCGCACATCCAGCGCACCAACACCATGGTGGTGCTCAAGACCGTCCTGGAGAAGGCGGTCGTCGGGCTGCCGGCGTGAAGCAACATGCCGGCTGGGTTTGCAGCCGAGGGCCAAGGTTTTGAGCCCGACCCGAGTCGCGCGCCCTACGCTCCGTTAGTCTAGCGGCCAAGGATTTAGGCCTTTCAAGCCTGCGGCACGGGTTCGAATCCCGTACGGAGCACTTCCATTCAGGGCTGCATCCAGGCCCTGCTGCGCGACCGCAGCTCCGCCGTCCCATGCCCGTGGATCAGCCCAGCCGCCGCCGGCACCGTGTAGTGCTGCACCGTGCGCACCTGGGCGAGCGCGTTGGCGCGGATCGCAGGCGGCGCGGCGCGCACGCGGGCGAGGTCGATGGCGAAGCCGCCCGGCCGGCGGGTGGTGAGGCCGTGCTGCGCGAGGCGGGCGTCGAGGCTCTCGAGGGCGCGGTCGATGTGCGCCAGCATCTGGGCGGCGCGGGGGTCGGCGGCGCGGCCGTCCCACTCGGCGCGCGGGATGAACACCTCGCCCTGACGGCCTTCGAGGATGGCGGCGCGGGCCTCCTGGAGGCGCTCCTGCTGGGTGCCGACGGCGTGCAGGGCGGGCAGGAGGGCCGCCATGGGGGCCGGGTCCTCGCGCTGCGTTCCTTGCATGGACCGCGCCAAGGCGGGCGGGCGCTGTTCTAGATGTCGCGGAGGAGCCGTTCTGCCGAAGCTACGTGTGCACGGCCGGCGGGCCTTGGCGGCGGCGGGCGGCGTCGAACTCGTCGTGAATCTCGCCCACCAGCTCCTCGACCAGGTCGTCGGCGGTGACGATGCCGAGGTTGCGGCTGCCTTCCTGGATGACGGCCATGCTGCGGTGCTCGTGCTGCATCCGGACCAGGAGGTGGTCGGCGCGCATGCTGCCGGGCACGCGCAAGACCGGGCGGATGGCCAAGGTGACGGGCAGCCGGGCCAGCTCGGCGTCGGTGTAGCGCAGCAGGTCCTTGATGTGGACGAAGCCGAGGATCTGGGTGAAGCCGGCGTCGGCGACCACGATGCGGCTGCGGCGCTCGCGGGCCGCGATGCGGATGGCGTCCTCCAGCGTCGAGGTGGGCAGGAGCGACTGGACCTTGTCGGCGGCCGTCATGACCTTGGAGACGGGGGTCTCGGTGAAGTCGAACAGGTCTTGGATGACCTTGTGCTCGAAGTGCTCGACGTGGCCTTCCTGCACGCCCATGCGGACGATCATCTCGATCTCGTCGGTGGTCAGGAACGGCGCCTTCTGGACGGGCTTGTCGCCGCCGAGGCGCGCCACACCGCGGGACAGCGCGGTGAGGAAGTCCACGAGGGGCTTGAGCATCAGCTCGACGACGCGCAGCGGGCGCGCGACCCGGAGGGCGACCTTGAGGGAATGCTGCACGGCGAAGGTCTTGGGGATGATTTCGCTGAGCACCGTGACCAGGACCGCCATGGCGCCGGTGGCGATGAGGGCGCCGCGGCCGCCGAAGACGCCGAGGGCCACCCAGGTGGCGAACGCGGTGGCGCCGATGTTGACGAGGTTGTTGCCGATGAGCACGGTGGTCAGCACGCGCTCGGGCTCGTCGAGCATCCGGTCCAGCAGGCGGGCGCGGCGGGAGCCTTTCTGGGCGAGGTCGCGGACCTGGACGCGGGGGACGCCGATGAGGGCGGTCTCGGACGTCGAGAAGAAGGCGGACAGGCCCAGGAGCGCAAGCAGGGCCAGCATCTGGAGGGGGAGGACCGGGTCCACGGGGGAAGCGGCGATGGACGGCTGCCTCTTGGCCCTGCCGCCAGCGTCGGCAAAACTTTCACGGTGCTCGCCGCCCTCGCCCTCACGGGAAGCTGGTGGCGGCGCCGCACGCCTTGCACGCCCGCCGCGGCTTCAGGTTGAAGTGCCCGCACGCGCAGGTCGCCCCCACCGGGCAGCCGCCGCCGGCGCCGTCCTCGCGCGCCGTGCGCCGCAGGGTCCACGCCGCGTTCGCCCCCACGATGAGGACGACTCCCAGGACCAGCAGCAACGCCGCGATGCCGTAACGCGGCCCTTGCGCCCAGCCGTCGGCGCCGGGGACCCAGCCGAAGGCCACCGCCAAGCCCGCCACGAGCCACGCGAGGCCCCAGACGAGGGTGGACAGCTTCACGCCGCGCGCACCGGGTCCCGTTTGTAAGGGTTCGCGGCACGGGCGGCGGACCCGTCAATCAAACCCATTATCCAGACGGCTCTTGAAGGCGGGACGGGAGGTTTGGGGCTCCACGCCGGACGGCGCGCTCAAATCCAAGGCCCCTGTCCGACAGGGCACGGGACCCTAGCTCAGCCTGGTAGAGCAGCGGGCTCATAACCCGTCGGTCTCCGGTTCAAATCCGGCGGGTCCCATTCACTTCCCTGTCCAACTGGTTTTGTTCTGGGGCTACTTCCTCCTGTTGCCATCAAAAATGCCCGTTGGCGGCGCTGGCTGGACGAGGACCCGGAGGTGCGCCTAAGACGGCCCCGGTCCCGCAATCGTGCTAGCCGATTTTGAGGTTCGTCGCGTACAAGCCGTCTTTCAGTAGGACGCGGGCTTTTGCTCGCTTCTTGGGTCGTGAAGTGGGCGAATACTGGACTTCTCGCCTTGTTTGCTGCCGGGAGGAGGGAAGGATCAGCCGCCGCCGAACGCTTTCCTGACGAGCGCCGTGAGCTTGGCCTCGTCAGCCGCCGAGGGCTTGACGACCGCGAACGACGTCGCCCACATTCCGCCGTCATCGAGCTTGGCGGGCGTGTTGAAGCCGAAGGTGCAGTAGCGGTCCTTGAACTTCGCGCCGGGCTTGAAGAAGCATACGACCTTGTCGTCCATGCAGTAGGCCGGGAAGCCGTACCAGGTCTTCTGCTCGGCGTTCGGGACCGCGGCGACAACGATGTCGTGGATGCGTTGGGCAAGGGTGCGCTCCGCGGGCACCATGGCTGCGATGGCGGCTTTGAGGTCTGCCGGCCCGTTTCCCTTGCCGCGCTTGCGCTCCGCCATGAGATCCTTCATGGCAGCCTTCTCTCCGGCGGTGAGGCCAGTCGTCTTGGCGGGTTTGGCGGTTTTCTTGGCAGGCATGGAATTTCAGCTCCTCGTTGGCATCGCCGGTTGCAGGGCGAAGGGGGTGCCGTCCGGGTCGGTGAAGTACACCGCCTCCACATATGGCTGCCCCTTGGCTTCGGCCTTGAGTTTGAGGCCGCGGCCCTTGAGGTCGCAGCGTCACGCTGAAGGCCAGACCCGACGGTTCGTGGACGTTGAAGAAGCGGCGCTAACAGGATTCCCTACCGGAACCTCTCGTTCAATCTTCTATCGCAATCCGGCGGGCCCCACTTCACCCCGCGCCCTGCAACGCCTTGCCTGGCATCCCTTAAGTCCCCCCGCTGGCCTCCTTGGCCGGGTTTCCCCATGGCTCAAGCAATGACCTATGCCGCCGCCGGCCTCCTCGTCCTGTGCACGCTCGCCGCCCTCGCCCCGGTTGCCGCCGCCAATCCCGTCGGCGACTGCAACGGCGTCGTCGTCAACAGCCAGTTCACGGGCGTCTGCGTCATCCACAACTGCATCTCGTCGCCGAGCGGCACCGGCCTGGTCGTCTACGTCAACGGCAACCCTGGTCGCTGCATCGGGATTTGACGACGCAGCCCTCCCCTCTTTCCTTCCGTTTCTCACTCCATCCAGGCGCGGCACTGGGCGCACTTGGCGTCCCAGCCGCAGTAAGGGCACCAGTCGGTCGCCCAGCCGGGGGCCTTGAAGGCCATGATGTTGTCGTGGGTCATGTCAGGTGGGAAAAGGTTCCGCGACGCCACAAGGCTGCCGCAGGGAGGCGCGAGATTCTATAGAGAACAGAAGGAGGGAAAAGGAGCCAGGACGCGCTTACTTGGCGCGCTCGGTGTGGCCGCACTTGCCGCAGTGCATGCGGTCTTCGTGGGCGGCCATGAAGACGCCGACGCCGCACTTGGGGCACTGCTTCTTGGTGCGCACCAGCTTGTTGCCCTGGATCTCGTACAGCTTGGAGGCGGAGCCGGCCATGCTTAGGCCTCCTTCTTGGGGGCTTCCTTCTTCTTGGGCTCGACGTAGAGCGCGTTGCGCTTGAGCATGTGGACGCGCTCGGTGGCGCGGGCGGCGTCGGCCGACTTGTAGGCGCGGGCGGTGCCGGTGGTGGCGCCCATGCCGTAGCTGGACTCCATCGAGTCGATGACGACGTTCTCGGTCTTGGTGCCGAGCTCGGAGGCCACCAGTTGGCGGACCTGGGTGCGGCTGGGCGTGGTCTCGCCGTCGTGGCGGAGCGCGAACTTAACTTCCTTGCGCGCGAGGAGGGCGTTCTCCTTCGCTTCCGTGATCTTGAGTTCCATGGATTTCACCTTCGGCAGCCCCGGAGGGGTGCGTCAAGGCCCTTGCGGGCAGGTGGGCCGACCCTTGGACGGGGATAAGGCTTGCCGAGCGGACCAGGGTCGGGGGGTTCGGTGTCCTCGGTGGAAGTAGGGTTCGCCCACCGATCCACCGAGCCCACCGAGGGCACCGAATGCTTGGGTCCGTCAGCCTTGCCGCTGCACGACCACCGTGAGCGTGTAGTCCTCGACGGTGACGCCGTCCTGGACGGGTCCCGTGATGGCGGTGGTGAACTCCCATTGGCTTTGTTGGGCGTAGGGGCCGTCGGCGTTGTTGGCGACCTCGATGTAGTAGGTGCGGGTGTTGCCTTCGGTGGCGTCGGGCTCGACGACCTGGAAGCTGCGGCCTTCGGCGCCGTGGTACGCCAGCGCGATGCCGGTGACGCCGTTGGTGACGGTGAGGGTGGCGATGACGACCTCGGCCTCGGGGGGCACGATGGTGCCGTTGGCGGGGACGTGGACGCGGCTGCAGGACAGGCCGTCGCAGCCGCCGTCGCCGGGGTCCTGGAGGTAGGCCATGCTGTGCGTCTCGTCCAGGAGGGCGACCTCGTTGGCGCCGTTCCAGCGGTCGGGGTGGCCGGGGTACAGCGGAATCTCCAGGCCGCGCACCGCCTCGACCTTGGCGTGGACGATGGCCTTGAAGCGGAGGCTGCCGAGGGTCGGGTCGCTGGAGGCGTGCAGCTCGACGACCCAGGCGGACAGCAGCTGGTGGGGGAGGTCGTTGTCGTTGTTGCTGGTCGGCACGGCGACGGTCTGGCCGGGCTCGATGGGGCCGACGAGGCGGGCGGCGCTGTCGGCGGCGGACTTCACCCACAGCGTGGGCGCGGCGTAGAAGTCGGTGTCCTCGGGCGTCCAGGCGAACGTGACCTCGACGGCGGCGGTGCCTTGCGGGACGACGTGGCCGGAGTCGGGGCGCCAGGCTTGGATCAAGGTGTCCTCGCCGCCGCCGAGGCCGGGCTGGGGGTCGGCGCCGTCGGCGTCCACGACCACCAGGCGGTCCCCGCCGCCCCAGTAGTCGTGCAGGTGCGGCTTGCTGGCGTTGTCGCCGGTGGAGTTGCCGTAGTCGTCCGGCCGGGTCACGACGATGGGGCCGTCGGTGCTGGACGAGGAGGAGCTGGGGCCGGCGGCGCATCCGGCCAGCAGGACGGCCAGGCAGAAGACGGCGCAAGGCGCAAGGCGCATGCCGGGCCAGCAGGGGGTCGCCTTCTTGGGGATTGTGGGACCTCGCGCCGGTATTTTGGCGGACCTAAACCTTAAGTCAAAGCGGCTTTAGGGGCGCCGAAACCATGGCGTCCGTCGACCCTGCCGCAGCACTCATCGGCCTGCGCGAAGGCCTCGAGGCCCTCCTGGTCCTGGGCATCCTCCTGGGCCTGGTGCGCCGCTTCGGCCACCCCGAGAAGCAGGCCCTCCTGTGGATGGGCGCGGGCGCCGGCGTGGTCGCAAGCATCGTCGTCGGCCTCCTGGTGGCCCGCTTCGCCATGGGCTGGTTCGAGGACGCCGGCGGCGCGGCCCTGTTCGAGGTCGTCGTCGCGCTCACCGCGGTGGGCATCCTGACCTACATGATCGTCTGGATGCAGCAGCACACCACCGAGCTCTTGGGGAAGGCCAAGCGGGCCGTGCAGGACGCCGCCACCGGGGGCCGCTGGATGGTGCTCGCCGCCCTCACCTTCGTCACCGTGTTCCGCGAAGGCCTGGAGACCGTGCTGTTCTACGCCGCCCGCAGCAGCGCCGTCTCCTGGGGCGACCTCCTCCTGTCCGGGGCCGTCGGCTTCGGCGCCAGCGCCCTCATCGCGGCCTTGGTGTTCGGCTTCACCGTCAAGGTGGACCTGCGCAAGTTCTTCGGCGTCACCGGCGCGTTCCTGATCCTCATCGCGGCCGGCCTGCTGATCCACGTCGTGCACGCCGCCGCCGACCTCGGCTGGATTCCCCACGGCGCCGCCCTCTGGGACACCTCCGGCGCCCTGCCCGACCACGACCACTGGCTCGGCGGCCCCTTGCACGCCCTCATTGGCTACGAGGACCAGCCCACCGCCCTCGGCCTGCTGCTGTACCTCGGCTACATCGTCGGCGTCGGCGGCTGGTACCTCTCGCGCATCGTTGCCAAGGAGCGCCGCGCCGCCGCCCGCGCCACCTCGGCCGCGGTCTTCGTTGCCCTGCTGGCCGCGTTCGCCTTCACGGGCGCCCTGCCCACGGGTGCTGGCGACCACGGGCACGGCCACGACGACGACCGTTCGCGCGACGCTGACGAGGCCGTCGCCAGCCAGCTTGCCCAGGCCGCCGGCGCGGCCCTCGCCCGCATCGAGGCGGAAGGGCTGCGGGTCGGCGTGCTGGTGCGGGCGCACGGCGAGCCGGTCCACTACAACGCCACCACCTACGCGTCGTTCAAGGCGTTCGTGGACGGCGTCTGGCCTTACACCGGCCTGCCGCCCGAGATGCTGCTGGTCGACCAAGGCACCATCCTGCTCGACGACGCGCACCCCTTCGCGACGACGCCCCAAGCGGACGCCAGCTTCGTGGACGCCTGGCTCCGGTCCTACACGCTTCCCGCCATCCCCGTCACGGACCCCGCCGGCGCCGCCGACGTCGACGAGGAGCTTGCGGGCGGCCAGTTCTACCTCGCCCCCGGCGCCGGCCCCGGCCTCGGCGAAGGCGACGTGTACGAAGTCCTCGGCCTCGGCACCTACCGCACCTGGCTCAAGATGGAGAACGCGAGCCCGATGCACGGCGCCGTCGTCACCGCCTGGGACTCGGTCGAGCGGCAGGCGCAGGCGGTGTGGGGCGACCGCGTCGTCGTCGCCTTCGCGCACCACGTCGACCCCAAGATGGACCCCACCAAGACCATCGAAGCCGCCGCCCGGACGCTGGCGGACGCCGGCGTGGACCTCGTCATCGACGCCTACATGTCGAGCGTCCACAGCGACGCCATGGACACCTGCATGATGCGGCCGCACACCGAGCACGCGCTGCGCGCCGCCGGCTACACGGGCCCCATCGTCGCCGCCGGCATGGCCGGCACCACGCTCGCCTGGGCGCAGGCCACCGCCGACCGCGTCGTCCAACTCGTCGCCGAGGCTCCGGCCGGCGCCAAGGTCAGCGTGTACCTCGCCCAGCACGGCGGCGACCCCGCCAGCACGAACCCCTGCGGCGAGGGCGCGGACCAGTACCACGCCAACGCCGCCGCCGAGTTCGCGCTCGCCCAGGCCGCCATCGCGGCCGAGCTGGGCGGCAACGTGACGGTGCGCCAGGTCTACGGCCAGGGCGCCAGCGCGGCCGGCGGCCCGCTGTCGCCGGACGAGGCCTTGGCGCTCGACCGCGCGGCCGGCGTCGGCCACGTCGTCGTGCTGCCCTACGAGTTCTGGGGCAACGCCATGGACAACCTGGTGCCGCTGCGCGAGTCGTTCGGCTACACCGCCGACGACCTGCCCTACTACGGGCCGGGCCACGAGACCCGCCTGACGCGCGGCGGCGTCGACGTCCGCATCGCGTCCGCCGAGCACGGCACCGACGCCAAGGCGGGCGCGCTGCTGCTGCGCATCGCCGAGGCCATCGCGGGCGAGGCGGCGGCCGGGGCGCCGGCCGACCACGCCCACGACTGAAACCGCGGCGGCTAGACCGCCGTGACCGCGACCCGCCGCGGCAGCGTGAAGTAGAACGTGGAGCCCCTGCCGTTGCCCTCGGAATGCACGCCGATGGTGCCGCCGTGCGCCTCGATGATGCCCTTGCAGATGTAGAGGCCGAGGCCGGTGCCGGCCTTGATGTCGCGCGGCTCGCCGACCTGGCTGAACGGCTGGAACAGCTTGCCGGCCTCGTCGCGGGCCAGGCCGCGGCCGGTGTCGCGCACCAGGAAGCGCACCGTCTCGGGGTCGCTCTCGACCACGACGTTGACCTTGCCGCCGGGGGGCGTGAACTTGAGGGCGTTGGAGACCAGGTTGAACAGCACCTGGGTCAGGCGGTCGGGGTCGGCCTCGACCCGCAGGTCGCCGGCCGGCACGTCGGTGCGCAGCTCGAGGCCGGCGGCCTGGGCCGAGTGCCCGAAGGCGTCGGCGCAGTCGGCCACCAGCAGGCGGATGTCCACGGCGGCGGGCGTGAGACGCAGGTGGGCGCTCTGCAGGCGGGCGACGTCGAGGACGTTCTGCACCAGGCCGGAGAGGCGCTCGAGGTTGCGGTCGAGGATCTGCACGGAGCGGCGCTGCGGCTCCGTGAGGGGGCCGAGCTTGGCGTCCCGCAGGGCGCGCAGCTGGAGCCGGAGCGGGGTGAGCGGGGTGTTGAGCTCGTGGCCGGCGGTGTTCAGGAGGTCGGTCTTGAACTGGTTGACCTCCTCGAGCCGCTCGATCTCCATGAGGCGCTGGCTGGCCACGACGCGGTCCTGCTCGGCGCGGCGGCGCATCGTGACGTCGCGGAAGCTCCAGACGCGGCCGACGATGCGGTCGCCCATGCGTTGCGGCTTGGAGGTGCGCTCGAACACGCGGCCGTCAAGGAACTCGACCTCGTCCTCCGACTCGGCGGCGGGGTGGGCGTAGAGGTCGCGGACGCGGGCCAGGAAGGCGTCCGGGTCCTGGATCTGGCCGATGACGCTTGCGAGGGCGCGCTCGTCGACGCCGGAGCGCAGCACGTCGTCGGGGATGCCCCACATGGCGGCGAAGTGCTTGTTGTGGCTCGTGATGCGGCCGTCCAGGTCCACCACCAGGATGCCGTCGGCGGTGGCGTCGAGGGTGGCGCCGAGCTGCGAGGCGGTCTCCTGCAAGGTGTGGTTGGCCTCCTCGGTCTTGAGGCGGGCCTCCTCGCTGAAGCGCCAGGCGGCGATGGCGGCAGCGCTCGCGCACAGGATGAAGAAGGCGTGGACGCCCGCCCAGGCCCAGGGGTTGGCCAAGGCGCCGGGGTGGTTGTAGACCGCGTGCGGGTCGAGGGCGCCGACGACGCCGTGGTGGAACGCGACGAAGGCGATGGCCATCAGGAACGGCCGCCAGTCCTGGTAGAGCGCCATGGTGGCGACGACGACGAAGAAGTGGAAGTGCATCTCGATCAGGCCGCCCGACAGATGCACCAGGATGGCGGACGAGGACACCAGGCCCAGGCCCGTCAGAGTCGCCCGGGCGGAGCGGTGCCAGCCCTCATGGCCGATGCGGGCCGGCCAGAGGCGAGGCAAGGCGGCGGCCAGCGCCACGGTGGCCACGATGGAGGCCTCCAGCAGGCTGTGCAGCAGGCCATGGCCCGTGAACATCCCGTAGCCGACGATGATCGGCACGTGGAACGCCAGCAGGCCCAGCATGACGTTATGGCGGTTCTGCCACTCCATGGCCGGCAAGGCCACGCCCCGCGGCAGCCAGACCGGCAGCCATCGATGCGCAGGATACGCGTGGCCCACGCCGTCCTTTGGGAGTTGACCCCTATTTGGGCTGGCGGGGCCAAGGTTTAAGACCCCAGGCCGCGGACCCGCGACTTCCACGGGCCTCCGATGCCTCTATGGGGGACATCCGCTGGCGCCCGCCCATGGGCTTCGAGGTCCTCGACCGCGCCGCCGCCGGCAGGCTCGGACGCTTCACGACGCCCCACGGCAAGGTCACCACCCCCGCCCTCATGCCGGTGGTGAACCCGAACCTGCAACTCTGGCCCACGGCAGAGCTGCGCAGCCGCTTCGGCGCCGAGATGGTCATCACCAACGCCTACGTCATCCAGAAGCACCAAGCCCTGCGGGACCAAGCCCTCGCCCAAGGCGTCCACAAGATGCTCGGCTGGGACGGCGCCGTCATGACCGACTCGGGCACCTTCCAGATGTACATGTACGGCGACCTGCAGCTCGACAACGCCACGGTCGTGGGCTTCGAGCGCGACATCCAGGTCGACGTCGGCACCTGCGTGGACCTGTTCGTCACCCCCGACATGGGCCGCCCCGAGGCCGAGGCCGCCGTCCGCACCACCATCGAGCGCACCAAGGAGGCCGCCGCGATGCGGGGCGGCATGATGGTCAACGCCACCGTCCAAGGCGGCGTCCACTACGACCTGCGGAAGTCCTGCGCCGAGGCCTACCGAAGCCTGGACGTGGACTACCACACCATCGGCGGCGTCGTGCCCGTCATGGAGCGCCAGATGTACCCCGAGCTGGCCGAGATGATCCTCTGGAGCCAGGCCGGCCTCCGCAAGGACCGCCCCGTCCACCTGTTCGGCGCCGGGCATCCCCTCGTCTTCCCGCTCGCCGTCGCCCTCGGCTGCGACCTGTTCGACTCCTCCAGCTACGCCAAGTACGCCAAGGACGGCCGCATGATGTTCGAGTGGGGCACCGCCCACCTGGCCGAGATGAACGAACTGCCCTGCAGCTGCCCGCCCTGCGCGAAGCACGGCGCCGACGGCCTCAAGGCGCTGCCCCCGAAGGAGCGCGAGCAGGCGCTCGCCGAGCACAACCTCCACGCCTGCTTCTCCGACCTGCGCCGCATCCGCGTGGCCATCCGCGAAGGAAGCCTATGGGAACTGGTCGAGCAGCGCGCCGCCTGCCACCCGCTCTTGGCCGCGGCCACCCGCAAGCTCGGCGACCCGACCTACCAGCATTGGCTGGAGATGCGCGAGCCCGTCTCCGCCACCCGCGCATTGCGCTACACCGGCTCGCTCACGCACCAGCGGCCGATCTTCCGCCGCATCCGCGAACGCCTCCAGAGCCGCGTCGTGCCCCAAGGCGAGCCCATCACGGTCGAGGCCGACGGGCCCTACGCCAACGCCGGCGAGTCGCGCATCGAGCTGGGGATGCACAAGGAGCCGGACAACAAGCCCTACGGCGGCCGCCTGGGCAGCCTGGACCCCGAGATGGACCACGCCGTCATCTCGCCGCTCGGCCCCGTCCCCCTCGGCCTGGACGAGGCCTACCCGTTCGCCCAGTCGGTGCTGCCCCGCCTCGACCTCCTGGACCGCGGCCACATGGGCTGGGTCGGCGAGACCAAGGACCTGCTCCTGCAAGCCCACGGCTTCGTGCCCGCCATCCCCGGCCCCGGCGGCAAGCACGGCAAGGTGGACCTGGACCGCCTCCGGGTCGTGCGCACCGCCGACTGGCAGTTCGGCGCGGGCGCAGGCGCCGCCCTCACGGCCGGCGAGCTGCGCATCGAGAAGTCCGCCAACACCGAGAAAATCCGCACCGTCCACCTCGACGGCAAGCACGTCCTCAGCCTGCGCGCCCACGACGGCTTCTGGACCTTGAAGCTGGCCGGCGCCGAAATCCTGCTGCGGACGTTGCCCGCCCCCGCCAACCGCGTCGTCGTGAAGGCCGACTCCGTGCCGTTCAACCGCGCCGGCAAGTCGGTGTTCGCCCAGTTCGTGGCCGCCATGGACGAAGGGCTGCGCCCCGGCGACGAGTGCCTGGTGGTGACGGAGGCCGACGAGCTGGTGGCCGTCGGGCAGGCCCTGCTGGTGGCGGAGGAGGCGGCGGACTTCCAGAACGGCATGGCCGTGAAGGTGCGGGAAGGGAAGGCGGCGTGACGGACTTCGCGGCCCGCGTCCACGCCTTCGTCCAAATGGTCCCAAAGGGGCGCGTCACCACCTACTCGGACGTCGCCCTCGCCGTCGGGCGCCCAGGAGCAGCCCGCGCCGTCGGCCGCGTCATGGCCGCCACCCCCGCACGCTCGCCCACGCCGTGCCACCGCGTCGTGCGCGCCGACGGGCGCGCCGCCGACGGCTTGGCGGGGCGGCTGCGGCGCGAGGGCGTGGCGGTCGACGCCGCCGGGCAGGTGCGCGGCTTCGCGGCGCTCCGGTGGCCTTAGGGCTGGAAGTGCGCGATACGGGATTTGAACCCATGCTGCTGCCTTGGCAAGGCAGCGTCCTACCACTAGACTAATCGCGCGTTTCTCGGAGGCACCGGTCGCCCGGAACCGCCGACGGGCCGGGCCACAGAAGGGTGCTATTTAGGCACGCCGGTGGACTTTCACTTGCCTGTCGCGAAGGGCCACGACGGCCTCGCGTTCTGCTGGGCCGTGCAAGGCTACGTGGCATGGGTCATGCAGTTTGGGACGCGGCTGTTCTGCAAGGACCGCGGGCGCGACGAGTGGACCGACCGGTTCCTGGACGCCGAGGTGATTCCGACGCTGCACGAGGCGACGCAGGCCGCGGCGCGCCGGCACGGCGAGGTCGAGGCGTGGCGGGACGCCTACATGTTCGAGGCGTCGTAGGAGAGTGGGACCCGGAGCCAAGGGCCATTGGGTTGGTGTGTCGGGGTGCGCGCGCTGGTGAACAACTCGACGCGCTGGCTCCGGGTGCCTGGCGATCGCCAGGCGGGCCCCGCACTGCGCCGCATCCGTGCCGGCTTGAAGCCCTGGAGCCTTCGGCACGGACGCGGCACAAGTGCCGAAATGCGCGCGCCTCCATAAAGGCTTCAGCAATGCTTTCTTGAAGGGTGGGGGCGTCGTGCAGGGAGGTCGAGGTCGAAAAATGCCCAACGAGACCCTGGCGTCCGTCAGCGTGCCCAAGGAACTGATGGAGCGCGCGGACCGCCTCATGGAGAAGTTCCCCGCCTTGGGGTTCCGCTCCCGCGGCCGGTTCACGGCGGCCGCCCTGCAAGAGTACCTGGCTGTCATGGAGCAGCGGGCCTACCACATGATGATCCTGGAGGGGCCCAACGCGGACGCGGGGGCGCCGAAGGGTGCCCTGGAGAGCCTGCGCGAGCCGCTGCCGGACGCGGGCCGCCGCCGCAAGGCGCGCCGCTAGCCGCCTACGCCACCGACGGGTCGCGGTCGTCCGAGGCCGGCAGGCTGCGGCCGCGCAAGGGGGCGAACACGGGGTTCCGCAGCTCGCGCTGGCACACGGCGGGCGCCTCGGCGCTGGCCGCCTCGCACCACAGCCACGCCTCCTCCAGGTCGCCGAGGCGGACGCACGCCTCGGACAGGAGCATGGCGGTGGCGGCGCGGTCCTGCGGCGACCCGAGCCGGGACTGGACGGACGACAGGCAGCGCAGCACCTCGTTCCAGCGCTCCATCGAGTGGAACGCGAGGCCCTGCATGAGGCGGTGGTCGAGGATGTGGGGCCCGAGGCGTTGCCCGTGGATGGCGAGGCGCAGCGAGGCGCGGTGCCAGCCGAGGTCGTGGCAGCGGCGGGCCATCGCCCAGTAGCCCATGGCGCGCCGTTCGCGGCGGTTCTCAGGCTTGTGCAGGCCCAAGAAGCCGCGGCCGGACTGGAGCTGGCGGTAGTACCACGGCGGGAACATCCAGGCGCCGATCCCGAAGCCGAGCAGCAGGATGGCGCCGGCCAGGAGGGCGGCCAGCAGCAGGTCAGGCTGGGCGGGCAGGGCGGTGGGCGCGGTGGGCGCGTCGACCAAGGCTTCGCGGCCGTCGGCGAACACGGAGGGGATGGCGCCGCCGAGGTGGGCGCGCAGCCGGTGGCCGGGCTGCTTGGCGACGGTGAAGTCGAGGGCGCCGGAGACGACCAGGGTGTCCGCGCCGATGGGCTGGGGTGCGCCGATGCCGCGCAGCTCGCCGGCCGCCTCCGTCAGGGTGACGCTGCCCTGGGTGGCGTAGGCGGCGTCCGGGTCGATGTAGAGGCTGGCGCCGCGCAACGGCGCAGGCCAGGTGAGGGTGCCGTTGCGGACCAGGAGGAACGCCTCGGTGCGCTGGATGACGACAGGGAAGCTCATCCCGGTGGGGTCCGAGGCGCTGGGGTGCTGCCCGGTGCGCAGCTCGGCCGTTTCGGTCGCGTTGGCGACGCGGGCCGTGATGTCCCACAGGGTGAGCAGGAAGTCGCCGTGGACGGTCACGAGGGCGCTGCCGTCGCAGTCGGTCCACGCCACCGCGGTCTCCGCGCCGACGCGGAACGGGGGCCGCTCGGAGGTCACCACCCTTGGCAAGCGCTCGACCATGTCCTCGTCGGCGGGAGCAAGGCCGAAGCAGGCCCCGGCGGCCGCCACGCGCGGGCCGTCGCCGCCGGCCAAGGCGAACACCATGGAGCGGTGGTCCTTGCCGTTGGACAGCCCATCGACGGCCACGTCCTGGTAGAAGGCGGGGGGCGGGCCTGGGTCCTGCGGGGCGCCGGCGTTCGCGGTGCCGGCGTTCTCGGTGTCCAGCTGCACCTCGATGGCGTTGGCCTCCAGGTGGAACCCTGGCGCCGGCCGGCGCCCTTCGAAGCCGTTGGCCTCCAGGAGGAACGCGCGCAGGCCGCCTTCGAGCGTGTTGGTGCCCACCGCCTTGGCGCTGGCGGCGCCCAGGTCGAGGCTGGGCACCGCCGCGGCGGGGACGGCCAGCAGGACCAAGGCGAGCAGCAGGACGGCAGGCTTGGCGCCGCGGGGCACGTTGCTGGCGGATGCGTTGCCCGCCATGAACGTATTTGCCATAGTCGGGAACGCTCCGAGGGTCCCCAGGCGGCCCAGGTTCCTTACTCTATTGGATAATGCTGGCCAATGCGCCAAGGACTGGGCACAAGGATCGGGCCAGGAAACTGGGTCCGTCAGACCTTGTCCAGCATGTGGCCCATCTTGTCCCGCTTGGTCGCCATGTAGCCGCGGTTGTCGTCGTTGGGCGCGACCTCCAACGGCACGCGCTCGATGCACTGGAACCCCAGCACCCGCAGCGCCTCCACCTTGGCCGGGTTGTTGGTGAGCAGGCGGAGCTTCTGGACCCCCAGGTCGGCCAGGATGTCCTTGGCGGCGTCGTAGGTGCGCGCGTCCACCGGGTGCCCGAGCTGGAGGTTCGCCTCCACGGTGTCGAGCCCCTGCTCCTGCAGCTCGTAGGCCAGGATCTTGTTGGTGAGGCCGATGTCGCGCCCCTCCTGCCGCAAGTAGAGCACCAGCCCGCTGCCGGCCGCCTCGATCTGGCGCAGCGACTCCTGGAGCTGGGCGCCGCAGTCGCACCGCCGGCTCGCGAAGATGTCGCCGGTCAGGCACTCGCTGTGGATGCGCACCAGCACGGGCGCCGCGCCCTGGACGTCGCCCTTGACGATGGCGGCGTGCTCCTTGCCGGTCGGCACGTCGCGGTAGACGTGGATGCGGAAGTCGCCGAACGCGCTCGGCAGATGCGCGGAGGCGGCGTGCACGGCAGTGGGCCGGCGGGGCACGGCCGCGCCAAGGCCGGCGCCGCTATGTCCGTATGGGTCCGCGCGGACGGTCCGCGGCGCGACCCCAAACCCCCATCTACCGGGCGTCCGTGCCGATGCCGACATGGCCAGCTGGCTGAAGGAGAAGGCGCCCGGGCTCCACCACTTTCTCACCCGCAAGGACAAGCCTTGGCGCATGGTGCGCGAGGTGCTGGGCTTCGTGCTGGCCATCGCCGTCTTCGTGGCGCTCTTGTTCGGCCTCACCGGCCAGCCCCTCTCCGGCGGCTACCCCGTCGTCGTCGTGACCACGGGCAGCATGATGCACTGCGAGGGCTACTTCCCCGACAGCGCCGGCCCGCCTTTGGGCAAGGACTGCGACGCCACCTCCTACGGCCGCGTCGGCAGCATCGACCCCGGCGACCTGGTGTTCGTGCAACGGGTGGACGCCCGCGACGACGTGACCCCCCACGCCTCCGCCGACGCCGGCGGCAACTACGGCAAGGACGGCAACGTCATCGTGTTCCGCCCGCACCACTTCCTCGGCATCGACAAGCACGCCACCCCCATCATCCACCGCGCGCTGTTCTGGGTCGAGTTCCACGACGACGGCACCTACTCCGTCCCCGAGCTCGGCCTCGCCCACGTGACCCGCCTGGACGCCAAGGGCGGCGGCATGGCCGGCTGCCCGCTCGCGTTCGACAACTTCCGCCACGGCAGCGCCGTCCCCAGCCCCGCCGACTCCGGCTTCATCACCCGCGGCGACAACAACGGCCAAGCCGACCAGTGCGGCGAGACCGACCCCGTCCGCGTCGAGACCATCCTCGGCGTCGCGCGCGGCGAACTCCCATGGATCGGCCTCGTGAAGCTGTTCTTCGACGACGTCACCGGCGGCGGCAGCAACTTCGGCAACGCCGGCGGCGACTCCAAGGTCATGCTGGTCGTCGTGCTGGTGGTCGTGCTCGCGACCCCGTGGCTCGTCGACGTGCTGGTGGTGCGCAAGCGGCGGGCACGGCTCGCTGCGCAGGAGAAGACCCAAGGGGACGAGACAGAGCCGGGCGACAAGAAACCCTGACAAAAAAGAGACGGTCTTATCCCGCGGCCCCAAGTTCGGACCGCGTGGCTGAACCAGACTTGTCGTGGCTCATCGGCCCCGGCGGGGTCGCCTTCGTCGTCCTGTGGGTCTCCTTGGCGCTCGCTGCCGCGCTGTGGCCGTGGCTGCTGCTTGGGGCGTTCCGCCGCATGGCCCGGCAGCAGGAGGCGATGGCGGTCGCCATCCTCGAGGTCGCGCGGGCGTTGCGCTCCCCCGGCGCCACTTTCACCGGCCAGAAGCCGCGCGGCCCCGATGAGGCGATGGCCGTGCTGGCCGCGCAGGAGGCGCGCATCCGCGAGCTGCAGGCACAGCAACGGCCGAACCCGATGCCGCCCTTGCCCGCGGAAGGCCTGAGCGCCGCCGAGATTGTGGGCGGAGGCCTCGTGGGCTTCGGCGTCCTCGGCCTGCTGGTCGGCCTCCTCTACGGCTGGGTCCCCGCCCTGGTGGGCCTGCTGTTTGTCCTCGGAGGCGTCGCTGCGATGTCGTCCGGCCGCAGCGCGCGCAAGGCTGCGCGGCGCCGGCGCGGGATGTAGGCGGCTACGCCGCCGCCACCGGCTCCGGCCCCTGCACGAGCCCCTTGGCGGACAGCGCTGCCTTCACCAGGCCGACGAACAGGGGCCCCGGCTTGTGGGGCCGCGAGTTGAACTCGGGGTGGAACTGGCCGCCGATGAAGTAGGGGTGGACGTCCCTGGGCAATTCCATGACCTCCATGAGGGGGCGGTCGGGGATGCGGCCGCTGAACACGAGGCCCTTGCCCTTGAGCTGGTCGACGTACTCGGGGTTCATCTCGTAGCGGTGGCGGTGGCGCTCGGTGATGACGGCGGCGTTGTAGGTGTCCGCCGCCAGCGAGCCGGGCTCCAGGACGCATTCGTAGGCGCCGAGGCGCATGGTGCCGCCCAGGTCGGCGACGCCGCCTTGCTCGGGGAGGATGCAGATGACGGGGTGGACGGCGTTGGGGTCCATCTCGGTGGAGTAGGCGCCCCGGAGGCCGCATTGGTTGCGGGCGAACTCCACGATGGCAAGCTGGAAGCCGAGGCAGATGCCGAGGAACGGGACGCCCTTCTCGCGGGCGTGCTGGACGGCGCGGATCTTGCCCTCGGTGCCGCGCGAGCCGAAGCCGGGCCCCACCAGGATGGCGTCGGCCTCCCGCAGCTTGCGCCAGGCCTCGCGGTCGTCGGCCTCCAGGTCCTCGCCCTCGACGTAGGCGATGCGGACCTTGGTGTCGAGGCTGGCGCCGGCGTGCCGGAGCGCTTCGTTGATGCTGAGGTAGGAGTCGCTGAGGTCGGTGTACTTGCCGACGAAGGCCACGGTGACCTCGTGGCTCGGGTTGAGGATGCGGTCCACCAGGTCGCGCCAGGCCGCCATGTCGGGGGCGTGGGGCTTCATGTGGAACCGGCGCAGGATGTAGTCCGGGACGCCCTGCTCCTCCAGGATGACCGGGACCTCGTAGATGGTGCGGGCGTCGTGGGCGCTGATGACGGCGGCCTCGTCGACGTCGCAGAAGCTCGCGATCTTCTCGCGGATTTCCGGCATCAAGGGCTGCGTGCTGCGGCAGACGATCATGTCCGGGTGCAGGCCGATGGCCTTCAGGTCGCGCACCGTGTGCTGGGTCGGCTTGGTCTTCTGCTCGCCGACGGCGCCCACCACGGGCACCAGGCTGGTATGGATCAAAAACAGGTTCTCGTGGCCGACTTCGCGGTGGAGCTGGCGGATCGCCTCCAAGAACGGCGCGGACTCGATGTCGCCCACCGTGCCGCCCACCTCGACGAGGCAGATGTCGGCGCCCGACTTCTTGGCCACCCGCTTGATCCAGTCGCGGATCTCGTTGGTCACGTGCGGGATGATCTGCACGGTCTTGCCGAGGTAGTCGCCGCGGCGCTCCTTGTCGATGACCGCCTTGAACACCTTGCCCGTCGTGATGTTGTTCTCGCGCCCCAGCGGGATGTCGAGGAAGCGCTCGTAGTTGCCCAGGTCCAGGTCGGCCTCGCCGCCGTCATTGAGGACGAAGACCTCGCCGTGCTCGAACGGGTTCATCGTGCCCGCGTCCGAGTTCAGGTAAGGGTCGATCTTCACGGCCGTCAACGACACGCCGCGGGCCTTCAGCAAGGTCCCGATCGAGCTGGTCGTGATGCCCTTGCCAAGCCCGGACAGGACGCCCCCCGTCACGACGATGTACCTCGTCATATGCAACGGGAATTCCCCTACGCGGGGGCTCCATTTAGCCTGATGGGGATGGCGCCGCCGCCAGCCACCGCGCCACCCACTTCGGCGGGAAGTAGGCCAGGAGCACCGTGCCCGAGGTCAGCAGGCCCAATCCGACGATGGTGAGGAACTTGGTGAGGGCGGAGCCGGCGACCTGGCCCGCGAAGCCGCCGACGACCCAGATGAGCAGGCTCAGGCCGACCAGGAGGACGCGGTAGCGTTGGGCGCGGTCGACGCGGGGGGCGAGGCTGACGTAGGCCACGCCGCCGACCACCAGCGGCAGGCCGATGGAGGCCAGGACGGCGGTCCAGAGCGGGCCTTGGACGGGGTCGGCGTAGTCGAGCACGAGGCCCCAGTCGGTGGCGCGGACGGCGATCGGGCCGTGGACGTGGACCGAGTAGGCGTACCCGATGGCGGCGGCCTCGTAGTACATCGCGAGCGGCAGCAGCAGGTGGCGCGTGCCGAAGTAGACGAACAGGATGTGGTAGGCGAGGCAGGCGGCCGCGAACGACAGGAGCGGGCCGGAGGCGTAGCGGGCGGCGAGGTAGGCGGGCAGCGACGTCCAGCCGGTGGAGCCCGCGATGGCGAAGGCGCCCTCCGTCGCAAGGTAGGCGGCCATGGCCCACCACCACAGCACGAAGGCGATGTTGGCGCCGCGGAGGGTCGGGCTCACGTCGCGGCGGCGCAGCCGTTCGCCCACGGCCACGAAGGAGGCGGCCGTGAGCAGGTGGACGGCGCCGACCGCCAATAGCGTGAGCGTCCCCATCACACCCTCCGCGAGGGCAGAGGCCTGCGAGGAGATAACCTGCGACCTCGGCCCCCACCCTTTTCCCTCAAGGCCGCTTCGTGGCGGCCATGCACGTGACCGGCATCGTCCTGCGGGCGCTCGAGGCGCGCCGCTTCCAGGACCCTGTCCCCAACTCCCAGATTCGCATCGACCACAACTCCACCATCACGATGGTCGCGAAGGAGGCCCCCGACCGGCTGCGCGTCGAGTTCGGCTACACCACCTCCTACGGCCCGCTCGGGCTGGTGAAGGTGGAGGGCGCCTTGTCGCTCGTGGACCCGAACGCCGGCGCCGCGGCCGACGGCTGGGCGACGACCCGCAACCTGCCGCCCGAGATGGCGCAGGCGGTCCACTCCGCCATCATGGCGCGCGCCGTCCCCGAGGCGGTCGGGTTGGCCAAGGACCTCAACCTGCCGCCGCCCATCCCGTTGCCCCAGATTCAGTTCCAGGGCCAGAAGCCGGCGGCCGGCGCGGCGGTGGCGGCCAAGGACGCCTGGTCGCCCGAGACGGCCTGAGGGCGGCCGGTCGCGGAAGACAGGACCGGGACGCTTAAGTGGCGCCCTCCTGGTGGGCTCGCAAGGGGAGCCCATGGCATCGTCCGTCGAGCGTCGCACCGTCACCACCCGCACCCTCCGCACCGAGGGCACGGACCAGATCAAGACCAACCTGAGCCGCGTCTCGGAGGAGATTTCCCGGGTCCGCGACCGCGCCCGCGAGGAGGTCAACTCCTTGGAGCGCATCAAGGGCATGCTCGACGTCGGCTACCTCAACGACCTGATCAAGAGCATCGAGCAGCTCGAGGTCCGCATGGAGACCCTCGAGACCGAGGCCCTCACCTCCGCCCGCGACGTCGACGAGACCCGCGCCGAGCTGCAGAAGGAGCAGGAGCGCCTCGCCAAGCTGTGGGAGGCCTACAAGGCGCAGGAGGACGAACTGACCCAGCTCCGCCGCGACTCCCCCCTCTTGCAGGAGCGCGTCACCCAGGCCGAGCGCCAGTCCGAGTCCCTCAAGCGCGAGGTCGCCCGCCTGGAGCCCCTTTCCCGCTACAAGTCCGAGTACGACGCCGTCGTGCGCGAGAACCAGACCCTCCGCGTCGAGGTCGAGTCCCTGAGCCGCGAGGCCCGCCGCTCCCAGGACGAGCTGCGCGCCGTCCAGGGCGAGCTGGTCACGCTGCGGGAGGAGGGCGCCTTCAAGGGCCGCGCCGCCGAGCTGCAGAACCTGCTGGAGGAGGAGCGCGAGCGCCTCGCCAAGCTCTACAAGGTGTACGAGGAGCAGGCCGAGGACCTCAAGTCCGCCCGCGCCCGCCTGGACGCCTGGGAGGCCTGGGTCCAGAAGGTGCTGCCCGCAATGGACACGCTGTGCCGCCACGCCGGCAGCGCGCCCCGCGCCTAGGCTCGCTCAAGCACCACGAAGTGTCGCGTCAGGCTGCGGTGCGCCGGCTCGGCGTGCTGCTCCGCGACCGCGAGGCCGAAGGCCGCGGCGTCGGCGAGCAGCTCGGGCCGCGCGTGCCCGACCACGGCCCGCCCGCCCGGCGACAGCAGGCGCGCGAACGCGGCCAGCGCGCGGCGGTAGAGCGCCCCGACCTCCTCGCCCTCGGTGCCTGACGCCCGCCCATAGGGCAGGTCCGTCACGATGCCGTCGACGCGCTCCACCAGCTCCGGCGTGTCCCCGATGTCGGCCACGAAGCAGTCGGCGTCCACCGGCTCCGGCCCCGCGTCCGCCAGGGTCTGCAGCGTGCCCTGCACCATGAAGGCGTCCAGGTCGGAGGCGAGGACGCGGTGGCCGTCGAGCGCCGCCTCCAGCGCGAGGGTGCCGGTGCCGCAGAACGGGTCGTAGATGGTCCCGCCCGGCGGCACGCGCGCGAGGTGGACGAGGCTGGCGGCGCGGCGCGGGTGCATCCCGACCGGGCTGAAGTGCTCCCGCCGCTCGGCGACGCGCGCCTCGAACCGGCTCCGGTCCGCCACGCCGCGGCGCAGCACCGCCCAGAGCCGGCCGTCCAAGAGCCACGCCGACAGCACGACCTCCGGCGCGCGCAGGTCGATGGCGTGGCCGGCGTCCCGCAGCGCCGCGCCGAGGGTCCGCTCGACGGCCAGGCTCGAAAGCGACTTGCCGTGGCCGCGCCGCTCGGTCCAGACGGCAGCCCGGCCCTTGCCGTCCGTCCGCTGCCGCACGACGGCGGCCAGATGGGCGAGGCCGGCCGCGTCGTCGGGCGCGTCGCCCCACGCCTCGCCCCACTCGAACAGCAGGGCGGCGCGGGCCAAGGCCGCGTCCGTGCCGGCGGGGTCGGCGGGCGTGACACGGGCGACCAGGCCGGCGGTGGCGAGCGTGGCGCCGGGGTCGTGGACCGCGAGCAGGGCCGCCAGCTCGGCGCGCGGCAAGGTGGGATGCTCGCCGCTTAGCAAGGCCAGGCGGTCGGGGGCGTCCACGGCGGCGCGAGTCCAGCCCGCGTCATGGCGCTTGCCCCTGCCCAAACCACGGATTGCACGGATGGCACGGAACCAAAGGTCCGTGGAATCCGTGCAATCCGTGGTTGGTAGGGCGTCTAGGCCTGCACCGCGATCTGCGGCACGGCCACCGGCGGCGCGTCCATCGTCATGATGCGGCGCACGGCCTGGGTGGTGGTGAGCAGGGTCTCCTTGCCGCGGCGGACCTTCTCCAGCACGCCGACGCCGACCAGCTTCTTGACGTGGAAGCTCGCAAGCGCGGGGCTGATGCCGAGGCCCTCGGCCATGGCCTTCTGGGAGGTCATGGGGTGGCTGGCGACCCATTGGGTGATCTGGTGGGCGGAGTCGCTGCGGACGGCGCTGGCGACCTGCATGTCCTGGCTGCTGACCTTGCCGCCGTCCTCGAAGTAGCACTTCTGGTTGTTGACGCGGCGAGTGGTGACCAGCTTGCCCTTCTCCAGCTTCTCCAGGTGGTGGGTGATGGTGCCCCAGCCGGCGCCGACCTTGCGGCTCAGTTCGCTGGCGTGGACGCCGGGGTTGGACTGGATGACCTGGAAGACCTGGGCCCGCATGGGGTGGTCCAGAAGCTCGGTGTCCTGGATGCGGCTGAAGCCGGCCACGGGGGCGGCGAGCCAGGCGAAGCGGCGCACCAGGGTCCAGAGGCCCCAGCCGGCGGTGGCGGCGCCGACCGCGGTGCCGGTGGCGGCGAGGGCGGTGAACGCGGGCGCGGGCATCTGGCGGGGGCGGAGGCCGAGGACGAAGCCGGAGTAGAGCGAGGCAAGGGCGCCCAGCTGCGCGGCCAGCCAGAGCGCGGTCGCGGCCAGGAGGTCCGCGGCGGCGTGGCTGCTGAAGCCAAGGAGGCCGCCCATGGCGGCGGCGCCGTCGAGGCCGAGGCGGGCGGCGCCCAGGGTCACGGCGGACAGGCCGTCCGCGACGGCGAGGCCGGCGGCACCCATGCCGGCGGCGGCGCCGAGCACCATCTGCTGGAGGAAGCGGCCGACGCCGCCGACGGTGTCGCCGAGGCCGGGGCCCTTGCCGCCGACGACCTGGTCGACGGGGCCGGCGGCGCCGTCGAGGCCGCCGGTGACGTCGTCCACCAGCTGGTTGCCGGTCTGGACGGTGTCGTTGGCGAGCTCCTCGGCGGACTGCGTCGGCTGGCCCGCGGCGACGGCGGACAGCAGGAGGGCAGCGAGCGCCAAGGAGGCGGCCAGGGTTCGCATACGCCAGGGACGCGAGTTTCAGGCTATATGAGGTTATTGGCGGAGCGCCTCAACTGTCGAGGGAAACCGCCGGGTCCGCCAGGCGCGCAAGGAGGGCGGCCACCTTGGCGCGGAAGGCGTCGAGGGTGGCGTCGTTGACCAGCATCTCGTCGGCCAAGGCGATGGTGCGGGCGATGCCCCAGCCCATCTCGCGCTCGTCGCGGGCGCGCATCACCTCGGCGTCCGGCGAGTCGTCGGCGCGCTTGCGGTTGCGCATCCGCTCGAACCGGTGCATCTGGTCGGTGTGGATGGCGATGAGGACGAAGTCGGCGCCCAGCTCCTGGCGGAAGGTGGCGACCTCCTCGTGGCTGCGGATGCCGTCGATCAGGATGACGGGATGCGCGCGGGCCACGACGCGGACCCGGTCCACCGTGCGGCGGCTCCAGACGTCGGCGCCGTGGCTCTGGCGCATCGCGTTGGCGACCTGCCCGACGTTGTGCGCGTCGCGCGGCAGGCCTTGGCGGTCCACTTCCTCCCAGATGAGGTCGCCCATGCGGACGACGGGGAGGCCCATGCGCTTGGCGACCTCCATCGCCTCCGACTTGCCGCTGCCCGGCATGCCGGTGAAGCCCAGGACGCGCACGGCGGCGCGACGGAGCGGGGCTAGAAAACCTACGGCTTCTTGCCGAAGATGAGCGGCTGCGCCTTCGGGGCGCTGGGGACGTTCGGGGTGCTGGGCGGCGCTGGCGGCGGGGCCTGCCCGGCCTGCCCCGGCAAGGTCATCCGGTCCAGGTCCGGCGGCACGCCGACGATGCTGTAGCCGGCGTCGACGTACAGGGTCTGCCCCGTCACGCCGGAGCCGAGGTCCGACAGCAGGAACAACGCGGCCTTGGCGACGTCCTGCTGCGTCACGTTGCGGCCGAGCGGGGCGCTGTGGCGCATCCAGTCGAGGATGTTGGTGAAGCCCGGGATGCCGGAGGCGGCGAGCGTGCGGATCGGGCCGGCGCTGATGGCGTTGACGCGGATGCCCTTCTCGCGGCCGCAGGTGAAGCTCAGCTCGCGCGTCAGCTCCTGCAAGGCGGCCTTGGCGGCACTCATGACGCGGTAGCCGGGCACGAAGCGGTCGGCGCCGAGGTAGGTGAGGCTCACGATGGCGCCGTCGCGGCCCATGTGCGGCGTCGCGTGGCGGGTCAGGCGCACCAGCGAGTAGGCGGACACGCCCAGCGCGACGTTCCAGTCGGCCTCCGTGGTCTTGACGACCTCGTCCTGCAAGGCGGTGGCGGGCGCGAACGCGATGCAGTGCACCATCATGTCGAACGGGCCTTTGGCCTCGGTGAAGAACTTGGCCACGGACTCCTCGACGGCGGCGTCGCACTCGAACGAGCCCTCGATCCACGGCTTGTCCTTGAATAGCCCCATGATGCGGCTGAGGAACCGCTTCTGGTAGCCCATCGTGACCTTGGCGCCATGCGCCGCCAGTTCCTGCGCGATCGCCCACGCGATCGAGTCCTCGGAGGCGACGCCGAAGACGAGCGCGCGCTTGCCGGCTAGGCTGAAGCTGGACATCGCGGTCGGCGACGGACTGGTTGGATGAAGCCTTGCCGGGCCGAAGCCTTCAACCGAGGGAAGCCGTTGGACCGGTGGCGTGGTTGTCCGCTCCAAGCGCACCGTGGGCCTGGACGCCCGGAACCTTGAGGACGCCCTCGACCTCGCGCTGCTTGGCGTCTGGACCTGGGAGCCGGACACGGACAAGGTGGTGGTCAGCCGCCAGGTGGCCAGCCTGTACGGCCGCTCGGTGGCCGAGCTGGCCGACATGGACAACCTGAGCGAGCCGGTCCTGCCAGAGGACCGCAAGGCGCTGGAGGACGCCGCGGCCGCGACGCTGGCGGGCGGCCCGCCCTACTGCGTCGACTACCGCGTGCGGCGGCGGGACGGGGAGCTGCGCTGGCTCCAGGCGCGCGGCCGGCTCGTGCCCGGCAAGCCGCGGCTGATGACCGGCACCATCCAGGACGTGACCGACCGCAAGCAGGCGGAGCAGGAGCGCGACGCCGCCGCCACCCAGGCGCACGAGGCCGAGCGGCTGCGGGAGCTCAACGACTTCAAGGCCCGCTTCATCAACATCGCCGCCCACGAGCTCAAGACGCCGTTGACGCCGATGCGCATCCAGCTGGCCCTGCTGCGGGACGTCGGCGGCGCCAAGCTGGACGACGTGCAGCGCCGCTCGCTCGACGTCATCGCGCGCAACCTCGACCGCCTCAACCGCCTGGTCGAGGACGTGCTGCAGGCCGCCCGCGTCCAGGCGCACAGCCTCAAGCTGCTGGTGCGCCCGATGGACCTGTCCGAGGTGGTGCGCACCGTGGTCGAGTCGTTCCAGGCCGGCGCCGAGCAGGCCGGGGTCCGGGTCACGACGGCGGTGCAGCCGGACCTGCGCATCGAGGCCGACAGCACCCGCATGGAGCAGGTCGTGTCCAACCTGTTCACCAACGCCGTCAAGTTCACGCCCGAGGGCGGCACCGTCCACGTCGAGGCCTACAAGGAAGGCAATGAAGTCGTGCTGGCCGTGCAGGACACCGGCATCGGCATGGACGGAGACCAGGTGGGCCGGCTGTTCGTCCCGTTCTCCCAGGTCCACAACGACCCTAGCCAGCGGCTACGTGGCACCGGACTAGGGCTGTTTATCTGCAAAGGCATCGTTGAGGACCACGGTGGCAGCATCAAGGCGACGAGTCCCGGGCCTGGAAAGGGCGCCCGCTTCGAGGTCCGCATGCGCGGCACCCGCAAGGAGGTCGCCCCCACGCCGCCCCCTTCTCGACCGACGGCCGCCAAGCGCTTCCGGGAGCTGATCTGATGGACCCCGCCATCCCCGTGATCCTGGCCATCAGCACCCTGTCCGCGTTCGTGTTCCTCGTCGTCGGCCGCGCCGTCACCCGCCGCGCCGTCAGCCCCGAGCTCAAGAGCGTCCGCGACGCCTTCGGCCTGTGGTGGTACGGCCTCGGGCTCACGAGCCTGCTCGGCGTCCTGCAGATCGCCGTGTTCGTGCTGCGCGGCAACGACATCCCCATGCTGAACACCATCGGCATCGTCTCGATCCTGGCCCTGTGCGCCGCGCTGTGGGGCCTGCTCTCCTACCTCGTGTTCCTGTTCACGAACTCGCAGCGCTACCGCTGGCCGCTCGCCATCGCCTACGGCCTGTTCTTCGTCTTCATCGTCTATCTCATCGAAGTGCTGAACGTGCAGGAATACCATCTCAAGGGCTACCAGTTGACCTCCGACGAGGGCGAGTCGCTCCAGGGCAGCGCCCTCGCCTTGGGGTTCATCGTGGCGCTCCTGCTGCCCCAGATGCTGGCCGCCCTCGCCTACCTCTCGCTCTACCCCAAGGTGCAGGACCCGGTGCAGCGCCGCCGCGTCCTCCTGGTCGGCCTCAGCATCCTCATCTGGTTCGGGTCGGCCTTCCTCGGCCTCATCGAAGCCCTCGCCGACTCCCCGTGGTGGCAGCTCGCCTCCCGCCTCATCGGCCTGGCCGCCGCCGGCGTCATCTACTACGCCTACACCAAGCTCGGCAGCACGGGCCGCGGCGCCCGCCCGGAGGTGGGCCATGCTGGTTGAGTTCCGCCGCCGCTCCGACGGCGGCCCCCCGACCGTCCTTCTGGTCGACGACGAGCCCGACATCCTCGAGAGCCTGCAAAGCTACCTGCAGGCGACCCTCCCCGGCGTGCGCATCCTGGTCGCCGCCAACGCCGCCGCCGCCCTGCCCCTCGTGTCGCAGGCCGACGTCATCGTGAGCGACCTGCGCATGCCCGGCATGGACGGCCTGGAGCTCCTGACCCGCGTCCGCCGCAAGTATCCCCTGGTGCGCCGCATCCTCATCACCGCCTTCCAGGAGCCAAGCCTGGAGGACCGGGCGGCCCAGGCCGGGGTCGGCGCCGTGCTCCGGAAGCCGTTCGAGCTCAACGAGTTCCGCGAGACGGTGACGGAAGCGCTGGGCTCGTAGCTCGCCTGGCGCCCGCCAGCCGCTCAGCCTTGCAGCTTGTACCGCAGCAGGGCCACGACGCCTCCGAAGGCGTTCATCAGGATGCCGCCTTCCTCGGAGTTGGGGCTCACGATGTGCACCTCGGCGCCGGAGGCCTCCGCCAGGTCGCTGAGGTCCTCGACGAGGTCCTTCTTCTGGGTCTCGACGTTGTTGCCGCCCCACAGTTTCGCTTGCTGCGCCAGCGTGTCCTCTAGTTGGAGGTTGGGGACGGTCTTGTGGACGATTTCGCCGGTCTGGCGGTGCTTGAACGTAAGGCGCCACTTCCGCAGGTTCTCGGACAGCAGCAGGTGCTCGACGGCGCCGGCCTCCAAGGCCTTGCGGACCTCGACCTCGCCGTAGGTGCCGAGGCCGGCGTCGGGCTTGGCGGTCTCCCGGAGGAACCGTTGGACGAGCTTGCGGTCGTCCAGCATGGTGATGCCCTGGATGGCGGCGCCGGCGGCCTCCACCAGCTCCTTCAGGCCTTGGTCGTCGTCGGTGTAGCCGGTGTCGAAGTAGGTCGGGTGGAGCTTCTTCATGAGCTCGTGGTGCAGGTAGCCTTCCTTGGCGAAGAACTCCTTGGTGGCGCCCGGCCCGCCCAAGAGGACGGCCTTGACGTCGGCGGCCATGAAGATCTCGTTGGCGCGCTCGCCGCTGTGGGTGAACCACTCGTGGGCGGCGATCTCGATGAGGCGCTCGAAGCGCTGCGCCGACTGGCCGCCGCGGCCGTGCTTGCTGGGCACCTGGCTTTGGCGGTTGTAGACGGCCTGGATCGACTTGCCCCGGAGGAACCCGATGCTGCACTCCTTGCGGTCGATCACCATGAGGCCGTAGACGTCCTCGATCGACCCCAGGTTCTTCAGCGGCTCGACGTTGAAGGTGGACTCGCAGCGGTACTGGTACGTCGCGATGGGCACCGGCGGCTCGATGAGGTGGGCCACGAACTCGGTCTTGTTGGCGCCGACGTTGACGTCGCCGACGAAGATGGCCAGGCCGTTCTTGGGCGTCTCGCGGTAGTTCTTGAGCCGCGCCAGGATCGAGGTGAGCGCCCCCGTGACGGCGTCCTGGGTGGACTTGGACTTGATGTTGGAGGCCTGCCCGACCTCGTTGCGGACCATCTGGGCGACGTCGGAGAGCTGCCGGGTGGGTGGCACGTAGAGCGTCACGAGGGTGGTGCCGACGCCGCGGTACTGCTCCAGCTCCTCGAGCGTCCGCTTGAAGACGTATTTCTGGCGCTCCGTCCACTCGACGGGTTTAGCCGGCGCCGCCACGGGCGCGGCGACGGAAGCGGGCTATTTGAAACGCTACAGGGACGCCGTGCCGCCGCCGCGGGTCGAGCCGGCGTCGCAGTCGGGCATCCGGTCGGCGTCGGCCAGGCAGAACACGCCGCGCAGGCGGTAGCTGCCCGCCGGCAGGGGTTGGCGCTCCGTGCAGCCCCACTCGTCGCGGACGCATTCGTCGCCGTCCCAGTGGAACAGCGTCACGGTGGCGCCGGGCGCGAGGGCGGCGTAGGACACCAGGTCGCAGTGGGTGCCGGGCGGGACCAGGACTGGCGTCCCGTGGCGGTGTGGTAGGTGAGGTCGCAGGCGGCGTAGGGGGCGTTGTAGTGGAAGGTGCGAGTCCCGAGGTTGCGCGCCTGGACGGCGCCGTCGGCCAACGACAGCTCGACTTCGAGCGGGTCGTCCAGCGGAGGCACCGGGCACCCGTCGGTCCAGGGGCACGCGCCGCAGGAGGCGGGCTCGAACTCGACGCTGGTGCGGCACTCCCGGGTGGCCGTCGTGCTGGAGGTCGAGGCCTTGCCGTGGCCCGGCGCGGCGCAGCCGGCCAGGAGCAGGACGGCGACGAGGGCGGCGGCGCGCACGGCTTGCACGCGGCCCGAGGGGCCGGGGCGGAGTTGAGCCTTCGCGCAGGCGTCTGCCTGCCCAGCTCTTTCAAGGCTTGCGTGGGCTCCGCCTCGGGTCAAACCCATGCGCACCACAATCATCCTGCTGCTGGCCGCCGCCATGCTCGTCTCGTTCGTCACGCCCGCCTCCGCCGAGGAGGTGGGCGGCCCCTGCAACCACACGGGCTTGCTGTGCGACTACGAGGACTGCCACCCCACCATGCCGGAATGCGACCCCAGCGTCTGCGAGTTCTACTTCCACGGCCACTGCTACTACGACCTGCCCATCAACTAGGTGGCCTCCGTCCCTCTCCCCTCTGACCCTTCTTCCTTCCCTCCCTTTTCTGGTTCCGCGCCATCTAAATTGCCACCGCCTTTGGCGGGCCCGATGGAACGGGTCGCGATGGTCTTCGGCGGCAGCATCCTGTCGCCGGCCGAGCTGGACGCGGGCTTCCTGGCCAAGGTCGCCGAAGGCCTGATGGCGTGGAGCAAGGAGCGCCAGCTGTTCGTCGTCGTGGGCGGCGGCCACCCGGCGCGCCGGCACATCGAGGCGGCCCGCGCCTGCAAGGTGAGCGAGGACCTCTTGGACCGCATCGGCATCCAGGCCACCCGCCTCAACGCCCAGACCCTCGCCTGCATCCTGCGGAAGTTCGGCGCCAACGTCAACCTGGAGATCCCGCACACCACGGCGCAGGCGCTCCGGCTCGCCACCCAGCACGACCTCGTCGTCATGGGCGGCACCGTCCCCGGCCACAGCACCGACTACGTCGCCGTGGAGCTTGCCGTCGAGGGCAAGTGCGACCGCTTCGTCAACGCCACCAACGTGGACGGCGTCTACACCCGCGACCCGAACAAGCACCGCGACGCCAAGTTCCAGCCCAGCCTCAGCTTCGAGGACCTGCTGGGCATCATCGAGGAGCGCGAGTGGAGCACCGCCGGCGCCCCCGGTGTCATGGACGGCCCCGCCACCGTGATGCTGGCCCGCAACGCGGTCCCGACCTGTGTCGCCCGCGGCACCGACCTCGACAACCTCGCGAAGGCGGTGGCCGGAAAGCCCTTCCACGGCTCGAAGATCGAGGGCGCCAAGGTGATGGTTTGACCTTCCCGATCGCCCCGACGGCCCAAGGGGTCGCGGAGCACAAGCACTGCGAGGCCTGCGGCAAGTCGATCGGCCTCGAGGGCCGCGTCTGCAGCACCGAGTGCGTCGCCCGCATGGAGGAGGCGCTCAAGGCGAAGAAGCGCAGCGTCTACATCATGATGGGCATCATCCTGCTCACCTTGCTGTTCACCCTCTACGGCAAGGGCCTCTTCGGGGGCGCCTAGCCGCGTGGTCGCCCTCAGCCTCGCCGAGCGCCGCCTCATGCTGGCCCTCCCGGAGGACGGCGCCGCGGTGGCCGCCGCCAGCCTGGTGCCGCGGCCGTTCGCGAGCGAGACCGAGGCGTTGCAGGCCACCGGCGCCCCCGAGCGCCACGGCCTGGTGCGCCTGGAGGAGGCCACCGACACGCTGCACTCCCTGACCGCCGAGGGGCTCGACCACCAGCAGGCCGGCCTGCCCGAGCGGCGCGCCGCCGAGGCGCTGCACGCCGCGGGCGGCCGCCTGCCGATGGCGGAGCTGCCCGCCAAGGCCGGCCTCAAGCCGGCCGAGGTGCCGGTGGCGCTCGGCTGGCTCAAGCGCAAGGGGTGGGCGACGTTGGAGAAGGGGACGGTCGCGCTCACGGCGGGCCGCCCGGCCGCCGGCGTCGACGAGGAGGTCCTGCTGGGCCTGTCGGCCATCCCCCAAAGCGGCCGCGAGCCGAACGCGGTGGCGCAGCTTGCCGCGCGCGGCATCGTCACGGAGACCGTGCGGACCCGCCGCAGCATCGCGCTCACGCCCGAAGGGCGGCGCGTGCGCGCGGGCATCCCGGCGGACGAGGCGGACGCCACCGAGGTCAGCCAGGTGACGCCGGAGCTGGTGGCACGCTGGGCCGCGATGGGCCGCGACGAGCGCGCCCGCACCCGGCTGCGGCCGTTCGAGTTCGACCTGGCGGTGGCGCCCCAGCATCCCGGCAAGGCGCATCCGCTGACGCACATCCTGACCGAGATTCGCGGCATCTTCTGGAGCATGGGCTTCGCGGAGATCGCCGGCGACTACGTCGAGTCCGCCCATTGGAACATGGACGCGCTGTTCATCCCGCAGGACCACCCGGCGCGCGAGATGCAGGACACCTTCTACCTGGAGACGCCGGCGGCGATGCCGGTGTCGAAGTGGGAGCTGGACCGCGCCGAGTCCGTCCACGTCCAAGGCGGCGGCACCGGCAGCACGGGCTGGGGCGGCAAGTTCGACCGCGCCGTCAGCCAGCGCGCGCTCTTGCGGACGCACACCACCAACACGACGATCCGCTACCTCGCGCAGGCGTTCAACCGTCCCGAGCCCAAGCCGGTCCACAAGGTGTTCGGCCTCGGCCGCGTGTTCCGCAAGGAGACCATGGACGCCACCCACCTGCCCGAGTTCACCCAGATCGAGGGCATCGTGGTCGAGCCGGGCGCGACCTTCAACACCCTCATCGGATTGTGCAAGCACTTCTTCGCCCAGATGGGCTTCCCCGAGGTCCGGTTCCGTCCCGCCTACTTCCCGTACACCGAGCCGAGCATGGAGATTGAGGTGTTCTACAACGGCCGCTGGATGGAGCTGGGCGGCTGCGGCGTGTTCCGCCCCGAGGTCACCCACCCCATCGGCGTCCGGGACAACGTGCTGGCCTGGGGCTTCGGGCTGGAGCGGCTGGCGATGATGCGGCTGGGCCTGAAGGACATCCGGGACCTCTACGTCTCGGACCTCCAGTGGCTGCGCGAGACGCCAGTGCGCTGACGGGCCGACCGACCTTTCAAATCCGGCGCACGGCTCGGCGCGATGTGCCAAGGGAGTCCAAGGCGGCCCGCCGCGACCGCCTCCTGGCCATCGACGACGCGCTCCGGGCCGCCTACCCGCGCTCGACCTGCGCCCTCGACCACCGCACCCCGTTCCAGCTCCTCGTGGCCACCGTCCTCTCCGCCCAGACGACCGACCTCGCCGTCAACAAGGCGACCCGGACGCTGTTCGCCAAGTGGCCAACACCCCAGAAGCTCGCGCAGGCCGACGTCGACGCGGTGGGACGGACCATCGACTCCATCGGCCTATGGCGGGCGAAGTCGCGGAACCTCGTGGCGCTCTCCCAGCAACTGGTGGACCGCTTCGCCGGCGAGCTGCCGCGCACCGTGGCGGAGCTGACGGAGCTGCCAGGCGTCGGCCGCAAGACCGCGACCGCCGTGCTGGGCACCGCGTTCGGGATCCCTGCCGGCGTCACGGTGGACACCCACATGCTGCGCATCCACGCCCTGCTGGGCACGAGCCGCCAGGCGGATCCTGCCAAGATGGCGGCGGAGCTCGAGGGGCTGCTGCCACCGGAGCGGTGGGCGGGGCACACGCACCGCGTCATCGACCACGGCCGCCTGGTGTGCGTCGCGCGCCGGCCGCGCTGCGGCGTCTGCCCCGTGGCGGGCCTGTGCCCGTCGGCGTTCTCCCCGAAGGCGGGCTACAAGCCGGCCCACGACGCCAAGGAGCCGGCGAGCGCCGCGGGACTGAGTTGGCTGCGGCTGGAGGCGGCGCGATGACGAACCCGGTCGTCCGCCCGTGCCATCCGGCGGAGCGGGGCGACGTCGTCCGGCTCTTGGAGGAAGCGGGGCTGCCGCTCGACGGCCTCGACGCGGCGCAGGACCTGTGGGTCGCGACCGTGCTGGGGCGGGTGGTCGGCGCCGTCGGCTTCGAGCGGCACGGCCGCGTCGGCCTGCTGCGGAGCCTGGTCGTGGCCGACGACTGCCGCGGCATGGGCATCGGCGGCCGGCTCTTGGAGCGCGGGGTGCGCTCGATGCGGGGCGCCGGCCTGACGGACGCCTACGGCCTCACCACCACGATCCCCGCCCTGCTGGCCAAGAAAGGGTGGACCGAGCTGCGGCGCGACCAGGCCCCGGCGGCGCTGGCAGCGTCCGCGGAATCGCAGGGCGCGTGCCCGGCCTCGGCCCGGCTGTTCCACCTGCATCTTGCCGCAATCCGTGCATCCGACGAGGGGACACGCTGACGATCGGCCCGTTGGGGCCTAATCTCATTATCGCCGCGTGCATGGGAGCGGATTCCGACCCGCATGGGTCAAGTGAACCGCATGAACCCCACCACGTTGGCCATCCTGACGATGGCGCTCGCCACGATGATGATGACCCCGGCCGCTGCCGCCGAGGACGCCCAGGTCTTCCTGTCCGCCACCGGCTGCGTGCCGCTGGAGACCGACACCACCAGGATGCCTCCGACCGCGCGCGTGACCCCCGAGTGCATCAAGGAGAAGACCGATCTTCTGGTCCCAGACCTCTAAGAGGCCCCACGCCTTCGGGCGCTCGTGCCCCGCCTGGGAGCGGCCGCTGCCGCCCTTCTCCTTCTCCTGCCTTTTGCCCTGCCGCTGGCCGCCGCGGCCGAGGCCCCCGTGGTCCGGACGGTGCAGGTCGCGGGCACGGCCGCCGTCGAGGCTGTCCCCCAGTTGCTTGACGCGCGCGCCGGCCCCGGCCCCAACGCCAGGCTCGAGATGTCCGCGCGCCGCTGGACCGTGGTCGCCGTCGAGCGCGCCACCATGAACGTCGCCGACTTGTGGCGCAACGACGAAAGCGACCCCCGCACCACCGCCAGCACCTGGGAGGGCGACTTGGAGGCCGTGCCCTGGATGGACGGCGCCCGGCTGTTCGTCACCGCCCTGCCCGGCGGCGCGTCGCTCGCGGGCTCGTTCCAGTCCGCCCACGTCGGGCCGCCCGAGTCCGCCTGCATGGCCCGCCCCAGCCACTTCCTCGGGCACGATCCAGGCCCCTGCGTGCCGCTGGGCCCGACCCACGTCGTCGAAAGCCTCGACGAGGTCCTGTCCCTCCGCTGGACCGGCCCCGTGCGCGTCCAGCTCTGGGGCTGGAACGTCACCGGCGAGGCGGGCGCTTCCTGGAGCGGCGCGGCTCAGCGGCCTTGGCAGCCGGGCGTCCCCGCCTACGACGAGACGGTGCGCGTCGTGACCCTGATGGCCGACCAGGCCGAGCTCCGCTTCACCCTCCCCGGCCACGACACCAGCATGGCCTGGCTCGCGTCGGACTGGGACGTCACCGGCACCATCGTCGTGGAGGACGCCTTGGCGGGCACGGTCACGCAGCTCACCGGCGACCACGCCATGGCCTTCGGCGCCCGCGACGGCGACGCGCTGCCGCTTGCCTTCGCCGCCCCGGCGCGGCCGCCGGACGGCCTGGCCGCCTCCGGCTGGACGGGGCTCGGCGCCACCGTGCTCGTGCTGCTGGGCACCCTCGCCGCCGCCCTTGCGGCCTGGCGCCGGAGCCGCCCGCGCACCGACCTGGAGGACCTCCTGGACGCGCCCGACCCGGCCACCGCCGCCGCCCGCGCCGGCCACAGCCCGCGGGCCGGCAAGCAGGCGACCATCCTGCGCACCATCGCCTTCATCCGCTCCCGCCAGCCCGACGCCGCCGAGGCGGTGCTGCAGGCCCAGCAGGGCGCCGACCCGCTCGACACCGCGGACCACGCCTTCCTGCTGGCCTGCATCCGGGCGCTGCAAGGGCGCGCGCAGGAGGCCGCCGCCGCCGTCCGGGCCTGCCTGGCCGCCTCGCCGAGCTACGCCGTCGAGGTGCGCGGCACGCCCATCCTGCGCGGCCTCATGGAGGCCGGCGCGCCCGGCGACGCGGAGGGCTACGCATGATGTTCTTCATCCGCGGCCCCAACCGGCTGTCCGAGGGCACGCGCCAGGCCATCGCGCGCGCCTTGGGCGAGCATCCCGGCGCCACCGAGAAGGAGCTGGTGGACGCCACGGGGCTGGCGCGGGGCTCGGTCGCGCACCACCTGCGCCGCATGGCGGCCCAGTCCGGCGTGCGCGTGGTGCGCCGCGGCCGCGCCGCCTACTACTTCCTGCCCACGGTGGGCACCTCGTACCAGCACCTCATGCGCCTGGTGCGCGACGACCACTGCGCCGCCATCCTGCGCACCCTCGAGCTGAAGCCGCGCACCGGCATCCAGGACCTCAGCAGCGAGCTGTCGCTGTCGCGCAAGATCGTGCGCCGCTACCTGACCGAGCTGGTGGACTTCGGCCTGGTGTCCCGGAGCGCCGACTACCGGCCGCGCTTCGAGCTGACCCGCGAGACCACGGCGTCGCTGCGGGAGGTCCTGCGCGACGACGACAAGGGCCTCACAAGGCCGTGATGTCGAAGCGGTCCACGACCTCGTCGGCGGCGCGGACCTCCAGCCACTGGTGCGGGCCGTGGGCGTAGGTGCGGAACCAGACGGGCCGCAGCCGGGCGGGGGCGGGCGCGTCGCCGTGCTCCTGCACGACGTCGCTCCAATGGACCCGGTACGAGGCGCCGCCCGTGCGCAGCGACAGGTCGAGGCCGACGTACTCCCCGAGCGCCAGCGTGCCCAGCAGCCCGTTCTTGCCGTGCAGCGGCAGCGGGCTCAACGGCTCCAGCGCGCCCATGAGGTCGGCCGGGGCCTCGGCGGCCAGTGTCGGCGGGAGGCGGAACACGTCGCTCTCGCCGTGGGCGCCCGCCAGCACGACGATCTCCGGCGGCCGCGACTCGGGGTGGAACTCGGCGACCCACGCCCCCTCGTCCGGCGGCAGGGCCTGCTCGACGAAGCTGCCGGTGGGCAAGAGCGCGAAGCGGCGGCGGTGGCCGGCGGCCTCCACTTGAAGGTCCACGCGGCGGCGCCGGCCGCGGCGGACGGTGAGGCCCGAGCCCCGCTCGCCTGTGAGGACGTAGCCCGCGGAGCCTTGGCCTGCGCCGCGGCGCACCAGATGCTCGTACGCGACCCGCAGGTTTTGCTCCATCACCCGTTCACCAAAAGCATCCCCGGCGGCGCTCGGCGCGCCCATCGCGCGATGGCCCCCGATGGGTCATGTTCTCTTTGGGCGCCGGCGGGACAAAGGGGCGCGAGGGGCAGGCTTAAGGCGAGCCGCCGGAGGTGCGCGAACGTGGCGGCGCCGCTGGAGTGGGACACCCGGGAACTCCTGGGCGCCTCGTTCGCGTGCCTGGAGGGCTGCGGCTTCTGCTGCACCTTCCCGCCCGAGGTCGCCCACGACGAGCTGGCCCGGCTGCGCACCCGGTTCCCGCGGCTGCCGGTGGCTCGGCAAGACGGCGGCGGCCTCCGCCTGGCGCTCCAGGGCGGCTGCGGCGGCTGCACGCTGTTGGCGCGGCGGCGCTGCACCGCCTACGAGGAGCGGCCACGGCACTGCCGCTACTTCCCGTTCCATCTCTACTTCGGCCGCCGCACCGAAGTCTACGTCAACCGCACCTGCCGCGGCGTCGAGGCCGGCCAGGCCGCCGGCGACCTGTCGGGCGCGTTCGCCGCCCAGGTCCTCGGCGTCGCGCGGCCGCACGAGTGGCAGGAGGCCGAGCGCCAGGCGCGCCGGGTCCACGCCCGCTTCAGGCAGGAGGCCGAGGCGGCGGGGGCGTGGGGCGACGTGGACGCCGCCACCCGCCGCATCCTGGCCGACCCGGGCGCGGCCCAGGCGTCGTGGAGCCAGCCGGCGGCGGCCGCCGACGCCTGGGCGCCGTTCGCCGAGGAGGAGGTGCTGGCGCGGCCGTTCCACCTCACGGCCGACCTGCGCTGGCTCACCTTCGCCGCCGACGGCGACCAGTTGCAAGTGCTGGAGATGCAGGAGACCGGCGAGCTGGCCCCGGGCGCGCGGCTCGCGTTGGCGCCCAACCAGGCCGGCGACGACGCGCTCGTGCTGCCCGAGCTGCGCCGGCTGGCGGGCCGCGACCTCTGGGCCGGCACCGTGTTCGACGTCGTGGACGCGGCCGGCTACGCCGTCGGCGTCGAGGCGGCGGCCGCGGTGCGGGTGGCCGCCCAAGGCGCCGACCTGCGGCTGCGGCTCCGGGTGCTGCGCGCCCTCGGCCTGCCGGTGGACGCGGCCGAGCTGGCCCGGTTCGCCGACTCGGCGGCGCTCGACACGCCCACCATCGGGGGGTGGCTCTAGTGGCGCGCGCACCGGTCGCCGTCCTGGCCGTCGTGGCCTTCGGGGCCATCGCCGCCCTCACGCTCGCGGGCGCCATGCGCGGCCCGGACCACTTCGTCCACGCCGCGGTGCGCGGCCTCGGCCACTGGGACGGCGAGCCGCCCGCCGGCAACGACACCGACCCCGACGTGCGCGGCCGCTGGCACGGCGACCTGCCCGGCGCCGAGCACGTCGGCGCCCTCGGCGACTGGCGGTCCGCCCTCGGCGCCGCCGCCGTGCTGGCCGCCGCCCTGTGGGCGGCCGGCCGCAGGCGAAGCGCCGCCGTCGCGCTGGCCGGCGCCACGGCCAACGGCCTGGCCACGGCGATCCTGCAAACGGCCTTCGAGCCGTTGGCGGCGCCGTTGCGGGCCGGCGCGGCCGGGCCGTACCCGCAGATGTTCCCCAGCGGCCACACCTTGGGCGCGCTGTTCACCGCCGGCCTGGCCGCCGGCCTGTTGGCGCGCCGCGTCGCGGGCGCCGCCGGCACCCGCGTGGCGTGGTGCGCCGCGGCGGGCGCAGGCCTCCTGGTGGGCTTGGCACGGATCCTGGGGGGCCAGCACCTGCCGAGCGACGTGCTGGCGGGGGCCGCCGCCGGCGCCGCGCTGCTGGCCGCGACCTTGGCGGCCGATGCGCGCTGGGGCGGCTAGGGGCCCGGGTTGTCGAGGCCCTCTTGCGCCTCCTTGCGGCGGCGGGCCTTCTCGACGGCGAGCTTGTGGATCAAATCGGCGCGGCGCGGGTCGTCGCGCAGGTCGCGGACGCCGGTGCCGGAGGGCTCGCGCGGTGCCGCGGGCGCAGGCGAAGACGCGGGCGCGGCCATCGGCAGGTCCGCCAGCACCTTCGGGGCAGGGGCGAGGCCGCCGGCGGCGAACCGCTTGCGAAGCTCGTCCTGGGCCTGCTCGAAGGTGTTGGTGCCCTGCAGACGGTGGGCCGTGCGGGTGGCGGCGTCCCACCGCCACAGCTCGACGCCGGAGGTGGTGAGGATGCCGACGGCCAGCGGGTCCGGGTACTCCTCCTCGAACACGACGCGCTTGATGCCGCAGTTGGCCACCATGCGGCTGCATTGCGTGCACGGCTGCGTGGTGCAGTAAAGGTCCGCGCCCTCGATCGACACGCCCGTCGTGGCCGCCTGGATGATGGCGTTCTGCTCGGCGTGCAGGCACGGGCAGATGTCCGCGACCATGCCGCGCGGGATGTGCAGCTCGTCGCGCAGGCAGCCGACGTCGATCGGGTGCGGGAAGTTGCGCGGCGCGCCGTTGTAGCCCGTGGTGAGGACCCGCTTGTCCTTGACGATGACCGCGCCGACGGTGCGGCGAGGACAGGTGCCGCGCGCCTTGACGAGGTGCGTCATGTCCATGAAGTACTGCTCGACGGACGGACGGTCGGCGGACATCGGCGCCGCTTGGACCCGCGGCGCAGGCTTCAGCCTTATGGGAGCGTGCAGCCTCGCGCCGCCCGATGGACAAGGAGGCCCAGAAGCGCGAGGCCGGCGAGGCCGCCGCCGCGCTGGCGCAGGACGGCATGGTCGTGGGCCTCGGCACCGGCTCCACCGTGCGCTACACCATCGAGGCCTTGGGCCGCAAGGTCGCCGCAGGGCTGCGCATCGTGGGCATCCCGACGAGCATCCAGTCGGAGCAGCTCGCGCGCAAGGTGGGCATCCCGCTCACCACGCTCGACGAGCATCCGGTGGTGGACCTGACCATCGACGGCGCCGACGAGCTCGACGCCCAGCTGCGCCTCATCAAGGGCGGCGGCGGGGCGCTTGCCCGCGAGAAGGTGGTGGCCCGCGTCAGCCGCCGCATGGTCGTCGTCGCGGACGCGGCCAAGCAGGTCGAACGGCTCGGCTCCACCTTCGCGCTTCCGATCGAGGTGCTGCCGTTCGGCGCGCGCCCCGTGGCCGACTACGTCGCCTCGCTCGGCGCCCGCGTCACGCTGCGCACGGCGCCGGACGGGTCGCCCTACCGCACCGACAACGGCAACGCCATCCTCGACGCGCGCTGGCCCGCCATCGACGACCCGGAACGGCTCGAAACCCAGCTCGAGACCTACCCGGGCGTCGTCACCTGCGGGCTCTTCCTTGGGCTCTGCTCGGAGGCGTTCGTGGCCGGGCCCGGCGGCGTGCGGCGCGTGCAGGCAGCGCCTCGCAGCGCACCAGCCACCGCGCCTGGGCGGGGGGCAGGGTCCGGAAGCGGGTGGGCATCTACTTGAGCCGCTCCTTGAGCACCTGAAGCGCCTCCTGGTACTCGGCCAGGGTGCGGCGGCCCTGCTCCTCGTAGTGCTTGCGGATGGTCCGGAGCGGGACCGAGAGGCGGTAGACGTGCATCGGACGGCCCTTGCCCTTGCGGGGATGGGTGCCCTCCTCGATCCAGCCGCGGTCCCGCAGCAGGTGCATCCCGGTCGAGACCTCAGGCTGGCGCAGCCCCGTCTTGGCGACGATGTCCTTGGTCTGCAGCGCCTCCGTGGTGGTCAGCGCCGCCAGCAGCGAGGCCTCGA